>NZ_JBIVOH010000003.1:0-309356 GCF_044754025.1 Lysinibacillus sp. NPDC093197 | reverse complement strand
AGGTGTTGATTCCGCGAAGTGAGGGTGTAATTCCGCGGAGCGAGTGGTTGATTCCGCGAAGAGAGGGGCTGATTCCGCGGAGCGAGGTGTTGATTCCGCGAAGAGAGGGGCTGATTCCGCGAATTGATGGTGTGATTCCGCGAAGTGATGGGTTGATTCCGCGAAGTGAGGAAGTGATTCCGCGGAGTGAAGGTGTGTTTCCGCGAAACGAGGTGTTGATTCCGCGAAGTGAGGGTGTAATTCCGCGGAGCGAGTGGTTGATTCCGCGAAGAGAGGGGCTGATTCCGCGGAGCGAGGTGTTGATTCCGTGAAGAGAGGGGCTGATTCCGCGAATTGAGGAGGTAATTCCGCGGAGCGAGGGTTTGATTCCGCGAAGTGAGGGTGTAATTCCGCGAAGCAGTGGTGTGATTCCGCGAAGCGAAGGGTTGATTCCGCGAAGCAGTGGTGTGATTCCGCGGAACGAGGAGTTAATTTCGCGAAGCGAGGTTGAGGTAGTGATTCCGCGAAGTGAGGGGCTGATTCCGCGAAGTGAGGGTGTGATACCGCGGAGCAAGGAGGTAATCCTGCAATAGAAAAAAGAATCCTCTCTACGCCCACATGGTACAAGGGGACGTTGAGCAGATTCTTCGTGTTACTCTCTAACTCTAAATAGTATATAGATAGCCTTTATGGTAATAATTCCGCTTACATATTTACTCTGCCACCAACAACTAAGATACTAGATATGATTTCAGAATGTGTAATTATAAAACCTCAATATAATTTACATAAATCGAATGCCCAATTATTAGTGATAAAACAACTATAATCGTAATAATAATCACATTTCGAGGTCTAAAGTCTTGAGCTTGCATTTTCTACTCCTCCTTCATAATTTAGTGAATATTATGACAATTCAATATATGTTAAGGGAATAAGAGTATGCAGTTTTAAACGTACTTTTTATGTAAATATTCAATAGTTTTACTAGCAAATTTATATTGCATTAGAGATGAAAAAAACTTAAGCCACACCCCTCGCTATGCTTGGTGTGCGGCTTAAGTTATTAAAAATATCTTGCTAGGGAGAATTCAGAATTGTGTGAGTGACTGGCACTCTTAATCGAGTTTTAGTCCTTTTAAGGCTTCAGCCATTGCGTTGTTTACTGGTTCATCATTATTTTGTTGCTTTAAATATTTTTGAACTGAGCGTTTATCGACTTTACCGCCGCCTTCTTTTTTACGGCGCGCTTCAAATGCAGATAATTTTTCGCGATGCCCACATTTACATACAAAGATTTGCCCATCGCCTTCACCACGAAGCTCGAGTTTTTTCTTACATTGAGGGCAGCGAGCGTTTGTCACACGCGCTACATTTTTACGGTGACCACATTCACGGTCCTGACAAACAAGCATTTTGCCTTTTTTGCCGTTAACTTCAAGCATCGGTTTACCACAATCAGGGCAAGATTTAGTAGAAATATTATCGTGCTTATATTTTTTATCACTTGCCTTAATTTCAGAAACAATTTCCTTCGTATAATTTTTCATTTCACTAATAAATACTTCTTTTTTCAGTTTCCCATTGGCAATCGCTTCGAGCTTTTGTTCCCATTCAGCTGTAAGGGTAGGGGATTTTAACTCCTCTGGAACTAAATCAAGCAGTTGTCTGCCTTTTGAAGTGATGTAAATATCTTTAGCACCACGTTTTTCAATTAAAAATGAATTAAAGAGCTTTTCGATTATATCAGCGCGAGTTGCTACTGTACCTAAACCACCTGTAGATTTTAAAGTATCGGCCAATTTTTTATCGTTCGTCCCCATATATTTCGTCGGATTTTCCATCGCAGATAATAGTGTTGCCTCGTTAAAGCGAGCTGGTGGCTTCGTTTGGCCAGATGTTTGTGCAATCAGTTTAATCTGAAGTGTGTCACCCTTGTCTATGCGCGGAAGGATTTGTTCTTGCAAATCATCTGTTGTATCCTCATCGTCAAAACGATTTTCATATACTTCCTTCCAGCCAGCTGATAGGATTGTTTTCCCGCGTGCGACAAAGCTTTCATCAGCGATTTTTGCACGTAATGTCAGTTGTTCATATTCAAAAGCAGGGAAAAGAACAGCTAAAAATCTTTTCACAACAAGGTCGTAAATTTTACGTTCCTTATCGGAGAAAGCAGAGAAATTGACATAGCCTTCTGTCGGAATAATTGCATGGTGATCAGAAACTTTACTATCATCGACAAATGCCTTCGACGTTTTAATTGGTTTATTTAAAAGCTTATTTGCAAGTGAACGGTATTCACCAATACCACAAGCTTTTAAACGTTCTGGTATAGTAGCAACAATGTCTTGTGAAATATAGCGAGAGTCTGTACGTGGATACGTTAATACTTTGTGCTGCTCATATAATTTTTGCATAATATTCAGCGTTTCTTTTGCAGAATAACCGAAAATTTTATTCGCATCACGTTGCAACTCTGTTAAATCATATAAACCTGGAGCAAAAGTTTTCTTCAGTTTTTTTTCAATGTCAGTAACAGTTGCATTGTTTCTACCAAGCTTTTTAACGATAGCGTCAATTTTATCTTTATCAAAGCTGCGGCTATTGCCTTTTGCATCTTGCCATGTCAGTTTTAAATGGTCGGCAGTCTGAGCTTCAATACCGTAATAAGTTTGCGCTTTAAAATGTTTGATTTCATCTTCGCGCGCCGCAATAATTGCCACTGTTGGTGTTTGTACACGACCGCAGTTTAGCTGTGCATTAAAACGCGTTGTTAAAGCACGAGTAGCATTTAGTCCGATATACCAGTCTGCTTCTGAACGGGCAACAGCGGAAGCATATAAATTATCGTAGGCCTTGCCTGGTTTTAAGTTAGCAAATCCGTCTTTAATGGCTTTATCAGTTACAGAAGAAATCCATAAACGTTTAATCGGCTTATTTATCTTTACTTTATCAATAATCCAACGTGCTACGAGTTCACCTTCGCGGCCAGCATCAGTTGCCACAATAATTTCTCCTACATCACCGCGCGTCAGTTGGCTTTTTACCGCATTAAATTGTTTACCTGTTTGTTTAATAACTGTCAGTTTTAAGCGTTCAGGTAACATTGGTAAATCTTCTAAATTCCACGTTTTGTATTTCACGTCATAGCTTTCAGGGTCTGCTAATGTTACAAGATGACCTAGTGCCCATGTAACGATGTATTTATCCCCTTCAAGATAACCGTTTCCTTTTTTATTGCAGTTCAATACACGCGCAATATCGCGAGCTACTGATGGTTTTTCAGCTATTACTACACTTTTAGCCATAAATAACATCCTTTCGTAAATCCTTGTTTTTACTATATCATAGAGCATTATTATTATGCTAAAGAAGAAATCAGCGGTGTATACGAAGGGGGAATTGGACTTTAACTTAATTTAAATTGTTTGAGTGCCTGGCACTTATTGTTGAGGATTTTCAACAAAAGAAGATTTTCCTTACAGGTGCATCTAATTCAAATGAAAAAGTAGGGGAATATACAAAATGATTAAGTGTCAGGCACTGAAAAGATTCTGAATTTTATAAAAAAGAAAGAAATAAACTCGGATTTTTTGAGTTTACTTCTGTCTGATTTTTTTTAAAATGACTTTATTAATGATCTTAAACAATAGAAGTACTTGAAGATTTTCTCACGATAAGCTTTGGTTGAAGATTAATTTTGCGATATTCGCTTGGTCCGTTTCCTTCAACTCGTTCAATAACTAATTGTGTCCCCATATAACCAAAGTCATATGCGGGCTGTGAAGCTACTGTGAAGAAAGGGTCCAAATTTGAATAAGGCTCTAAGTCGTCGAAGCACACAACGGCAATATCTTCTGGCACTCGGATATTTTTGTTGCGCAGTGTTGTAATTGCGTTAATCGCTATAAAGTTATTAGCTGCGAAGATGGCAGTAGGTCGTTCTTCCTCAGGTAATAGCAGTAAACCATTGATAGTGTCCCATTCTTCTTCTTCTTGTTTATAATGTGTTTGGATAACCAAATTTTTATTAAAAGACAGATCATTTACTTTCAATGTGTCTACATACGTTTGATAACGCTCTTTGGATGTGGAAATATCTAACGGTGCATGAATAAGCGCAATCTTCTTATGTCCTCGATCAATTAAATGCTGAACTAACTCTCTTGTTCCCTCATGATTATTCCCCAATACCATATCGCATGGAAGATCATCTATCATCCTATCAATTAACGTAAAGGGAACTTTGTTTTTCACAAGCTTTTTTAAGTTTTTTTTAGACTGATTTCCAGTAGGCGCAATAATGACACCGTCTACCATTTTCGAAATAAGAGCATCTATATAGCCACTTTCTTTTTCTGGATCTTCGTCAGTATTGCACAACATAAGCTGGTAGCCTAGTTGATTAGCCTTATCTGCTGCACCTCTAGCAACCTTTGTAAAGAAAGGGTTTGTAATATCAGGAATAACTAATGAAAGGAGCTTCGTTTTTTTAATATTTAAACTTCTGGCAGCGGAGTTGGGGATATAGTTTAATTCTTGAATAACAGCTTCTACTTTTTTTCTTGTTTTCTCGCTAATATTGCCTTTATTGTTAATAACTCTTGAAACAGTCATAGGAGAAACATTAGCTTTTTTTGCAATATCATATATTGTTGTCACCTATCGTACCTACCTTACATTGTTAATTTTTTTGTATTATTCCTACTGCTGGCGCAACGATTCTACGCAAAAAACATCTCGAATGAAGATACATTTTATTTCAAAATAAAGTCATCGTGATTACCATGTTGTGGTTTATTTTTACATAAATAATTCAAATATAATTGTACTTCTTCTAACTCTACACTTTCCAATTGTTGAATCCAATAGGGAAAGCGCTTTAAGTGAGCCAAAAATAAAATAATACAATTAGTTTTCCGTTTAAAGCTCCCCGATGTTCATCCACCATTTTTCTCAAGTCATTATAGCATGTGGTTTAAAAATCTACATCACCATCCCATTTTCTAACCTACTCAAAATGAAAAGTTTTTTAACATTTGAGCTTGGTAAATGTAACATTCAAATACGTCAATGCATCTAATGAATAGCGTTCATTGTCGCTATTCTACTCCACTAAGTATGAAATATTCTTATAAATACCATCTATTTACCTTGGTTTTGAATTTTGATTATTTTCAGAAATTAGTATTGACATGTAATTTTTTGTTTGTTATTTTTACGTTACCGGTAACATAAAAGTTAACAAAGGTGGTGTTGAATATGATAATCGATTCACATCAACATTTTTGGAAGTTATCAAGGAATGATTATAAATGGTTAACCGAAGATTTACCAGAGCTTTATCGTGATTATATGCCTAACGATTTATATCCAATTTTAAATGAACATCAAATTGAAAAAACAATAGTAGTCCAAGCGGCCCCTACAATCAATGAAACTTTATTTTTATTAGATTTATTTGAAGAGCATGAATGGATTGCAGGTGTAGTCGGCTGGTTAGATTTTACAGAATTAAACTTTAAGCAACATTTAGAGGAGTTGCTACAACATCCTGGTTTTGTAGGTGTTCGACCTATGTTACAAGATTTGGATGAGGATGATTGGATTTTAAGAAAAGATGTATTAAAGAACATTGAACTTCTTGTACAGTATGATGTTCCGCTAGATCTTTTAATAAAGCCAAGGCATTTTCCTTACATACTAGAATTATTAAAAACATTTCCTCAATTGAGAGTAGTAGTAAACCACATAGCTAAGCCAAATATTGCAAAGCAACAAATAGATGGCTGGAAAGAAGCTATGGGTGAAATTGCGATGTACCCGAATGTGATGTGTAAACTTTCAGGATTAGTGACAGAAGCAACTCATAAAAACTGGGCGATTGAAGAATTTCAGCCCTTTATCAACCATGTTGTAAACGTTTTTGGAACGAATCGAGTAATGTTTGGAAGTGATTGGCCTGTATGTAATTTATCAGGTACATACAACGATGTGCTGGCGATACTTATGGAAAACTTACCTACAAACTTACTTGGAAAAGATTTAGAAATGATATTTGGAGAAAATGCCAAGCGTTTTTATAAATTATAAGAGGGAGGGCGAAGGAATGGCAGAAATGGTGTATCAACAAGGGATAGCTTGCATTGTAATGGATGAAAAGGATAATGTAACAACCCTTTTAACGGATGTAAAAAAAGGTGAAAGTGTGATTTACACAAAAGGTAATCAAACATATGAATTAACTTTGCAACAAGATGTTAGCTTTGGACATAAAGTTGCGATTGCTCCTATCCATAAGGCTGAGGAAATTGTGAAGTACGGTGAAGTAATCGGAGCAGCAACTACTGCTATTCAGATAGGGGAGCATGTACATGTTCACAATATCGAGGGCATACGCGGACGCGGAGATAAAAGTGCAGGAGGTGTGAAATGATGACAGTTATTAAGGGCTATCGAAGAGACAATGGAAAATTTGGTATTCGAAATCATCTTTTAATTTTACCAACAGTTGTATGTGCAAATCAGGTTACTTCAAGAATTCAACAACAAGTTCCGGGGTCAGTAGCTATACCTCATCAACATGGATGTAGTCAAGTAGGTGCTGACAAAGAGAGAACACATAAAGTATTAGTTGGAATGGGGAAAAACCCGAATGTCGGTGCTGTATTAATTGTTAGCCTTGGCTGTGAAGTAATCAATGCACAAGACATAAAGCAAGAAATTGAAGAGACTGGTAAGCCAGTTGTTTGGATTGACATTCAAAATGAAGGTGGCTCTGTTAAAACGATCCACAAAGGTGTGGAAGTAGCACAGGATCTTCTGAAAAAAATAGAAGATATTCCGTTAATAGATATTCCACTTTCAGAGCTAATTGTTGGTGTGAAATGTGGCGGCTCTGACGCTACATCAGGATTATGTAGTAACCCTGCACTTGGTAGAGCAGCTGATACTATTTTGAATGCAGGTGGCACAATTGTCATGGGCGAGACTACAGAAATCATTGGTGCTGAGCATCTTGTTGCTGCAAAGGCAATCAATCAAGATGTACAACAAAAATTATATAAATGTGTTGAACAATTTGAACTTGAAGTAGAACGTATGGGTGTCGATATGCGTGGAGGAAATCCAAGCCCAGGCAATATTGCAGGGGGCTTATCGACGATTGAGGAAAAATCTTTAGGTTGTATCAGTAAAGCTGGAACAGCAATGCTTCAAGGGGTTGTAGACTTCGCTGAAGAAATTCCAGGCACAGGTTATTATTTCATGGATTCACCAGGGAATGATATTGAATGTGTAACAGGCATGGCGGCAGCGGGTGTTCATGTTGTTTGCTTTACAACAGGAAGAGGGACACCGACAGGAAATCCAATTATTCCTGTCATTAAAATAACAGGTAACGAAATTACTGGAAGACGAATGGCAGACAATATCGATGTAGATGTCAGCCCTGTTTTACAAGGGAAAGAAACGTTGGACGAATCGGGTAAACGCATTTTTGAATCGATCGTAAATGTAGCAAAAGGTCAGGAAACAAAAGCCGAGATTTTAGGCCATCAAGAATTTAGTATTAGCAGAATTGGTATTAGTCTATAACAAGTAAAGTTAGGAGAATAAATATGAAAAAACTTGAAAACCGTGTTGCTCTAGTAACAGGAGCAAGTAGGGGGATAGGGGCTGCTATCGCAGAAAGATTAGCAGAAGAAGGAGCCCATGTTGCCATTAACTATACATCTCAAAGTTCATTAGAAAAAGCCGAAATGTTAAAGGAACAAATAGAGAATCGTTTTAATGTCAGAGCGATGGTTGTAAAAGCGAATGTAGGTATTAAACAAGAAGTCGATCACATGATAGATGAAGTGGAGAAAACGCTTGGCAATGTAGATATATTAGTGAATAACGCTGGTATAGCGCCATTCGAATCATTTATGAAGTTAACAGAAGAAACTTGGGATACGACGTATCAAACAAATGTAAAATCAATTTTCTTAACTTCACAACGGGTAGCTAAAAAAATGATTGAAAAACGGTACGGCAAAATCATTAATATTACATCTACAGCAAGCCTGCTTGTGACAAGTCCTGTTATTCCACATTATATTTCCTCCAAAGCGGCGGCTAGTCATTTGACTAAAGCTTTAGCGATTGAATTAGGTAAATATAATATTAATATCAATGCCGTCGGTCCAAGTACAGTAGCTACAGATATGTGTCAGGAATATCTCGAAGATCCAAGTATTTTAGAAAAAGAAATACAAGCCAACCCAATGAAAAGACTAGGGACTGAAAAGCAAATTGCTGATGCTGTCGTATTTTTAGCTTCTGAGGAAGCGATGCAAATAAACGGACATTTACTAATGGTAGATGGAGGACTTACTGTGAAAGCCGCACAGCCAGAAGACCATTTAGAACAAGAAAGGGAATTGTTGCTATGAGATTACAAGGTAAAGTAGCACTCATTACCGGGGGTGGTAGTGGTATTGGTCGTTCGACAGCCCTTCTTTTTGCAGCAGAGGGAGCCCACGTCATCATTAACGATGTTCACAAGGAAAATGGTGAAAGTACAGTAAAGGATATTCAACATAACGGAGGAAGCGCAACATTTTATCATGCAGATGTGACTATTCCTGAAGCTGTAAAAGAGATGGTTGAACATATTACAAAGCAATTCGAAAAAATTGATATCCTTTTTAATAATGTAGGCATTAGTAATGTTGGGCGGATAGATGAGGTAGAGCCAGACGTATGGGATAAAGTGATGAGCGTAAATGTAAAGGGAATCTATTTGCCAACAAAATATATTGTCCCTCACATGATGGAGCAAAAGAGTGGATGCATCATTAATATGTCTTCATGTGCTGCGGAAATAGGCTTGAAGCAACGCGCATTATATTCGGCAACTAAAGGAGCCATTTTATCGTTAACAAAGGCGATGCAGGTAGATTATGCACCTTACAATATACGAGTAAATGCTTTATTACCTGGAACAATTTTCACACCATTTGTAGAAAATTATTTAAAGAATGCATATGACAATCCACAAGCTGCCATCGCAAGTATTAAAACAAGACAGCTAAGTGGCGAATTAGGAAAACCTGAAGATGTTGCGAAAGCGGCCTTATTTTTAGCATCTGATGAGTCCAGTTTTATGATGGGTTCACCGCTTTACATAGATGGTGGCGTTGTCTTTGGGAAAAATGCGTAATATTACGAAATGACATGAGGAATGATTATGAAACTATTAACATTTGAAAAGCAGGGCAACTATCAATTAGGCGTTCAAACGACGCAAGGCATTATAGATATAGCCGCATCGATTAACAAAAATTCGAATTTTAATAACTTACCAGATGTAATGTCTTTATTTTCTTGTAATAAAGAAGAGATTGCAAAGCTTCAAAATTTTATTCAAGCAATAGAAGTAGAAGAAAGTGCAGTATTTGTAGATGACAGTCAAATCAGCTGGGGACCATGTGTTACAAAACCACATAAAATTATTTGCGTAGGTTTAAATTACCGTAAACATGCAGATGAAACGAATGCGCCATATCCAGAAGTGCCTATTTTATTTAATAAATTTGATAACACATTAACTGGACATCAAAGTGATATTCAAATTCCAAATGTAACAAAGCAACTTGATTATGAGGTAGAGCTTGGAATTGTTATTGGTGAAAAGATAAAAAATGTCAAAGAAGAAAATGCATTAGACCATGTTTTTGGTTATTGCACTGTAAATGATCTATCGGCGCGCGATTTGCAAATGAAAACACAACAATGGTTGTTAGGTAAAACGTGCGATAAGTTCAGTCCTGTTGGTCCTTACTTAGTGACAGCAGATGAAATAGAGAACCCTAATAATCTAGCATTAAAAACATATGTAAATGGAGAAATAAGACAAAACTCAAACACAGCAGATATGATTTTCAATTGTGCTGAAATTATTAGTTATATTTCCCGACATATGACATTAGAGCCTGGAGATATTATTTTAACAGGTACACCAGAAGGCGTAGTGTTCGGATATCCTGCAGAACAGCAAGTGTATATTCAACCAGGGGATGAAGTAACTGTAGAAATCGAGAAATTAGGTTCTCTTACAAATTACTTCGTAGCAGAAGATTAAAGAAATGAGTGTGAATAACTATGCTAAAAGGAATTCCTCCTATTATTTCACCAGACTTAATGAAGGTATTAATGGAGATGGGTCATGGAGATGAAATTGTGTTGGCGGACGGAAATTTTCCTGCTGCCAGCCATGCCCAACAGCTAATCCGTTGTGATGGACATACAATTCCAGAATTACTAGAAGCGATATTGGCGTTCTTTCCTATCGATACGTATGTGGAACATCCCATTCAATTAATGGCTGTTGTCCCGGGAGATCCAGTGGAACCAACGATTTGGAAAGAGTATGAGCAAATCGTTCAACATCAATCCGAATATCCAATTCCATTTGAATTTATGGAACGCTTTGAATTTTACGAGCGCACAAAAAAGGCTTTTGCCGTAGTAGCAACAAGCGAAAAAGCTCAGTACGCTAACATCATTTTAAAAAAAGGTGTCATCAAATAATCGGTATTTCGAGGATGAACATTAACTGCATGTTCACCGTAAACTCGATATGAATACAAGCGTATCGGGAATTTGGTCATTCTAATGTATCGGGGGAAAGCGAATTATGAATTCTGAAGTGTTAGTAGAAGAAACAAGAGCGAACTTACTGGAAAATGTTCATTCTGGTGTCGTTTGTGGTGTTAATGACAGCAAGGAGGCTATCTATCAAGTTGGTAATATCCAACATAATACATATTTCCGTTCTGCTGCAAAACCGATTCAAGCACTACCTGCATTTTTATCTAAAATTGATTTAAAGTATGGCTTAACTGATAGAGAAGCAGCGTTATTTATTGCTTCACATCGCGGAGAAACGTATCACATTGAAGCGCTAGAAACGATGAAAGAGAAATTAGCCATTAATGAGAATGAATTATTTTGTCCTTTTTCGTACCCTTTAAATGCGGAACCAAAAGAGGCAATGTTAAGACAACATATAGAGAAAAGACGACTTTTTCATAACTGCTCAGGAAAACATATGGGCTTTATTGCAACTTGTCGTGAAATGGGTTTTCCAACGGAGGGTTATTGGAATATAGATCATCCGCTACAACAGCTTATTTTGAAAACGCTATCTTATTTATCAGAAACACCGCTATCTGAAATTCATATCGGAATAGACGGCTGTGGTGTGCCTGTGTTTGCTATACCATTACACAATATGGCTATTACAAGTTTGAAATTAGCTTGTCCAGATTTAATTGAAGATTTGGAACTTAGAGAAGCAGTAGAGCGAATGACAACAATTATGAACAATGAATTCAACATGGTAGCGTCTGAAAACTTTATTTGCTCTGTATTATTGCAAGATCGAAATATTGTAGCAAAGGGCGGAGCAAAAGGCGTGTATTGCTTCGGCTTGAAAAAAGAACGTTTAGGTTTCGCTTTGAAAGTTTTAGATGGTTCAGAAGACGTTTGGCCAAATGTAATTGCTTCAATTTTAGAGCAAATAGACTATGAAAATAAAGAAACAATTGCTAATATTCGCTCCCTTAGACCAAGCATCATTAAAAGTGATGGGGGCATTGAAGTAGGATCAATCCATGAGGTATTTGCATTAACACCAAATACAAAATAAAAATTTGTTACAAAGGGGATGAAATTTATGAAGAAAAAGATGCTAGTTGTATTGATGGTTTTATTAGCTACTATACTTACAGCGTGTGGTGGTTCGAGTGATGCTAGTGATAATGCAGATGGTAAGGTAAAAATCAGATTGCTAACAAGAATGGCAGGGACAAGCAGTCAGGCACAAATCTACAAAGATATTATTAAAGAATTCGAGGCAAAGCATTCCGATGTAGTTGTTGTTGATGAATCTCAAGGTGATGAATCAGCATTTAACAATAAGCTGAAAACAGATCTTGCATCTGGCACTTTACCTAACATTTTTAGAGTTCAAGGTGTTGCAAATTTAAACGAGTATATTGAAAGTGGCTTACTTATGGATATGGACCCAGTTTTAAAGGATGATCCTGAATGGGGACAAAATTTCACAGAAGGTGCATTAAAATATTATCAAGTGCCAGGTCATGAGGGGACATATGGAATTCCAATGGAGTCTGGTTTAATTGGTGTTTATTATAATGAAGAAATACTTAAAAAAGCTGGTATTAATGAATTCCCTGAAACATGGAGTGAACTAACAGCAGCTGTTAAAAAGTTAAAAGGCATCGATGTAACACCTATTGCACTTGGTGCAAAGGCAACGTATATGGCAGGACATTTACACAACCAAATTTTTTATAAATGGATGGGGACAGAAGCAGCAAAGAAACTAGGTACTAGAGAATTAAAATGGACAGATTCAGAAGTTGTGAAAACACTTGAATATGTTGAAGACTTAAATAAGTTAGATGCATTTGGTAAAAGTGCTGCTGGTATAAGTGATGAAATTGCTGTGGCAGATTTCCTTGAAGGTAAGGCAGCGATGATTATTACTGGTCCATGGAACATTGGGAAATTTACGAATCCAAGTGAGACAGAATACGCTGATGCGATTAAACTTGCTAAATTCCCATACTTTGATGAAAAACCAGAGTTTAAAGATGAAGATATGCAAATTATTAGTCCATATATGGTGAATGGCAAACTTGAAGGAAAAGAAAAAGAATATACAATTGAACTACTAAAAATGCTTACTTCTGCTGAAGCAGCTAAACGATTTGCAGAGGAAGCACAGTTCTTAATTCCAAGATCAGATATCGCAATTGATAACTCGAAAGTATCTGATTTGTTCTTACACAATATTGAATTAGGTGCTACGTCAACAGGAATTGCAGTAGATGTGTTCGATTTTGATCCACTACCATCTATGCAAGATAGAACAAGAAACTCTATCGTAAGTATCTTAATTGGTGGTAAGCCTAAAGATGCAGCAAAAGAAATTCAAGATGAAATTGATAAATCTAAATAAGTAGTTTTTGCATAACGAATGTTAAGGTGGAGCGGAAGGCGGCGACTCCAGTGGGAAATGCAAGCATCGAGCGTAGCGGCTCGATGCTTACCCGCGGAATGCGTGCGCCTGTTGCATATGCGAATTAGATTAAAATTGATTAAGATTACAAAAAATTTAAGAAATGGAGGGGAATAGATGAATGTAAAAACAAATAGAGATAAGTCAAAAATTTTTCTATTTACTTTACCGGCCTTAGTAATCTATATTCTATTCCTTATTATACCTATGATAGGCGCCCTTTATTTTTCCGTTGTCAATTGGAATGGCATTAAAGGAGCACCATTAAATTTTGTAGGTTTAGAAAACTATCTAAATGTCTTTAAAGATAAAGACTTTCTTATTTCTTTAAAAAATATGTTTGGCATGGTGTTTTTTAGCGTTTTATTCCATACACCAATCGCTTTATTATTAGCAGTTGCAATTAATACGAAATTTAGGGGACATCGATTCTTTAAAGTAATCTATTTTGTACCTACTATTTTTCCACTAACAGCTATCGGTCTACTTTGGTATTTTATCTTTATGCCAAATGGCTCTTTAAATAGCTTATTAGAATTTATTGGTCTAGCAGATTTAGCTAAAGGCTGGTTAATTGACTCATCTACTGCTATGGGTGCAATTATCTTTGTAAACATTTGGGCAGGTGTTGGATACTACATGGTAATCCTATTAGCGGGATTAACAACGATACCAGAAGAAGTATATGAGGCGGCAGAGATGGATGGGGCTTCATCTGTACAAAAGTTCTTCCATATAACAGTTCCTATGCTAAAGCCAATTATTACTTTATGTATTTTAATGGATATTATTGGGACCGTGAAAGTATTTGATTTAATTTTTGTTATGACTGAGGGAGGGCCGAATGGTCTAACCAATCTGCCGACTACTTTAATGTATTATGAAGCTTTCAGATACAACAACTACGGCGTTGGTAGTGCATTAGGGGTCATCATTTTTGTTATTGCGCTCGTATTGACTATCGGTAGTGAAGCCATCATGAATAGGAAGGAGAAGAACCAATGAAAAAGAAAATAATATTATATGTTTTTGTAATAGCAATGGCTTTAATGTTTATTGAACCGATGTTATTTACATTAGTTTCTTCTCTTAAAGGAAATAAAGAAATATTTAGTTCACCCTTTAGTTTGCCTGAGGTTTTTAGATTTGAAAACTATGTAATTGCTTGGCAAGAAGCGAATATGAGTAGATATTTTTTAAATAGTATACTTATTTCAATGGCAACAGTTATTATCCTTGCGATTGTCTCTTCTATGGCGTCATTTACATTATCAAGATTTAACTTTAAAGTGAATAAATTTTTAGCTCTGTTTTTCCTGTTAGGTATGATGATACCTATGCATACAGTTCTTGTACCAGTTTCATATATTATTGGAGCACTAGAATTGAAAAATAATTTAGTGGCATTAGTTCTACTGTATGTGGCGTTTTCTTTGTCATTTAGCATTTTAGTTTTGACACGGTTTATGAAAGGGATTAATGCCTCTTTAGAAGAAGCGGCACTTATGGATGGCGCAAGTTATTTCCAAATATATTTCAAAGTTATATTGCCGATGTCTGTTCCAGCAATATCGACTGTTTCTATTTTTAATTTTTTAGGCGCATGGAATAACATTCTGTTCCCACTTTTATTTATTAATGATGACCGCTTAAAACCAATTGCATTGGGTCTATTAAACTTTAGTGGTGAAAGAGGATCAGAATACGGGCCATTAATGGCTGCAATCGTCATCACGATATTAGTTCCTTTAGTCGTTTATCTTCTATTCCAAGAGAAAATTGAAAGTGGTCTTGCGGCAGGCTCAGTCAAAGAATAGCAATGAAATAGAAATAGTGAATATTATTGGGGGTTATGAATTTGAGTGAATTACGTTATAGACAGGTACATTTAGATTTTCATACGAGTGAAAATATTCCTGGTGTTGGAAAGGACTTTGTTGCAGAGGAGTTTGTTGAGACATTAAAAGAAGCGAATGTAAACTCGATTACTTGTTTTGCTAGATGTCATCACGGCTGGTTATATTACCCTTCACAGCATCGTCCAGATTTAATCCATCCGCATCTTGAAAATAAAAACCTTTTATTAGAACAAATAGAGGTTTGCCATAAAAATAATATTAAAGTTCCGATTTATACAACTGTGCAATGGGATGGTTATATTAGTAAACATCATCCAGAGTGGTTATCGATTGATGAAAACGGAGAATTCATTAACAGCCAAGGTGTTCCTGAACCACATTTTTACTATACAATTTGTTTAAATAGCGGCTATAGACAATATTTTAAAGACCATTTACAAGATATTATCGATACAGTGAAAAGCGAAAATATTGATGGCTTCTTTTTAGATATTTTATTTAAAGTTGATTGTAATTGTAAAAATTGTTTTGAACAAATGGAACGTAAAGGGTTAAACACAGAAAATAGAGTAGATAGAATCTATTATTCTACGCTGATGCTTGAGGAATTTAAAGAAGAGATTAGTGATTTTATTAGAACTAGAGTGCCGCATGCAGGTATTTTCTATAATAGCTCTCATATTGGTCCAGGCAATAAAAGTAGCTTAAACAATTATACACATTTGGAGCTAGAGTCTTTACCAAGTGGTGGATGGGGCTATGATCATTTCCCTGCAACAATGAGATATTCTCGTATTTTGGGTAAGGACATCATCGGTATGACGGGTAAGTTTCACACGTATTGGGGTGATTTCCACTCATTGAAAAATAAAGCAGCTTTAGAATTTGAGTGCTTCAATATGCTTGCTTTAGGTGCAGGCTGTTCAATTGGAGATCAACTTCATCCAAATGGTAAATTATCGAAAGCTGCTTATGAATTAATTGGCAGTGTTTATGGAAAAGTGAAAGAAGTAGAAAAGTACTGTATGAATACAAAACCGGTTACAGAAATCGGGGTATTAACACCTGAAGAATTTTATACACCAGGAGATCATAATTTAGGTATCCATCCAGCATTAATCGGTGCAGTTAGAATGTTACAAGAGTTATCATATCAATTTAATATTATCGACAGTCAAATTGATTTTAATGACTATAAGTTAATTATTTTACCTGATGTGATTGACTATTCTCCTGAGTTACAGCAAAAGCTACAAGCTTACGCTAACAATGGCGGGAAAATTATTGGTACATTTGAATCTCTAATTAATAAAAATAGTAACGAAGAAGATTTATTTGGAAATGTGTACGTTGGTGAATCAAAGTATGACCGTGATTTTGTTTTACCGAATGATATAATTGGGAAAAAATTGCATAAAGAAGAGTATGTCATGTATTTAAAAGGTTTAGAAATGAAACCTGTACAGTCAGAGGTACTGATGCAGACAGTAAAACCTTATTTTAATAGAGAAGGCACTACGTTTTGTTCGCATCAACATGCCCCATCATCGCATACATTTGGACATGCTGCAGTGACAAAACGCCAAAATATCATTTACTTCTCACACCCTATTTTCAAACTATATCGAAAAAATGGCCTAGCTTGGTGTAAATGGATGATGAATGATGCGATTGATCATCTTCTTGAAAGAAAGCTCATTGCTCATAATGGTCCATCGACATTGCTGACATCATTAAATGAAGATAAAGAAACAGGGGCAAAGATTTTGCATGCACTTCATTATATAACTGAGAAACGCTCAGAGGATATTTATACGATTGAAGACATTATCCCACTTTATAACACAGAAATTAGAATGTTTGTTGGTGATACAAAGGTGACATCTGTCAAAAAACTGCCTGAATTATCAGAGGTAAGTTACAGTGTTGAAGGACAGTATATACAGTTTACTATGGAAAAAATCGAAGGACATTTAATGCTACATATCGATTAATGTTATGAAAAAACTATAAAAAAGGGAAATAATCTAAGAACAAAAAACTTAGATATTTTCCTTTTTAATATAGTTAAAGGCTCTTGCGGGTGTCATCGATTTTAAGAGAAGCTTTTCGAGCCGGCTCGAAACTTAATGACGATAAATGAAAGATGTGATGATAAATGGAATTTCATTTTGGGCAACGGAACAAGGATATCGTTGTTGTAAATCCTGTATTACAATCAGCTCATCAATCCATCCGAATTCCTAAATGGATGATTGAAAAACATAAATGCCACTGGTTAAGACATGAAACAGAGCAGGGCGGTCAGGATTATTTGATCATTGGATTGGGAAGCGATGAAACAGTTACTTTTGAGAGCTTACGAGAAGCAGCAGGAGAAGTAGCACGAGTGGCTAATGCCAGTGAAAATAATGACATTCAAGTATCATTTGATTTTTTAACTGCAATAAATCTCAATCATCTAGATGCTGTGACTGCTTTTGTAGAAGGTTGGATACTTGGGGCCTACCAGTTTCAAAAATACCGCAAAGAAAAAATAGTCGTAAAACCTTGTAATGTATATTTTCTATTAGAAGAAACAGAAGCTTTAAAAAATGCTATTACCGTTGGAATGTTACGTGCAAATAGCACTAATATAACGAGAGACTTATGTAATACAGATCCGATTGACCTTAACCCAGACACATTTACTGAAACGATTCGTCAGCATTTCGGTGAAAAAAATCTGTCCGTCAATATTTATAATACTGACGACTTGCAACAGCTCCAATTAAATGGGCTACTGGCAGTTGGAAGAGGCAGTCAATATTCATCTTATTTAGCAGAGATTAAGTACTGTACGAATGTTAATAAGCCGCATATCGTGTTGATTGGTAAAGGCATGACTTATGATAGCGGTGGTATTAGCATTAAAACGGGTCTTAACATTAGCGATATGCGTATGGATATGGGCGGAGCAGGTGCTGTATTTGGTGCTATGGATTTAATCGCTTCAAAAAATGTAGATGTAAATGTAACCGCCCTGTTGCCGATTGCTGAAAACTTGCTTAATGAAAAGGCATTTTTACCAGGTGAAGTTATTCGTTTCGCAAATAATCTACATGTTCAAGTTGGCAATACAGATGCTGAAGGAAGACTTATTTTAGCTGATGCTCTATTATATTCTGAAAGGTTAAAGCCAGATGTAATTATTGATATCGCTACGTTAACGGGCTCAATTGGTGCAGCATTAGGCTTAAAATATGCAGGTGTATTCGGAGATGAGTCGATTACAGAATTAATGAAAAAGCTAGGCGGTCAAAATGGTGATTTTGTATGGCCGATGCCACTTATTGATCAATATGAGGAATCATTAGCGAGTGATTATGCAGATATTTGTAATATTAGCTCAGACAATCTAGCAGGCTCTATTACGGCTGCACTCTTTTTAAGAAAATTCGTCCCTAAAGGTACTAAATGGGGACATATTGATATGGCGGCACCTGTTCAATCGCCGAAAACGAGAGGCTATCATGTGCGCGGTGCATCAGGTTATGGCGTTCGATTATTGGCAGATTTTATAGAAAGCTATAGTAAACTAGAAAAAGGGAATGACTAAATATGGTTATTGAAGTGATTGCAATTTCTTTAACAGATGCGAAAGCGGCACAAAAAGCAGGAGCAGACAGAATTGAATTAGTCGCAGGTATAGTCGAGGGAGGATTAACACCGAGCTATGCAATGATTGAAAGTGTTTGCGGTGAATTAACGATTCCTGTAAATGTAATGATTCGTCCTCACAGCCGTTCATTCTTCTACGATCAAAATGATTTACAAATAATGTTAAAGGATATTCAAATATGTAAGCAGCTAGGTGCTAGTGGAATAGTTGTTGGTGCACTTACTGAAGAGCATGATATTGATGAACATACTTTAAAACAATTAATAGAAGCGGCGGATGGATTGGATATTACATTTCATCGAGCATTCGATGAAGTAAGAGACCAATCAAAGGCATTAAATACGTTAATGTCTTATAAGGAAATCTCACGAATTTTAACATCAGGTGGCAAAAATAAAGTACTTGATGCGGTTAGCGAAATTCAAGCTTTAGAACAACAGGCAAGCCAATCTCACATTCAAATAATGCCAGGTTCTGGTCTATCACCTAATACCCTTCCATCATTTTTGAATCAGGTCAACGTTTCAGAATTTCATTTTGGATCCGGTGTTCGGCATCAATCGAGCTTTGACCACTTTATAGACGAACATAAAATTAAAGAAATAAAGGATATAATTTTATATCGTGCATAGACACAGTGACCATTGGGGGAAATAAAATGCAGCAAAAAGAGTACCTAGTTGGGGTAGATATGGGTGGTACAAAAATTGCCGTTGGATTATTAAGTGTTGATGGGAAAATCATGAAGGAAACTCGTATGGATACGAGAGGGCATGATGGTCCAGAGATTGTTGTTAATAGATTAGTAGAGGCGATTAATGCTCTTTCAGAAGGTTACGAGATAAAAGGTATAGGCGTCGGAGTGCCAGGGATAGTTGATACAGATAATGGAATTATTCACTATTGGTCTACTTTCAATTGGAATAACGTACCTTTAGGGCAGATGTTAAATGCTCAGTTAGATAAGAAAATTACAGTAGTCAATGATGCGAGTGCAGCTACTTGGGGAGAATTTAACTTCGGTGCTGGTCGGCAATCAAAGAATATGCTTTTTATGACGATAAGCACAGGAATCGGTGGAGGCATTATTTTTGAACGACAATTGTTTACTGGCAGTAATATGTTAGCTGGTGAAATAGGGCATGTCACTGTTAATCCGAATGGCCCAACATGCAATTGTGGCAAATTGGGTTGTTTAGAAGCATATGCATCAGGAGTATCCATTCAACGACGTGCAATGGATGCAATCAAAAATAGTACATCCATTTTGCTCGAAATGGAGAAGCATGAAAGAAGACCAATTGATACAAAAATGGTGTTTGCTGCATCTGAGTCAGGAGACTTAGTTGCACAAGAAATTATTGAGCAAGCAGCTACATATGTAGGTATGGTTTTGGCGAATTTTATACTAACATTTAACCCGGACTGCATTGTATTAGGTGGCGGTGTTATGAAAACGAATTCCCGATTTATGGAGAAAATTGAGGAAGTGACTCAACACTATGTTCTTCCTTCCTATCGAAACACATATGAAATTAGACGTTCGCAATTGTTTGAAAATGCAGCATTAATAGGTGCGGCAAATTTAATTGTTTGAGTGCCTGTCACTTTTAAAAACCCACTTAGCTTTCCGCGCGCAGCACTTTGTAAGCGCAGAAGTCTTCGTGGGTTTTTACTTGGATATATAAAAATTCAGAATTGTTTGAGTGCCTGTCACATAAAATTCAACTAGAGAGCATACAGTTAGTGTAGGAAATTTGCGGAAAAATGCTTCTGGGGAAAAGAATGCTTCAGAATAGAGGAAGTACAGTATTCCACATGTGAATTCACATTTGATATTGTGTAGATTCATATTTTTTGTTAAAAATGAATGGTTTATATGCTGTTTAAAGTAAAAAAATTCTCGTTAATACTATTAAATTGTTTTATGGAACTGGACACCAATTTTTGAGAATGCTATATTAAAGGAGTCATAGTATTTTTATAATTAGGAAAATTAAGAGAATGTAAGTCCTAGTTATAAGGAACAAAGGGGTAAGTGTTATAAAGAAGGATGATAGGTGCTTATGGTAAAAAAAACGTTAAAACAAAGAATTGTTGACGCTTCTGTAGTGCTGTTTCAGCAAGATGGCTATCATAATGTAACTGTTGATCGCATTGTAGAATACATCGGTGCATCAAAAGGTGGATTTTATCATAATTTTAAATCGAAAGATGAATTGTTATATGAAGTTCATGATGTGTTTATTTCCCATGTTATTAAACAGTCACAGGAAGCTTATGACAAATATGATACGCCGATTAAACGCTTATGTGCAATGCTCCAAACACTGACACAAGTGTTTGATGTGTATCAAGCCCATATTACTGTGTTTTATGAAGAAAGCCGTTCGTTGTCAGAAGAATATAGTGCAATAATTCATAAAAAGCGGGACCAATATCGGGAAATATTACAAAAGGTGATTGAAGAAGGGCAGCAAACTAAGGATTTTCGTTCTGAATTACCTTGTACGATTGTAACAATGGCCATTGTGGGGATGATTAACTGGACATATATGTGGTTTAAACAAACCGGTCCGTTGACAATGGAGGAAATTACAGAAGTATTTACGGATATGATATTACGAGCAATTGTTACAGAGCAAGCTATGGAAGAAGCAACTCAATTTATGGTAAAGGTGAAGCCAGAAGAAAATGCTGGTTTTATTAATCTTTAATACAGACCGACTAGTCGGTCTAGATTTGTGTAACTGTCGTCTGAAAGAAATCCGCTATGGCAAATTGGATATTAGGGGGAAATGGGAATGAACTTTGAACTAACGAAAGAGCAAGCGATGATTCGAGACATGGTACGTGATTTTGCAGAGAAAGAGATTAAACCTTACGCTCGTGAAGTCGACGAGACATCAACAATGAGAATAGAAAGCTTTGAAAAAATGGCAGAGCTAGGCTTATTGGGTATCCCGTTTCCTGAGGAATATGGTGGTTCTGGAGGAGATACGGTTTCCTATGCAATTGCTGTTGAGGAAATTGGGCGTGCTTGCGGTGGTACAGGTTTAAGCTATGCAGCAGCAGTGAGCTTAGGCGCGGCTCCAATTTATAACTTTGGAACGGAAGAGCAAAAGCGTGAATGGCTTGTACCTTTGGCAAAGGGAGAAACATTAGGTGCCTTCGGTTTAACGGAGCCAAATGCAGGATCTGATGCTGGCGGAACACGTACAACAGCGGTAGTTGACGGTGATGATTACGTTATTAACGGTGAAAAATGCTGGATTACAAATGCAGGCCATGCACGCCAAATTATTGTTACGGCAGTAACAGGCAAACGTGAAGATGGCAAAAAAATCATCTCATCAATTATTGTGCCAACAAATACACCTGGTGTCACAATCAATTGTAATTACGACAAAATGGGTGTGCGTGGTTCCAATACATGTGAAATCATTTTGCAAAATGTTCGCGTTCCAAAAACGAATTTATTAGGGGACGAAAAACGTGGATTTAGCCAATTTTTAAATACGTTAGATGGAGGACGTATTTCCATAGCGGCTTTATCAGTCGGCATTGCACAGTCTGCTTATGAAAAAGCATTAAAGTTTGCGAACGAACGAGAGCAATTTGGAGCACCAATTTCCAAGTTACAAGCAATACAGTTTAAATTAGCAGATATGGCAATGGAAATAGAGCTTGCTCGTACACTTGTACATAAAGCAGCATGGCTTAAAGACCAGAAAAAACCATTTGCTAAGGAAGCTGCTATGGCGAAATTATTCGCATCTGAGATGGGCTTCCGAACTTGCAATCAAGCCATTCAAATTCATGGTGGTTCAGGTTATATGAAGGAATATGATGTAGAGCGTCATTTACGTGACATTAAATTAATGGAAATCGGTGAAGGTACATCTGAAATTCAACGTCTCGTTATTTCTCGTCTAATTGGCTGTTAAAAACATTATATAGCATATTTAAGGGGGATTTTCATGGCAGAACTTGTGTATCAAACAATTGGTCAATTGCTCGATGAACAGTCTAAAAAATATCCTAAAAATGAAGCGCTAGTGTATGCAGATAGAGACTTACGTATGACTTATGAGGAGTTAAATCATCAAAGTCGTTTAGTTGCGAGAGGATTAATGGCCCTTGGTATTGAAAAGGGAGATCATATCGCAGTGTGGACGACAAATGTTCCTGAATGGGTACAGTTACAGTTTGGCACAGGAAAGATGGGGGCGCCAATTGTTACTGTAAACACAAATTATCGTGCGCATGAATTGGAATATTTACTAAGACAATCCGATGCTAAAACGATAATTTTAATCGAAAATTATCGAGACCATTCTTTTATGAATACACTCCAAGAAATTTGCCCGGAGCTTGAAAATTGTGAACCTGGTAAATTGCAATCGGAGCGACTACCTCTATTGAAAAATGTTATTTTAATTGGCGAAACAAAATATCCGGGAGTACTTAACTGGTCTGATGTACTAGCAGCTGCTGAGCAAGTTACAGAGCAACAATTAGATCAAATACAGGCCTCACTCCATTATGATGATGTCATTAATATTCAATATACTTCTGGAACAACAGGGTTTCCTAAAGGGGTTATGTTAACACATTATAACTTAGTCAATAATGCGGTTAACATCGCGGAATGTATGCGCTTAACGTCGATAGATCGCTTATGTATTCCAGTGCCTTTCTTCCATTGCTTTGGCTGTGTCATCGGTACATTAGCTATTACTACAAGTGGTGGAACAATGGTACCTGTGCAAGAATTCTCCCCTGTGGAAGTGTTACGAACAGTAGAAAAAGAGAAGTGTACTGCATTACACGGAGTACCAACTATGTTTATAAGCGAGTTGAATTTACACAATTTTGCGTCATACGACTTATCGACATTACGTACTGGCGTAATGGCAGGTTCTAACTGTCCTATTGAAGTCATGAAAGCTGTGATCGAGAAAATGGGTATGACTGACGTAACAATTTGTTATGGTCAAACGGAATCTTCTCCTGTCATTACACAAACGAGAGCAGATGATCCATTCCATCTAAAAGTAGAGACTGTAGGTAGAGCATTACCGAATCTAGAAGTTAAAATTGTCGTTCCTGGTACAGATGTAGAAGCTGCAACAAATGAGCAAGGCGAGCTATGTACAAGAGGCTACCATGTGATGAAAGGTTACTATAACAATCCTGAGGAAACACAACTGGCAATCGATCACGATGGCTGGCTTCATACCGGTGATTTGGCAACGATGGATGAAGAGGGTTATGTGAGAGTAACAGGCCGATTGAAGGACATGATTATTCGCGGTGGTGAAAATTTATATCCTCGTGAAATTGAAGAGTTTTTATATACCTTTCCAAAAATCGCAGATGTACAGGTAGCGGGTGTCCCTGATCCTAAGTACGGTGAAGAAGCTGCAGCATGGATTATATTGCGAGAAGGGGAACAGGCGACAGAAGAGGAAATTCGAGCTTTTTGCCGAGATAAAATTTCTAAACATAAAATTCCGCGACATATTTTCTTTATCGATGGCTACCCAATGACTGCCTCAGGAAAAGTGCAGAAGTTTAAACTACGCGAAGATTTTGTGGCAGCAGTGAAGGTGAATTAGGGAGGGGGCAAGACAATGTTCAAGAAAGTATTAATTGCAAATCGTGGTGAAATTGCTAGACGTATTATTCGCACATGTAAGCGACTTAATATTCAAACGGTCGCGGTATATTCTGAGGCGGATGCTGAAAGTTTACATGTCAAAGATGCTGACGAGGCATACTGCGTTGGTAAGCCGCCTGTTGTTCAAAGCTATTTAAATATTGAGCGGATTCTTGAAATTGCAAAAGAAAGCGGGGCTGACGCTGTCCATCCGGGATATGGCTTGCTTTCAGAAAACGCTGATTTTGCAAAACGTTGTACGGAGGCTGGCCTAGTATTTATTGGACCTAGTGCTACAGTGATCGCGTCCATGGGCAGTAAATTAGAAGCGCGAAAGACGATGAAATCTGCAGGAGTACCGATTGTTGAAGGGGTTGAAGCGCCTGTCAAAGATGTTTCAGAAGCAGTTGAAATCGCTTCTCGTTTAGGTTATCCAATTATGCTAAAAGCCTCTGCTGGAGGTGGTGGCATCGGCATGCAACTTGTGTCAGATGCTGAGGAGTTAGAGAAAGCATTTGAAGGTAATCAGAAACGTGCACAATCATTTTTTGGTGATGGCACGATGTACATGGAACGATTCATAGCCAATCCACATCATGTCGAAGTACAGATTATCGCGGATTATGAGGGCAATGTAGTTCCGTTATTTGAACGAGAATGTTCAATTCAACGACGCAATCAAAAAGTGGTGGAAGAGGCCCCGTCTCCATTTATTTCTGAGGAAACGCGAGCGCGAATGCTAGAAGCTTCTGTGCAAGCGGTGAAGCATATCGGTTATGTAAACGCAGGAACGATTGAGTATTTAGTAGATGCAGAGCAAAACTTCTATTTTTTAGAGATGAACACGCGCTTACAAGTAGAGCATCCAGTAACGGAAGAAATAACGAAATTGGATCTTGTAGAAGAACAATTGAAAGTAGCAGCGAGACAGCCATTAAGCTTTACACGCGACAGCATTGACAAGCAGGGGCATGCCATTGAGGTACGAATTTATGCAGAAAACCCTACAACGTTTTTCCCGTCTCCAGGCAAAATTACAGATCTTGTATTGCCAACAGGTGAGGGTATTCGCCATGAATGTGGTGTAGAAGCGGGTTCAACTGTGACACCTTTCTATGATCCAATGATTAGTAAATTAGTAGTGTGGGGAGAAACGCGAGCAATTGCGTGTGAGCGCCTTATACAAGCATTGAAAGAATATAAAATTGAAGGTATTCAAACAAATATACCGATGCTTTTGAAAACGGTAACCCATGAGCAATTTTTAAAAGGGCATACAACAACGAAATTTGTCGAGGAATTTTATTTACCACAATTAACAGAAACAAAATAAGGATAAGTTCATATTATGGACATTCGTAGCAACGAGCTTATAAACAAATGGCTCGTGATTACTAACAGATGTTTTCATACTGAGGAGCTTATGCAAAGCATGTGCGAGTATGCATGCGTTACAAAGTGAAAATATGTGTGTTGTTTTGAGTGATACGTTTGTCACTTGAAACAAATACACCTAACTATTTGGAGGGATTTATATGGCAACAGTAAAAGCGAGCATGGCGGGAACAGTATGGAAAATCGTAGTGGCAGAAGGCGATAAAGTAACAGCAGGGCAAGACGTAGCAATTTTAGAGTCAATGAAAATGGAGATTCCGATTGCTGCAGAAGAGGACGGTGTTGTAACAAAAATTATTGCGAACGAAGGCGATTTCATTAACGTTGACGATGATATTTTAGAAATTGAATAGGGAGGCATTTCTATGCAATTACCAAAGCATGTTACGTTAAAGGAAGTTGGGCCTCGTGATGGTTTGCAAAATGAAAAGGTACACATCGCTACTGCAGATAAAGTAGAGCTAGTAAATTTACTTAGTCGGACGGGATTAAATTATATAGAAGTAACGTCTCTAGTGCATCCGAAGTGGATTCCTCAATTAGCAGATGCAGTAGAAGTGCTGCAAGCTATTAAGCGAGAAAAGGACATAACGTATGCGGCACTTGTGCCAAACATGCGAGGATTAGAACGTGCGTTGCTAGCGGGCATCGATGAAGCAAGCATTTTTATGTCTGCCAGTGAAAGTCATAATCAAAAAAATATCAATAAAACAATCCACGAAACATTTCCAATAATGAAGGAAGTAGTTGAGGGGGCAAAGGCCGCAAATAAGCATGTACGTGGTTATATCTCAACGGTAATCGGATGCCCTTATGAGGGTTACATACACCCAGAAAAAGTTTTACAAGTAACAGATAAATTATTGGAAATGGGCGTTGATGAAATATCGCTAGGAGATACAATCGGCGTTGGAGTTCCGACGCAGGTTGAGCATCTATTAGAAGAGCTGTTAAAGAGATATCCGGCTGAAAAATTTGCGATGCATTTCCATGATACGCGTGGTACAGCACTTGCCAATATTATGAAATCGTTAGAAATGGGTATTACGAAATTTGATAGTGCACTCGGTGGCCTAGGCGGTTGTCCTTATGCAAAAGGAGCAACAGGTAATGTAGCTACAGAGGATTTGTTGTATCTATTAGAAGGAATGGGCATTGAAACAGGCGTTAACATGCAAAGGCTGTTAGAAGCGGTACTATTTATCGAACAAAAGCTAGGGAAGGACGTTGCGTCTAAACAAATGGCCATTGTTCGTAATGAAGGGAGTGCTAATGTCACATGACACAACAACTCGTTCAATTTGATTTGTTACCAGGTAATATAGGGCTCATTACACTATCTAGACCGGAAGCTGCCAATGCCATGTCAGTACAATTATTAAACGACCTTAGTGCTACGCTAGATAAAATAAATGCTGATCCAGCAGTGCGTGTTGTTTTACTAACAGGTGCAGGGGAAAAGGCATTTTGTGCAGGAGCAGATTTAAAAGAGCGTAAAGGGATGTCCGATCAACAAGTAAAGCAAATTGTGCATTTAATCGGAGCAACGATTGCAAAAGTAGAGTCATTAGCTCAACCTGTTATTGCTGTTTTAAACGGCGTTGCATTTGGAGGCGGACTAGAACTCGCTTTAGCTTGCGATTTACGCATAGCAGCCACACATATCAAAGTAGGTCTTACTGAAACCTCACTTGGCATTATTCCAGGAGCAGGTGGAACACAACGCTTACCGCGACTGATTGGAATTGGTAAAGCGAAGGAACTAATTTATACAGCACGTCGAATCGATGCCGAGGAAGCGAAACACCTTGGTATTGTGGAATATGTATATGAAGGGCATGAAGTGCAAGAAAGAGCACAACAGCTTGCACTCGAAATGGCGAAAAATGCGCCGCTATCATTAATTCAGGCGAAAAATGCCATTAATAATGGTGTTGAAGTAGATTTAGCTACAGGCTTGAAAATCGAATCACTTGCATATAGTGCACTTATTCCAACGGAAGATCGCTTGGAGGGCTTACAAGCTTTCCAAGAAAAAAGAACACCGCAATATTCAGGAAAGTAATGGACTGCAAAGGGGGAATTGGACATGAGCAATATATCCACAGAAAATACATCAAATGCGATGAAGGAACAAATTTTAGCAGGGGGTCTGCCGAAATATCACGATAAAAATGCACAACAAGGCAAGCTATTTGTCCGAGAGCGACTAGAATTATTATTAGATGATGGTCTTCAATCGGAAGATGGACTGTATGCAAACTGTTTAGCAGGTGATTTACCAGCAGATGGCGTTATAACAGGTATCGGTAAAATCCATGGTCGTACAGTATGTGTTTTAGCCAATGATTCGACGATTAAAGCCGGGTCTTGGGGAAAACGTACAGTGGAGAAAATGATTCGTATTCAAGAAACGGCGGAGAAGCTAAATTGTCCATTATTTTATTTAGTTGATTCAGCAGGTGCACGTATAACAGATCAGTTAGAAATGTTCCCTGGACGTCGTGGAGCAGGACGTATTTTCTACAATCAAGTAAAACTTTCTGGTAAAGTACCGCAAATTTGCTTGTTGTTTGGTCCTTCTGCAGCGGGAGGCGCATATATTCCTGCATTTTCTGATATTGTGGTGATGGTGGAAGGCAACGCATCAATGTATTTAGGGTCACCACGTATGGCAGAAATGGTCATAGGTGAAAAGGTAGATCTAGAAACAATGGGTGGCGCTAAAATGCATTGTTCAGTATCTGGTTGTGGGGATGTGCTTGTAAAAACAGAGCAGGAAGCTATTGCCTATGCACGCAAATATTTGAGCTATTTCCCGAATAACTATGCTGAGCGTAGTAAAGTGGAAGCGCCAAAGCCACCAGCAACATTTGAAAAATCAATTGAAGAATTAATTCCTAAAAATCAAAACTCGCCTTTTGATATGTATCAATTAATTGATCGGTTGATTGATGAAGATTCTTTCTGTGAAGTAAAAAAATTATTTGCATCAGAATTAATAACTGGGCTTGGACGCATTAACGGACAATCAGTTGGGATTATAGCCAACCAACCACGTGTGAAGGGCGGCGTATTGTTCCACGATTCAGCTGACAAAGCGGCAAAATTTATTTCATTATGTGATGCTTTTAATATTCCACTTATTTTCCTTGTAGACGTTCCAGGCTTTATGATTGGAACACAAGTTGAGAAGGCGGGCATTATTCGCCATGGCGCGAAGATGATCTTTGCAATGAGCGAGGCAACTGTACCTAAACTAACTGTAATTGTACGTAAGGCGTATGGTGCAGGGCTTTATGCAATGGCAGGTCCGGCTTTTGAGCCTGATTGCTGTATTGCGTTATCAAACGCACAAATAGCCGTAATGGGTCCAGAGGCAGCTGTAAATGCAGTATATGCCAATAAAATTGCCGAACTACCAAAAGAAGAACAAGCAAGCTTTATTGCTGAAAAGCGAAAAGAATACCAAGAGGAAATTGACATTTATCGCTTAGCATCTGAGCTAATTATTGATGATGTCATTGAGCCGAATGATTTACGGAAGGCACTGGAAACACGTTTGGACTTGTATATGTCTAAATACTTGTTATTCTCTCAACGGAAGCATGGTGTAAATCCAGTATAAGAAGAAATATTTTATCCGAAAAATGCACCCAGTTTATGCTGGTGTGCATTTTTTGATATATTTCACCCCTTGCATGAGCACGGTCAGACATATTAAAATATGGGATGGATAAGAGGAAGTGGGTGAATTAGCATGGCAAAAAATAATATATCTAGTATCCAAGGTGATGCCAAGCTACCATTACCATTTCGAGCGTGGATTGATACGTATTATATGCAGCTAAAAGTAATAGGCTGGGTGTTTTTTAGTTTTTACACAATTATCGCCTTTTACAAATTAGTGATTAATCGTTTAGTGGATGTTTGTATTATGTTGTTCCGTGGCGATTATTCTTTAAGTGAGATTGGTTTGTTTGATTATAGTAGCTGGCGAGTAACGACTAATTTTATACCGTTTGAAACAATTTTACGTTATATCAATTACTCACAATATTTTAATTTAGATTTGATTGTCGTAAACTTATTAGGCAATTTGTTAATATTTACACCGATGGGCTTTTTGTTACCACTACTGTCAAAGAGGTTTCGAAAGGCATGGGTTATTATTTGTATAGGCTTTTTCTCTAGCCTTGCTGTTGAAACCGTGCAGTTTATTTTTACAGTTGGTTCTGCAGATATTGATGACTTGATTTTAAATACGCTAGGCGCATGGTTTGGATACTTAGCTTATAAATGTGTACTTATCATGCCGAAAAAACGTTCATAAAGTTCGATTATAGAAGAAACAGTCCATTTAATAATGGGCTGTTTTTTTTAGCTATAAACACTATTTTACAAGTGTTTAATGTGATAAATTTCAATGAAAATAAATGAAAAAGTAATAAAGAAATATAATAATAATAAAAACACTCTTATTAACAAGGTGTTTTTACCTATATAAAATTCGGGGTATTGTTTCTTTAGGAGGTTAGTAGTAATTATTGCTTGAATTTAAGAGAGAAAATTCCGATAATAAAAGTACAGAAACCATTCCGTTTGAATAAAAATAGTTAATAGAGAGTTGTTCATATTTACTACTAAACTTGCATATTAAAAAGAAAGTCGAGGTGATGATATGAAACTATCAAACATGATGGAGCAAGAAAGACAATCTGCTCATTATAACCGTAAGAAAATCCTTCAGCGTAAAGAGGCTGGTGATGCTTATCGAAAAAATGCACAGTACTTCCAACCAGAAAAAAATAAAATATTGCTAGAGCTCGAAAATTTATTATTAGGCCGCCAAGATCAAGATTTATATGAGCAACATAAAGAAGAATCTAAGGAAGTAACGCCACAGCAACAGGCTATGATTCAAGATTTACAACAAACTGAAAAAAGTGTAAGAGCTCATGAGCAAGCATATAAAACAATCGGCAGTGATATTGGAGAATCTCCTTCTTCATCACGGCTAAAAGCAACAGATGACCGATATCCAGCATTAGATGATTTGCCTGAAGCAGTAATGGATACGGATACTGAGGCCGCGGACACATTGCAAATTTTACAGCAGGTTCGAAGTGCTGCGCTAACACCAATAGTTCCATCTCCACAAGATTTACGTATAGCGGCTAGTGCAGATGCTCAAATGCAACATATTCAGAATGGTACAGAGCTAGATGAAACAGTGCTTAATGAGCTTGAACCACCTTATGTTACGGAAACAACTGATGTAAAGGTGCCAGAACGATTTTCGAAGGAATTGAATTTGGACCCATTTGCAGATACAATTTTCGGTAAGAGTTATGATGAGGCAATGAAAGCACGGACATTTAAAATAGCGTCTGCAAAATATGCTACGCATATTCAAATGGCAAAAAGCGGCTATCTATATGGAGACAACTCGACGTTTTCAATGACAGCTTAATGGTATAGATTGGGGATTTTAATTGTGGCAAAGGCGAAGCATACGAAAACAAATGCAATTAGACTATTAGAGCAACAAAAAATACAATTTGACGTTTTAGAATACGAGACAGGTGACGGTCAAGTAGATGGGGTGTCAGTAGCTGGGAAAATCGGGCATCCTGTATCATCTGTATTTAAAACATTAGTGGCAAAGGCGAGCGCCCAAAAGCTTTTTGTTTTTGTCATACCGGTTGCGGAAGAACTTGATTTAAAAGCTGCGGCTAAAGTCGTTGGTGAGAAAAAGATTGAGATGCTAGCAGTTAAGGAGCTACTTGGTTATACAGGCTATGTCCGTGGTGGATGCTCACCAGTCGGCATGAAAAAGCTGTATCCTACGGTTGTTGATGCATCTGCAAGTGCGCAAGGAAGTATTATTGTTAGTGCAGGGAAAATTGGTATGCAAATGCACATTCAACTTGATGATTTACTTGCAGTGACTAAGGCACAACTTGCTCCAATCACAACTATCCAAGAATAATCCTTGGGTAGTTTTTTATTTGGAGAAATTTTATGTTCAGATTATTTTAAATTATTAACGAAAACTGAGATTTCGGAGTAGAAATGATGATAAAGTTAGAGCAATATCATACATAGAGAGAAGGATAGTGAAATGCGAAAAGTCACAGGATGGCGCTGGGTGTTTTTTGTGGTGGGAATGATGATTATGTCATTAGGTATTACGATGTCAATCAAGGGGAAAATTATAGGAACAAGCCCATGGGATGTGTTACATGTAGGGTTATTTCAAAATTTCGGCTTAACAATAGGAACTTGGTCTATTTTAACAGGGTTTTTAATCGTCGTATCAACCTCGATTGTATTAAGGCAGTGGCCTAAAATAGGTACATGGCTAAATATGTTACTTATCGGCTCATTTATTGATGTGTTTAATTGGCTGTTGCCTTCAACTGATATTTATGGCTTACAAATAACCTATTTTGTATTAGGTTTATTTGTTTTAAGTTTCGGCTGTGGAATGTATATTGCACCAAATATGGGGGCAGGTCCACGTGATACTTTAATGATGATACTCGTTGAAAGGTTTGGAGGGACGATTAAAACAGCACGTATGGGCATTGAAGTTCTCGTAACCATTCTCGGATGGTTGCTCGGTGGCCCTGTTGGTGTTGGTACTGTCGTTATTGCACTAACATCCGGCTATATTGTGCAATTTTCCTTACCGTATTGTCGGAAAGTTTTAATGAAATGTATCGGAAGCATGGAAGGCATCAAACCATTTTAAGTTTTGGTGTCAGGCACTCAAACAATTCTGAAATTTTTAGTAATATATATCGAAGTAATATCCACGAAAATGCGTGCGGGAACGCCCGTAACTTAAGATGCAACAAACTGTGTTAGTGACAGATGGGGCTTACATTGTGCCTGCGGAGAGAGAAGTGGATTTTTACTACAATGCAGGGAGCCTGTATTATGTCAGGTGTCCATGCCAAGTGCCAGGTACGCACACAATTAGTGTCAGGCACTCAAACAATTTGCCCCCCTTTCATCTTTTGGTGTGATAGTTCATATAATGTCATGGCATAAAAAAAGGGGGAGCGACATTGAACGGAAATGTGACCTATTACTTTGGACACGCACTTACTGGGCAAGGAATTAAACATTTATATAAAGAAATGATGGATGAAGCGGAACTAGTTTACGTTCTGCAAGGCCCATCAACATATAAAGGATCAGAACTTCTGAAGGAGCTCGGCTATTATTATGTAAAACAGGGCTTTGCGGTAGAGTGGTTTCAACATGCATTGTTAGAGAACGTAATAGAGGGAGTATTTATTCGAGGCTGTAATCGACTCTATGTTTGGTCATCACAGTGGGGGATTGAACCAACTTTATTTGGTACGAAGCATCGTGTGCTGTCCTTTTATGATTGCTTAGAAGAAGACCGACTTGAAGAGATTGGCGAAAAGCTAGCCGTTGCAATAAAAGAGCGAGAATTGTGGCGCGAGAAGTGTATTACAATGCTTGAAATCGCAAAAAAAATACATGATGACTGGGAGATTGTTACACAAAGTTGCATGGACTGGCAAGCGTTAGATGAACAAGTTACCAACTTAAAGTCGAATATTTTTCAATCCATCGTTTTAAATAAAACAGGCAGACGGACACATCGACTATTAGGAACACTTACACCTCGTGGTGCAGAAAATACAGTAGATAGCATGACGAAAAATTTAGCGAAAAGATTGATGATAAAAGGCAAGCCAGGTACAGGGAAATCCTCATTAATGAAAGGATTAGCTGACGAGGCAAATGCAAGAGGGCTAGATGCGCAAATTGTTTGGTGTGGCTTAGATGCTGGTTCAGTGGATATGGTCATCGTTCCAGAATTAAACTTTTGCATATTTGATAGTACAGAACCACATGTATTTGAGCCACAGGATGGAAGATTAGGGGATGAAATTTTCGATATGGGGCAACATTGTATTTTGTCCGAGGAAGCGGAAGCTCAAATTGAAGAAATCCGCGTGAACTATAAAAGTGCAATGCAAGATGCAATCGGCTATACGACGCGTTATGCAGAAGCGGAGAAAACAATTCGCCAGCTAATGGATCAATGTTTATCGACTGCAATTTGGCGTGAAAAAACGGCTCCTTTATTTGAAAGATTAGCAAAGTAATTTATTCTAATTGGTTGCTTATGCTACACTATGAGTAGACTAGTCGATCTTTATTCAATAGCTACTTGCTAATGCGAAATTGATGCAAATGACCCCTTATTTGCATGAATGTCAAAAGCAAGCTGAATGAAGACAATGCCTCTGGCAGAAGCCGTGGATTTTGAATTGTAGGATGCATGCATAAATTAAAATCCGAATATTATGACGCCGAGACAAAACTAATCGTAGAAAGGATGATACTCTTGTCAAAAGTACTAAATGCATTTTTAGATGAAAACTTACAAGCCTTACGTGATCAAGGCTTATACAATGAAATTGACGCAGTAGAAGGCGCAAATGGGCCAGTTATTCAAGTTCGAGGTCAGAATCTTATTAATCTTTCCTCTAATAACTATCTTGGCTTAGCAACAAATGAGCAATTAAAGCAAATTGCTAAAGAAGCAACAGAAAAATATGGTGTAGGTGCAGGTGCTGTTCGTACAATTAACGGCACACTTGATTTGCATGTTAAATTAGAAGAAAAGCTTGCCGAATTTAAAGGAACAGAAGCAGCTATTTCCTATCAATCAGGTTTTAACTGTAATATGGCGGCTATTTCAGCTGTTATGGATAAAAACGATGCAATTTTATCAGACCAATTAAACCATGCATCCATTATTGATGGATGTCGCTTATCGCGTGCAAAAATCATTGCGTACAATCACTCAGATATGGACGATTTACGCGCAAAAGCAAAAGAAGCTACAGAATCAGGTTTGTATAATAAAGTGATGGTAATTACAGATGGTGTCTTCTCAATGGATGGGGATATCGCCAAACTACCGGAAATCGTCGAAATTGCGAAAGAGTTTGATTTAATTACTTATGTCGATGATGCACATGGATCAGGTGTTACAGGTAAAGGGAAGGGCACTGTAAAACATTTCGGTCTAGAAAAAGAAATCGACTTCCAAATCGGTACACTTTCAAAGGCAATTGGTGTAGTCGGTGGTTATGTTGCCGGCAAGAAAAATCTAATTGACTGGTTGAAAGTCCGTTCTCGTCCATTTTTATTCTCAACAGCGTTGCCGCCAGGTGATGTAGCTGCTATTACTGCAGCAGTACAAATGCTTATTGATTCAACAGAACTACATGATAAGCTATGGGACAATGGCGATTACTTAAAAGCAGGGTTAGCGAAATTAGGCTTTAATATCGGTGAATCTGAAACACCTATTACACCATGTATTATTGGTGATGAAAAGCTGACACAAGCGTTTTCCCGTCGCTTATTTGAGGAAGGCGTTTATGCAAAATCAATCGTTTTCCCAACAGTACCAAAAGGCACTGGCCGTGTTCGTAATATGCCAACAGCAGCTCATACAAAGGAAATGCTAGATAATGCATTGGCGATTTATGAAAAAGTAGGTCGTGAATTAGGCGTAATTCAATAAGGAATATAAGGCACTTTTTGTTCAATTTGAACAGAAAGTGCCTTCTTTTATTTTTATATTACGTATAGTTTTACTGCGAAAATTCGAGATATTGCTAAAGTTATAACCATTTAATCGGAATTTAAATAATCGGTGATATGATAGATTGTCAAAAGAGATTGACAAATAACATAATTCGAACTATTCTATAAAGCATATTGAAATAGTAGGTTATAATTGTTATTGAATAATTGATTAAGGAGAACAAAATGCTCGAATTTCGTAATGTATCAAAAGTTTATAGCTCAAAGAAAAAAGAGGTTATTGGTGTAGATGATGTATCCTTAACAATTAATCGTGGCGATATTTTCGGAATAGTAGGTTATTCGGGAGCTGGCAAAAGCTCGCTTTTACGTTGTATAAATTTACTCGAACGACCTACTAGCGGTGAAATATTAATTAATGGTAAGGATTTAACAAAGCTATCACGAAATGAACTACGTTTAGCTCGCTTAAAAATTGGAATGATATTTCAACACTTCTATTTAATAAGCCAAAAAACAGTAGGCGAAAATATAGCCTTTGCCCTAAAGGCAGCGAATATGCCAGCAGCTGATATTCCTGCAAGAGTGGATGAATTGCTTAAAATGGTCGATTTAGCAGAAAAAAGGGATGTTTATCCTGCGCAGCTAAGTGGTGGTCAAAAGCAAAGAGTAGGAATTGCAAGAGCTTTAGCAAACAATCCAGCGATGTTGCTCTGTGATGAAGCTACATCCGCACTCGATCCTAAAACAACCGTGTCAATTTTACGACTGTTAAAGGAAATTAATATTAAGTTAGGTATTACGATTGTTCTAATTACACATGAAATGGATGTAGTGAAGGAAATTTGCAATCGTATGGCTGTTATGCAAGATGGTAAAGTCATAGAGGAAGGCGAAGTATATGATATTTTCGCTAGCCCTCAAAAAGTATTAACGCAGGAATTTATTAGTAGTGTTGTATCGTTTGATATTCCGGAAACGATTTTAAAAGATGTACATGGTCAAATCGTCAAAATTTTATTTAAAGGAAATGTAGCAGGTGAAGGCGTTATTGCAGACACAATGCAACGTTTTTACGTTAAAGGGAATTTCCTTCATGGCACAATCGAATACATACAAGAACGACCACTTGGTATTTTTTTAATGGAGCTACAAGGTGAGCAGAGTGAGTTACAGAAAGCTGTTGCTTATATGACCGAACGTGGTGCGATTGTGGAGGTGGTTCAGCATGTTTGATGTAACGCATTTTATGGAGATGATTCCGGATATATTGAAAGCCTTTCAGGAGACAATTATTATGATTGGCATCTCGCTAACTGTGTCAATCGTGGTAGGTTTACCGCTTGGTATTTTATTATTTGTCACGGATAAGGGGCTATTTTGGGAAAATCGTTTAATTAAAAGTGTGTTCGGCTTTGCGGTGAACTTTATTCGATCGATTCCATACATCATTTTATTAGTCGCGTTATTCCCATTAACGAAATTACTTGTTGGACAAACAATTGGGCCGATTGCTGCGAGTGTATCCTTATCGGTTGCAGCCATTCCATTTTTTGCACGATTAGTGGAAACGTCATTACGTGAAATTGATAAAGGTGTTATTGAAGCGTCAATAGCGGTAGGAGCTACACCGTGGATGATTATTAAAGATGTTTTAATTCCCGAAGCAAAATCAAGCATCATTCAAGCAATGACAGTTACGGTAATTAGTTTAGTTGCTTTCTCTGCGATGGCAGGTGTAGTAGGTGGCGGAGGGATCGGTGATTTAGCTATCCGATTCGGCTACTATCGTTATGATAATACAATTATGATTGCTACCGTTGCGATATTAATTTTGCTCGTGCAAGCGATACAAATTGCTGGCGACTGGTTTGCAAAATCAATTGATAAAAGATAAGAAGAGGAGAGAAAGAAAAGATGAGAAAATCATTACTGGCATTTTTAACAATCATTCTTGCTGTCGTTTTAGCAGCATGTGGTTCAAGCGACAAAGGATCCGATTCAAAAAAGGGTTCAGATGCAGCAGGGGAAAGCAAATCTATTAAACTAGGTGCAACAGCAGGTCCTTATAGTGATATGCTTAAAAAAGCAATTATTCCACAGCTTGAAGAAAAAGGTTACAAAGTTGAATTAGTAGAATTCAGTGATTATGTGCAACCAAACAAAGCTTTAGATAATGGCGATATTGATGCAAACTTATTCCAGCATACGAAATACTTAGAAAACTTCGAAGAGCAGAACAACATGGATTTAGAAGCATTAATTATTGTACCAACAGCACCAATGGGCTTTTTCTCAAACAAATATAAATCAATCGATGAAATTCCAGATGGCGCAACAGTGGCAATTGCCAACGATCCTTCAAATGCAGCACGTACATTATTATCATTGCAGGAGCAAGGCTTAATCGAGATTGACCCTAGCATTGAAGAATTAAAAGCATCAGAAAAAGATGTTGTGAAAAATGACAAAAATTTAGTATTCCAACCGATTGAGGCAGCTGCACTTCCGCGTACAGTAGAAAGTGTTGATTTAGCTGGCGTACCTGGTAACTTTGCTTTAGCAGCGGGGCTAGATTTACTAAATGCAGTATTTTTAGAAAACATGCCTGATCAATTCCGAAACGTTATTGCGGTGAAGGCTGATAACAAAGATTCACAATTATCAAAGGATCTAGTTGAAATTGTAGAATCGGCTAAATTTGAAGAAGTAATTGATGCAGACTTCAAAGGCTTTGGTAAACCAGAGTGGATGGAAAATCGTAAATAATAAAGAAATAAGAAGCACTCGTCATATGGCGAGTGCTTCTTACTTTATATTAGTAAATTATCGTTTAAATAGATTAAGCTTTTCAATTCGGCCAATAGCTTCACGTAAGCGTTCTTCACTAACAAGTAAGCCGACACGTACATAGCCTTCACCGAACTGTCCAAAGCCATTGCCAGCAGCTACTGCAATATCAGCTTTATCAAGTAATAAATCGGCAAATTGTTCACTTGTGTAACCTAATGGAACAGGGAGCCATGCAAAAAATGAACCTTTTGGAGCTGTTACTTGCCAACCAATACGATGAGCTTCTTCAATTAGGACGTTTCGACGGCGCTCATATGTCGCGTTAAGTTCCTGAGCACAAGTTTGTGAAGAAGTTAAAGCGACAGCTGCTGCCTGCTGAATCGCGGGAAATTGGCTACAAAATAAATGATCTTGAATAAGATTAATAGCTTCTATAATTTGAGCATTTCCAACTGCGAAACCGATGCGCCAGCCAGCCATATTATAGGTTTTTGATAAAGTATACAGTTCAATGCCGACATCTTTAGCACCGTCTGCCTGCAAGAAACTCACTGGTTTATTGCCATCAAAGCCAATCGCACCGTAGGCGAAATCGTGTGCTATGATAATTTGATGCTCTTTAGCAAACCTTACTGTTTCTTCGAAAAATTCAAGTGTTGCTGTTCCACCAGTAGGATTGTTCGGGTAATTCAAGTAAAGAAGCTTAGCTCTTTCTTTTACTTCATCAGACAATGCATCATAGTCAGGTAAGAAATCATTTTCTGCAAAAAGTGGCATCACATCATATTGGACTTCACCTAATACAACACCAGATAAATAATCTGGATAACCGGGATCGGGTAATAGCATTGTGTCACCAGGATTTAAAACGGCCATTGGTAGTTCCACAAGTCCAATTTTCGTTCCACCTAAAATGGCTACTTCTGTATCAGGATTAATATCCACATTGTATTCACGTTTATAAAACGCAGCTGCAGCTTGACGTAATTCAGTAATACCACGGAACGGGGAGTATTTATGATGCTGAGGGTTTTCCGCTGCCTCTTGAAGCGCTTTAATAATGTGTGGGGGCGTCGGTTGGTCGGGATTGCCCTGTCCAAGATTAATAATGTCGCGCCCTTCCGCTAGTGCCGCATTGACCTTTTGTACAAGTGCTGCAAAAAATTGAGTTGGGAGTTGCTGTAGTTTTTTCGATAATTCCATGTATGCTCACCTTTTTCAGAATATAATAATTATTATAGATATGTTGCAAATACTATTACTTTTTCAATAGATTGTCTATAGTCTTTCTTTATCAAGGGTAAAAAACGTAAGAAGAAGACTAAAAAGAGTGGGTTTAAAGGATTTTATCTAATCTAATGCGGTTTCAAGTTGATTAACAGTTTTTGAATCTAGTACTTCTTCTCTCGTTTCTTTATCAATAATGTACTTAATTCTAATATAGCGATTATTACTTTTTGTTATACTAGACTTCGTATTGATTTTTAATATTAGCTTAAGCATATTATCTTTATTAATAATAGAGTTTTCTGCTGGTATTACATCGCCACCAATTCTTTCTAAGTTTTTATGAACACCTATACGTGAATACTTATCCCCTATAAAAAAAGAATAATTAAATTCATCTATTAATATGTATTCGTCAATTACTTCGTCAGCTTTTACAATTTCAATTTTCTCAATTATTGCAGACTTTTCTCCTAAATACTCTAAATCTGAAACAATGTAATAATCATTATTTTTACTAAATTTACTTGTGGAAATACTTGTAGCAATAAATAAGTTTTCATTTGATTGATTAGAACAACCTATAAGGAATGTTAATAATAAAAATATAGATATTAATTTTTTCATTTAGATTCTCCCTATTGTAATTTATTTTGTGAGAATTATTTTTAAAAATACATCTAATTGTTGCCTTGGTCTTTTTTGTACTTATGAGGATGGAGTTGTCTATGTAATATATCAACTCCAATGAAAACAAAGAATGCACCAAGTATTCTTAAAAGAATATTCTTAATCAGAACATCATCTATGGTGATAGCAATGAGCATACTACCAAAAGTCATCATTATGAATCCTAAAAACCCTTTTATATATTTCATTTTACCTCCTAAAAATGCCACTCGAATGAGTGACATTAGTTTAAATTTAGTCTCTTTAAGCCATCTCACATGTTTTATAAATCCTGAAGTTCATTTACAGTAACAAATGTATAGCCCTCATTTGACAGCTCTTGTAAAATGCCTTCAATTGTATCAAGTACTTTATCGGTTTTATCATACATTGGATGGATTAAAATAATCGAACCAGGTGTAACATTCTCTTTCACATAATTCACTTTGTCTGAAGCCGAGTCGTAAAAGCTGTCTGGCTCGAGATTCCAAGTTATCGTGTCTCGTTTATGTTTACTTAAGTAATACGGGAAGCCTATAAGTTTTTTTCCGTTAGGGGGCCGAACATCAATTTCGCCTTTAAATCCAGCATTTCGAATTAATTGATCTGTTTTTTCAATTTCATCCTTATAGTAGGAAAGGGTTTTGAAAACCATTCGATTATGAGAATACGTGTGATTGCCAATTTGATGTCCTTCTTCTGCAATTTTTTTTGCTTCTTCTGGATGTTTTTCAAGTTCTTCACCAATTAGAAAAAAGGTCGCTTTGGCATGATACTTTTCTAATAGTGGCAAAATCATTTTTACGTTATCTGTTGGTCCATCATCAAAAGTTAACGCAATCACTTTTTGAGTTGTTTCTACTTTATTCGTTATATTCCCAAACAACTGATACGCTCTCGAATTCATTAATTTATATGTGCCAAATAATAGGAGAAAAACTAACAGAAATCCTGTCGCAATGATTGTTACTTTCTTTTTCATAACAAACCTTCTTTCCGTTTGGAAGTTTTAATACAGTTTATAATTCAATTCGAATGCCGCTTTCCCTCTAGTCCAAGAGAGTTAATCGAAAAAATAAAAAAGATGGGAATTCCCATCTTTTTTTAGCGCTTATCTAACTTATCAGAAATACTTTTAAGGATTTGTATTTGCTCTTGTTGGTTTTTAAGAAATTTAAGGAGAAACCAAATGATAAAAAAAACTGGAGCTATGTAGATTAATAAGCTTAAGAGAGGTAAAAAAGCGAGAAATGCGCTGTCCATAAATGATAATACCTTCCTTCTTGATTAAGATTCTTATAAAGTTAAAAAGGTCTGCCTAGAAAACGATTTTTATTCATTCTATGTATGTAATAAGTATATCAGTATTGATTACTATTGTCATTAAACGATAAATATGTATATTTATAGTGTTCTAAGTGATTAATAAGACATTAAATGATGGACATTGTGCGAAATCGATTATAGTGCAAGGTTTCCTTCATATCATCGACAAGCTAAGATCGCTCAATGATATAATGGGGTATAGAAAAATGTAATGTAATAAGTTAAATGCTTTTGGAAGCGTTTGGAATTACTTGTATCTTGAATTATTAAACTATTTTTTAACTAATGGACGGGGGAATGAAAATGAAAATAGGTTGTATTCAATTAAACGTAAGATTTGGCAAAGTAGAAGAAAACTTCGCGAGAGCTGAAGAAAAAATACGCGAAGCGGCAAGTTTAGGTGCGGAAATTATTGTACTTCCCGAAATGTGGAATACTGGCTACGCGCTTGAAAAATTAGCTGAACTTGCAGATACAGACGGAGAGCGAGCAAAGGCGTTTCTACAAGGCTTAGCAATCGAACTTGGTGTACATATTGTGGGGGGCTCTGTCGCAACGAAGAAGGGCGATAAATTTTACAATACGATGTATACGTTTGATAAGGAAGGAAAGCAAGTTGGCGAATATAGTAAAGCACATTTATTCCGTTTGATGGATGAACATCTATATTTAGAAGCCGGTGATGAAATGAACCGCTTTGCATTAGGGGATATTGAAGCGGCGGGTGTTATTTGCTATGATATTCGCTTTCCAGAATGGTTACGGGCGCATGCATTAGATGGAGCAAAGGTTCTATTCGTACCAGCACAATGGCCAACACCTCGTATTGACCATTGGAAAACATTGTTACAGGCACGTGCAATTGAAAATCAATGCTTTGTCATTGCTGTTAATCGAATTGCCAACAAGGTAGAAAACTTCAATGGACAATCCATGGTTATTCAACCTTGGGGAGAAGTATTATGGGTTGGTGCAGACGATGAGGAAGTAGCAGTTATTGATGTTGATTTTTCAATTGTCGATGAAGTACGTGGAAGAATTCCAGTTTATGATGACCGTAGACCTGGATTGTATAGCGGCGTTGTTGAGAAATAAGTGCCAGGCACACAAACAATTCTGAATTCTATATCCAAGTAAAAATCCACGAAGACTCCTGCGGCTAACAAAATGCTGCGCGGAAAATCAAAGTGGATTTTTACGTTAAGTGCCAGGCACTCAAACAATTTTAGGATGCTTACTCAATTTTGCGTTTTATCTTCAATTAGTGAACTGGCAAGTAACATAAACTCAAGTGTAATACGATTGTGACCCTTCATAAAATTTTCACCTAGCAAACTTTCAAGCTTCTTTAGACGATGATAAAGTGTTTGCCGTACAATAAACAATTGATTGGCAGTTTGTTGTTTTGAGCCATTCGTTTGTAAATAAACTCTGAGTGTTTCTAGCAGTTTACTGTTGTATTTTTTATCATATTCAATAACAGGCTGTAAATAATCTTGAATGACTTCTTGCAAATCCACTTGCATTTGTAATTTGTAAATAAGGTGATACAAGTGCAAGTCATCATAAAAAAACGATGTCGTTTGAACTTTGCGACAAATATATAATGTTTCCAAAGCTGTTTGATAGCTCTTTGGAATTTCCACGACATCCGAAACAACCTTACCGATCGCTAGCTGATACCCTTGCGACAATTGCTTTTTATAAAAATCCGTTTTTTGGAGCGTAGAAAATAGCGTATTTAATAATTCGCGACTTGCTTTACAATCTTTTGTGTGGAGTAGGATGAATATAACATAGCTCTTCCTTTCGAATAAAAAGGGGATAAAGCCATTTTGTTCAAATAGATTTCGATAATAAAGCTTGCTATACACAATATCCTCTTGTACCTTCATGATTGTATAAGGTGAAGATAAAATAAACACCGCGCTACTATAATAAGTAAAGTTAGAATGATGGGACACGATAAATTTATAGATTTCCTCTTTCGTCAGCTTGTGATCAATCCAATCTGCTAAAATCGTTGCATCCTCAATATCTCTTTTCTCTTCTATATAAAATTCACGCATTAAAAGCTGTGCTAGTGCCGTCGCTGTACGGTCTAAAATAAGTAATTCAAATTCTGAGAATAAGCCATCTGCTCGATAAAGGGATAAATCCGCATAATGCTGATCGACAATAAAAATGGGCTCATGTTTAAGTTGTGATGCTGATTTTGGCATCTTTAATAAATGCTGTCTTTTCGCTAGGGACATATTTGGGAAAAAGATAGCATCCCGACCTTTAATAGAAAAAATGATTTGTGTACGCAACGCTTCATAAAGGGATTGCAAAATGTCATCCACTGTTTGTCCTAAAAGAGCGTTTTTGTTTAAAGTCTGGGAGTAAGTTTCTAATGAAGAAATCATAAAATATTGTTGATTCATGATCTGGTTATGTAAATCTTGTGTAATCCGAACAAAAGGCACTGTCTCATGAAAAACGATGATTGGGAAGTCATGGCGGTTAGCTAGTGAAAGAATAGATTCTGGTATTGTTTGTAAATAGGTGCCGTATTCTATGCAAAGTGCTGCACAGTTTTTTTCAATTAGAGACTCTACGAAAAAGGTAAAGTCCTCAATATGCTGTAAACTAATCCCCGTCGTTAAAACCAATTCGTCCCCTGCTAGGAAATTATCAACTTGTACAATTTCAATAACATGTGCCCACTTTACAATGCGTAATAACCCATCCTTGCCTGCAACGACCTCGGCGCTTTTAAAGTGTGCATTCTCTAATACATCCTTTACCTGAAGCTTATATTGACTCATCGTAGCCCTCCAATCAAAGTTCGTATTGTATATGGGAATTATGGACTCATAAGTGAAAAGTGATAATTTAGCTAGTAATTTACGTCATATACTTTTTAAAAACTATTTATTCTATTTTACATTATGTTTAAAACAAAATCATAGAATTATACAGAGTGTCTATTACATTCCTTTTTTAGAAGATGTAAAATTTTTGTAAGAAACAATTCAATCAAATGGGGTGACACAAATAATAACCATGCTTGGAAATGGAGTTTTGATGTTTACAGGAAGTGGAATGCAGCGCAAAAAGTCAAAGTAACCGACTGACTAAATAACATCCATTTTTGAACGTTGGAAGATGAAACATCAAACAGGTTCGTTTGCCTTTCCAAGTAATAGCGATACCAAATTACATTAGGTGGAACAGTTCAAGCTGCTTCAATAATAGAACTTAATATAATTAAAGGGGTGCATGTAAATGGTTCAAACAAATCTTAAGAGCGATGTATTAAAAAAAGATGAACAGTATGTCTGGCATTCAATGAAGCCCTATAATCCGCAAGCCACATATGTTGTAGAAAAATCGGATGGTGCAAGAATCGTTGATACAGAAGGTAATGAATACATTGACGCAATGGCAGGGTTATGGTGTGTAAATGTAGGCTACGGGCGTAAAGAATTAGCGGATGTTGCACATGAGCAAATGATGAAAAATGCTTATGCGCCTCTGTCACAAGGCCATTTACCCGCTGTTGAATTAGCAGAAAAGATTAACCAAATGCTTGGCGGTGATTATGTCGTTTTCTTTTCGAATAGCGGCTCTGAAGCAAATGAAACGGCATTTAAAATAGCGCGTCAATACCATCAACAAAAAGGGGAAAGTACGCGCTATAAAATTGTCTCACGTTATCGGGCATATCATGGAAACTCGTTTGGGGCTTTAGCTGCGACTGGGCAAGCAGAACGAAAATATAAATATGAACCGCTATCACCAGGCTTTATTCATGTAGCGCCACCAGATCAATATCGTGAACCAGAAAATGACTCGATAGCACCAACTGACTTAGCGAGTGTAAAAGCCGTCGATAAAATGATGACTTGGGAACTCGGCGATACTATTGCCGCAATGATATTAGAACCTATTATTACAGGTGGTGGTGTTATCATGCCTCCAGAAAATTATATGAAGGGCATTGAGGCAGTCTGTAAAAAACATGGGGCTTTAATGATTGTCGATGAAGTAATATGCGGGTTTGGACGTACAGGGAAGCCGTTTGGTTTTATGAACTATGATGTGAAGCCTGATATTATAACGATGGCTAAAGGTATTACAAGTGCTTATTTACCTCTGTCAGCAACTGCAGTGAAACGAGAAATTTATGAGGCATTTACAGGAACAGATGCATACGGTTATTTCCGCCATGTCAACACATTTGGTGGCTCTCCTGTAGCCTGTGCTGTCGCTTTGAAAAATATTGAAATTCTTGAGCGAGAAGCGTTATTTGAGCGATCTAAGGAAGTGGGAGCTAAAACACTACAAACGCTTCAAAATGCTTTAAACACGCATCCAAATGTAGGAGATGTGCGAGGTAAAGGCTTATTGATTGGGATTGAATTAGTTGTAGATAAAGTTACCAAAGAACCTTTACCATTGGAAAAAGTCAATGCTGTCATTGCAGCATGTAAAGGGCAAGGTGTCATCATTGGAAAAAATGGAGCTACCGTAGCAGGGTTTAATAACGTCTTAACGTTATCACCTCCACTTAATATTGTACAAGAAGATCTAGACCGCATATTAAATGTGGTTGTCGATAGTATAAATACGCTATAGACTATTCATGAAAGTTCTAAAAGCCGTGTAATAAAGGCTTTTAGAACTTTTATTGTGGCATTTTGTAGCATAAATGAACTTTGGGTTAATTATTATAGCCTAATAATAATAAATTAAAAATTCTGAATTTTATTAAAAAAACACTGGAAATATTAGATTTCATAGTTTATAGTTGTAAAAAATAATTAATTTTCTGATAATTAAAACGATGTCCTGGAAGGGAATATTTTTTTAATCACTTATTTTCAGCAGTGGAATAAATACATCTTGTTATTTGAACTATATTTTCTGATTAAAAGCAATTGTGATAGTTGAGGAAGCACGTCTTTCCTGAATTGAATTGTCTAATCGTAAGAAAATATAGTTTTATTTTTTGTCTATTTATTTTCAGCAGTGGAGAAAATAAATGTTTTTAGTAATTATATTTCTTATTTTAAGTTATAAGAAATATTTTTATATATTTTTACAAAGGGGGAAGATGAGATGAATTATGTAAAAAAGTTGGTTTTTGTCATACTATGTACGTTTCTTTTAGCAGCATGCGCAGAGAAAGACAATTCTAACGCATCAAATACTGGGGATAAGTCTACTACAGAATCAGGCGCAGCTAGTTCAAAAAATGAACTTGTCATCGCTGTAAATGAAAATTTTATTTCAATGGATCCGCATAACACAGGGGATACTAATTCGAATTCTGTACAGGAGACGATGCTAGAAGGATTGTTAGGCTTCGATGCAGATGGACAAATTATTAAGGTTTTAGCAGATGATTATTCAATAAGTGAAGACGCTCTTGTATATACGTTCAAACTTAAAGAAGGGGTTACTTTCCATGACGGGGAACCGTTTAATGCTGAGGCTGTAAAGGCCAACATTGAACGAATCATGAATGATGAAAGCTTACGCTTGTATTCTCGTGGTTTTAGCTTAATCAGTAATGTTGAAATTCTAGGTGACTATGAAATTAAAGTTACTTTAAAAGAACCATATGGACCAATGATTACTCGCTTCGGGGTTGCCAAAATGATTAGTCCAAAAATGATTAAAGATAATTTAGCAGATATACCTAAAAAACCTGTCGGCACAGGTCCTTATAAATTTGTTGAATGGGTACAAGGGGACCATTTAACAATTGAAAATTTTGATGGCTATTGGGGTGGCGGAGAACGTGTTTCTAAAATCACCTATAAACCAGTACCGGAAAACGGATCACGAGTGGCGATGCTAAAAGCGGGTGATGCACAGGTTATCTATCCAGTGCCATCTCAAAATATTGATGAACTTTCTAAAAGTAAAGATGTAGAAGTTAATAAAGTTCCTTCTACAATTGCACACTACGTTTCATTAAACACCTATAAAAAACCATTGAATGATATTAAAGTTCGACAAGCCTTTAACTATGCGGTGGACAAAGATGCTTATATTAAAGTGGTTAATGCGGGGCTAGGTTTACCATTAGACTCCATTATTCCTTCTAAAACGGTTTATTATAAGCAACAAAAAATGTATGAACACAATATTGAAAAGGCAAAAGAATTATTGGCTGAGGCTGGCTATCCTGATGGCTTCGATATTGAAATCTGGGGGAACACAAACTCAGATACGATGAAAGGTATGCAGTTTATTCAACAACAGTTAGGTCAAATCGGTGTAAAAGTAGAAATTAAATCAATGGAAGAAGGCACTTTATCAGATGAAATCTATGGTGCACAAACACCAGATGACGCGAAATTACAAATGTGGTATGTGAGTTGGTCAGCATATGCTTCGGATATAACGAATGCGACAAAGCCACTTTTCCATAGCGTATCATTCCCACCAAATGGTGCAAATACAGCTTACTATAATAACACGGAGGCAGATCAATTAATGGATGAAGCTAACTCCATTTCAGATGTAGATCGCCAAGCTGAACTATATGAAAAATTGCAGGAAATCGTATATCAAGATACACCTTGGATTTTCTTAGGGGTGGATGAGGTTGTATATGGTGTTCGTTCAAATGTCAGTGGTGTGTTAGTAAACCCTACAGGTGGACTTGATGTGAAGAACGCCAAAGTGGAGTAATGCACAGTAAAAGGAATTGATGCTAGTCAATTCCTTTTCTAAAAAATAGAAAGGAGGAAGGTGCCGTGTGGAAATATGTAGCAAGAAGAACTGTTGAAATGATACCGATTTTAATTGTCATTTCTGTATTAACATTTTTATTTATTCATTTCATACCAGGTGACCCTGCGCGATTAGTAGCTGGTAAGGATGCCACGCTAGAAGATGTTGAAAATGTAAGACATGAGATGGGTCTAGATAAACCCATTCTTAAACAATATGTAGATTATATGAAAAATCTTGTGACGGGTGAGCTTGGAACATCTTTAACAACAGGACTACCTGTCATTGATATGTTTAAAACAAGGTTTATGCCTTCTCTGCAACTTACTTTCCTTTCCATGTTTTGGGCTACATTGATGGGTTTGGCGATTGGTGTTTTTTCTGCCATCAATAAAAACAAATGGCCTGATTATTTTGGAATGGTAACGGCTGTATCGGGCATTTCGATTCCAGGTTTTTGGCTGGGCTTATTATTGATTCAATTATTTTCAGTGCAACTAGGGTTATTTCCGACAGGTGGATTAGATGGCTTTTCTAGTTATATTTTACCTTCCTTGACTTTAGGGGCTGGCATTATGTCAATGATTGCTAGATTTACTCGATCTTCTATGCTTGAAACGTTACAAGCAGATTATATAAGAACAGGGAGAGCAAAGGGATTGAAAGAGCGCTCCGTTATTGTGACACATGCTTTAAGAAATTCCTTGATTTCGGTGGTAACAGTGGCAGGCTTGCAATTTGGATTTCTATTAGGAGGATCGGTGGTAGTCGAGACCGTGTTTAGTTTTCCAGGAATGGGACGACTTTTAATCGATTCTATCGCATTTCGAGATTATCCCGTTATTCAATCAGCACTGCTGTTATTTGCATTAGAATTTATTTTAGTGAATTTAGCCGTAGATGTGCTTTATACAGTGTTAAATCCAAAAATTCAATTAGATTCTTAAGGGAGGGAATAACATGACTTCACCAACTGCTGTGCAAAATAGCGAAGTGCAAAATACACAAAGAAAATACTCTCCTCTTAAAGAATTTTGGAAGTCTTTTAAAAAACAAAAGGCTGCATTAGTAGCAAGTATCTTTATAGGATTGTTAATTGTAGTCGCTATGATTGGTCCTTATATCGCGCCGTACGATCCTTTCGAACCAAATTATGATGCTTTATTAGAGGGACCAAGTTCAAGTCATTTGGCAGGAACGGACGAGTATGGTCGAGATATTTTTAGTCGTCTAATAGTGGGGGCAAAAATATCCTTGATGGTGAGTTTTAGTGCCGTATTTTTAGGTTTAATACTAGGGACAATTTTAGGTTTAATTAGCGGTTACTTTGGTGGATGGATTGACAAATTGATTATGCGTAGTTGTGATGTATTATTTTCATTCCCTGATTTATTGTTAGCCATTGCCATTGTAGCCTTATTAGGTCCCGGTATTAATAATGTCATTATTGCTGTGATGATTTTTAGTGTACCCTCTTTTGCCCGTTTAGTAAGAGGCGCTACATTGAATGCGAAAGAGAATGTATACGTAGAGGCAGCTCAATCAATGGGAGCTTCGCATGTTAGAGTGCTGTGGAAACATATTTTCCCTGAAACGATGAATGAATTAATCATTTTTGTCACAATGCGAATAGGAACAGCCATTTTAGCAGCTTCTGGTTTAAGTTTTTTAGGCTTAGGTGCCAGCCCTGAAATGCCTGAGTGGGGGGTAATGCTAAGTAGCGGGCGTGACTATTTAGGAACATCTTCACACGTCGTCATCATGCCAGGCATTGCTATATTTTTAACCGTACTAGCATTTAACTTAATAGGTGATGGATTACGAGATGTATTAGATCCAAAAATAAAAAATAATTAAGGAGAATGCCTATGTCAGAACATGTATTGCAAGTAACTGACTTAGAAACGTCCTTTACACGTGATAAAAAGGAAATCAAGATTTTAAGGGGTGTCAATTTTTCCATCCGTAAAGGAGAAATATTAGGCTTAGTGGGAGAATCGGGTAGTGGGAAAAGCTTAACATCGTTATCCATTATGCAATTATTCCATGGTACTACAGGCAAAATTGTTAATGGCTCTATACATTTTAATGGACATGACTTGACGAAAATGTCCGAATCAGAAATTCGGAAGATTCGTGGCAAGCAAATGGCGATGATTTTTCAAGAGCCTATGACATCTTTAAATCCTGTCTTAAAAATTGGCAAGCAGTTAATGGAAGCAATTGAGATGCATTTGAAGCTGCCAAAGAACGAAAGCAAGCATCATGCAATCCAAATGTTAAAAAGTGTAGGTATAGGAAGAGCCGAGGAAATCATTTATGAATATCCACATCAGCTATCAGGAGGAATGCGCCAGCGAGTAATGATTGCTATGGCTATGGCCTGTCATCCTAAATTACTCATTGCTGACGAACCAACTACTGCGCTTGATGTCACGATACAAGCCCAAATTTTAGAGCTAATGAAAAAGCTAAAGGAAGAAAATGAGACAGCTATTTTATTAATCACACATGATTTAGGTGTTGTTGCTGAAATGTGCGATAAGGTAGTTGTAATGTATGCAGGGCAGGTTGTAGAGGAAGCAGATGTCTTTGAGTTATTTGCTAGCCCAAAGCATCCTTATACAAAAGGTTTAATTGCATCTGTACCGAAAATTGGTGATAACAAAGAAATATTAGATTCCATCAATGGGCAAGTGCCATCCCCGCAAAATATGCCAAATGGTTGTAAATTTGCTCCACGATGTAATGAAGCAATGTCCATATGCCATCAGGAGAGTCCACCGACAGTGGAAATTTCAGCTACACGGCAATGTAGCTGCTGGCTATACGCGAAAAAGGATGTGAAAGTAAATGCCTAACACGATTTTAAAAGTGGAGAATCTAAAAAAAAGCTTTCAAACAGCAGGTGGATTATTTCAAAAAAAGCAATTTGTTAACGCGGTCATAGATGTTTCCTTTGAAATAGAAGAAGGTACGACATTTAGTCTAGTTGGGGAAAGTGGTTGTGGAAAATCTACTACAGGCAGGTTAATCACTAGATTAATAGAACCAACAAATGGAAGTATTGTTGTAGGCGGAAAAGAAGTAGCTACTGCAAAGCAATCCGAATTAAAGCATTTAAGGCAAACTGTTCAAATGATTTTTCAAGATCCATATGCCTCATTGAATCCAAGAATGAAGGTAAAGGAGCTTGTTGGAGAGCCTTTAGAAATTCATTCAAAACTTTCAAAAGCTGAGCGTGAAAAACTAGTTCTTGAAATGCTTGAAGTCGTTGGATTAAATGCTGAACATGCCGACCGCTATGCACATGAGTTTAGTGGTGGACAAAGACAGCGTTTAGGTATTGCACGCGCATTAATAACAAAACCAAAATTAATTATTGCTGATGAACCTGTGTCGGCGTTGGATGTATCTATACAATCGCAAATTTTAAATCTATTAAAGCAATTGCAGCAAGAATATAAAATATCTTTTCTTTTTATTTCTCACGATTTAAGTGTTGTAGAACATATTAGCCATTATATAGGTGTTATGTATTTAGGGTCCATTGTAGAAATTGGGCGAAAAGAAACTATATTTAATGAACCTAAGCATCCTTATACACAAGCACTCATTGCCTCTGTGCCGATAGCAGACCCAACATTACGAAAAAAGAAAATCGTTTTAACTGGTGATATTCCGAATCCTAAAAACCCGCCAAGTGGTTGTACCTTCCACACAAGGTGTCCCCTTGCATCAGATATATGTAAGCAAGCTATTCCAGAAATGAAAAAAATTAACGAAGAGCAAAGTGTTGCATGTCACTTTGTCAACTAATAGAGAGGGTGTTCATAAATGAAAATAGGGTTAAGCACATACAGTATGGTCAAAAAAATGAGGCAGGGGGAAATGAATGTTCTGGATGTTTTGCAATGGGTGGCAGACAACGGAGGACAGCATGTAGAATTAGTGCCTTATGAATTTACTGTTGTAGATAACTATGAACTTGCAACACAAATTAAAGAAAAAGCAGCGGAGCTAGGACTAGCGTTATCAGCCTACTCATTACCAGCAAACTTTATTCAGGATACGGAGGAAGCTTTTCTAGAAGAAGTTGAGCGCTTAAAGAAACATGTTGATGTAGTACATCATATGGGCATTAACATTATGCGCCATGACGTTACACTTTTTACTTTACCAAAGGAGCTAACAACTATTCATTATTACAATGAGCATTTTGAAGAAATGGTTAGAGGTTGTCAGTTGATTGCAGATTACGCAAAACAATTTGATATTACGACAACGATTGAAAATCACGGCTTTAATGTGCAAACAAGTGATCGTGTACAACAATTAATTCATGCGGTAAATAGAGATAACTTTAAAACAACTTTAGATATCGGAAATTTTTTATGTATTGATGAACAACCTTTAATTGGTGTGATGAAAAACATTCCATATGCTGCTACAGTGCATTTCAAAGATTTTTATATTCGACCTTACTATGAAAATCCAGGAGAGGGCGAATGGTACCGTACAGTTCATAACAATTACATCAGAGGAGCTATTGTCGGACATGGCGATATAAATATTCGAGAAATTATTAAGCTCGTAAAAGGCAGTGGATATGATGGCTATATTACAGTGGAATTTGAAGGCATGGAAGATTGTCAAGTTGGTTCAAAAATAGGGATGGATAATGTACGTCGCTTATGGGACGAATGCAAGCTCTAAAGGGGGAAGAATATGAATAAATTAAAAGTTTGTGTAATCGGTACAGGTTCTATTTCCGATTATCATTTAGGCTCCTATATGAAAAATCCTGCGGTTGAGTTATATGGCGTATATGATGCCTCTATTGAACGAGGCAAGGCAAAAGCAGCTCAATTTGGCGCAACTCATGTTTTTTCTTCTAAGGAAGCGTTATTCGCAGACAAAAATATAGATGCAGTAAGTATTTGTACATGGAATAATACGCATGCCGAATTGGCAATTCTTGCATTAGAAAATGACTTACATGTGCTGATTGAAAAGCCTTTATCCATGACCTATGCGGAGGCTTTAAACATTCAAAAGATTGCCCAAAAGCATCAGAAAGTATTTCAAGTGGGCTATGTTAGGCGGTTTGCAACAAATACTAAAGTGCTGAAAAGCTTCATCGACGATAACAAACTAGGGGATATTTATTATGCGAAAGCTTCATGTCTAAGAAGATTAGGTAATCCAGGCGGCTGGTTTGCAGAAATAGATAAGTCTGGTGGCGGCCCTTTAATTGATTTAGGCGTACATGTGATTGATATTTGCTGGTATTTAATGGGTAGACCAAAGGTGAAACGTATAACAGGTCATACGTACAATCAATTAGGAAATAGAAATCATGTTGAAAATTTATCCTTTTATAAGGCAGCAGACTATGATGCTACTAAAAATACAGTAGAAGACTTAGCAAATGCCCTTATTACATTTGAGAATGGCGCGTCGTTAATGGTAGACGTTTCCTATACACTACATGCTATTAAAGATGAAATCAGTATTAAGTTATACGGCACGAACGGTGGAGCAGAGCTAGAGCCTGAGTTAAAAATTGTTAGTGAAGAGCATAATACGATTTTAAATATTCATCCTCAAATTAACGATTTAACATTTGATTTTGCGAAAGCCTTTCAAAATGAAATCAATTCATTTGTTGACTGCTGCCTTCATCAATATGATTCAGTTGCACCGGTGGAGGATGGGGTAGAAATTATGAAAATTTTAGAGGGCATTTATATATCTGCAACTGAAGGAAAGGAAGTTGTTTATTAAATGGTGAAATTGGACAATAAAATCGGTGTGATAGTAGATAGCTTTCGTTTGCCTATTCGTGAAGGTTTATTAAAGGCGAAAGAAGTTGGTGCCCAAGGAGTACAAATGTATGCAGTTTCAGGTGAGTTGGACCCAGATAATTTAAATGCTGCACAAAGAGCAGAATTGAAGCAGTACATTTCAGAGTTAGGTCTAGAAATCTCCGCATTGTGTGGAGATTTAGGAGGACATGGCTTTCAAGATAAAACAGAAAATGTTTGGAAAATAAAAAAATCGAAAGAAATTATGCAATTAGCCAAGGATTTGGGAACATCCATTGTTACAACCCATATTGGTATTATTCCTGAAGATGAAAATGATCCAATTTATCAAACAATGCTGGAAGCCTGTGAAGAATTAGGCCAATATGCTACGTCATTAGATGCGTACTTTGCGATTGAAACGGGTCCAGAAACGAGTAAAACATTAAAGGGTTTTTTAGATAAACTATCGACAAATGGTGTATCGGTTAATTTTGATCCTGCCAATATGGTGATGGTAACGAATGATGACCCTGTAGCTGGCGTTAAACTTTTAAAGAATTATATCGTACATACACATGTAAAAGATGGTATTCAACTGCAGCCAACAAACCCCAAAGATGTGTATGGGTACTTAGGATACGATTCTGGAACATCTCATGATAAAATAGAAGAAATGGTGGAAAATGGAGAGTTTTTTAGAGAACTTCCATTAGGACAAGGAGATGTCCATTTCGAGCTTTATTTTTTAGCTTTGCAGGAAATCGGCTACAATGGCTATTTAACTATTGAACGAGAAGTGAGATTAAATCCTGAAAAAGACATCAAAGAAGCTGTTCATTTTATAGAAAAGTTTAAATAGGGGTTGAATCAATTTTGAAAAAGCAAGATCAAGTTCAGATGCGAAAGCAAAATAAATATATTGTGCTTGACGCAATAAGACAGATGGCGCCAATTTCAAGAATTCAATTATCAAAATATACAAAAATGAGTCCTACGACCATTACTCGTATTGTGCAGGAACTAGAAGCGGAAGGCTTTATTCAAGAAGGGGTATCGGAAGAAACAGCCATTGGTAGACGTCCTACGTTAATTCATATGCGTGAAGATGCTTTATATACTATCGGGATAGAAATTGATTGCTTTACTATTCGGATAGGTATATTAGATTTCTTAGGGAAGCTGATTGCCTTTCAGGAAGTCAAATGTAGCATTAGGCATCAATATGAAGAAGCTTTACATCTACTGAAACAGTCTATCGATAATATCATGACGGAATATCAGATTGTTCAAGATAAATTACTAGGCATTGGGATAGGAATTCCAGGAGTAATCAATAACGAGGAAGGAATAGTCGTTTCCTCTGAGCAATTGAAGTGGGAAAACTGCCACATAAAAGAAGATTTAAATTGTATTTTTGGTTGTGAAGTCATCGTAGATAATGAATTAAAAATGCAAATCAATGCTGAAATTGGTGATATTTATACACCAATGTATTCAAATTGTATTTTAGTCGGAATTGGAACGGGCATAGGTGCATCTATACTATTAAATGGAGAAGTCTATCGTGGCATTCAAAATAAAGCGGGAGAAATAAGCCATATCACGATTAATCCCTTTGGTGAAATATGTCATTGTGGTAAAAGAGGATGCTTATCCATGTATGTTTCTGAAGTAGCGTTGTTAAAAAGAACGCCTAAAAATCTTAATATTCAATCAATAGAAGAGGTTTTGCATTGTGTTGATCATGGTGAGCAATGGGCAATTGATATTCAACAAGATGTAGCTACATTTTTAGCTATTGCCATCAATAATCTAGTTTGTTTATATGAACCGGAGGCTGTCATAGTCAGTGGAGAGATTATTGAGCATAATGTAACATTTCAAAAATTACTTAGTGAAAAGTGTAGACAGTATATATGGAAGGAATTACAACCCTTTGATTTGCAGTTTTCAAATCAATTAAAAGAAGGGGTTGTTAAAGGAGCGGCATTACAAGCACAAAAGCAGTTGCTGTCTGTTTAAAGAAAGGTTGGTTCATTCGTGGCTTACTCAGAATTTTTAAAAGAGTATCGTTCAGGATTAATGGAAAATGTGCATTATGGACAAATGAGTGCTGTGAATCTAACGAAGGAAGAATTCGTCTCTGTAGGTCAAGATTATGAGCCTGTGTATTTTCGTTCTGCAGCAAAACCATTTCAAGCCATTCCCATTTTTATGACCGATTTTATAGAAAAGTACGGGATTACTTCAAAAGAAAGTGCATTATTTCTGGCTTCACAAAGAGGTGAAATTTATCATCAAGAGGCGTTAGTCTCTTTGTTAGAAAAAATACCTATTAATGAAAATGAGTTAATTTGTGCTGCATCCTATCCATTAAATGAGGAACCTAAAACACAGTATATTCAACAGGGCTTTGAAAAGAGAAAACTATTTCATAATTGTGCGGGCAAGCATTTAGGATTTTTAACTGCCTGTCTAGCAAATGGCTATGATGTGAAGCAATATTGCCATCCAGATCATCCACTGCAGCAGATGATAAAAAAATACATTGCTTATTTAAGTGAATATGATGTGGAGAAAATTCATACAGGGATTGATGGCTGTGGTGCGCCGGTCTTTGCGATTCCACTAAAAAATATGGCATTAGCCTATTTAAAGCTAGCACGACCAGAATTAATTGATGATCAACAGATTCGTGAAGCAGTAATAAAGCTTACTGAAGTAATGAATCAACATAATCAGATCATTGCATCTCAAAACTTTATTTGTACGGCATTATTGAAGGATTCTAATATTGTGGCGAAGGGCGGGGCACAGGGCGTATACTGTTTTGCTCTAAGGAAAGAAGGGGTAAGTTTCGCTTTGAAAATTATGAATGGCTCAGAAAGTCCATGGCCACATGTAATTGCTTCTGTATTGGAACAAATTCAATATACAAATCGAGAAACAATTGAGCGTATTAAAGCTTTATCTCCTTCATTTGTGCGTAATGACGCAGGGGTTGAGGTAGGAGAAATTGTTTCTACAATTAAAATTGTATAGAGGTGAAGGCACTTGTATGTTTTGGCAATTGACGGTGGTGGAACAAAAACAATTGCAACAATCTCAACATGTCATGGCCAAATTTTGGCGCTAGCAGAAACGGGTAAAAGTAACCCCACATCCATGAGTATGGAGCAATTTACAGAGACGATAACAGAACTAATAAATGATTTAAAAAGACAGGGACTTCACGAATTTCAACATATTACAAAGTGCCATGCGGGTCTATCGGGAGTAACAGAAAATAATAATGAGAAAATTACCCGTGAATTATTATCCTCGCTTTTACCTAAAGACTGTCAACTATCACTATCGAATGATGGAGTGAACGCGTTATATGCGGGAACATTGGGCCAGCCTGGCATTGTACAGATTTCTGGTACAGGTGCGATTACACTCAGTATAGATTCGTCTGGAAAAATTGAGCGTACAGCAGGATGGGGTTATATTTTTGATGATGAGGGCAGTGGCTATGATATTGGCATTCGCACATTAAAAGCGGTATTTAAAGCATTTGATAAAAGAGGTCCTGAAACGCTCCTAACAGCAGCAGTATTAGAATATTTTCAATTACAATCCGTTCCGCAGATAATTGAAGTAGTGTATGGTGAAGGACATCCACGTGATACAATATCCCCACTAAGTAAGATAGCAATCGAATGCGCTAAACGTGGTGATGGAGAAGCCAAAACAATTATTGATCAGGTATGCCATGTTTTTTATCAAAGTATAGACGCTTGTTACAAAAAAAATTCGTTTGCAAATAAGCGTGTCAAAGTAGTGCTAGCTGGAGGAGTTTTTAATGAGTTAAGGCTATTTATTGAAAAATTAGTCGCAATTGATAAAAAGAATAGTAATCAGTATGACTTCATGGGTACCTATAGCTTACCAGTGGGCGGTGCCGCTTTAGCTGCATTAAAATTATCTAGTGATGAAGCTAAAATTTTTATCGATCAATATAATGCAAGTATGAAAAGGTTTTTAACTAATTAATCCCCCTTTAACTTAGCAAGTAGAGAATGGTATGTACTAATCTCTACTTGCATTTTGTTAATCCCCTACTTTAAACATATATCCCTTATAAGAGTTATGGATAATCATGACGATACCCATTAACATGAAATTTGAAAGTAGTGAGCTCCCTCCATAGCTTAGAAACGGTAACGTTACTCCTGTTACAGGTAAAAGTCCAATCGTCATACCAATATTTTGCGTAATTTGGAATGCTAATAAACTGGAGATGCCTGCACCCATAAGTGTCATAAATGGATCCTTTGCTTGAACGGTAATTAGGACAATACGGTAAATAACAAAAAATAATAGCGCAATAACAAAAGCCCCTCCAATAAAACCTACTTCTTCAGCGATAGCAGAAAAAATGAAATCGGTATGCTTTTCTGGGACATAGACATTATTGTGTAAATAGCCTTTCCCAATGAACTCTCCTGAACCTATGGCCATAAAGCCTTGTCTAGTCTGAAAAGATGAATCAGTATATTCATAAGGTTGTAGCCACCCATATATACGAGAAACCTGATGCCCAGATAATTTACTTAATAGTTTTTCTGTAAAAAAATCATTAAACTTTATATAAAGAGTAGCAATAACAGTCACGATTGAAACTGGGATGGCTGTAAAGATTACGAGTAATTTAGTTTGAATGCCTGAGAAGTAAATCATTGGTATAATCATCGCCATGTATAACATAACCATGCCTGTATCAGGTTGCTTATAGACAGCAAGTGTCGGTGGAAGAGTAATAATGCCAATCGTAAATAGTAGGCGCATATCTGATAGAAAGGAAGGGCGTACATATTTTGCTTGATGGGCGACAATGACTTTACTGACAACAATTAAAAATGCAAATTTCAAAAACTCTGATGGCTGAAATGATCCTAATAGTGGAACTTGGTACCAAGATTTCGCCTCATTTATCGTTCGAGCGATGCTCTCTGGAGCAATAAATAAGCCAAATGTGAGGACTACGATCATCCAATAAAATGGCCAGCCTATTTTTTTAAGTTGCTCAATATCAAGTGTTGCAACGCCGTACATAATTAAAAATCCAAGGCTAAAATAAATAAATTGCTTTACAATAAACAAGCTTGCATACTGTTCAAATGCGATACTGCTAGAATGTACGAAAAGACAACTAATAATTCCTAGCAATAATAGACTAATTGCTAAACTATTATCTAATTTTTTTAGCTGCAACAGTTTCACCTCCTTTCGTTTTTGGAAAAACCAACTAGTAATAGGGAACGAATGGAATTAAAGAAGGTTCCGTAAGAGCATATGATAATTTCTTCAGATTTCTAGAAAATTTTACAAAAACATAACACTGGCTTTATATCTCCATACTATGATTAATGGTAAGAGTTGGAGAAGGAGCCGAAGATGATGCAATTTTTTCGTTATATTAAGGTAAAAGATAAGCTGCTTGTACTCATGATTGTTTGTGTACTATCAAATATCCTAATCGGTATATTTAGTGTAGATTATTTACGGAAAATGTCGTGGCATGCAAGTGAGAGTTATACCGAGGGGCTTGTACCAATTGGATGGCTAAATGAGTTAGAAGAAGCACAAAGACAATTGGATTTTTTAGTGGATTCCAGTGGTGATTACCAAGAGATGGCGGCTATTCTAAATAATATTGAACAGCCTTTAGGTCATTTAGAAAAATTAACGATTGATAAAAAGATGAATCATCAGGTAAAGAAGTATAATACAATATTCACGCAGCAGGTAGAGTTAGTTGAAAACTATCAGCAGTTAAATTCGGAAGAACGTCAGCAATTTTATGAGCTGTCCTATTTCCCTGTAAGCCAACATAGCCATTCAATTTTAGAAGAAACACAGAGCTACTTAGTGCAAAGAGCAGAGGAACAGCAGCAGGCTTACCAAAAGGATGTACAATTTGGTTATTGGTTATTAGGTAGCGTCTGTATGTTTGTGGTACTATTAGTTATTTTCATTGGTTTAGTTGCAACGAAAGCAGTCAATATACCAACTCGGCAATTAAAATCACTATTAAAACGAGCGGAACAAGGAGATTTTACAGCCAATGCGAGCTATGTGGCACATGATGAGCTAGGGGATGTTATACTGTCTTATAATCAGATGGCAACAGAAGTAAAGCAATTACTACATACGGTTACAAATAGTGCGCAAGAAGTAGAAGGTATGACAGAAAATTTGCAACAATCCTCTGAGCAATCTTCTACAACTACGCTTAAAATTGCCGAAGATGTGCAAAATATTGCGGAGTTAACTACTGCGTCAACTACTAAATTAGCGTCCAATTCAGCTTCATTAGAAGAAGTACTAAATGGTGTACAGATTATATTAGAAAAGGTGCAGCTTGTAGAGAGTTTTGCACATGACACTGCACACGAAGCAGAGAGTGGTACAGAAATTGTGCAGGCAAACTTAACACAAATTCAAGCTATTAAACAAGCGGTAGAAAAATCAAATACAGCTATTTTTAATTTAGTTGAACGTGCCGCTACAATTGATCAAATGGTTGAAGTAATCGAAAAAATAACAGCACAAACAAATTTACTTGCTTTGAATGCGTCCATCGAAGCTGCTAGAGCTGGCACGCATGGGCAAGGGTTTGCAGTCGTTGCGAATGAGGTGCGCAAGCTAGCGGAGCAAACAGTTCATTCAACTAATACGATTACGTCTATTGTGCAAAACATCCATACAGATTCTCACTATGCTGTTAAGATGATGGAAGGTGTATTAATTGCTACCGAAAAGGGTGTAAATGTAACTTCAGAAACAGCAACAAGCTTCAATCAAATATTAGAAAAAGTGAATAATATCCAGCCTTATATAGTTGAGGTATCGTCGACAGTTCAAGAAATAGCTGAGCATACGAAAAAGGTTAACGAAGATGCCGTCATGTTAACATCTCTTTCAGATACGAATGCTGCCTCGACCAAACATGTGGCTAAGTTAACTGCAGATCAATTAAATGCACAGCAACAATTTCATAATTATATAAAAGAATTACGAAAAGTTTCAAAGGTATTGCAAATTGCTGTGAAACGCTTTTCAATCTAATGAAAAAATAAGAATTAAGAACCTCTTGACATTAAAAGGTCAAAGAGGTTCTTTTATTATGTGAAAAAATAGATAATTGTATTTATGGAAAGTACAAATGTATTTTTAATGAATGCATCAGAACACTTTTAATACAATATCATATACTGGTAACAAGGCGTTTTATGTTCTTTTTTAGAAAATTGCACATATTATTGTTGTATTTTTAATATGAACACTTTATAATAAAATTCATCAAAAGTGTTATTAAATCAATGTTTTAGTATAAAATATTGTACTTCTCAGGAGTACAATTGTTCATATGTGGAGGTTTGGAGAAATGGAAAAGATTATGGTTACAGGTGCTCTTGGTCAAATTGGCTCTGAGCTAGTAGAAAAACTTCGTAGTATTTATGGAGAGGACAATATATTGGCGACGGATATACGAAAGCTTGAACATACTAAGGGTCCATTCGAAGTACTGGACGTAACAGATGGACAAAGGATGCATGTTTTAGCTAAGGATTTTGGGGCAGATACGATGATGCATTTGGCAGCATTATTATCTGCAACAGCGGAAAAAAATCCGTTACTTGCCTGGAATTTAAACATGGGTGGTCTGATGAATGCGTTAGAAGTTTCCCGTGAGTTAAATTTACAATTTTTCACACCAAGTTCAATCGGTGCATTTGGACCATCTACACCTAAGGATGATACACCACAAGATACGTTACAGCGCCCAACAACTATGTATGGTGTTAACAAAGTAGCCGGTGAATTATTATGTGACTATTATTTTAATCGTTTTGGTGTAGATACACGTGGGGTACGTTTCCCAGGTTTAATTTCTTATGTAACTCCTCCTGGAGGCGGTACGACAGACTATGCGGTTGAAATATTTTATGAAGCAATTCAGCAAGGGAAGTATACATCGTATATTCAAGAAGGAACTTACATGGATATGATGTATATGCCGGATGCATTACAAGCTATTGTAGATTTAATGGAAGCTGACAGTAGCAAGTTAATTCACCGCAATGCATTTAATATTACTGCGATGAGTTTTGAACCATCTCAAATAGCGGCTGAAATTAAAAAGCATTTGCCACAATTCCGTATGGATTATAAAGTAGATCCAGTGCGTCAGGCGATTGCTGACAGTTGGCCAAACTCTATAAATACAGAGGCAGCTAAAAATGAATGGGGCTTCAAAGCGGAATATGACTTAGCTAAAATGACGGTTGATATGTTAGAGAAATTAAAAATTAAGCTGCAAAAAAAGGCTATTTCTTAAAAAATATATATTAAACCAGAAGTTTGTACTATAAAGCAGGTGAGGAAAACAATTTTGTTTTCTTTGCCTGTTTTTTTGTCGAGAAAAGATATGAATGGATGTATTGAAAAAGATGGATAGGAAAGAAAAAGTGAGCATGAAAAAGAAAATTTTTGGAATATATAGCATCGTAATTAATTTTTTAATATAATCATATTCAGAATATTAATATTATTCTGTTAAAATTGATGTTAATATTCTACAAAGTTTGGGGGAATTCACAAGAAGAAGGGATGATGTTTTATGATGCAAGCACCGTTAGTATTAACAAATTTTTTTAAGCGAGCAGAAAGTTATTTTGCTAGAAAGACAATCGTGTCACGTACAAGCCCACATAAAATTCACCGTTTAACATATGGAGAATGGGCGAAGAGAACCCGTCGATTAGCAGATGCGCTTACAAAGCTGGGGATGGAAAAGGGAAAGAAGATTGGTTCCTTCGCTTGGAATCAGCATCGCCACTTAGAGGCGTATTTTGCGGTGCCATGTGCTGGTGCTATATTGCATATGGTCAATATTCGATTATCAGAAGAACATTTAATTTATATTATTAACCATGCGGAAGATGAAATTTTAATGATTGATGAAGATCTTGTCCCTATCATTGAAAATATTGCATCTGAGTTAAAGACAGTAAAACACTATATTATTATGACAGATGAAGATACTCTACCAGAGACAACATTACCGAATGCTTTGTCTTATGAGGAATTATTAGCATCTGCGGATGAAAACTTCGAATTTCCGGATGATTTAGAAGAAGAAGCACCAGCAGGTATGTGTTATACAAGTGCAACGACAGGGAATCCAAAAGGAGTTGTTTATTCTCATCGTGGCTTAGTGCTACACAGTATGATGCTTAGCATGTCCGATTCCATGGGTATTGCTGAACGTGATGTGGTAATGCCGATTGTGCCGATGTTCCATGCGAATGCATGGGGTTTACCATTTGCGAGTGTTAATGTGGGAGCAAGTCAAGTATTGCCAGGCCCTCAATTTACATCTGATTTAATTTTAGATTTAGTAGAGCAAGAAAAGGTAACATTGACGGCAGGTGTACCGACAATTTGGATTGGTGCATTACAGGAACAGGAGAAGCGTGAGCGAGATATTAGTTCACTACGTGCGATTTGTTGTGGTGGTTCGGCATCACCAACACGTTTAATTCGTACTTTTGAAGAAAAGTACGGTATTCCGTATATCGTTGTCTATGGGATGACAGAGACGACACCAATCGTTGCATTATCGAATTATATGTCATGGATGGATGAATGGTCGATTGAAAAACGAATTGAAGCGCGTGCTATGCAAGGTATGACGATGGCTGGTATTGAGTCTAGTATTGTCAATGATAATGGAGAGGTGCCGTGGGATGGTGAGACGATGGGGGAATTACGTCTACGTGGTCCTTGGATTTCACATGAATACTATCGTGACGAGCGTACGAAAGATGCATATCGAGATGGTTGGTTATTTACGGGAGATATTGCGGTACGAACGGCGGATGGCTTTATTAAAATTACCGATCGCACAAAAGATTTAATTAAATCTGGTGGGGAATGGATTTCATCCGTAGATTTAGAAAATGCATTAATGACACATGACGCTATTTTTGAAGCAGCAGTAATTGCAATTCCACATGCCAAATGGCAAGAACGTCCGCTTGCTTGCGTAGTTTTAAAGGAAGGGATGTCAGCAACGGAAGAAGAATTGTTAGCATTTTTAGAAAGTCAATTTGCGAAATGGTGGGTGCCGGACGATATTGTATTTCTAGATGAAATACCAAAAACGTCTGTCGGCAAATTCTTAAAAGCTAAGTTACGTGACAATGTGACGGAAATTTATCCGAAATTAAGTACGCTTGTGTAACATGATATAAGGCATCGAGAATACATTTCTCGATGCCTTTGTCTTTTTCAGCCTTATAATTGTAGCCGTTGATTGGAGTGGAACGCATCCACATAACGAAAATCAACCGCTTTTGGAGCTATTATTTATTCAACATATTGAAAACTTGTTCAACGTCTTTATCTCCGCGACCTGAAATATTAATGATAATACTCTCTTCAGGTGATAAAGTTGGAGCTAATTTGAATGCATGTGCAACAGCATGCGAGCTTTCCAATGCAGGAATAATTCCTTCAACTTTAGAAAGTATTTGGAATGCTTCAAGTACTTCTTCGTTTGAAACTGTTACATACTCACCGCGACCGATTGTTTTTAAATAACTATGTTCAGGACCTGCGCCAGGGTAGTCAAGACCAGCAGCGATAGAATACGTTGGCAGTGGATTACCTTGTGCATCTTGCAGTAGTAAGCATTTGAAACCATGTAATTCACCTGGAGTACCTTCATTCAATGTCGCTGCTTTATCGGGCTCAATGCCGATTAAGCGAACTCCTTCATCAGCGATATATTCTGCAAATGCACCGATTGCATTACTGCCACCACCAACACAAGCAAGCACGGCTGCTGGGAGCTTACCTTCTTTTTCTAAAATTTGTTCACGACTCTCACGGCTAATTACCGATTGGAAATGCTTCACCATTGAAGGGAAAGGATGTGGTCCTACCGCAGAGCCTAATAAATAGAAAGTTGTTTCATAGTTTTCTACTAAATCAGCAAATGCCTCGTCTACTGCATCTTTTAAACGCCCTTGCCCTTTATCAACCGCAACGACTTTCGCACCGAGTAGCTCCATACGGAATACGTTTAATGCTTGACGCTTTGTATCTTCTAGCCCCATGTAGACTGTGCAATCCATGCCAAACATTGCACAAGCTGTTGCTGTGGCAACACCGTGTTGACCTGCACCTGTTTCTGCTATTACACGATTAGCACCCATACGTTTTGCAAGTAATATTTGACCTAGTACATTATTAATTTTATGAGAACCAGTATGATTAAGATCTTCACGCTTTAAATAAATTTTAGCGCCACCTAGTTGCTTTGTTAAGTTCTCAGCAAAATATAGTGGCGATTTACGACCTACATATTCACGGAAATAATAATCTAGTTCATTATTAAAATCTGCATCATCCTTATATTTTTGGAAATTCTCATCTAAAATATTTAAAACATTTTGAAGTTCTTCAGGAACGAAGCTACCTCCAAATTCACCAAAATATCCTTTTTGCTCGACTGTTGTACTCATCTGTTCTCGACTCCTCTATTCTAATTTTCCATAAAAAAAAGCCACTTCAATCCCTCTATAAAAAGGACGAGTAACCGTGGTGCCACCTTTATTCGCAAAATTGCGCGCTTGTGTACTCCTGTAACGGGGAGTTAGTTCGGCCTCATTTTACTGAGGCTGCTCCAAAGTCCATTCACAAGTTCATACTACTGATTTTCACCAGCCATCAGCTCTCTAAAAGTACAAGTTCTTGCTACTATTCTTTTTCTTAGCATTTATTATTGAAAAATTTTAAAGTATTTTCAAAATAGTGTCAAGAGAAAGAAAATGGATTTTTGATGCAAGGATTAACGAAGTCACAAAAGCTTAGAGAGGACAAAAAAAGACGAATCTAAAAAGACTCGTCTGTTAAATCAAGTTTTTGAAATTTAAGCGCTTATTAAGGATATACATAATTGGCGCACCGACTGCTAATACAACAAATTCACCTGCTGCGACTGTTAGCCATGTCCAAAAGAATGGTAATTCCAGTGCTAAGTTCAGTTCGAAGGCGATGATAAACATCGTGCAAGTAAATAAAAAGGTGTTAATAATTAACCGTGCCCATATATTTTTTACAAATTTACAAATAACAATAAATAGGCCAAGCGTAATCATTGTCTGCCCAACGCCGAAAACTAAATCGTAAGCACCGAGTGGTGAAAATAAATTGGAAATAAAGACACCCATAATAATCCCAACGGCAAAGCGAGGGTTAAAGGCAACTAAATGATTAAAAATTTCCGAAACGCGGAATTGCACCTCTGTAAAACCGAATGGTGCGACTAGCAAAGTAACAGCAATATAAAGCGCGGCAATAATGCCACTTGCTGCTAAAAATTTAACTTTCATATTCATTTCTCCTTAGTTTTTTTTCGTGGGATGGTTACGAACCACGTAGAGCAAGTGCTATCATATCAGTGTTCATGAGGGTTTGTAAATAGCTATGTGTTAAATACAAGACAACCAGAATATTCGCAGTATTGTATCTATTTTTCAATTACTAAAATTGCTAAATATACAGGTATAAAGATTTGGTGTGCTGACAAGAAAATGTCGGTTGAAATGGCGGGAAAGCCTCAACTATAATTAGTTTTAATTAGAGAATAAGTGAATTTGTAAAGTCACTATAACAGATAACGACATCAACTACAGGAACTACTGGTGTCACTTATTTAGTTGCCATAACGAGTAATTATTACACACAAAACGGGAAGTGTTAGGTATTAGTGAGAAACATTATAATATCAACTATCTTTAGTGTAATTGGAGGTGTAGCTTTGAAGAAAATCTTACCACTGTTATTCGGGATGTTGATTCTACTAGTTGGTTGTAGTAATAAGGAAAAAGAATATAATGTATATACAGGAAAAGATTTAAAGATCGGTGTAATTGGTACAATTCCTGCAATAAGAGAAGAAAATATTATCTTTCAAAAAACTACCTTTGAGGATTTGAAAAATAAAACGGAATATCTTTCTAAAGAATTAGATGCAATTATGATTATGAAAGAATTTCTAAGTGAAGCAGCTGATGATCAATATGTGCTTTCTTATAAGACGTTAAAAGTTCCGATATTTTTCATGCAATCTACGAAAGCTCATGTACCATTTGTCAATGAAGGTGTTCAGTATGACGATGTTATTGATATTCAACCTTCAAGTTATGCAACTGGGTTCTTATATTTAGGAACAGATCAAGAATATAAGGACAATACATGGAGATATGAGTTAAAAAAAAAGAGAGTATTCAAGATGTATTTTCGCGTATTTTTTCTACAATTGAATCTGTTAAGCTTTTAATTTATAACTAAGTTTTAAGATCGGGTTATGTTAGCTCGATCTTTTTTTGTGCCATGAAAAAGAGGCTTAACCAGTTTTACGCACAACAACATATGGAGGCGCACTTTAACTTTCGAAAAATTGCCATACAATTATTTATTATATTACAAAAGAATTATAGTACTAGAAATGTAGCAGTTTAGCGGTTTAAAGCGCCAAATTGAACGAAAAAGTAAAATATTTTGTCAAATATAAAAGTCAGAACATTCATAATGTTGTTGACGAATATCAATAATAACGATAATATAGCGATACATTCACACTTTGCTAGAGTGAAGTGTGATAGATAATAGAGATATTAGTCGGGGGGATTAATTGTGAAGCGCAATATGACAAAGCTTTCGTTCCTATTATTTGGATTAGTATTACTGCTTGCTGCTTGTGGTAGCGGGGGTTCTAGTTCATCTGATTCAAAAGGCGACGAAAAGAATAATGCAAGTGAGAGCGGTAGTGTAGATCAAAAAACATATAAAATCGGGATTACGCAAATTGTTGAGCATCCATCTTTAAATGCGGCAACAGAAGGCTTTAAAAAAGCGATTGAGGATTCTGGCTTAAAAGTGGAATACGATCCACAAATCGCACAAGGTGATAACAGTCTGAATACGACAATTGCCAATAACCTAGTAAGTGCAAACGTAGATTTAATTTTTGCTAACTCTACACCTTCTGCACAAGCGGCAGCGACTGCTACAAGCGATATTCCAATTATCTTTACTTCGGTAACAGATGCAGTTGGTGCGCAACTAATTGAATCAATGGAGAAACCAGGGAAAAATGTAACAGGTACGATTGATTTACATCCTGAAACGATTTCTAAAACGGTAGCATTCTTAAAAGAGCTAGGTGCTAAAAATGTAGGTATGGTCTACAATGCTGGTGAGCAAAATTCGGTAGCACAAGTAACAGAAGTGAAAAAGGTAATGGCCGAGCAAGGGCTTGAAGTAAAAGAAGCTTCAGCTGCAACTTCAGCAGATGTAAAACAAGCTGCTGAATCATTAATTGGTAAAGTAGATGCATTCTATATCATTACAGATAATACAGTAGTTTCTGCATTAGAATCTGTCATTGATGTTGCTAATGCAAATAAATTACCGCTTATTGTAGGAGAACTTGATTCTGTGGAGCGTGGTGGCTTAGCGGCATTCGGCTTTGAGTACTATGATATCGGTTATGAGGCTGGTCAAATGGCTGTGAAAATTTTAAAAGGTGAGGCTACGGCAGCTGATACACCAGCTCAATATCCTCAAAACTTAAAATTAGTAGTGAACAAAAAAGTAGCTGATGATTTAGGAATCGAAATTAAAGATTCTTGGGGCGCAGAGCTTTTAGAGAAATAATGCATAAGTGAAGTCAATTTTAAGCTGAAGCGGGGGAGGATTAACCCCGCTTTATCTTCATTTTAATTTGCTTCCGAAGAAGTCTATTGCTCCTATAGTGGGGAATGAATGCCAAAGTGCTACCAATGCAGTGGGGTTTAAAACCTAGCTTAGCCGAGAAAAAGCCCACGGCGGATGTTATAGATTATGAGGTACTTTTCAAGCAAACTCGAAAAAATAAAGACGCGATTACAACGAGACGTGAATGATACGATAATTTTTAGGAGATGATTCAACGATGTTTACAGCAATATTTGGCTCAGTGGAGCAAGGAATCATCTATGCAATTATGGCACTCGGTGTGTACTTAACATTCCGTGTGTTAGATTTTCCGGATTTAACGGTTGATGGAAGCTTTGTAACAGGGGCGGCAACAGCAGCGACAATGATTCTGCTTGGCTACCACCCAATCTTAGCGACTTTAGTGGCAATTGTTGCTGGATTTATTGCAGGATGTATGACAGGAATTCTTCACACAAAAGGGAAGATCAATCCGCTATTATCAGGGATTTTAATGATGATTGCCTTGTATTCTATTAACCTACGTATCATGGGGTTAACTGCAGAAAGTACGATAGGTCGTCCGAATATTCCATTGTTAAACTCTGAAACATTGTTTTCAAAGTTTCAAACATTTTGGAGTAATTTAGGTATCGATGATGCATTAAATAACGTATTAGAAAGCATCGGCATTCAGCAAGTACCGTCAACTTGGGGTACGTTGATTGTAGTTTTACTCATCACGATTTTAATTAAATTTATTGCGGACTGGTTCTTAAAAACAGAAGTCGGGCTTGCTATCCGAGCAACAGGAGATAATAAACGAATGATTCGTAGTTTCTCTGCGAATACAGATACACTTATTATTCTTGGGCTAGGTCTTTCAAATGCACTTGTCGCATTTTCTGGAGCTTTAATCGCACAATATTCGAAGTTCTCAGATGTTAGTATGGGGATCGGTATGATTGTGATCGGCCTTGCTTCTGTCATTATAGGTGAAGCAATCTTTGGCACAAAAACAATTATGCGAACTACTTTAGCTGTAATCGCAGGTGCTATTATTTACCGCATTATTTTAGCGTTAGCATTACGCGTTGATTTCCTTGATTCAGGCGATATGAAATTAATCACGGCGATTATCGTTATTTTAGCGCTTGTCGTACCGCAATTTGTCGATAAAAATAAAGAACGAAAGCGCAAAGCAAAGCGTGCAGCAGAACGTACTCAAGTAAAACCGGTAGAGCAGGGGGGAAAAGGCCTTGCTTAAATTAGACGGCATTAACAAAATTTTCAATGAAGGTACACCTGATGAAAAAATTGCACTTGCTGAAATAAACCTGCATTTAAAACCAGGTGATTTCGTTACAATAATCGGTAGTAATGGTGCCGGTAAATCAACGATGATGAATATGATTTCTGGCGCGTTAACACCTGACTTCGGTTCTGTTTTAATAGACGGTAATAACGTGACGGGGTTGCCTGAATATAAACGCTCGCATTTTATTGGGCGAGTGTTTCAGGACCCTATGGCGGGTACAGCACCAACAATGACGATTGAAGAAAATTTAGCACTAGCGTATTCTAGAAATAAGAGTCGGGGATTGCATATTGGTGTGGATAAGAAGCGCCGACAAGTTTTTAAGGAATCATTAGAGATGCTTGGCTTAAACTTGGAAAATCGTCTATCGGCAAAGGTTGGTCTTCTTTCTGGTGGTGAGCGTCAGGCGTTATCACTTCTCATGGCCACGTTTACGAAGCCATCGATTTTATTGCTAGATGAGCATACAGCAGCACTTGACCCTTCGCGTGCTGAGCTTATTACGCGCATTACGAAGCATTTAGTTGAAAAGGATAACCTTACAACGCTGATGGTAACACACAATATGCAACAAGCATTGGATTTAGGAAATCGCCTCATTATGATGGATAAAGGTCAAATCATTTTGGAAGTCGGTGAGGATCGTAAACACGAACTAACAATTCCTGATTTAATGGCTGAATTTGAACGCATCCGTGGAGAGAAAATGAATTCAGACCGTGCGTTGCTAGGATAAAGATTAAACGCCCCTACATGAGTATGGGCGTTTTTAATGTTCTAGTGAAAATTCAGAATTGTTTGGGTGCCTGGCACTTTAATATACAATAAGGAATGATTTAATGAAAAAAATTTATTTTATCCTCTTGGTTGCAGTTGCTATAGTGATTGTCTTTGTTTTAAACAATAATGAGGATAAGCAGGATCAAGCTATTTACGTCGCGACAAATGGAAATGATCAAAATGATGGTACAAAATCAAAGCCATTTCGCACATTAAAAAAAGCGTCTTCAGAAGCAGATGCCGGTACTACCGTCCTCATACGAAAAGGAAATTATCATGAAAAACTTGTCGTAAAACAAAGTGGCACCAAGTCAAAACCAATTACATTTAAAGCTTACAACAAGGAGAAAGTTGTTCTTAGTGGAAAGGACTTGAAGGATGTTGAAGAGGATACAGCCTTAGTGGTGATAAATAATAAAAATTACGTGACCATCAGTGGACTAACTATTCAGGATTTATCTACTCATTTAGCGGACGAAACAGTAATGGGGATTTATGTAACAGGTTCTAGCAGCCATATTACACTAGAAAATAATCATGTGCAGCGCATTGAAACCTATGCAGATGATGGGAACGGCCATGGAATTGCTATATACGGAACTGGCACAATGCAAGATATACATATTTTAAATAATACATTAGAAGACTTGAAACTAGGGGCAAGTGAATCTCTTGTTCTAAATGGAAATATTGACGGTTTTAAAGTAGAAAATAATATAGTTCGCCGTAGTGATAATATCGGGATTGATCTAATTGGTTATGAAGGCATTTCAAATGATATAAAAGTGGACTTTGTGCGGAATGGCATCGTAAAGAATAATATAGTTTATGACATATCCTCTTACGGCAATCCAGCTTATGGGGAGGAGTATGCTGCTGGCGGAATTTATGTAGATGGTGGGAAAAATATAACCATTGAAAAGAATACCGTTTATAAAAGTGATATTGGAATAGAAGCAACCTCTGAGCATGCTAAAAAATACGCTGATAACATTAAAATAATAAACAATATTATTTATGAAAACTTTTACACTGGGATAGCAATTGGTGGGTATGATGAAGATCGGGGAGGTACGATCAATTCGACTATCTCTCAAAATATTCTTTATCGAAATGACACGAAGGGGCTTGATGGGGGACAGCTATTATTACAATATGATACAAAAAACAATGTGATAGAAAGAAATGTTTTAACCGCTGGACCATCGCGGATTTTTATCTCCAACTATTTTACAACCAATCAAAAAAATAAACTACAAAAGAATGTATTCCATAAAGAAAAAGGAGAAACGGGTATTTGGATATGGAAAGAGGAAGAATATACATCTTTTTCTAAATTTCGAAAAGCCTCAAAAAGTGATGAGAAGTCAAGCTATATAGACCCGAAATATCAAAATGCTAACAAATATGATTTTCGGTTAAAAGAGGATTCGCCTGCCCAAAAAATTGTATACTAATTTTTCTTCTTTGTAGTGTGGGTCTATGCTATGTTCTTGGGGAGCATCCTACTGGCAGAATTCAGAATTGTTTGGGTGCCTGACACCTAATCCACTACGCCTTCCGCGGGCAAAATGTAAGACGCAACCGTCGCTGTCGCGCTGACTGTTGCGTCTTACATTTTGTTCAGTTCCCGCAGGAGTCTATGTGGATTTTTACTTGGTGATTAAAAAATATGCTACTGGTAGAATTCAGAATTGTTTGAGTGCCTGGCACTACCAGAAAGAAGAACTTATACGAGTAATCCAAATAATTGGATATCATTATTTACTTCTTTGTAGTTGAAGCCAAACTCTTTCATCCGTCTTAGTAAGCCATCATAGTCATCACGATTACCGAGCTCAATGCCTACTAAGGCTGGACCGCTTTCTTTGTTGTTTTTCTTTGTATATTCAAAAGTAGTAATATCATCATTTGGCCCTACAACACTTGTAAGGAATTGGCGTAGTGCACCTGCACGTTGAGGGAAACTTACGATGAAGTAGTATAGTAAGCCTTCATGAATTAAAGATTTTTCTTTAATTTCTTGCATACGCCCAATATCATTATTACCACCGCTAATAATAACGACGACAGATTTGCCTTTAATTTCTTCTTTATAGCTGTCGAGAGCAGCGACTGATAATGCGCCAGCTGGTTCAGCGATAATAGCATGTTTATTGTACAAATCCAATATTGTTGTACATACTTTTCCTTCGGGTACGAGTACGATATCGTCTAAGTATCGGCGACAAACATCATATGTGTGGTGACCGACGCATTTTACGGCAGCGCCATCAACGAATTTGTCAATCCAATCAAGAGCCACTGCACCGCCCTCTGCAAACGCGGCTTTCATACTGCCTGCGCCAGCTGGCTCTACACCGATAATTTTACTGTTGGGGGAGAGGTTTTTCACATAAGCTGAAACACCTGACATTAATCCGCCACCGCCGATACTACCGAATACATAGTCGATTGGTTCTTCCATGTCATTCATTATTTCAACAGCGACAGTTCCTTGTCCAGCGATGACGTCGAAATCATCGAAAGGATGGATAAAGATTTTACTTTGTTCCTCGCAGTAGACCATTGCACTTTCAGCAGCATCATCAAACGTATCTCCTGCTAAAATAATTTCAACATAATCGCGGCCAAACATTCGGACTTGGTCGATTTTTTGTTTAGGGGTAGTTTGAGGCATAAAAATGCTAGCTTGAATCTTTAGTTGTGCACAGGCATAGGCAACACCTTGTGCATGATTGCCGGCACTTGCACAAACAACACCTGCTTCGCGAGCTTCTTCCTCAATTTTTTTAATTTTATAGTAAGCACCACGTAGTTTAAAAGAGCGAACATGTTGTAAATCTTCACGTTTGAAATAAATGTGGGCTCCGTATTTCTCCGATAAATAATCGTTTTTCTGCAGTGGCGTATGCACCACTACATCTTTTAAAAAGTGATGTGCAATTAAAATATTTTCTACTTGCACAGTTTTAGTATCAGCTACTTCCATAGTATTCATCCTCCGTTTTACGTATAAAACATTCATCTATGATAGCATATTTTTCTCGACTTTTGTTATAAATTTTTAGTAAATTCTAAATTTTCGGTGTCTATTTTTATCATAGCGTTTTATTGAGGTAGCATAATCTGTTATGTTCGAGAAAAAACGTCTATTATTCGAGTTTAATAGTAATTAAATTGTTTAGAATTTTTTAAAAATGATAAGTGGGTGACACCTCATAACGATGATTGACGAGCATATACTAGATTAGTTTAGGACAAGTAGGGGGGAAGCAGTTGGACATTATTCATGGAATACTATCTACATATATGCAATTTTTCGATTGGGACATGTGGAAAAAAGTATTGGCAGATCCAGTATCGTGGGGATTAATTTCATCGCTTATTGTAATTGAGGGATTACTATCAGCAGATAATGCCCTCGTACTAGCGGTACTTGTCAAACATTTACCGGATAAGCAACGTAAACGGGCATTAATGTATGGTATGCTTGGCGCTTATTTTTTCCGTTTTATATTTATTGGAATTGGTGTATATCTAGTAGAATTTTGGTTTATTAAAGTGTTGGGGGCTTTGTATTTAGGGTGGATTAGTATCGCTCATTTTTTACAACTAGGACAAGAGGATAGTGTTAAAGAGGTAAAAAAGTCTGGATTGATGGTACGTGTTTTTGGCGTGTTTTGGGCAACGGTTATTTCTGTTGAGTTAATGGATATTGCCTTTTCGATTGATTCAATATTTGCTGCCTTTGCGATATCTGATCAAGTTTGGGTACTATTAATAGGCGGAATGTTAGGTATTTTAATGATGCGAACAATAGCAGGTTTATTTTTAATTATAATTGAAAAAATACCAGAGCTAGAGGCGACTGCTTTTATCATTATTGGCATCATTGCACTTAAGATGTTAGTAACTGTATTTGGAATATATGTGCCTCATTATTTGTTTTTTGTTATTTTAGTGATTGCATTTGTTTTAACGATGATTGTACATGTAATCAATAAATTGAAAGTAGCTAAATAAAAACGGTTGTGACCTCTTTAGGGCACAACCGCTTTTTGTATTATTTTATATAATTGTCAGGGTTAACAATGTAGAACTTTTCAACATTAAGCCAGCTTTCGCTCATTGGCTCGCCGTCGTCAATACGTTTTTCAGTTTCTTGCATCATCCAACCTGTTTGAGAAGCATGAGCTTGTAATGCTTTTAATTTATCCATTTTCATTTCGCGAATATCGATTTGAACGTGTGGCTCGCCGTTTTTAGCGAGTGTATCATTGGCGAAGGCACATCCGAAAATTTGAGGTCGCGCTGCTTTAGGCATGCGGCGAACAGCCTCAACAACAGCACGTGCTGTTGCTTCATGGTCAGGATGCACTGCAAAGCCTGGAAGGAAAGTGAAAATAAGCGATGGCATTAATTCTTCAATCAAGCCTTCCATGAGCTTGACCATTTTTTCATCGGCTTCAAATTCAATTGTCTTATCCCGTAGGCCAAGCATACGTAAATCTTGAATACCCATAGCATCCGCTGCATCAACTAGCTCCTTGCGGCGTATTTCTGGCAACGATTCACGCGTAGCAAAAGGTGGATTTCCTAAATTACGACCCATTTCACCCAATGTTAAGCAGGCATATGTAACAGGTGTATTCATCTTCTTTGTATAATAAGCAATCGTTCCAGCAACTGAAAAAGCCTCATCGTCTGGGTGAGGGTAAACAATTAAAATATGACGTTGTGGTTGTAAATTCAAAAAGTTGTCCCCCTTAGTAAGTAAACGGCGTTTCGCTAATTTCAAGTGCTATCGCCAATTTACCTGAATAGTCTAGTCCAGCCATTAATAAACGGCCTAATTCATCTAATTCATAATGTGTAATACCTTGAGCATAAACCCAACCATGTGCCATTTTTAAGCCAACACGATGTGGAGAGGCATCTACCACTTTAGCCAGTTCGTAATTAATTTTTGCATTACGTATGAATGCACCGGCATTAAAAAACTTTTCATCATAGTGTGCTGCGTAAGAACCGTTTGTCGTCTCAAGATGGATATAAACGTCTTTGTTGGCGAAAGAATTTAGTAATTCTTGCAACGTCTCTACTTGTACTTCTTGCATCTTAACACTCCTCTCGATTATTTCTTTCTTAAGTATAGTCAAAAAAGGTCACAAAGGGAAATTGAATGACCTTTTTATGACAAATTTTTGTTGAGGTAAATGTTCATATTTTAAAATTGGGTAAAATAGTGAAATCGCAAAAGTTTATGATTCACTTGTTATTTTTTTAAGCAAAATCCTTGAAAAAGTTATTGTAATGTATCAATATATAGAGTGTGAAAGCAAATATGTACAAAAAGTGTCGCTTGAATTTGTATGCGGTTTCACAAAATAAAAAGATGTTGCATATTTGACTTCTCTCACGTAGAGTGACAGTTTACCATGCAGAAGGGGATTTTAAGTAAGACAAAAACGATTTCTATCTTGGTACAATAGATGACGTCCTTCTACATAATTTGGTTTAAAGCTGTAGCGTGAAGAGAAGACATGAAAGCTCATTATCATAGTATAGTAAAAAAGCCACCATTCTCTTTATGACGGAGAATTGTGGTTTTTTTACATGTATGCGCATCAAAAATAAGACTACTCATAGCGGAGCGAATAGGATATGTACCTTTTAATAACGATTGAGCTTCTTTTCAATGGAATCTAAACGACTATTAACGGATTGTAATTGTTTGTACATTTGTTTAAATTGTTGATTTTGATCTTGTGAATTGGAAGCAAGTAATTGTGCATCCTCCTCCTCCTCCTGTAACGCTAATATCGTGGCAAGGGTGGATAGTGAGTAACCGAGAGTTAATATAATTGATGCGATTACTTCAACTTTAGAAGAAGTTATTTCTCCAGCTAACAAGCGTGATTCTTCAGTTGTTTCCTCAGATTTTTGTTTTTTCATACGTCTCCCTCCCATATACAGCTAATATATGGCATATGCAGCGATACGGTATCTTGTCCTATTTTATTGTGTAAATGTAAAAATTTTTAATTTTCAGATAATAATATTGATTTTTCAATTAAAATATTGCATTATAATAGGAACAAAAAATAAGTAATGGGGGAATTGATGGGATGAAGGATTATAAGTTTTGTAAAGAATCTAGAGTTATGCGGACAAGTCGTGTTTTTCCGAATGATGTAAACAATCATAATACTCTTTTTGGTGGTCGCTTAATGAGTGATATCGATCAAGTCGCATCAATTTCTGCAGCCAAACATAGTAGAAGAGATTGTGTCACCGCTTCAACAGATTCGGTCGATTTCTTACAACCAATTCGGCCTACTGACTCTGTCTATTTTGAGTCCTATGTGACATGGACAGGGACTTCTTCGATGGAGGTATTTGTGAAAGTTATTTCCGAAAATCTCAAAACAGGGGAGCGAAAAGTTGCCGCAACAGCATTATTAACCTTTGTCGCACTTGATGAACATAATCAGCCTACTGCAGTTCCGCGCGTTATACCTGAAACAGTAGAGGAAACAAAATTGCATGAGACTGCTTCTGAACGAGCAAAAGCACGTGCGGAGCGTAAAAAAGAAAGTAAAGCATTAGCTAGTTTTATCTCCATGAACGATCCATGGGATTATCGGCTCGAACTAATGGTTAACTATATGTAAAAAAAGGTATCTAATTAGAAAAAACCTGACCTGTAGGCAAGATGTGTAGGTCAGTTCTAATTAGATACCTTTTTATATTCTATAGGGGATGAGAGCACTTTAATTAGTGCTCTATCTACTATATTAAATGTACTTTTACATTCATTAAACTTCAGTTACAGTCACTTCTGGTGCTCCAAAGCGAGATTTTGCACCGTGCATTACGGGTCCAACATAGTCGTTTAACGCCCAACCATGAGCGATGGCAGCTGATACAAATTCCTTTGCTTCAATAACAGCTTCTTTTACAGATAGACCATTAGCTAAATTTGCTGTTACAGATGCAGCGAATGTGCAGCCTGCACCATGGTTATAGGTAGAAGCTACTTTTTCTGACTCTAACAAGTAGAATGTTTCACCATCAAAAAATAAGTCTGTAGCTTTTTCTGTTGCTAACGCTTTGCCACCTTTAATGACAACGGCTTTTGCACCTAGCTCATGAATTTTACGCGCTGCTGTTTTCATCTCATCAATTGACTTAGGTGTACCTGTACCAGCTAATTGACCAGCTTCAAAAAGGTTTGGTGTTGTAACTGCAGCTAGTGGTAGAAGATATTGAATCATAGCATCAGTGTTTCCAGGATTTAATACTTCATCATCACCTTTACATACCATAACAGGATCAATGACAACATTAGAAGTACCAGATTTTGCGATTGCTTCACCAGCTATGCGAATGATTTCCTCTGTTGAAAGCATACCTGTTTTAACTGCATCAATGCCTGTAGATAATGCTGTATCAATTTGTTTTTGAAGAAGCTCCGTTGGTAATGGTGTTACATTATGTGTCCAACCATTAGGATCCATTGTAACAACTACTGTTAGTGCCACCATACCGTATGTGCCATGTTCTTGGAATGTTTTAAGGTCTGCTTGCATGCCAGCGCCGCCAGATGTATCTGAGCCTGCAATAGTTAAAGTTTTTTTAAGAGCCATGTTAAAGATCTCCTTCGTTTTTGAATAGTTTAATCTACCGTTAAGTATAGTCCTATTCTGATTCTGTAAAAATAGTCAGAAATCAATATTTTTATAAGGTCAGTTTAAATTGAAACTTGAATAACGCATTATTTTTTTGTACCGTTGTAAGAAAGAAAGGGGCTTGTAATTTCAATGAAAGAAGTATTCCCAAATGATTGGCAAACAATACTAGCAGATGAATTAGAAAAAACATACTATCAACAGTTACGTCAATTTGTGGCACATGAATATTCGACACAGACGATTTATCCACCGATAAACGATGTAATGAATGCATTTACCTGTACGGCTTTTCGTGATGTAAAGGTTGTAATTTTAGGACAAGATCCATACCACGGTCCGAACCAAGCTCATGGCTTAAGTTTTTCTGTAAAGCCAGATGTTCCACACCCGCCAAGCTTACGCAATATGCTACAAGAATTACAGGATGATATAGGTTGCCCAGTTCCTCAGCATGGTACATTAACGAAATGGGCACAGCAGGGTGTATTGCTTTTAAATACTGTACTAACAGTAAGAGCAGGACAGGCCAATTCCCATAAGAACCAGGGTTGGGAACAGTTTACGGATGCTGTTATCGAAAAACTTGCAGCGAGACAAAAACCAATTATCTTTGTGCTATGGGGCAAGCCGGCACAGCGCAAAAAGCAAATAATTTGTCAGCATTCAACATCCCATGTGATTTTAGAAGCACCACATCCTAGTCCACTAAGTGCCTATAGAGGATTTTTTGGAAGCAAACCGTATTCAAAGATTAATGAGCAGTTAATTGAATGGGGAGAGCAACCAATTGATTGGTGTTTAGGATAAAGTGGCACAAATCGTTTGCTTTATACACTATAAAAATAATGATACAGTTAATAATAGAAGAAAGAGAGGCACACAATGCAGGTAAATTGTTTTAAATGTCAATATTTTAAAGTAACATGGGACCCGCAAACACCGCGTGCTTGTGTAGCATACGGCTTTAAAACAAAGCAAATACCATCAGTTGTTGTCAAACAATCATCTGGCACGGACTGCCTAAAATTTGTACCAAAAGTAGAAGGTGAGAGAGCGCAATGATTTCATATGAAGCTGTCATACAGCAACTTGAAAAACAATTAGCCAGTGCAAAAAATACAACGAATGACCAGCAAATTCGTGAGGCATTGACAGCCATTCGTGCATTATGTGATGTGGTACTGGATTTACCAACAGATAGCGCACAAATTCAGCCAAAGCATTTACCGCAAATGTTAAGTACAGAGCAAATGCCATCTACATTAAACACAGTAAAAATAAAACATGACGATGGCGCAAACGGAGATTCAATTTTTGATTTTTAGATTGTTTGCTAAACGTTCCTAAAAACTAGCGATGTTGAGCATTAAGATGAAAAAAGGTAGGGTAAATGAGATGAAAAAATTTATTGTCACAGGTGCACTTCATGGTTTTTTAGCAGTAGCATTAGGTGCATTTGGTGCACATGCATTAAAAGATATAGTAGATGAATATGGTCTGGGCATTTGGGAAACAGCTGTGCAATATCAAATGTTCCATGCTACAGGTCTACTTATAATTGGTCTATTAATGAGCTCGAAATTGCTAGGTGAGGTTAAACAATTAAAGTTAGCAGGTATCTTCTTTAATCTAGGGATTGTATTTTTTGCCGGAAGCCTATATGTGTTAGCGGTCAGCGGCATTAAAGTTCTAGGGGCAATTACACCAATAGGTGGAGTGTTATTTTTAGCAGGCTGGGTACTGATAATCGTTAGTGCCTTAAAACATGCCAAATGATTAACGGCTATTTTTTACACCACTTTTGTACAGTAATATTCCATTAAAATCAAAAAAATTAGTATGCTAGGTAATACTGGCATGCTAATTTTTTATAGATAAAACAACCACTGTTTGTTTATATTTTAATTCCTATTGTTTTTGTAAGGATTTGTAGGGTACACTAGTATTACTAAAAAAAGGAACAAAAAGAAAGCGGGGTTAAAGTTATGGAGAAATTATTTACATTACTTAATGAGAGCTATGATGAGATGGTAGCAATTCGCCGCCATTTACATCAGTATCCGGAAATATCCTTTGAAGAAGTGGAAACACCAGCTTACATAGCAGCTTTTCATAGAGCATTAGGGCATGAAGTACGAGAGCAAGTAGGCGAACGAGGTGTTGTTGCAACGTTACGTGGTGCCAAGCCAGGAAAAACTGTGGCGTTACGTGCTGATTTTGATGCATTAGCTATCCAAGAAGAAAATGATGTGCCTTATAAGTCTATGGTTGACGGTAAAATGCATGCTTGTGGACATGATGGACATACCGCGACTTTACTTGGACTTGCCAAGGTGCTAAATGCTATGAAGGATGAGCTTGCTGGCAATGTAGTGTTCATTCATCAGCATGCAGAAGAGGTTGCACCAGGCGGAGCAAAGCCGATGATTGAAGATGGTTGCCTCGATGGGGTCGACGTGATCTTTGGTACGCATTTATGGGCACCAACACCACTAGGGGACATTTTAGTGAGAGAGGGAGCTATAATGGCTGCCGCTGATAAAGCTGAAATTCTTATTCAAGGAAAAGGAGGGCATGGTGCAGAACCACATCATTCCATCGATGCGGTTGTACTAGCGTCTCAATTTGTTATTAATGCACAGCAATTAGTTGCTCGTCGTATAGACCCATTAAAATCTGCTGTCTTAACAATTGGCCATTTTGAGGCGATAAATCCATTCAATGTAATAGCTGATCGAGTAGCTTTAACTGGTACTGTAAGAACATTTGAGGAAGATGTACGTACACAAATGGAACAGGAGCTTGAGGCAATATTAAAAGCTACTTGTCTTGCCTTTGGGGCAAGTTATGAATATCGTTATACAAGAGGATATCCACCAGTTTATAATCATGCGAAAGAAACAGAATTTGTTGCACAGCTTGCAGCGGATATTCCAGGAGTAGAAAATGTTATTACGTGTCCACCGTTTATGATTGGGGAAGATTTTGCATATTACCTTGAGCGCATTCCCGGCACGTTTTTCTTTACGGGTGCCAAAAAACCTGAGTGGGAAACAGCCTATCCACATCATCATGCACGCTTTGATTTTGATGAACGTGCAATGCTAATCGCTGCAAAAACGTTAGGGAAAGCGACTTTGCAATTTTTGCAGGAAAATAACTAGTTAAAATGAGATTTAGACATAGCTTTATACTTAAAAACAACAAAATTGTTAATAAATTTCTGCCATAAAAGATGAAAAGTTGTTGGTAGCAAAGGCGGTGATTCCTGAGGAGGGCATTCAGCGCGTTCGCGACGGTTACGGCTGATACGGTGTGCACACGGAAAGCAACGCCGTAGTGGACAACAACTGCACAGCAAAAAAGTGTTAGATTGATTGCGGTCAATCTAACACTTTTTCTCTTTGGTTCAAACCTCATTTCAGTTATGGATTTTGATTGAAATAAGACATTTCCTCATCGAATTCAGCGAAATCAAAGTAAATCATTGGGAATAAAAAGCGATGATTTGATTTAATTTCTCTTAAAATAACGTGATCCCGACCTGCAGCTTCTACCACACCACGTACTGTCTTTGTATTTTTCCCTTGCTCAACAGCATGTTCAAAAGAAAAGTGGAAAGTACCAGGTTTTCCTCGATTCAAACGTAAGATATTTTCAATGTACGACTCCTCACGTCCAGGTGGCCGTCCGCTTGGAAGCGTCACTGGAGGAGGTGTCATTTGTTGTTGAGTTGTCGGTGTCCAATAGTAAGGCATCATAAGTATCGACCTTCTTTCATTTAAATTTGAGGACAATCTTCTTCGGTTGGTGAGAAGAAGCAATGCGATTTGTAACGCCCCGTATTCCATTGACCATACCATTGTTCAGGGCAATCACCCTCAGGTCTGAAAAACCACAGCGAGCGAGTAGCCGGATGGAACCTTTCACCTTCAATAACTCTTTTTGCTAATCGAATGTCTTGATCACGTGCCCGTTGATAAAAATAACTTTTTGTTGTTGCTTCAAACCCCCCTGGACGTTGATAAATCATTTGCTCGAGTGTTCGAATATCACCAAAATCTAGACAATCTGCTCGTACACGATTGACGCCAACATTGCCGACCATTAGCATGCCTAACTGACCTTCGCCTTCAGCTTCCGAACGCATAAGCCTTGCAAGCAAAGCTGTTTGTGCATCATTCGTTTTTATAACAGCGATTTTCAAACCTCCTCGCAACCAGTATATGCATGAAGGTATTGGAGACATGTTTAATTTTGATAAGAAAGAAATTCACATTTCAAATTGCTGAAGCATATATTAGTAATAACGAATAGTCCGTGGAAAAAAGGGTGTTTATAGATAGTTTCCATCTAAATGGGGTAAAGAAAAAATAGAAAAAGTTTAACTTGATTCAGCAGAAGTCCTTCACTTTTTAAGTTGGAGAAGAATGCCAAATAGCCACATGAGCGAAGTGGAGAGCAAACTCCTGCTGAATCAAGTTAAAGGCGCTGGCAGATGTCGCAGATTTTTCTAAGTATACTCGAAAAATTCTGGGCGCAAATACGCCGAGGCGTTATTGATGAGGGAAATGTAGATAGAAAATTGCATGTGTATTAATACATGTGAGGTGGAAGGGCATGGAAATTGGTGTTTGGATTGGGATTTTATTGAGTGCTGTACTAGCTTTTTTGCTCGGGAATATCTACGGTCAGCCTCTCCATTGGTATCTTTTTATATTAATAATTGTAGTTGGCTTTTTCATTAATACGATTATTATAATCTTAAAAGTTAAGGATGAAAGCTCGTAAAGTTTTTAATGTAGGTGAAAGCAAAGTAGTAGGTTGAACATTGTTAATAGGGTGCTTCCAGTTCAGTTTTGAACAGGAAGCACCCTATTTTATTGTCGTATTGAACGCATTAAATAATTTCAATGATGATATAGGATTAGTGTAGTTTATGAAAGATATTTGCGGATTATTGTGAAAAAACTTGTGGTTTGCAAGTATATTGAAATTTATTTGAGCCATACTAAATTGGATGATATAGCTTTCATAAAGGAGTAGTACTATGCGTATTTTCAGTATGTTTGTAGCAATTATCGTAAGTGCATTCATGGCTGTTGGAATTGCTGAGTATTACCATCAGCCATATAATTGGTATTTAGTATTTCTAATGATCCTTATAGGTTTTTTTATTCATACCATTATTTTAATAATAGAATCGGAAAACAGTGAGGAACATGAAGTATAAAAAAATGCGAGCCCATTTTATATGGACGCGCATTTTTTATTTATTTAACTGATAGGAAGTTCACTAATTTATCGTTATCAAGTAGGTTACCAACAAAGAATGCACCGAACTCACCGTAGCGAGCAGATACTTCGTCGAAACGCATTTCATATACTAATTTTTTAAATTGTAATACATCATCTGCGAATAAAGTAACGCCCCATTCGTGATCATCGAATCCAACAGACCCAGTAATAATTTGTTTTACTTTTCCTGCATAGCCTCGACCAATCATACCGTGTGAACGCATTAAAGACTTGCGCTCATCCATTGATAACATGTACCAGTTATCATTACCTTGACGACGCTTGTCCATTGGATAGAAGCATACATACTTAGAACGAGGAAGTTCAGGGTATAAACGTGCACGCACATGTGGATTTTGATAAGGATCTTCGTTTGATTCACCAGCTAAGTAGTTTGAAAGCTCGACAACAGATACATAAGAATATGTAGGAATTGTAAAATCAGCAATTGCTAATTTGTTAAATTCCGCTTCAAGCACTTGTAATTCATCCATCGTTTCACGTAATGTCATAATCATAAAGTCGGCCTTTTGACCAACGATTGCGTAAAATGCATGAGCACCTGTTTTAGCAACATCTGCTTCATTTAGCTTCTCTAAATAAGCAATAAATTCCTCAACTGCTGCTTGACGTTCTTCAGCAGAAACAAGTTTCCAAGAAGCCCAGTCGATTGAGCGGAATTCGTGTAATGCGTACCAACCATCTAATGTAATTGCTGCTTCATTCATTATTCAAAGCACTCCTTTATAAGTGAAAATCATTCTTAATTTAGTTTATCATAGTTTGTACGAAATCCCTAAATTGATGAGTGAATTTCACGAATTTGACACCTTCGTCGGATGATGTATGCTAAAGAGAAGAGATGTAAATAGAGGAGTTTCAAAAAAAATGAACAGTAATTTACTACAGCCGATTTGGCGTTTATATGATCAATCTATTAGCTTGAAAAACAGCACACCACTTGAATCATTTGCAACCGATGATACGCTGTGTCAATTAGTAGGACAGCTTGTATCGCCCCCGACTATACGAACTTGGGTACATAATGCCTCTGTGGTGCTCGGGATTCAAGATCATCGTTTACCATTTGTACAGCAAGGAATGGAGTTGCTTGAGGAACGAGGCTATCACCCAATCGTACGCAACTCAGGCGGGCTAGCCGTTGTGCTGGATGAAGGCATACTAAATATTTCACTTATTTTATCTGAACAAGCAACGGCAATTGGTATTAATGACGGCTATGATGTAATGGTAGCGCTAATCAAAGCATTACTACCAGAAGCTGCCGATAAAATTGAAGCCTATGAAATTGTAGGTTCTTATTGCCCAGGGTCCTATGATTTAAGTATTGAAGGTAAGAAGTTTGCCGGCATTTCACAAAGACGACTACGTCAAGGTGTTGCAGTGCAAATTTATTTATGTATTGAGGGAAGCGGTGCAGAACGTGCTGCACTAATTCGTGATTTTTACACTGAGAGTTTACGAGGAGAAGCAACGAAATTTACGTATCCCCAAATTATACCGGATGTAATGGCTTCATTAAGTGAACTGGTCGATGCCTCATTAACGGTAGAAGACGTTGTGATTCGTCTACAACAAATTGTCCAGACATTTGCCGATGAAGTTCGTATGGAGCCTTTTCATGATGAAGAATTACAACTATATGCATTTTATTTACAGCGTGTGTTCGAACGAAATGCTAAAATGCTTGAATTGAAATAATAGTAGCAAATCCTGAAAAAAAAAAAGGCGATTGTGCTAACTAAGCACATCGCCATTTTCTTTTTGATATGTTGGACCGCTAACAACTAGATTACCGTTTTTCTCCATTTTGAAAACAGGCGCAATACGTTCTTCCTCTTCATCTAGCGTTACAAGGCGTCTAGCACGGTTCATAATTTGTACAAACTGCTCATAATCTTTGCGAATCGCTCGATTTTCCTCTTCTAGCTGAGCAATTGTTTTCTCTAGTTTTTTATTTTTCTCAGAGGTTACGTGTACAAGTTGTCTCCATTTTGAAGACTCATTACCTATTTCACCAGAATGTTGTAAACGTAGTAAATATGCTATGACAATATCAAGAGATAGTGCAGATAGTGGAATTGACTTGCTATCTGTATCACTATTATTAATTGTAAACATATTTGTGGAACGACGTCTTGCTGGTGCACCCAACACTCGCATTCTCTCTTTTCTTTCTTTTTTCGCTTCTGCTAATTGCTCTTCATAAGTTTTACGAACAACTGCATTCCAGCGAAAACCACATGCTGCAGCAGTACGATTTAACGCATCACCAGCTTCTTCAAAGGCATTTAACTGTGTGCTACCTTCTGTTACGTGACGAATTACTGCCTCTGCTAGCAATTCATCGTTTTCTTCTAACCAAGCATCTTGTCTTACTTTACTCATCATATAATCCTCCCACCTTTATTTGGAACTTCCTTATTTATGTCTAGCATGACCAATCTTTTAACCTTTTATTCATCCAAGTGGAAGGAATTATGCTTGAATACAAGGGGAAAAATGCGATACAATACCGGATGTAGGATTGTGCGTATGCTGCATACTTAAATATGTGAAGGTTATGCGGACATTAGAAAATGTTATTTAACAAAATACTATATAGAAAGGGTTGTTGACAAAATGGCAAACGAATTTAAAGTTTGCGATGAATGTCAGGCCGTTAACTTAAAAACGTTAATTCCAAAATTAAAGGAAATCGATCCTGATGCAACCATCGAAATTGGATGTCACTCTTATTGTGGCCCGGGACGAAAAAAAACATTTACATTTGTAAATAGTCGCCCTGTAGCTGCATTAACAGAAGAAGAACTAATGGAAAAAGTTTTAGCTAAATTAAAAAATAGGTAATAAAAAACTATCTTCACATAGCTGAAGGTAGTTTTTGTTTTAGAGCGATAGTAACCTATTTAAAGTAAAAATTGCGTTCAATTAGGTTAATAGTCTCTGTAGTTACAGTGCAATCCCTATGCTAGTTCTATATTGTTTGCATATAATAGAAGAAAGATGAAATGGAGGTGCTGTACAATTGACACATTATGCAAAGGCAAAATTACAAGAGGAAAAAGTATTTAAAGATCCAGTACATCGTTATGTACATGTCCGTGATCAGGTTATTTGGGATTTAGTAGGGACAAAAGAATTTCAACGTTTGCGTAGAATTCGCCAACTTGGCACTACGTTTTTAGTATTCCACGGGGCAGAGCATAGCCGCTTTAGTCATTCACTTGGTGTTTATGAAATAGTGCGTCGTATTGTCGATGATATTTTTGTAGGTCGTCCGGATTGGGATGAGGACGAGCGGCTACTAGTGCTTTGTGCAGCCCTATTACATGATCTAGGGCATGGCCCATTTTCACATGCATTTGAAAATGTATTTGAGTTAGATCATGAATTTTATACGAGGCAAATTTTACTTGGCGATACAGAAGTACATGCAGTGCTAAAAAAAGTAGCACCAGATTTTCCTGAAAAAGTATCACAAGTGATTGAAAAAACGTATCCGAATAAGCAAGTCATAAGCCTAATATCAAGCCAAATAGACGCTGATCGTATGGATTACTTACAGCGTGATGCTTATTTTACAGGTGTAAGCTATGGGCATTTTGATATGGAGCGCATATTGCGAGTAATGCGCCCACGTAAAAATCAAGTAGTCATTAAAGCAACAGGTATGCATGCGGTTGAGGATTATATTATGAGCCGCTATCAAATGTACTTACAAATATATTTCCATCCTGTATCTCGTAGTGCAGAGGTTATTTTAAATAATATACTAAAACGAGCGAAGCAATTAAGCAAAGCAGGCTATAAGTTTAAACATGAGCCTACACATTTTTTAGCATTTTTCCAAAACTCGATTACGTTGGAAGATTATCTTGCTCTTGATGAAAGTATTCTTTTTACATATTTTCAACTATGGATGCAAGAAGAAGACGCGATATTAAGTGATTTAAGTCGCCGCTTTGTCAATCGTAAGCTATTCCAGTACATCGATTTAGATCCAGGCGTGGAACTAGAGAAATATCAAAAGCTACAAGAGTTATTTAAACAAGCAGACATAAATCCAGAATATTACCTTGTGCATGATACAACGGCAGATCTTCCATACGATTTTTATCGCCCAGGGGAGGAAGAAGTACGTGTTCCTATTTTTTTAGAGATGAAAAACGGGGAATTACGTGAACTATCAAGGGAATCTATTATTGTCGACTCCATTTCTGGTCGAATGAAACGAGATCATAAAGTATATTTCCCACTCGATATTTTAGAGGATGATAGTACAAAAGTGGGGGTTAAACAACAGATTTTAAAGTTATTACAAATGCAATAAAAGAAAAACTGAGGAATTATATCTATTTTAAGAATATACAAAACCAAATTGTATATATATAATATAAAAGCACTAAACTCACTTGAATATAGTGATAGTTTAGTGTTTTTTATTATGTACAATTTCTTATTAGTTTGAAGCGTTGGTGATATATCTAGGAAAAGATAATGAAAAAATATGGTAATGTTTAGAATTTGTTTAGATTTGTTTTTTATAATGAAGTAAAACCTAAAAGGGGGTGAGGCCATTATATTTGTAAAGGCGTCACATCAGCTTAGGATACATACAACTGTTTACAAACACAATGACTAGGCAGCATGAGAATTGACCGCGTGTAAGACGGTTTTAAATGTATTCGTAACGACGACGAGTTATTTAAGGGGAAGAGGGGCAAACCGAATGTTTGAAGTGAAGCTTTCGAGGTTGAGAAAGCATGCAAAGTCGTCAGCAAACGCCTATAGGAATCTCTCTGAACTTAGAAAAGGAGAGAAACATGAAAAAATTAAATTTAGCAATCATTACATTATTGCTTGTGTTCCAAACCGTACTTTCACCGATATCCGTATTTGCGGAAGAAGGAGATTCTTCTTTACCTCCATCAGTGGAATCCGGAAATGATGGAACTACTTCTGATACGACGGGCACGGGCGACCCAGATTCAACAGTGACAATACCAGGGGAAACGGGGGAAGCTGGTGGAGCAGATTCTGGTAGTGACTCAACTGAAATACTTCCAGATGAAACAGAAAAAGATGATGTGACTGAAGGTGAAGAAAAGCCAAGTGGCGAGAAGCCTGAGGAAAATACACCTGACGAAGAAGCATTGAACGTGGCGCCATTAGCATTAACTGCGGGCGATATGCAAGGTGATGTAGTCGCAACATTAGCAGGCATTCGTCTAACTGGTCCATCTGGCGATGTTATAACTGAAGCATCAGCAATTCCAGCTGACACTGCACCTAAAAAAGGGGACAAAGTATATTTAAATTATGTATTTGAAGTCAAACCTACGCAAGATTATGGTGTAGGCTCTACATTTGAGTTTAACTTACCACAATATATGATTGAACAAGTAGATAACTCTTTTTCTGGATCGAAATCAACGGATTATGCTACTTATTCTTATAGCTATGCTGCTGGTAAAATTATCGTAACTTTAGAAAGTGAGATACAAGATGGGGTTGATGGAGATATTGACTTCAACTTCATGGCCCAGTTTGGCAATTTCCAAGACGAGTCAACACTTGATCAAGTATTAGAGATGCCTGTTTTAGGAGAAGCAAATATTACATTACCATTTAAATTTAAACCTAAAGGTAGTGGTGATCCAATTACTAAAACTGCTGGTGCAATTACACGTGCAGCGGATGGCGCTGAAATGGATTGGACAGTCTGGGTAAACACAGAAGGGAAAACAATCGTTTCAGGTGCTACAGTAGCGGATACGCCAGATGCAAACCATGCATTTAAGGCAGGAAGCTTGCTAGTGGAGAAATATCCAATTGGATTAAATGGTATTGATAAAAATAACCCTGGAACGCCTGTAACTTATAACAGTGCTTCAATAGCGTTTCCTGTCGCTTTAGATGCTGGAGATTTTGCATATAAGCTAACGTATAAAACGAAAGTAACAGAAGATCCAACAAGCTCAAATATGACGTATAGAAATACGGCTGAATTTACAAACAATGGCGTTTCTAAAACGAGCCCAGGACAAACGAATATCACTTATGGACCAGCTTTACTAAAAACGATTACGTCTAATGATAAATACGAAGCATCTTGGGAAATTAAGTATAACTGGTTAGGAGAAGATCTTAGCAAAAAGAACGCCCAATCTTTAACGGATTCAATTCCAGCAAATAGCAAAGGTGCAAAGCACAATATACAATATGATGCTAATTTCCAAGTGTACCGTGTAACATTAAATGACAACGGTCAAACAGCCGCTTCAGAAACATTGTTAACAAAAGGTACAAATTACACTTTAAGTAATGATACGGCACAAGGATTTACAATTGATTTTTCAAATGACGTTGCCTTGAATCCTCGAGCAGCTTATTTGATTAAGTACAATACGAAGTTTGATCAAGAATTCGTGACAGATGCGAACGCAGGGAATATCCAAAACACTGTAACGCGTTTAGACGATAATAGCTCAAAATCAGCAACTGTCAATATTGCATCGAATATCTTTAAAAAAGAAAGTGGTGCAATTGATTATGTCAACAAAACGATTACGTGGAAACTGACAATTAACGCGGAAAAACCTTTAACAAACTTTGTGATTGCAGATACTATTTCAACGAAAAATGCGAACGGTAAAACGTTAAAGCATAAATTAATGTCGTGGGATGGTACAAGCAAAGTATTCGAAGTAAAAGGTAGTACCGCTCCAACAATTAATAGTGGTGGGCAAGTAGACGATGAAGCATTTACTATGACATTCGCATCTATCCCATCAGGAAATGTAACGATTGAATACAAAACGAAGTTTGATATTGAGTCAAACGGTGGCGTGGCACTTAGTTATGACAACGTTGCAGACGCTACATGGGATGGACAAACAAGTACAAATAATGAAGCGCAAAAAAGCGCTACCTATAAACCATCTGCAACGTCACCAACAAGTAAAAATGGCTATAAAGACAATGCAATAGTGGATAACGACAAACAAGAGTTTTCTTGGAAAATTGGTGTAAACATCAATAAGCAAAACATCGAGGGTGCAGTACTAATTGATACATTAGGTACAGGACATCATATTGTTATTCCAGAAGGGCAAACATTAAAACAAGTTATGACTGTAAGCAAATTAAAATTAGGTGTGAATGATGAACGAGGAAAAAAAGACGGTTCATTAGATCCTGCTAAATGGAATGCAGTCCCTGTTACACAGGATGCTAAAGGAAATGTTACAAGCTATAAACTAACATTTACAGGATTAACTGGAGCAGAGAATAACGAAGCGTATTTAATAGAATACAAATCAAAAGATTCAGATGACGTTTACGGGAATGGTAGTACGAATTCTCAAAAATATACGAATCATGCTGTTTTAGATACACCTGATAATGGTAGCTATTCGTATGATGCAGAGGCAACAATTACAAATAATGCGAACAAGTTAATTGAAAAGTCTGCTAATCCTCAACCTGCATCAGATACGATTGAATGGACAGTGAAAATTAATGAGTCTAACTCAAAGCTAGGTAACATTACGTTAACGGATAAGCCTTCAGCTAACCAAAAGCTATTAACAAACACATTTACAAAGCAAGAAATTAAATTAGATGCAGCAGGGAACACGCAAAATGTTGGGCTAGCCGTTGAAATTAGCCCTAATGATATTAAAATACAAGCCGATGGTTCATTTACATTAGATTTAGGAAATGTAGAAGGCAAGGGTTACATCATTAAATACAAAACATATTTTATGGGTGATCCTAATGCGGGCGAACAAGTTTCAAATGAAGCATCCATAAACTATGCAGGTGCAACTTCAGCGGGTACATCGTCCTCGGGCGGAGATAATAAGTTATTTAAATACAGCACATCTGATACAAATGCTTCAGGCAAAAAAGGTACATTTAAAATTAAGAAGCAAGGTGTTAACCCTAATACAGGTGTGACAACAACACTTAATGGCGTTGAATTTAAGTTATATAACCGTGATGGATCAATTGTCTTAGCAGAAGGTACGACAGTTGATGGTGAGCTTTCATTCGAAAATTTACGCTATGGTATTTATAAATTGGAAGAAAAAACTCCTACAGGCTATAAAGCAGTAGCAAAAGTTGATGTTAGGTTCAATGATACGAACAACTTCGAGGTAACAAACAAACCTTATACAATTATTAACGTTGAAGATGTTGCTCCACCAGCGAATGCCTGTGCGGAATTTGAATTAACTATTAAAGATATTGATGGTGCTTTAATAGCTGACCAAAATGTAACATTTAAAGATGCAAATGGTACTGTTAAACATACAGGTCCAACTATTGATGGAGTTGTCAAAGTTCCGAACACTGTATTGGCGGGTCAATACGATGTTTACGATTCAAATGATATTTGGCTAGGAAATGTGACTGTAAAATATACAGATGGCTGTAAAGATGAAATTGCACCATTACCGGCATGTCCAATATTTACAATTACATTGAATGAAAACAAAGCAGGTGTTGACGTACCTCGTCCAGGTGTTACGGTCACATTGAAAGATTCAGTAGGTAACGAAATCACAACAGTAACAACAGATAAAGATGGGAAATTTACTGTACCATCAATTCAAGTAGCAAATGGAGTTAAAGCAGGCGAATACTATTTATATGAAGGTAATCAATTCTTGAGTAAAGTTGATATTTCATATAAAGGTAATTGTGAGACTTCTCTAACACAAGCACCAAAATGCGAATCGTTTAAACTAACTGTAAAGGATGTTGACGGTAACTTAGTTGCTGATGGTACTTCTGTAACAGTTAAAGATGCTGGTGATAATAATGTTGCTACTAAAACTACAACTAACGGCGTTCTAGAGTTAAAAGATTTAGATCCGGGGATTTATACAGTAGTAGTAGATGGCAAAGAAATTGGCAGTTTCCAATCGAATATAGATTGTGAAGCGACAGTGCAACCAGCACCTTCTTGTCCAGAATTTACTTTAACTGTAAAAGATGAAAATGGAAATGTACGTCCTAATGTAAGCAACATCATTATTAAAGATAAAAATGGTGCAACTATTGCTGCCAATAAAACAACAAACGCATTAGGTCAAATTACAATACCATCTACAAATATTCCATCAGGTAAGTATGATGTATATCAAGGGGACCTATATATTGGACAAATTACAGTTCAATATTCAATTTCTTGTAACGCGGAAATTTTAGCAGCACCTACATGTCCTTCATTTACATTGACTGTACAAACTGCATTTGGCACACCTCTTGCAAATGCAGAAATAACAGTAAAAGATGCTAATGGTAATGTCATTAAGGATGCAGCGAACAATGAAAATTTAACTACTAGCATTGCAGGAACAATTGTTTTACCAAACAAGGCAATTCAACAAGGAACGTACAATGTATATGAAGGCAGTCGTTTAATTGGCTCATTCACAGTTAAAGATACATGTTCTGCACTTGTAAAACCGACATTACCAGGTGGCGGTGGTGGCGGCGGAGGTGGTGGCTCGACACCTGATCCAGAGAAACCAGTAGATCCAAACAAGCCAACACCAGATCCAGAGAAGCCAGTGGATCCAAACAAGCCAACACCAGATCCAGAGAAGCCAGTGGATCCAAACAAGCCGACACCAGATCCAGAGAAACCAGTGGATCCAAACAAGCCAACACCAGATCCAGAGAAACCAGTGGATCCAGATAATCCGTCAACAAATCCAGTTGACCCAGGTAATCCAGAAAATCCGTCAACAGATTCAAAAAATCCAACGACACCTGGAAAACCAGAAACGTCTAAACCATCTGTCCAAGATGTTATTGATCAAGGTAAAAACTTACCGCCATACAATCCTTCTACTGCAAATAAAGACACACTAGGTGCGTATAAGGATTTCCTTGATAAATATAATAATTTATCAAAAGAGGATCAGGCGAATGTTGCAAAAACACTTGATATTAATAAAATCAAGGAAGATGCGAGACGTTTGGAAGCTCAATTAAAAGCACAAGGTAAACTGCCACAAACAGATGGAGCAAATCAAACAGCACTTACTCTAACAGGTGTCATGCTTGTTTTAGGTGCATTGTTCTTCTTGCGTCGTCGTAATGCAGAAATGAAATAATGTACAATAATAACCCCCAAGACAATGAAGTCTTGGGGGTATTTCTATACTAAAAAGCTTCCGATAGTTTTGCAGGAGCATTATTCAATGGATATTGCTCCACAAAATCTGCTTGGATAGCAAGGCGTTTTGTGCCATTATCCGCACATGTAATAAGGGTCAAAACAGTTTGATTTGGGATATCATCAATGACATACACATCTGTTGCTGCAATCACTTTTTTTATTGTTAATTTGTACTCATAAATATTTTCCAAATCCGTTATGTAAATTACATCACCAATGTTTGCTTTATATAATGGACTGAATAATATATTTTTTTCTTCAAAATAATGACCAGCTAAGGCGTAATTGCCTTGTCCTAATGTTTGATTAGACTTCATGGTACCTGCTCCGACTGCAAGAGAAGCATTGCCGACTCCTTTGATAATAGGAAGGTGCATGTCTACATTAGGTATGGCAATACTTCCGATGACAGGTAAATGATCGATCTGTGTCTGTGCTTTTAAAACTTCTGCGATGGACAAAGATTGGACATCTTCGAATTCAAAATTTGCACTTGCATTATTGTTCATTTGCAACTCTTCTGCACTGTAATCAGTCGTATTTAGCTGTTTACTTAAATGAGCGATAACTGAATTCTGGATAGGATTGATAAAAATAAGTAATAAACCGATAATCAGCATACAAATGAGTAGTGTCATTTTGATTATTTTCATATTTTGTAGGATCACTTCCTTTAGTATTTAAGAATCGCCGATAGACTCCATGAAATCGCCGATAAATTAATGTTAATCGCCGAAAGAACACGAGGAATCGCTGGTAAACCTAAGTAAATCGCCGATAAATCCCTGATATTAGACACGGTAAATTTATATATACTAAAAAAAAGGGTAGAGCGGTATGTTGCTCTACCCGGGGTATTATTTATCGCTGAAGCGGACGCCTGCAACGCCGTAATGGTTTTTAGACATTTCTTCGATAAAAACTGTTACGTTTTCAACTGGTGCGTTTACTGTGCGTGAAACGGCTTCTGTTACTTCTTTTACTAGTGCGCGTTTTTGTTCTTCTGTACGACCTTCAATCATTTTTACTGTTACGTATGGCATAATAGTGCCTCCTTTTTGAATTATGTTGTATAGTTAGTTTATAAGAAATAATAAACTTCTTACTTATGCACAAAAGCGCAAGAATATGCTTTACTTTATAATAGCAGAATGGAGGGAATTAAAGTATGGCAAATGAAGAGAAACCGAAACAAAAAATGGGCTTTACGATTATAAAAAATGACCCGACAGATGGCCATAAAGGATATGGTATTGGTTCGCTTTCGTTAGAAAACGTATCACCGGTCATTATTGATATAGAAGAAGGTAAGGCTTCAGTTGAAGTAGGTGCGATGCATGCACGTAGCGATATAGAACGAGGCATCAAATTTACGACAAATCGTGCTGATTCAGAGGGTGGAAAACCTTACTGGTTAATATGGGTAACAATTGATCATAAAGCAGACGGCCCTTACTATGCAGGTGTAACTGCATGTGAAATGGTAGTAAATCGTGAAAAACGTCGTGGTTATAAAATTTTAGCTGACCACGTGAATAAGATGGATAAGTCGATGAAACGACAAATTATTGTTGATCATATGGATGAAGCCTCTAAAAAAGTGTTAGCTTCTTTCTTAGCGGAGCTAAATCCGGAACTTTGGGAGCGCAGTGACAATCAATTACGTCAAGACTTATTTGTATAAAAGACTATCAATGATTGAACAATCTGTGACATTTTGCAATCGCTTTCGATATTAGGTTGAAAGTAGATATGAAAAAAAGTACACTTGATTCAGAGCTTACATTTTAGTAAGCTAGGACACTTGGTTCCAAGAATGTGATGAGGGCTATGCGACATTTGACAACCCAAACCCAAGCCAAATGCCCCATGATTCTCATCCTTTCCCGGGCCAAAAAATAAGAAAAGCTTTCTGTTCCCACGGACACGTCTCCGGGGAAGAGAAAGCTTTTCTTTTTTCGCTTTATGTCTATAACTTTGTCGAGAGCTTTTCAATAAAATAAAACGATTATTCGAGAAAAAGGTTGCGCATTATTGTTTATTTTTGAAGAACGGAATCATATTCCAAAATTCTCCCCACGTATTGCTATCCAGAATATCAAAGTTAGTACATTTTTCAGTTGGTACATCTTTGGTATCTAAATAAACGAGACGTTGTTTAGGGCACGCATCTGTAGCGAGCTTTCCTGTTTCAATATCTATGACCACGCCTTTCACACCTTTTGGTTTTATGAAGTCCTCGTTTTTAGTACCTTTATTTACGCTTTCCATAAAGTCAATCCATATTTGCTTTGTAGCAGCTGTATCTTCTTTCGTAGAAAGGTTTTTACCTTGATCGTAGCCGTTCCAAACACCAGCCGTTAAGTTTGGTGTAAATCCGATAAGCCACTGATCACTATTTGTCGAGCCAGACTTTGCAGCATACGTATGAGTCATGCGTGAACGAATGCCAATCCCTGTAGCAGGAGAGTAATCACTAAATACAGGATCGAAAATACCAGTCATCATTTCTGTTAGAATATAGGAATTTTCTTTTGAAATCACCGTTTCATCCTGTTTTTCGACGTTCTTATTATCGTAAATAATGTCTCCATTGGCATTTTTAATGGAGATAATAGTTGTTGGAGCTGTTTCTTGACCTTCTGACGCTAAAATATTATACGCATTTGTCATTTCGTACAGTGTCGTTTCCATTGTTCCAAGAGCAAGCGATAAATTGTCCTTCGTACCAATCGTTACTCCAAAGCGGTCCGCCATATTATGAAATGCTTTAAATCCGATATCTTCTAATGTTTTAACTGCATAAATATTATCGGAAATCGCAATGGCTTGTGCCAACGACATATCATGGTCGGCAAATTGACCGTTTACGTTTTTAGGGGAGTAGGTCCCACGTCCATTATCATAAGTAAACGTTGTTTGTCCTACATCTAAAAACGTTAAAGGCGTATAGCCATTTTCTAATGCTGCTGCATATAAAACCGGCTTAATGGTTGATCCCGGTTGACGTTTTGCTTGTGTTACGCGGTTAAAGGAGCTAGTGGCATAATCCTTACCGCCAACAAGTGCTGTGACGGCGCCTGTTTTAGATTGCATACTAACAAATCCTGTTTGCAGATCATTAGCGGGCATATTTTTAGCTACTGCTTCTTCCGCAGCTTTTTGGTGGCCGAGGTTAAGTGTTGTTTGAATAGTCCAACCACCTTCGCTAATGTCTAGATTTTTTGCTTTTAAAATTTCACTTGCTTCCTGCCAAGCAACATCTAGGAAATAAGGTGCAACAGATTTGGAAGCAACCCACATATCATTCTTTAAGACAAGCTGCTCTTCCTCAGCACGTGTTTTTTCGTCTTGCGTTATTGCTCCTTGGTCTGCCATCAGTTTCAAGATTACGTGCTGGCGATTAGTAGCTTTTTCAATATTGGCGATTGGCGAATATATACTTGGACCTTTAGGTACGCCTGCAAGCATAGCAGCCTCTGCTAGCGTCAAGTCTTTTGCAGATTTCCCGTAATAATAACGACTAGCCGCTTCGATTCCGTACATTCCGTGTCCATAATATACAGTGTTTAAATAACCTTCTAATATTTCGTCCTTGTTATAAAAAACTTCTAATCTATAAGCATACAACGCCTCATTTGCTTTTCGAGTCCATGATTTTTCATGAGATAAATATAAATTTCGAGCATATTGTTGGGTGATAGTACTTGCCCCTTGAACTTTACTTCCGGCTTTAATATCAACTAATACGGCACCAGCAATACGAGAAAAGTCAAAACCGCTATGTTTGTAAAAGTCTTTATCTTCAACGGCCACTGCTGCTTTTACTAAATAGGGTGATATTTCATCAAGACCAACCCAATAGCGACGTTCATTCGTAAAGTGGTCTCCAATTTGGTTCTCGTTTTCATCTAAGAAAATAGAGGCTTTCGGTACAGTTAATGGCGGTGCACCAGCCACTTGAACATAGACGCGTAGTGCAATAAATGCTACTACTATTGCAGATGCAAAGGCGACAAAAAGTGTAAGCGCTTTGCGTGAACGCTTCACACGCTTTTGCTTACGTTGATAGATTTTTCTTTTCATCCGACTTCACCTCGTTTTCTAACAACTTGAGTTTAGTATGTGTCTGAATATTCTTCTTTAATCGGAATTCTAAGCAAAAACTATTGCACTTTATTCAAAAACATCTATACTTTTTTTGTACTGATATGAAACGCTAGCTTTCGACAAAAGTATTGCACTTTGTAGATTTTAATTGAAATTTGCTAGTCGTTCCAATAATGTATACGAGGATTGAGTAAATGAGGTTTCATTACAAACCTGTAAGTCCTCAATAAGTAACAAATATAAAAACTGAATTTCATAGGAAGTTCAGATATTAATGGAGGCAAAATATGAGATTTGATGAAGCTTATTCAGGGAATGTTTTTATAAAAAGTCATCCTACATATGAGGATGCTCAAGCAGTTATTTACGGCATGCCGATGGACTGGACAGTTAGTTATCGCCCAGGTTCACGTTTTGGCCCTCAACGTATTCGTGAAGTATCAATTGGACTAGAAGAGTATAGTCCATATTTAGATCGCGAGTTAGAAGAAGTGAAGTATTTCGATGCAGGGGATATTCCGTTACCGTTTGGTAATGCACAACGTTCTTTAGATGAAATTGAGAAATTCATTGTGAAGCTTTTAGAAGACGGTAAAATTCCTGTCGGCATGGGCGGCGAGCATTTAGTATCTTGGCCTGTTATGAAGGCAGTTTCTGCAAAATACGACGACTTAGCAATCATTCATTTTGATGCGCATACAGATTTACGTGTTGAATATGAAGGGGAGCCACTTTCACATTCAACTCCAATTCGTAAAATTGCAGAGCATATTGGACCAAAAAATGTCTATTCATTTGGTATTCGTTCAGGTATGAAGGAAGAATTTGAGTGGGCGAAGGAAAACGGCATGCACATTTCAAAATTTGAAGTACTAGAGCCGTTAAAAGAAGTGCTACCAACATTAGCGGGACGTAATGTATACGTTACAATTGATATCGACGTACTAGATCCAGCGCATGCGCCTGGTACTGGTACAGTAGATTGTGGAGGTATTACATCTAAAGAGTTACTAGCTTCAATTCATGCAATTGCTGCAAGTGGCGTGAACGTTGTAGGCTTTGACTTAGTTGAAGTTGCACCAATTTATGATACATCAGAAATGACAGCCAACACAGCGAGTAAATTATTACGAGAAATGATTTTAGGCTGGGTAAAATAATAGGAGCTTTGTATTAGTAGATATGAAGCGGTTTTAATGGGGTTAGCGATGAGCTAGCCCCATTTTTTATGTAAATTGTTTGAGAATTGTTTGAGTGACTGGCACCCCAAAAGACAAATGTTAATAGTGAAATATTAACATTTGTCAGTATTTTAAATAGAGACTCCCTTTTATAATTAAAAAGATATTTTAAATAGTAAAATATTGAGGGAGATTTTATGTCATTTGAATAATGTGTATGCCATGAGAATAAAGGATTAAACAAGGAGAAAAAAGCGATTGAGGAAATAAATTGGAATTCAATTTAAATTATTACCGTAGTGATTTTAGAAAATTTAATAGAAAGGGAGTTTGTATGATGAGAAAGAAAATAGCTTCGATTGTTAATTTATTGCCTTTGGTAGTTAGTTTGGGCATAATCTTTATTTTTAGTAATCAAGATGTAGCATTTGCCAATAACAGTTTGGTACCAATTTATGCAACTGAGGACACGACAATGGTATACGAAGGTATTGATGCTGGATTTACTTATGAGGATGGGAACCTGGGATATCTTGATGTAGGCTTTCAGGGAACATATGGTACGCCTTTGGAGGTTCAAGTATTGCTTAAGTTTCAGTTACCACCCATTCCTGTAGGGTATAAGGTTGAAAGTGCAAATCTTTATATTCCTGTAACAGGTGGTACTCTCCAAGCAACTACTAATTTTTCATTAAAAGTTTCTACAAGTACTAATCATAACTGGATTCAAGATACTGGGATAACATCACCACCAGCTCCTACTTCAGGATCTACCCAAACAAGAATTCTAGCCAATGATGTCACGATGCTTAAACCTACGCTAGCGCCATTTGATTTTACTAGCTATATATCAGAGGAGTCCACGAAAGTTAATTCTAGAGCAACCTTTATTCTTTCAGGAATGACTGCTCAAGAAGCTGCTCAAAACGGAATACTATCTATGGACCATTATATAAAAATGACGGAATCAAATATGCAGGGCGGTAGTCTGGGTCCATATTTAATTATTACATACTCCGAAAATGTCGAAATTCAGGTAACAGGAGTTCAAAATGGTGGCCTATACAGCACGAGTGTAACGCCACAGTTCAACATTGGCACAGCAACTTTGAATGGAAGTCCATTTACAAGTGGGACACAGATTACTGCTGAAGGTTCATATACATTAACAGTTTCAGCAGGTAGCCAATCAAAAAACATCCAATTCCAAATTGATAAGACCCCTCCGACAGGGACGGTAATTGTAAATCAAGGTAACCAATATACGAATAGTACAGGTGTATCCGTTTCAATAACGCCAAATGTGGGTGTAAATGATATTACGCATATCCGTTATTCGGTTAATGGAAATCCATTTACACAAATGCCTTACGTACCAAACTTTATGCTTGCTATAGGAACTGTTAACGGAGAAAAAATATTGTCCTTTAAGCTTGTTGATGGAGCGGGAAATGACTCTCCAGAATATCAAAGAGTTATAACACTGGATACGGTAGCACCAACAGGCTCTGTTGATATCAATAATGGGAATCCGTATACAACGAATCGTGTTGTAACGCTTAATTTATCCTTAGACAGTGGTGTGACAGATGTAGTAGGAGTACAGTTTTCTAGTAACAATAGTTCTTGGTCGGGTGTCGAAGCCTTTAGTCCAACTAAAAGCTATACATTACCAGCAGGAGATGGAAATAAAACGGTGTATGTACGTTTAATTGATCGTGCGGGCAATGTAGGGTTAGCTCAAAACAGTATCACTGTGGATACGATCGCCCCTGTTGTCAATGGTGTAACAAACGGAGCGAGCTACAATGTTAACCAGACAATAACGTTTAATGAAGGTATAGCAAAATTGAACGGAACTTTCTTTACAAGCGGCTCGTCTGTAGACACGGAAGGCTCCTATGTACTTGTTGTTACGGATAGCGCTGGTAATACTACAACCATTGCATTTTCTATCGATAAGACCGCCCCAATTGTCAGCGGTGTAGCGGAAGGAGGAAGTTACAATTCCTCAAAAACCATTACATTTAACGAAGGTACTGCAACACTAAATGGGCAATCGTTTGTGAGTGGGATGTCTGTGGACGCGGAAGGCTCCTATGTGCTCGTAGTTACGGATGACGCTGGTAACTCAATTACCGTAACATTCAGTATCAATAAAACAGCTCCGATTAAATATACAGTAAAATACGACGGAAACGGAGCAACTGGAGGACAAGCACCAGTCAATAGTCAAACTTATGAAAATGGACATAGCGTTACAGTAGCTGATAATACTGGCAATCTAGTAAGGACTGGATTTACGTTTAATGGTTGGAATACAAAAGCAGATGGCAGTGGGATAACCTATGTGGCAAATAACAAGTTTACTATTAACGCCTCCAATGTCACACTGTATGCCTTGTGGAAAGTTAATCGTTATACATTATCATTTGAATCAAATGGAGGCAGTGGTGTCACGCCTCAAAATGTATCATACAACGGAAAAATAACAGAACCAACTGTACCGACAAAACTAGGTTATACATTTGGTGGTTGGTATAAAGAGGTTACTCTTGTTAATTCGTGGGATTTTACAAAAGATACGGTAGTAGGGAATACAACGCTATATGCGAAGTGGATAGAAAATAGTTCATCAGGTGGAGGTGGTGGTTATATTCCAACGCCGGAAACAAAACCAAATCCTAAACCAACACCAACACCAGAGATTCCAGTAGAGCCAGAAAAGCCTACAGAACCTGAAGTACCCGAAAATCCAACACCAACAATAACATTCAGTGATATTTCTACAAACTGGGCAAAAGAAATGATTGAGGATATAGCAATGCGTGGAATAATCAATGGCTACCCAGACGGAACATTCCGTCCAAATGATTCAATTCAACGTCAGCATGTTGCAATTATTATCGCTCGTGCTTTTGAGTTAGTACCAAGTCGCGAGATAACACCATTTAATGATATTGCAGCAAATCATCCATACTATGAGGGCATTATGAAGTTGCAGCAGGCAGGGATTATAGACGGGTCCAATGGATTCTTCCATCCAAGCGAATCATTAACACGAGCGCAATTGGCGAAAATAATAGTGTTGGCCTTTGGATTGACTTCAGAAGGGACAAGTCATTTCGAAGATGTTCCTACAACACATTGGGCTCATGATTACATTGCCATTCTCGAAAATTATGGGGTTGCGTTAGGGGATAATGGCAGTTTTAGACCGAATGAACCTGTAACACGTGCGCAGTTTGTTGCTTTCTTATACAGGGTACTTCATTTGTAACAGCCATTCGTTTGGTCGCAAAGAAATTATTCTTTTTAGTAAGTTTTGATACAGCTTAAAGGCGAAAGAGCATCCACAGTTTGCATTGCGGATGCTCTTTATTAAGTTACCTAAAAAAGAGAGTGGGGTTAGCTATGAGCTAGCCTTATTTTTTATTTAAATTGTTTGAGTGCCTGGCACTGAGCCTTCTATATTGTAAAGATCCACTTCACTTTCCGCGGGAACGTTGTAAATCGCAAACCTCCCAACACGTGGTTGGTTGCGGCTTACGTTACGTGCGTTCCCTTAGTAGTTTCAGTGGATCTTTACTTTGATAGTAATAAAGTTTTCAAAATTGTTTGAGTGCCTGGCACTTAAGATAATTGTATTTTTCGGCCATGCCATTTAAAGTTTGTGTTCGCGTATCTTGTTGTCTTAACGACAGGTATTGATGTGCACTGAGCAAGACTGCTTGAAGAAAGTCATTTTCGTTGCAAACACCTTTAATGATTTTTCCCATACCATGCTTTGAAGAAAAAACTACTAAATGATTTGGTTTCGTAATAATTTTTTCTAAAGTCCATTGAATATCATTCAATGATATAGCAGTTTCACCAAAACCATCATGTAAATAATCAATAACCATTGTTAAAAACCCTGGCCATATTAAGTCACAATCATCCCAATCAAACAACGACGTAATTTGAACACCATCAATTTCTACAATAATAGCCCCGTGTAAAAAATGACCTTTACTTTGCGTTAGATTTTTTGAGATAATCTGTAGCGCATTTTTACTTTGAATACTCGTAAATTCATGTTGGAGTTGTTCAACCGTATGTGAATAGAAACTTTTTGTTTCGATTGCAATAAATGTATCAATTTTAATCATATAGCTCACCTTCGTACTTTAAATGGTAACCACCTTATAAATTGTGTAATTGATTTAACCCAATATTGCCGCCTGAAATAAGAAAGCAAACATGATCATTTTTAGTAATAGGTAAATTCCCTTGAAGAGCTGCCCCGATTCCGATAGCAGAGGATGGTTCAGCCATTACCTTGCCTGCTAGTAGTAATGTTTTCATCCCGCTTTCAATAGAAGCTTCGTCTACCCGAACAATATCATCGACAAGCTTTTGAACAATGGGGAAGTTTCGCTCACCAGGTTGTAAAGTTAAGAGTGCATCTGCCAAAGACTTTTGCTCTTTTAAAAGTAATCTTTCACCGACTAACAAACTATCAGCATAGCGTGATACAACAGCTGGTTCCGCGCCGATGATTTTAATATGAGGTGCTAAAGATTTTACCGCAGTCGCGACACCACTAATTAGCCCACCACCGCCAATTGGTATAACGATTGCACTAGTTTGAGGAAATTGCTCTAAAATTTCTAATCCTACCGTTCCTTGACCAGCCATAATGTCATAATCATCATAAGGGTGGATGATGGCATAGCTGTGTTCTAAGCTAAGTTTTTCCGTAATATCGTGTCTTTCAGCAAGCTTACATTGTACAACGTTTGCACCTAGTGCTCGAATACCTTCAACTTTAATACTTGGTGCTGAATCTGGTAAAACGATTGTTGCCGGAATATTTAATAGTTTAGCTGCGAAGGCAACACCTTTACCATGATTACCTGACGATGCCGCAACAACGCCCTGTTGTAATTGTTCAAGTGGCATCGAGAGCAGTTTATTCAGAGCACCACGCAATTTGAAGGAGTTTGTTTTTTGCATATTTTCGGCTTTTATCGAAACATTGCAATTTAACAGTTCATCGAGTCCATGTAAGCGAACAACAGGTGTTTCATAAATATAAGGCGCAACTTTCATTTTAGCAGCTTGGATATTCTCAAGTGTTAACATACAGCAATCCTCATTTCTATATTTAGATTGAAAATTCTGAAATTATAATATAAATGTAGTGTTATAGTGAATATCTGTCAACGACTAATAGTGGAGGGGAAAAGAAAAAGAATCTGCGTTACTTTCGCAGATTCTCGTGTATTAGACCAAATATTAGTTTTCTGTGCGGAAGTCAATATTATTGGCGTGTAATACTTTGTTGCCACCTAAAGCTTTTATATCGGTTGTAACTTGTGCAGCAATAATGGCAAGTTCATCAAACTCTACACCGTTATCAGGACTTGAGCTAATACCGATGGAAACCGTTAATGGCGTAGTTTGCACAGTATTGATGTTGAAAGAATGAAGTGCAATTTGATGTCGCAGTTTCTCGGCATGATATAGAGCAATAGCTGGTGGGGCATCCTTTAATATAATATAAAATTCCTCCCCTGCAACCCGTGCAGCAATACCGTTTATAGCTTCTACATAGTCATTAATGATTGTGGCGAGTTGTTTAATAACCCCATCACCAGCTAGATGGCCATACTTGATATTAATTTCTTTCATATCATCGACGTCAAAATGGAGCACTGAAAAATGGTCCGTTTCTAAAACCATACCTTGCGCAAAGGATCGAATTGCCAAATTGTTTGGGAGCTGCGTTAAATAGTCCTTTTCTTTAAGGTGGTAGGTGAGTTGTACTTTTTCACTTGTCGCTTGTAAACGTTTAATAACAGTGAAAATTGTAAAAAATGTAAAAAGTGCATAGGCAACGAACCCTAATATAATCTTTATTTTTAGTATAGCTGGTAAAGTAACGATAAGAACTAACATCACAGTGATTTCAATCGTCAGGCTATAAAAATAGGCTGTTAATGTGTGAAAAGTAATTGGTTTTTTTAATGCAAAAAGCGCAAGAACAATGGAAATTACTAATAAATTAATATTTGATAAACTTGTTATCGATAGTACTTCTTGTGTAGGGATGATGATTAAGCTTCCTATTGCCATGATTATGCCACTAATAACAATCGACCACGGGCCACCGATAAGTCCGCTAAAAAGAAGAGGGACAATATGGATGTTTATAAGTGTTCCATTCAAATAGTTTAACGAAATGCCACTTAGTATAAGACCTGTTAGACCAAAAGAAATACCTACCAAAATGGGCTTAAAATCTTTAATTAGTGATTGTCCTCGAGCCGGATGTGTAAATGGCCAATACGTTAAAATGATTAATGTAAAGGTAATACAAAAGCTGACAAAAATGTGAAGTAACATCTATAATAGTAGTTCCTTTCTCGAAGATCTATAAATAATAGTAAATCTTTTCACTTTGTCTGCCAATGCTTGAAAACAATACTCACTTCTATCTGTGCTTTTCGGCATCCAAAATAGCATCATAGCCTTTAAACTCTAAGATGATCAATCCACCAGGAAGTAGTAAAAGAACATCAGGACGACGACCGCCGCTTCTAGGGTTATTATATTCAAAAATACGATACCCATCTTTATTTTCTACATGAATTAATTGTGATTTTAAATCTTGTATACATTTGAACTAAGCTCTTAATTGTGGAATTGTACTTTCTTCTAATGGAGACGTTTTTGCTTGTTCAACTGTCTGATCATAGATGTGTTGACAAAGCGTATTTAAAAGATCTGGTGAATCTATACTGAGGAAGTTAATAATTGTGCCATCCGCAATTTGTAATAAAATTACCTCCTAAATTTGGTAATATTGTTTTAGCATAAAATATGGGAGAGGAATTTTCATTTCATGTCACAAGAAAATAATATTCATAACGAATGATGATGTAAAAAAGTTATTTACTCTTTCCGATAGTGAACTTAGAAATTACCGTAATAAGGGGATGTCATTTACTAAGAACGTTTGAGATTATAATTATAAAAAAGTGAAATTGTAGAATGGCAAATAGGAACAGTAGCCTTGTTCACTGATACAAATGGTAATATAAATCCGTGGATTAATGAAATTCTGCATTATACAGGAATGGGACAAACAGGAGCTCAAAAATTAAAAGGAAATGCTAATTTTGTCCTAGCTGAGACTTTTAGTGGAACTTTAACAGATGTTCATTTGTTTTAAACGTACGTGGTAAAGAAGCCTAAAAAGACATTTCATCGTTATATTGGATTAGTTGAATGGTGGAAAAGAAATATACCGAATTTGAAAATAATAGGTCTGTATATAAATTTTCTCTTAAGGTAGTTAAGGGAGAAAAAGTTTATAAGGCAAATTTAAATAATGTTGAAACTGAAAGTCAACAAAAGATAAGTATATTAGGTGAAGAAGAAGTAAAAAGTAGAGCATTATTAGCATCAGAAAATAACGAATAGGGTAAATAAAAAAGGTGAAAAACATTCCAAACGGAAAAATATTATTAAAGCAGAAATGTATCATCGAAATGAATGTATTTCTACTTATGTTAAAATTACTTGAAAAAGGTAAATGCTAACTCTATGAGCGGAACGCACCATTTATAGATTAATACGGCTCACAATATTTAGAGTGTCACCACTTTATCTGGCTGTCTGAAGGTGGCGAGGATACTTAGAAATCGCGCTGCTCTTTGTCCTAATAGCCATAGAAAAATGTATAGTTTAGCAATTAAATAAGACATAGATAAACTGGAAAATAAAGTAAAAACCTATAATTTAAAATGAATTGAATTGTTATGGAGGTATGTAAGATATGGTGAGTAATACTTCTACTATTGATTTAGAAGCTGCATTTAGAAGTTTTAATATTATTGAAGCAGCAAATAATATTATTGAGTTATATTTAGAAGATACTTCGAATTTTAAGAAAAAATTTTTACATTTGAATTTTATAAAAGAACCAATTAGCCCAAAATTTTCAGAAGCTGATATGGACTTTATGGAAAAAGTTATAACTGAAGTCATTTTAAAAACAGAAGAAGATCCATTATTTATAGAACTTAATAATGATATTCGTGAAATTTTCTTTTCTTATTATTCAATTTATCGAAACTTGTTTTCAAATAATGAAAACCTTAACCGTTTAAAAATTTCTTCATTATCTTTAAAAGAACAATTATATTGTATTTTATCGTTCATATCCAATAAATTAGTTGAACTAAATAAGCATCAAATAGAAACTACTAAAAATTTATACACGGGCAGTGAAATAAATATCTCAAAGTTTAAGACTGGAAATTTGGGTGACTTGGAGGTTTCTTATACAGAAATTTTTGATACTTATATGGAGAGCTGTAATACCTTAATTCCGTATTTATATTTTATAAAACAAGATTCTATTGAAGATGGCTCAAAAACAAATATTAATTTAATAAATAAGGATAAGGACCAAAGCGAAATAAAAAAGCTAATTATTCTTGCTCAACAAAGATGGATGTTAACAATTCTTTGGGCAAGGTTTAAATATAGTAATTACAACTTTAAATATATTGATAATTTTGAAGATAATAAGATTTTTTTAATTGAACCTAGTAGTTCAGTATATGAATTAGAGAAAAATATATTTATAGGTGGACAAAGATTAGCTTATCACCAACATGTCAATATGAGTAAATCCATTGATAATAAAGTTAAAGAAAAGCTCACTCATAGTATGAATTATGTAGATAGAAAATTATCCAAGCATAGTCTGAAAGAATTTTTAAATATCTCAAAAGAGGAATATAAAGAGTGTATTATTTTTGCTCAAATGGATATTAATTCTCAAGAAAAATTAGTTGACCCATATTACACTTCTATTGATTATAAGAAAAAATCTTATGACGAGATAATAAAATGTATCGAATTCATATTAACAGTCGCATTTTTTATGGATAGACATTCAAAAAATAATTTAGAAATAATAAATTTAGATTTATTAGTTAAATCATTTTCATATTTATATAGCCTAGATATAATCAAAGCTAGAAATATACTAAATTTATTTATCTCTAAACCAAAAGAAAAAACAGATTTATTTTCAAAACCTCTAATTTATTGTGGGAATAGTGAAGTTTTGATATTTAGCGAATTTGTAAATCAAATTAATATTCCAAGAATATTTGATGTACTAATAAAAAATATGCGGATTAATAATTTTAAAAAAGGAATTACTTATGAGAATGAATTGAGAGAAGTTTTAACAAATGCTAATTTTATAAATGTAAATACAGCTAATATAAAATTTGAAGCCTCGGATGGAAAGGACGTTGAGTATGACTTCTTAGGCTATTTTAATGAATATTTGATAATAATGGAATTTAAAAATTGTTTTACTCCGTATTCAAATAAGGAATATGACTCGGCTTTAGATACCATGAAGTTTGGAATTGAACAAGTAAATAGAAGACAAAAAATACTTCATTCAGATTGGCATATTATAAAAAAACTTGCTAATATCGAATTACCTACAGAGCCACCAAAAGAGGAAAAAATTATAAAAATTTTATGTACTAATATATATCATTTTACTTCTTTAAAAATTAATGATGTTTTTATAACGGATAGCTCAGCTCTAATAAAGTTTTTTTATTACCCAATGAATAGTATTGGTATTTCTGGGAATGATTTAACATCTGAATACGTCGATGCCGCTATTTGGTCAACAATTCCTCCTTCGGTAGAAGACTTTAGACACTATTTGCAAAATCCTTCAGCAATGAAAGAGTATAGAAAATGTGTAGATGCATTATTAAAGCCTATTATAAGTTTTAAAGAAGGGGATCCGATAATTTATTATCATGATTTTTCATTAATAGAGGATCCATATCGATCAATAGTAATGACTGAAGAAAATAAAAAATTTTTAGCTAAGAAAATGTTCGATTCGAAAAGGATTGGTAGAAATGATAAATGTTTCTGTAGAAGCAATAAAAAGTTTAAGTATTGTTGCTTAAAGTTACTAAAATAAATTTAGCTTGAATAAAAATGGTAGATTAAAAGAAGCTAATATAATTTTGTATTAGCTTCTTTCATATCCCTCTACATCACACCGCCAAGTAAAAATATTATTTAGCCCCACATTAGCCTCAAATCAGTTCATTAGTATTTATTATTCTGCAAAGCTACAGAGATTAAGAAAATGAAGAAACCCTTATTTACCAATGTTTGAGAGTACGGTGTGTTGTAATATGCAATTTATTTATTGTATAATAAAAAGGTTATAGTAAAAAGAATAAAAGGGAGCGTCCATGATGGTGAACGAAGAAAAATCGCAGGTGAACATTAAGCTCATTTCGACGATTCGTCCGATTGATGGGGAGTCCGAAACCCTTGAAATGTGGTTAAATGGGCAGCTAATAAATAAAGCAGATTCCCTATATTTAAAATATGAAGAGATGCAGGATGAAAAAACAATCCGCACGACGATGAAGTTAGACAAAGAACGGGCACTTATTATGCGCGCAGGAGCAGTAAAAATGCGCTTACCACTCAATATTTTTGAACAACAAATAGGCCATTATGAAAGTGAATTTGGTTCGATGCCACTCGTGACTCAAACGAAAAACATGTTATTTACTAGACATGAAATGCGTGGAGATTTTCATGTGCATTATGATTTATTAATGGGTGGACAAAATGTTGGCAATTATACATTAGACATTACATTTACGGAGGTACAATGATGAACGCAGTAGAACAAGTACAACAAGCCATTAAGACGGCGATTGCACAGGCTGTTGAAAAAGCTGGCTTAGTTGAAGCTGGCACAGAATTAACGATTCACTTAGAAACACCAAAGGATAAAGCAAACGGTGATTATGCAACGAATATTGCAATGCAATTAACGAAACTAGCTAAAAAGCCACCACGTGCGATTGCAGAAGCAATTTTAGAAAACCTTGAAACTGAAGGTACTGATATCGAGAAAATTGATATCGCAGGTCCTGGCTTTATGAATATTACTGTCCGTAAAGATTTCTTAACAGGTGTTGTAACAGCTGTCCTTGAACAAGGTGCAGATTATGGACGTTCAAACGCAGGAGCTGGTGAGAGAGTACAAGTTGAATTTGTGTCAGCAAATCCGACAGGCGACCTTCACCTAGGTCATGCACGTGGAGCATCTGTAGGGGATTCATTGTGTAATGTTTTAGATATGGCTGGTTATGCAGTATCTCGTGAGTACTACATTAACGATGCTGGTAATCAAATTAATAACTTAGCTTATTCATTAGAAGCGCGTTATAAGCAAGCTTTAGGTCTTGCTGCAGATATGCCAGAAGATGGTTATCACGGTCAGGATATTATCGATATTGCAGGTAAATTAGCGAGTGAGCATGGCGATTCGATTTTATCAAAATCTGATGAAGAGCGTTTTGCATTTTTCCGTCAACATGGTTTAGCATTAGAATTAGATAAATTGAAAACAGACTTAGCGAATTTCCGCGTGAATTTTAATGTATGGTATTCTGAAACATCATTATATGAAAACGGCAAAATCGAAGTAGCATTAGATAAATTAAAAGCAAATGGCCATGTTTTTGAAGAAGATGGTGCTACTTGGTTCCGTTCAACAACATTTGGCGATGATAAAGATCGTGTATTAATAAAAAATGATGGATCTTTCACATATTTAACACCTGATATTGCTTACCATGAAGATAAAATTGTCCGTGGCTTTGATAAACTAATTAACATCTGGGGAGCTGACCACCACGGCTATATCCCACGAATGAAAGCGGCTATTCAAGCACTTGGTTATGACCGTGACACGCTTGAAGTAGAAGTTATTCAAATGGTTCAGTTATATAAAGACGGCGAGAAATTTAAAATGTCGAAACGTACAGGGAATGCCGTAACGATGCGTGAGCTTGTTGAAGAAGTGGGATTAGACGCAGTGCGTTACTTCTTCGTGAAAACAGCTGGTGATTCACATATGGACTTTGACCTTGATCTTGCGGTATCGCAATCAAACGAAAACCCGGTATATTATGCTCAATATGCGCATGCGCGTATTTCTTCAATTTTACGTTCAGCAACTGAACAAGGCTTTGCTACATCAACAGCGAATTTAAGCCTGTTAACTGCTGAAAAAGAGATTGATTTATTGAAAAAAATCGGTGATTTCCCGAAAGTAGTGGCGGATGCAGCAAAACACCGTACGCCACACCGTATTGCCAACTATATTCAAGATACGGCAGCTGCGTTCCATAGCTTCTATAACGCTGAAAAAGTGTTAGATGCTTCGAATAAAGAGCTAACGGAAGCACGTTTAGCACTTATTACGGCTGTACGTACTACTATTGCTAACGCATTACGTCTAATCGGCGTATCTGCACCTGAAAAAATGTAATATGATTTTTAGACCCCGACACAATTGCGTGTCGGGGTTTTTTATTCGGTGGAAATTGTTTGAGTGCCTGGCACTTCGAATTTTTGCTACGCGCGGTTTGTTGCGTCTTACGTTACATGCGTTCTAAGCAGGAGTTTCTAAGCAAAATTCAGAATTGTTTGAGTGCCTGACACTGAACTTACTTCTTTGTGTATTGATTTTTCTGTTTATTTCTAATTTTCTGTTGAAGTTTACGTTAACGTTAATGATATACTGATGAAAATTGTGAAGGGGGAGCTTGCTTGAAAACGATTCAGGAGGTAGCGAAGCAATTTAATGTGTCTACACGTACAATTCGTTATTACGAGGAGCTTGGGCTTCTATGTCCTCATCGTTCGGCTACGAATCAGCGCACCTTCTCAAAAAAAGAAATGGCGAAGCTCAAGCTTATTTTTAGGGGGAAGCGTTATGGTTTCTCATTAGAAGAAATCAAGGAAATGGTGTTGCTTTTTGATTTTGATCGCTCAGGAATTCAACAATTGGAACGTACTGTGGCATATGGAGATCAAAAAATTCAAGAAATTGATAGTAAAATAGCCGAACTTACACAAATGAAAAATGAATTACTGCAATTACATGGCATGTTTAGTGAGAAATTATTAACTTTAAAGGGAGAGATGCACGATGAATAGTTCAAATTTGTTAGCACGAAATGCCCGAAAGTATGCTGGAAAAGAAGCTGTTGTTTGTCATGGAAGAAGAGTGACTTATCGTGATTTAGATGAGCAAGTGACTCGACTCGGTCATGCTTTGATAGAACTGGGTATTCGTCCAGATGATAAAGTAATTATTTTTATGCCAAATGTTGTAGAGTTTGTTGTTAGCTATTTTTCGATTCAACGTATTGGTGCAATTGTCGTTCCCGTAAATGCAAAATTTACATTGCAGGAGGTTGAATATGTTGCACAGCATGCAGAAGCTAAAGCCATTTTAGTGCATGAGGCTATTTTTGCTGCGGTCGAGCATATCAATGTCGTGCCGTTGAAAATTAAAACAGGACATGTGGAGGCAGGGTGGCTTCATTATGAAACGCTAATACAACATGCCAGTACACAACCAATAGATTGTCAGCTAAATGAAGACGATGCATCAACGATTTTATATACATCAGGCACAACAGGAAAACCGAAGGGCGTTCTATTTAGCTATCGTAATATTTTAACTGTAGCCCAGATGATTGCAGTAGAAATGGAAGTTAAGCCTACAAGTCGCATTCTCCTTATGATGCCATTAACGCATTCAGCACCATTGCATTTATTTTTAATGGCTGGCGTACTTGTTGGCTCAACAAATGTACTAACGCCAACATTTACACCAGATTTATTGATAGATTCGATTGAACACGAAAAAACGACGCATTTTTTCGGGGCTCCTGTTGCCTATTTATTAACTGCCCAAACAAAGAGATTGCAAACAGCGGATTTATCTTCGATGAAATGGTGGGTTTACGGAGGTGCACCGTTATCACAAAATGAAATTCGCCATATACAAAAAGCTTTCCAAACAGAAAATCTAACATGTGTTTATGGATTAACAGAGGCTGGGCCAAGTGGTTCCTTAATGTTCGGACAAGAGCATGAAGAAAAGGCAGGGAGTATCGGTCAGCGTGCACCTCTAGGGACGGAGTTTCGTATTATTAACGACAGCGGGGAAGATGTCGGAGTGAATGAAGTGGGCGAAGTTGTGTTATTTGGTGAAGGCAATATGTTGGGGTATTACAGGGATGAAGTAGCAACAAAGGCAGCGTTTATAGATGGCTGGCTGAAAACAGGAGATTTAGCTCGAAAAGATGAAGACGGCTATATTTGGATTGTCGATCGCAAAAAGGATGTTATTATTTCGGGCGGTGTCAATATTTATCCAAAAGAGATTGAAGATTTACTTTTAAGCTATGAAGGAATTTTTGAGGTGGCTGTTATCGGTGTCCCTCACCCGCAGTGGGGAGAAACCGTAAAGGCAGTGTATGCTGCAAAGGCAGAGATTGATGATAGTGCACTAAAAGCATATTTAGAGGAGCATCTAGCAAAATATAAAATTCCACGCTTATTCGAACAAGTGGAAGCGCTACCAAGAAATGCATCCGGAAAAATATTAAAACAATCGTTGAAGGAACTAGAGGTGAGATAAATATGAAAGTATTACAGCAAGATGCAAATCGGACGACTAACTTTTTCACAGAGGATGAAACACTACACAAACTACTAGAAATGATGCTAGATAAAGAACTTCTAGTCTATGCTAAGCGAGAGTTAAAGGATTTCGGCGAGCTTTGTGCAAATGACATCGACGTGAGGGCGAAGCATACAGACAGAGAGGGAGAGCCCAAACTGCAGCGATACAATGCTTATGGTGAGGATATTTCGGAAATTTGGGTCAATGAAGGCTACAAAAAAACGATTGAAGAAACATATAACACAGGAATCGTTGGCTATGTGCATAAGGAAATTCCGCAGTTAGGTAGAAAGGGAAATTATGTGTATAGCTTTGCACAAGGCTATTTACTTTCACATGCAGAGCCTGGCTTCTATTGTCCAGTTACCTTAACGATGGCAACAGCTTATTTGCTTGATCATTATGCGAATGATGAGTTGAAGGATAGGTTTTTACCACATGTTTGTGCAACAGGGGATACAGAGCTATATGAAGGAGCAACATTTTTAACGGAGCGGCAAGGAGGCTCAGATGTCGGCGCAAATGTTGTAGAGGCTGTCGAGGAAGGAAGTCATTATCGTTTGTATGGAGAGAAGTACTTTGCATCAAATGTTGGAATGTGTGGTGTAGCGATGGTATTAGCACGTATAGAAGGCGCCTCAGCAGGTTCGAAAGGTTTAACATTATTTGCTGTACCTTGGCGTCAAGATGACGGCAAGGTTAACCACCTTCGCATTCGGCGTTTAAAGGATAAACTCGGTGTCAGAGCAGTACCATCAGGAGAGGTGGAATTCGATGGTGCAGTAGCGTATATCGTTGGAGAGCCGAATAAAGGAATTTATTATATGTTAGAGGCACTTAATTTATCTCGAATTTGTAACGCTGTTGCTTCCATTGGTATTATGCGTCGAGGTTATTTAGAGGCGAAGCATTATGTAACAAACCGAAATGCGTTCGGTCAACCTTTAATTCAATACCCAATGATTCAGGATACATTAGGAAAATATGCTGCTAAGCTACATGTAGAGGTCGCTACTGTTTTTGATCTTATTCAATTATATGACAAGGTAACGAGTGGTCAGGGGAACAAGGAGGACATCATTCTTAATCGTTTAAATATCGCCATTATGAAAAAAGAAACGGCTGAACAGGCGGTACATTACGCAAGCGAAGCCATTGAATTGCATGGAGGAAACGGTTATATCGAAGATTTTGTAACACCACGTTTACTTAGAGATGCTCAAGTACTTACGGTGTGGGAAGGAACGGCTAATATTTTAGCACTTGAGCTAATTCGCTTAGTAGATAAATTTAATGCCCATGAATTATTTGTACATGTGATGCGCGAGCGTTTGACGAAGTTAACTGATTGCTCATTGGTACAAATTGTAGGCGAGCAACTGAAGAAAACCGAAGTAACATTGCAAACTTTTAGTCGTTTGGATGAGGCTACGAAGTCGTATGAGGCAAAGGGTGTAGCAGAAAAAATGGCTCATCTATACGAAAGTGTAGTGGCAGTCGAATGGGCAGTCCAATTTGGTGGCAAGTATGAAAAGCTAGCAGATATTTATTTAGAAGATACATGGGCATTGCGCGAAATAGGCGCACCAATGAAAACTGTTCAATATTTTTCGGAAATTATGTAGTGGGTGACAGGCACGCAAACAATTTTGAAAATTTTTTTTTTAGTAAAAATCCACGTAGACTCCTGTGGGAACGCACGCAATGTAAGCCGCAACAAACCAGGCGGGTAGCGACTTTTGCGGCTTACGTGTGCGCCCGCAGAAAGCGAAGTAGATTTTTTCGATTTAGATCTCGACATTATATTAGGTTCTATTTAGTGACAGGCACTCAAACAATTATACTAGTTGATTGAAGTGGAAAGTGTCCGCACGCAGCGGAATTCAATGATCATAAACAAGAGACACTAACTTAGGGTCTCTTTTTTTATCGTTATCTATTTCTATTTTCATGTATAATAAAATCAACTGAATATTATAAAGGTTCTTTACTAAAGTAAAGTGAAAAGGGAAATCGGTGTAATTCCGATGCGGTCCCGCCACTGTAAGTGTGAGTTTTTTCAATCTATGCCACTGAATTTTTTTGGGAAGGCATGAAAAAGCATTTGGAGCACGAGCCAGGAGACCTGCCTTTATAGAACGATACATTGCAGCCTACGAGGATAGGATGGTGGTTTATTTGTGCAAGCACCGCCTCTCGTTATGATGACGAGAGGTTTTTTTGTTTTGGAAAGCTACTGACGATAAATAATTGAACATAAAGGCAATAAGTTCGGGTAGAAATGCCAACATTATATCGATCAATCAAGTGAACAGAGCTGAAAAATGCACATACAATCTAAGGAGGTCTCACAATGAAAAAGTATTGGAAAATAGGGTTATCAGCATTTTTAGCAATGGGCATTCTAGCAGCATGTGGAGAAGAGCCGAAAAATGACAAATTAACAACAGAACAGCAGGAGCAACAGGATACAAAGCAGCTAGACGAAGCAACGTTCCCGCTAACAATAACAGATGCTACTGGCAAAGATATTGTACTAGAAGCACCGCCAGAGAAAATTATTTCTCTTATTCCAAGTAACACAGAAATTTTATTTGAACTTGGCTTAAATGATAAAATCGTTGGCGTAAATGATTATGATGATTATCCGCCAGAGGTAGCTGACAAGGAAAAGGTCGGCAGTATGGAATTTAATATAGAACAAATTATTGCTTTACAGCCTGATATTGTTTTTGCACATGAATCAGGTATAGCTTCTTTAGGGGGAGCGATGGATCAACTGGAAGCAGCGGGTGTTAAAGTATTTGTTGTAACAAACGCTAGTGATTTTAATGAGACATATACGACGATTGAGCAATTAGGTCGCGCCACTGGTAAGCTACCAGAGGCAGAAAAAATAATTGCCAATATGAAAGCGAAGGTTGAGGAAGTCCAAGCAAAATTACAGGACGTGAAGCCGAAAAAAGTCTTTGTAGAAACGTCAGATGAACCAGAAATCTACACACCTGGCAAGGACACATTTATGCAGGAGATGCTAGAGATGATTCATGCCGAAAATATCGCGGCTGATACGGATGGCTGGTTCAAAATTGATGCAGAACAAATTATTACAAAAAATCCAGATGTCATCGTGGTTACTTATAATTATGTGCCCGATATTTTAACGAAAATTCCACAACGTGCAGGCTTTGATACAATTACCGCTGTTAAAAATAAGGCTATTGTGCAAGTAGATGAAAATACGACAAGTCGTCAAGGCCCGCGGTTAGCAGATGGGCTTGAAGAGTTAGCGAAAGCCATCTATCCTGAGGCTTTCGAGTGAGCAAAACAGTTTTTGCCTATGTAACAGCCATTACGTTACTTATCGTTAGCATCTGGTGTGGCGTATCAATAGGCTCAGTTCATATTCCGTTAGAAGTATTTTGGAATAAAGCGGCAGATGAAACTGCTGCCAATATTTTATGGAAAATTCGTTTGCCACGTGTATTGCTCGCAGGTCTTGTAGGAGCATCGTTGGCTATTGCAGGGGCAGCTTTTCAAGGATTGTTAAAAAACCCGTTAGCAGATCCGTATACGCTTGGTGTATCGTCAGGAGCGTCAGTCGGTGCTGTCATGACATTGTTTTTCGGCATTTCTATACCAGTTGTCGGTTTGTATGCATTGCCAACGCTCAGTATGGTAGGGGCTGTACTAACGATGGTAGCTGTGATGAGCTTTGCCAGAATAGTAGACCGTTCATTGAAAATGGAGACGCTTATTTTAACGGGGGTTATTTTTAGCTCATTTTTAGGTTCACTTATCTCATTAATGATTGCGTTATCAGGTGAGGAGCTCCGCCAAGTGATTGGCTGGTTACTAGGTTCAGTCTCGATGCGAGGATGGCCGTATGTGCAAATGATTACCCCATTTGTTGTCATTGGCTCTATTATTTTGTGGACGCAAAGACGCGAGCTAAATGTTCTGCTATATGGAGAGGAACGCGCGAAGCATTTAGGTGTCAATGTAAAGCGCAGCAAATATTTAATTTTAGTAGGCGGCTCCATGCTTACTGGGGCGGCAGTCGCTGTTTCAGGAACAATCGGTTTTGTCGGCTTAGTTGTACCGCATATGACGCGTATGATATGGGGTTCAGATCACCGTCATTTATTGCCGTTATCCTTTTTGAATGGTGCAACATTACTGATCATTTGCGATTTAGTGGCGCGTACGATAATTATCCCACGTGAGCTACCGATAGGTGTTATAACTGCATTTATTGGTGCACCTGTCTTTTCTTATATTTTTTATAAGCAGCGTAGAAGCAAGGGGGTACGTGTATGATTATCGTTGAACATCTATCAGGTGGCTATGAGGACGTACCAATCGTTAAGGATGTAAGTTTTACGGTAGAAAAGGGGAAAGTACTTGGCATTTTAGGGCCAAATGGAAGTGGCAAATCAACATTATTGAAAGTAATTAGTGGCGTATTACCAGCAACGGCAGGGACTGTTTTATTGGATGGCAAAAATATTAAAACATATAGTCCGCGCACGTTGGCAAAAAAGATGGCCGTACTACCACAATTACATGCCAATGCATTTTCAAATACAGTACGTGAGGCAGTATCGCTTGGTCGTTATCCACATCAAACTGGCTTTTTTTCTCATTGGTCAGAGAGGGATGAGCAAGCAGTTCAATATGCCATGGAGCAAACGGGCGTCACGCGCTATGAGCATACATCCATGGAGTTTCTATCAGGCGGTGAGCAACAACGTGTTTTTGTAGCACAAGCTTTAGCGCAAACAGCGGAAGTATTATTGCTAGATGAGCCGACAAATCACCTAGACATTGCGCATCAACGTCAAATTTTAGATATGGTGCGTAAGGAAGCAATTGAATGTGGTTTAACTGTTATTATGGTACTGCATGACATGAATTTAGCCTCCCTCTATTGCGATGAATTGTTATTAATGGAAAGCGGCTGTGTACGCGCTTTAGGTGCACCACATAAAGTATTAATAGCGTCTCAAATTGAGGACGTATATCAGGCAAGAGTGACAACCTATGCCCATCCAGAAATACCTAAACCGCAAATTACAATCATGCCATCATCAAGTGAATATCAGCAACGAGCTGTCATTGTAAAAGAAGATTTTAAAGTAACAACAGATTATATCCAACTGAAATCAAATGTCCCGCTAAAAACAGTTTCTTCAGCTGTTCATAATCCTGGCATAGGGTGGTATGACTGCCTATTGAATCGCTCTGTACCAGGAGACTATGTTGTTAATGATGTAAAACAAGAGGTCGCAGATTTTTTACAAAGAGAGCATTTTTCGCCGACTAGCACGGTTGTCATGCTAACTGCTGTTCCTACACAACTCTATGCACTAAATGAATATAGCACTTCTTTCGGTAGTGTGTTTGTCGTTGTCACTGCGGGTGTTGGAAATGCTGTAGATGTCTCTCGCACACACGAAAGACAGGATACGCCATATATTGGTACTATTAATACATGGGTCATCATCAATGGTTGTTTGTCGGAAGAGGCATTTTTTCAAGCATTGATGACTGCAAATGAAGCAAAAACAAAGGCATTGCAAATGGAAAACATTCGCGATTACCGTAGTGATACAATTGCAACGGGCACTGCGACAGATAGCTTGCTTATTGCGGCAACGCAAAAGGGCGAGGAAATGCGCTACGGTGGGCCGATTACAGATGTCGGTAAGATTATTGGTAAAGGCGTTTATGAGACGACGATACAAGCGATACAAAATTATAAAAATAAAGCATAGGAGTGAAAAAGGGATGAAACTTTACACGAAAACAGGCGATACAGGGAAAACAAGCTTAATTGGTGGGCGTGTCGACAAAGACAGTCTACGTGTTGAAACATACGGGGCAATTGATGAATTAAATTCTTTTATCGGCAAGGCAGTGAGCGAACTAGATCGCGAATTATTCAAAGACATTTTAGTTGATTTAGAAACAATTCAACATGAACTTTTTGATGCTGGTGGAGATTTAGCCAATGTTATGAAGGAGCGTCATTACAAGCTAGCGGAAGCACCGATTGAAGTATTGGAGGCGCGTATCGATGCATTGTCTGATGAAGCGCCCCCATTAGAGCGATTCATATTACCAGGAGGGGCTCCTGCAGCTGCAACATTACACATAGCACGAACTGTTGCCCGTCGAGCAGAGCGTCAAATGGTAACGCTAATGAAAGAAGTTCAAGATGTACCTACTATTGTGCAAAAGTATTTAAACCGTTTATCAGATTATTTATTTGCCGCTGCACGTGTTGTTAATGCTCGTTTAAATTTACCTGATATTGAATATATTCGCAGTGGGAAAGTGTTTAAAAAATAAGTTGATTTTCTAAACAATAGTGGCTCGAGCCTGCCTGTGGCAAGCATTTGCACGGTGCGTACCGATGTGAATAATCATTTTTAAAAATAAATATTTTAAATGAAACATATTACAGAGAACACTAGTAATTGGAAGAAAAAGTGCTAGTTACGTTAAATTAATATACAAAAAAGCTACTTTGAAGGAAAATTCAGGGTAGCTTTTTTTCTTATAAAATGTAAGAATATAAAATTATCAGAAATATTTTTGTTTTAATGTTGACTGAATGCTCACTCATTTATTAAAATGTGAATATAGTGGTGGAATATCATACATTTACGTATGAGCTAGAAAATTTAACACAAAGAGAGAAAATTCACGACAAACTAAAAGGGGGGACCAACCATGAGTCCATTAGTTATTGCAAACATTGTTCTAACAATCGTGGTTGTGCTTTATGCAGTAGGGTTATTTATCTATCTGTTAAAAACACGCTATAAATTCGTACAACTGGGGAAAAAGGTTGAGTTTGATGAAAGTGTCCAAGAACGTATTCGTTATTTAATGGTGAATGTGTTTGGTCAAAATAAGCTATTAAAGGATCCTAAAAGTGGTTTAATTCACGTTATGTTCTTTTACGGCTTCTTAATGGTTCAGTTAGGAGCCATCGATTTAATTTGGAAGGGGTTAGCTCCTGGGTCGCATTTACCACTTGGCATGTTCTATAGTGTATTCACTTTCTTCCAAGAGCTAGTAGTATTAATGATTTTAGTAGCGGTAGTATGGGCATTTTATCGCCGCTATGTAGAAAAACTAGTACGTCTAAAACGAGGCTGGAAAAATGGTCTTGTCTTAATTTTTATTGGAGGCTTAATGCTTTCAACATTATTAACAAACGGTATGGGCCTTATCTGGCACGGAGAAGGTTTAACGTATACTGAGCCTATTGCTTCAAGCATTGCAGCTATTTTTGGCTTTTTACCAGCAACGGCAGCAGCCGCTATTTTCTATATTTCATGGTGGGCTCATTTATTAATTTTACTAACGTTCTTAATTTATGTGCCGCAATCGAAGCATTTCCACTTGATTGTCAGCCCACTTAATGTGTACATGAATCGTTTAGATCGCACAGGTACATTGACACCGATTGACTTCGAGGCACTAGAAGAAGCAGGTGAAAATGCTGAAAATGAAGAAGATATCCCATCTATTGGTGTAGGACGTATTCAAGATTTTACACAAAAGCAAATGCTTGATTTATATTCTTGTGTAGAATGTGGGCGTTGTACAAATATGTGTCCTGCAACAGGAACAGGGAAAATGCTATCACCAATGGATTTAATCGTTAAGCTTCGTGACCATTTAACGTTCACAGGTGCGGTTGTAACAAAGCAAAAACCGTGGGTGCCATATCAATTTTTTGCAAATACAAAGGGTAATCAACTTGCGATGGCAGCTGGTGCTGAAGGTGCAGTTATTGAGGATATTTATAGTCCTTCATTAATCGGTGACGTTATTACAGAGGAAGAGATTTGGGCATGTACAACTTGCCGTAACTGTGAGGATCAATGTCCAGTTATGAATGAGCATGTCGATAAAATCATTGACCTACGTCGTTACTTAACGATGACAGAAGGAAAAGTAAACTCGGATGCTCAACGCGCAATGACAAATATAGAACGTCAAGGAAATCCTTGGGGTCTAAACCGAAAAGAAAAAGAAAACTGGCGTGACTTAGATCCAACGATCAATATTCCAACAGTGAAAGAATTGAAAAAATCAGGCGAAGAAATGGAGTACTTATTCTGGGTAGGCTCTATGGGTGCATTTGATAATCGATCACAAAAAATTGCACTAGCGTTCTGTCGTCTATTAAACGAGGCGGGCGTGAAGTTTGCTATTTTAGGAAATAAAGAGAAAAACTCTGGAGATACACCACGTCGTTTAGGAAATGAGTTTTTATTCCAAGAGCTAGCGACAGCAAATATCGATGAATTTGAGAAAAATGATGTGAAGAAAATTGTAACGATTGATCCGCATGCATACAATATCTTTAAAAATGAATATCAAGATTTTGGGTGGAAAGGCGAGGTTTATCATCATACTGAACTACTAAATGAATTGATAGAGGAAAATCGTTTAGTACTGAATCATGAAGTGGATGAAACAATTGTATTCCACGACTCTTGTTATTTAGGTCGTTACAATGATGTGTATGATGCACCACGTGAAATTTTACGAGGCATTCCAGGCGTCAAGCTTGTGGAAATGGAACGTAATCGCGAAACGGCAATGTGCTGTGGCGCAGGTGGTGGCTTAATGTGGATGGAAGAGCATGTAGGTAATCGCATCAATGTTGCGCGAACAGAGCAAGCTTTAGCAACAAACGCTTCCGTAATTTCTTCTGGATGCCCATACTGTTTAACGATGTTAGAGGATGGTACGAAGGCAAAAGAGGTTGAAGATACGATTAGTACGTTCGATGTAGCAGAATTATTAGAGCGCTCTGTGTTTGGTGAAAAAGTTAAAGCAGTGACAGAGAGCGATGAAGAAGTAACAGAAGAGATGCTAGAAGAGGTAGTAGCTTCAGTGGAGTCCCTGGAGCAAAACAAGAATGAAGAGTTAAACGCAGAAAAATAATAATTATTGTAGAAATATTTTCTTTATCTGAAAAATATAAATTGCACAATAATTAATTGTTTTGTAGAATAAGATTAATTAGAAATGGGAGTTGCTTAATAACTCCCATTTTTTTATCGGGAAGAGTCGAGCGAGCGTTCAGTCAATGGAGATTGCTTTGATGCTTCATCGATAAACGTAAAACAAAAGGGGTGTTTTACTTGAATAGAGCTGTAATTTTAGCAGGAGCAAGAACGGCATTTGGTAAATTTGCTGGATCACTTTCCGCACTTAACGCAAGTGATTTAGGTGCGATTGCCATTAAAGGTGCACTTGAAAGAGCAAATATAGCACTAGATGCAGTGGATGAAGTAATTTTAGGTACCGTTTTACAAGGTGGGCAAGGTCAAATACCGTCAAGACAGGCTGCACTAAAAGCAGATTTACCTGTAGCAGTCAAAACAGAAACGATTAATAAAGTTTGTGCGTCGGGGATGCGCGCTGTAACTTTAGCCGATCAGTTAATTCGTTTAGGGGACGAAGAAGTGATTATTGCTGGTGGTATGGAGTCTATGTCAAACGCGCCTTACTATCTTCTAAATGGTCGAACTGGCCTACGTATGGGTGATTCTACAATGGTAGATGGAATGCTTTATGATGGGTTAACTTGTGCCTTTAATGAGGCAAGACCACCAATGGGGAGCTATGGCAATAAGGCTGCAATCGAATTTTCATTAAGTCGTCAAGAACAAGATGCATGGGCTGTTCGCAGTCATGAACGTGCTCTTGCCGCAATCGAACAAGGCTATTTTGCAGAGGAAATTGTACCTGTACAAATTGCACAACGTAAAGGTGAGCCGCTCGTAGTAGATACTGATGAAGCGCCAAGACCAGGTACTACACAGGATGTGCTTGCTAAACTTAAACCAGCTTTTGAAAAGGATGGTTCAATTACAGCTGGCAATGCTCCTGGCGTCAATGATGGGGCATGTGCACTCGTTGTAATGAGTGAAGAACGTGCAATGCGTGAAGGTAGAGAACCACTTGCCGTAATTATCGGGCATGCAGAGATTGCAATTGATCCGGAAAATTTCCCGCAAACACCAGGTCTCGTTATTAATAACTTGCTAAAAAAGACGGGTAAAACATTAGCTGACATCGATGTCATTGAAATCAATGAAGCCTTTGCAGCAGTGGCTCTTATTAGTAACCAGCTTGCTGACCTAGATGCAGAAAAAGTGAATGTTAATGGTGGTGCAGTGGCACTTGGCCATCCTATAGGCGCTTCTGGTGCTCGCATTATATTAACATTAGCACATGAGTTAAAGCGTCGTGGTGGAGGAATCGGTATTGCTGCAATCTGCTCTGGTGGAGGGCAAGGCGATGCAATCATGATTGAAGTACCAAAACAAAGGGGACATGAATGATGGGAATCCAAAAGGTAATGGTGATTGGTGCTGGGCAAATGGGCTCAGGAATTGCACAAGTTTGTGCGCAGGCAGGCTATGATGTTTTATTGAATGATATAAAACAGCCGTTTTTTGAACGTGGCATAGGCGTTATTACGAAAAACTTAACGCGTGATGTCGAAAAGGGCCGTAAAACCGAAGATGAAAAAACGGCTATTTTAGGTCGTATCACGATGTCACTAGATTTAGAGGATGCTAGTGATGTAGATATTATTATCGAAGCAGCTGTTGAAAACATGGAAGTAAAGCAATCCATATTCAAGCAATTAGATGCAATTGCACCGGCACACGCCATTCTTGCGACAAATACATCATCACTTCCAATTACAGAAATTGCAGCTGTCACAAACAGACCAGAACAAGTGATTGGCATGCACTTTATGAATCCAGTACCTGTCATGAAGCTTGTCGAAATTATTAGAGGTTTAGCTACAACTGACGAAGTATACAAAGCTGTGGAAGGAATGACTGTACAGCTATCCAAAACTCCAGTGGAAGTAAATGACTTCCCAGGCTTTATTGCAAACCGTATTTTACTGCCAATGATAAATGAAGCAATTTATGCGTTGTATGAAGGTGTTGCAACGAAGGAAGCAATCGATGATGTGATGAAGCTTGGCATGAATCATCCAATGGGACCTTTAACATTAGCGGACTTTATCGGTTTAGATACATGTTTATCAATTATGGAAATTTTACATGAGGGCTTAGGTGATAGTAAGTACAGACCTTGTCCTTTATTACGGAAATATGTAGCAGCAGGCTGGCTTGGTAAAAAATCAGGAAGAGGCTTTTACGTTTACGAATAGTCCTATGGGGATGGGAAGATTCAGATTAATTACTTACGTCTCGGCGTAATTTTGTCCAGATTTTTCGAGTTATTCGAAAAGCTTTTTAAAATCTGTGACAACCGCCGAGGACTGTAACTTGATTCAGCTAGGGGATGAATGCTAAATCAAATTAAAATGTAATGCTACGTGACAGCATAGAGGGGTGACATTATAGATGCATTTACAATTTACAGATGAGCAGTTAATGATGCGTGATATGGTGCGAAGTTTCTCACAAGAGAAAATTGCACCGTGGGTAGAACGTATGGAGGCAGGAGAGTTTCCACGTGAACTCCTGCAACAGATGGGTGAGCTAGGTTTAATGGGGATCACAACGCCAGAAGAACTAGGTGGCTCTGCGATGGATTTTACATCATACATCATCGCTATCAATGAACTATCAAAAGTTAGTGCAGTAATGGGAGTTATTTTATCAGTACATACTTCAGTAGGTACGAATCCTATTATTTATTTTGGTAATGATGAGCAGAAAAAGCGTTATGTTCCGAAGTTAGCTGCGGGTGAATATTTAGGCGCATTTTGTTTAACTGAGCCTAGCGCAGGTTCAGATGCAGGCTCACTACAATCAAAAGCGATACGCGATGGTGATGAGTATGTTATTAACGGCTCAAAAGTATTTATTACAAACGGAGGCGAAGCGGATGTTTATATCGTTTTTGCCTCAACCAATCAAGCTGAAAAAACACGTGGCATCTCAGCATTTATTGTTGAAAAGGGCACACCGGGCTTAATTATTGGTAAGGATGAACATAAAATGGGCCTACACGGTTCGCGTACAGTCCAATTAACATTTGATAACTGCCGAATTCCAGTTGGAAACCTTCTTGGGGAGGAAGGGGAAGGCTTCAAAATAGCAATGGCTAATTTGGATGTTGGACGAATAGGAATTGCAGCACAAGCTTTAGGAATCGCTGAAGCGGCACTTGAAGCAGCAACTAGCTATGCCAAAGAGCGTGTGCAATTTGGTAAACCTATTTCAGCACAACAAGGAGTTGGCTTTAAGCTTGCTGATATGGCGACTGCCGTGGAAGCGTCAAAACTGCTTGTGTATCGAGCAGCTGATTTACGTGCAAAAGGTTTACCATGTGGAGCAGAAGCTTCGATGGCAAAGCTCTTCGCTTCACGTACAGCCGTACAAACAGCGATTGAAGCTGTACAAATTTTTGGAGGCTACGGTTATACGGAGGATTATCCGGTAGAACGTTATTTCCGTGATGCCAAAGTGACTGAAATTTACGAAGGTACAAGTGAAATACAAAAACTCGTTATTAGCAAACATTTAATTTAATAGAGAGCACCATTGTAAAAGAGTTAGTGCACGCGTGTTTATTAGGAATCCAATGAAGTCTTAGATGAAATTCATTAAAATTAAAGGGGAAATGGACAATGAACTTTCAATTAACAGAAGAACATGAACAATTACGTGAAATGATTCGCGACTTTGCTTTAAACGAGGTAGCACCATCAGCAGCGGAGCGCGATGAAAATGAGGAATTTGATCGTGCAATTTTCGACAAAATGGCTGAGTTAGGCTTAACAGGGATTCCGTGGCCAGAAGAATACGGCGGTGCAGGTTTTGATTATCTTGCTTATGTAATTGCTGTTGAGGAATTATCGCGTGTATGTGCTTCTACAGGCGTAACATTATCTGCGCATACATCTCTTGCTGGTTGGCCATTATATAAATTTGGCAATGAAGAACAAAAACAAAAATATCTTCGACCAATGGCAGAGGGTAAACATATCGGTGCTTATGGATTAACAGAGCCAGGATCTGGATCCGATGCGGGTGGTATGAAAACATATGCAAAACGTGATGGCGATGATTATATTTTAAATGGTTCAAAGATTTTTATTACAAATGGTGGAGTAGCAGATACATATATCGTATTTGCTGTAACAGATCCAGAAGCGAAAAACGGTACTTCTGCTTTTATCGTTGAAGCTGGCTACGAAGGCTTTTCTGTTGGTAAAAAGGAGAAAAAGCTAGGGATTCGTTCATCACCAACAACAGAAATTATTTTCGATAACTGCCGTGTGCCAAAAGAAAACCTACTTGGGGCTGAAGGAGAAGGTTTTAAAATTGCTATGACAACACTTGATGGTGGTCGTAACGGCATTGCTGCACAGGCTGTGGGGATTGCTCAAGGTGCATTAGATGCTGCGGTTGACTATGCAAAAGAGCGTGTACAATTCGGTAAGCCAATTACGGCAAACCAAGGTGTTTCCTTTAAATTAGCTGATATGGCAACACAAATTGAAGCATCTCGTCTTCTTACATACCAAGCTGCTTGGTTAGAGACGAATGGTCTTCCATATGGTAAGGCATCGGCAATGGCTAAGTTAATGGCTGGTGATACAGCAATGAGCGTCACAACTGAAGCGGTTCAAGTTTTTGGTGGTTATGGTTATACGAAAGATTATCCAGTAGAACGCTATATGCGCGATGCAAAAATTACACAGATTTACGAAGGTACACAAGAGATTCAACGTCTTGTTATCTCACGTATGTTGACGAAATAATTTATGACAGAAAAAAACAAAAGGCCCCAAGTCCAGTCAACCGTGAAAGACGAAAATCTCATTGCCATTCGCCGAGAACAAATGATTCAAGGTGCCATTAAATTATTTAAAGAAAAAGGTTTCCATCGTGCGACAACAAGAGAAATTGCAAAAGCAGCGGGTTTTAGTATTGGTACATTGTATGAGTATATTCGTACGAAAGAAGATGTACTTTACCTCGTCTGTGATAGCATCTACCACCATGCGATGGAGCGACTATCAAGCTATGAAATAAAAGCAGGTACGATAGAAGAGTTAAAAGAAATGATTCGTGAGTATTTTTTACAAATTGATAGCATGGTTGATGAATTAACAATTATGTATCAGGAAACGAAATCATTATCCAAAGAAGCACAGCGTTATGTTTTCGGTAAAGAGTTTGAGATGGTTGCCACTTTTGAAAGGCTGTTGCAACGCTGTGTGCAGTCAGGGGAACTAACAATGACTGATAAGCAAATTCATTTGGCAGCGAATAATTTAGTTGTTCAAGGACAAAGCTGGGCGTTCCGTAAATGGGCGCTTCATCGTCAACATTCACTTGACGAGTATATCGAAATGCAAACAACATTGTTCATTTCAGGCATTAAGGGGTTTTAATAAGTTCCAAAGGGGTTCGTCGGTAATTGCATAAAGCGACATTGCAATTACCGATTTTTTTCATGATTTTGTATGGCAGAAAGCTCATAATAACGTCAAAACCATACAAACGGGTCAATTTAATAAGTAGTTTTTCTAAAAAGATATATGAACAAGTGAAGCGGAAGTAGCTCGGTGCTTGCCTGCGGGAAGTGTCTGCATTGAGCAAAATGATGCGTTTGAAAATAATATGAATTGAAATTAACTTAAACATCAATGAAAAGGTTTACTAAGGGGAGAAAGTGGGGGTTTCATATGACAAAGGTAGAAGTGTATCGTCCAAAAAATCACGTACGTTTTGTAACAGCATCAAGTCTTTTTGATGGACATGATGCTTCGGTCAATATTATGCGACGTATTTTACAATCAAGCGGTGTGGAAGTTATCCATCTAGGACATAATCGCTCTGTAGAAGAAGTCGTTAATGCTGCGATTCAAGAAGATGCTCAAGGTATTGCTTTGTCTTCTTATCAAGGTGGCCATATGGAATACTTTAAATATATGTTTGATTTATTGCGCGAAAAAGGGGCACCGCATATTAAAATATATGGCGGCGGCGGTGGTGTTATTTTGCCACGTGAAATTAAAGAATTACATGCTTATGGCATTGCGGGTATTTTCTCACCTGAAGATGGTCGAGTTCTAGGGCTGCAAGGAATGATTAATGAGCAAATTAAAGGAACTGATTTTCCAACTGCAACAGGCGACTATCTAGCAAAGCTTGATACTTTAACAACAGAGACACCAGAATTATTGGCGAACTTAATAACTGCTGCTGAATCGAATGACGATGAAGAAACGAAAAAGATGTTAGTGGAAGCACGTAAACGCTCAAAAGGAACACCAATTTTAGGGATTACAGGTACAGGTGGTGCAGGTAAATCTTCTTTAACAGATGAGCTTATCCGTCGTTTCTTAAAAGAATTCCCGGATAAACGTGTAGCGATTTTATCAGTCGATCCAACAAAGCAAAAAACAGGTGGAGCATTACTAGGGGACCGCATTCGTATGAATGCCATTTTCAATAACCGTGTTTATATGCGAAGTTTGGCGACACGTGGTTCTCGTACAGAGCTCTCTGCTTCTATTGGCGATGTGTTAGATGTCGTTCGTGTAGCAGGCTATGATTTAATTATTGTTGAAACAAGCGGAATTGGTCAAGGAGATGCAGAGATTACAAATTACACGGATCTATCCATGTACGTTATGACGAGTGAATTTGGTGCACCGACTCAGCTTGAGAAAATAGATATGATTGATTTTGCAGATGTTATTGCCATTAATAAGTTCGAACGTAAAGGCTCAGAAGATGCGCTACGTCAAGTGCAAAAGCAATACCAACGTTCACGAGAACTTTGGGATGAGCCAATTGATAAAATGCCTGTATACGGTACGATTGCTAGTCAATTTAATGATAAAGGGACGAATGCTTTATTTGCTGCATTAGTTCACATTATTAATGAAAAAACAGGTAGTGACTGGGAAACAGGCTATGAGCAATTTGCTAAAACGCAAAAACAAGATGTTATTATTCCGAATGATCGCCGTTATTATCTACGCGAAATAACAGATACAGTGCGTGGATATCATAAAAAAACAGAACAACAAGTTGCATTTGCCCGTCGCCTATTCCAACTAGAGGGCGCCATCGTAGCAGTGAAAGAAAAGGCACCAGATGATGCACTTGTCGCATCGCTTACATCTTTAGCGGAAGGTGTCCGTGATGAATTAACAGCAGAGTCTAAGCGTATTTTAGATAATTGGCAAGCTTTGAAAGAAGCGTATGCTGGAGATGAATTTGTAACGAAGGTGCGCGATAAGGAAATTCGCACAATTTTAAAAACAACGAGTCTTTCAGGGACAAAAATACCGAAAGTTGTACTACCGAAGTTTGTTGACTATGGAGAAATTTTACGTTGGGTATATCGTGAAAATGTACCAGGCGAATTCCCATATACTGCAGGTGTGTTCCAATTCAAACGTGAAGGTGAAGATCCGAAGCGACAATTTGCTGGAGAGGGTACACCAGAGCGAACAAATAAACGCTTCCATTATTTATCGAAAGACGATGATGCAAAGCGTTTATCAACAGCATTTGATTCGGTTACGTTATACGGTGAGGACCCAGATTACCGTCCAGATATTTACGGAAAAGTTGGAGAATCAGGTGTCTCAATTTGTACGCTTGAAGATATGAAGAAGCTCTATGCAGGATTTGACCTTTGTGCACCTTCTACCTCTGTATCCATGACAATCAATGGACCTGCGCCAATTATTTTGGCGATGTTTATGAACACAGCGATTGATCAGCAAGTAAAGCTGCGTGAAGCAGAACTTGGTAGACCTTTGACAGTTGAAGAATTTACAGAGACACGTGCGAAAACATTACAAGTTGTGCGTGGTACGGTACAGGCTGATATTTTAAAAGAAGACCAAGGGCAAAATACATGTATTTTCTCAACGGAATTTGCTCTAAGAATGATGGGCGACATTCAGCAGTATTTTATCGACAAAAAAGTACGTAACTACTACTCTGTTTCCATTTCGGGCTATCATATTGCAGAGGCTGGAGCCAATCCAATTTCCCAGCTAGCGTTTACACTCGCAAACGGCTTTACGTATGTTGAATACTATTTAAGTCGTGGTATGAATATTGACGATTTCGCACCAAATCTATCATTCTTCTTCTCAAATGGATTAGATCCAGAATATACAGTGATAGGCCGAGTTGCTCGTCGTATTTGGGCAGTTGTTATGCGCAATAAATACGGGGCAAATGAACGTGCTCAAAAGCTGAAGTATCATGTCCAAACATCTGGACGTAGTTTGCATGCACAAGAAATTGACTTCAATGATATTCGTACAACGTTACAAGCGCTTATGGCATTGCAGGACAATTGTAATTCATTGCATACAAATGCATATGATGAAGCAATAACTACTCCAACAGAGGAATCTGTACGTCGAGCTATGGCAATTCAAATGATTATTACGAAAGAGCATGGTTTAGCGAAAAATGAAAACCCATTACAGGGGGCATTTATCGTTGAAGAATTAACAGATTTAGTAGAGGAAGCTGTGCTAGAGGAGTTTGATCGTATTAATGATCGCGGTGGTGTACTAGGTGCTATGGAAACACAATATCAACGCGGAAAAATTCAAGAAGAATCGATGCATTATGAAATGTTAAAACATTCGGGTGAATTACCGATAATCGGGGTAAACACATACTTAAATCCGAATCCACCAACGGATGATGCAATCGACAACATGGAAATTGCACGTGCATCGTCAGAAGAGAAAGAAACGCAAATTCGCAATTTGCAATTGTTCTGGCAACAACATGAAGGACAAACAGAAGCAGCAATTGCCCGCTTACAAGAGGTAGCTGTCAACAATGGTAATATTTTCGAAGAACTAATGGAAACCGTAAAAGTAGCTAGCCTAGGACAAATTACAAAGGCTTTATATGAAGTTGGTGGACAGTTCCGTCGCAACATGTAAAACAAATAGATGTTAATTTGCTAATTTGTGGAACGTAAATGCTAGTTTATCCGACATGCTGCTGTATTTTAAAGTGTCTAGTCATACGATTAGGCACTTCTTTTCATTTTCGTTATAATAGAAATGTAAAAAAGAGGGGGCGCAGTAGAGGATGAAATCAATAATTCACTACATTATTGTTTTAGCTTTAGTATTGGGAGTTATTTTCCTGTATAATAAGCAAATTGGCGCTATTCCTTTATTGTTATTATCGATTTATTTATTTTTTCTAGGGATAAAAAAAATGTGTAATATAAAAAACAGTAATTGAAGCTAGCAAAGAGACTAAAACATTGTATATAATGGGTATTATGCTTATGGTATGGAAAGTTACTTTTGTGCGGTCTTTTTTAGCTGCGCTCCGAAAATAAAGCACTATTTAATTTTAAAACGTCCATTGTGATGAGAGGAAGGAAGTGCACGAATTGAATTTTCGTGAAATGACAAAGGAACAATTAGCGGAAGAATCGTTAATTAACTTAGCTTATGCAATTTTAACTGAAAAACGTGCTTCAGTGTCATTTAATGACCTGCTTACAATTATTAAAGAGCTAGTTGGCTATAGTGATGAGGAAATTAAATCACGCCTACTACAATTCTACACTGATATGAATGTTGATGGACGTTTCTTATTTAATCAAGAAACTGGTTGGGGCTTACGCGAATGGTTTAAAGTAGAACAAATCGAAGAAGAAACAGCTCCATCTGTGAAAACACACAAGAAAAAATCTAAAGCTACTCTTGATGATGATGATTTAGAAGAAGATATTGAAGAAGATGAAATTGACTTCGATGAGGATTATGAAGAGTTCGTTGAAGAAGAGGAAGAAGAAGAAGAAGATATCGATGGAGAAAAAGAAGATATTGACTTCGACGAAGAAGATATAGAAGACATCGAGGATGAAATTGATGAAGATTTCATTGAAGATGAGGAAGAGTTTGAAGAAGAAGAAGAGGAAGAAGTGTAACACAAACACACTTTGAATTTTCTTACTTCTGTACTTGTATTAAAAATTCTTGACTTATTTCACGGTTCCGTTTAATCTTTTACTTGGGCTCCTTAAAAAAAGGAGAAAGACCGTGTATATAATACGCTCCCCCTGCAAACCTATGCAGGAGGGGCGTTTTTTTTGTTTTTAACTTGCTGAATCAAGTTAAAGATCAAGGCGAATATCAATGATTTTAGGAGGAGCTTTTTGACCAGGCTCCAATAAAATTTGGAAGTACTCGCCGAGATGTAATGAATAATCAGTCAAGCTCTCCCAGCTAATAAATAATGATTTGAATACGAAAGTGGTAAACTAATCATTATGTATATTAATCGGTGACTGAGTTATATGGTAAAGCTTCTCATAGCGATAATAATTAGATTGCTTATAGGCGATGCTAACTATGAAAGTTTTACTACGAAGAACAATTTAGAAAAGTAAAAAAGATATAGAAACGATTACAGCTTCGAATCGACTGCATTTACATGTAGGCATTCTCGGCTTTTCTTATTTTAGGGATAGGAAAGCATCAAGTTTCTTTTTCATGTCCATACAATTGTGTTGTCAGTTTACATTTCCTTCCTGCAATTAGGCGATTGGTAAACGGTATGACAGAATGGATGGACGCAATATACTTTTTTTACTAACAAGATCTAGTACAACATAAGGAGGAATTTTTCATGACAAAGTATATTTTTGTAACAGGTGGGGTTGTGTCATCACTTGGAAAAGGGATTGTAGCAGCATCTCTAGGACGTTTATTAAAAAACCGTGGGTTAGAAGTAACGATTCAAAAATTTGACCCATATATCAATATTGACCCAGGTACAATGAGCCCATATCAACATGGTGAGGTTTTCGTTACAGATGATGGCGCTGAGGCTGATTTGGACTTAGGTCACTATGAGCGTTTCATTGACATTAACCTAGGCAAACATTCAACTGTAACATCTGGTCGCGTATATCAATCTGTATTACAAAAAGAACGTCGTGGTGACTATAACGGCGGAACAGTTCAAGTAATTCCTCATATTACAAATGAAATTAAAGAACGTATCCAACGCGCAGGACGTGAAACGAATGCAGATGTTGTTATTACTGAGGTTGGAGGAACTGTAGGGGATATTGAATCACTACCATTCCTAGAAGCTATTCGTCAAATGAAAACCAATTTAGGCCATAACAATGTAATGTATGTTCACTGTACGTTAATTCCTTACATTAAAGCTGCCGGTGAATTAAAAACAAAACCAACACAACATTCTGTTAAAGAATTACGTTCTTTAGGGATTCAGCCAAATATTATCGTTGTGCGTACAGAACAAGAAGTGCCAGAAGAAATGAAAGAAAAATTAGCATTATTCTGTGACGTTCAACCTCATGAAATTATCGAATCTCGTGATGCAGAGCATTTATATGAAGTACCATTAAATCTTCATGCGCAAGATTTCGATGATATCGTACTTGATCATTTCGGTATTGAAGCACCAGAGGCAGATATGGAAGAATGGCGCGACCTTGTTGCAAAAGTGAAGAGCCTACCAAATAAACGAAAAGTGGCATTAGTAGGTAAGTATGTAGAATTACAAGATGCTTATATTTCAGTTGTAGAGGCGTTAAAACATGCAGGTTATGCGTTTAACTCTGATATCGATATTGATTGGATTAACGCAGAGCATGTAGATGCTGACAATGTTGTAGCATTACTTAAAGATGCTGATGCTATTTTAGTACCAGGTGGCTTTGGTGATCGAGGCGTTGAAGGTAAAATTTTAGCAACTCAGTATGCTCGTGAAAATAACGTACCGTTTTTAGGTATTTGCTTAGGTATGCAACTAGCAACAATAGAATTTGCTCGTAACGTACTAGGCTTAAATGGAGCGCATTCTACAGAACTTGATGCGGAAACACAATATCCTATTATTGATTTCTTACCAGATCAAAACGATAACGTAGATATTGGTGGTACATTACGTTTAGGTTTATATCCATGTAAGTTAAAAGAAGGCTCAAAAGCAAGTGATGCTTACGATAAAGAGCTTGTGTACGAACGTCACCGTCATCGTTATGAATTCAATAATGAATACCGCGAGGCAATGGAAGCGGCAGGTCTTGTATTCTCAGGTACAAGCCCAGACGGAAAATTAGTGGAAATTATTGAGCTACCAGAAAACAACTTCTTTGTAGCTTGCCAATTCCACCCAGAATTCGTATCACGTCCAAACCGTCCACAACCATTATTCCGTGATTTCATCGGAGCAACATTTAAATAAAACTAAAAAGGATGTCTCGTTATTTCGAGGCATCCTTTTAGTCTGTAGGCAAACTCGAAAAATATTGATTTTGCCTACAATTTTTTTAGAACACTATGGAAAACGCCGAAAACCTTCCTGAATTGCTGAAAGCATGGAAATGTACGTTTCAGCGAGGAGTCGATATCTTCTGCTTCATTCTAAATAAATTCCATTTTAAGGCATGCTAAAAGGCACCAAAAATGAACTTCTCGATGCCTTTGTGTATAGCGGTTTAATTTTTATATAGTGAAGCTTTATAGCTCTTCATCATCAAATCCGAGCATTTCATCATAAGCGATTTTTATAGCTTCATAAATGAATAGGGCAGCTATTGCATGCGGTACAACAATGCGCTCACCTAAATCATTAGGTAACAATCCTCCGCGCATACGAGTAGAGATATATGTATACGCTAAATCGGCTAATGGATTTTCTGCATTTGCTACTTCACTAGCTACGGCTGCAAATGGAATAAAGTGTTCGTTCAATTTTTTTGCTAAAGCTAAAGCTTCCTGATCGTGTGCACTACGGGTAAAAATACAAATACGATCGGCTTCACTAACTTCAGAATGCTCTGTCCAAGGGAGTAGCTTAGCGAAACGCTCAACACCTTGAAGTGCATTTAACTCGACAACTTGCATTTCGCCAAAACAAGCAAAGTAAACATTTCCTTCGCCTATTGCTGCTTGTGCAAGTAAACGTGCTGTTTCTTCAATAGATTCTTCTTCGCTTTGTGTTATTCTTTGTAATAATCCGCTCAGCTGTGTTGTTAATATTTTTGACATGATTCCACCTCAATCAATATTATATGTATGTGTGAAGCATAAAGCAAAAGTAGATAATTTATAATACTAGAAGGTATTAAGCTGTAAAAGGAGAATAATACATAATATAGATATCTTTGTGCAAAATAATAATTCAAAAAGGGCGGAATGCAATGTGAAACGATTACTAATTGTTGATGATCAGCAGGGAATTCGTTTGCTATTAAATGAAGTTTTGAAAAAAGAAGGTTATGTTACATATTTAGCAGCTAATGGCGCTGAAGCACTACGTTATGCAGAGGAAGAATCAATGGATTGTGTATTGCTAGATATGAAGATTCCTGGCATGGATGGCATAGAAATTTTAAAATGTTTAAAAGAGAAATGGCCGCAATTACCTGTCTTTATGATGACCGCTTACGGTGAATTAGATGTAGTACAGGAAGCATTGGAATTAGGGGCAATTCGTTACTTTACTAAGCCATTTGATATTTTTGAAGTACGTGATGCAGTAAATAAAACATTAAACACATAAAAAAACAGGCAGTGGCAAACACCGCCTGTTTTTTACATATGCTCGAATAGTTGATGCTGATGATAATTTTCACTGCGTTGCTCTCCGCTATCGGTGCAAAAATATAAGCACCTGAAATTTCTTTTATAATTAGAAGAGGCATCTGCCGCTGCGTTTGCACTACGCTTTCGATGCAGAAAATATAAGCACCTGAAATTTCTTTTCAGGTGCTTTTGAAAAAAGGGCACCTGTCGCTGCGTTGCTCTCCGCTATCGGTGCTAAAATATAAGCACCTGAAATTTCTTTTATATTAGAAGAGGCATCTGCCGCTGCGTTTGCACTACGCTTTCGATGCAGAAAATATAAGCACCTGAAATTTCTTTTCAGGTGCTTTTGATAAAAGGGCACCTGTCGCTGCGTGGCTCTCCGCTATCGGTGCTAAAATATAAGCACCTGAAATTTCTTTTCAGGTGCTTATATTTTTGCTATGATTAAATAGCACATTTATGTATAAAGAATAGTCCTAAAAGGAGGATTTTTAGTATGGCATTAGTATCTATGAAAGAGATGTTAATTAAAGCAAAGGCAGAAGGTTATGCAGTTGGTCAATTCAACATCAACAACCTTGAATGGACACAAGCAATTTTACAAGCAGCGGAAGAAGAGAAATCACCTGTAATCCTTGGCGTATCTGAAGGCGCAGGTAAATATATGGGTGGATTTATCTCAGTAGTACACATGGTAAAAGGATTAATGGAATCTTATGGTATTACAGTTCCAGTTGCTATTCATCTTGACCATGGTTCTAGCTTTGAAAAGTGTAAAGAAGCGATTGATGCAGGATTTACTTCTGTTATGATTGATGCTTCACACCATCCTTTCGAAGAAAATATCGCGACTACTTCAAAAGTAGTTGAATATGCACATGCCAAAGGTGTCTCTGTAGAAGCTGAGCTTGGAACAGTTGGTGGGGACGAGGATGGCGTAATTGGTGGTATTATGTACGCTGACCCAGAAGAATGCCGTAAAATGGTTGAATTAACAGATATTGATTGCCTAGCACCAGCACTTGGCTCTGTACATGGTCCTTACAAAGGAGAACCAAACTTAGGCTTTAAGGAAATGGAGGAAATCTCAAACTTAGCAGATCTTCCTTTAGTATTACATGGTGGTACAGGTATTCCAACAAAAGATATTCAACGCTCAATTTCATTAGGTACTGCTAAAATTAACGTTAATACTGAAAATCAAATCGCAGCTACAAAAGTGATTCGTGAAATTCTTGACAATGATAAAGATGTTTACGATCCTCGTAAATTCTTAGCGCCAGCTCGTGAAGCGATTAAAACAACAGTTGTCGGTAAAATCCGTGAATTTGGAAGTGCACAAAAAGCATAATTTAGCTTCTTATATTGTACAAAAGCAAAGATGAATACACATAATAAGAGAAGTGTTGATGCTAGCAATCGACCTTCTCTTGTTTTTGACATAATAACTTTTTTGAAAAAAATTAAAAATATAAACAAATACGGTTTAGGAGGAAATATTATGAAATTCTTTATTGATACAGCAAACTTTGACGAAATTAAAGAAGCACACGCATGGGGTATTTTATCGGGTGTTACGACAAATCCATCATTAGTTGCAAAAGAGGAAAACGTTTCTTTTCATGATCGACTACGTGAAATTGCAGAGCTTGTAGATGGCTCAGTAAGTGGAGAGGTAATTGCATTAGATGCTGAAGGAATGATTAAAGAAGGTCTAGAATTAGCTGCGATTGCACCGAATATCACAGTTAAATTACCGATGACACCAGCTGGCTTAGAGGCTTGCCGCTTCTTTGCAAACAAAGGCATTAAAACAAACGTAACACTAATTTTTAGTGCAAACCAAGCATTAATGGCTGCGCGTGCGGGTGCTACATATGTATCACCATTTATCGGACGTTTAGATGATATTGGTCTAAATGGTGTAGAGCTTATTGAAACAATTTCAGATATTTTTACAATCCATAACATTGAAACGCAAATTATTGCAGCATCAATTCGTCACCCTCAACACGTAACGGCGGCAGCACTTGCGGGCGCTCATATTTCAACAACTCCTTTTAAAGTGTTAAAACAACTTTTCCACCATCCATTAACGGAAAAAGGAATTGAAGGATTTTTAGCGGATTGGAATAAGCGAAAAGGTGAATAATAAGATTATAAAGTGAGTCAAATGCTAAAATTACTTTCCAATCATGAGGGAGAACGCAAAATGGATGTTTATAAAATTACAGGCGAAAATCGTCTAAAAGGTACAATTAAAGTTAGTGGTGCAAAAAATAGTGCAGTCGCCTTAATACCAGCATCAATTTTGGCGAACTCTCCAGTGACAATTGGAGGGATTCCAGAAATTTCAGATGCTTGGACTTTAAAAGCCTTGTTAGAAGAGATCGGTGGAGAAGTACAATTTGAGAATGGCAAAATGATTATTGATCCTTCCGAAATGCTTGCACTACCTTTGCCAAATGGTAATGTAAAAAAACTCCGTGCCTCTTATTATTTAATGGGGGCGATGCTTGGTCGCTTCAAAAAGGCTGTCATTGGCTTGCCAGGTGGTTGCTTCTTAGGACCGCGTCCGATTGATCAACACATTAAAGGCTTTGAGGCACTTGGTGCTAAAATTACAAACGAGCACGGTGCGATTTATTTACGTGCAGAAGAATTAATTGGTGCCAAAATTTATTTAGATGTCGCAAGTGTTGGCGCTACAATCAATATTATGTTGGCAGCAGTACGTGCAAAGGGTCGTACGGTTATTGAAAATGCAGCAAAAGAACCTGAAATAATCGACGTAGCAACACTTCTTACAAATATGGGTGCCAATATTAAAGGTGCTGGTACAAGTGTAATTCGTATCGAAGGTGTTGATGAGCTGCACGGTACGGAGCATACAATTATTCCTGACCGTATTGAAGCTGCAACTTTTATGATTATGGCAGCAGCAGTTGGCGATGGCATTACGATAGACAATGTAATTCCGCTACATTTAGAGGCAATTACTGCAAAACTTCGTGAAATGGGCGTCAAGATTGATATAGGTGAGGAAAGCATTTTTGTTCCAAAAACAGACCTATCTACATTGCAAGCAGTTGATGTTAAGACGATTGTGTATCCTGGATTCCCTACAGATATTCAGCAACCACTTTCTGTGTTAATGACACAGGCATTTGGCTCCTCAAAAATTACAGATACGATCTATTCGGCTCGGTTTAAACATATTGATGAGCTACGTCGTATGAATGCCAACGCACGTGTAGAAGGGAATACAGCGATAATTACCGGTCAAAGTAAATTACATGGCTCAAGCGTAACTGCAACAGACCTTCGCGCGGGTGCAGCATTAGTATTAGCTGGACTATTAGCAGAAGGTGAAACTGAAATTCACGATATCTATCATATTGAACGTGGCTATAGCTCACTTATTGAAAAATTACGTGACTTAGGCGCAGATATTCGACGTGAAACAATTATGGTCAGTGTTGCAGAGGCAAAGGAATAATGTGAGCTAAAAGTTTCGAGCCAATTATGTTACAATAAAAGTAATTTGAATGTTTCGGCACAATGAAACATGCCGATAACGGGAGGCAAAACAACAATGGAACGTAGTTTATCGATGGAAGTAGTACGAGTAACAGAGGCAGCAGCAATCGCATCCGGGAAATGGATGGGTCGCGGTTTGAAAATTGAGGCAGATGATGCAGCAACGACAGCAATGCGCTCAATGTTCGATACGATTCCAATGCATGCTACAGTAGTTATTGGGGAAGGTGAAATGGACGAAGCGCCAATGCTTTATATCGGTGAAGAACTTGGCCTTCGTAATGGCGGTCCTCAAGTAGACATAGCAGTCGATCCTTTAGAAGGTACAAATATAGTAGCAAAAGGTACAAACGGTGCAATGACTGTATTAGCAATTGCTGATAAGGGTAATCTGTTAAATGCACCAGATATGTATATGGAGAAAATCGCTGTAGGGCCAGAAGCTGCAGGAAAAGTTGATATTAATGCCTCTGTTACTTATAATTTATTACAAGTAGCAAAAGCAAAAAATAAAGATATTTCTGATGTAGTAGCTACTCTATTAGATCGCCCTCGCCATCAAGCAATAGTAGATGAGATTCGTGAAGCGGGAGCACGTATTAAATTTATTCAAGATGGAGATGTAGGTGCTGCTATTAACACAGCATTCGATGAAACAGGCATCGACATTATGTTTGGAATGGGCGGCGCACCAGAAGGTGTTATTTCAGCTGTTGCATTAAAATGCCTAGGCGGAGACTTCCAGGCCAAATTAGTGCCAGAAGACGAAGATCAGTTAGAACGCTGTAAAAAAATGGGCGTAGATGTAGAAAAAGTTCTTTACTTAGATGACTTAGTAAAAGGTGACGATGCAATTTTTGCAGCAACTGCAGTTACAGATTGTGAGCTTTTAAAAGGTGTTCAGTACAAAGGAGCTTACGCATTAACACATTCAGTTGTTATGCGAGCGAAAACAGGTACTGTACGATTTGTAGAAGGTCGTCACGCGCTTGATAAAAAACCTAGCTATTAATAATATTTTCTTCTAAAATATACCTAGTGCAACTTATTTGCACTAGGTACCTTCTTCTTCATTAAATCCATCCATAGTTTTACTTAAAACTTCTATGTTTACCCCAATACATGCATTATATTTTGAAAAAGACTGGAGTTGTGCATATGTCTGCATTGACAATCGCTCAATTAGAAAACATGACGTTAAAAGAGCTTTACGCCCTCGCACGCCAATACAAAATTTCGTATTATAGCAAACTAACGAAAAAGGAATTAATTTTTGCTATTTTGAAAACGCGTTCAGAGCAAGAGGGTTATTTCTTTATGGAAGGGGTACTTGAAATTGTTTCGCAAGAGGGCTTCGGCTTCCTTCGTCCAATAAATTACTCACCGAGTAAAGAAGATATTTATATTTCAGCTTCTCAAATTCGTCGTTTCGATCTTCGTAATGGGGATAAGGTGTCTGGCAAAGTACGCCCACCTAAAGAAAATGAACGTTACTATGGCTTACTACAGGTTGATGCTGTAAATGGTGAAGACCCTGAAGTAGCAAAAGAACGTGTTCACTTCCCAGCATTAACGCCGTTATATCCTGATCGTCAAATTAAGCTTGAAACAACACAGAGCAATCTATCAACACGAATTATGGATTTAGTAGCACCAGTAGGATTTGGTCAACGTGGTTTAATCGTCGCGCCTCCAAAAGCCGGTAAAACATCTTTACTTAAAGAAATTGCCAATGCCATTACAACGAATCACCCTGAGGCAGAGTTAATCGTCTTACTTATTGATGAGCGCCCTGAGGAAGTAACGGACATTGAGCGTTCTGTTAATGCGGATGTCGTGAGTTCTACGTTCGATGAAGTACCAGAAAATCATGTTAAGGTAGCGGAAATCGTGTTAGAACGAGCTCGCCGTTTAGTAGAACATAAACGTGACGTTATTATTTTAATGGACTCTATTACGCGTCTTGCACGTGCGTATAACTTAGTTATTCCACCGAGCGGTCGTACGCTTTCAGGTGGTATTGACCCTGCTGCCTTCCATAGACCAAAACGATTCTTCGGTTCTGCTCGTAATATCGAAGAAGGTGGTAGCTTAACAATTTTAGCTACAGCTTTAGTAGATACTGGATCACGTATGGATGAAGTAATCTATGAGGAATTTAAAGGGACTGGTAACTTAGAGTTGCACTTAGATCGACAACTAGCAGAGCGTCGTATTTTCCCTGCGCTTGATATTCGTCGTTCAGGTACACGTAAGGAAGAATTACTCCTTGAACCAGAACAACTTGAAAAACTATGGGCAATTCGCAAAACATTTTCAGATGCACCAGATTTTGCAGAGCGTTTCTTGAAAAAAATACGCACAACAAAATCAAACGAAGAATTTTTCGAAAAGTTAAATGAAGATATGAAAAAGGCCACTAAAGGTAAAGGGCTACTTTAAAAATGCAGACACCATTGACTAGTAATAGTTAATGGTGTTTTCGTTTTGATTACTGCCGTTAATTTCCCCCATGAGAGGTGCCAGGCACTCAAACAATTTTACTAGTTGATTGGAGCGGAGGCGGACGACTCTTGCGGGAACGCACAAAACGTAAGCCGCAACAGACCGCGCGTAGCGATTTTTGCGGCTTACGGTGTGCCCGCGGAAAGCGTCCGCCCGTAGCGGAAATTAACGAAGCAAGTTTATCCCTACTCTGACACCATTAACTAATAATAGTAATTGGTGTTTTTTTCTTGCGCTCTAAAAAGTATAATGAAATTGATAATCATTATCAACATAATGATGGTATGTCTTATTAGTTGAGGAGAACGCAATGAATTATGATGCCTACATGCTTCTATGGGAAAATGCACATATCAAGGTAAAACACATTGAATATGTATTTAACAACGAGGTGCAAAAAAAAGAAGTAATGAATTACAGTTCGTTATTAATCATCACAGTTGGTGAAGCAGAAATTATTATTGGAAATAATCCTTATCATGTGCAACAATTTAGCATTTTTCATATTGGAAAGTCCCAAACACTACATATAAAATCAAAAAAGCCTTTGAATTATTTTTTAATTCACTATAAAGGCGACGTCATTTATGTTGATGCATTTATGCAACATTTACAAATGCAATATCAACCTTTTCAAACAGAGTTCTCATGTGTACCTGCTAATCCTATTGTGATACAAAAGTTGTTGCACGACATGTTTAACAAGTGGCAGACAGGTTCTATTCATGAGCATGTATTTGTAAAAGCATCCTTTTATGAGCTCATTTATCGTGTGTTTCAAGAGCTTGCTGAAGGGCAAGGTAAACCACATGAAATGGATAAGGTAGAATTAGCACGTTTATTTTTAGAAGAACATATTCATGAGCCGTTATCAATACAAACGCTAGCAGATTCACTTCAAATTAGTACACGACATTTATTACGCATTTTTAAAGCTCGTTATGGAATAGGGCCACAAATTTATTTGCAGCAACTCAAAATTAAACGCGCAAAACAATATTTAATGGCCAATCAATATGACATTAAAGAAATTGCTATTTCTCTTGGATATGAGGATGAATACTATTTTAGTCGAGCCTTTAAAAAGGAGACAAGTATGGCGCCAACTATTTTTAGGCTGAAATATACAGCCGCTATGTCCGAAATTGCTATTACAAATGAGAATCATTTTCAATACAATAAGAATCAGCTCGAGCAAGCAAAACGATTTAAGATTGGGGAAAATGAAGTCATGATGAAAAAAATGCTTAAACATATAAAGACGCCCTTTTTGCTAAGTTTGTTAGTTTTACTAGCTGCATGTGGTGAGGATACAAAACAACCAGCTGAAAATAATGATAGTGTACCTAAAACAGAAGAAGCAGAGACTAAAACTATTACGGACGACAGTGGCCGAGAAGTAGAAATTCCAGTAAAAGCACAGCGAATTGTGACAGACTGGTATATGGGACAAATCCTTGCATTGGATGTTGTGCCAGTAGGAGCAATCACAGCCAATTTAAACTATGCAGCATTTTTAAAACCGTACTATAAAGACGGAGAAATTACGAATATCGGAACAGATGGTAATGCATCATTAGAAAAGATTTTAGAGTTAAAGCCAGATTTAATCATTACATGGAATCCAGAAGATGTTGAAAAATATGAAAAAATTGCACCGACAATCGTTTTTTCTGATACAGCCTATAATTCAGCTACTGATGAGGTCAAAGCAATGGGCGAATTTTTAGGAAGACAGGAAGAAGCAGACGCATTTGTCAAAGATTTTGAAAATCGTGTAACGCAAGCACAACAAAAAATAAATGCGGCTATTCCAGAAGGTGCTACTTTTACGATTTTTGATTTATTTGAAAAAAATGCAACTGTTGTTGGAAATTCCAGTGTGTCAGGAGGACGAGCACTCTATCAAATTCTTGGTGTAAAACCACAAGAAAAAATTCAGGAGCTACTTGATACAAAGGAATCAAATGGCGGTCGCTATGAAATCTCCTATGAAGTAGTCGGTGACTATGTTGGTGATTACGTCTTCGTTATTAATTTCTTTAATAAAGACGGGAAACTCCCTCCAACTTGGACAAATCTTGATGTTATCAAAAATAATAAAACAATTCCTTTAGAAGCGGAATACTATTTTGCTTCCGATCCTTTATCTGGACTACATCAAGCAGAAGATTTAGCTGACAAAATAGTAGAGTATACAAAGTCTCAGGAAAAATAAAAAGTAGAAATGTGGAGAACACATGAGGTGAGCTACCTGATTTGCAATTAGGTAGCTTTCATTTAATAGAGCATAAACAATGCATGTTTACTAGGAGGTACATCCATGTTACTACAACGTTTCTTTACTTATTACAGGCCATATAAAGGATTATTTATATTAGATTTCTCCTGTGCAATTTTAGTTGCCCTAATTGAGCTGGCATTTCCATTAGTTTTAAATAAAGTAATTGATGATATTCTTCCAGATGGTGAATTAAAGTGGATAATGATGGCAAGTGGTTTGCTGCTGTTGTTGTATGTTTTTAATTCAATTTTAGATTTTATTGTTTCATATTGGGGGCATATGCTTGGCATTAATATTGAAACGGATATGAGAAGGGAAGCGTTCAACCATATTCAAAAGCTCTCTTTCCGCTACTTTGATAACAATAAAACAGGCCATCTTGTCTCACGATTAACAAATGATCTAATGGACATCGGTGAGCTTGCACATCATGGTCCAGAAGATATGTTTATTGCAATGATGACGATAATCGGATCTTTTTGCGTCATGTTTTATATTGATCCTACATTTACGCTATTAATCTTTATTCTTGTACCAATTATTCTTTTGCTAACTATTGTTTTTGGCAAGCTTATGTCGAAAGCATTTCATCAAATGTTTAGCGATATTGCAGACTTTAATGCCCGTGTAGAAAATAACGTCAGTGGTATTCGAGTAGTACAAGCATTTACAAATGAAGATCATGAAAAGAACCGCTTCAAAAAGAATAATGAAAAATTCCGAGCAACAAAATTGTTTTCTTATAAGGTGATGGCATGGAATGAAGCACTTTATGGCATATTAACAAAGGTTTTATCATTATTTACGCTATTTGTCGGTGCATACTTTGTTTTAAAGGGCTATTTAACGAATGGTGAATTTATTGCTTTTATTCTTTTATCTGGCATTTTAATTGGACCAATTAACAAAATAAATATGTTTATTGAGAGTTATCCAAAGGGCATGGCTGGTTTTAAACGCTATATTGAATTTTTAGAAACAGCACCAGAAATTGCAGACCGCCCAAAAGCTAAGCTAATAGAGTCTATTGATGGCAATATTACATTTAACCAAGTTTCATTTGGTTATACCGATACAGAACGAACATTAAATAATATTAATCTTACAGTTCAGTCTGGAGAAACAGTAGCGCTTGTTGGTCCATCTGGAGCGGGGAAATCGACCATTTGTAGTTTACTCCCACGCTTTTATGAGGTGAGTGAAGGATCAATAAAAGTTGATGGAATAGATATACGAGATTTTAAGCTTCATTCATTACGCTCACATATCGGCATTGTGCAACAGGATGTTTTTTTATTTGATGGTACGATTCGAGAAAACATTGCATACGGAGATTTACAGGCGAGTGAGGAAGATATTTGGTATGCGGCAAAACGAGCGCAGCTTGAAGAGATGATACAAGCATTACCAGATGGTATGGATACGTTAATTGGTGAACGCGGCGTGAAATTATCAGGTGGACAGAAACAGCGATTATCTATAGCACGTATTTTCTTGAAAAATCCTAAAATTTTAATTTTGGATGAGGCAACATCCGCTTTAGATACAGAAACAGAACAGGCTATTCAGCAAGCTTTACATGAACTTTCCAAAGGACGCACAACGTTAGTCATTGCACACCGCTTGGCGACAATAAAAGATGCAGACCGCATTGTCGTCGTATCGAAAAAAGGAATTATAGAAGAAGGAACACATGAACAATTAATGGCTATAAAAAATGCCTATTACGGTTTGTACACAGCACAATTTGGTTTGCAAATCTAAAAATGAAAGGAAGTTTTGTATGTCAGTATTGGAGATCGAACATGTGGCGATTGGTTACTCCTCGACGCTTATTGTGGATGATTTAAGTGTTGCCATTCCTAAAGGTCAAATCTCAACAATTATTGGCCCAAATGGCTGTGGAAAATCTACTTTATTAAAGGCTGTTGCGCGAGTATTACGAACACAAGATGGTGCTGTTTATTTAGATGGTAAGGCCATTCATCAATTAAAGACAAAAGAAGTGGCAAAAAAGATGGCAATTTTACCTCAGACAGCAAGTGCTCCAGGAGGATTAACTGTTTTTGAATTAATATCATATGGCCGTTTCCCTCATCAAGGAGGGTTCGGTACATTGCGCAAGGAAGACTATGAATATATTCATTGGGCAATTGATGTGACAGGACTAAGAGAGTTTTGCGATCGTCCAATTGAGGCATTGTCAGGTGGTCAACGTCAAAGAGTATGGATTGCGATGGCATTAGCTCAAGGTACGGATATTTTAGTACTGGACGAACCAACAACATATTTAGATTTAGCACATCAGCTAGATATTTTATTATTGCTTGAAAAGCTCAATAGGGAAGAAGGACGAACGATTATTATGGTTTTGCATGATTTAAACCATGCGTCTCGGTTTTCTCACTTTATGATGGCTATGCGAGACGGAAAATTAATCGTAAGTGGCAGCCCTCATGAAGTAATGACAAAGGAGAATTTACAAACAGTATTCAATATCAACGCAGAAATGGCTGTCTGTCCATATAGTAAAAATCCAATTTGTCTATCTTATCAGCTATATAACATGAAAGATTAAGCGGAGGAATGGAAGTTAAGAGGAGGAAGTAGAATGACTGCGTCGACAGGAGTAGAAGGGCTCAGCGATATAGATGAGCTACAGAAACAATCTCACCCAATACGCGGAATAGTAGCTTTGATTTTAGGAGTAATTGCATTAATATTTGCCATTGGCTTTGCTATTTCTTTAGGAGCAGCAGATATTTCATTAAGTACTGTTTGGACGGCAATTACACAATTTTCACCAGAATTAACAACACATCAAATTATTCATGATATTCGTTTACCACGAGTACTTGGAGCAGCGTTAGTAGGTGCAAGCTTTGCAGTTGCTGGTGCGATAATGCAAGGTATGACGCGCAACCCTTTAGCAGACTCCGGGTTATTAGGATTGAATTCTGGAGCGGCATTTATGCTCGCTGTTTGCTTTGCCTTTTTTCCTGGCATGCCCTATATGTTTTTAATTTTATGGTCGTTTGTAGGTGCAGGCCTCGGTGTTGCGATTGTCTATGGTGTGGGCTCCTTGTCTAAAGGGGGCTTATCACCGATGCGTCTAGTTCTTGCTGGCGCTGCTGTTAGTGCTTTACTTGGTGCGCTCGGTGAAGGAATTGCACTTTATTACCGAATTGGACAGGACCTAGCATTTTGGTATGCTGGGGGTGTTTCGGGGACGATGTGGAGTCATCTTCAAATATTGTCGCCATGGATACTAATTGCGATGATAGGTGCGCTTATACTATCCCGCTCTATTACGTTGCTAAGCTTAGGTGAAGAAATTGCGATAGGACTTGGTCAACGAACTGCTGTTGTGCGAGTGTGGGGGATGGTAATTGTTTTAATTTTAGCAGGAGCAGCAGTTTCAGTTGTAGGTGCTGTTGGATTTGTAGGATTAATTGTTCCCCATTTTACGAGATACATAGTTGGACACGATTATCGATGGATTATCTCTTGTTCATTAGTATATGGAGCATTACTCGTAGTACTAGCTGATTTAGTTGCGCGTACTATTAATCCGCCATATGAAACGCCGATTGGTGCATTAATTGCTTTAATTGGGGTTCCGTTCTTTCTTTATTTAGCACGTAAAGGAGGAAAGGAACTGTGAGTAACAATTTTTTAACACAAAATCAGCAAAAGGTTAGAAGAAAAAATTTCCTCATTATAGCTACACTGATTGTTTTAATAGTAATTACCTTTGTAATTAGTATGAATACTGGCGTAATTAAACTGACACCATGGGAAGTAATAAGTACTCTTTTTGGGCAGGGCGATGCGCAACAGCAATTAATATTATTTCAATTTAGGCTTCCTAGAATTGTAATTGGTGTTTTAGTAGGAATGGGTTTAGCTATGGCAGGTGCTGTTTTACAGGGCATTTCAAAAAATGCATTAGCAGATCCAGGTATTTTAGGCATTAATGCGGGTGCTGGGCTAGCTGTAATGCTGTATATTTCCTTTTTTTCAACGACTAAATCAGCACCCGTATATTTACTGCCAGTACTAGCCTTTTTAGGAGCAGGGATAACAGCATTGTTAATTTATACACTGTCTTATAAACGCTATGAAGGTATCACACCAATGCGTTTAATTTTAACGGGAATTGCGGTGGCCGCTGGCATTAGTTCAGCAATGATTGTATTAACACTTCGTCTTACCCCTGAAAATTATCAATTTGTGGCTACATGGCTAGCGGGTAGTATTTGGGGTTCGAATTGGAGGTTTGTCCTATCCTTATTACCATGGTTATTAATTTTACTACCATTTATCTATTCAAAATCTCGAGTTTTAAACATATTAAACTTGGGCGAAATAACATCGATTGGATTAGGTGCTTCTATTGAAAAAGAGCGTCGTTGGTTATTAGCTGCATCAGTTGGATTGGCTGGAGCTAGTGTTTCTGTTAGTGGCGGTATTGGATTTGTTGGATTAATTGCACCACATCTAGCTCGGCAACTTGTGGGAGCAAGCCATCAATTTATGCTTCCTACCGCGGCACTTTTAGGTGGCTTTTTAGTATTATTGGCCGATACGATAGGTCGCTCAATTTTAGAGCCTTCAGAAATACCAGCTGGAATTGTTGTAGCGATTTTTGGGGCACCATATTTTTTATATTTATTAGCGCGATTAAAGGAATAAAATAGATTGTTCATATTGTTAATTGAGAATGAATATCATTGTTCTTAGGGAGAATAGGACATACAAACTTTATTAGTAGAAAAGGGGAGAACGACATGCCAGAAGAATTGTATGATGTAACGATTGTTGGAGGTGGACCAGCAGGATTATATACAGCTTTTTATAGCGGGATGCGCGATTTAAAAACGAAAATTATAGAGTTTAGCTCTCAACTAGGTGGACGCATGCTTATTTATCCTGAAAAAATGATTTGGGACGTTGGTGGAGTAAAGCCTATATTAGGTGAGGAGTTAATTCAACAACTTATCCAACAGGCAAAAACGTTTGATCCAACAATTGTTTTAAATCAAAAGATAGAAAAATTAGAAAAACAGAGTGATGGAACATTTATTTTAACGTCAGCATCAGGAGAGAAGCATTATTCTAAAGCAATAATATTAGCAGTTGGTTATGGTGTACTTTCAATGCAAAAGCTTGAAATAGAAGGAGCAGACCGCTACGAAGTAACGAATTTACATTATACTGTGCAAGAATTAGACATTTTCCGCAACAAACATATACTTATTTCAGGTGGTGGCAATTCCGCAGTGGATTGGGCGAATGAGCTAGAATCTATCGCTGCTAGTGTAACAATTGTCCATCGTCGTGATGAATTTGGTGGTCATGAAAAAAATGTCTTACGTATGCGAGAATCCTCTGTCAATGTTAAAACACCATACGAAGTGGTGCAATTACATAGTGATGGTGATGTAATACAGTATGTGTCAATTATGAATAAAGAAACAGATGAAATGGAACGAGTGCAAGTAGATGCGGTTGTTGTTAATCATGGCTTAAAATGTGATTATGGAGCTCTTGAGGAATGGGGATTAGAAATTCAAGATGGAGTAGCTATCGTCAATGAGAAGCGTGAAACCAATATAGAAGGTATCTACGGAGCAGGTGATTTTATTGATCATCCTAGTAAAGTAAGATTAATTGCAGGTGCGTTTACGGATGGCATTTTAGCGTTAAATAGTGCAAAATTATTTTTAGAGCCAGATGCACCAAAAGTGGCGTATGTATCATCACATAATATTCGATTTAAAGAGCGCAATAAACAAATAGGATTAGTAGATAACGATTATCGCGAAGTTCGTGGTTAAAAATTGTAATATAGTTTTTCAATATTTATTGCTTGAAAAAAATAAAATAACTATGCTATACTTCAAAAGTATGCAACGTGTACATATGTAGCCGACATATTCGGGCTATGTAAGGTACAGTTCGATAATACTCTGTTCCAGATGGTTCAGGGCGAGAGGAGAAAACGAATATGAAACAAGGAATTCATCCAGACTACAAAGAAGCAACAGTAACTTGCTCTTGTGGTAACACTTTCAAAACTGGTTCAGTTAAAGAAAACATCGTTGTCGAGTTCTGCAACGAATGTCACCCATTCTACACTGGCCGTCAAAAATTCGCGTCTGCTGATGGTCGCGTAGATCGTTTCAACAAAAAATACGGTCTTAAAAACTAATGTTAGTTTAATACCTGCCAAGCATGTGCTTGGCAGGTATTTTTTTCAGTATATAAAAAGTGCATGCGTTCATTGCGTCTCGACGCATTTGTATCTTTCACAACGTTGCACGTAACGTTCAATATAAAACAAAGACCGGATTTTGAAATGTGCTTAAGCTAGCGCTAGCGCAAATCCATTCGATACTGACAATAGGTTCGGTATAAAGATTAACACTATGGTGCAAGCGTTTAAGCTAATTGCTAAAATAATTCCTTTCAAAATCCATAATTGCAAATAGAGAGGGAGAAGATACAATGGCACAGCTATACTATAAACATGGCGCGATGAATAGTGGCAAATCAATTGAAATTTTAAAAGTAGCACATAACTATGAAGAACAGCAAAAGCCTGTCATGATGTTTACATCTGGGCTAGATACACGAGATGAGGTAGGTTTTGTTTCAAGTCGAGTAGGATTACGACAAGAAGCCATTCCAATTTATGAGGATACGGATATTTTTGAACTTGTAAAAAACAATGTTGTAAAACCATACTGTGTTCTTGTAGATGAAGTGCAGTTTTTAAAAAAGGCACATGTGCTACAATTAGCTAATATTGTCGACCAACTAGACATCCCTGTCATGGGCTTTGGCCTGAAGAATGATTTCCAAAATGAATTATTTGAAGGTAGTCAGTACATGCTTACATATGCAGATAAAATTGAAGAAATGAAAACGATTTGCTGGTTCTGTCATAAAAAAGCAACAATGAATTTGCGTGTCGATGAAAATGGCAAACCTGTGTATACAGGCGATCAAATAAAAATTGGCGGTAATGATTCTTACTATCCTGTTTGCCGCAAATGCCACGCACATCCACCACTTTGAATTAGCTTTAATCGGAAAATGGCTTGATGATATTAAGCAATCTTCCGAAGAAAATGTAGCATACATGCGGAATTTTCCTTATACTAAGTAGTGGAAATAATGCATGACTATTACGCCTAAACAAATCCTTAGTCAGACTCTATTGTAGGCGGAATGATTAGTGAATAGAGTAAAAAATACGTCTCGCTGTCTTTAATGGAGGCGGATTCCTACTGGATATAGATAAATGAACTAAATAGAGGTGAAGCCCATGTTTGATAGACTACAAGCAGTAGAAGATCGTTATGAAAGGCTAAATGAGCTTTTAAGTGATCCGGATATTGTAAACGACAGTAAAAAATTACGTGAATATTCAAAGGAACAATCGGATATTCAGGAAACAGTTGACGCTTATCGTGAATATAAAAGCGTGAAAGAGCAACTAGTTGATACACGTGAAATGTTAGATAACGAAAAAGATCCTGACATGCACGAGATGGTAAAGGAAGAATTCAACTCGTTAAAAGCACAGCAAGAAGAGCTGGAAGAACGTCTACGTGTTTTATTAATTCCAAAAGACCCGAATGATAATAAAAACGTAATTATGGAGATTCGTGGAGCAGCTGGCGGTGATGAGGCGAATATTTTCGCAGGAGATTTATTCCGTATGTATTCTCGTTATGCGGAGACACAAGGCTGGAAAATCGATATTATGGAAGCAACGCCTAACCCAATGGGCGGCTACAAAGAAGTAATTTTTATGATTAACGGGCAAGGCGCGTATTCAAAATTCAAATTTGAAAACGGTGCGCACCGCGTACAACGTGTACCAGCAACAGAATCACAAGGACGAATTCATACTTCAACAGCGACAGTTGCATGCTTACCTGAAGTAGAAGAGGTAGATGTTGAAATTCATGAAAAAGATATCCGTGTAGATACTTTTGCGTCATCAGGTGCAGGTGGGCAATCGGTAAATACTACGATGTCTGCTGTACGTATGACCCACTTACCAACAGGTGTTGTTGTATCGATGCAGGATGAACGTTCACAAATTAAAAACCGTGAAAAAGCGATGAAAATTCTTCGTGCGCGAGTAGCTGATAAGTATTTACAGGAAGCGCAAAAAGAAATCGACGCAACACGTAAATCAGCAGTAGGTTCAGGCGATCGCTCAGAGCGTATTCGCACATACAATTATCCACAAAACCGCGTGACAGACCATCGTATCGGTTTAACGATTCAAAAGCTTGATCAAATCGTCGAAGGAAGACTGGACGAAATCATTGATACACTAATCTTAGAAGAGCAAGCATCTAAGTTAGAGCGACTTAACGATGACCTATAAAAATGTGATGGAGGCCCTTGATTGGGCTTCTTCTTTTTTAGTGGATAATGGACGTGAAGAAACCGCGGGTCGTATTGTGATGCAACATATACTGGGCACATCGTATTCGGGTGTTATGCTACACTTACAAGATTCGTTAACAGTAGAGCAAAGTCAACAGTTTATAAAACTGATTGAAGAGCATGCTAGTGGACGACCTGTACAGTATTGTATCGGCAGTGAAGAATTTTATGGACGTACATTTATTGTGGATGAATCGGTGCTCATTCCAAGACCTGAAACAGAGGAATTAGTGCTAGCAACAAGCAATCGCATCAATCAATTATTTAATAAGAAAACAATAAAGCTAGCAGATATCGGGACAGGTAGTGGTGCTATTGCTATTTCTATGAAGCTAGAATGTCCTGAGCTAACAGTAGTGGCAACGGATTTATCTGCAGCAGCATTATCAACGGCACAAAAAAATGCACAACTACTTGAGGCAGATATCGATTTTCGTCTAGGTGATTTAACAGCACCCCTCGTTGGAGAAACGTTTGATATTGTTTTATCTAATCCTCCATATATTGCAATGGAAGAAGCGAAGGACATGTCTAGCATCGTACTAGAGCATGAACCGCATAGTGCACTTTTTGCAGAAGAAAATGGGCTTATTTTATATCGCAAATTAGCACAACAGCTCCCAGCACTGATGAATAAACCATCTTTGATCGGTCTTGAAATTGGTTATACACAAGGAGAGCAAGTAGCGAAATTTTTTAAAGAAAGTTTTCCACAAGCTACTGTTACAGTTGAAAAAGATATTAATGGAAAACCTCGTATGGTTTTTTGTGAAATTGATGTATAAAGAATCTCCTTCTTGACAACAATGTTGAGCAAGGAGGGATTTTTATGTTAAACGAATACAAGATTGTTAGATTTCCAAAACTAAATATTGTGCTAGCTTTTGCTAGACTAGTAATTATGGCGATAGCTTTACAACTATGTATTTTATATATTCCATCATTAATAGGTTCTGCAAAGGAAGCTACGAATAATGAACAAGAAAACGATTTTCGTATAAGAGTTATAGCTAATAGCAACACAACAGATGATCAATTAGAAAAAGAACAACTTGTCCAAGATTTAAAACCTTATTTAATACAAGTAGGTTCAACTACAAATGTGGATAATAATAATTTTGTTATATTAAAAGAGAGTATTGAAGCAGAATTAAAAGAAAATTATCCACAATTGCGTACACAAGTGTTACTTGGGGATAATTTATTTCCACCGAAGAGACAAGATGCGATGTTTTATCCACAAAATATGTACCATTCGATTGTCGTGAAAATTGGCGATGCACGTGGTGATAACTGGTGGTGTAGCATTTTCCCGTCTATTTGTAAACCGGAAAAAGAGGAAGAAAAGGCAGAAGAAAAAGAACATGTAACATTCTTTATTTGGGAATGGATAAAAGGATTTTTTGAGTAATTGTGCACAAATTCAGATAACTTATACACAATTATTGATAAGTTATGAACAAAATGTGGATAATTCAGAAAAAAACAACGATTGAAAGAAGGTTTTTCATATGGAAACCGTGTGTAAGATTGTGGATAGTAATGTGAATAGTCAAATAACTTATGCACAAGCTGTGGATATCTTAAATGCTGGAGAGGTTGTGGCATTTCCAACAGAAACGGTTTACGGTTTAGGTGCAGTCGCTACAAATGATGATGCAGTCAGAAAGATATTTAAGGCAAAAGGGCGTCCTTCAGATAATCCACTTATTGTCCACATAGGAACGAAAGAGGAAGTTTATCTTTATATCGAACATATTTCTGAGCTAGCAAAAAAATGTATGGATGCATTTTGGCCAGGTCCTCTTACACTCATTATGCCAGTAAAGCCAAATGTTCTGGCAGAAAGTGTGACAGCTGGATTAAAGACTGTCGGAATTCGTATGCCGGATCATCCAGTTGCACTAGCATTATTACAGCAAATTCAAAAACCACTTGCTGCTCCAAGTGCGAATCGTAGCGGGAAACCAAGCCCAACAGAAGCGATTCATGTAAAAGATGATTTAGAAGGGTACATACCGTATATTTTAGATGGAGGTTCTACAGGAATTGGCTTTGAATCCACTGTGCTAGATGTTACGCATGAACCACCAGTTATATTACGTCCGGGTGGCATTACAAAGGAAATGTTAGAGTCCGTAATAGGTCCGGTTATTCAACCGACTAAAATGGAGCAGACAATGGAAGAAACGCCGAAAGCTCCAGGCATGAAGTATACGCATTATGCTCCTAATGCACCCGTATACTTAATAGACTGTGATGAACAAAAAGTACAGCAAGCCATACAACAACTTCAAGCCCAACATCATAAAGTAGCACTTCTAGCACCAGAGAGCTTTAAGCATATTAACATAGATTATTACTTTTCAATTGGTGAAGCAGGTAGTAAAGAAGAGATGGGAGCGGCACTATATCATGCGTTACGAGCATGTGATAAAACAGAAGCTACCGTTATTCTAGTGACGACGACATCTACAGAAGGTGTAGGCGCTGCTATTATGAACAGACTTGAAAAAGCGGCTGGTGGCAAATGGTATTCACTTTAATTAGTGGATCTATCAGCGATTTTGCACTAAGTATCGGCGATTTCAATGTTCTTATCGGCGTTTCAAGAACTTCTACCGGCGATTCTCCCAAGTTTCCCGGCGAATTAATAAGACTATAATAAAAAACTCATCTATATAAGATGGGTTTTTTTATATGAGTGTTGATATGAGTGCCAGGCACACAAACAATTTTCCATGCTAGCATAACAACGAAGTAAAAATCCACGTAGACTCCTGCGGGGACAGCACAAGTAGTAAGACGAAACAAACCGCGCGCTAGCGAGGGTTGCGGCTTACACTGTGCCCGCGGAAAGCGAAGTGGATTTTTGCGATTTAAAGTGCCAAGCACACAAACAATTTACCATGCTAGCATAACAACGAAGTAAAAATCCACGTAGACTCCTGCGGGACAGCACAAGTAGTAAGACGCAACAAACCGCGCATTAGCGAGGGTTGCGGCTCACACTGTGCCCGAGGAAAGCGAAGTGGGTTTTTACGATATAAAGTGTCAGGCACTCAAACAATTCACAAACAATTCTCTATTAATCATTTAAAAATAGGATTTTATAATATGGAAAATGTCTTATCGTTCATTATGATAATACTGTATTTCCGAGCATAAAATGATAAAATATTAGGAAGCGAAGGAGTGCATTCTTGCAGGGTATTCTTGCAGGTATTTTAACGTCTGTCGATGTCGTCGGTTTATTTGTATTAATTCCAAATGTTAAATATCGATTATTTTTGTCAATGTGGACAGCAACATTACATATGCTTTTTCCACTACTCGGCTTTGAATTAGGAAATTACTTAGTGCGTTTTTTATTAGATTGGGGTCAATGGATTTCCTGTATTCTATTATTTAGCATTGGTCTACATTTACTTTTGTCTTCCAACAAAAATGAGAAAATAACCATTTCACCTGTATTATTAGCTGTGACTGCTAGCCTAGATACCTTTTCAGTAAGTGTTTCTTTTGGTATGCTTAACTTAGAAAAAACAATTTTTATTATTAGTGCTGGAATGAGTGCTTTCATTTGCGCATATGGGGCTTTAGTTATAGCACGCAGAAGTCAGGTTTTTTTTGGAAACAAAATTCAAATTATTGCAGGATTTGTTTTTATCATTATGAGTATTTTAGCGCTCCGAAAATAATAAGGAAGGTGATAAGTGTGAATATATTATTTGTTTGTACCGGAAATACTTGTCGCAGTCCGATGGCAGAGGTTATTTTAAAGCATAAGCAAATCAACAATGTTCAGGTTCGTTCTGCTGGTATTTATGCAATGCCGAACGCTGAAATGTCAGCACATGCGCAGCAAGTTTTAAATGAAGCGAATATGACACATCAACATTCAGCAATACAATTATCTATGGCTGAAATAGAGTGGGCCGATTTAATTTTAACAATGACGACAGCGCACAGAGATACTATTATCGCTTACTACCCGAACACAGAAAAAAAAGTTTTTACACTGAAAGAATATGCGAACGAAGGAAGTTTAGAGAATGTTGTAGACCCTTACGGCGGAAATAAAGCTATTTATGAAGAAACATTTACAGAACTAGAGAAATTAGTAGAACAGTTAGTTAAAATACTTGAGAAGAATTGAGGGGCACTATGAAAAAACAGTTTGGCTTACGACTTAAACTAGTATTATTTGTAAGTATTCTTGCACTGATCACGTATAGTATCAGCTTTGTATTCATTGAATTTATACAACCTACTTTTTTCCCGGAAATTAATCGTAAGCTATTTGAAGTGATTACTTATTTATTAGGGATTATATGGTCAGGTATTTTAGCGGCAATTTTCAGCGTTATTTTAATCAAGCCGTTACAGCGACTTGAATACTCTGCTACACGCGTTGCAGAAGGAAAAATTGGAGAGGATGTAGTGATGCCAAAAACGAATGATGAGATTCGTTCAGTGGCAGTTGCATTCCAACAAATGGTGTTAAATTTACGCCACATGGTAGAAAGTATCGATCAAAACTTTCAACAAACAAATCAATCGATTATCAAGTTATCCGATGAAACCGCTGTTGCGACAAAGAAAGCAGACGGTATTGCGGTGACGGTAAAACATATTTCCGCAGGAGCAGAAGCTTCAGCTACAGCAGTACAAGATACAGCAGAGGCGATTGAAGATGTGCGCACATTAGCAACAGAAGTGAATACTAGAGCGGAACAGTCAGCAGTACAATCGAAAGAGATTTTACATAATTTAACTAATACAACAAAAGCGATTGAAACGTTAGTCAATAGCATTCAACAAATTGCAGCTGGCAACAACGAAGCACTAGAAAGTATTCGTACATTAGAAGACAATGCTGGACAAGTTGAGCGTATCATTAGTTTAGTAGGTGATATTGCGGCACAAACAAATTTACTAGCATTAAATGCATCTATCGAAGCTGCCCGTGCAGGAGAACATGGCAAAGGCTTTGCGGTTGTGGCAGAAGAGGTTCGTGGCTTGGCCGATGAAAGTGCAAAGGCTGTACAAGGAATTACGACTCTTATTCAATCAATGCAACATAATGTTGAAGTTGTTGTGAAACAAATGAATCAACAAGTATCATTTGCGACTAAAGAGGCAGCGCGTGTTTCTGAAACTACGACTGCGGTTGAAGGGATGTCATCAAGTGTCCATGAAATGGCAAACGCGATTGTAGAGATTTCTTCATTAATTGAAAAACAAATGCACAATATTGAAACAACTGCTCGACAATCACAAGAAGTAGCAGCCATTGCTCAAGAAACATCGGCTGGTGCACAAGAAGTGAGCAGTGCAACAGAAGAGCAAGCACATGCAATTGAACAAGTAGAACAACTTGCACAAGACTTGAAAAAACAATCCGAAGCGTTGCATAAAATGATTCTACAATTTGATAGAGAAGCATAGTAAGAAAAAGCATTTAAATAATACATGTAAATGACAGACTGTGGACAGCCTTAAAAAAGAGCTTGTCCACAGTTTTTTCTATGGATTGACCAAATACTCGTTGACAGGAAGCTTGAACGTTATTAACAGGAACAAATGAAAAAATATTGAAATAGTATGTCCACTGTAGTTGAAAAGGTAGAAAAACTTCAGAAGAGGGAATATTACAACAAAAGACCATTATCCGAATTTATTAACAGGATATTCACATTATCCACAGAAATAGTACTTAAAAATGAACGTTTTTCAATCTAAATACAAGAAATGTTCGTCTTTTAGGAGAAATCAGCATAAAATTGCAACAAAAATCATGTTATTCTTGAAAGAGAAGTGGTAAACTAATGTTGACTATATTTCGAAATGAGGGAACCCAGTGAGAATAGCAATTTCTTCTGATCACGGAGGCAATAATTTACGTCGTGAGATTATGCAACTGTTAGATGAGCTTAATATTAGCTACGAAGATTTTGGTCCACAATCTGCGGATTCAGTAGACTATCCTGATTATGCAAAGCCAGTTTCTGAAGGTGTTGCTAACGGGGAATTTGATAAAGGCATTTTAATTTGTGGCACAGGGATTGGCATGTCCATCGCTGCGAACAAAGTAAAAGGCATTCGTTGTGCATTAGTGCATGATGTATTTAGTGCAAAGGCAACACGTTGCCATAATGATTCAAATATTTTAGCGATGGGTGAGCGCGTAATTGGTCCAGGCCTAGCACGTGAAATCGCGCAAACATGGCTTGAAACTGATTTTGAAGGCGGGCGTCATACACGCCGCGTAGAAAAAATCGCTGAATTAGAACAGTAATACAAGAACGTCTTCAGCCGTTAACGCAAAAACAAATAGGTGGTGACAGTCTTGCACTGTCACTTTTACCTTAGCTTGACGCCTAACGTAAATAGAAGACATCAAAATAAGGGGCTGAGCTTAATGGTTGTGCAACAAATACAAACGCAATTGACTCAGTTACTCAGTGAATTCGAAGAGCAAGTAGTACTGCGACCAAAGACTATTTTTGTCGTAGGTTGCTCTACGTCTGAAGTGATTGGTCAGAAAATTGGCACAGCAGGTGCACTTGAAACAGCAGAAGCAATTTTTGCGCCATTGCAGGCATTTGCAAAGAAACATCAATTATTTTTAGCATTCCAAGGCTGTGAGCATATAAATCGAGCTATTACGATGGAAGCTTCAGTTGCAGAACAGTTGGGCTATGAACCTGTGGCTGTTATTCCTGTTCGCACTGCGGGTGGATCGATGTCAGCGTATGCTTATACAAAATTGGAAAGCCCGGTAGTTGTAGAGGCAATACGTGCACATGCAGGTATTGATATAGGCCAAACGTTAATTGGTATGCATTTAAAAGAAGTAGCTGTTCCAGTTCGTACATCAGTGCGATCAGTAGGAGAAGCAGTTGTCACAGTAGCAACAACACGTCCAAAACTAATTGGTGGCGAACGTGCTGTATATAAATAACACTACTTCTGTTGTCAGAGGTACATGTAAATAACGATTATACTTAGGAGGCTTTTTCAAACATGGCATACGAAAAATTAGCAGTACAAGACAAAGCAGTATTAGATGGGATTTTAGCTGAGAAAAAACGTCAACAAGCGAATATCGAGTTAATTGCATCTGAAAACTTTGTATCTGAAGCAGTAATGGAAGCACAAGGTTCAGTTCTTACTAACAAATATGCTGAAGGTTATCCTGGAAAACGTTACTATGGTGGCTGTGAACACGTAGACGTAGTAGAAGATATTGCACGTGATCGTGTGAAAGAACTTTTCGGTGCAGAATATGCTAACGTACAACCGCACTCTGGTGCACAAGCAAACATGGCTGTATACCATACAATTTTACAACCAGGTGACACAGTTCTAGGAATGAACCTTTCACATGGTGGTCACTTAACACATGGTTCTCCTGTAAACTTCTCAGGTATCCTTTATAATTTCGTAGAGTATGGTGTAACAGAAGATACACATGTAATCGACTATGAAGACGTTCGTCAAAAAGCGTTAGCACACAAACCAAAACTAATTGTAGCTGGTGCATCTGCATACCCACGTGAAATTGACTTCTCAAAATTCCGTGAAATCGCAGACGAAGTAGGAGCTTACTTTATGGTGGATATGGCGCACATCGCTGGGCTAGTAGCTGCTGGAGAGCACCAATCACCAGTTCCTTACGCTGATTTTGTTACATCTACAACACATAAAACATTACGTGGACCACGTGGTGGTTTAATTCTTGCGTCAAAAGAATGGGAGCAAAAATTAAATAAATCTGTCTTCCCAGGTATCCAAGGTGGACCATTAATGCATGTTATCGCTGCAAAAGCTGTAGCATTTGGCGAAGCTTTACAACCTGATTTCAAAGACTACGCAAAACAAATTAAAGCAAATGCACGTGCTTTAGCAGAAGTGTTAATCGAAGAGGGTGTAGAAATCGTATCTAACGGTACGGATAATCACTTATTACTTTTAAACGTAAAATCTCTTGGCTTAACTGGTAAAGTAGCAGAGCACGCGCTTGATGAAGTAGGAATTACAACTAACAAAAATACAATTCCTTACGATACAGAATCTCCATTTGTTACTTCTGGTATTCGTATTGGTACACCTGCAGTTACATCACGTGGCTTTAAAGAAGAAGACATGAAAGAAGTAGGCGCTATTATCGCAGCTGTACTTAAAAACCCAGAAGATGAAGCGGTAAAAGCAGATGCAAAAGATCGTGTTAAAGTTTTAACTGATAAACATCCATTATACGCATAATTAGTATTGTTTAATTATAGGCTGTGTCTTAAGTGTGTTGTTCACTTTAGGCACAGCCTTTAGTTTTTAATTTGATTTAGCCCAATTTTTGGTTCACTACTATAGAAAGCTATGAAATGAAGCCGAAAGAAGATTTTCGAGCAAGCACGAAAAAATACGGAAGTGTAATTGATAGATTAAACTGCAAAACTATTTTTTTTGCTAACAAAAAAATAAATTTATCTTATTTTTGTATTTTTTTACATAAATATAAGATGAAAGGTTATATTATATTGAATAAGGACAATTGATGTCCCAAAGAAGGAATGTTTTTTATAAAAGTGACAATTTATTGAATTTTTATGTACAATATAAAGGGGTAGAATTGATGGATATAGACGGGAGGGGTTGGATGGTTACTAAATCTATGGACGTACAAAAAAATATTTTATTAACTACAATTCGTAACTTAGGTGAACAATCTAAAGAAAGCTATGTTATTTTGGATGCTAAAACTAATTTCATAGTGGAATGTAATAATTCTTTTTGCACGCTTACAAATGCAATACGTTCACAGATTTTAGAAACAGATTATTTTGCGATGCTTTCAAGTGAGTTACCGACGACAATGCTTGAAAAAATAAAAGAGAACATACATAGTGGAGCAATGGTGACAGAAAAGTTGCACCATCATCGCTTCGAACAGCCACCATTTTGGGCAGAAATGCAAACCCTTCCTTTTCAAAATAATGATAATGAAACATTATTTGTGTTAATAATCGTGAAGGATATTACGTATTATCATACTGAAGATTTTATAGCGGAATTAGAGAAAACCGTTTATGAGGCAATTGAAAAGGACTATCCATTTTATAAAAAAATGGACACTATTTGTAGCAAAATAGATCAATTTTTCATGCCATATGTGTTTAGCTCGGTTCTTATCAAAATAGATTCAAATTATTTGCAAGTTTTTACTTCTAATAGTGCTCACCAACATGTACCTCAGCTTTTCGAGATGAATGACTTCTATAGAAAGGTGATGCAACAGGAAACACCGATAATAGCAAATAAACTAGAAGAGGTTGCTATTCCAATAGAATTTAAAAACTTTGCTAGTCTAACAAATAATCACTCGGGATGGTTTGTACCTATTCGCAATCAAAAGCAACAAGCGATCGGACTTTTTGCAATTTTTTCTCAATATCCGGGTGAAAGTGTGTTTTTTAACAATGTGTTTCAGAAAATTGGAGCGCTCGTTGCATTAGCGTATTCGTATGCGAAAACACAGAAAAAAATATGGGATTTAGCTTATAAAGATATTACGACTGGCTTGCCAAATCGACATAGCTTTTTAAATAAGATAGAAAAGGAAGAACAACGAGGGCGAATAGGTTTTATTAAAATCATAAAACCAAGTGAATTTCATCAAGTCGTTGAATTATATGGCCGAGAAGCGGGGGATGAATTATTAAGACAAATTGCTAGACGTCTTCAAGAACAAAAGAAGGATTTGAATGAGTATATTGCTAGATTCACAAGTTCTAGTCTTATTATTTCACAAGTGACACCCAATGAAGACTTAAACGATTATGAGGTTCGCATAAAAGAATTAACACGCCAGCCGTTTATTATAAATGGTAAGCATATTTATATTACTTTAAAAACTGGCATATCTTCCTTTGATAAAGATATTAAAATTGCAGATGCAATCAGATTTGCAGATAATGCTTTATCTTATGCTGCCAACAAACCAGGAACGCATATGGAGATATTTACGAAGGAACGCAATGATTTACTAGAGCAACAGATGACTGTTTTAAATCATTTATCACAAGCGCTTAAAAACAAAGAGATTTCTGTAAATCTACAACCAAAAGTAGATTTACGAACAGGTGAAATTCAAAGTATTGAAGCGCTAGCTCGTTGGCATTCACCGGTTCTCGGCTTTGTATCACCAGCGATGTTTATACCAGTTGCCGAAAATGCAGGGAAGGTTCGTGAAATCGACATACAAATTTTAGAAATTGTTCTCGCTTGGCTAGCGGAGCGTCAACAATTGGGGAAGAAGTTAGTGGAGGTTGCGGTTAATATATCGCCTGATCACTTTTACTACCCTCATTTTGTTAAGGATATCCGGCAATTAGTTGAAAAATATATGATTAATCCAAGTAATATTATTTTAGAGGTAACAGAAAATATTGGCTTAGTTGATTTTCAAACTGCATTCGCCATTATTCAAGAATTAAAGAGCTATGGCTTTAAAACATCGGTGGATGATTTTGGAACAGGTTTTTCTTCACTTAGTTATTTACAAAGATTACCGTTCACTGAGTTGAAAATTGATCGTAGCTTTATAAATGATATAAATGATGCAGCAACATTAGCAATTGTCCGATCAATCATTCAGCTTGCATTAAATTTAGGTATGACATCTGTTGCAGAGGGAATCGAAAATGAGGAACAGGTAGAGATATTACGTGCGCTTGGTTGTAAAGTCGGACAAGGTTACTTCTATTATAAACCGATGGCGATTGAGCAACTTGATTCTATACTTGATGTATAATTTGCTTCTACATGTAGCAAACACTCTGGAAAAGGGGATATCTCGAATTTATTTTTGAGACAACTCCTGTTTTCTGTTATACTAGTTGAGATAAAAATGAAATCCGAACGGTTAGGAGAGAACCCCTTTGAGCAAAGTATACGTATTTGATCATCCACTAATCCAACACAAGTTAACTTATATTCGTGATAAAAATACAGGAACTAAAGAATTTCGTGAGCTAGTTGATGAGGTCGCAACATTAATGGCATTCGAAATTACGCGAGAAATGCCTGTAGAAGAAATTGAAATTGAAACACCAGTAACAATCGCGAAAACAAAAGTTCTTTCTGGGAAAAAACTTGCAATTGTACCGATTTTACGTGCAGGCATCGGCATGGTTGACGGCGTATTAAAACTAATTCCAGCTGCGAAAGTTGGTCATATTGGTCTTTATCGTGACCCTGAAACATTAAAACCTGTTGAGTACTATGCAAAACTTCCAGCAGATGTGGAAGAACGCGATTTCATTATTGTAGACCCAATGCTTGCTACGGGTGGTTCAGCAGTGGAAGCTATCAATTCACTGAAAAAACGCGGTGCGAAAAGCATTAAATTTATGTGTTTAATTGCTGCGCCAGAGGGTGTAAAAGTAATTCAAGATGAACATCCAGATGTGGACATCTATATTGCTGCACTTGACGAAAAGTTAAATGACCATGGTTACATTGTTCCAGGTCTAGGTGATGCTGGAGACCGCTTATTCGGTACGAAATAAAAAGTGGAGTTATTGCTTAAAGAGCGATAACGTTTTTCCTATAGCAACTTTATAGCATTTGAAAGCGTCCTTCATTATTGAAGGACGTTTCATAGTATGTTTAGGCAATTAAGTCTCTCTTCTTAGTAATGAATGTGGACCATTGCACTTGATATACAATACAACCAAAGGACGGTGCAAATCGTTTTGACGAAAAAATGGAAAGTGATGACGATTTTCGGTACGAGACCAGAGGCGATAAAAATGGCCCCGCTTGTATTGGAATTGCAAAAACATCCCGAGCAAGTGGAATCAATCGTGACTGTAACAGCACAACATCGCCAAATGCTTGACCAAGTATTAGAAACATTTAAAATTACACCAGACTACGATTTAAATATAATGAAGGATCGTCAAACTCTAATTGATGTGACAACGAATGCATTACAAGGTTTAGATAAAGTCATGAAAGAAGCGCAACCTGATATTGTCTTAGTGCATGGTGATACTGCTACAACATTCATTGCAAGCTTAGCAGCGTTTTATAATCAAATTGCCATTGGTCATGTTGAAGCAGGTCTTCGAACATGGAATAAGTATTCACCTTACCCAGAGGAAATGAATCGTCAGCTGACAGGTGTCATGGCTGATTTGCACTTTGCCCCAACAGAAGTATCAAAGAAAAATCTTTTAGATGAAAATAAAAACGCAGATACTATTTTTGTCACAGGCAATACAGCTATTGATGCATTAGCTACAACGGTGAGTGAGCATTATACACATCCTGTGTTAGAAAAAATAGCAAACGATCGAATGATACTATTAACAGCACATCGTCGTGAAAATCTAGGCGAGCCGATGCGTCATATGTTCCGAGCAATTACTCGATTGTTAGCGGAGCACGAAGATGTTCAAGTTGTCTACCCTGTGCATATGAACCCGGCTGTGCGAGAAATTGCCATTGAAATATTAGGCGATAATGATCGCGTGCATTTAATTGAACCTCTTGAAGTTTTTGATTTCCATAACTTCGCTGCGAATTCGTACATGATCTTAACTGACTCTGGTGGTGTTCAAGAAGAAGCGCCATCATTAGGAAAGCCAGTTCTTGTACTTCGTGATACGACAGAGCGTCCGGAAGGAATTGCTGCTGGAACTTTGAAACTAGCAGGAACAGAAGAGGAAACAATTTATTCTCTTGCAAAAGAATTGCTAGAGGATAAAGAGGCGTATGAAGCAATGGCAAAAGCCTCAAATCCTTATGGAGATGGTCATGCTTCACAGCGTATCGTAGAAGCTCTCTTGAATTTTTTGCAAAAAAGCAAGTAATACACCATTTTTAATTTTAAAAATAAGTAAAAAGAACTAAAATTTAATGTGTAGCTAATTTACGAGCAAATTTCTGTCGTAAATTAGCTTTTTTTTGCATTATTCCAAAAAAAAAATTGTAATCTATGAAAGTTCATACACAAATTTGTCAACAATTTGACAAGAGTATAGTAGCTGTGAAGTTTTTCTCCTTTACTAATTGACTTCAAATATCACCTATTGTATGCTTACAAAGGGTAAGAATGATAAGGGTTTCTAATCGTTGATAGACGTTGAAACACTTGTTATATCAAGTTTCTACTAAATTGACAGTTCAAACCATCACTGTCGATTTGCAACGTTTTGTGCGTTTCGGTTTAACACCGAATCAGTAAGGGGTGTAAGGCATTATTAGGAATTTACACCTGTAATTTCATTCAAATGACTCTCCCATTACTATTCCGCTGTGAGTAGTGTTTTTCACTGCTCTTTTCTGATTTCACAAAGTGGTAAGCAAACGTTTTCTTTACTCGAAAAAATGATTCAGGAGACTACAAACCAATGCTAGATTTGCATCACATTTTTGCTGTGCAGAAGAGAGCGTTATTTTTTTTGCTCGCACTTTGCGCATTAGGCTGGGGCTTTACGTCCTTTCAAACAGTTTTTGCGGGCATCGCAATCGGTGCATTTTTTGGTACGTATAATTTTTGGATTTTAGTTCGCCGTATGGAGAAGTTTGATCGTTCCATTAGTGAAGGGAAGAAAATAGGTTCACTTGGTACAGCACTGCGTTTTGGATCAGGTGTAGCGGCAGTCGCTATAGCCATTTCGTTGCCAAACTATTTTCACTTGATTAGCACGGTCATAGGGCTAATGATTCCGTACGTAGTTCTCTTTGTCGAGAGAATTGTATCTCATGTAAGGAACCACTAATTGTGCTTTATTAGAAAGAGAGGTGAAAAATAACAATGAATCATGAAGCTCCGTTAGTAACCATAGGTTTTTTAACATTTAACTTATCTACAGTTATGATGTTACTAGTTGCAGCAATAGTCGTATTTTTAATCGCTGTTATCTCTACTAGAAACTTAAAGTTAAAACCGACTGGTATGCAAAACTTTATGGAATGGATTATGGATTTCGTAAAGAATATCATCAAAAGCAACATGGACTGGAAAACTGGTGGACGATTCCACATTCTAGGTATCACACTTATTATGTTTATCGCAGTATCTAACTTATTAGGTCTTCCATTCTCTATCGTCTATGACCATCAACTTTGGTGGAAATCACCAACAGCTGACCCAACGGTTACAATGACTCTTGCAACAATGATTTTAGTATTATCTCAATACTATGGTATCAAAATGAAGGGTACAGGCCATTATGTTGGTACATTCTTCAAACCAATGTCATTTATGTTCCCGCTAAAAATTATTGAAGAGTTTGCGAACACTTTAACATTAGGTCTGCGTCTTTACGGTAACATTTATGCAGGTGAAATTTTACTTGCATTAATCGCAAGTTTAGCAATATCAGGTCCGATCGGGTTCGTAGGTGCAATTGTTCCTATGATGGCATGGCAAGGTTTCTCTATTTTCATCGGCTTTATCCAAGCCTTTATCTTCACAATGTTAACAATGGTTTACATGGCTCATAAAGTGAGCGATGACCATTAATATAAAGCATAAAATTTATGCTTGAACCAAAAAAACAAACAATTCCAAGGAGGAAATTTTAAAATGACAGGTTCATTAGGTTTATTAGCAGCAGCAATCGCAATCGGTTTAGGTGCACTTGGTGCAGGTATTGGTAACGGTCTTATCGTATCAAAAACAGTTGAAGGTATCGCTCGCCAACCAGAAGCTCGTGGCGTTCTTCAAACTACTATGTTCATCGGGGTTGCATTAGTTGAAGCATTACCGATCATCGCAGTAGTAGTAGCATTCATCGTAATGAACAAATAATTCAGTTGTATACTGAATTTTACTAGTGGCGAAGCAGGATTCACCAGATGAAACTTCGCCCTTCATTTTGGAACAGATAAAAGCTATGTGCAAATATAGCTTTTTAAAATAGGTAAGTTTTTAAGTATTACAAACTAATATGTTGAAGTTAAAGCTCTTGAAGGGAGTGAAACAATCGTGTTTTTAGACAATCTTGTACTAGGTGCAGGTGGAGGATTCAATGGTGGAGATGTCATCTCAACATTAGTCATCTTCTTAGTATTAATGCTTCTACTTAAAAAGTTCGCTTGGGGTCCATTAATGGGCATTATGCAACAACGTGAAGAATTAGTAGCTAGTGAGATCGAAGCAGCTGAAAAAGCTCGCAAAGATTCGCACAAATTTTTAGAAGAACAAAAAAGTCTTCTTAAAGAAGCTCGTACGGAAGCACAATCGATTGTTGAGGGTGCTAAGAAGCAAGGCGAAATGCAAAAAGAAGAAATTCTTACAGCAGCTCGCAATGAAGCTAACCGCTTAAAAGAATCGGCTTTACGTGAAATCGAGTCTGAAAAAGAAAAGGCTATCGCAGCTGTACGTGATGAAGTCGTTTCATTATCTGTACTTGCAGCATCTAAAGTCCTTAGCAAAGAGATTTCTGAGGCAGACAACCGTGCTCTAATTGAAGAGACGATTGCGAAGGCAGGGGAAGCTCAATGAGTAATTCAACTGTAGCAAAGCGTTACGCTCAAGCTCTATTTGAAATTGCGCAACAAAAAAATATTCTTGCAGAAGTTGGGGCAGACTTAAACGAGTTAACAAAAGTTGTTACAGAATCTCCAGATTTTTTAACACTTTTAAACGCGCCTAAGTTCTCTATTGAACGCAAGAAGCAAATGGTAGCTGAAATCTTTGCAAGTGCAACGCCAGAAGTTTTACACACAGTTCAACTACTTGTTGAGAAGAAACGTGTAAACGAAGTGAAGCTAATTGCTAATGCATATGCTGAGCTTGCTGCACAGGCACAAGGTTCTGCAGATGCAACTGTATTCTCAACTCGTGAACTTTCTGCTGAAGAAAGCGCTAAAATTTCTGCAGCATTCAGTAAACTTGTTGGGAAACAATCGTTAAACATTACAAACGAAATCGATCCTTCATTATTAGGTGGTATTCGTGTTCAAATCGGTAACCATATTTATGATAGCTCAGTAGTGAACAAGCTTGAGCGTCTAAAACGTGAATTAATCGGTTAATAATTTAGAAATGTGAGAGGTGACATACATGGGCATCAAGGCTGAAGAAATCAGCAGTCTGATTAAACAACAGATTGAGAATTATGAATCTGAACTTAAAGTAAGCGAAGTTGGTACAGTTATCCGTATTGGTGACGGTATCGCTCTTGCTCATGGCCTCGACAACGCCATGGCTGGAGAGCTTCTAGAGTTCTCTAACGGTGTTATGGGTATGGCTCAAAACCTAGAAGAAGGTAACGTTGGTATCGTTATTTTAGGTCCATACACAGACATCAAAGAAGGCGATGAAGTTCGTCGTACAGGTCGTATTATGGAAGTACCAGTTGGTGAAGAACTAATTGGCCGTGTTGTAAACCCACTAGGTCAACCAGTGGATGGACAAGGTCCAATCAACACAACTAAATCTCGTCCAATCGAAAGCCCAGCTTTCGGTGTAATGGCTCGTAAATCAGTACACGAACCACTACAAACTGGTATCAAAGCGATTGACGCACTTGTACCAATCGGTCGTGGTCAACGTGAATTAATCATTGGTGACCGCCAAGTTGGTAAAACATCTGTAGCAATCGATACAATCCTTAACCAAAATGACCAAAACATGATCTGTATCTATGTTGCAATTGGTCAAAAAGAATCTACTGTACGTGGTGTAGTAGAAACTTTCCGTAAACATGGCGCTTTAGATTACACAATCGTTGTGACAGCTTCAGCTTCTCAACCAGCTCCATTATTATTCTTAGCACCATTCGCTGGTGTATCTATGGCAGAGGAATTCATGTTACAAGGTAAACACGTATTAATCGTGTATGATGATCTTTCTAAACAAGCATCAGCTTACCGTGAACTTTCACTTCTTCTTCGCCGTCCTCCAGGTCGTGAAGCATACCCTGGTGACGTTTTCTACTTACACAGCCGCTTATTAGAACGTGCTGCGAAGTTAAATGAAACATATCAAAATGGTTCAATCACAGCTCTTCCATTCGTTGAGACACAAGCTGGGGATATCTCTGCATACATCCCAACTAACGTTATCTCAATCACTGATGGACAAATTTTCTTACAATCTGACTTATTCAACTCAGGTGTACGTCCAGCGATTAACGCCGGTCTTTCTGTATCACGTGTAGGTGGATCTGCTCAAATTAAAGCGATGAAAAAAGTTGCGGGTACACTACGTCTTGACTTAGCTGCATTCCGTGAGCTTGAATCTTTCGCTCAATTCGGTTCAGATTTAGATAAAATCACACTTGCTAAACTTGAGCGTGGTAAACGTACGGTTGAAGTTCTTAAACAAGACCTAAACAAACCACTTAAAGTTGAAAAACAAGTTGCGATCCTTTATGCATTAACTAAAGGTCATTTAGATGATATTCCAGTTCAAGATATCGTTCGTTTTGAATCTGAATTCTTAAGCTGGTTAGATACAAACCACACAAACGTTTTAGATCATGTTCGTACTACTAAAGAACTTGCTCCTGACGCGGAATACGTAGCAGCTTTAACTGCATTCAAAAAAACTTTCGCTAAATCAGAATAAGCAAGAAAAATAGTCGCTTGATTAAAAAACAAAAGGTGGTGAAATACCAGTGGTAAACTTACGCGAAATAAAAGGTCGTATTAATTCAACAAAGAGTACGAAACAAATTACGAAAGCGATGCAGATGGTTTCTTCTTCAAAGTTACGTCGTGCAGAGCAAAATGCTAAAGCTTACGTTCCTTACATGGAAAAAATTCAGGACGTAGTAGGCGCTATCGCTTCAGGTACAAAAGACAGTGGACATCCAATGTTAACTGCACGTCCTGTTAAGAAAACAGCTTACTTAGTCATTGGTTCTGACCGTGGTCTTGCAGGTGCTTACAACTCAAGTATCCTTCGTCAAGTGCAACGTACAATCAACGAGCGTCATAAATCAAAAGACGAATACGTGATTTTAGCAGTAGGTCGTGTTGTTCGTGATTACTTTGTGAAACGTGATCATAATGTTATTAGCAGTGTAGTTGCTCTTCCTGACCAACCAACATTCGCTGATATTAAAGAAATCGCTCGTAATGCTGTTGGTATGTTCATTGACGGTACGTATGATGAACTTTATATGTACTACAATCACTTTGTTAGCGCTATCGCTAATGAAGTGACAGAGAAAAAACTTCTTCCATTAACTGATATTGCAACTGTAAGCAGTAAAGCTTCTTATGAATTCGAACCATCTGGTGAAGCAATTCTTGAAGTATTACTTCCACAATATGCGGAAAGCCTAGTTTACGGCGCATTATTAGACGGAAAAGCAAGTGAACATGCTTCTCGTATGACTGCTATGAAAAATGCAACTGATAACGCATCTGATCTTATCGGAGATCTTTCATTGCAATATAACCGTGCACGTCAAGCAGCAATTACACAAGAAATTACAGAAATCGTTGGTGGGGCTGCAGCCTTAGAATAGGCTTCAGCTCACCAATGTCGTATAAGAATACGATAGGAGGGTACACAGTAATGAATAAAGGACATGTTATTCAAGTAATGGGTCCGGTTGTTGACGTAAAATTCAACAATGGCCAATTACCAGCAATCTATAACTCATTAACAGTTAAGATTGAACGTCCTAATGAAGAACCAACAACTCTTGCATTAGAAGTTGCACTTCATTTAGGTGATGATTCTGTTCGTACAATTGCAATGTCATCTACTGATGGCTTACAACGTGGAGCAGAAGTAACAGACTCAGGAAAAGCTATCTCAGTACCAGTTGGTGAAGTGACTCTTGGTCGTGTATTCAACGTATTAGGAGAAGTAATCGACTTAGGTGAAGAAATTCCAGCTGATGCTCGTCGTGATTCAATTCACCGCGAAGCACCAACTTTCGATGAGCTTTCAACTTCAGTTGAAATCCTTGAAACAGGTATCAAAGTAGTAGACTTATTAGCACCATACATCAAAGGTGGTAAAATCGGTCTATTCGGTGGTGCCGGTGTAGGTAAAACTGTATTAATCCAAGAATTAATCAATAACATTGCACAAGAGCACTCAGGTATCTCTGTATTCGCTGGTGTAGGTGAGCGTACTCGTGAAGGGAACGACTTATTCTTCGAGATGAGCGATTCAGGCGTTATCAAGCAAACAGCGATGGTATTCGGTCAAATGAACGAGCCACCAGGTGCACGTATGCGTGTAGCTTTAACTGGTCTTACAATGGCAGAATACTTCCGTGATGAGCAAGGTGCAGACGTACTTTTATTCATCGACAATATCTTCCGTTTCACACAAGCAGGTTCTGAGGTTTCTGCCCTATTAGGTCGTATGCCTTCTGCGGTAGGTTACCAACCAACACTTGCAACTGAAATGGGTAAATTACAAGAACGTATCACATCTACTAACAAAGGATCTGTAACTTCTATTCAAGCGATCTATGTACCAGCCGATGACTATACTGACCCGGCTCCAGCTACAACTTTCGCCCACTTAGATGCAACTACTAACCTTGAGCGTAAATTATCTGAAATGGGTATCTACCCTGCGGTTGACCCATTAGCTTCGACTTCTCGTGCATTATCACCAGAAATCGTAGGCGCTGAGCACTACGCAGTAGCAACTGGCGTACAACGTACAATCCAACGTTACCGTGAATTACAAGATATCATTGCTATCTTAGGTATGGATGAGTTATCTGATGAAGATAAACAAACAGTTGAACGTGCTCGTCGTATTCAATTCTTCTTATCTCAAAACTTCCACGTTGCGGAACAATTCACTGGTCAAAAAGGTTCTTACGTTCCTGTTAAAGAAACGGTTCGTTCATTCAAGGAAATCCTTGATGGTAAACACGATCACCTACCAGAAGATGCTTTCCGTTTAGTTGGATCTATTGAAGAAGTAGTTGAAAAAGCGAAAAGCATGGGCGTAGAGGTTTAATACTAGGGACGAGGAGGAAAAAATATGAAGACAGTTACAGTCAATATTGTCACTCCCGACGGCCCAGTATACGATTCTGAAGTATCAATGGTAATCGCGAAAACAACTTCAGGTGAGATCGGTGTTCTTGCTGGCCATATTCCAATGGTTGCTCCACTTGCAATTGGTGCAGTGAAGCTGAAAAAAGAAGACGGTTCAACAGAAGTTGTAGCTGTAAGCGGTGGTTTCATTGAAGTTCGTCCAGAAAAGATCTCAATTTTAGCACCTTCTGCTGAAATTGCTGAAAACATCGATGTTCAACGTGCTAAAGAAGCCGTTAAACGCGCTGAAGGACGAATTCAAAGCAAACAAGATAACATTGATTTCAAACGTGCTGACCTAGCATTAAAACGTGCGTTGAATCGTATCAACGTTCATGAGGGTAATATCTAATTCAATTTTTAACGGGCAGATTCAATATCTGCCCGTTTTTTAAATGGAGGAACACGATGTGGAAATTTATGAAGCAGTAGGGCAAGAAGCTTTAATGGGGATTCTATCGCATCTATTTTTTATTGCTATCACATTTTACGCTTTGCAGGCCTTCATGCTAGAAAAACTATTTAAGAAAAATAAAGTTTTTCAAATACAGTTGATTTATATTTTGCTAAGCATTGCGATAGGCACAGCAGTTTCTAATTTCTTTCTTCAAATTTCAGGTTGGTCTGGAAAACTTCCGTACTTATTTTAAATTTAGCGAAGTTAACATAATATGTAGACGGAAGCATAATTTTATAGGTACATATTTCGAAGGGCTCCATAAGATAACTTATGTGGTCCTTTGAAATATGTACAAAAGAGGTTTAACAATCCATATAAACGGATATATTTTAGTCACGAACTTTCGTTATGTATAAGAGAATTACATTTTTTTCCGTGTTATTGGTCATTCACAAAAAAAAAAATAATGCGTACAATAAATAAATAGCAAAATATCAATAAATGCATTAAAATAGTGATTTGGACGCTTGAACGAGCGTGTGAAAAGTTGTACTATAAAGTTGTTTGTTTACTGATTATGACATTATACATCTTTTTTTAAAATAAATTTTCGATAGGTTAAGAGATTGAATTCGGAGGGACGTAGGGTGGATAAAATTATAGTGACTGGCGGCCAAAAGCTACAGGGAAAAGTTCGTGTAGAGGGCGCAAAAAATGCAGTGTTACCAATCCTGGCAGCAGCTTTACTTGCTTCAAAAGGAGAAAATGTAATTAAAGAAGTCCCTAACTTAGCAGATGTTTATACCATAAATGAAGTACTTAAAAGTCTAAACGCTGATGTTACATATATACCAGAAGACAATATAGTATATATAGACGCAACAAAGGATCTTTCAAGTGAAGCTCAATTTGAATTTGTGAGTAAAATGCGTGCATCTATTTTAGTGATGGGTTCTTTACTTGCTCGAAATGGCTTTGCACGTGTAGCTTTACCTGGTGGTTGTGCAATCGGTTCACGACCAATAGAATTACATTTAAAAGGCTTTGAGGCAATGGGCGCAAAAATTTCATTTGGGCACGGATATGTGGAAGCGAAGGTAGAGGGTCGTTTACAAGGTGCGAATGTGTATTTGGATTTCCCAAGTGTTGGAGCTACAGAAAATATTATGACGGCTGCATCTTTAGCAAAAGGAACGACTGTCATTGAAAATGCAGCAAAAGAACCAGAAATTGTAGATCTTGCTAACTTCATTAATAGTATGGGTGGGCGTGTTATCGGTGCAGGTACGAATACGATTCGTATAGAAGGCGTTGACACATTATATGGAATAGAACATCATATTATTCCAGACCGTATTGAGGCAGGTACATTTATGGTAGCCGCAGCGATAACAAAAGGTGATGTAACGATAGAAAACGCTGTGCCAGAGCATATGACGGCTTTAATAGCTAAAATGCGAGAAATGGGCGTTGAAATTACAGAGCTAGATGAAGGTATACGCGTACATGTACCGCAAACATTAAAAGCCGTGGATATTAAAACAATGCCGCATCCAGGATTCCCAACGGATATGCAATCACAAATGATGGCCTTAATGTTAACTGCTGAAGGTACGAGTATTATTACTGAAACTGTTTTTGAAAACCGTTTTATGCACGTAGAAGAGTTTCGTCGCATGAATGCAGGAGCAAAAATTGAAGGCCGCTCTGTCTTTATCGAAGGGCCAGTAGACCTACAGGGAGCTGAGGTTATGGCAACAGATTTACGAGCTGCCGCTGCACTAATTTTAGCTGGTCTTGTGTCAGAGGGTATTACGAGAGTTACAAAGCTTCACCATTTAGATCGTGGTTATGTAGACTTTCATGGGAAATTAGCGTCACTTGGCGCTAATATTGAACGTGTAACAACGATGGAAGTTGTACAAAAGGAAAAAGCTTCATTGGAATTACCAACAAACTAATGATATTGAAATCTCTTTGCTTATAATAAGCAAAGAGATTTTTTGTTGTTAAATCAAAATCTACTCTTCAAAACAAGATAATAAGTCTTTTACGTTTAGTAGAACGCTCATATATTAAAGAGTTCTCGCATATTATTCCATATGAAAAAATGGATAATGAGTATTGGTGTTATTTGTTTAATTGGCGCATTATATATGCTTCCTTTAGCATTCAGTGAGAGACGAACGGAAGACAATTTTAACAATTCTCCACAAACGACGGAAAAAGCCTGTGAAATATTCATAGAAGTGGAGGGACAACAGGAAAAAATTCCTTTAGAAACGTATATAGTGGGTGTAGTTGCTGCAGAAATGCCCGTTTCTTTTAATAAAGAAGCTTTAAAAGCACAAGCAATTGCAGCAAGGACATATGCTCTGAAAACGACAAATTACGGCAAGAATACCATTGCACCTACAGTTGCAAGGCAAGTTTACTATAATAAGGAACAAAGAAAAGCAAATTGGACTAGCAATTTCCCGGGAAATGAAAAGAAAATTGTCGAAGCCATTACAGAAACACAAGGACAAGTACTTCTATATGATAATGAATTAATAACAGCAATGTTTCATTCAACGAGTAATGGGAAAACGGAAAGTGCTTATGGCTACAGCGGTAATGACTTACCATATTTACAAAGCGTTACGAGTATGTCCGATCAAGCATCTCCAAAGTTTGCAACAATAGAACAATGGACGCTAGCCGAATGGAATGCCTTGTGGCCGGTTAAATGGCAGGCGACAGACTTTGGCCGTATACAATTGTTCCTTAATGATTCAGGACGTGTTGAACGGTTACAGATGGGGAAAAACGTCTGGTCAGGTAGAGAGGTTAGAACACTCTTACAATTACCGTCAACAGATTTTAAGATTTCATATAGTAGAGATACTGGAAAAGTTCAAGTAGCAACGAAGGGATATGGTCACGGAGTTGGTATGAGTCAGTATGGTGCAAATGCGATGGCAGGTGAAGGAAAGACCGCCTCAGAAATTTTACACTATTATTATCAAGAAGTTGAGATAAAAAAAATAGATGCATGTTTAAAATAGCTTCTAGTTGTTCACACTGCAACTAGAGGTGATGAAAATGAGAGAGGATAAAAATAGTAAAACTTCTCAAAATGAAAAAGGACAATTGCAGAAAAAACCTTGGTTTTGGCCGGTAGTATACGGTGGGGGTGCGTTAGTGTTAGCAGGTTTGTTATTTGGTTACAATAGTCTCGTATCAAAAGAAGAGGCGCCATTACCAGATTTAGCACAGGTAGACCCAGGTCCAGTAGTTGAAACAAATGCACGAACAGAAAACATGAAGTATCCATTCAAAGAAGCTGACTTTAGTAAAGTACAAGTTTCACAGGAATTTTATGAGTTAGAAGCCAATGAAGAGTCACGTGAGAATGCTTTAATGGTATTCAATCAAACTTTTACAACTTCATCAGGCATTTCTCTTTCTATGAATGGAGAGGAATTTGAAGTAGTTGCTGCGTTGAGTGGTAAAGTACTAGAAGTAAAACTAGATGCATTCACAGGCAATAAAATCGTTCTAGAGCATGCAAATGGTATGCAAACACATTACAGCTCTGTGAAGGATATTGTCGTAAAAGAAGGCGATGAAGTTACACAAGGTCAGGCACTTGGAAAAGCGACTGACAATGAGTGGAATCAAGCAGCTGGCGTTCATATGCATTTTGAAGTACTAGAAAACGGGAAATATATCAATCCTAAAAAATTACTAGCATTTTAAAAAAATCAGCATTTTAACGAGAAAGTGCCAAACGTGTTCTGAATAGCTTTGTCCTCACATAAGGTGAAGAAATGCGCAGACGTGCATCTGATGCCAAAGCCATTTTGTGAAATTGTGTGGAAAGGACGAAGAACGTGCACGAGCACATTCGGAAGCGCTGCATACGCCTCGGTGAATTATTGATTGAGACGCGTGAAACTGTGCGTGTCCTCGCGAAAATGACAGGTTACTCAAAAAGTACGGTGCATAAAGATTTAACAGAGCGATTACCAACAATTCATGAAGGATTAGCTGATCAAGTGAAAGAGATTCTCGCCTACCATAAAGCCGTACGTCATATTCGTGGAGGAGAGGCAACGAAAAACAAGTGGAAAGAAAGAGCGAGTCAATAATGATTCGTTCTTTTTTTGTACTTTGCTACTTGTGTACATATAATTGTAGGAAAACAAGCGGAATAACTAAATTTAGGTGAAATTACCAATGGGGTGTGATAAAATATTCTAGATAAATAGACAATAGGAACGTTATGTAGTTTGAACTGGCGGGAAGGAGAAATTTAAAATGTTTTCGAAGGATATAGGCATTGACTTAGGAACTGCGAACGTATTAATTCACGTAAAAGGTAAAGGAATCGTCCTTAATGAACCTTCAGTGGTAGCAATAGATAAAAAGACAAACAAAGTTTTAGCTGTAGGAGAAGAAGCTCGTCAAATGGTGGGTCGCACGCCCGGTAATATAACTGCAATTCGGCCATTACGCGATGGAGTGATTGCAGATTTTGATGTTACTGAAGCGATGCTTAGACATTTCATCAATAAATTAAATTTAAAAGGATTTTTATCTAAACCACGTATCTTGATTTGCTGTCCTACAAATATTACAAGTGTAGAGCAAAAAGCTATTCGCGAAGCCGCTGAAAAATCTGGTGGTAAAAAAGTATATTTAGAGGAAGAGCCGAAAGTTGCGGCAATCGGTGCAGGTATGGATATTTTCCAACCAAGCGGCAATATGGTAGTTGATATCGGTGGCGGAACTACAGATATTGCAGTACTTTCAATGGGTGACATTGTAACAAGTGAGTCTATTAAGGTAGCGGGCGACGTTTTTGATAATGATATTTTGCAATATATTAAAAAGGAATATAAATTGCTAATTGGTGAGCGTACAGCAGAAGCAATCAAAATGACAATCGGCACAGTTTTCAAAGGTGGACGTAGCGATTCAATGGATATTCGCGGTCGTGATATGGTAACAGGCTTACCTCGTACAATTACGATCCATTCTGAGGAAATTGAACGTGCATTACATGAATCGGTAGCAATGATCGTACAATCGGCTAAAAACGTGTTGGAAAAAACACCGCCTGAGCTATCAGCTGATATTATTGATCGCGGTGTAATTATTACTGGTGGTGGCGCATTGCTACACGGTATGGACCAACTGTTAATTGAAGAGTTAAAAGTACCAGTCTTTATTGCTGAATATCCAATGGACTGTGTGGCAATTGGCACTGGCATTATGCTAGAAAATATTGATCGTGTTCCAGCATCCCTATAAAAATACAATGAGGTGATTCCTTTGTTCAAAGGGTTTTATACAGTAGCAACAGGTATGATAGCACAACAAAGACGAACAGAATTACTGACAAACAACTTATCAAATGCAAGTACACCTGGATTTAAAGCTGATCAATCTACAATTCGTTCATTTCCAGATATGCTAATGTCGAGCGTAGGTAAAACAAATGCACCTGCCAATCAGCAATCCGGCTCGCAGTATATGAGCCAAGTTGGTGCATTAAATACAGGAATTTATATGCAAGAAACATTGCCAAATTACATACAAGGTCAAATCTACAGCACTGATTTAACGACAGATATGGCCCTTATTGATGGATACTTACCGCAAAATGAAGATGGTGTTACTGGCTCAATTTTCTTCCGTCTGGCACATCCAGACGGTGGAGAAGCCTATACACGTAACGGGAATTTTACATTAGATGGTCAAGGCTATTTAGTCAATGCGCAAGGTCTTTACGTATTATCAGACAGTGGACAACGCATCCAGCTACCAAATGATGATTTCCGTCTTGATCAGGATGGTACAATTTTTGTAAATAACCAGCAAGTAGCGCGTGTAGGTGTATCATTTGCTGCCAATCCGAACATGCTAGTTAAACAAGACAATGGCTTAATTCGTACAGAAAATGGAGACGCTTTACCTACTGCTTACGGTGCGAATGGCGTATCGTTTACATTAGGTCAAAATTATTTAGAGCGCTCAAACGTAGACTCTGGTCGCACAATGACAGACTTAATGACAGCGTATCGAGCTTTCGAAGCAAATCAAAAAGTGTTACAGGCTTATGATCGAAGTATGGAAAAGGCTGTTAACGAAATCGGCAAACTATAATAAGCGAACAGGAGGCGTTTTCCCATGCTACGAACAATGATTACGGCAACGAATACAATGGGCCAATTGCAAAATAAACTAGATACAATTAGTAATAACATCGCTAATAGTGGTACGCATGGCTATAAGACACAGCAAGCTACTTTCAATGAACTAATGTATCAGCAATTTAATACTGATAAACAGGACCCTACTGTGCGCCAATCACCAGTAGGTATACGCTATGGCTCTGGCGCAATGCTTGGCCAAGTTCAAACAAATCATAAGCAAGGTTCCCTTCAAACAACAGATCGTGACCTTGATTTTGCTTTTACAAAGCCAAAACAATATTTCAACATTTTAATGCCAGATGGTGAAAATGGTACAAAAACAGTGTATACTCGTCAAGGTGACTTTTATTTATCACCTTTAAATAATGGGACGGTAATGCTTGTTAATACAGATGGCTATCCAGTAGCTGATGCAAATGGACAGCCTATAACATTACCTGATAACGTAAAAGGATTCGCTGTTCGCGATGGAGGCTCGTTAGAAGCAACATATCCAAATGGAGATATTATTCGTACGGATTTAGCTGTAACAGAATTCCAAAAGCCACAGCTAATGGAGCATGTATCTGGCACATATTTAGGCTTACCAAATAACTTAGCAGAGCTAGGATTTACACAAGCTGAAGTTGTAACAGATTTACAAGGCGCAAATCGTCAGCAAATCGGCATGCAAAATGGTACACTCGAATTATCGAATGTAAACTTGTCGAAGGAAATGACAGATTTAATTGAAACACAACGTGCTTATCAATTTAATGCAAGAGCCGTAACACTAGCTGACCAAATGCTAGGGCTAATTAATGGCATAAGATAAGTTACGTTTGAGTAAGTAATGAAGGGGTACAATATCTATGACAAACGATTCACGTCGACGTTCTGTGCCGACACAAAAAACCGATACGCCACCAGAAGAGAAGGGACGTCGCTCAAATGGAGAGCAACGCGAGGTTCGATGGGTGCAAATACGGCTGATTCCGATTTGGTTACGTGTTGTACTTGTTATTGTTTTAATCATTGTTGCCGCTATTTTAGGTACGATGGTCGGCTACAGTGTGATTGGTCAAGGAAAAGCAATGGATGTCTTTAATTTAGAAACATGGCGGCATATATTTGACATAATGAATGGTAAAGAATAATAATATTCTTTACCATACTTTGTGTTATCACATAAAAAGGTTTAATACTGCAATCTGTATATCAAATGCGCGCGCTTTTGGATTAGAACAAAGGCGAATTGTATTTGAGACCTTCATTCTGTTGTCCGAGCTGGCTCGTTGCTTGCTAAATGGAGAGGATTCGGAATTGGAGGTTTAGTACGTATTTTATGTAAAAAGCCAACTTACATACTTAAGAGGGGGAAAAGAAATGTTAACAGCAGAACAAATTCAAGCAATTTTACCACACCGTTATCCTTTTTTATTCGTAGATCGTATTGTGGAATTAGAGGAAGGCAAGCGTGCGGTAGGTTTCAAAAATGTATCAATTAATGAGGATTTCTTTAATGGACATTTTCCAGGATATCCAGTTATGCCAGGTGTTCTAATTGTTGAAGCATTAGCACAAGTTGGTGGTGTAGCTTTATTAAAATCTGAGCAATATCAAGGACGTTTAGTGTTTTTAACGGGCATTGATAATGCACGCTTTAAGCGTCAAGTAGTACCAGGCGATCAGCTTCGATTAGAAGTGGAATTCATTAAATTGCGCGGTTCTATGGGTAAAGGACACGGAATTGCGACTGTTGATGGCGAGCTTGTTTGTGAGGCAGATATTTTATTTGCAATAGGGCCAGAACAACCAAAACAGCCTTAATTTGCAATTATAGGCTAAAAGTTATAAAATAATCTTGTCGAATAGTGTTCTTATTGTCAATTTTTTTTGACAGATATTAGTATAGTTTTAATAATACGATGGAATTGTATTGAAATACATGAGATTTTAGGTTTTTTAAAAAGTAGGAGGATTATATAGATGTATAAGGAATTGTCTTCAGGTGTTAAAATTAGCATTACGCGTTCGATTTCAACATCTTTCGAATCATACTTAGCAAGTATTGGTTGGGAAGAAGAGCGCTTTTCTATGGAAGACTTCATTGCTAGCTGGCAGTCTTATTTTCAGGAAAATGCCGCTTGGATCGAAAAAATCCCAGCCGATGTTTTGATGAGTACTGAATTCCATGAAGAAATGGCAAAAAAAATCGATGAAGTAATTGCAAAAATTTTAAATGAAGAACCAACCGCTAAACAGATTGAAACAATTGATGCTTTACAAAAAGAGTTAGGTACAAACTATTCTTATAATTGTAAAGCAGAAGCAGCTTATATTGAGCAGTTGCTAAAAGAAAAACAAAAATAGTTTTTGTACAAAAAATCGGATAGTTCCCTCCTTTCCCGGGCAATCTATGTAGGATCACAAATGCACAAGTTGTATTTGATGACATAGTACTCAAGAAAGGAGGTTTTTTAATATGTGGAAAATGTCATTTTTAACCATCATTCTTGCTACAGTATTCCTTGGAGGTTGTAACTGGGGTAACAATGCGGCTAATGAAACCCCAATGGAAAATGTGAAGAACGACGTTCGAAAAGGTGTTAACGATGTTGAAGATGTTGTAGATCCAAATAAGAACCATGATGTCTATGATCGCAACGTAAACAACAACACTCGTGGCACTGTGAACGAAGGTAGAGTAAACGAAGGCACAGTAAATGAAAACACTGTAATGCCTGAAGCGACTACACCAGGATCAAATGCGGATGTAAATGGCTCAAATGGCTATGATAACGTTCCTAATGCAAATGGTGTAAACGGTGTTGAAAGAAACAACAATGCTGTTAATGAACGTAATACCATGACTACTCCATAAATACAAAAAGTGATTCCGTCAATCGGAATCACTTTTTTATATTGAGCTGGGTGAATCCTGCTGTGCGAAAGGTAGGTGATGGATTCCACGGAAGTTAGGAGTGATTCCACGAAAGCGAGGTTTAATTCGCGGAGCAGAGGAATGATTCCGCGGAGCAGAGGTGTGATTCAGCGAAAGAAGAGTGTGATTCCGCGGAGCATAGGTAGAATTCCGCGAAAAAGAGGTGTGATTCCGCGGAGCAGAGGAAGAATTCCGCGAAAGCGAGGAGTGATTCCGCGAAAGAGAGGTGTAATTCCGCGGAGCAGAGGTATGATTCCGCGAAAATGAGGAGTGATTCCGCGGAGCAGAGGTATAATTCCGCGAAAGCGAGGAGTGATTCCGCGAAAGCGAGGAGTGTGATACCGCGGAACAGAGGAAGAATCCCCCGAATCACGCAACAAGCAGTCCTCAAAAAAATCTTATGCGGAAGTCCGCATAAGATTTGATCAAAAGAACTGCTTCATATATTCTGTTAAATTTTCAGGGAGATGGTAAACGCGATTTTTAGTCGTACCGATACTAGGAAAATTAAATTTTCGCAATAAGCGATTTGCTGCATCACTTGATTCAATGCCGAAGAATTTGCGCAATTGACTATTGGTTATAGTCCGATTCACAAGCAATTGATAATCTTGTAGTGCTTCTGCAAATATCTCCTTGCTTGTATGTTGGCATACAGAACATTTCCAAATGCCACGATAATAAAACATTTGATTTTTGTATTTGCATTTTGGACAAAGTACTCCATGGCGAAAGCGCGAGGAATCTATGCGAGTTAATAATTCTTGTGGTTGATGTTGAGCTCGAATTAGTTGCACAAAACGGGTTAGTTGCTCATCCGTTAATATTGGTTTGGGGTGTTTTTTATAAAGACTTTGAATATGACTCTGCAGTCCGGATACATGGAAAATAGGAACTGTATTCGGATGATTTTCAATGATAGCGGATGGATTAGAAAAAATAACTGCGCCTTCTATAGGGAGATAATAATTTTTAGATATAATTTTAATGAATTGAATATGCCGTTGGATTTGAGTAATAGCATTTGGAAAGCCTTCAACTGTTCCATCAGGTTTTGTCCGAGTGCATTGATATGTAATGCCATCGAAATCTAGCTTTCCACTTATATTCTTTATTTCCACAACTAACATGAAATGATTACAAATAAAGAGTGTATCGAGTTGATGAGTATGCTTAGCTGCATTCGCAAGCACAATATTATGCAATACAAAAAAAGTATTTGGACATATTATTTCATACCATTCTTTATCGACTCTTTGTTCACCGGCGAAACCAGCATCGAGCCTCCGAAATTGTTCAATAAAATAGCTAGCCTCAGGATCTCGCTCCCGTAACCGTTTCAATAAAGCTTCGAGCCATAATAATTTTAACGGTTTCTTACGAATGACAAAATTCATTTGAGTTCACCCCTTTTTTACACCATATTTTATTCAAAAATGACAACTTGTCCAGCATAAAAAAACGATACGTTATACAACGCATCGCTAAAATTAATCATTTTTAAGTTTTGGTCGTTCTTTCATACCTTTTGAGAAGCGGTCTAGTAACTCTACTTGCGAAACACCTTCTGTTAGGAGATCAGCGAGTAATTGTTCAGCGTATTTTGAACGCTTAATTTTTAAAGTCCCTTTTAATAGCACAGAGATATGCTCGCCAATTTCTTGCACAGTATGAACGACAACTCGAAAAGGCGCTGGTTCATTATCTGGAAATGAAATAACTGCTCGCACATTAAATACTGTAGCATTCGCTAATAACTCATCAAAAATCGGTCGATATTGTCGATCGATAAACAGTTCAAGAATCCACGATTGATGGCTGTTTTCCTGGTTAATAATAATGCCATCGACTAAAGGAAATGCTTGCATGCCCTCTTGAGTGACAAGGTCAAAGGAAAGCATTTTAAATGTTTTCATTATGTATCCTCCTAAGTCGGTCATTCATTTTAGTATAACATAATCAATTACAGCTTGTTGCTGATGAGTCTGGTACTTCAATTCTCCATTAAATATGCAAAATTTAATTTTTGTGGAAAGTACTATTTTACTTACAGCCATCAAGACTCTACTCGAAAAAAACCAAAGATACAATAAATAAACGGATAAAAAAACGATTTTTCGGATTGAATAACGCCTTAAATATTAAAAATCGACTTTTGCCAATATGGACTGCCATCTTGTAAGATGAGAGCAATTAAAAGCAAAGGAGGTGAATTGATGAACCAAGGCGGACTGGTTGGAAGACTTACGAAGGATCCTGTGTTAAGACAACTATCTAGAAATCGGGTGCAATCTCATTTTTCCCTCGCCATTAATCGCAATTACAAAAACAGTCGTGGGGAAGTAGAAACTGACTTTATACTTTGTACAGTATGGGGAAAGCTGGCAGAGCATATCGTTAGATTTTGCGGAAAAGGCTCATTGATTGGGATTAATGGCCGAATTCAGTCCAGATCATTTATGAATGAAGAAAGCACAAAAATTTATATTACTGAAGTGGTTGTAGAAGATGTCCGCTTTTATAGGCTGAAGCCGCCAGATAGTGACGGGAGCAAAGTACCACCATCTTCATCCGTCAATCAGGAGATTCTTAAGGATTTTGTATTACCAGAGAAAGAGTTGCAATTACCAGTAGTATAACCGACTATCGCAATACATACGGAGCAATGCTAAAACATTTTCTAAATTCGCCATTCTCCTATAAGAATGCTAAGCACTTGCGCCGTAATATATTAATTAGAAGGGATTGATGTGTTATTTAAATAATACTTGTCATTGCTGAAGACCGCACAGCAATGGACATTTCACACAACTAAATATTAGAAGTAAGTAGGAAAGAAGAAAAACATTGTTCACTGAAATGTTGCTAATGAAAAGAGCGCCAAGAACGTTAAGCTCTTGGCGCATTTTTAAGATAAATTATAATCCAGTGACATTAGATCACGAAGTTCATCATCATCTAGCTCTGTTAACCACTGGCTCGATTGAATGAGTTCCTCTGATAATGCAGATTTCTGTGCCAGCATTTTATCAATTTTTTCCTCAATCGTCCCTATAGTCACAAACTTATGCACCTGCACAAATTGTGTTTGCCCAATTCGGTAGGCACGGTCTGTTGCTTGATTTTCAACAGCAGGGTTCCACCAACGATCGGCATGCAATACATGGTTTGCAGCAGTTAAGTTTAACCCTGTTCCTCCTGCCTTTAATGAGAGAATGAATATAGGGAATTCACCCGCCTGAAAAGCCTCTACTAAACGGTCACGTTGCTGTTTAGGCATAGCACCGGTTAAAAATGGTGCATCAACATTATAAATTTCGCTGAAACAATGCTGTAGTAATTGTCCCATTCCAATATATTGTGTGAAAATAAGACATTGTTCACCATTGTCCACAATTTCCGCTGCCATGTTTACAATACGCTCTAGCTTGACGGAACGTGTAAGCATCGTTGAAGCATCCTCGAAAGGTTCCTTTAAATAAAGTGCAGGGTGATTACATAATTGCTTTAATTTACTAAGCATCTTTAAAACGCGGCCTTTCTTTTGAAAGCCAGTTAGTTGCTCTAGCTGATCAAGCGTTTCTAAAATATAACCTTCATACAGTGACGCTTGTTCTGCGGTTAATGCGCAATAGGCATGTGACTCTTGCTTATCAGGTAAATTAAGCTGTAAATTCGGATCTCGCTTTGTACGACGAAGTAAAAACGGTTGAATTTTCGCGCGTAGCTTTTGCTTATGTGACTCTGATTCATCGCGTTCAATTGGTAATATAAATTCTTCGTTAAAGCGTCCAAAGCTTCCTAAATAACCTTTATGAATAAAATCAAAAATAGCCCAAAGCTCCGATAATCGATTTTCAACAGGTGTCCCTGTTAGAGCTATATGGTGGCTACCATGTAATTTTCGTATCGAACGAGATTGTAATGTCTGCATATTTTTTATATTTTGTGCCTCGTCTAGTACAACAGTTGCCCAATTAATTTCTTGTAAAAATTCTGCATCCTGTGACACTGTACCATAAGTAGATAAAATAACATGCGGTTTTTCTTGTTCGATAAGTCTTACAAATGCATCTTCTTTCGTTCGATTTGCTTGATAATGCGTATGCACGACCAACGATGGAGCAAAGCGGGCAAGCTCTTTTTGCCAGTTACCAAGTACTGAAGTCGGACAAATAATAATGGTTGGCTCTTTGGCATCCGTTGTTTCATAGACATGCAGTAAATAACAAATAAGTTGCACGGTTTTGCCAAGTCCCATGTCATCAGCTAGACAGGCTCCAAAACCTTGTTCGCGCATAAAGATAAGCCATTCAAATCCTTCTTGCTGATAGGGACGTAAGCTAGCATTTAATGAAAGGGGCACTGGTACTGGTGGAAGACCTTTCTTTTCCTGAAGCTGCTCCATATAAGATTTTAAAGATTGCTGTAACTCAAAGGCGAAAAGCGGATCGTCACGCATTGCATCATCGGCATCTTCTTCTTCCTCAGGCACAGATAAATCTTCAGGTAGCTCGCGGAATAAAAGCTCACGAACAGTCCAACTTTCATCTTCAGCCTGTTGCATTAAAGCACGCATTTCTTGCATCCAATTGGCATCCACTCGGAACCATTCTGTACCAATGCGAATGAATTCTCGTTTTTCATCGACAAGCTTTTTAAATTGCTCGGCTGATATCGATTCACCATTCATTGAAAATTGCCATTTAAACGTCAAAATATCATCAAGCCCAGCTACTTTTTTCGTTGATATATTGCCTGTGCTAACACGTACGCGAATTTTTGATTGTTTTAAATCTTTTAGCCACGCTGGTAGCACAACATCAAAACCGAGTGCCTGTAACCTTGCTAAGTCTTCACGTAAAAATTTGCGAACTTCTAAATCGTCTAGCGTAACATGAATAAAGACATCAGGTTGTAAATCTTCAATTGATAGCAGCTCCACAATCTGTGTTTGTTGTTGTTCAATATCAAGCGCAAATGCTTGCCATTTAGTCGGTAATGCATCTGCTAATGGTAATAATTTTTTACGAACAGCGGGTGTCCAGTAATTTTTTGTTGAAACAGTACTTAAAACAGTTTCCAAAAGCCAAACTTCCGAATCTTCCTCAGGCTCACTTAAACGTAGAGAAACAGTAACAGCGCCAGCTTGGCGATCCTGTTCTAAAGGCCAGCCACCACGTTCGAAAAATGGGAGTAGCTTAGGCACATCAGACACAAGTAATCCAGCGTGAGCGAGTTTTTGTTGCACGGCTATTTCAAGTAATTCAGTATCTTCACCTTCTATAGAAAATGACAGTGAAGAAAAATCATCTGCAATTACTGCATGGGACCAAAGTGAAGGTTCCTGCCAGTATTGCTGTAATTTTTGTGCTTGTTCTATCATCGTACTACTTTCAGCATTAATCCCTTGCCAATGGATAAATGGGTGACTGTAGCGCGAAGAAAAGATATCGAGTAATTCGGCAGTAGAAATATCGATGGAAAGCTCTGTACGATTGGTCATTAAGCCATAAGTATTTGCCTCATAGGTGAAAAATAATGAAGAAATAAGTGTCTCTACCTCTATTGCGGTACCACTTGCAGTAAAGCCCTGCACCGTATAATTGCCATTCTGAGCTGATTCAATGCGTAGCTGTAGTCTTTTCGTAAACGGAGAGGGAGCATTTAATGTCATCATACTAAGTTTCCTTTCTCAATCTCTTCCTGTAGTGCACGAAGTCTTTTATATTCTGCACGGATTGTTTGCATGTATGTTTCAAAATAAGCAACTTTTCCTGCTCGTTTTGCTGCGCTTCGCATACTTTTCCATATACGTACAGCTTGCTTATAATTCATACGTGATTTTTGTGTAATCTCTGCCATCGCATAGACATGATACAAAGGTAATACTGCTGCAGGAGCTATGTGTAATACATCCTTTAGACCACACATTTCCAAATAAGAAAATGAGGAAACATTTAACTGATGTAACGCCGCCCATTCACGGTAGCGTTCTTTTCGAATAAGGAAGAAAGAATATGGCTGTAATCCGTATACACCGAACGCACTATATAACGTAGTTTCTTCCTCCTCGGTCAATTGTATATCTTCATATAAAAGTTGGAATTGTCGCACGTATTGCGCTCGCTGTACGACGGGCACAGTTTCTTGTAAAAAAGCTTCAGCAAATGGGAGCATAGCACGCAAAATTAATGCTTGTGAATGTGACTCGCCAGCTCGCTTTGCAAAAGTAGCTAATTCGAACAAGTCTTGCATCTGTGGTAAGGCAACGTGTGCAATGCTTTCCTGTAATAATTGTTCTTTTTGTAATAGCACATAAAATATAAGCTTTAATGATTGTAAAGAAATCTCGGGTGACAGATTGTCGAGGTTGCTAATAAGTATAAGCTCCTGTTCGCGTCTAGGCTTCTCATAAAAAAGCACTGCCCACAGCAGCATGTAGATTTGCAGTCGATTAGCAAACAGCCCTTCGCGTTCAAGTAAAAAGTTTCGGACGATTAGCTGAAGTGCATCATAAAATGGATCGGTTGCAAAAAGCCGAGAGCGATTCGTTAATTCTGTCAGTATACTTTCAAATGATTGCAAACTTTGGTCGATAAAGTATTTCATATAGGGTGAATCTAATGAATGCCCCTGTGTATTGTTTAAATGACGCCAAATCACATTAAAAATGGACAGCTCTATAAATAGTTTATAGATAGGCTGCCACTCACGTTCAAATGGCATATGTTTGCGTAGTCGCTCCAATGCATCAGAACGAATTGCCGAAAGTCCGTAGCCTTCTAAAATGCGACCAGACGGTAACAGACGTTTCATTACTTCATCGACCATCAACTGCCAGCTTTCAGGACTACGTTCATCAGCCAATGATTTTAACTGCACTGATTTTTGGGAACGCCAAGCACTAGACCAGTTTTGTACCGAATCAAAGTACTGATAGAGAGCAAGTAGTGCGCCAACCTGATGTCGACACCATTTTTGTTGGGGACAGTTACAGCTTAAAGTCCCGTGAGCAAAATCAATTTCTACAGTTGCAGGTCTCACATCCTGTACGCTTGCATATAATATAGAACTTGCTCCATTAAAACGATCAAATACGATAGATTTGTTACGTACAGAAAAAACTGCACGACGCATAAGTTCCTCGTCTTCGCTAGAGGACGGATGTAAATCCTGCTCAGCTTCTTTTAATTTAGCAAGTATAAATTGTTGATATTCCTTAGCTAGTTGCGAAATAGACAAAGCCATAACCTCACTCCTCTCAATTGCATTGGCCAATGACTTTAGCTTTAATTTGGATGACAAAAAATGTCATACGTAGTATTAAGGAAAAAAGACTGTCTTTCCATTATACGATTAAAATGCGGACATGATAAGCTGAATGATCAGAAAGAAAAAATTTGAACATAAGATGGTTAACAAGTACGTTTATTTGTGTTAAAATCTGAATAATCAGATAATGAGGAGGGATGAAGGATGATGCAGGTTCAGTACATGAAGCCGTTCTACACGAAAATTTCTGGAGATAAATTGCGTCTCGTATTTGCTTATCAATATTTCTCAATATTAAAAGAGAATGAGATTTTTCATTTCATTCCAATTGAAGGGAAAGAAATGATTATCAACTTGCATACACAACAAATCGAAAATTTATCTGAGGTATTTGTTTTCCAAAAAGGGAATCGTTTTATTCGATTACCACTTTATCAACTACTACTCATTACAAATGTTCATGAACATTTAACGCCAATTCTTGAAAGCGCTACACCAAAGCCACAGTTACCCCTTGTCTCTTCCGCAACTGTTGGTGAGATAGATCAGCTTATTACAGAAATTGAGCAAAGAAATATTGATTATTTAATAGATCAAGCGTTATTAGATTACAATGAAGCGCTCTTTTTTGAGCTATTACATCAAAAGAGCACACAATTCGGAGGTTAACAAAAATTGAATACTAGGTACAGCAAATGAGCACCCACTTTTCATGAAGAAGAAGCGGGTGCTTTAACAGTTTAATTGAAAAAGTTTTAATCGTTCCACCTTCAATTATTTGGATTTATTACCAATAGTACTTAAAAGCAATTGGCTGACACCGATATAAATAAAAATACTGTTCGCAAGGGGGTGGGGAGATGCTAGGAAAGTGGTCTGCTACGGGAATGTCGATATTAAATAATATGAATAACCATTATAGTGCAATGAGCAAGGCGATGTTGCGAATTTCTTCGGGCTATCGCATTAATAGTGCAGCCGATGATCCGGCGGGTCTTGCGATATCTGAAAAAATGCGTGCGCAAATCCGCGGATTGAATATGGCATCGAAAAATATTCAAGATGGAATTTCACTTGTGCAAACAGCTGAAGGTGCGCTTAATGAAACGCATGCAATGATACAAAGAATGCGAGAGCTAGCAGTAGAAGCGTCCAATGATACACTAACCGATAGTGATCGTCAGCAACTCGATAAGGAATTTCAAGAGCTAAAAAAAGAAATTCAGCGCCTTTCAAAAGATACCGAGTTTAATACGAAAACATTACTGAATGGTGATTATTCGACGAATGGCCTTAAAATTCAAGCAGGAGCAAATGCGGGTCAAAGCATTGAGTTGTTCATTAATGATATGGGAGCTGCGGCACTCGGTTTAGACGACACTACTTCTATTGCAACACGGGATGATGCAAACAAGGCAATTTCAACGATGGACGAGGCATTAAAGCGAGTATCATCTGAACGTTCACGACTAGGTGCATATCAAAATCGACTCGAACATGCATATAATGCTAACATGAATACAGCAGAAAACTTAACCGCTGCGGAATCACGAATTCGCGATGCTGATATTGCGAAGGAAATGATGAATATGGTGAAATCACAAATTTTGCTACAAGCAAGCCAATATGTACTGGCACTTCACATGCAACAGGCACAATCAATTTTAAAATTGCTAGAAAGCGGAACAATAAGGAATCCCAGATACTAATGGCGATTCCTTATTGTTTTTTGTTTTAGATGGAATCGCCGATAGAAGTTGGTGAATCGCCGGTAACCCGGAAGAAATCGCCGATAAACCATTTGATTTAACAAGTTTAGTACCTGTAAACCACAGTAAATTTTTAATTTCCAACACCCTATTTTTCTACAACTTTTATGCTGTTATAGTAAAAAGAAAAGGAGTGAAGTTATTGATTGTTAAACCTTTTGCGCCATCATCGCTGACATTGGGATTGCAAGCGCTTGTTCGACGATTGCATCCTTCACATCCACAGTTCACAACCTTACAGCAGGAGCTGAAAAATAAGGAAGCGGGCGATTTTGCAGAACATTATATTTTGAAAGAGCTAGAAAAGTTACCACAGCTCAGTGACTGTCACATCTTCCACAATGTTATGCTTCCTACGGTACTCCCCATGCAAATCGACATTTTAGTCATTACATCAAGCGGTGTTATTATATTAGAAATTAAAAATATACGTGGTACTGTCCATTTCAAAAATGACCCGCGCCAGTTAATTCGTACTTTAGATACAGGAGAAATTCAAGTTTTTACGCATCCTGAAATTCAACTGGAACAGTATATTCAGGCAATGCACCATGTTCTTAACAAGCATGACATTATGATACCGATATATGGAGCAATTGTTTTTCCTTTTAATAATGTAGAAATACATCGTGAGGGTGAAGGGCTACCGATAGTAATGGGAAGAGAACTCCCAATGTATTTGCATAAGTTATTAGCGAAAAATAAGGGGATAGCTACGACTGAAATAACAAACATTATTTTGTCACAATTACAACACAGAAAGCCTTATCCGCTTTGCCGATATTATCAAATTGATCCTAATGCTTTACAAAGAGGCGTTTTTTGCGAAAATTGTGGGCACTTTGGGATGGAAAAGCTGAAAAGAACTTGGTTATGTCAGAGATGCCAGCACCGATGTACTGATGCACATGTACAAGCACTAAAAGATTATTACATGCTTGTTGGAGATACGATAACGAACAGGGACTGTCGTGAGTTTTTGAAAATTGATAGTGAGTATATCGCTAAACGATTATTGCAAAAATCGTTGCCAACACGATGTAACACAGGCAAATATACGAAGTACTACTTGTCTAGCTTGTTGGAATCGCCGATAAGAGTCTCGAAATCGCCGGTAAACCAGTATAAATCGCCGATAGAAGTCGATGAATCGCCGATAACCCGGAAGAAACCGCCGATAGAAGCCCGCGAATCGCCGATAAACCAATCCAATCACTTCCAAAAAGCTACGATAAACCCAACAAAATGTAAAAAGCACACAGAAAATACTGCAAAATAACAAATTGATTCACACTTTCCCTTGAAAGATGTATACTATAATGCAGAACAAAAATGTGAAAATGCATTTTATTGACCATATAAAAATTTACTACTCGTTTTTGAAACGGAAGGAAGAATAGAGAATGACGAAATCAATTTGTGTCGTTGGACTTGGCTATATCGGATTACCAACGGCTGTAATGTTTGCCAACCACGGCATAAAAGTACATGGGGTAGACGTAAACCCAGCAGCAGTAAAAAGTATTCAAGAAAAAAAACTTCATATTGAAGAAAACGGTTTACAAGAACGCCTAAATAAAGCAGTAGATGAAGGATTCTTAACAGCGTCAACAACACCACAAGAAGCAGATGTTTTCATTGTGGCTGTACCATCGCCAATTAACCCTGACAATACAGCGAATTTAGAATATGTACGTCAAGCAACGGCATCAATTGTGCCTTATGTGAAAAAAGGAAATTTAGTAATTCTTGAATCGACAGTACCACCGAAAACAGTAGAGCACATTATGCTACCTGAGCTAATCAAAGCAAACTTAGAGTTCGGCGTTGATTTATTTGTAGCACATTCACCAGAGCGCGTAATTCCTGGTCGAATTTTTGAAGAATTAGTGAACAACGACCGTATCGTTGGTGGAATTGATGAAAAATCTTCTCAAATGACAAAAGAGCTTTACCAAACATTTGTAAATGGCACAATCCACTTAACTGATGCAACAACAGCTGAATTAGTAAAAGTAATGGAAAACACATACCGTGATGTCAATATTGCTTTTGCTAATGAGCTTGCAAAAATGGCTGAAAAATTAGACGTAAACATTTGGGAAGCCATTAAATTTGCTAACTATCACCCACGTGTGAATGTACATTTCCCAGGTCCTGGTGTAGGTGGACATTGTATCGCAGTAGACCCATGGTTCCTAGTTGAGCTAGGTGGCGAACAAGCACAAATTATTCATATGTCACGTAATACAAATGACAGCATGCCAAGATTTACAGCACAAAAAACACAAGCCATTTTAAATGAAAACAAAATCGCAGGTGGCAAAGTAGCTGTGCTTGGACTAGCCTTCAAAGGAAACGTTGATGATATGCGTGAAAGTCCATCAACAATCGTAATTGATGAGCTACAAAATTTAGGCTTAGAAGTGATTTCTTATGATCCACACATTAAAGAAAACAAACATGCAACACAAACACAAAGCTTAGAAGAAGCAACAAAAGATGCAGATATCATTGTCGTGCTAACAGATCACAATGAGTTCAAAGCATATAATGCTACGGATATTACTGTAAAAACAAAAATCGTCTTTGATACGAAAAACTGCTTAAACCGTGAAAAATGGCAAGAGGCTGGCTTCCAGTTCCACTTACTAGGGGATGCGAAAAACCGATGAAAGAAACAGTACTTGGCATCAACGTCAATACGGAAGGCTACGATGAATTAATGGATATGGCATTTGAGCGCATTGAAAACAAACAAAAAGCGCTCGTCGTTGCTATTAATCCAGAAAAAATTATCAAGGCAAAAGAAGACCCAGCACTAAAGAAGCTATTAAATGAAGCAGAATTTCAAATTCCAGATGGTATTGGTGTTATTCTTGCTTCGAAAATTCAAAAAGGGCAAATTCGTGAACGTGTTACAGGCGTCGATATGATGATGAAGCTTTGTGAAGAAGCGGCAAAACGAAGCAAGCCAATCTTCCTTTATGGAGGCAAACCTGGTGTTGCCGATGCAGCAAAAGCAAAGCTAGAATCGCTATTTCCTTCTATTAAAATAGTCGGCGTACAGGACGGCTATGAAAAGGACGAACAAAAGGTCATCGATCGTATTAATGAAACCCAACCGGATTTATTATTTGTCGCGATGGGAAGTCCAAAACAGGAAAATTGGATTAACACTAATCGAGACCGATTGCACCCAACGATTTATCAAGGTGTTGGTGGATCGTTCGATGTGCTGGCAGGTACAGTAAAACGTGCTCCGGAAATTTTCCAGAAGTTTGGTCTTGAATGGTTTTACCGATTAATGAAAGAACCTAAGCGCATCAAGCGTCAGATCGCACTACCACTTTTCTTATTAGAAGTGGCAAGGCAAAAACGTCAATAATTTTTAAAAATTGGTATTGTCGTTTTAAATTGAAAGTGTTAGACTGTAGGTGTATAGGAATTTCCTCTATGAAATAAATAGAATTCCCTGCAAGGAAACAACGGTTGGTAGCCCAAGCGAAAAAAGCTCAAGCATTTATATGCTTGAGCTTTTTTCGTTTTATGAAATAACTTAATTATCCAATATTTTATATCATTCTAGAAAATATGAACAATAGAATGGTAGAAAATTAGATTTTGTTGGAAAAGTTGCATATTTTCACTTGAAAAAAACCGCCTAATAGCCGACAATGGTAAAAGAGAGTTCGATGTCCACTATTTTCCGGAAGTGAATTAGTAATTTTCCCAAAATATGATTGACAACTTTTAGGGATACAACTATACTTTTATGTGTAGTTGTTTATTTACTACATAACTATGTAGTAGAGACATAATTTTTTAACTTAGAGGAGGAAATTTTTCTATGGCTAACCAACCAAAGAAATACAAAAAATTCGTAGCTACGGCTGCAACGGCTACTTTAGTAGCTTCTGCTATCGTACCAGTGGCTTCTGCAGCAGGATTCTCAGATGTAGCAGGTAACGACCACGAGGTAGCAATCAACGCACTTGCTGATGCAGGTATCATCAATGGATACGCTGACGGCTCATTCAAACCAAACCAAACAATTAACCGCGGTCAAGTGGTTAAATTATTAGGTCGTTATTTAGAAGCACAAGGCCAAGAAATTCCAGCTGACTGGAATTCAAAACAACGCTTCAACGATCTACCAACAACAGCTGAAGCTGAATTAGTTAAATATGCTGCACTTGCTAAAGATGCAGGCGTATTCAACGGTTCAAACGGCAACTTAAACGCTGCTCAAACTATGCAACGTCAACAAATGGCAGTAGTTTTAGTACGTGCTATTAAAGAAATCGCTGGCGTAGACTTAGTTGCTGACTACAAAAAAGCTGGTTTCGTAACTGAAATCTCTGACCTAGAAAAAGCTTACTCTGCTGAACAACGCAATGCTATCGTTGCTTTAGAATACGCTGGTATCACTAACGTATCTAACTTCAACCCAGGTAACAGCGTAACTCGCGGACAATTCGCTTCATTCTTATACCGCACAATCGAAAACGTTATTAACACTCCTGAAGCTGGTGTTGCTGCAGTTAAAGCTGTAAACAACACTACTGTTGAAGTAACATTCGACGAAGAAGTGGACAACGTACAAGCTCTTAACTTCTTAATCTCTGATCTTGAAGTTAAAAACGCTGCTGTTAAATTAACAAACAAAAAAGTTGTTGTTTTAACAACTGCTGCTCAAACAGCTGACAAAGAGTACACTGTATCTCTTGGCGAAGACAAAATCGGTACATTCAAAGGTATCGCTGCTGTAGTTCCTACTAAAGTTGATTTAGTAGAAAAATCAGTACAAGGTAAACTTGGCCAACAAGTAACACTTAAAGCACAAGTAACTGTTGCTGAAGGTCAATCTAAAGCTGGTGTCCCAGTAACTTTCTTCATCCCAGGTTCTTCTAATGGCGTGAAAACTCCAGTAACAGTTGAAGCTGTAACTAACGACGAAGGTATCGCTTCTTATACTTACACTCGTTATGCTGCAACGAACGACACTGTAACTGTATACGCTAACGGTGACCGTTCTAAATTCTCAACTGGTTATGTATTCTGGGCAGTTGACCAAACTTTAGAAATCACTGAAGTTACTACTGGCAACACTATCAACAATGGTGCTAACAAAACTTACAAAGTAACTTACAAACACCCAGAAACTGGTAAACCAGTATCGGGTAAAGTACTTAACGTATCAGTTAAAGAAAACATTGACGTAACTGTTGATAAATTACAAAACGTTACAGTTAATGGTCTTGCTGTAGTTCAAACTAGCGATAACAACACACGTGCTGCACAAATCACAACTGATTCTAAAGGTGAAGCTACATTCACAGTTTCAGGTTCTAACGCTGAAGTAACACCAGTAGTATTTGAAGCGACTCCAGTTACAACTACTAATGCAAATGGTACAGTTACTACAACTGGATACACTCAAAAATACACTGCTGATACATTACAAGCATCTGCTGCAAAAGTAACATTTGGTGCAATTCAAGCTGCTTACACACTTGAAGTAACTCGTGATGGTGGCGAAGTTGCGGCTACTGGTGTTGAAAATGGCCGTAAATATAACTTAGTAGTGAAAGATAAAGATGGTAAATTAGCTGCGAACGAAACAGTAAACGTTGCATTTAACGAAGATATTGATGGAGTAATTTCAACAGTTACTACTGCACAATTCGTAAAAGTAGAAAACGGTAAACAAGTTGGTTATAACGGTAAAAAAATCACTGTTAAAACAAACTCTAAAGGTGAAGCAAGCTTCGTAATTTCAGCTGATGCTGTAAACACTTACGCTACACCAATCGCTTGGATTGACATTAACAACCAAAGCGCTACAGATGCAAACTTAGACAAAGGTGAACCATCTGCTGTTGCACCAATTTCATACTTCCAAGCACCATATTTAGATGGTTCTAAATTAGTATCTTATGATGGTAATGATGAAACTGATGAATTTGATGGTAACTCTACTGCAACATTTAAAGTACAACTTACAAACCAAAGTGGTAAAGTAGTTACTGCATCTGGTTATAAAACTGAAAATGTTTCTTACACTGTTTACAACACTGGTGCAGAAAATGTAGTAGTTGACGGAGTAACAATCGCTCCTAACCGCGTTCATACATTAGTTGCTAAAACTGGTGAAATTAAAGTTACTTCTGAAAAAGGCTTATCTACTTCTGTAAAAGTTCTTGCTACTGGTGTGGCTAAAGAAATTAACGGAAACAAAGAATTCGCATTCACTTCTAAAGAAGCAACTGCAAAATTCACTGCTGCTAAAGAAGTTCCAAGTTCATTCACTGGATTTGTTACAGTATTCAATTCAGCAGACTCAGGTACTGACAGCAACTCTATCTGGTTTGACGGTAAAAACCCTGTTAAATATGCTGGAGTAAGTGGTAAAACATTCAAATACTTCGGTGCAAACGGTAATGAAGTATTTGGAGAAGCAGCATGGGAAGCTTTATTAAATAGCTATGTTGGTCATGATGTAAGAGTATCTTATAATGTTGATGGAGATACAATTTCATTCAAAATCATTACAGTATCAGTAGCAACTCCAACTACTGGTTTACAAAAATATGCAGGAACACCTGCAGCAAATAATCCACCAGTTGCTAAAGTTGTTGGAGACCAAACAATTGCTATTAATGCAACTCCTGTAGAATTTACAGCTTCACAACTTGCTTCAGATGTAGATGGTGATACATTAACTATTTTATCTGCTTATGCAGACAATGCTACAATTGCAACTGCAGCTGTTGCTTCTGGTGGTGCAAAATTCACATTAACTCCAGGAACTAATGTGGGTACAACAACTGTAAATGCTGTTGTTGCTGATTCTAAAGGTGCAACTGTTACTACTACATTCAAATTAACTGTAACAGCGGCTTCTTACACAACAGTTATTGGTAACCCTGCTAGAGGTTATGTAGCTCCAAAAGTATCAACTGCTACTCTAACTGCTCCAAGTGTAACTGCACCTGGAAACATTACAGTTTCAATCGATGGAGGAGTAACTACAACTTTAGTTACTTTAGCTGACAACGCTTCTGCAGCTGATATTGCCGGAGCAATTAATACTCAAGCTGGAACATCAGTAACTGCAACTGTAGATGGCGCTGATGTAGTATTAAAATCTAAAGCTGAAGGTGCAAAAATTACTACTGCTCTTGGAACTGCAACTGGTACTGGTTTAGCTACAACAGGTACTGATGGTGCTGCAGTAACAGCTCAATACTCATTCAAAGTAGACTCTGCTCCAGCGACAGCTACTAAATTTAAAGTGGCAGTTGGTGCGAACTTCTACGAGTATACATCACCTGGTTCTCCACAAACTGCTGCACAATTAGCAACTGCAATTGCAGCAGAATTAGCGACACAAGTAACTGCTAATAATGCAAACGCTAAAGCATTCGATGCTAAATATAAAGTAACTGAAGTAAATGGCGTAATTACAATCGAACAAAAAACAGCAGCAGCTTCAACTGATCAATTAGCTGTTACAGCAACAGTTGTTACTCCTTAATAAAACTAAACGAAACGTTACTTTATAAACTAGCTTGCTAGTGAAATAAGTGGATTTAGACCCTATAGGAAGAACTTTAATTAGTTTGGCTCTATGGGGTCTTCTTCTAACTATCGTGCTTGTATTCATCAGGGTAGTTCTGATGCGTGGGAAACAGTTCCGTTTGCTCACGAGCCTAATCCTCCTGCATCCAATGCGAGTGTCTATCCGCTCAAAGGGATGAAGTCAGGTGAAGTCGTACTTAGGTGAAATTCCTAAGGCGGGGCTCTTTAAAAAATGACTATGGCTAGGACAACGAATCCATGTAGGCTGTATGTGTCGATTATGCGTGCGAAATTGCTAGGGGTTCATGTATAATTCTGTCATCTGTAATGATGATTGGGTCATCTGTATATAATTTGGAACTGTTAAACGGATGATGTGCATATTGTATAGTGGGAGCCTAAGGTCATTAAAAAGAGGGAACAAGTCGATGGAACGTTTGAAGTCTTTTCGGAAGAGGTTCGGTAGAAAACCTGTGAAACTGAAAAGATGGCAGCAGGTTCATAGTAGTGTCGATTGCTAGCCGTTTGGACTTGTATGGTAACATATGAGAAGGGTAAAACTAGCAGGAGCGAAGGAACCTAGTCAGTAGTAGTTCAATAAGAAACTTATTTCCCCAAAAAATTTGTTTCTTACAATCAGTAATTTCATAGGAGTAATCACATATATGTGGTTACTCCTTTTTTTAAGTTATAAATACTGAATAGTCAGACTATTATTGACAGCACGCCGTATGCGGTGAAAGCCGCTTGTCCGGTGTAGGCTCGAATCGAAAGCCATTGTACGTGGTATAAGACGAGAATAGCGCAACCACTTTCAATGTAAATAATGCACTATCATTGTCTACAGCAATCTCAACTGTTAAAGATGGAGACACTATTAAATTAACAGCTTCTTTCTCTACTAGCCCCATCACTATTAGTAAATTAGCACACCTAAATTTAAATGGTTATACATTGATAGGTGATGTAACAATCTCTAGCAATACAGCAGGAACGCTAAATATCTCTGCAGGAAATATTGTTGGTAATTTAACAGTAAATACTGCTAATGCTACGGTAAACAATGCTGCAACTGTTACTGGAACTATCACAATCAATAATGTAAGTGGAAACACATGGAATGAGAATGTATCAGGGAATAACTTAATATTCAATGATCCAGATGCAGGTACAAAACTTGTATTAGGCGCAACTGCACGTGTGGCAAGTATTACATTAAATAGACCTGCTGTAGTAACCATTCCTACTGCTGCTTCTATTGGGGCATTAATAGTAAATACCGCAGGATCAACAGTAAATAATGCTGGAGCGATTACCGAAGTAGAAAAAAATGCGGATGTTGTAATTAACGGAAATGCACCTGAAACGGTTAAGCCAGGTCCGGGTGTTGTTACATCGGTAGGAACTCAAGCCGAATTAGAAAGTGCTCTAAACAATACAGCAGTTCACAACATTAAATTCACTAAAAATATTGAAACTTCATCACAAATTCTTGTAAAACAAGCAAATCAAAAGATTGATGGTGGAAACTTTCAGTTAATTGCTAAGCAAGGTATGACTTACACAAATCCAAACAAATCAGTGTTAACGGTTCTAGATGCAACAGGTGTTTCAATTTCAAACCTTACTGTAGACGCATCGGCTGTAAATACTGCCAACAAGTGGGATGGGCTCTACGCTCTTCAAGTGTATAATGCAACTGGCGTCAACCTTGATGGTGTCACAGTTAAAAATGCAGATGCAGGGTTGCTAGTGAATGGTTCACAAGTGAAGGTCAATGCCATTACGACATCTGGTAACGAATTTGGGGGTATTGAAGTATCACAAGGAAAAGATGTTACTTCATCTTCTACATTAACTGTTGCTGGAAACAGTACACATACGAATGAAAATATCTACATTTGGACAGTTGGTAATAATGCAACTGTAGTAGATGCTACGAACCAATATAAATTCGCTAAAGATATTAGACCAGGCAAAGAGTTATATACAAATTATATTCTTGCTTCAGAAAATAGAGATATACCTTTTACATTAATAGAGGCGCCAAAGAGTTTTACAAGTAAAACACTAACAAATCTAGATTTTTCTACTGTACAAGCAACACAAGCACAACTAGTTAGTAAACCCGTTACAGTAGGTGATTTTACTGGTAGTAAAAAAGATTTTACGATTCGTGTGCAAAAAGGAGCACGAGTGGATGATATTCCTGTAACTGTTTCTTGGAAGTTATCAACTGATTTCTCAAAAGGATTAGCGATGGGAAGTGTAGTAGAAAGTGCAATTCAACAATTTTATGTTGATAAAGACATGGCGAATGGCGATTCACAATATACGGAGTTAATGTCTCGCCCAGTAATGGCGACAGGGAATTATGAAAATGACCAATTTTATATAGGGACATTTTCTACAGGTTCTCAGGCATCAATTACATTACTAGGAAACGATTGGGCGTATTTCTTTGATAATAATCAAGCGCATGGAACAGATGTCGATACATCTAAAAATCGTACATTTACAATTAGTGATGAAACAAATACAGTAACAATTAATTTGGCTTCTAATTTTGCGACGATTGATGACTTAGTAAAATATATAAATAATCGTCTGAAAAATGCAGATGTAAAAGCAAATGCAGAAAAAGTAGGTACTGCACAATTTAAAATTACATGTACATCAAATCAAGGAAACTTAATAATTGATGGTTTAAACAAAAATGATTTCTTTGAATAAATATTAATATATTCAGTGCCTAAGTAAATATATTTACATTAATAGATAATGATAGTTTAAGCCCTAACATCTACTACAGATGTTAGGGCTTTTTATAACTAACATATTTAGTAGCAAATGTTCAATGTAGGATGTTTGACAACATTATATAAGTGCTAGTTGGAGGTAGCGAAAAAGCGAAATCGTTACCTACTTATTATTTAGGAAAAGTGAAGCTACAGTTAACAATTGCACTATTTTTACATAATCATGTATTACTAAAAATAGTATAAATTTACAACTAATAAATATTTTTTAAATAGTGCATTAACACTAATATGGTTTCATATATATGTACTGGGGAAATAAGTTTTACTACTATTGATGGCACGCCGTATGCGATGAAAGTCGCTTGTACGGTGTAGGCCCAAACCGAAAGCCAGATAGAGAGATAGAGAGATGGTATAAGGTGGGAATAGCAAAGGTAATTTTAATTTGTCGTTAATGCATTCTAACGACACTCATGCGAATTTAACTAATATTGCTAGAAAGGTGACAGCAGTCAAGGAGGTTAGAGCGAAAAAACCAAATGCATTACTAGTTGATGCGGGAGATGTATTTTCTGGATCTTTATACTTCAATGAATTTAAAGGACAAGCTGATTTGGCGTTTATGAACTTAATGGGTTATGACGTGATGACATTTGGTAACCATGAGTTTGATTTAGGCTCAAGTCCACAAGGGCATCAAGCGTTAGTAGATTTCATTAAAGGCGCTCAATTCCCATTTGTTTCAGCTAACGTTGATTTTTCTAAAGATAATAAATTTACTGGGCTGTTCTCAGATTTAATTTCAAGTGATCCGAAAAACGGCAAAATTTACAATGGGATTATTAAAGAAATTAACGGAGAAAAAGTAGGTATTTTTGGTTTAACTACTGCTGAGACAAAAGATATTTCTTCTCCTGGTAGTATCGCGTTTGAAAACTATATTGAAGAAGCTGAAAAAGCAGTTAAAGCTTTTGAGGATAAAGGCGTTAATAAAATCATTGCCCTAACGCATATCGGGTACGACGATAATCCTGCATATGATAACGACCTTATATTAGCGAAATCAGTAGCAGGCATCGATGTGATTGTCGGCGGTCATAGCCATACGCAACTTGATAAACCTGTTGTAGTCGATAAGAATATGGGTGGACAAGCGAAAGATAAGACAATTATTGTACAAGCGTATCAATACAATGATTACTTAGGGACATTGGATGTTACCTTTAACCCACAAGGTGTAGTCATTGCACATAATGGGGCTTTATTAAAAGTGGCAGATTATGCAGAGGATACAAATGCTGTGGCGACATTAAAACCATTTAAAGATCAAGTTGATGCGGTTTCTAAATCTGAAACAGGTGCAACTGCAACAGTAGCGCTGGAAAATCCACGTGATAATGGAGATACGGCAAAGCCGAGTGTTCGTAAAAATGAAACGCCGTTAGGGAATGTTATTACAGATGGCATGCTTGCAAAAGCGAAACAATACAATAAAGATGTGATTATGGCGCTACAAAATGGCGGAGGTATCCGTACAGCAATTAATCAAGGTCCAATAACGGTAGGTGAAGTTATTTCCGTTCTACCATTTGGTAATACATTAGCAACGGTGACTTTAACTGGAGCGGAATTAAAACAAACACTTGAAAAAAGTGTGAGCCTATATCCACTTGAAAATGGTGGTTTCCTTCATGTTTCAGGTGCAAAGGTAGAATTTGATTCTTCTAAACCAGCAGGGCAACGTATTGTCAAAATCACTTACAAAGATGCTCAAAATAACGATATTGCAATTCAGGATAATGAAACGTATACAATCGCTACAAATGCATTTACTGCAAAAGGCGGAGATGGCTTTGATGTTTTGAAAAAGGCATATGAAGATGGACGCGTAACGGATTTAGGTTTATCGGACTGGGAAAATCTCGCTGAGCATTTAAAATCTTTAGTGAATGTCAATCCGAAAGTTGAAGGTAGAATCGTAGACGTCGCTAATAGTCAACAGCCTGAAAAAGTTGATGGAGCTGATTTCTCTGGAACTGCTGGACAACCTAAAGTTTACGAAGGAAATGTAACAGTAAGTATCTCAAATATTGCTTCTTTAGCAAATGCAGTTGTGAAAGGGAATTTAATTTTAACTGGTACTGTGCCTGCGCAATTCTCATTTAACAATCTAAAAGTCGGAGGCGATCTTGATCTTTCACAATTAACGGGAGACCTATTTAATTTTGATGGGGTCGATGTTACAGGAGATACAATTCTATAAGTATTGCAAAGCCTTCTCCTAGTGGGATGGAGGCTTTGTATTTTAATGTTAACTACACTCGTTTGTCCATATTGAAAGGGGAACTTTTTGGATGTATAAAAAGAACTGGAGAAAGCCAATACATGCTTTTTTAGCGACAAGTCTAATTGCGAGCGCTGTTGTTCCTACAGCAGCACCCTTAAATGCCAAAGCCGCTACGTTAGCAACAGATTTAATAATTTCAGAATACATTGAAGGCAGCAGTTTTAATAAGGCGATTGAAATCTATAATGGTACTGGTGCAACAATCGATTTAGCAAATTATACGTTAGAGATGCATACAAATGGCGTAGCAACTGCTGATAAAACAGTGGCGTTATCAGGAACATTAGAACATGGAGCTACGTATGTGGTGCATCATAAAGACGCAAATGTAGCTATTAAGCAAGTTGGAAATCTAGAAAATTCGACTGTTATTAATTTCAATGGAGACGATCCAGTCGTATTAAGAAAAAATGGGGCAATAATTGATTCTATTGGGCAAGCAATTGGAGCTAAAATAAATTTTGGTGTGGATGTCACATTAGTTCGTAAAAGCTCAGTCACATCTGGAGATACAATCATTGACGATGCATTCAATCCTAGCGAGTGGGATGCATACCCTAAGGATGACTTTACACATATAGGCAGTCATTCTATGGACGGCGGAGAAGTAGGGCCGATTGTTAAGGTAGGTGCAGTAACAGCTTCTACACCTTCAGGAACGGTAGCGACTGGTACTGCAATTGCATTAGCTTCAGCAACGGAAGGCGCATCGATTTATTACACAACGGATGGTACAGACCCGACTTCAGAAAGCACTTTATATTCGCAACCAATTGTTATTGATAAAACAACAACAATAAAAGCAATTGCTGTAGCAGAGGGATTAGATAATAGTGATGTACAAACTTTCAATTATACAGTAGTTGGACAAGAAGATATTCTTTCTATCGCTGATGCAAGAGCAAAAGCTAACGGAACATCAGTAACAATCAAAGGTGTTGTGGCAGGGAAACTGAAAAATACAATCTCTGTGCAAGATGCAACTGGAGGTATTGCAGTTCGTCCGACTAGCTTAAATGCGAATGTTGGTGATGAAGTAACGCTCAAAGGTACGTTAGCTGATTACAGAGGTTTATTGCAATTAGATAGTGCTCAACTCATCGATAAAGTAGCAGGCGTTGGTGAACCAACTGCAAAACTGGTAACAGGAGCAGAGGTAAAGGAAGCCAATGAATCAAAACTTATTACTGTAAAAAATGTCACGCTTACAAATGTTCAAGAAGGAAGCGGCTGGGCAAACTTCACAGCTAGTGATGGTAGCAATTTCTTAGTACGAGATGAAACAGCTACGCTTGGTTTAACTGTAGGCACAACATATGAATCGATTACAGGTATTGTGCAACAGTTCGATAATGATTACCAACTGATTCCTCGTTCTGCATCGGATATTGTAGTGGATAGTACAGCGTTAAAGCCTGCCATTGCATCTCCTGGAAGTGGGACATTTGTGAATAAAACAGCAGTTACTTTATCTACATCGACAGCAAATGCAGAAATCTACTTCACAGTAGATGGCTCAGATCCAACTGTAGGTGGTACGAAATATACAACGCCAATCGAGATTACTCAAAATACAACATTAAAAACAGTTGTAAAAGCGAGTGATGGGAAATTTAGTGAAATTATGACCTATGACTATACTATTACAGATGCCTTGCAGATTCATAATATTCAAGGAGAGGGGCATACTTCTCCGTTTGCGGGTAAAACAGTTGAAGGTATTCAAGGAATCGTGACGTATTCATTTGCTTTAAACGGTAGTACGTATTATACGATTCAAACGCCTGATGAATTGGCGGATAATAATCCAAATACATCTGAAGCTATCTTACTTTATAGTGGGAAAAATGCTTGGCCGATTCAAGTAGGTGATTTAGTATCTGTAACAGGTAAAGTAGATGAATTTGCGTACGATGGCTATAGTGATGCCAACCAAACAGATTTAAAAACAACGCAAATCAATGTTCGTAATGATCAAGGTGGCAAAGTAGAAAAAATAAAGAGTAGCGTAGCATTACCGAAAGCCATTCAAATTGATAAATTAAAAATGTCATTTAGCAAAATTGATAGTGACAATCTTCAAATATTCAACCCGACAATTGATGCTATTGATTTTTGGGAAAGTATTGAAGGTATGCGTGTAGAAGTAGGCGATGTCAAAGCTGTCTCTCCACAAGAACATGGGGATTTAGTGACGGTTTTAGAAAGTGAACCAACGAATACACTTCATGGTGGCGTCTTGTATGAGGAAGGAAAGACAAATCCAAATCGTATTCAATTCAGATTAGAACCAAATGGAACAGCTCGTGATTTCGAAGTTGCTACAGGTGATAAGTTTAAGGGACCTATTACGGGTATCGTTGGCTACTCTTATCAAAACTTTAAAATCTATGTGCCATTAGATGAGATGAAACAAGCACATGTAAAAGGGACTGCAAAACCTGAGACAACAAAGATTGTTAAAGCGGATGATAAGTTAACAATTGCATCTTATAACTTAGAAAACTTCTCGAATAATAAAACGTCGACATCAGATGATAAAGCACGTAAATTAGCACGCGCAATCGGTGTCGATATGAAAACGCCGGACATTGTTGGGGTTACGGAAGTACAAGATAATAACGGCGAATCGACTGGTGATTCTAAAGCAGATCAAAGTTATAAACGATTGATTGATGCCATTAAAGCTGCAAGTGGCGTTGAGTATAAGTATGTCAATATTGATCCGGTGAATAATGCAGACGGTGGTGCACCTAACGCAAATATTCGTGTTGGATTCCTTTACAATCCAGAAAGAGTGAAGTTGAAGGAAGGTATCCCAGCAGGCGATGCGACTACTGCCGTTAGTTATCAAAACGGTAAATTAACGCTAAATCCAGGTCGAATTGATCCTACGAATGAAGCATTTAATAGTAGCCGTAAACCGTTAGCTGCACAATTTGAATTCCAAGGTGAAGATGTGGTCGTTATCGCTAACCACTGGAATTCTAAATCTGGTGACACGCCATTATTCGGAGCAAAACAGCCACCGGTTTATGGAAGTGAAGTGCAACGTAAAAAAATCGCAACGATTGTAAATAACTTTGTTAAAGACATTAAATCAAAAAATGCAGATGCAAACATTGTATCTTTAGGTGATTTTAACGACTATCAATTTGCTGAAGCTCTTAAGATTCATGAAGGTGCTGAGATGACAAATATGATTAATAAAGCGGAAGACGCTGATCGTTACACGTATTTATATCAAGGGAATTCGCAAGTATTAGATCATATTTTAGTTTCTAATAACCTTAAAGACAAAACAATCATTGATATTCTTCATATTAATGCTGACTTTACAGATATGGCAGGACGTGCAAGTGACCATGACCCAGTAATGGTGCAAATTGACTTGAAAAAAGGTTCTACTGTTGAACCGATTGAAGCTGAGATCACTTATAATTTAACAAACTTTAAAACAAACAAATTAACAATCACAAAGCCTAGTGTGGCATTACATTTAGATGCTAAATCAGTTATTTCTGAAGGCGTATTCCTGAAAGGGAACTATACTGAGCTTCACGGTGAGGGCTTTAAAACGACAAATGTTATCATCAATCCAGATCAAGCAGGTGCCATTGTTGACTTAAAAGGCAATACCTTTAAAAAGATCACGATTGACGGTAAAAATGTAAGTGAAATTAGAGGCGCCGACAATATCGACTTAAAATTGATTGAACTGAAGAATGGTGCAACGCTTGAACAAATTAAATTTACGAATTCTAAAGGGGATCCCATTGTGGATCCTTCTTTACCTTCTGAAAACAAGCAACCAATCATTAAAAAACCTTTTACAAATAAAACAGTAGGTGTAGGAACGGCAATTACAATTGATTTAACGGAACATTTCGCTGATCCGGATAATGACACACTTACGTTTACAGCTACAAAAGGTACTGTAAACGGAAAAATATTAACGCTGAATTTAGAAGAAGGTAGTCACATTGTTGGCGTTACGGCATCCGATGGCAAGAAAAGTATCACTACCAACTTTAGTGTTACAGTAAACGCTAACGACTATTATGCAGCTGCCTATGACAAAGAAGGTCAAGCGCTAAAAAAAGCACTTCACGATATCATTTCTAAACAAAAGGTACTTTCATATGATGATGCTTGGGAGGCATTAAGATATACAGATGAAGATCCAAATAATTTAAATAATGTACTGTTATTTTACTCTGGGAAATCAAGCCCTAAATCAAACAATGGTGGTAAAGTAGGAAACTGGAACAGAGAGCATACGTGGGCAAAATCACATGGTAATTTTGGAACGAGCAATGGACCAGGAACAGATATTCATCATTTACGCCCTACAGATGTTTCAGTGAATAGCTCGAGAGGAAATTTAGATTTTGACAATGGTGGCAGTCCAGTGTCGGGTTGTAACGGTTGCTTGAAAGATTCGGATTCATTCGAGCCGCCTAATAATGTAAAAGGTGATGTAGCACGTATCTTATTTTATATGGCAACTCGTTATGAGCCAGGCGATAAAGTTGACCTTGAATTAAATGAAAAAGTTAATAATGGGACAGCTCCTAATCATGGTAAACTTTCTGTCCTTTTACAATGGCATCTACAAGATCCCGTAGATGAATTTGAAAAACGAAGAAACGACAGAATCTACGAAGTTCAAGGTAATCGCAATCCATTTATCGACCACCCGGAATGGGTAGAAACGATTTATGGTAAAAAAACGGCATTACAGATGGCAAATTAATCAGAATAATATATTGGTAGCCCACTTCAATTGGATGTGAAGTGGGCTTTTAGTTTTTTAGGGCAAGTACCTGACTGTTATATGGATGAAAAATTATAAATCCAAATCTTTTGGAAGATATGGAGAGACTCAAATTTTTTCATATTTGCTATCCTAAACGAAAACATTTGGAAATGAGTTAAAAAGCTTGCTGTAGTAGATGCCAAGTACGACCATTGCATTAATCGACATTCTATGACATGCTTAATAGAGATATAAAGTACTAGGAGAATGTTGTAGTGATTAAAGAGTGGGATTTACTACGTGTGGTGGCATGTCTATCCATTTTACTATTGCATACATCATCGTGGGTTATTATGGAGGTTGGATCAGAGCCAGAGCAACCGTTGTATTTGTTTTTACGAATTGCGCTTTGCTATGCAACACCGACGTTTATTGTGTTATCCATTTTAATATTGTCGAATCGTTATCGTGAAAAGCTACCGACTAATTTTTGGTCGAGTCGCATTCAATATATTTTTGTGCCTTTTTTAGTGTGGGCTTTTTTAGATGCGTTATTGGTTGAGTCAATTTACCAGAAGGGCTTGCTATGGGACAAGTATTATCACAATGTTGTGTCTGGCGAGTTTGTTGGCTGGTTTGTCGTAGTCATTATGCAGCTGTATATGGTGATTGGGCTGATGAAGCGTTTCAAGTGGTCAATTGCGTGGTTTTTACCCATTAGTGTATTGATTACACTTGTGCATCATGCAATCATTTTATTGCCGTATCCAATATTTGAGGACAATGTGATGGTTATACGCTTACTGTTTACGGGTTGGCTCGGTTATTTTGCTGTAGCATATGCGATAGGTGTTTATTATGAACAATTAGCCGTGCTGGCAAAGAAGTATCGCGGAGCGACCGTTGTTTTTGTCATACTATCTGCGCTGTTCTTATATATTCGTGTGCAACTTGGTTACATAGATGTACACTCGAGACGGCTCGATTTAGTGCCACTTGTCGTAAGTGTTGTACTTTGTGTGATTGCTTGGGGACAGTTAATACCATCGACGAAAGTTGTACGGATAATTAGTCAATATGCATTTATGATTTACCTCATCCATTGGGAGGTTTTACGCCTATCAACAAGCTGGTTCGTGGCGCATTTTGATAGCACACTGACGCGTGTTCCACTGCTTATGCTGTGGACGCTTGTTATTTGTATTGGGCTGACAAAGCTACTGTCATACCTACCATTTAGTCAATGGATTGTCGGAAAACTAAAGAAACGATAAAAGCAGTGATTTCTATAGTAGAAATCACTGCTTTTTGGTTTGTAGAGGAGTGAAACGCCGGTAGCTTCGAGTAAATCGCCTGTAGACTCGAGTAAATCGCCTGTAGACTCGAGTAAATCGCCGGTAGACCTGAGTGAAACGCCGGTAGCCTTGAGCGAATCGCCGGTAGCCCCGAGCGAATCGCCGATAAACCCGAGGGAATCGCCGGTAGACTCAAGTGAAACGCCGGTAGCCTCGAGAGAAACGCCGACAACCCTGCGCGAATCGCCACTAAACTTGAGTGAAACGCCAACAACCCTGTGAGAAACGCCACTAAACCTTGAACAAGCACTAAAACATTATTGAATACGCAAAATCGGTTTAATTGCCTCGCCGTTTTTTGATGCTAAAAATGCTTCATTGATTTGGTCAAAATCGTAGAATTTCACCAATTTATCGAATGGGAATTGGCCAGCTTTATAGTAGTCCACTAATTGAGGGATAAATACATTTGGTACTGAATCACCTTCAATGACACCCATCATTGTTTTACCTTCAGCCATGATATCATTGTGCACATCGATAGTCATTTCTGGTGTTACACCAACTACTGCTGCAACGCCTAGTGGACGTAGCGCTTGTAAACATTGGCGAACTACTGGAGGAACGCCTGTTGTATCGACTGCGTATTTTGTACCGCCATTTGTTAATTGTTTAATTTCTTTTACCACATCTACTTTTGTTCCGTTAAATGTATGTGTTGCACCTAGCTCTTTTGCTAAATCTAAGCGTGAATCGTGTACATCGACAGCAATAATTGTTTTACAGCCTACAATTTTTGCAGCCATAATCGCACTTAAACCTACAGCGCCAGCACCATAAATAGCAATTGTTGAGCCGAACTCTGGTTTGATTTTATTTAAAACAGTACCTGCACCTGTTTGTATACCACAGCCTAAAGGTCCGAGTAATGCTAAATCCACATCTTTATCTACTTTGACAACATTACGTTCATGCGAGATGGCATAAGTACCGAACGAAGATTGACCGAAAAATGTTGAAAGTGGCTGGCCATCTTTAGATAAACGATGTGTGTAATCATCATGTGTACCGCCAAAGTTTAAATCGTTGAATGTTTCACAAACTGTTGGGTGACCTGTTAAACAGTTATCACAATGTCCACAATGCGCAAATGAAAGCACAACATGATCACCTTTTTCTAAACGAGTTACACCTTCACCGACTTCTTCAATAATTCCTGCTCCTTCATGTCCAAGCACAGCAGGTAGTGGGGCGATTGCGGCATCACGTGCAACAGCATCTGTATGGCAAACACCTGTACTAACAATTTTCACTAACACTTCATTCGCTTTTGGACCTGCTAGTTCTACTTCTTCAATAATAAAATCTTGCCCTTGACCAGGTGTAACTGCTGCTTTAATTTTCATAAATACTCCTCCGTTTAGTATAGATTATTGAAATTCGCTATCATTGTAATCGTTTGCAAATATCGCTACAATATATTCAAATCTATATCTATATTCATTATGATTCATAAGGGGAAATACTATGCAGTTTTTACAGTTACAATACTTTTTAGCTGTGGCAAGGACGGAGCATATGTCTCAATCTGCACTTTCTTTAAATATTACACAGTCATCATTAAGCAAAACGATTGCCAAATTAGAAGATGAAGTAGGTGTCCCTTTATTCAATCGAGATGGGAAGAAAATTCGTTTGAATCGTTATGGAAAGTATTATGCGCAGGAAGTAGAGAAAGCATTAAAAATCTTACAAGAGGCACATGAAGAAGTACTAGAAATGGCTGATATAGAGGAAGATCGTGTATCTATTAGTGTGATGAGCTCGACAATCTTACCGCCCATATTTAGAAGTTTCTATGATCGTAGACCGAATATTCGAATTCAGCAATCCATTCTCCCCGATTCAGTAGCAAAGGAACGTCTAATTAGTGGGGAAATTGAGTTATGTGTTTCCAATACACCGATTACAGGAACTGATATTGAATGGCTTCCTGTTTTAAAGGAACGATTAGATTTGATTGTTCCTAAAAATCATAGACTTGCACAATTTGATGAAATTGATTTACTAGAAGCAAAAGACGAACGTTTTATAGGATACAAATCTGGTTTAGAATCTATTAGCATGTTTGAGAAATGCTGTTTACAAGCGGGGTTTACACCAAACATAGTATTTGAAGGAACGGAAATGTCGATTGTTTTACAACTTGTTAATGAAGGACAAGGGATTACATTTTATCCGCAGTATTCATTTTTAGGTGAACAACTAGCGAATACTAAAATCATTCGCTTGAAAAATAGCCACTGCTATCAAATGGTAGGTTTCGCTTGGTTAAAAAACAAAAAGTATTCATATGTATCAAAGCAATTCCGTCAACATATGATTCAAGCTTTTATAGATATTAATAATAAAAATTATAGATAAGAAAAAGCCGAATAAAGTATTCGGCTTTTCTTAATTTATATATTCGATAGAACTCGGAGTATCGCCGGTAAACTGGAGGAAATCGCCGATAGAACTTGGAGCATCGCCGGTAGCCCGACAGGAATCGCCGATAGAACTCCATGAATCGCCGGTAACCCAGCAGCAATCGCCGCTAGAAATGAGCGAGTCGAACAATGAAGCTTATTCCGGCATTAGTTTTAGATTGCGATCGTTATAGGCAAGGACGACATAATCTGGTTGCATGTTTTGTAAGTATGAAATGATGTCCTTATCCAAATAACGTAAGTCTAAAATTGTTACGGTTTTAAAGTGACTTGCTACGTGAAATTGGATGGTGTTAAAGTATGAATCTTTAATGACGACGAGATGTTTGTCGCTGTCATAGTTTTGGTTGACGAGAGTAAGCTCAGCGAAGTCGCGACTGTATGCTTCAGCGTAGTTCACGACTGCATCGGGACTCATCTGTTTTGCGCGACCGTATACTGCTTCGTATGGTGCAGTGACCCCACCTTCAATCGTACCGTCGTAAATAGTAAATTGCGTTGCGAACGAAGCGGGCTCGTTGTAGCAAATTTTTTCATTATTATCGACGGTCATATACAGTATTTTATTCCAAGAGCCGGCGAATTTATTTGGTAAGCAAACTGTATTGGCCTCATCAAATGGAATTGTTGGTATCTTCTCGCCAAGTCGTTTGCTTAGTGTATTGATAAGTGCTTCGTAGCCAGAGTATGCACCTTGTATTGTCCAGTGATGATCTGTTTTAAAGAAGTTGCGCTCTGCAGAAAAGTCGTCCTGCATTTCATCATATAGACGAATATTGTCTACACCAGCAGCTGTAACAAGTTCGTGCAGTTTGGTGTTGTTGGCAATACCAGCATCTTCAGGCATAAAGCTTGGACTTGGCTCACGAGAGTAGGTTGCCTTAGCTGGTAGTGAGTAAAATGTAAACGGAATATTTTTTTCGGCTAGCCCTTCGCTTAAACGTTTTAAATCGGAGGCAAAGGAAGCTAGCTCTTCTTCAGTTTTTGCTGCGGCTGGTTTAGAAATGATCCAGCCGCTTTTATCATCTACTGCGTACTTATCATTTAAATAAGTTTTGCCCACAACACGTTGAAAGTTAACATAATTGCGCATCCATGTATCTCGAGCAGGAAATTGATCGGAAATATAAGATTCTACCTGTTTGGACCATTGTCCTGAGAAGATTTCCTGTGGACTTGGCGTGATGTTGGCAGATTCTAATGGTCGGTTTTCCATCTCTGATTGTGGACGATCCACTGTTAATACATGCACGACAAAACCACCGAAAATGATGCAAAAAAATGTAATTGGTAAAAGTAACGTTTGTATTTTTCGCATGATGTCCCACCTAAAATCTAAAGTAAATGAATGGATTATGTGTTGCGTTTACTAAAAACATCGTGATAAATAACAAAAGAGCGCCATAGTAAATTGTTTGCGTAATGCGTAGCCCCCAGTCAAATGATAGGGAAGCGGTAGCTTTTTGTTCGCTCCAATCTTGATAAAGTTTATAGATTGGCATTGCAAATATAATAGCGATAACAAAGTAAATAGCATAATCCTTCGTCAGTAAAATCGTTTCATAGTTATACAATGCTGCGTCTGATAACCCAAATAATGTTTTGATAAATGCAAATGCATATGTAAAGTCATTCGCTCTAAAGAAAACCCAGCCAATCATGACAATAATAAGAATATACATATGTCGGACTACACGTGGAATACGTTCCAACCATTTCAACAATACCCATTTTTCCAAGCAAATTAATATCCCGTAGTAAAAGCCCCATGCCATAAAGGTCCAGCTTGCACCATGCCAAAAACCAGTTAGTGTCCAGACAACAAGTAAATTACGATATAACTTCCATTCGTGGCTAACGCGACTTCCACCAAGTGGGAAGTAGACATAGTCTCTAAACCAACTGCTGAGTGAGATGTGCCAGCGACGCCAGAAGTCTGTAACAGATTGAGCTATATATGGATAGTTAAAGTTCTCTTCAAATTTAAAGCCAAAAATACGTGCTAACCCAATTGCCATATCACTATAGCCTGAGAAGTCGAAGTAGATTTGTAGGGAGTACGCTAAAATTCCAATCCATGCAGTACCAGTTGTTAAGTCCCCACCAGATAAGCTAAATACGTGATCGGCTACTTCACCCATTGGATTTGCGATAAGTACCTTTTTCGCTAAGCCTTGTACAAAGCGACGCGTCCCAATCATCCAATCGTCTGCTGTAGAGATACGTTTTTTTATTTGCTCAGCTACCGATTGATAGCGAACGATAGGGCCTGCAACGAGCTGTGGAAATAATGTAATGAAAAGTGATAAATCCAAAAAGTTGCGTTGTGCCTTTACGTCCTTGCGATAAACATCGATAACATAGCTAAGTGCTTGGAACGTGTAAAATGAAATGCCGATTGGCAGTGGAACAGCCTGCCATTCAATTGGCTGTGCCAAATAATTGTTAACAATGTCCACGAAAAAGCCAGCGTATTTGTAATAGCCTAAGATGGCTAAATTACTAACAATGACTAACCAAAGGAGTGTTTTTCTCTTAGACTGTGAAACTGTATTTTCGATGACAATGCCTAGCACATAGTTGAGTACGATAGACAGCATCATTAAAAGCACATATTTCGGTTCACCCCAAGCGTAAAAGAACAAACTAGCCAACAGTAAAATCGTATTGCATAGCATCTTCGGAGAGATGAAGTACACAATAATTACTAATGGCAAAAAGACATATAAAAAAATAAGACTACTAAATACCATTTCTGTCAAATCCCCATCTCTGTAAATGATAGAACTTAGCGAATTGCCGAGGTCGCTGTTAAAACCTTGAAGATGCCGGTACCGTGAGCAGAATCGCTAAAAGAAAGTCGTGAATCGACGATAGCCCCAAGTGAGTCGCAAATAGAACTGTGGGAGCCCCCGATAGCCCCTAAGTAAATTGCTTGTAAACCCAGTCATACCGCTGATTGAAGCCCATTATTTCTTAATAGAATATAGTGACTATCGCTAGATTCTGGTTTCCATAAAATCTTAATCCAATTTTCCAAGGGAATTAATGAATAAATTACCTATATTATTGTAACGTAAATTCATGATTTGTTCACTATTCCTTTAAGTGAGAAAATTGTCTTAGCTAAAAATATATGGAAGGGAAAAAGTCTCGATACCCATGGGTAAAATGGTATATTTTCCGCATAAAAGCAACGCTTGTCTACTAATTGTTGGATGGTAAAACACTATATAAAAAACTAAAATATGTATGTATAACCAATGATGTATTACTGTTACCACATCTTTCATTCCAGATATTTCACATAGATATGTATGTTCTACTTCTCTTATAATAGAATCGTAGTCATAAAAGTGGCTAATTTATCTAGGAGGTTTTTAGACATGAAACAAAAATATAGCAAATGGGTTGTCGGCGCAGCATCAGCAGCTCTAGTAGCATCAGCAATCGTACCAGTAGCAAGCGCAGCAAGCTTTTCTGATATTGAAACAAGTGATCACAAGGACGCTATCTTAGCATTAGCGGACGCTAAAATCGTAGGAGGTTACACTGACGGTACATTCAAACCGAACGCAGTGGTAACACGCGGTAACGTAGCAAAATTCTTAGGTAAATGGTTAGTTTCTGAAAAATATGAAATTCCAGCTGATTACAAAACAGAAGCTCGTTTCACTGACCTTCCAACTTCAGCTCCAGACCAAGAATTACTACAATATGCAGCACTTGTTAAAGATGCAGGCGTATTCAAAGGTTCTAACAACCAATTAATGTACACAAACAACATGAACCGTGAACAAATGGCAGTAGTATTAGTACGTGCTATCAACACTGTTTATGGTGTAGATTTAGTAGCAGATTACAAAGAATCTGACTTCAAATCTGCTATCACAGATTTAGACAAAACTACAGCTACAGAAAACCGTGAAGCAATTATCGCTTTAGAATATGCTGGACTTACAAACGTTAAAGCGTTCAACCCTAAAAACTCTTTAACTCGTGGTCAATTCGCATCATTCTTACACCGTACAATCACAAACGTTGGTGAAGCAGTTTTAACTGTTAAAGAAGCTAAAGTTGTTGACGCAACTACATTAGAAGTAACTCTTTCTGATGACACTAAACACACTGTAAAATTAGAAACTCCACTTGTAGAAAACAAAGAAACTAAAGTAGAGTTCGAAATTGACGGTAAAACTTATTCAGCTGTAGTTACATATGAAGTAACTGAAGTTAAATTAGAATCAGTAAAAGCTGTTAACGCTAAAACAATCGAAGTACAATTCAACAAAGCAGTAGAAGATACTACTAAAGCTAAAGTTGAATTACTACGTGGTACTTTCAAACAAAACGTAACTCTAGTTTGGTCTGAAGACAAAAAATCAGTTCAATTAGTAGGAGCTACAAACTTCCAAGCAGCTGATTACACTGTAAACATTGCTGGTTTAACTGAAAATGTATTAACTAGCACAGTTAAAATCGAAGCTCAAAAAGTAACTTCAATTGAAGTTTTAGACGAAGTAGCTGTAGTTGACAAAGCAGTTAAAGCTGACGGCACTTTCGATGCTGGTACAACTGCAACTGTTGGTTATGTAGTTAAAGACCAATATGGTACAGATATTACAAAAACAACTTCTTTAAAAACAAATGATAATGCTAATACAACTGTTGTTGCTGATTCAGCTAAAGGTGTAATTAAATTATCAGGTGCTGTTGTAGAAGGTAAAAAAATCGGTGATATCGTACCAGTAGTATTATTCGATGCTGCTACAGGTACTTCAGTTTCTAAAACTGTAAAATTATCTGCTGAATCTACAGTTTCTTCTATTGAAGTAGCTGGTGTTTATAACGCTAAAGGTGAAGAAGTAGCTTTAAATGATTCTTCTAAAGCTTCTGATGCTTATATCGTATTAAACCTTAAAGATCAATATGGTAAAGAAATTACTGATGCTGCTAAAGCAACAGGTTTAGTTATCACAAACACAAACACTACAAACTTAACAATTGCTAACACTGTTTCTAAAGTGAAAATTGGCGATAAAGATAAATTAGTAGTTGCATTATCTTCAATCTTAAAAGCTGGCGACACTGATGTGTTATTAATTTCAACAACTAACGGTCAAACAGCTAAATATACTGTTAAAGTTGCAGAAACTTCTACAACTAATGCAATCTCTGTTTCTCAACCAGAAATCGCTGTTGCTGAAGAATCTACATTAATCCCATTAACAGTTACTGATAAAGAAGGCAACGTAATCACTAACAAAAAAGTATTAGCTGATGCTAACAAAGGTATTAAAGTTGGCGGTACTACAGTTGCTGAATCAGCTCTTGAAGTGAAAGATGGTCAAGTTTACTACAAAACTACATTCAACACTGCTGGAACACAAGCATTAGTATTCCAAACTTCAACTTACAAAGTTGCTACTATTACTGTAGATGTTAAAGCTAAAGCAGTTCCAACTGTAGTTCGTGGACTTAAAACTCCTTTAGTACTTTCAACTGCTCAAGCTCCAGTAACAATTACAGCTAAAGATCACTTAATCATCGAAGACCAATATGGTCGTGAAATGAAAAACTCTGCTGAACCTGTAACAGTTACATTAGTTGGAACTTCTGACGTAGTTTCTGTAAGTGGTAATCAAGTAACAGCTCTTAAAAACGGAACTGCAACATTAAATGTGGCACTTACAACTCCAAATGGCACAATTGATTCTGCTGTTGAAGTAAAAGTACAAGTTACTGATGGTACTGAATACAACGGTTATGAAATTGCTGAAATTGGTAAAACTAAAGTAGCAACAGACAAAAACATCACTATTAACGGTTTACTAAACGGTGGTAAAGTTGCTCTTGAAGCGAACGAATATACTGCAACAGTAACTGGCGGTAAATTAGCTGCACCTCAAGATGTAACTACTGGTAAAGTAAACATTGCTGATACAGCTTTAAACACTGATTCAGCAACACCAGCTAACAAAATTGACACAGAATTCACATTAAAAGTAACAATTAATGCAACTGGTCAAGTGTTAGAACAAAAATTCGTTGTTTCTGCTGACGCTGAAAAAACACAAGATTTCTTCTTCACAGCATCTGCTGCATCAGTTAATTTAGCTGATTACAACGCTGCTAAAGCTATTACAGAAGCTACATTAGTATCTGGTTCAACTGTAGCAAACTTAAAATCTACAGGTGATGCACCAGTAGTAGTAAACGTTGCAACTGTTGACCAATATGGTAACAAAGCAATTTCTGCACTTGTAGCAGAAACAGTTACAATCGTACCTGAAAAAGTAACAGATGTTAAAATTTCTGGTAACGGTACTGCAGCTGCAACAGCTACATTAAATGCAGATGTTAAAGAAGCTAAAGTAACTTTAAAAATTAAAGTTGGTAACGCAACAAAAGAATTAAAAGTAACAATCGTTGCTGCATCTTAATAAATAGCGTAAAGCTATAAACTAGTTTACTAGTAACTAGCCTTGTGATTAGATGAAACTTTTTGTTTCATCATGGTCACAAGGCTTTTTTGATGGAGAGAAATCCCTGTAAATGAAGCAATACCTCTAGCATTGGGGTATTGCTATTTATAGTAAGTACAGCATCAAAATACATAACTATAGAAGAATATGAAACTTTTACTATTACCTCCACGTATTATCAAGTATGATAGATAAAATGTTTAGGGGGATGAGCGGATGAAGCGTAACAGTTTATTTCAAGGAGCAATCGTTGCGGCATTAGCAACAAGTGCCATTGTCGTGGTACCGACAGCGCAGGCAGCAGAAGGTTTTAGCGATGTTGATCTGTCGAAAGAATATGGAGCAGCGGTAAAAGATTTAGCAGCAAGAGGTATTATCAATGGATATTCAGATGGTACATTCAAGCCATTTGCTGATGTTACGCGTGGACAAGTTGCGAAAATTTTAGCTAACTTATTAGCGTTAGATACGCAAAACGTGATAGATCCACACTTTACGGATGTTCAGCAAAGTGATGAATACTATGGCGCAATTGCTGCTTTAGCTAATGAAGGAATTACGTCGGGCTTTGCGAACGGTAGCTTCGGTGTGAATCAAGCTATTACTCGCGAACAGTTAGCGAGTATGTTAACGTCTGCCTACCAATTAGTCAATAATGCAGAAGATTGGACACTGCCATTTACAGATGTTGTGAAATACTCCGATGCGTATTATGCAATTGGACCTTTGTTTGAACAAAACATTACAAAGGGGATTACAGCGACTACATTTGGTTTAAAAGAAACAGTGAAGCGTTCGCAGCTCGCATTGTTTATTCAACGCATAGAGGCGATGCAAGCGAATCGAGTTTTACAGAAATTTTCTGCAAGCGAACTTGGTGCAAGTCAACTTGATGCCTACTCTTATGACAATATTGCGACTGATGGTGAGCATGAATTTTTCAAAATTCACCAAACAACGAATGGTGTAACAGTAGAGGCATTGCGAGAAGGCTCGGGCTACTTCGTGTTAATTGGTTACAATATGGATAAGGAAGAAAACTATGAGGTCGTCGAGACACAAAAATATAAGATTGTTGTTACAGAAGTAGACGGCAAACTCCAGCTCAATTGCCAGCAAACGGATGAAATAACACCTGGTGTAGCACTCCTTTTTGAGGAAGAGTTAGGTTTTAATCCGGCTCACATTCAGCTAACAACTGCAAACGGTTATGAGGTAAGTGATAAAGTCTATGTGTATCAACCATTTAATTTTGATGGTTGGGAGGAAGAAAGCATTCCGAAAGGCGGCAATTACGAGTTAAGGCTACTGCAGGCAGGAGATTATATTGCGACATTATCTGATGGTAAAGGTCAATCTGTACGCGTCGGCATTCGTGCTGAAACGGATGGTTTTGATATGTATACTTCTGCAGCTGTTGAAATAAGTAGCGAATTCATTCCAACAAGTGAAATAGGCTTTACGGTTAAGGATGTTAACATCGAGCAATATACAGGAGCAACGATTGATCACAAAATTGTTGAGGTTGAAAATTCAGCAGATGGTGTAACAATTAAAAGAGTTGGAAAAGGAGAGGCCCTTTTTGCCATTCGCCTAAACGGCACAAATGGTGAGAAACTTTACGTACACGGCATGATGTACGAAGTAAGTGGTATAGCATCTATGTACTACGAGCTAGCAACGCAACAAGATATGGAAAATTCATGGTGAACCGCCGATAGACTGCCGGAAACCGCCGATAAAACAACTGGAATCGCCGATAGACTATGGTGAATCGCCGATAGAACCTTTGAAATCGCCGATTAAATCCAGAAAATCGCCGTTACCCTAGGTAAATGGAGCTCTCTTATGTGATAATAAGTCAATTGTCGTTGACTTTTGCATCATATAAGAGGGCTTTTCTGATTTCATGCCCACGTAAAACCTTCATTACTGTAACAAATCAAGTGAAATATGAATAATGATATAACTATGACCATTGTTCCTAATTCACTTTAGTACAAAATAAATTGTTAGCATTATGTTTTCCTAAAGGATCTAATGAAGGAGGATTACATGAAACCTCATATTTTAATTGCCAGCCCTGTGCGACAAAAACCATATATTTTGGCGTATTTTTTAACTTCACTGCAATCGTTAAATCAAGATGAACTTGTAGTGGATTTTTTATTTATAGATGATAATGACGATAAACAATCGACAGAACTTTTAGCGTCATTTCAATCAAAAAACGAGCGTGTAAAAATTATTAAAAATGATCAACAAAATGATATTTATATGAAAGATGATAAAACACATTATTGGACAGATTCATTAATAGAAAAAGTGGCAAAAATGAAAGACTCTATTATAGAGCATGCTATTGAATTCAACTATGATGGATTATTCCTTATCGACTCAGATTTAATGCTGTATCCGAATACACTACAAAATTTATGGAATGAACAAAAAGACATCATTTCAAATGTTTTCTGGACCGAATGGCAAAAGGATATAGAAGCATTACCTCAAGTTTGGATGATGGATGAATACACATTATATGAAATAAAAAATGGAGAAAAATTGGAACCAATAGAGATCGCAAATAGAACTGCTGCTTTCATAAAGCAATTAAAAGTACCAGGGGTATATGAAGTGGGCGGGTTGGGTGCATGCACATTAATAAGTCGAAAAGCACTTTTAAAAGGCGTTCGTTTTAAACAGATGAAGAACTTATCTTTTTGGGGCGAAGATCGACATTTTTGCATAAGAGCAGCTGCATTGGATTTACAGTTATTTGTAGATACACGTTTTCCTGCATTTCATATTTATCGAGATTCCGACTTACTAGGTGCACAAAAATTTAATAATGAAATCCTCACTGAAAAAAAGGAAAAAGCAACAGTTAGCTTATGTATGATAGTCAAAAATGAAGAACAAGTTTTAGCACGTTGTTTATCTTCCGTTCAAGGACTTGTTGATGAAATCATCATTGTAGATACTGGTTCATCAGATAAAACGAAAGAAATCGCAAGGCAATACACAAATAATATTTATGATTTTGAATGGATAGACGACTTTTCAAAAGCACGTAATTTTTCATTTAGCAAAGCAACAAAAGACTATATTTTATGGTTAGATGCAGATGATATTTTACAGGAAAGCGAAAGACTACATTTTTCGAGCTTAACAAAAGAACTAAGCTCTAAAGAAGTGGACAGTGTAATGATGGATTATCATTTAGCATTCAATCATAATGGGGAGCCGACATACAGCCTTAAAAGAAACAGACTAGTAAAACGTTCGTGCAATTTTACTTGGGTTGGAGCAGTCCATGAATACTTATCTGTTCATGGCAATATAATACAGCGTAATATAGCGATTACTCATCGTAAAGAGAAAGCATATACAGACCGAAATATAAAAATCTATAAACAAAGAGAAGAGCAGGGAATGGAATTTTCGGCGCGTGATTTATTTTACTATGGAAATGAATTAAAAGATCACGCCATGTACGAAGAAGCGGTAGAAAAATATAATCAATTTTTATTAACAAAACAAGGTTGGATAGAAGATGAAATAGCAGCTTGCTTGAAGGTAGCGGAATGTTATGAAATGCTACATGCTCCTGATAAACAATTGCAATATTTATTTAAAACATTGTCATATAGCCTGCCTCGTCCAGAATGTTGTTGTCGCTTAGGTGCAAGGTTTTTAGTAGATGAGCAATATGATCAAGCTATCTATTGGTATGAGCAAGCAATAATAGTAAAAAACCAACCGAAGCAAGGAAATTTAATCGACCATGCAGCTTGGACTTGGCTACCGTATGTTCAATTAGCTGTCTGTTATGAGCGATTAGGACAATATCAAAAAGCTCAAGAATATAAAGAACTAGCACTACAATACAATGCTACAAAATAAGAAGTGCGTAGGAGTCGCAAAATTGTTTGAGTGCCTGGCACTTCGTATAGATACTTTCCATTAGGCTTTCCGCGGGCACAGTGTAAGCCGCAACCTTCACTGTCGTTCGTTTGTTGATGCTTACAACTTGTGCTGTTCCCGCAGGAGTCTACGTGGATTTAATATAGTAAATTGTTTGAGTGCCTGGCACTTCTCGTGGACACTTCAAGCGACAAAAAAGGTAACAAGAGTGAACACCTCTTGTTACCTTTTTAGGTTGAAGCTAGGTCTGGCTAGCTTCCTTAATTTTGTTTTAGAAAATAATGTATTTGACGTAGTCTTTCCAGCCAATTTCTTTGAAGTTTTGCCATTCTATTTTTTTAACAGGCATTGAGCAGAAGGAGCGTGCTAAAATGTTGCGTTGTTCATTAGCTAAAATCGGTGTGCCTTCATCGAAGTAACTTGTGAAAATCGTTGAATTTGCAGTTGAAAAGTCAACGTCAATATCTTCAAGGCGGATTTTTCCGTTTTCATCGATAATATATACGCTCTTGGCACCTTTTGCTTTTTTAACCCAAGAAGACTTTACTTTATAAGCATCGAGCGATTCGTTAACAACAATTGAAGCTTGACCGACTGTTGAAAATGGAATATTTTCTAACACATCGTCCTGCTGTAACGTTACTTCATAATTAGTTGGTTTCGGCAGTTTCGCCGATTTTGCTAATTCATTTGCCCATGTAGAGTCATGATTTGTTGCGATCATCTGTTTTTCAAGTACTACACCAGATAAATCATCTTTAAAATGTTGTAAATCAAAATTTACCGTTTGTCCCGCTAAAACCTTTTGCCATTCATCCTCCGATAAGTAAGCAAGCAATGCTTTTTCAGTTGAATAAATTTCAAATGTCACCGTACCAGCTTCTTCGATAATGTTGGAAATAACGCCATCAACAGGGCTAATTACTCCTTGCCGTGCTTGGATTTGTGCAATTTGAGCATCCATTACGGAAATTTGACGTGTCGCTTCCGCAATATGACGGTTTAAAATAGCGACAGCTGTTGATGGTGAATTTTGTTGGCCTAATTCTAATTTAACTGTGACATTTAATTTATCACTAATTTGGTCTGTATTGATTGAACTTTTCGGATTCGTTTTGTCTCCGAATTCAGATTCTACTTGTGATAAAGCAGATTCTAAATCACTCAATTCGGTTTCATATGCATCCCGTTCAGCTTCTAACTTCGTTAATTCATCGTCGACTTCCTCAGTTTTATAGGTAGCTAGAAGATCGGTTGCTTTAATATCCTGCCCACGCTTTACGTTTACAGCTGATAAAGTTTTTGCATCTGCAGAAATTGTATACGTTTCTGCTGGCGCAACAATTGCATCCTTTTTCACCGTTTCTACACGGTCACCAGCGGTAGCTCGTTGAAATTCATCAACAAAATAGGAACGCGCTACTTTACTATTATCCTTGAAAACGAAGAAGGCATTCACGCCAACTAATAGCGCTATCACGATGATACTAAGGCTTGTCCAAGGTCTGGATTTAATAATACGCATCATCCTAACCCCCTTGTAATCCATTCTTGTAGTGGTAACACGCTAATCATTCCAACAATAACAGCCATTATTACCTGGAGTACGATAATTTTTGCTAATAGTACTTTACGATCTGACGCTTCCTCCCATTTTGAAAGGAAAGTAAAGTGCACAATAATCGTCAGCACAGTAGTTACCGTTAACTGATTAATAATGAATAACACAACATCCTTATCCAATACTTGCTGTATAACAGGGGCAAGTGAAAAGAAGGAGAACGATGTAGAATAGCCAACTGCATAGAACACTGCAAATAAAATGGCCTTTTCAATAAGCAAAAATGCTACCACGTATAACTGCACTTTTTGAATCCATTTGTAAGGAATGTCCGTTAATAGATGTAATATATATGTAACGCCATAATAGTGGAAGCAAAAATAAATGATTCCCCAGACAATGGCTCCGACCATTGATAGCAAACGGGCTGTATAGTATTCATCCTGGTGATTCATTGCAAATAAAGATGTTAAGTTTTCAGTGCCCATACCCCAAAACTCGCGTATCACAAAAAGGAGCAAAAAGAGTATGAAAACCGTGAATGATCGTTTTTTATAGCCCCTTATTTCTCCTGACTCAATAGCCTGTGTAAAGTTCGTGGGGTGCGTTAAGCTATGCCAAAACTTGTAGTGATAAAACATATCTAGCTCCCTTTCTAGTAAATTAAATATTAAAGATGTAGTATACACCTAGTTACTGGTAAATGACATAGTATAAATGCTAGTTTTTTTAAGGAATTTTCTCGATATGGTGGGACTTTCATTAGGCTCAATTCCATATAATCGATGCGGGATAAATGCGTCTAATACAATTATATAGTATCCTAACAATAACTTCCTTTAAAAAGTCTATTCTATCTAAAAATAGCAATTATCTGTAAGTTAGTAAAGGAAGTACGTGAGTTTACTAGATTAGCTTGAAATCAAGTTACAAATACCGATACTTAAGATAGTAGATTCGCGATAAATGATACATATCTATGTTCCTATATAACGTAATAAGAAAGGATGAGCAAGTTGAAGAAACCTTTAAAAGTGGGTGTCCTAACAAGCCTTTTATTAACACCGACTGCACTTGCAAATGCGCAAGAAGCACAACCACAAACAGGATCACAAACTGAGCAAATAGCTTATGTGAATACCGTAGCTGCAACTGATTCGAGAAGTAAAACAATTGAACAATTCGGTAAGCTTTCAGAAACATCAACAGCAAATGACATGGTCATTGCAGACGGAGATGTAAAAGTATTAAGCACTACTGATTTCAATGAAAATGAACGAGCATTTATTGAAGCGAAGTATGATTATGTAGTTGCACAACGAGAGTTCGTTAAGAAATTAACTGATATTGGTAAAAGTATCAATGCATTATCTTATACAAGTAAAACATTTATAGCGGATGTTGCAAAAGTTCAGAAAGACTATGAAACATTTTTAGGATCAGATTCAAATGCCAATTCCTATCTTGCTGTTCAACAAGATTTTAAGGACGCCGTGAATACAGCATTAGAAGCTGAGGATGCAAAGGGCATTGTATCGGCTGTTCGTGGTACCTCTCTACAATATGGCTATGACGAGTCCGAGCGTAACAATTATTTTAAAAAGAACGGTGCAGATATCGCAAAGCTTGTAAAAATGAATGACGATGCAACTGCGGCGAAAGTAACAACTGCTAAATTAGATGCTTTTGTTAGCGTACTAGAAAATACGTCATCAACTTCTACTCAAATCGCTGAAGCAGCAACTGAAGTAACGACAAGTTACAGCACACTGACTGCTGATCAAAAGAAAATTATTACTGCCTATAATCCAAACAATACAACAGCTACGCCATATAAAAAATATACAGATGTGTTAACGAACTTATCATCAGCAGATAAGATTGTCGCAAGTATTACGCAACTGATAGCAAAAAAACCAGAAGATTTCCCAACGGCTGCAAGCTTTATTAGTGCTGTAACAGCGATAGAAACAGCATACAATAATTTAAAGGATGCAGATACAAAGCGCTTAGTATCAAATTACAATGACCTTCAGCCATATCAAGCAGCAGTTAATGTTTCCAAGCAAATTACTGCGTTACGTATTTCCAACACGGATGCGTATCGTACTTCAGTAACGGCGGCAAAAGCGGAATACGATCAGCTAACTAAAAAAGATTTTGTGAAAAATGTGACTGATTTACAATTGGCTGAAGCTAATATTGCAGCTGCAAAAGTAATTGAAACACTTATTTCTGACATTGCTACAGCGCCAGATGTAATCACGAAAATCGAAGAAGCACGTGCAGCCTATAATACGCCTGTAGCACCCGATGGTCAAAAAATCGATGCAGCTAGTGTTAAAAAAATCGTTAACAATTTGGCAGAGTTAACGAGCTGGGAAAGTTCAAATAAAGCAGTGTTAAATGTCATCACGCTTGTTGAAAAACTAGATCCAGCAGCGAAGGATTATACAAAAAAGGCAAAGGCAGCTAACACAGCATATTTAAAATTGGATACATCAAAGCGTGAGTTCGTAAAAAGCTATAAAGCTAATAAATTAAAAGACCAAGTAGATGCGATGAGCCTCATCGATCCTATATTGGCTTTAAATACTTCACGAAAAGATTTCAAAGAAACCGTTGCAGCCTTGAAAGCAGAATATAATAAACTATCACCTGAAGCACAAAAATTAGTAACGAACTATCCAGCTCTATTAACAGCAGAAAGTTACATCACTACAGCTCAACAGTTTGATGATAAAGTAATAGCGTTAGCTAATGAATCAGATGCTACATTTGTCGCAAAAGTAGTGGAGTTGTCTGCAGAATATAAAGCCATGGACAAAAATGCGAAAAAATTAGTGACGCAATATAAAACATTAACAACGTACGAGAAAAACAATGCCAATGTTGTGAAAGTTATTAATTTAATCGCTGCTTTAAATCCAACGAATAAAGACTATACGAAAAAGGTAGTAGCAGCTCGTAAAGCTTTTAATGCATTAGATACAGCATCCCAAAAGCGTGTGACAAACTATGAACAGTTAACAGCTGTTGAAGATGTTGCATCTTTAATTGGCTTAATAGAAACATTGAAGCCAACGAGTAAAACATTTTTAAACGATTTAAAAACTGCTCGTGCAAATTATGACGCACTGCCTCAAGAAAAACAGCAAGCAATCATCAACTATGAAAAGCTTGTGACAGCAGAAACAGAGCTAACTTCTGCGAGTACAGTCATTGCTTTAATCGATGCGGCAGTTCCTGGAGAAGAAAATTATTTAACGAAATTAATGAATGCCCGTGTTGCTTATGACAAATTAACAACAGGACAAAAAAAGCTTGTCTCAAACGTAAAGTTATTAACGGATCGTGAAAAACAAGTAAAACCAATTTTAAACGTTATGGTGCAAATAGATAACTTAGACCCAAGCTCAAATAGCTTTGTTAGTAAAGTCAATGCAGCACAAAAAGCGTATGAAAAATTGACAAAAGACCAAAAGGCGTATGTCAGCAATATGGCAACGCTACAAAGCTACGAACCGTTAGCAAAGGTTATAGAATTAATTGGCAAGCTAAAAGCTTCGAGTAAAACATTCCATAATGATACTGTACAAGCCCGCGCATTATATGATGCACTAAGTAAGGACATGCAGCAGTATGTTACAAACTATAAGCAGTTACAAGCTGCTGAAACAAGTATTTTAGGTGCAGGGAATGTTCAACGTATGATTGAGGAATTACCATATATTGAGCCACATCAATATGTAAAACGCATTGAGGAAATTCGTGCAGCCTATAATGCATTACCTAAAGAGCAACAAATGGCAGTCGAAAATTATAAAGCATTACAAGATCAAGAAAAAATTATTAAGCCAGTTATTAGCGTTATCAATGAGATTGATAAGCTGATGACATCGAAAAATATGGACAGTCAATATCAAAAGATTTTAAAGGCGTATGATAATTTAAACGCTACACAACGCAAATACGTTTATAATGAGCAGTTGCTTCTGTCATTAGATAATGTCATTAAAGTGTACAAGAGTATTGCGGCTTTAAAACCAAGCGATAAAATGTACTTTGGTATGATTGAGTCAGTACGTAAAGATTACGATAGTTTAAATACAACAGATAAACAAAGAGTATCGAATTATTCAATCTTACTAGAAGCAGAGAAAAACATGAGCGAAGTGAAAAAAGTTGTGGAGCTTATCGCTAGTCTTTCTCCAACATCAAGCACGTATATCCAAGATGTAGCGAACGCAGTAGCAGCATATAAGGCACTAGACTCCAAAGTAAGAGGACAGGTTATCAACTATGATAAGTTGAAAAATGCTGAAAAAGATATAGCTGCAGTTCTCAAAGTAGTAGATGCTATTGCAGAACTAGATCCTGATGCAAAGACATTTGAAAAGAAAGTGATTGCTGCACAAAAACTATATAGTTCACTATCACTGGAACAACAAGATTTAGTTTATAACTATCGTATTTTACAAGAGCATATAAAGGAATTAGGGCTGTAATAAAGAATGAAGAGAGGGTATGTCCCTCTTTTCGTTATTTTTTTATAGAGGTCAATCAATGTAAAAAGGGGCGAAGGACAATGGAAATAAAGCAAAAATACGCATGGGCGTTTGCTACGGCTTTAGTTGTGGCACCTTGTGTTGCAGTCATCCCTACTCAAGCAGCTGCAATGCCATTTGTAGATATTAAAAAAAGCGATAGCGAGATGGAGCTATATAATGCAGTTAGCGAACTGTATAGCAAAGGAATCGTATTTGGTACAACGTCTACAACGTTTAGCCCTTATCAACAATTAACACGTGGAGAAGCAGCTTATTTTTTAGCGCAAGCACTTCATTTACAAACGAGCAATGTTGATAATCCTGGCTTTAGTGATGTCCCAACTTCACATCAATATTATGGACCAATTGCAGCGCTTGCAGCTAATGGTATTATCCAAAAAGGGACCCACTATAATCCAAATGCTTCAATTAAACGTAGTCAAATGGCAAAAATGTTGACATTGGGCTTTCATTTAAAACAAGCGACATCATTAACTGCTCCCTTTACAGATTTTACAAAGGATGCTGAAACCAATCATTATATTCAAACGTTATTAGATTATGGGATTACACAAGGTACAAGCTCTACGACATTCTCACCATATACGGATGTTCGACGTGGTCAAATGGCTTTATTCCTTTATCGCATATTACAAAAAAATGACGATGACTTATACATTATTGGAGTTGAATAGAAAGACCAACATCACTCTTAGGAAAGCAAAATCTTTAGAGTGATTTTTTTAAAATCTTTGTAGGAAAAAACAGGTAATAATGGTATGTTTATATATAAGGCTTATGGGTAAAGAAAATCAATTATCCGATTCTCGATAAGAAGCCGGAACTTTAAAAAAACGCACGCCATACATATAAATAGGAGGTAGCTATGTTAAAAAAAGTATCTAGTATTGTCGGAATGTCGCTTATTTTGCTGGCTACTCCATTTGCCTTACCTCTACCAAATAGCTCAGACGTTGCATTAGCGGCAGAGACGGCAAAGGATGTTTCGCCTTCACATTGGGCGAGAAGCTCGATTCAGCATATGTTAGATAAGCAATATATGACAACGTATCAGGATGGTACGTTTAAGCCAGAGCAAGCGATTACAAGAGCGGAGGCAGCAGCTGCCATTGCCCGTTCTATGCAATTGAAGATGAATGTGCCTGCTAAGACTAAATTTGTAGATTTACCAGCAGATCATCCTTATTATAAGGAGATTTGTGCGCTAGTAGAATTAGGGATATTGCAAAATGGTGATTGCTTTAACCCAGATGCTCCTTTGAAGCGCATGCAAATCGCTAAAATGTTAACGCTCGCATATAAAATTGAGGTAGATTCTCAAAATAATAGTAAGTTTAGTGATATTAATGAAGGCCATTGGGCGAAAGACTATATTGAGTCACTTGCAGATGTCGGTATTATTAAAGGGGTCAACGCGAAACAATTTGCACCTAATCTATTAGTAACACGTGCGCAATTTGCCTCCTTAGTGGAACGAAGCTTGGACTTTACAACGACGCTAACAAATTATGAAATAGCCTATGACTATTTATCAAAAACTTATATTCCGACAAAAAACTACTCAGCGACAATGGCTAACGATGTGTTAAATTTAGTTAACATCGAAAGACAAAAAAGAAAGCTCCCGTTGCTTACCTATGATGGAGCTTTAACACAAGTCGCCGTTATTAAGGCACAGGATATGGTGAATCGACATTATTTTGAGCACGAATCACCTTACTACGGCATGCCCTGGGATTTAGCTACTTTATTCGATTATCCATATACTAGTTTAGGAGAAAATATAGGTAGAAATATTCCAAGCCCTGAGGCGGCTGTTAAAGCATGGATGGCATCGCCATCTCATCGAGAAAATATTTTGCGAGAACATTATACAAATACAGGGGTAGCGATTGCAGTAGACAGCAAAGGAATTTACTATTGGGTCCAGCTATTTTCTAGTCAATGACTTGTGAATGGGTAATCGTCTGAGGTAAAACAAAAGACCACACTATGTGGCTACTAAACGAAGCTCTACCAAAAATGGTAGGGCTTTTCTATTGTACAAGGAGTGGGGTGAATATATCTATGAAATTTAATAAAACATATATTGATAACTTCTTTAACAATATCAATGATTATAATTCAATGGCTGAATTGTTTATTATTGCATCTGGTGAATTAAAAGAACAAAGCAACTTGCCTGATTGGTATGTTGAATTAAGAGAGATGATAAATTGGCAATCACAGTCCAATAGGTCGGGAGTTTGGACATATTATGAAATAGTAAATGATTCTTCAGCTGCCACACTTATAGATATACTGAAAGCAAAAGAAGAAAATGAAATCCTTACTATGTATATGATGGGGATAAATAAATATAGAGATGAAACCCTAATGGAGCATATTGATAAATGGATTTGGGAAAATGAAGAGAGGATTTACCGATATGTCACTGACGTATTTATAAGCAATAAAGATTGGTTTTATTATATCTAACTCACAAAGAATATGTTAATCGAACTTCTACAGAAAGTGAAAATCGCAAAGTACTTCACAAATGTGGGAGTTATATTTTTTCCACATCATTACCCCTCTAATTCAAAATTAAAATAACTATTTCTGATAATATTCGACTTCGAATGTCTGTATTTGTTGAACGATTTTTAAAGGAACGGACCTTTTTTTGCTGAATGTATGTATATATTAGAGATGAATGTCATGTCTAAAATAGCCGTATTAAGCGTTCCCACCAGTGAATGTAGAATTATAAAGTTAAGGATATTTTCGTGTAAAATTCCACTGACTCAATTTACTTCTGAGAGGGTGATGTTATGTTAAATGGTGAAAAGTTAGTACAATCTATAATTATTTTATATGGAGACTTGTTACAAGTGGAAGTAGCTTATTTTACTGCGAAAGGTAAAATTTTAGCAACGGATGAATATAGAAAAAGAAAAGGAGAGCAAGTACATTTACCCTTTTTCCAAAAGTACTATTCTGAGCCATTTCAATACGTGCAGAGACCTGGAAAAATGAAAACATGTTCTGGGTGTAGGTTCCAAAATAATTGTCCTTCCAAAGTAGAAATACTGATGAACTTAGTGAAAGATGATCGGCATTTTGGGTATTTAACATTTGTAAGTTTTACAGATGAAGGTGAAAAGAAATTATCTACTGAACAAAAGAAATATCAATACTGGTTAGCTCGTTTAGGTGAAATTGTTATTAATGTTCTAAATAATGAGGGATCTTATTTATTATTTGAAACAAAAAACGGATTTGATACAAAATATGTACTCGGGGATGCACCTTATTTTCAATTTATTAAAACAAAGCTAAACAGCATTGCGAATAGTTCATCGTCAATTGTCATCACGGGAGAAACGGGGACTGGAAAAAGTTTGTTAGCTAATCATATTCATTCAAACAGTATTACGCATAAAGGGAAATTTGTAGAGTTAAACTGTGCTAGTATTCCAGAAACTTTATTTGAAAGTGAATTATTTGGCTATGAAGAAGGGGCATTTACTGGCGCTAGAAGAAAAGGAAAACAAGGATATTTTGAGATTGCAGATAAAGGTACGTTATTCCTTGATGAAATTACAGAATTACCATTGCACCTTCAAGCTAAACTATTATCGGTTTTACAGAATGGTCTTATTTATAGAGTGGGAGCAATTGAACCTAGAAAGGTAAACGTAAGAATTATTGCTGCAACAAATAGACCTTTAGAGGAAATGGTGAAAAGAGGAGAGTTTCGTGCAGATTTATACTATCGATTAAATGTTATTCCTTTAACTTTGCCACCATTAAAAGAAAGAAAAGGTGAAATGGAGTACTTAATTTTTACGTTACTAGAAAAGATTCAACATAAAACAGGTAAATATATTAAAGATTTTACAGACGAATTTTTAGCTGAATTGAATGCTTATTATTGGCCAGGCAACATACGAGAATTAGAAAATGTTTTAGAATACAGTATGGTAATGGAAGATTCTTTACAATTAACGAAAGATAGTTTACCAAGCTATATTATTGAATATAATAGAATGCAAAATACTCACATCAGACCGCCTAAACTGTTAAGAAATATGGAAATGGAATTAATTAACCAAAAACTTTCTGAATACGGAAATGATGCTGCAGGTAAGGAACGTCTTGCAGAAGAGTTAGGCATCAGTACAAGGACTCTTTATAGAAAATTAAAAAGTAATTAAGAGGGCAGTTGATTTCCGCTACGGGCGGGCGCTTTCCTCATGCGCATGTTGTGCTATTCCCGCAGGAGTCGCCGTGGATTTTTCCTTGGCAAGTGAAATTGTTTGAGTGCCTGGCACTCAGTACTTTGTAAGTCACAAATAATCTAAAGCAAATGGGATATATGTAAGAATCATTCTTTGATTTTGTGTATATACTATGTATACACAAAAGAGAGGAGGCTTGTTATAATGGATGAAACACCGAAGAAGCCTGCATCGCCCAATAAACCGTCATTGAACAACAACAATGAACGTATCTATGACCAAAGTCTAACGAACAAAAGCGACCCACCAAAGGATGATAAAATGACAACACATAAATTAGATAAATTTATAGTAGGTAATGAATTAGCCGTGCGAACAGTAACTTCATCAGTGCAAAAATGGGGTAATAGCCTTGCTGTTAGAATCCCAAAAGACATGGCAGAAAATAAAGCATTCGAGCAGGGAACAGCGGTTGAAATTATTGAAACAGTCGATGGTTTAAAAATAGTACTCAAGAAGAAAAAAATAGAGTATCAACTTGCTGACTTATTAAGCCAATGTAAACCGGAAAACTGCCATGAAACAATAGACTTCGGTGTAGCTGGGAAGGAACTGATTTAATGAGCACCGTTCCAGACAAAGGAGATTTAGTTTTTCTAGATTTCAATCCCCAAACAGGGCACGAACAGGCAGGCAGCCGTCCGGGTATCGTACTATCACCAAAAGCATTTAATGAAATAACTGGATTCGCTACTATTTGTCCAATTACAAATACAAAAAAAGGATGGGGATTTGAAGTAGAGATTCCTGAAAACCAAGTTTTTACGGGCGTAATTTTAACTGACCAATTGAAAAATCTCGATTGGAAAGCTCGGAAATTATCTGTTCGTGGTCAAGCACCTATTGAAGTAGTAGAGGAATGTATGGCAAAAATTAAAGCATTCCTTTACTAGTAGCCTGTCGCGTACAGGCTTTTTTTTTGTTTAAAAATCAACATACAACAATTGAAGTAGGGCAATGAAACAAGCTTGCTATTATAGCTAGGTTTGTTATGTTCCTTATAAATAAGAAGAAACCCAATTTTGAAAGTAAATAAATAAGTAGTAAATTCTTACATATTACATATCCCTCAATTATTAATTCATAGCCTCTTGGTATTTTTGGAATACACTTATATTATTGAAAGTTTATCATTCTATGTGATGTATGGTGTAGTCCGTATGTCTGCTGATAAGCACAGCAATATTTTGGTGCTTGTGGCCTCCCCCTTCCTGAGCGGCACTATATAAGAAAGAAGACAAACTAGGAAAAGCATGTAGTGAGCCGTCTTTCAATATTTTGTTCGTTTCCATATTCTACTTCTAAACAGACATTCCTCTAAATTTGAAGTTTCGTGCAGATTCCCTTTGTAAACGCCTTCCTTAATTATCAACTCAATAATAATTCAAATATTATGACAAAAACGGCATTTGAAATGACAGCTGTGTCAAAAAATAATGATTTATTATTTATGAATCTCGTATTATCAGCTTTTTAAAGTTGGCATGATTTTTGCATTATATAAATCGAGAAACAAAAAAGGGGGTACATTTATTTGCTAGATTACTTTGAATTAGGTGGGAAGATTGCAGTAGTAACAGGGGGAGCTTCAGGAATAGGTCTTGCAACCGCTAAATTACTAAGTGAGGTGGGGACTAAAACGATCATTCTTGATATCGATCAGCAGAAGGGCAAGGAAACAGAAGAAACACTGCGGGCTGAGGGCTTAAATATTGAGTTTGTAAAGTGTGATGTAACGAACTCGCAAGATTGCCAGCGTGTGGCGGAGTTAATAGAAGAAAAGCATGGAAAAGTCGATGTGCTCTTTAATAATGCAGGCATTATTCGTAGAAAAACAGTGGTGGACTTAGAAGAATCGGATTGGGATGCGGTAATTAATGTTTCTTTAAAAGGCGTTTATCTTCTTTCAAAATATTTAATTCCCCTTATGCGAAACCATGGCGGCGGCAGCAGTATTATCAATACCGGATCTGGTTGGGGATTAAAAGGTGGAGACAAAGCTGCATCTTACTGCGCTGCGAAAGCAGGGGTTGTAAATTTAACAAAAGCTATGGCTATCGACCATGGATCAGAGAACATTCGTGTAAATTGTATTTGCCCTGGAGATACAGATACGCCGCTACTTCGAGGTGAGGCAAAACAATTAAATATAGAAGAATCTAGTTTTCTTCGTAGTTCAGCGGTTGATAGACCATTGGCAAGGTTGGGAACACCTGAAGATATTGCGAAGGGGGTACTATTCCTTGCAAGTGGTTTATCCGCTTGGGTTACAGGAACTACATTAACCGTTGATGGTGGCGGCTTAGCATAAAAAATTATAGGAGGTATTTTATATGAGTAAAAAAGTTCATCCATACATTCCAAATATGGTACCTGAAGTAAAACAAGAAATGTTAGACGAAATTGGTGTGCATTCTATTAAAGAACTCTATTCTTGCATTCCTGACGACTTACAGTATAAAGGAACAATGAATATCCCGAAAGCATTGAATGAATTGGAGCTACGACGACATATTGAAGGGCTATTAAATAAAAATATAAGCACTAATGAATATCTTAACTTTTTAGGGGCTGGTTGTTGGCAACATTTTATTCCGGCAGTATGTGATGAGGTGAATCAAAGAGCTGAATTTTTAACTGCTTATGCGGGTGAACCATACGAAGATCATGGACGTTTCCAAGCTTTATTTGAATACCAAAGTCTTATGGCAGAACTTGTCGATATGGAAGTAGTGAATGTGCCAACATTTGATTGGGCACAGGCTGCAGCTACTTCGATTCGTATGGCTAGTCGTATTACTAAACGTACTAAAGTTTTACTTGCTAGTACAGTTTCACCTGAGAGAAAAAAGATTATTACAAACTATGGAACACCTCAATTAGCATTTGAAGATGTACATTTTAATCTTAATACAGGATTAATGGATTTAGCAGATTTAGAAAGAAAATTATCTAATGATGTTGCGGCGATCTATTTCGAAAATCCATCCTATTTAGGATTTATTGAATCACAAGGGCAAGAGATTTCAAATCTTGCAAAAAAATACGGAGCAATAATCGTAGTTGGGGTTGATCCAATTTCACTTGGAATACTGGCACCACCAAGTCAATATGGAGCTGATATTGTATGTGGAGACCTTCAACCACTAGGAATGCATATGAATTTTAGTGGAGGGCAGGCAGGTTTTATTGCGACACATAATGATCCGAAATTCGTAAATGAATACCCATCACGATTATTTGGCATTATTCCGACTGTAAAACAAGGAGAGTATGGTTTTGGTGATATTGCATATGACCGTACATCTTTTGCAGATAGAGAAAACGGTAAAGAATCTGTCGGTACGCAAACAGCTCTATGGGGCATTACAGCAGGTGTTTATTTATCGTTAATGGGACCAAACGGGATGTACGAATTAGGTCAAGCAATTATGCAAAATAGTCAGTACGCAGTAATGCAACTTAATAAAATTCAGAACATTAGAGGTTCGAGAATTACATCGCCATTTTTCAAGGAATTTATTATCGACTTTAATGATACAGGCTTAACTGTCGAAGAAATCAATGCACAATTATTAGAGCACAAGATTTTTGGAGGGAAGGACCTTTCGAAAGAGTTTCCTCAATATGGTCAGTCGGCACTTTGTTGTGTAACTGAAGTGCATACGAAAGAAGATATCGACAAACTAGTAAGTGTTTTATCAAAAATTGTGACGAAATAATGAGGTAGAAAGGAGAGCATTAGCATGTTAAAAATTCAAAGACAGTCTGTCAATATAGATTTTCATCAAGCCAAGTGGAATGAGCCTATAATTTTCGAGCTACATCAACCAGGTGAAGTTGGAGTGGAAGTACCGCAAGCTTCACAAGAAGTTGTAGATGTAGTGGGTGATGGCGTTTCAGTTCTACCGAAAAATATAAAGCGAGCAAGTAAGCCGAACTTACCAGAAATCGGCCAAGCCCGTGTATTACGCCATTATGTTCGTCTTTCACAAGAAACATTAGGGTCGGATTTTAATGTAGAAATTGGTCAAGGCACTTGTACGATGAAGTACATTCCGAAAATTAACGAGTTACTAATTCGTAATTCTAAAATAATGGAACTACATCCTCTGCAAGATGTTAGTACTGTTCAAGGAATGTTAGAAATCATTCATAATATGGATTTAGCAATGCGTGACATTTCAGGTATGGATGCATTCTCGTTCCAACCGAGTGGTGGCACACAAGCACTATTTGCGATGGCATCGATTATACGTAAGTATTTTGAAGTTAAAGGTGAGGCAGATCAACGTAATGAAATTATTACAACCATTTTCTCTCATCCATCTCAAGCAGCAACGGCAGTTGTAAAGGGATATAAAATTATTACTTTACATCCAGACGAAAATGGATTCCCTAATATTGAAAAGTTAAAAGAAGTTGTATCCGAACGAACAGCTGGCTTTGTTGTAGCTAACCCAGAAGATACGGGAATTTACAATTCAAAAATTAAAGAATTTACAAAGATTGTACATGATGCAGGTGGTATTTGTTACTACGATCAAGCGAATGCAAATGGTTTATTAGGCATTACACGTGCTAAAGAGGCAGGCTTCGATATGTGTTTCTTTAATTTACACAAAACATTCGCAGCGCCACATATGTGTGGGGGACCAGCTACAGGTGCATTAGGCGTAACAGCGGAATTAAAACCGTATTTACCTGGACCGATTGTCGAAAAAAGTGGTGATCAATATGTATTAAATGATCAATTAGAGCATTCAATTGGGAAAGTACGCGCTTTCCACGGCGTTGCACAAACTATTTTACGTTCTTATGCATGGATTCGAGCATTAGGACAAGAAGGACTTAAAGCAGTGGCAGAAACTGCTGTGCTAAATAATAACTATTTATACAGTAAAGTATCGAAAATTCGTGGCGCAAGTGTACCTTATGTACAAGGGCAACGACTGGAACAGGTTCGTTATAGTTGGGAGCAGTTGGAGAAGGAAACAGGTGTCACAACAGAGGATGTACAGCGTCGTATGACAGACTTTGGTTTACATTACTGGACAAGTCATCATCCATACATTGTGCCACAACCATTCACACTAGAACCAACAGAATCCTACTCTAAAGCAGATTTAGATGAATATATCCAGGCACTTGAACAAATTTCAAAGGAAGCATATGAAAATCCAGAGGTAGTGAAAAATGCACCGCAAAATAGTACCATTCATCAATTAATCGAAGCAGATTATTTAGATAATCCCGCAAAATGGTGTACTTCATGGCGGGTATATCAAGAAAAGGTGAAAAATGAAGCGGAATTAACAAGTTATAACCGCTAGGGGGTATTTTGATGACAACAAGGCATAGTAGTTTAAAAAAGAAGAGAGTAGTCATTACAGGAGGAGCAAGTGGTATAGGATTAGCTACAGCACAACGCTTTGTAGAAGAAGGTTCTGTCGTCGCTATTTTAGATATTAATGAAGAAAGTATTGAAAAGTCTATAAAAGAAAACAAAGGAATTGCCAAAGGATATGTAGTGGATGTTAGTAACCCTGCAAGTGTAAACGCTGTCTTTAAAAAAATTAAAGAGGATTTAGGGGGAGTGGACGTTTTTATTGCAAATGCAGGGATTAGCGTTCGCTCTAAATTCCTTGATATTAATCCAGAACAATGGAATAAAGTTTTAAACATTAATTTAAATGGTGTGTTTTATACATCTCAAGCCGCTGCAAAAATCATGGTTGAACAGGGGAAAGGCGTTATACTCATGACTGCCTCTACAAATGGTGTTACGGGACATCCATTCTATGCAGACTATAACGCTTCAAAAGCAGGCGTTAATCTTTTAGCAAAAACGATGGCATTAGAATTGGCTCCAATCATTCGAGTGAACACAATATGTCCAGGGTATGTATTAACACCGATGCAAATGGCTGAGTATACTCCTGAAATGTTAGAGGTTGTAAATGAAGGTATTCCTTTAAAACGGCATGCAGATCCAAAAGAAATAGGGGCGTTGTATGCCTTCCTTGCTTCAGATGAATCTGCTTATATTACAGGGCAAACAATTGCCATTGATGGTGGAGAATTAGCTTAATCATAAAACGAGGGGGATTGGTATTTTATGAAGAAAAGTCTATTCTATTTTTTATTGGTGTTAGTTGCTTCATTGATGGTTGCGTGTTCAGAAAAAGATTCGAATGTACAAATTGAAACAGCTGCAAGTAGTGAAGGAGAAACGAAAGCAGGAGAAGAAAATAGCACAACATCAGATATGAAATTAGTGAATGATGGAAAGTTAACTTTTGCAATGAGTGGCTTACTAAAGCCATTAAATTATAAGGAAAATGAAAAATTAGTTGGTTTTGATGTAGAAATTGGCAATGAAATTGCAAAGAGAATTGGCCTTGAACCAAACCCTGTTACAAATCCATGGGAAACGATCCTCCAAGGGTTACGAGGAGAGAAATATGATGCAATTATAGGGAGTATGACAGCTACTGAGGAGAGAGCAAAACAGGTTGATTTCTCAGATCCATATTATATTTCGGGCGCCACAGTATTTATTTCAAGTAAAAATAAAGAAATCAAATCGTTAGATGACTTAAAGGGAAAGACAATCGGTGTTATGCAAGCTAGTACTTATGTTGAAGATGCAAAAAAATATACAGATAAAATTAAAGAATTTCCTAGTGAGATATATGCATTACAAGACCTTCCTCCAGGACGTTTAGACGCAGTAATTACAGATAAAATAGTAGGGATTTCCGCGATGAAAGAATCAGGTTTAGAAATTCAAACAGTAGGAGAAGAAATTAAAAGAGAAGAAATTGCAGTAGCTATTAAAAAGGACAATCAAGTGTTATTAGAAGCAATTAATAAAGCAATTGCAGATATGGTTGCAGACGGAACGTATAAAGACATAAGTACAAAATGGTTTGGCAAAGATCTATTAGAGTAATCCAATCCTAAATTATTTTACCTAGTATTATAGATTAATTCTAGGTAAAATAATTTGAATATTCCAAAAACATTAATCTTCTATACCAATACACTTAAAGAGGTTAGGTGATTTATATGGAGTTTTTAACGAATATAGCATCGATATTCCAAAAACATGGCATTGAATTTTTAAAAGCAACTATTTTGACAGTTGAGTTAACAGTAGTTTCTTTATTAATTGCTTGTGTTATTGGTCTAATTTTTGCCTTCTTCAAAGTTTCGAATATCAAGATATTAGAGAAGATAGCAAACGCTTATATTTTTATTATTCGGGGTATGCCACTTATCGTACAACTTATGTTCCTATACTACGGTATTTCTAGTATTTTTGTTCTTTCCGATTTTGCAGCAGGTGCTATTGCACTTGGTATTCATTCTGGTGCCTATATTGCAGAAATCTTTCGAGGATCGATTCAATCAATCGATAAAGGACAAATGGAAGCTGGCCGCTCATTAGGTATGACGTATTTTAAAACAATGAGACGAATTATTTTACCACAGAGCTTTAAGCGAGCTATACCTTCATTGGCTAATCAATTCATTATTGGATTAAAAGACTCTTCTTTAGTAGCCTATATCGCCGTTTCAGAATTATTTAACCATGCATTATCTGCCCAAGCGTATAACTACATGCCTTTAGAAACCTACTTTGTCGTAGGCGTATATTACTTGATTTTAGTTCTAATATTCACACTGTTGTTCAATAAACTGGAAAGCAGAATGGATGTTGGAAAGGAGAAAAAGCATGATAAAGTTGAAGTCGCTTTCTAAATCATTTGGTAAATTAAAAGTTTTAAAAGACATTAACCTTGAGATTAATAAATCAGAAGTAGTTGTTTTAATTGGAGCAAGTGGTTCGGGAAAAAGTACGTTGTTACGTTGTATGAATTTTTTAGAGTTATTAGATGAGGGTACTATAAGTATTAACGATGAGATTATTGATATCGAAAAAACAAACTTAAATAAAGTCAGAGAAAATATGGGTATGGTATTTCAACACTTCAATTTATTTCCGCATTTAAGCGTTTTACAAAACATAACTGAAGCACCCATACAGGTGAAAAAGCAAAGTAAAGAGGAAGCGAATAAAAAAGCAATGGAGTTATTAACGAGAGTTGGGCTTGCTGATAAAGCTAACTACTATCCTGAACAGTTATCTGGAGGACAAAAGCAACGGGTTGCTATTGCAAGAGCACTTGCGATGAACCCAAACGTTATGCTGTTTGATGAACCAACATCGGCGCTAGATCCTGAATTAGTTGGCGAAGTATTAGAAACAATGAAAAGTTTAGCAAGAGATGGTATGACAATGGTCATTGTAACGCATGAAATGGGCTTTGCAAGAGAGGTTGCGGATAGAGTAATTATGTTAGCTGATGGAAAAATAATTGAAGAAGGCCCTCCTTCAGAATTTTTTAAAACGCCGAAGGAAGAGAGAACAGCGAAGTTTTTACAGCAAGTTTTATAATCATTCACTTAAGTTAGGGGTTGTTATTTATGTTGAAAACGTATGAAGAAGTATTAAAAGTGACAAATGATCTTGTAAATATTGAAAGTATCGTAAATACCGAAGGCGAAATTGATATTTCAAAATCACTTGCTAAAACAATTGCTAACCTTCCTTACTTTCAAAAAAATCCAGACTATGTGTTTACTTCACAAACGGTCGATGATGAGATTGAGCGATATAACGTATTTGCTTTTGTAAGAGGGACAAAAGAAAGTAGCGCTAAAACAGTCGTATTAATGGGCCATACCGATACGGTTGGAATAGATGATTATAATAGCTTGAAAGAGAAAGCATGTTTTCCGAATCATCTTCAAGAAGCATTAAAAAACGAAAAGGTTCCTCCGTTAGTTAAGGCGCATTTAGAATCCAATGAATGGTTATTTGGCAGAGGAACATTAGATATGAAAAGCGGTGTGGCAAGTAATTACTATCTATTAAAGTATTATTCAGAGCATCCTGAAGAATTAAAAGGAAATATTGTATTTTTTGCTGAGTGTGATGAGGAAGATAGCTCGCACGGGGTATTGTCAGGTTTAAATGATTTGAAAAAACTGAGAGAAGCGTATGGATTTGAATATGAGGCGTTAATAAATTCTGATTTTGTAGCGCCTAGGTATGAAGGCGATGAAAATAGATATATTTATAAAGGTAGCGTCGGGAAGCTACTTCCTTCATTTTATATAACCGGAGCTGAAAGTCATGTGGGATCTAGCTTTGAAGGACTTGATCCTAACTATATCGCAGCAGAGTTAACTAGACAAATTGCATATAATCCTGAGCTATGTGATAAATCTTTAGGCGAAACGCCTATGCCACCAGTAACGTTGAAGCAAACAGATTTTAAAGAAACGTATACTGTTCAAACAGCACTTGCTTCATATGTATATTATAATTTCTTTGTTCAATCATGGTCGCCTAAAGATGTTCTTGAAAAGCTAAAAAATCAAGCAGAAATTGCCTTTAATAATGTAGTTAATAATATAAATAGTCACTATAAGAGATATTGTGAAATTAGTGAACAGGAATATACAAAATTGCCTTGGGAAACGAGGGTGGTATTTTATGAAGAACTAGAGCAATCAATTATTTCACAATCTGGTGAACGTTATAAAGAGCATATGAAGAAATTTAAAGAAGACTTACTAGAAAATAAAGAATTAGATGTACGTATGTTTTCTGCGAGAGTCGTAGAAGAAACATGGAAATGGGCAAAGGATAAGAGCCCTGCTATTATTATTTTTTATTCCTCACTTTATTCACCACGCGTAGAGGTGACTGGAAAAGATCAAAAAGAAAAAAATCTACTAATAGCTTTAGATCATGCTATCGAAAAAGTTCAACCACATTATAATAAGCCAATTGTACAAAGAAATTATTTTCCTTATATTTGTGACATGAGCTGTGTAGCGATAAATGACGATGAAGATAGCATTCAATCCGTTATTAACAATAATCCAAGTTGGGGAACAAAACATTTTGTCGATTATAATACTATTAGGGATTTAAATATTCCAGCAATTAATATTGGACCGTATGGTTATGATGCACATAACAGATACGAAAGAACTGAATTAAAATATACAATGGAAATTATGCCTAATATAACGAAACATGTAATAGATAAGCTACTTGATTAATGTCTACAGTTATAACCGTTGATATTGCATTTAGAAGAGCCCTAAGACTATAGACAAACTCGAACAATTTCAAGTTTGTCTATAGTCTTATTAAATTGTGTGAAAATTGTTTGAGTGCCTGGCACATAAAGGTTGTGATTTTGAAGATTATTTATTCTATATACCATAGGAATAGGGGGGATGAAGAATGACTATCTGCTTCTAAAAGAAATTGTGTAAATAATCTATGTTAACGAGTAAGAGTAAAACGTTAAAATAATTATTAGATGGGGAAACTAGGTTAAGTACAAATAGTTTATTTTTGAAAAAAAGAACGTACACTCTTTTTTTTTACCTAAAATAAGAACATATGCTCTATTTATTATTAGGAAGTGAATGTATGCTTCTTACAAAGGAGTGCTTTGAGTGTTGGAAAATAAATGGGATGAAGATAGAATTGAAAAATTTGAATGTGAAAATCGACAGCTATTAAAAAATGATTTGGTAATTTCCTTTTTGAAAATACCAACTAACAAAGAAAAGTACATGGAAACAATATCAAACCCTACTCCCGAGAATATGAAAGAATTAGATATATTATTTAAACATTTCTATTTCAAAATCCGCTTTATTTCTCATATTTCTTCAACTCTAAAGTTTAATTCAATTAATTTCGACAAAAGATTGAGGCTTATACAATCCAGATTTTCTCTTACTTTAGATGCCACCATTAATACTAGTGAAGGACAAGGAACATTTCTCGATTTAGTAGCGGACGAACAAGCAGAAGACCATTTTAGTGGGATAATTTTAAATGATGATTTACATGAATATGTAATAAACCCAATATTGCATGATGCATTAAATTCGTTGACTAAAAAGCAAAAGGAGATCATTAGTCTAGCTTATGCAGAAGGATTAAGCGATACGGAAATTGGACGAAGATTAAATAAAACGCAGCAAGCTGTCTCTAAAACCCATAAGAAAGCTTTGGAAAATATGCTGATTTACATTGAAAGGCAAAAGAAGAATGGGGAAAAAAGGGGGATTTCTGATGATAACTGAACCAACTGATTGGATTATGATAATCGGAAATTTTGGCTTTCCGATTGCAATAACAGTATATCTATTTATTAGATTTGAAAAGAAATTAGAAAACCTTGAACTAAGTATTCATAAGTTATCGGAACGTATTAAAAATTCAAGAAGGGACTGAAGGGAGATGTCACAAGAATTAATTGCCCTAGTAAAAAAATCGAAACATGACGATAAAGCTTTATTAACTGTAATAAATTATTTTGAGCCTATCTTGAAACAGTGCCTTTATCAAACGCATCCACATTTTAGAGAGGATTTACGTCAGGATTTACTTATTAAACTCATCCATACTATAAGAAAATATGATGTCAATTCCGTCCCAGGATTCTGGGATTTGAAGAAACGATATAATGGCCAATAAAATTAGGATGATTACAATTAGTTCTAAAGCGGTCAAATGGGTAAAAATTTTTGATCGTTTTAGTTCTAAACAGTTGTATGCATCTTCAATAAATAAAATCGTGGTGGTATAGCCAAGTGGTAATGAACCAGTTTGTCCTCGGTTTAAATCCGAGTGTCCTCTAAAATTGTTGAAAATTGTTTGAGTGCCTGGCACTTTAAAGTACGCTCTATTGTAACAAAGCGTGGCTAATATTACAGGAATGTTACAAAAAGCCGGAATACCCATTAATTAATACCCATATTTTAGCGTTGGTAAACCACAAAACGTTGGTATATCAGCTTTTTTTTTACTTTCAAAACCGTTACACAATTGAAAAATTAAAATACCATCATTTGTGATAGTCTATGTATAGGCAAAAAAGTTCCTTGAGAGGGGTATAACAAACTTATGAAGAAAAAATGGTTATTACCGATTTTTGCATCTTTTATGTTATTTTCAACAATTCAAATAGATAACGCTGAAGCGGCAACTGCAAATGAAGTTACTGAAACAGCGACGAAATATTTAGGTATTCCTTATGCTTATGGTGGTACAACTACTAGTGGATTAGATTGCTCTGGCTTTACTTCTAAAGTCTTCAATGATTTAGGCATTAAATTGAACCGTACATCAAGCTCACAATATCAGCAAGGTACAGCGGTTGCGAAGAGTGACCTAAAAATTGGCGACTTACTTTTCTTTAACACGAGTGGTAGTGGTATCTCACATGTAGCGATATACATAGGTGATGGTAAAATGATTCACTCTCAAACAGGTAAAGGTGTTAGCTATTCTAGTGTAAACGATCCATATTATTGGAGTTCTCGTTACGTTGGTGCAAAACGCGTAGCGGATTTTGACGCTGAACAACAAGCTGAAGTGACAAAAGTAGCGACTGCTGAAGTTAAGGACGCTGCAATTGACTTTACAGTATATGCTTCACGTGCAGAAGTTGCTGTACAAATAGCAAAAGCTTTAAACTTAGATACATCAGATAAAAATACATCATTTGCTGACGTAAAACCTACTTATGCACATGCTGGTGCAATTGCTGCAGTAGCGAAGTTAGGTATTTTTACAGGTGATGATCACGGCAAATTTAATCCTTCTTCTCCAATGACTCGTGCACAAATTGCAAAAGTTTTAGTAGTAGCTTTTGGTCTTGAGCATAAAGGTGATGTGGTGACATTTGCAGATGTTCCTGAAAATTATTGGGCAACAGAATATATTTCAATACTAGCATCAAACGGTATTACAGCAGGTAAAGATAACGGTAATTTCGGTTATGATGAAATGTTAAAAATTTCTCAACTTGAAACATTTATCGAGCGTGCTAAGCAAGTGAATAAGTAATCAATTTCTACTTCGCTTCGGACAAGGGCTACGTTTGAAGTGAAGCAATGCATGGAAGTTCTTTTAAATAATGTATAAATGGGGAGAGTTTGCACTTGCAGGCTCTCTTCTTTTTATGAATCCATATGAAATGGGGTGATATAAAAAAATGTCGAATAGTTACAATCTATGATAGTTTTATATGTGAATTTTTGTTAAAATGGACACAATAACACGAGAACATGAAGGGAGGAAATAAGACATTGTACTTTAAAAAAATCAGTCTTATATTATGCGTCTTATTCATTTCAGCTTCTATGTTTACGATACATAGTGCAAATGCAAGTGGTGGTTTTGAAGATGTTACCCCAAAGCATGAAGCTTATGAAGAGATCAATTATTTAATTAGTTTAGGTGTTATAAAAGGGTATACGGAAAATGGTAAAACGTATTATAAGCCTTATAATAGCGTAACGCGCGGACAAGTTGCAAAAATGGCTGTCGTTGCTTCTGGCAACAAACCATTAGTTGTCAATAAATCTAACTTTTCAGATGTAACGGTTGGTACCGAGCTTTCGGGTTACGTTGAACGTGCCATACAGTTAGGTTACTTTAAAACAAATACAACTGGACAGTTTTTACCGAACAAGCCTTTAACTCGTGATGAAATGAGTTATGTATTAACAAAGGCATTTAAGCTTGATGCAAGTGAATACGAAAATATGGATTCTCCCTTTGTTGATGTAGGTATTACACATCCTTACGTTCAATATGTAAATACGATTTACTATAATGGTATTACAAAGGGAAGCGGTCAAAATTATAATCCAAATAGCCAAGTGACACGTGCGCAGTTCGCATTATTTGTTGCTCGTGCAAAAAGTGAAAAATATCGTTTAGAGCTACCTGTAAAAGGTGTTACTGTTCCAGATACAACACAGGTTATTGGTTTAATTCAAGTGACAACAGATGGCTTGAATATTCGTAAATCAAAAGACTCGGTATCTAGTTCGAACATAGTAGGTACAGTCGATAAAGGTGGAAAACTATCAGTCTATGCAGTTGAAGGTGACTGGTTAAAAGTAACATATAAAGGTGCATTTGCTTATATTTATAAAACGTACGCACAGTTTTTAGATGCGGACGGTAATGCATTAGGGAATATTCAAAAAGAAGTTAAAACAACACAAGGTATCAATCTCTACGTGAAGGCTAGTTCGTCTTCTAAAACAATTTCAACAATTAATAGTAATGTCAAACTGCCTGTCTACAAAACGGTTAATGGCTACTATTTAACAGTTGTAAATGGCTTGCCAGGATATATTGTTGCAAATAGCACAGAGGATGTGGAAGTAGAACAACCTTCAAAACCAGATCCAACTCCTCCGCCAGTTGCAGGAGACTTACTAGGTCGTGCAACTGTTGGTAGTCTAAATGTGCGCAAAGAAGCGAACTCAACTTCTACAGTATTAGGTAAATTAAATAAGGGCGACTATGTGCATGTTAATAGCATTAGTGGCTATTGGGCTCAAATTACTTTTGATGGCCAAACTGGCTATGTGCATAAATCTTATTTAAAACTATTAAACCAAAGTGGTAATGCACTGAAAAATCGTATTATCATTCTTGACCCTGGTCATGGTGGTAAAGATCCTGGAGCTGTAGTAGGTTCCAATTCAGAAAAGGCTATTACTTTAAAAGTTAGCACACTTGTAAAACAGAAACTTGAAGCAGCTGGAGCAAAAGTGTTAATGACACGAACAGGTGACACATATCCTTCGTTGCAAGACCGTGTTGACTTTACCGATGCAAATTATGGCGAAATCTTTGTTAGTATACATGTCAACTCAGCAACTAGCACCTCTGCACAAGGTACTGAAACATATTATGCTGTGACAACTGGAGATATGTATCAAGAAGATATAGATCTAGCTACTTTTGTAAATAACCAAATTGTTAATAACTTAAACATGAAAAATCGCGGTGTTAAAGAGCAACAATATTATGTTATTCGCAACACATTAATTCCAGCGATTCTAGTAGAGCTAGGTTTCCTTACAAATAGTGAAGACCGCGGCAAAATGACAGATGATCAATATATCGAATTATTTGCTGAAGCTATTTATAAAGGGATTTCACAATACTACGCTAAACAATAAAAATAAAGAGCTACATCGTTTCTATTTAGAACGACGTAGCTCTTTTTTTATTGGATGAAAAGTGAGATTCCAGATAATCTATTAGCGCCATCCAAAAGTTATTTAGCGTTCGCGTGAAGTGTGCGATTAACAAATTGGGCAAAGTTTTGACGAGTTACCGTGTTGTTTGGTTTAAATGTTTGATCTGCATAGCCTGTAGTAATATCTAGTGCATAGAGAGCCTGGATATCTTTAAAATAGACATGAGATGTAGGGACATCGATGAATGTATGTTTAGTATAGCCTTGAAGCTTAAAGCCCTTTACAAGTGCATGTGCCATTGCGGCACGCGTCATCGGTTGATGGGCGTTAATTTTGCCATCTTCTAAAGAAATTATTCCAAAGCGAACGCCTGTGGCTAGGACTGTATAGCCATAATCACCAGCTTTCATATCGCTGGCGTTCAAGGTAGCTGAGCTTGAAGGGGTGATACCAAGTGCACGTAATACCATTTCAGTAGCTTGTATTCGTGTGAGTGTGCCTTGAGGGTTGAATTTGCCATTACTCCCTTTCACAACACCTAATGCATGTAAGTTTTTCATATCATAATAAGCACCGTTTGTTGCTAATATATCTTGAAAGAATGGGGCAACCTCAATAGAAGCCTTGTTGGAACCTTTTGTACGTGTGAGCGTTTTAATTTCTGCAATGGTTGCAAATTTTTCGTCAACATTTTTACGATCATCGCGACCTTCTATGAAGGAAGTACGTATCGTATATGTTCCGGCGGCTAAATTTCCGGGCATGAAAATTTGATATTTTTCCGAGTGGGTACTAATATCTTTGCGGTCAGCATTAGTTGTTGTCGCATCGGCAGCAAGACCTGGTAAATAACGATCATGCCCTTTACCGACAACCTGATCGTTCGCATCAAGAATCTCTACTTTTAATGTACCACGAGCTGGCACATTGCCATTGTTCTTTACCGTTACTGTGGAGTAGAAGACGAATTTACCAGACGGCGCTACATAACTTTGCACACTGTCAGAGTATAGCGAAAGATTATAGCGACGTGGCACATCACCATTGTGATTTTCGGCAACCCAACGTAAAGCGTGCTTCATAAATACTTGAGCGTCTAAGTCGCCTTGTGTTGTAGAGTAAGCAACACCGTTTTCGTTATCTTGCCAATTTGCTTTGGCATTAATAGTAATGTAATCATAAATTTTGAATCCGATTTGTACGACTCTACCTTTGCCGTATTGAATGGCATGTGCTGCTCCAAATTCATTTTTCTTCATTGTTTGTGGCTTGTCAGTATAATCGTAATTCGAGAAATATAATAGCGGTGAGGCGGAGCCACCTTGCCAAGGTTTAATGATTTCAACCCACTCTTGATCAGATTTTGTAAGATTTAATTTGCTTTTGCCGAGCTCATTAATCGCGTTTTGAATAATTGGATGTACTGAATTACTATTGCTAATTGTTGCGTTACCCAATACTATATCGTCGATAAAGCGTGAGTTGAAAACTTCTGATAGGTTATCCCACTCCATGACCCAAGAGTCGACATCATAGATTAATGGGGAGAGATCCATTTGACCAGCCTTTGGAAATTTTGCGGATTCGTTACGAGCTGTTTGGAACGCAAAAATAGCACCGCCACCGTTGCGTACGTACATTTTGACATTTTCGCGTTGTAGATGATTCATCATGACCGTATAAGGAAAGACGATTGCATCATATTGGCTTAAACTTTCTAAACTATTTAAGTCCTTTTCGTAAATTTTCTCTACATTGAAGCCCTGTTGCTGATATAAAAGGAAAGCTTTTAGCTCCTTGTTGTATGTAGAGCTATAATCGACCTTTGGAGATACTGTTTGTCCCTCATATGTACCACCAGGGTGTGTGGAGTTGGCATATTTCTCACTACTTTCAGAGAAAACGATGCCGATTCTTTGAGTTGTAGCTTGGGCTTGTGTCGGTAATAGGAATACAACAAGCGTACAAGCACAGACAGTAATTAGTGAAATGAATATCTTCAATAAATCCACATCCTTGTTTTGTTTTTTTCTCAAAAATGGTATTACTTATTTTCATCATACACCCAAATAATGACTGAATCGTAGAGATTTAGGTGAAAATGAAATTTTTGAGCTTTTTTATGTAAAATCCATAGAATACTTTCTATAAGTCTATCCGTATTTATGATATAATAACCTTTGTTTTTGTAGGGAAAACTAAAGAATGTAATAGTGAACAACAACTATTGATTCATGATAGAGGAGGGCAATAACATCTATTTAGATGTATTACATGTATGAATAAACTGAAGCAAGTTTTCACAAAGGTCAATAAGATTGATACGTTTTCACCGTATTTCTTTTTACCTTTTATATTAGTGCTATATTTCTTTACAAGTCTATTCGATTTCCATCGATTTGAATTATTTAATGTACGAGTATCAATTTTGCCAGCGGTACTAGTAGCACTTATTTGCTATTATATCGGTGTTTATATTATTGATAAATTACAATGGACAATCCCATCATTCGGGTTATCGTTCTTGGGAAAATATGTTATTCACATTGTTGTGTTACTAACAATAATCGGTTTAGCTTCTTATTTAATGATGATTTTTGGTGGAGGTTTAGGAATTTCTGATGAATCTAATCGTCGTAATCTCGATCCAAAACTAAACTTCTTTAGCCAATTATTATGGTACGGAATTTTACTGTTATTATCTTACAAAATGATTTTAGAAAAGCATATGACATGGAAAAAGGCATTAGTATACGGCACGATTTTTGCTGTTGTTATGTTCTTGTTCCTATTAATGGGCTATCGTACACCATTAATTATTATGCTATTTACTGGAATTATTATTTTCCACTATGTTGTGAAACGTGTGAAATTAACGTGGTTCCTGACAGCGTTATTTGTAATCGGTGTTGCATTCTCGATGTTTGGTTTCTTACGAGTGGTGACAGAAGATACAACTAAAGAATTCAATAATCGCGATCAACCCGATGTTGAATTGACAGAAACAGAAAAAGAAAAACTGTTAACGGTTGAACAAAAAGTAAATTTAACACCTAAATGGATGCGTTCAATAAATGGTGAAAGTGTTACAGGTCATATCGTTTTAAGTAAAATTATCGAATACACGCAAGAAGAGGGCTACTTAAAAGGCGAAATTCATAAAGGTATCTTTAATACGGTTCTTCCTGGTGAGCAAATTTCACCTCGTATGAAGGTAACGGAAGTTGTAAACTCATTAAGCGTGGAAGAAGGTAAATATATTACACGTCCAACAAGAACAACAACGCCTACCTTTATCGGACAATTATTCCTAGATGGTGGCTATGCACTTGTAGCGATTGGCTTCTTACTATATGGTGTATTAATTTCATTAATTTATAATAAAGTAAAACAAGGTGGTATCCGTAGCTTCCACTCAGTAGCATACGCATTTGTCATTACATTGTTTACAGTGTCGATGCACACAGGATTACTTGATTTAATCTTTATTTTAATGTTAGGTTTTGTAGTAATTGCGTCAGCAATTATAAAAACAGAGCAAAGAAAACTTCGATACTAACAGTAAAGGGCTGTCCTCAATAGGGCAGCTCTTTTATATCGCTTGCAAACCATGCATGTGGGAAGCCCGAAGTGAATCGCGGAATTCCTCCGTTATATCGCGGAAAAAAGGTAGTGAATCGCGGAATTCCTCCGCTATATCGCGGAATAAAGGTAATGAATCGCGGGATTCCTCCGCCATACCGCGGAATAAAGGTAGTGAATCGCGGAATTCCTCCGCTATATCGCGGAAAAAAGGTAATGAATTGCGGAATCCCTACGCCATAACGCGGAATAAAGGTCATGAATCGCGGGATTCCTCCGCTATACCGCGGAATAAAGGTAGTGAATCGCGGAATCCCTAGGACATACCGCGGAAAAAAGGTAATGAATCGCGGAATTCCTCCGCTATACCGCGGAATCCCTAAGACATTCAGCGCGAAACCCCGGCTGTACAGCGCTGTGTTGTAGGGAATAAAAAGGGACCCTCCAATAAAGTGGAGGGTCCTTTTTTATTTCACTGTATCTATAAACTGAATATAGTCTTTACTAATGTAAGCTGAGCCTGGGTGGAGCTTATCAGATAGTACTTCATGCCAGCCATTAACGTTTGTATTGATAACAATGACAGGCATACCACTTCTAGCATATGTGAAGAGAGGGCTATTGCTAGTAGAAGTGTCTGTACGTACATTTAAACCAGTAGTTGTTGTTAAGCCGATTGTATAAGGATTTTTTGCATCTTTAAAACCTAACGCTTTTTCAGCACGATAGTAGTGTCCAGCGATTTTAGCTCCCCAGTACGGGTCAGATGCATATTTTACGTTAAAGCCAAGTGCTTTCGAACCAACTACTGCACCGTTTGCATAGTTTTTCCCAGGGGCACCACCTGGTGTAATGTAGTTTGGTTGTAGGAACTTATCAACAAGTTCGTTAATATTAGCAGCTACACTGTCGAATTTTTTATTAAGTGGGTTAGTGTCATAAACATATAAACCAAATAGGTTGTTTAAGTTTTGTGCATGGTCACTCATACCATAAGCACTTTCATGCTGAGCAAGTGACAAAATTAACATTGCGTTAATATGTGAATTTGCCTCAACCTCTTTTAACGTTTGACCTAAGCCGATGAGCTTACTTTTCGTTGTAGCATCTTTATAAAGTGTAATACCTGTACTTTCCATCTCCGCAAGCTTATTCATAATGTAAGCATCGATTTCTTCTGCTGTATATTGTGTTGTTGCACGAGCAGGTAAAAATTGATAATAGTTATAAGCTTCCCCTTTAGAAGAGCCATTCCCATTTGTGAAGTAAATACCATTCCAGCTATAGTATTTTTCACCCTGCTTCATGAAGGCAGGTGCTTTTCCGTAAACATAGCTTGAAGAATATTTATTTGTTGCGTAATCGTATAGTGTATGTTTAATTTCGCCATTTTCGTTTGAATAGTAAGAACGTCCCTTACTTAGTGAAAAGGGAATTAACGTTACATCCGCTTGTTTTAAATAGCCAACTTGACCAGCTAATCGAACTTTCACTTGAGCTGCATCACTGCTGATATATTCCATTTCTGTATTACCAGCAACAGCGATTTGATCTTTAATCGTTTCAGAATAAAGTGCAACATAATTATTCGTCACAACATAGCCAGAAGTCATTTTTATAATTTTATCTTTTTGGACGATAACTTGCGTATTTTTTGTTAATGCTTTATCAGCAGCTTCGAAGCTTGTGAAGCCTTGATTGCCGACTAGTGTACCATTTGAAATTTCTTTAATCGCATAAGTAGAGAAGTCAGCACCAGCATCACCTGCAAGCAGCATTAAACGTTGAATAAACGTTGCAGCTTGTCCAATTGTGGCATTTTTTTCAGGCATAAAGTAGCCATCAGAACCGATAATGATTCCTAAATGAGCACCGATTGCTACGGCAGAGCGGTATTCTTTAATAATGGATGCATTATCTTTAAATGTAATGGATGAAGTACCTTTAGGAATCTTTAAATAATCAATAGCTCTCTCCAGCATAATTGCCATATGCTGTCTTGAAATGGCGGCATCAGGTTTAAATGAACCGTCTGTGTATCCTGTTATAATTCCAGCTGTAGCAGCCAATTGAATTTCCTTTGCATACACATATGTATCTGGAACATCTGTAAATGCCATACCGTTATTTGCTTCGAGATTCATTACCTTTGCTAAATAAGAAGCAAATTCTCCACGTGTGACATTGTCATTTGGTCGATAACTGCCGTTAGCATTCGTTACTAAAGCGTTTTTCGAAATTAAGTAGCGCAGACCATTTTCATGGGCATGCCCTGAAAGTTCATCAGCAGAGGCCATTTGGGGTTGCCAAAAGAGCAAGCTAACTACTGCCATAACCAATGCAATGATTGATAGTTTTTTCATTTTTTTCCCTCCTAAACTTTAACATCATTTTACCAAAGTTAGAGAGTCGCGATAAGGTCAAATATAAGTATTCTCTTAAAATGCGTCAATATAAATAGTTTTTTTACCAATTATATGTAAATGGAAAATAGCTTAAATGTTCCATAGCTATTTTGGCATATTTTTGATAATCTTATAGAAGTAAAACAAAGAAGGGAAGGTGAGGGCTCTACATTTCCTGAGGAGCGCGAAAAAATGAAAAGAATAGCAAAAATTTTACTGATTTTAGTTGTAATGATGTCGATCGTTGTTAGTCCACTAAATGCCTACGCATTTCAAACAGTAAAGAAGGATTACCCACTTTCAAAAGGTGTACAGTATAAACAATATACATACAGTAATACCTATACAAACTCTATTAATCATTTATCGATTAATGTTGGAGATCCGACGACAGAAGTACAATTAGGGATGCCCGCAGCAGTCAATGGAAAAGAATCGACAGTAGCAAATGCGAATCGTCTTTCTCGTGAGGGAAATAGAGTAGTTGGTGCTATTAATGCAAGTTTTTTTAATATGTCAGAAGGTTATCCATTATTTTTACTAGCTAAAAATAATGTTATTTTGAACGGTGGAACAGTTTCCAGCGGTTCCGACCAATATATGAATGTTCCGACGGCATTTGGGATGACATCTGATGGTCGCGGTGTTATTGATTATTTTGATTTTGACGTGACACTTTCCCATAACGGAACGAATTATGAAATGTCAGGCTTAAATCGTGTACGTAATATATATGAAGCTATTATTTACACACCACAGTTTTATAGTAAAACAACAGATACAAATGAATACGGTTTTGAAATAGTGGTAGACACTGGTTCACCGATAACAGAAAACACATTTGGACAAACGTTAACTGGTAAGGTAACACAAATTAAGCCTTATGGATCGAAAGAAAAATTAACGATCCCATCTACAGGCTTTGTTGTATCTTTACAGGGCGGTGAATGGCACAATAAATTAAGCCAAGTAGCTGTTGGTGATGAAATGAGTGTTAATTTTTCAATTGATCAGCTTTGGCAAAATGCACAATTTATATTGGCGAGCGGTCCTTATTTAGTTAAGGATGGTAAACCTTATATTATGATGAGCACTTCAAGCTCACGTGCAAAAGAAGTTGCACCACGTACAGTAGTAGCTACAAGTAATAATGGACAAACAGTGCATTTCATTACAGTAGATGGTCGTCAAAGCCATAGTAAGGGCATGAATATGGTGCAGCTTGCTAATTATTTAGTGGCACTTGGTGTCGACAGAGCTATTAACTTAGATGGCGGTGGCTCTACGACAATGGCTGTTCGAAACTACGGCAGTAATAATGTTGTATTAGCGAATTTGCCATCCAACTCAGGTAATACGCAACGACTTGTATCTGCCACACTACAAGCAGTAAGTACGGCACCAACTGGCAAGGCAACACATATTAAATTTACGAATAGTACAAACTACGCTACATTATTAGTAGGTGCTTCGTCGAGTGTAGCTGTTCAATACGTTTTAGATGATAACTATACGACACTACCACTAGATGGTCATTTATCGTTAGCATCTCAAAACCAAAATTTACAGATTAATGGCTTGAACTATACAGCAACGCAAGCTGGGGATGACCGAATCTACATCGGCTATGACGGCGCTGCTGTGCAATCATATCAAGTCAAGGTTGTAGATGCTCCTACTACAATGGCTGTTGCACCAAGCTCTAAAACGGTAGGTGCAGGTGAATCTGTTAGCTTTACGATTGATGCTAAAGACGACGCAGGTAAGCCTATTGTTTATAATCCATCTCAAGTGAAATGGTCTGTAGAAGGTAATATAGGTACAGTTACGAGCGATGGTAAGTTTACAGCGCAAAATCCAGGGGCAACTGGTAAGGTAATCGCTACTTTAGGAACGAAGAGTGTAGCAGCTACAGTTACTGTAGCGAAACCAGCGTTGTTTAAGGACATTCCAAATAATTATGTCTACTATAAAGAGATTGAATATTTAACAACTCACAATATTATTACAGGTCAGGCTGATGGTACATTTAGACCGAATGACAAGCTAACACGTGCACATGCAGCAGTCATTATTAGCCGAGCATTAGATTTAGATACAAAAAATGTGAAAAACCCAAGCTTCAAAGATATTCAGGCAAATCACATATACTATAAGGAAATTGCAGCTGTTGTAGAAGCGGGTATTATGAGTGGACGTGAAGACAATACTTTTGACCCGAGTGCAACATTGACACGAGCGCAGATGGCGAAAATTGTGGCAATTGCATATAAATTAAAAGGAACAAGTAGTATTGCATTTAAAGATGTTCCAAAAGATCATTGGGCTTACACTTATGTGCAACAACTAGCAGCTAATAACATTACGACTGGCTACGACGGTAACATTTATAAACCGAACGAAGCAATCAGTCGAGCACACTTTGGTCTGTTCCTTTACAGAACGATTAATAAGTAAAAGATTTCAAACCTCGGCATAATAGCGTCCAGATTTTTTCGAGCCTGCTCGAAAAGCACCTCTTAAAACTGTGACCTCGCCGGGGCTTTTAACTTGATTCAGCTAGAGAGTGGACTTGTGCTAAAGACAGTAAAAAATGAAGTAGTACTTTTCTGCTGTTTTATGCTATGAATAATGGCTATAAGACGCTAGAAACAGGGAGAATCTCGTAGATATTCGAGGCTCCCTTTTTTTTTACTATTTTTAAAAAGAACGAATAAGTGCAATTGTGGTATAATCTCTGTATTAAAAAGTAAAAGGATGTTTTTTAATGAAAATAGGCATTGTGGGGAATTACGGCAATGATAATAATGGTGATGAATCAATATTATACGGCATTCTTCAACAAGTAAAACAAACATTTTCGGTAACGAGTGACGACATTACCGTTTTTAGCAATAACACAAAACAAACATCCGAGCGTTATGGGGTACATAGCTATCCATTGTATTATAAAAAGGGCAATCTATATAAAACGTTTATCCATACGTATAAAAATAACAAACAGTATGTATCGAACTTTGACCTCCTCATCATTGGTGGTGGTGGTATTTTAATGGATTTTTATAAACGTGAGGCTCATCTTTATGGAACATACGCAATGATGGCAAAACAAAGTAATATTCCCTACATTATTTACGGATGTGGCGCAGGACCACTAGATACAATTTCTGGTAAAATTAGTATTCGTATTATGTGTCGTTATGCAGCAAATATCTCTGTTCGTGATCCTCAGTCTAAAAAACTATTACAAAGTATCGGTGTCAAGAAACCGATTGAAGTGATAGGTGATCCTGCATTTACGTTAAAAGGTGATCGCAAAGATTATGCTGAAAAGCCAAGGAAAATTGGTGTTTCGGCCGTTCCATATTATAATGCAAACTATTGGCCGGAAGGTAATGTAGCAAAATACGATGCATATGTAACAGGTATGGCGAAAAATTTAGATCAAGTAATCTCTGAGCAAAATGCTCACATTACATTTTTTGCAACGAAATTTCCTCAAGATGTAACAGTGACACAAGATATTCAGAAGAAAATGCAGCATCGTGCACATACAGAAATAATTGAGGGAAATCTTGTGCCTGAGCGTTTATTAGAAGTTACAGGAGAGCAAGATATAATAATTGGTACGCGTTTACATTCGCTTATTTTGGCGACCAATTCAGAGACTCCCATTATTGCTGTATCCTATCATACAAAAGTGCAAGATTTTATGTCCTTTGTTGGTGCATCAGATCGTTGCTTACAGATGCAGGATATAGAAGATGATGAGAATGCTCTTTCTAAATTAGTTGGTAAACTAAGTAGCAATTGGGAACAGTCAATTGCAGAGACGAAACAAATTGCTACACATATTCATAAAGAGGCCATGTATGGTCAGGAATTAATGAAAAAGGCAGTGACACGTCTATGAAAAAAATACTCGTCATTAGTAATATGTATCCAACATCTGAACATTTATCATTCGGTATTTTTGTAAAAAATCAAGTTACAGCTCTTGAAAAAGCTGGACTAGACGTTGAAATAGCAGTGAATACAAACCCAGCTACAGGCAAGAAAAACACCATTGTAAAATATGCTAAATGGGGATTTTCTACTTTAATGAAGGGTTTGAAAAATCGAAAATCAATCGATATCACACATGCGCACTATGTGTTTCCTTCAGGGATGTTATCGCTACTTTTAAAGAAAATGTTTCGTATACCGTACATTGTTACTGCTCATGGTGGAGACATTGAACGTATGGCAAAGAAAAGTGCGAGAATTCGCAACTGGACAGCGAGTATTTTACGTGAAAGTGAGCATGTCATTGCAGTAGGTCCTGTGTTAGCACAACAAATTGAGCAAGACTTTGATATAGCTCCCGACAAAATCTCAGTAGTTAGCATGGGCGTGAATCGTGAAGTATTTTCACAAGGTAGACAAGCAGAAGTACGTCAACAATTGCAATTAGCCAAAGAGCCTTTTGTTTTTCTATTTGTAGGAAATGTCATTAAGCAAAAGGGTGTTGAAGAGCTACTGCAGGCATTCCAAATGTTAAAAACGAAAGTGGAGCGTCCTATAGAGCTAATTATTGTAGGTTCTAGAAGAGATGAGGGATTTTTCCAATCTTTGCAACCATTCTTCAGTGAAGACGTCAAATTTATAGACCCACTAAAACAACAGGAACTTGTAAAGTGGTTCCAGGCAAGTGATGTCTTCGTTTTACCATCACATTTAGAAGGATTCGGACTTGTAGCATTAGAGGCATTAGCGACAGACACACCTGTTATCGCTTCTAAAGTAGGTGGCCTCGTATCACTACTTGGTGAAGGTGCAGGGCATTTAGTGGAGCCTGAAGACGCAATCGCTTTATCTGAGGAGATGCTGCGTGCAGTGAACACCCCGAAAGAACAATATATGAATCGTGAAGCGGTCGAAAAAGTATTAGACGTTCACGATGAAAAAAATATAACAGCAAGATGTATTGCCATTTATAAGTCGGCCATTAAAGGTAGGGATGACTTATGAATAAATTTATAAAAGTTGTAGGGGCCGTTGCGATCATTAATATCGTTGCCCGTGTATTCGGCTTTTTACGTGAAATGATTATCGGTTACCAATATGGTAGTACACATATTGCAGATAGCATCTTCACAGCTTATACCATTCCGAATTTTTTATATTTAGTAGTAGGTGGGGCTTTTACAACGGCCGTTATCTCGATTTATAATCGGGAAACGACAGACCGAGCATTATTTGTAAAACAGTCCTTTACGATTGTATTGTTAACAGTTACCATTATGACTGTCATCTTGTTAGCTTTTACAAACCCAATTATGGACATATTTAACCAAGATAAAAATACGAATGATTATACTCCAAGTGAATTAGGCTTATTAAAAAACTTGTATTTCTGGATGATGCCGTCATCTATATTACTTGTTTTATCTTCTTGGTATAGCGGCTTACTGAATGTGAATGAAAAATTTCACTTATCAAGCTTTGCCATTTTAATTTACAACGCCATTTTCTTAGTAATTGCTGTTGGATTATCTTTAATTCCAAGTATCGGACCAATTGGTTACGGTATTAGTGCTTTAGTTAGTGCGGCGATTATGGTGTATTTCCTAATAGTCGGCTATCGTAAATTAGATTCCCATAAAGTTGGGTTTTCATTTGAACAGAATATGTCCTCAAAGCAACTTTGGCTTATGGTTTTACCAATTATGCTTGGAGGAGCAACGATTCAACTTTATGCATTATTACAGCGTGTATTTGCTGGAATGCTTTCAGAAGGGGCAGTTGCAGCTGTGAACTATTCTTCCAAGCTGATGCAATTTCCGCAAGCTATTTTAATTACAGCTGTTACAACGGTAATTTATCCAATTCTGAGCCAAAAAGAAGCTAACAATGATCTTGCTTCTATTAAGAACCTATATTCAAAAGGTTTACATTATCTATTGTTGCTACTTATACCAGTAACAATATATTCTTACTTCTACTCAGAAAACCTGATACAAGTTATATTCCAATATGGTAAATTCGATGCTGACTCGACTGCCATTACAGCACCTGTCTTAGCAATATTCGTATTATCCATGTATTTCTTAGCTGCGAATACGTACATTACGCGTTTTTACTATGCAAAAGGCGACTCGATAGCACCAGTTATTTTCAGCTTAATTAATGTCTTTGGTGTCAATATTGCCGTCATTATGCTAATGGTGGACAATTACGGTGCTGAAGCAATTGCTTGGGGTACATTAATTAGTTCCATTACAAACTATATTATGTTAGTTATTTATGCGATACCTAAGTATGACTTAAAAATGGGTATATTCAGCAAAGAGCTGCATTTTTTCAGAGCGCTGCCGCCAATGATTATCATTACAATAGTTATGTATTTCTCAAGCCATTATTTAGTGTTTGAATACAAGTGGTTAACATTCATTGTAGGACTAGCTATTTTTATCGCTGTCTTTGTTGGCTCTTACTTAGTATTTGGCATTACTGAAGTAAAAGAATATATAGATAAACTAAAAAAGAAGTTATTAAAACAATAAAAAATGATAAGGCTGTGTAAACAGTCAGATAATAAAAATTACCATTTTTTATTTATTAAAAATATGCTTATTTTAGACAGATTATTTTTTTAAAAGCATGCCGAGAATACTTCCGGCATGCTTTTTATATTGTATCTAAAGCCTGTAAAGGTACATTTGTAAAGGGTTTTAATGATGATTGGGTTGAATCTATTAATCGATTGTATTTATTTTCAAAAGGCAAGAAAAGTACCAAACATCATATTATTGCTAAAAATGCATAGTGTAATTTTTTGAATTGTATTATAATTAACATTATTCAGGTAGTGAAAAGGAAAATGATAGGTTACTATATGGTATTAACTATTTTAAATACCATAATTAAACAAAATAATGAATATTTATTAATAGAGTAAGGTGACAATTATGGCAAGAGGTAGAAAGATTAATTCGAATGGTGAAAGAAGTAAACAATTATTACTTGAAAAAGCTGTGGAGCTTTTCTCTGAAAGGGGATATTATGCTACGAAAATAAGCGATATAGTGAAAGCGGCAGATGTAACGCAGCCGACATTTTATTTATATTTTAAAAGTAAAGAATCGCTCTATAATGATTTGAACATAAGATTTCAGCAGGGATTTAATGAAATCATGTGCAATCAAAATGAAGAAGTAGAAAAGGGCATAGAGGGCTTTATTCAAATGCTAGAGCAAAAGTTATATATGTTGTTCCTTTATATAATTGAGAATCCAAAGCTAACGAAAATAGGCTTTTTTGAATCGAAACAATCGTCATGCGTTAAATCTCAATTGACACAGCAATTTATTGAGCTAGTTTATCGTCATGATTGTGCTTGTCTGTTTCAATACCAAAATATCGATATAAAAATCGTAGCAGATAGTTTAGTTGGCTCATTTGAACGTTTAATATTGACAAATTTACTAGAACAAAAAAGCAAGCCGTGTGAACTTGCACGAAATTTAGTGCATGTATTTTTTCTCCTAAAAGAATCTCCCAGTCGTGATAATGGATGTAGCTATACTAAATAGTATTAAAACCCCTCTCCGCATAGCTTGGAGAGGGGTATTGTGCTTTCCCGTAGGTAGTCAATGTCTTCGCTCCATTCTAATTGTTTGAGTGCCTGACACTTATAAAACTCCACTCCGATTTCCGCAGGCATGGCTCCAACTATTTTTAGCTACGAACGTCCACTAAAAAGAAAAGCGTTTGATTTTCGCAGCAAGCATCCACTTGAAGCAAAGATCAAACGCAATCTATTATGGGGTAGCCCCATTTTTATTTAGTTACTGTTATATGGAGATAAATCCCCTTTTGTAGTTTGCCACCTGTAGGTTTTTGAATAGTTGGATGAACAAGTAGCATATATTCTTGCCCTTCAACTAAAGGATCAGTAGGTGTAATCATTAAGGAATTATCTTTTTCTACCTTTGTTGTAAATGAAATTTCGTCTCCGCCTAAAGCCACTAGCAGTACACTGCCTTCAGGGATTGGTGTAGTGAAAGCTTGTGAAAACTTAACAGTAAACGTTTTAGTAGTAGGCACATTTTTTAAGCTAACTAGTTCTTGATAATCTTTGTATTGCGCTTTAATAGCATCATAGTGAGCTTGGAAAATTGGTGCAGTCTTCGTTTCGATGTTTGGTTTCACACCTACTTCATTAATAGTGTGACCTGCAGGGCCAGTAAATTTACCGACAGTAAGCTTTAAATAACTACCGTCATGCAATTCATAGAAGCCTTGCATTGCCCCTTTACCGTAAGTAGTTTCACCATACAGAATTGCGGATTGTTGATCTTGTAACGAAGCCGCTAGCATTTCAGATGCACTTGCACTATAGCGATTTACTAATATACGAGTATCTGCTGGGAATTTAACGTTTTGTTGTTTAGCACGAACTTCGTAAGAATCATGTGCTTCTTGCAATAAATAAGCGATTTTTGCCTTTGGGAATAAACCAGTAAGCTGTTCTGCTGTTGCAACATAGCCACCGCCATTATTTTGTAAATCCAAAATAAAAGAAGTAGCGCCACGCTGTTTAAGCTGAATCATTGCCTCTTTTACTAGTTGCGCACCATCCTCAGAGAAAGAAGACATTGCTATGTAGCCAACATTACCAAATAATAAAGCAGACTCTACGTTTGGTAGTGTGAATTTTTTACGTGTAATTGTTTTCGTGGAAGTGGAACCGTTCTCGTGTAATAGCTTAACCTGTACTTGTGTACCTTCATTACCGATTAGTAGGGAAGAGGCTTCTTCTATAGAGTTACCTACAATGGATTGACCGTTAATGGCAATAATGATATCTCCAGCCACAACACCTGCCTCAGAGGCTCCACCTTCGTCGATTACTTGTAAAATATGAATACCATCCTCATGCTCCTCAATTACGACACCAATACCAATCGTGGATAGATTGATGCTATTCATAAATTCCTCAAATTCTTGTTTAGAAAAATATGTTGAATAGGGGTCTAACATATTAATAATGTCAGGAATGGTTGTTGCCTTTTGTAGGTCTCCATTAATTTTACCAACATAATTTTCCGTAATAATTTCTTTTATTTCTTCAACAAGTTGCTGGTCATTATTTGCAGCAGAAGCGTTTGATAATGGAAAAATGACAAAGCTCAATATGAACAAGAAGGACCATAATACTTTTTTCATAAGACACCTCTTTTCAGAATTATTTACATATATTATACATGAATTTCCATATTGACGTCGAATAAAAACAGACACGTCTATAAATAGAACGTGTCTGTAAGCAATTCATATTTAGTTTTTCTTGAAAAGCTTATGAATAATGAAACCTAAAATTGCTCCTATCATTGCAGGTACAAGCCATCCAAGACTTTGCTCATACAGCGGTAATGCTTTTAGGATATTTTCATAGGAAGGAACTTTAATTTCCATTTGTTTTAAGCCATCGTAAAAGCTAACAAAGAATGTCGGGATTAACGCTAAAATATAAACAATTCGTCCACCTTTAAAGAAATGATCGACAAGCGATAACACCATTAATACCATAGCTAGTGGATAAATAATCAATAGTACAGGAAGTGATGTGCTAATGATTGTTGATAACCCAACATTTGTAATGGCTACACTTAATAACGTAAATACGATTAAGAACGTTTTATATGAAATTTGCGGGAATAGCTTATTAAAAAATTGCGCATTGGCTGTCAATAAGCCGACAGCAGTAGAAATACATGCTAATAAAATGGTAAGCGATAAAATAATACTACCGAAGCTGCCGAAAAGGTATTCTGCAGATTTGGCGATGATGACGCCACCATTATCAGATGTACCAATTGCTCCTATACTTGTATTGCCGATATAGCCAAGTGAAATATATACGAAGGCTAAACCAATTGCAGCTACAATTCCTGCAAAAATTGTTGTTTTAACTTGTTTTTTAGTGTCTTTCATTCCCATATCGCTTAAGGCTTGTAAAATTACAATACCGAAAACGAGTGCACTTAGAACATCCATCGTTAAATAACCTTGAACAAAGCCCTCGGAAAATGGCGAAATATTGTATTTGCCAACAGCCATTCCTGATTCACCCATAGGTGTAATAAAGCTTTTAACAGCTAGTAGTAAAATAACGATTAAGAGTGCAGGGGTTAAAATCTTTCCTACACGATCTACTAGTTTAGAAGGATTGAATGCTAAATAAAGTATAAACGCAAAGAATACTACAGATGTAATGAATAGTGGAGCCCAATGTTCTTGTGCTGCCTCTGAAAGAAATGGTGCAATGCCAATTTCATAAGACACAGAGCCAGTACGCGGAACTGCGAAAAATGGCCCGATTGCTAAATAGACAATTGACGTGAATATGATTCCGAAAACAGGGTGAACACGACTTGAAAGTAGCTGTAAGTCGCCACCTGCTTTTGCAACGGCGACAATAGCAAGTAAAGGTAAACCGACACCCGTTATTAAAAATCCAATCATCGCTATTGTAATATGTTCACCGGCTTGTTGGCCAAGTAACGGTGGAAAGATAATATTGCCTGCCCCTAGGAACAATGCAAAAAGTAGTAAGCCTACTGCTAAATTCTCTTTGATGAAAATCAAGATGCTTCTCATAAATACTAAAAACTCCTTTATAATTGAAAAAATAAAACTTTCTAAAAATTTTAAATACAGTCATGTATGTTATCATAGGACTATAAAACTTGCAATTATTATACTAATAGTAGATAGTCGGATTCTGTAGTATTCTATAGGATTCATAAATTGTTTGAAAAATAGTCAGTTTTTCCGATTTTTGTTTAGTCACTTCTTTAGTATGATAGACACACAAGGAAATATTCTACCATGAACGGAGGCTATTTGATATGCTAAAATCACAAAAGTGGAGAATTCTCGCTTTAAGCACTATTGCTACTTCATTTTTCGCAATACAGACCGCAGAAGCTGCAACATATACAGTGCAAAAAGGCGATACATTATCCAAAATCGCACAAACACATCAAGTGACAATACAAGACATAAAAAAATGGAATAATCTATCGAAGGATACGATTTATGTAGCCCAAAAACTAGAGATTACGAAACAGGCGGCAACCGAAACAGTAAAACCGTCAAAACCTACAACGGATACAGTAAAACCGTCAAATCCAACAACAACGACACCTTCTAAGCCATCGACTGACGTTCATACAGTTATTAAAGGTGATACACTTTCAAAAATAGCAAAGCAATACAATGTGACATTAAAAGAGCTTAAAGACTGGAACGGAATAGAGAACGACACGATTTATATTGGACAAGTGTTAAAAATTTCTCCAGTAGCTGTTATACCCGAGGGTGATACAATACATAACAATGTGACTTCAGATACGGGGACGCCATCAAAAGTAACGAATCAAGATCCTACAGCGAATGGACAAGCTATATACAAAAAAACGGTGGAAATGGCTAATAAATTAATTGGAACACCGTATCTTTATGGCGGAAACACACCAGAAGGACTTGATTGCAGTGGATTTATTTTTTATGCTTTCAATCAAGGCGGTTTGAAAATAGGGAGAGATAGCAGCGAAGGCTATTTCAGTAGCAGTACAACACAAGTAAAAAATCCTGTGCCAGGAGATTTAGTATTTTTTGAAAATACGTATAAAGAAGGCATTTCTCATATGGGTATTTACCTCGGTAACAATAAATTTATCCACGCAGGTACGGATGGTGTAGAGCTTTCGGATGTTACGTACTCTTATTGGTCAACTAGATTAGTAGCTTATAAACGATTCGATTCAGTGAAATAATAACGAGGCGATTTTTGCATTGCGCAAAAATCGCTTTTTTTGATAGATAGAATGACGGTTTGTTTACACTAAAAAATCCTTCTTTCTAATAGAAAGAAGGATTTTATTAATATTATTGAGTTACTCGTGCTGTCCAGCGAGAAAGATCAGCTTGTTGAGCATCAACAAGTTCAGCTGGGAAGATGAATGTCCAAGGTTTTGTTGAGTTCGGTTGGACAGTCAGGATTGGATCCATTGTAAAGGAACCTTTTGCGATTTGTTTACCTGTTGCATCGATAATTTCTAACGGTAATTGCTCTAAATTAATCGCTTTATTGTGACCATTACGGATAAAGATTGAAACATTTAGGTTACCATTATCAGCAAGTTTTGCTTGTAGACCAGTGAAGTTGACTTCCGTTTCGCCTAACTTTGGTAATGTATTCACGATTTTTGCAAGCTCTTCTTTTTGCGCTGCTGGTAATTGTTGCTCCCATGAAGGGTCTAATTCTAATTGGTGACCACGTAATGAGACAAGGTTAAAGGCGATTTTCCAACCGTCTTCTGGTACTTCGTCTACTTTAATAGTTGATTTTTCAAATTCAAATACCCATGGACGTGCACTCTCAGCTGGAATTGTGCCAAGTGCTTTAAAATCGAATTTTTTAGATGCTATTAGCTCATCATTTTTATCCATAATGAATAATTCGATTTCACCAAGCTCAATCGCTTCAGCTAATGAAGAACGGAAAAATGCGCGAACAAGCCATTTGCCTGTGCGTGGCTCATCTTCAATACTAATAGAAGATAGCGATAATTGATTTGGTTTTAATGGCTCTAGCTCATTTGCTAGGAAATTAAAAATGTATTTTTGCTCTTGTGGTACATCCCATTCAGGGTGGAATGAAAGTTTTGTTACAACATCACGATTGTCACCTTTATTAGTAGAAACTTTCCCTAGTAAATCTTTAGAGTCAATTGTGTTCTCTTGTACGATTTTGTCTGATTTCTTAAAAAATGAAAATAAGCCCATTATTGTACCTCCTGTTGTCCTTCAACCATTTTCATGAAGCCTGTAATTTCGATAATAATAGAACGGCGTAATTCTTGGAAGTTCTTTCCGAATAATTCAAGTCCTTCACGCTGATAAATGCGCATTGGATCTTCCTGTTGGTAATGACGTAAGCCAATACCTTCTTTTAAGTGAGCCATTGCTTCTAAATGTTTCACCCAACCACTATCTATATAACTCAACATAACTTGTGGAATAACAGCCATTACTTGCTCATTTTCTGCGAATTTCTGCATATGATCAAGAAGTTCTTGTTCAGAAGGCTGTATATCAGCTAAAATTTGTTTCACTTTGCCTACTTCACGATCAATCGTGACAGGAGTGATGAATAATGAATTAAGTGACTTTTCCATTTGGTCATAAGCCCATTCTACAGAAGGGAGCTCTTCAGGCGCAGCATCGCGCACTGCGAAATCGACCGTTTCGCTTAACATTTTTTTCAGCTCACTCATTAAATCCTCGCCAGCTAAAATTTTGTCACGTAAACCATAAATAACAGTACGTTGATCATTAATAACATCGTCTAATTTTAAATTGTACTCGCGCATGCCATATTGTGAGCCTTCAACAATGCGCTGTGTACGATTGATTAGCTCTTGTACATCTTTGTTTTGAATGACATCATTTTCATCCACAACCATTTTTGCAGAGAATTTTTCAACCTCTTCTTTTGCATAGCGGCGGAACATATCATCTTCAATAGAGAGAATGAAGCGGCTTTCGCCTACGTCACCTTGACGGCCAGAACGACCTCGCAGCTGATTATCAACGCGTCGGCTTTCATGCTTCTCGGTACCGATAACATAAAGTCCACCAAGTTCATGGACATCATCGCCTAGCACGATATCTGTACCACGACCAGCCATATTTGTAGCAACGGTAATACGACCTTTTTGACCTGCTTGAGAGATAAGCTCAACTTCTTGTTCAACCGTTTTAGCATTTAACAATTGGAACTTTAATCCCTCTTTTTTTAAATGATCTGCAACCGTTTCGGATTGTAGAATGGATGTTGTTCCAATTAACACTGGCTGTCCTGTTGCATGGCGTCGTTTTGCTTCAGCAGCAACGAATTTATATTTGGCTGCTTGCGTTTTGAAAATCATATCAGGCTGGTCAATGCGTTGACGTGGACGGTTTGTTGGAATTTGAATTACTTCCATACCATACACTTCACGAATTTCTTTTTCCTGTGTTTTCGCTGTACCTGTCATCCCAGAAAGCTTCGGATACATACGGAAATAGTTTTGAATAGTAATTTGCGCTTGTGCTTTATTTTCTTCGGTAATCGTTACGCCTTCTTTTGCTTCGATTGCTTGGTGCAAGCCATCAGAAAGAGAACGACCTTCTAAAATACGACCTGTGAACATGTCTACAAGCTCGATTTTATCTTCTTTAACGATATAATCAACATCACGCTGGAACATGACATGTGCACGTACAGCTTGGATCACATAGTGATAAAGCGTTTGATGTTCTAAATCGTATAAATTTTCAACATCGAATGCAGCCTCTACTTTTTCAATGCCTTTATCTGTTAATGAAGTTGCCTTTGTTTCATCATCGAAATCATAGTCTTCTTCAGCTTTAAAACGTTTTGCTAACATTGCTGCAATGCGGTGTAATTCATCATTTGCAGGCATTTTACCAGCAATAATTAACGGTGTTTTTGCTTCGTCAATAAGTACACTATCGACTTCATCGATGATGGCGAAATGATATGCACGTTGCACTTTATCGGCTAAGCTATGTGCCATGTTGTCACGTAAATAGTCGAAACCAAATTCTGTACCAACACCGTACGTAATATCTGCGTTATACGCTTGCTTTTTTTCAGTTGGTTCCATCATCGGAATATTTAACCCGACTGTTAAACCTAGGAAACGGTGAATTTGACCAACAAGCTCAAAGTCACGTTTAGCTAGATAGTCGTTTACTGTAATGACATGAACACCTTTACCTTCTAATGCACGTACATAAGAGGGCAGTGAAGCGACAAGTGTTTTACCTTCACCTGTAGGCATTTCAGCAATATTGCCTTCTGTTAATACAAGGCCACCAATCAGTTGTACATCAAAATGACGCATACCTAAAACACGCTTTGAGGCTTCGCGTACAACAGCAAATGCGTCTGGGATAATTGATGTTATTAGTTCGCCTTGTTCTAAGCGATTCTTGAAAATAAAAGTCATTTCTCTTAATTCAGCATCTGACTTGTTGACATATTTTTCTTCTAAATTATTAATTTGCTCTACTATTTTATAGTAGCGTTTTAATTGACGAGCACTTGTTTGCTCGTTGTTGCGTTTAAAAATTGAGAACATGAATTTACGCTCCTTTAAAGTTGTCTAAATGCTAGACACCTCATTATTCTATCAAATTTTACGAATGATGACTACATTTGACATTAAGTAATACAAGTAGAATAATAGAGAAAAATGTAAATTGTGAAAAGGTGGAAAATGAATAGAAAAAGTATATTTCAGAGCTTGTTCATGCTATAATCAAATTGGATTCAAATGTAGATTATTTTTTTGAGGGGGAGAGACATGCTTTACGTGTCTTTAATAGCAGCATTCGTTGCTTCCATTTTGTTAACTCCACTAGTTAAACGTTTAGCGTTTAGAATTGGTGCCGTTGACGCGCCAAACTATCGAAAAGTACATGCACGCATAATGCCAAGGCTTGGTGGTCTGGCGATTTTCCTTGCGTTTTTAATAGGGTTGGCGTTCATACAGCCACAAGGTGAAAATAGTTTAGCGATTATTATCGGAGCTTGTATCATTGTAGCAACTGGTGTCATTGATGATATGCGCGAAATTTCCGCAAAGGCAAAAATGCTTGGCCAAGTTGTTGCTGCCCTTGTCGTTATTTTTGTAGGCGGTATTCAAATTGACTTTATTAACTTGCCATTTGGTGGGCAATTAGATTTTGGTTTCTTAAGTATTCCATTTACTATATTATGGATTGTTGGTATTACAAATGCGATTAACTTAATTGATGGCTTAGACGGTTTAGCTGCAGGTGTTTCTTCTATTGCACTAATCACATTATCAGGTATGGCTTTTATAATGGGCGATATGTTCGTATTAGCCTTTGCAGCAATTTTAGCTGCTGCAACAATTGGTTTCCTATTTTATAACTTTCATCCAGCAAAAATCTTCATGGGTGATACTGGAGCACTATTTTTAGGATTTATGATTTCTGTATTAGCATTATTAGGATATAAAAACTTTACAATCATTTCGTTAATTATCCCAGTTATTATGCTAGGTGTACCGATTTCTGATACATTCTTTGCAATTGTTCGTCGTTTACGTATGAAGAAAAAATGGTCAGATCCAGATAAATCGCATTTACATCATCGATTATTGGATATGGGCTTTACTCATCGTCAAACAGTACTTATTATTTATGGCATTGCGATGATGTTCGGCTTAGCTGCCATTATCTTCTCAATGGCTAAATTATGGGGAGCAATTTTGCTTATTACGGTTATTTTAATCGCCATTGAAATTTTCGTCGAGATTATTGGCCTTGCAGGTAAAAACTATAAACCGCTATTAAATTTCATGCGGATTTTTAATAAATAACATTAGAACCAACCATACTGTGTGGTTGCTCAGACTGAAGACAAACTCAAAGGGATTTTGAGTTTGTCTTCAGTCTTTTTTGCGGAGATTTTTCCATGTATCGCTATCTCGGAAAGCTTGGCTTCGCGGAAATATGGCTCTAAAGCGCGGAAATAATCCCTTGAAACGCGGAAAAACGATGCCGAAGCGCGGAATCACCTCCTTGTATCGTATGACTATCAAAGGCAATAATAAAAGGAACTACCATGAGCAGACAAAAAAACAACCAGTCACCGGTTAAATACCGGCAACTGGTTGTTTTGAAAAGTTTTATTGTGCTGACTCGTTAGTCGAACTGTCGTCGCCAGCTGCATTATCTTTATCTGTATTATTATTTGTTAAAGTAGAAGATGATTTTAAAGCAAGATGGTTTTTAAGAATTTGTGACACATCATCAACTGATTGTTGGTCTAATTGATAATAGTAAACGCCTGTAGACATATCATCGCTACCATCTAAAGTTAACGAATCGATGCGTGGTTTACCTTGTTTTAAATAAGACAGGAATGATTTCATTTCACTAAATGTCATATTTGTTTTCATATTATCGCCAATCGCCTTAATGACGTCGTCATACTTTGTAATCGAACCGACTGAAGCTACTTTATTTGTAATTGCTGTTAAAATTTCTTGTTGTCGAATACCACGTTGGATATCATTATCTTGTTTACGTGTACGAGCTAGTGCAAGTGCTTGACTACCACTTAAATGTTGTAAACCTGGTTTTAAATTAATCGTATTACGATCAAATTCATCTTTTTCATGTAGAGCATATGGTACTTCAGCTTCAATGCCACCTAATGCGTCGACAACATCAATAAATGCATTGAAGTTCATGCGCACATAGTAGTCGATTGGAATATCTAGCAGTCCTTCAACCGTTTCAATTGTTGCCAGCGTACCACCTAAAGCATGTGCATGCGTGATTTTATCTTTATATCCTACTGAAGGAATATTAACGTAAGAATCACGAGGAATGCTTAACATTTTAATCGTTTTTGTATTGTTGTTTAATGTAGCTAAAATCAGTGCATCTGAACGTGAGTGATCAGAACCTTGTCCACGATTTTCACTATCATCAACACCTACAAATAAAATAGAAACATTATCATGAACCGGTTCTACTTTTTCTTCTCTTAGTGTAGAAACATCGCGACCTTCTAATTCTTCATGTGCTGAGTTTGCAGCGTGTTCGGCTTGCTTTGTAATATAGACTCCGTAGGCCGTAACGCAAATTAGGAAACTAGCAACAAGTAGTAATGCTACTTTTATTATTAAAGAAGCTTTAGAAGTCCTCTTTTTCCTTTTTACATTCGTTCTTTTCATGTCTGGTATATTCTCCTCTTGATTTTGGGAATAATTACGTGATTGAACTAAAATTTATTCAAATTAGCACAGTGGCGTAACTGAGTAAGTTAGCTCAATATTAAAATTATACTATGGACCTTCAGCATTAGACAATTAAAACTATTTATTTCACAATAAATTCGATAAATTGCGCGCTCTCGAATGAGATGGATGCTTGTCCATTTGTAAGTTCTGTAATCCAATTTATAAATTGATTTTCTTCCTCTTTTAACACGGAAACAATGATTTCGACACCTTCCAAGTAGCGAATTTCCTCTAATGCATAAGCGGAGTTACGAATCTCATTTTCTACTTTTCCGAGCCAAGTGTAGTCGATTACAATTTTCATTAGATGGTGTAGCTTGCGTTCGACAACTTGTGCAGCGAGTAATCCCTCTGTTGTTGCTTTACCATACGCACGAATAAGACCGCCACCGCCCAATTTAATGCCACCAAAGTAGCGTGTGACGACAACGACCGTATCTTTTAAGCCTTGTTTTTTTAATACCTCTAACATTGGGACGCCTGCCGTGCCACTAGGTTCCCCATCATCATTTGCCTTTTGAATATGATCATGCTCCCCAATTATATAAGCTGAGCAATTATGTGTCGCATTATGATGCATTTTTTTTATGCGCTCAATAAACATCATTGCATCCTCTTCGCTTTCAGCGCGTTCTATATAAGTGAGAAAGCGAGATTTAGAAATTATGATTTCACTTTCTCCATAGCCTTTTACAGTTAAATAGTTATCTCTCATATGTGTCATTCTCCTTTAAAGTAGGGTTGTATGCTATAAATTTCATAAAGAAAAAGCATTAATTTTTAGCATTGTGATGCTATAATAGGTTTAGACTTAGATTCTATGAAATTGGTCTTTCAAAATACTATGTGGTAATAAGGACATTAGACTGGGGAGTACACTATGTTTTCAAATGATACCTTCGATTTAAAGTCGCTTGATGACGTATTCAATCGAATGTTAGAAACAATAATGAGCTCTAAAGACGATATTTTCATTATAAGTGAACAAAGCCGTAGAAGCTTTGAAGATATGCAACAAGAGCTAGAAATTGTTCGAAAACAGATTTCAACTGTCATCGATGAAGGCGATGCTTTAGAAAAAAGCACGCAACTTGCTAAGCAAAGACTTGTGTTAGTGAGTAAAGCTTTTGATAATTATACCGAAGAACAAGTTAGAGATGCATATGAAACGGCCCATGATTTTCAATTGAAGCTCTCCGTCATTAGAACACAAGAAAAGCAACTTCGCGACAAAAGAGATGATTTAGAGCGACGTCTAAGAGGATTACTCGATACAATTGAACGTGCTGATCATATTGTCAATCAAGTAAATGTTATTTTAAATTATTTAACTTCTGATTTAAAAAATGTTGGGTTAGCGCTTGAACAAGCGAAAATGAAACAAGATTTTGGTATACGAATAATCGCAGCGCAAGAAGAAGAGCGAAAACGTTTATCAAGAGAAATTCATGATGGACCTGCCCAAATGTTGGCCAATGTCTTAATGCGTACGGACTTAATTGAAAGAACGTATCGTGAGAAGGGCATTGAATATGCTTTGGCTGAAATTGCTGATTTGAAGAAAACAGTGCGCAATGCGCTATCAGAAGTGCGACGTATTATTTATGATTTACGTCCTATGGCACTAGATGATTTGGGAATTGTACCGACATTAAAGAAATATTTGTCGACTGTGACCGAATATAATCCTGGTGTTGAAATCCATTTTCAGTCAAGAAGCACAGAGCAACGGATTCCATCAAATTATGAGGTATCCATTTTCCGATTAGTGCAGGAATGTGTAACAAATGCTATGAAACACGGGAAATGTAAGGATATTTGGGTAAAACTTGAATGGTTGAACAATGCGGTAAATATTGTCGTAAAAGATGATGGCGTTGGATTCGACCAGAAAGTCGTAAAAGATCATTCCTTTGGTATTTTAGGAATGCGAGAAAGAATAGAAATATTAAATGGTACAATCTCAATTGAAAGTGAGATAAATCGTGGCACCACGGTATTATTTAAAATTCCGTTAGAAGTAGATTAAAGAAAGAAATGTGTTGCAGAATTTTAGGGGGTAAAGACTAATGACGAAGATTATTATTGTAGACGATCACCAGCTATTCCGAGAAGGAGTTAAACGCATCTTAGATTTTGAAGATACGTTTGATGTAATTGCAGAAGGTGACGATGGCACAGATGTCGTGAACTTATACGCGGAAAATCAACCAGATGTTGTTTTAATGGATATCAATATGCCAGGAAAAAATGGTGTTGAGGCAACAGCTGATTTAATTGCAGAATATCCAGATGCAAAAGTAATTATGCTATCTATCCATGATGACGAAACATATGTAACACATGCACTAAAATCAGGTGCACTTGGCTATATGCTAAAAGAGATGGATGCTGACGAAATCGTAGAAGCGATTAAAGTAGTAGCTAATGGCGGCTCATATTTACATCCAAAAGTAACAAAAAATTTAGTAGCAGAATTCCGTCGCCTTTCTGAACATGAAAACAAAGGTAATTTCCACCAAACAGAGATTCGTCGTCCATTCCATTTACTAACAAAACGTGAATGTGAAGTTTTACAATTACTAACAGATGGCCAATCTAACCGTACAATCGGTGAGACACTATTTATTTCGGAGAAAACAGTTAAAAACCACGTTTCAAGCATTTTACAAAAAATGAACGTAAACGACCGTACGCAAGCTGTAGTAACAGCCATCAAAAATGGTTGGGTTGAAGTACGATAACTGTATAGTATAGAATTGAAGGCTGTTTTTAAAAGCTACTTTGACAGATAAAGTAGTTTTTAAGGCAGTTTTTTTGTTGTGCAACATTTTAAATTAAAAGACGTCTTAAGAATGATATAAGCACCTAAAAGTAGAAAATGCGCAACAAAATTCCTACTAATGCATTTATATGCTACAATATTGCGCGGGAGGTTTTATGATGTTAAAGAAAAGTATTCTAGCAGTTTTAACCTTATTAGTGTTAACTGCCTGTGGCAATAAAGAAGATGATTTAACTGCAAAAGAGCGTGAGAAGGTTATTGAAGATGGTACAGTAGGCTTTGAAATGATGGGTGGAGAAGTCGAAAAAGCAACGAATGTACCAGCTAATGAGGAAAAAGCAATTATAGCGGCGTTTGATGAATATATTGCCGCATTCAATGATAAAGACATCCATCGTTATATGAATACGATATCTAAGAACCCAAAAGGATTTAATTATGATGAAGATAAAGTATTTGCAGAGAAAGTATTTGATCAATCCGATACGAAACGCGATGTTGCAAATGTGACTATTGCGAAGTATGAACAGGAAGAAGCTCAAGTATTTGCCAATGTGACAACGCACTCACTCCAACTTGAGACCAATGTAGAACACGAAAGTGCAGGGCGTCAAGTTACGGTGTTTGTGAAAGAGGATGGAGCTTGGAAAGTGACGAGCGTCTTTTACATTGGCGATGACACAAAGTCTAGCACCGGCAATCAATAAGGGGAAATCTTTCCCTTTACTATACATAGAAAATGAATGTGAAGTGGACGCCATCGTTTGAACAGCGATTCAATCCTGATGCAATTACGTTAGGTCGTAATTCAATTCACATTCATTTCTTTTTGAGGTAAACTTGGAACATAGGAGAGTGGACATGAATGAGGACGGCAATCGTAACAGATAGTACTGCATACATTACGCCAGAAGAACGCGCGCGCTTAAACATTCGTATGATTCCGTTAAGTGTAAACATCGCAGGTGAATTATTCGCAGAGGAAGTAGATATTACTGCTTCTGAGTTTTATGATAAAGTACGTGGGGCAAAAGAATTCCCTAAAACAACACAGCCACCAATTGGTGAATTTGCTTCTCTCTTTGAAGAGTTGGCAAATGATTATGACGAAGTAATTTCCATTCATTTATCGAGTGGTATAAGTGGTACATATCAAGGAGCTGTCCAAGCAGGAGAAATGGTGGAAGGTATTGATGTGTACGCATTTGACAGCGAGATTTCTTGCGCTGTTCAAGGCTTTTACGTGCTACGTGCAGCTGAAATGGCGGCAGAAGGTTGCTCAGCACAAGAAATATTAGCAGCATTAGCGGACATGAAGCAGTATATTCGTGCTTACTTCATTGTAGATGACTTAGCGCACTTACAACGTGGGGGACGTCTATCTTCAGCAGCAGCTTTAATCGGAGGCTTATTACAAGTAAAGCCTGTTTTGCATTTTGTAGATAAGGTAATCGTACCATTTGAAAAAATTCGCACACGTAAAAAAGCACTAAAGCGTGCAGAAGACTTACTAGCTGAAGATGCAAACAAGTATGACAAGATGGATGCAGTAGTCATTCACGGCAACTGTCAAAAAGAAGCTGAGGAATGGTTAGCGCAGCTCGCTGCGACATACCCAAACGTAAACTTTAAATTGAGCTATTTCGGCCCAGTTATTGGCACACACTTAGGTGAAGGCGCAATGGGACTAGGCTGGACAAAAAAATAAAATGAAAAAGTCTCTACAACTTGTTGTAGAGACTTTTTTTATTTATTGTAGGCGAGAAATCTCTGATAGCGCGAGCGAATCGCCTGTAAACCTGGTTGAAACCTTAGATAGAAGCTTGTGAATCGTCGGTAAAACACGAGGAATCGCCGATACAATTGCTTGAATCGCCGGTAGAACACGAGAAATCGCCGATAGAATTGCTTAAAACGCCGATAAACCTGAGTAAAACGCCGATAAACCTGCAGAACCCCCTGCTAGAACCATTATCACAAAAAGAAAGGAGCAAATTAGAATGAAATATAAAGGATGGCTGTTGCCTCCTGCGTTGCGGGACTTTCATGAAGGTCGTATATGGCTAAGGGAGCATTCACCTTTTGCCAAACGTGATATACAGCATGCCATTGATAAAAAGTATCTTCATATAATAGGAGGGATTCAAACAACACCACAAATGAGATGTAATCGTTGCTATAATGACAAGCCGCAGTTCTTTACAATGTTTAATTGCTCAAAATGTCAGCAACAATGTGTGTATTGTAGACATTGTCTGAGCATGGGCAGAGTGAGTAGCTGCACGCAATTGCTAATATGGAAAGGGCCGAAAACGTTTAGAAAAAGACAGCATTCACTCCAATGGACAGGCCAACTGACGGAACTTCAACAACAGGCAGCTGATGAAATACTTGAGAGTGTCAAAGCAGGTCGATGTCATTTAATTTCAGCGGTATGTGGGGCTGGGAAGACTGAGCTGCTTTTTCAATCTGTACATTATGCGTTGGAAAAGGGGTTACGGGTTTGCATCGCCGCGCCACGAACGGATGTGGTGCTAGAGTTATTTCCACGCTTTCAACGGGTTTTTCCTCAAACGGTCATTCATGCTTACTATGGTGGAGCGCCGAAGCAGAACGGATATGCGCAACTAATACTGGCTACGACTCACCAGCTATATCGCTTTGAACAGGCATTTGATGTGATGTTTATTGATGAGGCGGATGCTTTCCCATATTCATTCGATGAAACATTAGCAAGAGCCGTGAAAAAAGCCAAAACTGCAAAAGCCTCAACTTACTTTATTACAGCTACATCATCACAATCATTAATCAAAGAGTTTGATCATTGCTCATTTATTCCAAAAAGATACCACAACAAGCCTTTGCCAGTGCCACGCTTCAGCTCGCTATGGGGATATGAAAAAAGCTTATAGCGTGGAAAAATTCCTCGGAAGCTAAAAGAATGGACAGAGGAGCGGCTTACTAAAAAAGAGCCTTTTCTTATATTTTTCTCGAAAGTTGAATTGTTAAAAATTGCAACGCCACTTTTTCAAAGGCTACATGCAAATATTTTAACCGTTCATGCTGAGGACCCAGTAAGGAAACAGAAAGTACTTCAGCTACGTAATGAAGAAATTCCTGGGTTACTCACGACGACTATATTAGAAAGAGGTATTACGATAAAAAATGTACAAGTCGCTGTTGTTGGGGCAGAATCGTCTATTTTTACTGCAAGCGCATTGATTCAAATTGCTGGACGAGTAGGGCGGCATGAAAAGTATGCAGAGGGAGATGTGGTGTTTTTTCATCATGGCATTACAATAGCAATGGATGAAGCACGAGAGAAAATAGAATATAACAATAAGGTAGCGTTCTCGCAATGAACAAAGTAGAAATGTTTTGTTTACTATGTGCACAGCCTTTGCGTATCGTTCCTAGCTGGAAAACACTTTTAATAAGAAACTTCTCACCTTGCCTTTGTGAAAAATGTGCCTCCAAATTTGAGCGTTCATCTACCACAACAGCGCTTTATCAATATAACGATGCAATGAAGAAGTATTTGCATCAATATAAATTTCTCCAAGACGTTGCACTCGCTAAAGTATTTCGACAGGAGTTACATGCACAATTTAAACGAGAGACAGCAACAATTATTCCGATTCCTATGCACCCTATTAAGCAACAAGAACGTACCTTCTCACATACGGAGGAGCTTCTAAATGCGGCTATTATTCCTTATAAACAACTATTAGAAAAAACAACTATAGAAACACAAAGCTCAAAAAATAGGGAGCAACGTATAAAATCAGCTCCACTTTTTCGACTAATGTCTACAGCGCAAGTTGAGCATAAAGATTATCTCCTTTTTGACGATATACAAACTACAGGGACAACACTAAGGCATGCGAAACAAGTTTTACTAGAAGCGGGCGCCCGAAATGTTCGAACCTTCACTTTAATTAATGGATGAAAATGCTAAAACATCATGTATAATAGATTACGAATTTAGGATTCGTGTAATTAAATAGTGATCATGCAAGAGGAGGAAGAATAGATGGCTGAGGTTCGAAATTGTCCAAAATGTAATGAGTTTTTTAATTATACAGGGGTCAGAGACGTATGTCATAAATGCGCGCAATCAGAAGAGGAATTATATCAAATTGTTTATCGTTTTTTACGAAAACGCGAAAACCGTGCGGCTACAGTAGAGCGAATTGTGGAAGCAACGGGTGCTGAAGAGGAACTATTGTATAAGTGGGTTCGTAAAGGTCGTTTACAGCCAGCAATGTTCCCGAACTTAGGCTATCCATGTGATAACTGCGGTCATTTAACGACAACAGGGAAACTATGTACAAAATGCCAAGATGAATTAAAATCAGAACTTCGCACATTTGAGGCAGCGAAGGAGTTCCGTGAAAGTGTAGCTGAGCATGATCGCGTAACATATCATGCTGAACGTAAAAAATAACAAGATGAAAAGAGTTGTCTTACACTAGAGTTGAGCTTCCTTCACTTACACATGTTCAATGCTCATGCGAATCAGCAAGCAAATTGTAACAGGAAATTCAAAATGACGAAGTTAAATTATACACCTTAAAGATGGTTGATAAGCGAAAGTGTGTTAATTTTAAACAAAATTAGCACACTTTTTTATATTTGAAAACTTAACATTGTTGGAGACAATCCGAAATAATAGTAAGATAAGCTTTTAAGATAGGGGGATGAATATGAAAATTACATCGTATGGTGTTAATGCTGTAAACGCATATAAAAATCAAGTACGTAATGTCAAATCTGGCGACAACAAAGCGTCATTCGCTGACAAAATTGAAATTTCAAAAGCAGCGCAAGAAATGCAAGGTGTAACGACGTACAGTACTGAACGAGCTGAACGCGTGCAACAATTAAAGGCAGATATTGATTCTGGAGAATATAAGGTCAATGCTCGTAAAGTTGCTGAAGATATGCTGAAATATTATCGTTTCTAGGAAATACAGAAAGGGTGCTTAGTAATATGACTGTAGAAACAATTTGTTCTACATTAACAATATTAGAGAGAATGCATAAAAGCTTACTCGAACTAGCCTTTAGAAAAACAGAAATTATTAAAGCTGGCGATATCGAAGCACTAGACCAAATGCTCAAGGATGAGCAGGCACATGTAGCGGCCATTGATAAGCTCGAGCAACAGCGCCAGGTACAGGTAACCGAATACCTTGGAGCAAAAGGAATTGCTTCAACTGACAAAATGTCTGTTGCTGATGTCATCGAGGCTGCTGAAAAAGAAGCTGAAAAAGAAGCACTTTCAGCTGTTCGCAATCGATTAATGCTAATCATCAATGATTTACGCAAACAAAATGAACTCAATCAAAAATTAGTATTCCAATCATTACAATTTGTCAATCTAACATTAGATGCGCTACGACCACGACCAGAGCAAATGAATTACTCTGGTCGTGAGGTACGCGGTACGAATACAGTAGCCAAAAAATCGTACTTCGATTCACAAGCTTAATTTTTAATCGTTACTAAAGGGAGGAATAATGATGCGCTCAACATTTATGGGCTTAGAAACAAGTAGAAGCGGTTTATTTACACAACAATCTGCTTTATATACAACAGGTCATAATATTTCAAATGCCAACACACTTGGTTACTCGCGCCAACGAGTAAACATGCAAGCTACACCAGGTTTCCCAACGGCAGGCTTAAACACGCCGAATTACCCTGGACATATGGGAACAGGGGTAGAGACAGGTTCCATTCAACGTATTCGCGATGAATTTATTGACCGTCAATACCGTCAGGAAACAAATAAGCTAGGTTATTGGGAATCACGTTCAAATGCAATATCTCAAATGGAAGATATAATGGACGAACCTTCTCAGTACGGTTTAAACGCAGCATTAGAACAGTTCTGGAAAGGTCTGCAAGATGTTAGTACAGGTCCGGAAAACGCTGCATCACGTAAAGTTGCCATTGAACGTGCCAATCATTTAGCACAATCATTTAACTATATCGATACGCAATTAAAAACAATTCAAGGCAATTTAGGTAACGAAATTAGTGTTTCAACAAACCGCATCAACTCCTTACTAAAACAAATTGCTTCTATTAATAAACAAGTGCAAGAGGTTGAACCAAATGGTCATGTTCCAAATGATTTATATGATGCTCGTGATGTGTTAATCGATGAATTAAATAGTTACATCCCGGTCTCAGTCGAACGAGTTCCTTCTGGTGGACTTGCTTCTAGTGTAGCTGAAGGCAGTGTAACTATTACATTTAAGCCATATGGCACGAACACAGCTATTAAATTAGTGAATGGTAAAGATGCTGCGAGCATCGAAGTAAATAGTGGTGCTACACAAATAGATGGAACGGATTTATCGAAAGTATTTACGAGCATCAATGTTACTGGCGCAGGTACAGCAGATTCAGGAACTATTACATATGACCAGTTAGAGCCTGGCAAAGGTAAATTATTATCATTGATCAACTCTTATGGATATCAAGATGGGGCCGATGTTAAAGGCTATTATCCAGAAACGATGGCTAGCCTTGATAAACTTGCCTCTGAATTTGCAAATGTCTTTAATGCGATGCATAAGCAAGGGTATGATTTAACTGGTGCTCAAAGCACAATCGATTTCTTTGAACCGATTGATAATACAAAACCGATGTCAGCAGGAAATATTAAAGTCAATGCTGACCTTTTGAAAGATTCTTCAAAATTGGCTGCTTCGAGCAAGCCAAATGAAGAAGGGAACGGTAAATGGGCACTTGAGCTTTCAAATATCCAATCAAAAGTTCAAGCAAATTTAGACGGTGCAACATTTAACTCATTCTATCAAGGAATCATTGGTAAGCTCGGTGTCGATGGAGAAGAAGCGGCGCGCTTAAACGGAACTTCTGAAACACTTCTTGTGACAATCGGCAACAGCCGTGCTTCGATCACTTCCGTATCGCTTGATGAAGAAATGACGAATATGATCACATTCCAACAAGCATATAACGCAAATGCTCGTATGATTACCGTTATCGATGAAACATTAGACAAGATTATTAACGGTATGGGCCGTGTAGGAATTTAACTAAAAACTAATTGAGTACGACTAAAGGAAGGAGCTTTTACAAACATGCGCGTAACACAATCCATGTTATCGAATAACATGCTTCTAAACTTAAATAATAGCTACGGAAAAATGTCGAAGCTACAAGATCAAATTACTTCAGGCTCTAAAATCACAAGACCTTCAGACGACCCTGTTGTAGCAGTAAAAGGGATGGGCTATCGCCGAGACCTAGGTAGAGTTGAACAGTATACACGTAATATGAATGAGGTTAATAACTGGCTAGATACATCTGACGAATCATTAAATCAAGTGGGCGAACAAATGAAGAAAGTGCGTGAACTTGTTATTCAAGCAGCGAACGATACAAATACACCAGATGAACGAGCAAAGATTAAATCTGAGATTGACCAAATTCAAAAACAGCTTCAAGATGTGGCCAACACGAAAATAGGAGACCGCTATATTTTCAGTGGCACAAAAACAGGCCAACCAGTTTTTTTGAATGGCACTCTTAACAATGCGAATGTCAATTCCGAAGATGTTAAGATTGAAGTGTATGATGGTATAGAAATGAAAGTCAATACGGCTGGTGTGGATTTATTTAAAAGTGTAGATGATATGATGAGCAAAATTTCGGGTTTGTTAGATCCGAATCGAATTCCTCTTGCAACAGGTGAAGAAATCAGCTCTACATTAGGTGGCGTTACAAGTAATAGTACAACCGATGATATTACAACAATGCACAATAAAATTCTCGAAGCGCAAGCAGATGTTGGGGCACGCCAAAATCGTGTGGAATTAATGGAAAACCGATTATCTATTCGTGAAATTAGCGTGACGAAGCAATTGTCGAATAACGAGGACGTTGATTATTCAAAAGCTATTACAGAAATGGTAACATCAGAATCAATTCATCAGGCAGCATTGTCTGTTGGCGCTAAAATTATTCAACAATCTTTAGTCGATTTTATTAGATAAATACGAGTGATTTTACCGCTAATGAATCCGAGCGTTTGAACATTTTGTTCAGACGCTTTTCTTGAAAGGAGAAGTGTACATGAGACTCCCACAAATCCAAATTCGTACAACGGACGCACAAATTGACCTTAATATTGCTAAGCCACAGCAATACATTAAACAACCAAGTGCTACGCAGCATATTGAACAGCCTGCTGCAATACTTGATATCAATACAACACGTGGTGTATTGAAAATTGATTCATCCCAAGCAAGACGTGATTTAGGCTTGATTGGACCATTAGAATCAAGTGCAAATTATGCGCAAAAAGGGAAACAAGAGGCAATGAGGGGCATGGCACGAAGAGCAAGGGAAGGCCGACAAATGATGGAGGGTGCCGGCAAAGATCAGGGAAGAGCAACAATCCAAAATATCGCCAAACAAAACCATGGCCCACACCGTGTGCAATTTAATATAAAATTTGTGCCATCTGTTGATTCCGTAAAAATCGACTATACGCCAGGCACTACTGACGTTAATATACAACGAAGAGAACCAGTAATTGACGCCCAAGTGAACAAACCAATCCATGAATACACACCAGGTAAAGTAACTGGTACAATGATACAAAGACCAGATGTTGACATTGATGTCATCGTTTAAAGGAGTGCACCCGAAAATATGAAAATAGCTACTAAATTTTTAGGAGAAGTAGAAATCGTTGAACAAGATATCCTGACTTTTGAACATGGCTTATTAGGATTAGAAGAAGAAAGAGAGTTTGTTTTACTACCAATCGATGCAGACCTGCCGCTTGCATTACTTCAGTCTGTTCAGCATGTCGAAATCGGCTTTGTCGTTGCCTATCCATTTGCCTTCAAAAAAGATTATAGCTTTGATATTAGCGAAGAAGATCGCGAGCAATTAAAAATTGAAAAACAAGAAGATGTGCTTTCATACGCCATTGTCACAATGAAAGAAACATTCCAAGATTCTACGATTAACTTATTAGCACCTGTTATTTTAAATATTGCTAAAAAACGAGGAAAGCAAATCGTTCTCCAAGATAATAAAGCTTATCCATTACGCTACCCAATGCAATCATTGGAAGGAAGTGCGAAATAATGCTAGTACTTTCACGTAAAAAAGATGAGTCTATTATGATAGGCGATCAAATCGAAATCAAAATATTAGCAGTTGAAGGTGACCAAATTAAACTTGGTATAGTTGCTCCGAAAACAGTAAAAGTACATCGCTCCGAAGTTTTTGAAGCTATCCAAGCGCAAAATAAAGAAGCACTTGCTTCATCTTCGAACTTTTTAGAACAGCTAAAGAAAAAATAAATTAATAGCTAAATATATTACATAAAAAAATAAAAAACTTTTAAAAAACTATTAAACTTTTCCAACTACTAACGATATATAGATTGTAGGGTAAGGGAAGTACATATATACAACCTAAACCGACAATATTCCACACGGATGTGGAATAACAAAACAAACATTCAAGGAGGAATTCCAAATGAGAATTCAACACAACATTTCAGCTTTAAACACACACCGTAACCTAGCTTTCAACAATACTGAAGCTTCAAAAAACCTTGAGAAGTTATCTTCTGGTTACAAAATCAACCGTGCTGGCGATGACGCTGCTGGTTTAGCAATCTCTGAAAAAATGCGCGGACAAATCCGTGGTCTTGATATGGCAACTAAAAACGCTCAAGACTCAATCTCTTTAATCCAAACAGCTGAGGGTGCTCTTAACGAAACACACTCTATCCTACAACGTATGCGTGAATTAGCAGTTCAATCTGCAAACGATACAAACGTATCTTCAGACCGCACAGCGTTACAAGATGAAATCGATGCACTTGCAACAGAAATTACTCGTATTTCAACAGATACTGAGTTTAACACGCAAAAGCTTTTAAATGGATCATTTAGCGCTAAAGTATTCCATATTGGTGCTAACTCAGGTCAAAATTTAAAAATTACAATTGGTAATATGGGTGCAAAATCACTAGGTGTAGCTTCAATTGATATTACTAAACAATCTAGTGCAGATAAATCAATTACAACAATTAATACTGCATTAGAAACAGTATCAACGCAACGTTCAAAATTAGGTGCTGTTCAAAATCGTTTAGAGCACACAATTAACAACTTAGGTGCAACATCTGAAAACTTAACAGCTGCTGAATCACGTATCCGTGATACTGATATGGCTAAAGAAATGATGGGCTTCACTAAGAACAACATCTTAATGCAAGCTGCACAATCTATGTTAGCTCAAGCTAACCAACAACCACAAGGTGTTCTTCAATTATTACAATAATATTTTTTAGAAAAAGCCCTTTTATAAAGGGCTTTTTCTTTATTTTTGGATTTAAAAGTCGATATAAGTAAAGAGGTGACAAAATGAGCGAAATTATAAATTACATAGTATCAAAATCTGGAATACAAACTGTGGAAGTGAATGGATATTTACTACATAGTAAATATGATCCTATCAAAGAAGCGGAACGAATTGTCGAAAAAGAATATAAAGAAAATTTTGTACATATTTTATTTGGTAATGGTTTGGGCTATATTGCTGATGAATTAAAAGCTAAATTGAAGGATAAAGATGAATTAGTTATTGTTGAGCCTTTTAAAGAGTTATTAAACAATAAAAACGATGAGATTTTTTATGTTGAACAACAAGAGGGTATAAACTACAAAATAAAAGCATTATTACATGATAATAGACGTGACATTAAAGTTATTTGTAGCCCTAATTATGATAAGCTTGCTCCGGAAGCATATAAAGAGTTATTAAAAATTATTAAAGATATACAAAGTTTAAATATCGTAGAAGAAAATACATTAAGATTAGGAAGTGAAAATTGGCAAGAAAATTATATAAAAAATTTATTGTATGCTTCACAGGATGCTTCGCTAAGTGAACTATATAAGGCATATAATTATCCTGTTATAATAGCATCAGGGGGACCATCTTTAACAAAGCAACTACCTCTATTAAAAAAAATAAGAAACCGTGTTATTTTAATTGCTTCAGGCTCCACTATTAATTCTTTATTGAAAGAAAACATTGACCCTGACTATATAGTTACCATAGATGGTTCAGAAGCTAATTATGAACATTTTAAAGCAATAGCATCAACTAAAGCTTCGCTTTTATATAGTCTAAGTAGTAATCATAAAATACAACATGAATATACAGGGGAAAGATATTCGTTTTTACCACTTGTAAATAACCAAGTTGAAAAACGAATAAAAGAAGAATTAAGTTTATCTTTACCACATATTGCAGGAGGTGGTACAGTTTCTACTTTTGCCTTTACAATTGCTACTTATATAACCACTGGACCTATTGCTTTAATTGGGCAAGATTTAGCATACACTGAAAACTTAACACATGCTAATAATAATAAACATCAAAAATCTGTCGATGATTCTTTTTATAAGATACGTAGTGCCTTTCAAGTAGAAGGTTACTTTGATGACTTAGTTATGACAGATTATGCATTTTATTCAATGAAAAATTCATTTGAAGAATTGCACCAAACAATTAAGCATTCTGCATCAATTTTCAATTGTACAGAAGGCGGAGTTAAGTTAAATGGGTTTCAACAAATATCATTTAAAAATTTTATAGAAACCTATGTAGAAGCGAATGAAATTTTTAAAGTTACATCAGAATGCCCCTCCAGTAAAGATAAATTACATGGGCTTATGAAGATGCTAACTGATGAAATAAAGAAGTATGAACAATTAGAATTTTTATGGTCTGATGCAATTATTGCTCTTAAAATAGATAAAAATAAATTAACCTTTAGTAATAATACGTTAAAAAAATTAGATAAAATTGATAATAAAAGTAAGGATATTTTAAATGAAGTTCTTATGAATGATATTATTAAACCGATAACGATGGATGTAATGAGAAGTTTTAAAGAAAAAGAAAATGAGACACCAAAAGAAAAGTTTGAGCGTAGCTACAATCAAAACATGCTGCTATATTCACAGTTATTAGAAGTAACAAAAAAATCAAAACAATTTACGTTGGAAGCTATTTCAACAATTAAAACAGAAATAGGAGAATGATTATGAACGAAGTACTAGAAGTAATTGAAAGTTTTAACGAATATATTGTAAAAATACCTCAAGGAGCAGTTTATATTGCTAATAGTTTGCGTGAAGATAAACTGAATGAAGCACTTTTAACGATTAAGGATTTCTCAGAAGGAGTTATTTGGTTATCCGATGCGGGTAATTTACTTGGCAAAAATAATATAGATGTAAGTTTAAGTATAGAAAAAATTCATGATTTTTTAAATGAAATAAATGAAGGTTTAGAAAAGCAAGATTTTTTATTAGTTGCAGACTTATTTGAATACGAAATCGCTCCTTTCTTTCAAGAATTAAAACTGATCGAAGGAATGAATCAGTAAAGTGAAATGGGAAGTAATTGTATCAAAGAATGGTGAAAATACCCTCCTTTTAAATGGAATTCAAATTTATAGTCAATATCGACCAGGAGAAGGTGCGACCAAGTTTATTCAATCTGAGTATGATTGTAATGCAGGTAGCTATTTATTGATTGGACTTGGGCTAGGGCATCATTTAAAAGCATTATTAGAGTATGTAAATGGAAAAGAGATAATTGTTTACTATTTTTCAGAAAGTGAATTACAACTATTTAAAAAATATAATGTGACAAACTGGTGGGAAAAGAAAAACGTACATTTGGTAAATAAAATAAATTCCTCCGCACTAGACAATGATTTACAAATTATACTGCCTAATGTTTGGTTAAAAGCGATTGGACAAGAACACCCGTTATTTTCAATTCTTGAGGTCATTAAAATTCAACAAATCTCCTATAATAGGAATAAAGTTTTACTGAGAGAGAATTTTAATAAGAATATTATGCTGAATGATTTTACAATTCAAACAAAAAAACAAACAAAAATTGCATGTTTAGTAGCAGCAGGTCCTTCGTTAAACGAAACAGTTTATTGGTTAAAGAAACTTCAAAAAGACATCGATATATATGTAGTAAGTGCAGCATTAAAAACTTTACTTGCTCATGATGTATATCCAAAAGCTGCAGTAATATCTGATGCTAAGGACATAACAGTACAACATTTTGAAAAAACAGGATTTACAGGACAATTATATTATTTAAGCACAGCGAATCATCAAAGTGTATTGTATCATAAAGGCACTCGTTATATTTTATATCAAAAAGGGTATGAATTAGCTGAACAACAAGCTAAAATCGTGCCTCTAATTGAGACGGGAGGTTCTGTAGGTACTGTAACATTTAGTTTATTGGAAAGACTAGGCTATGAAAAGATTGTATTATTTGGACAAGATTTAGGATTTTATGGTCAACATACACATGCGAATTTTTCAACTTCTAAAAAGGTCGTTACAAATGAATCTTCAGTCAGAGAAGAACAAGCAAATGATGGTAGTATCATTTATACTAGACCAATGTTTCAAGTTTTTAAGCACTGGTACGATCAAAAGATGACTAAGACAAAAGTAAAAGTATATAATACAGCCATAAAAGGTGCAAAGATAAAAAATGTCCCTCTTATAGATGAACAACAATTTCAGCATTTAGTAAATGGAGATAATTTATGAAAAAAATTCTAGTAACCGGAGCAGATGGCTTCATCGGCTCACATTTAACAGAAACATTAGTACGACAAGGTTATGATGTTCGTGCATTTGTTTATTATAATTCATTTAATTCTTGGGGCTGGTTAGATCAGTCATCATCAGAAATTAAATCATCATTGGATGTGTTTTCAGGGGATATTCGTGATCCGTATGGTGTAAAAGAAGCTATGAAGGGTTGTACGCATGTCCTTAATTTAGCAGCTTTAATTGCAATTCCATATTCCTATCATTCTCCTGCAACTTATGTTGATACAAATGTGACAGGGACATTAAATGTTGTACAAGCAGCGAAAGAGTTAGGCGTAGATAAGGTAGTACACACTTCTACAAGTGAAGTATATGGAACAGCATTGTATGTACCAATTGATGAAGAGCATCCACTACAAGGGCAATCACCATATTCAGCATCAAAAATAGGTGCGGATCAGATGGCTTTGTCATTTTACCGCTCATTTGATACACCTGTATCTATTATTCGTCCGTTTAATACATATGGACCACGCCAATCCGCTCGCGCTGTTATACCGACGATTATTAGTCAACTGGCAAGTGGCAAAACGAACATAAAGCTTGGAGCTATAAGCCCTACACGTGATTTTAACTATGTAAAAGATACAGTTAACGGTTTTATATCTGTAATGAATTCCACTAATTCAATCGGTGAAGTCATTAATATCGGATCAAATTATGAGGTTTCTATTGGCGAAACTGCAGAAATGATTGCTGATATTATGGGTGTAGATTTAACAATCGAAACGGATGAGCAACGTCTACGTCCTGAAAAAAGTGAAGTCGAGCGTCTTTGGGCAGAGAACAAAAAGGCGAAGGAACTACTTGGTTGGGAGCCACAATATGGTGGCAAAGATGGCTTCCGTAGAGGTCTTGAAGAAACAATAGAATGGTTTACAAATCCTAAGAACTTATCTCAATATAAGGCAGATGTTTATAATATATGAATACGCAATGGTTGGAATTTGCAGATAATGTAAAGCAGTTTTATGGAAAAGAGTTTGTGCCTTTACATGAGCCCACATTCAATGATAAAGAAGTTGAATATGTCACGGATTGTGTAAAAACAGGTTGGGTTTCTTCAGTTGGCGCTTATGTTAATCGTTTTGAGGAGGATTTAGCTAAATTTGTCGGTGTAAAGCGAGCGGTTGCTGTTGTAAATGGGACAGCTGCACTGCATATAGCATTAAAAGTTGCAGGCGTAAAGGCTGAAGATGAAGTGTTGATGCCGTCACTTACTTTTATTGCAACAGCCAATGCTGTGTCATATTTAGGCGCTGTTCCACATTTTATAGATGTTTCTCTTAATACTTTAGGTGTAGATGCAGATAAATTACAAATCTATATAGAGAAAATTGGAAAAATCCAAAATAATCAGCTTTATAATAGAGAAACGGGAAGACGTATTTCAGCACTTGTACCGATGCATACATTTGGTCATGCAGTTGATGTGGAAGGTTTACTTAAAGTATGTGAAATGTATAATTTGACTCTTATAGAAGATGCAGCAGAATCATTAGGTACTTATTATAAAGGCAAACATACAGGCAGCTTTGGAAAAGTAAGTGCGTTAAGCTTTAATGGTAATAAAATAATGACAACAGGCGGTGGCGGCGCGATTGTAACTAATGATGATGCAATAGCGGATTATGCAAAACATTTAACAACGACTGCTAAAATTCCACATCGTTGGGCTTATGAGCACGATGAAATCGGATTTAACTACCGCATGCCGAATATAAATGCAGCGTTAGGTTGTGCGCAATTAGAAAAAATGCCAACGTTTATTCAACAAAAACGCGATTTAATGAAGCACTATGAGCAATGGTTAGGTTATTTAGATGGCGTCCATTTATTTAAAGAGCCAGCAAATACTAGAAGTAATTATTGGCTACAAACTATTTTACTCGATGAGCAGTTTAATCGTGATGAAGTATTAAGCTTTTTAAATGAGCAAGGTGTAATGAGCCGCCCAATTTGGACGCCAATGCACCACCTAGCAATCTATCAAAACTGTCCGAAATCAGATTTAAGTGTAACAGAACAGTTGAATAGAATAGTTGTCAATATTCCTAGTACACCATTAAGTGAGGGATAACGATGAAACGAAAAATTTGTATTGTGACTGGTACTAGAGCGGAGTACGGTCTTTTAATTTGGTTAATGAAACGCATTGCAAGTGACTCAAATCTAGAATTACAAATAGTAGCGACTGGCATGCATCTTTCTCCTGAATTTGGTTTAACATTTGAACAAATAGAAAAAGATGGATTTGTTATTAATGAAAAGGTTGAAATGTTACTCTCGAGCGACACTACAACAGCTATTACAAAATCTATTGGTTTAGGAGCTATATCTTTTGCAGATGCATTCGCAAGATTGAAGCCTGATGTATTAGTTATTTTAGGTGATAGATTTGAAATTTTCGCTGCAACTCAAGCTGCGATGATTATGAGGATACCTATTGCTCATATTCATGGTGGCGAGCTAACCGAAGGATTGATTGACGATCCAATACGACATTCTATTACAAAAATGGCTCACCTTCATTTTACAGCAAGTAATGAATATAGAAATCGTGTTATTCAAATGGGGGAACAACCTGACACTGTTTTTAACGTAGGAACACTAGGAATAGAAGGGATAAAAAAAATAGAATGCCTTAGTAAAAAGGAACTTTCTGAAAGTGTTCACCTGGATTTGGATAAATTTTTCCTTGTTACTCTTCATCCTACGACTTTACAAGATAGTACAGCGGAAATCCAAATTCAAACTTTATTAAATTCTCTAGATAAATTTCCACAATATCAAATTATATTTACCAAGACAAATGCTGACACAGATGGTCGTATTATAAATCATTACATAGAAGAATATGTGAAAAAAAATTCACATCGAGCATGTGTGTATGATTCTCTTGGACAATTGAGATATTTAAGTGCAATTAAACATTGTCAACTTGTAATCGGCAATTCCTCTAGTGGATTACTAGAAGTACCGTTTTTTAGGAAGCCTACTGTTAATATAGGTTTACGTCAAAGGGGTCGTCTAAAGGCTGGATCAGTAATAGATTGTTCATTTGATGAAAATCAAATAATAAATGCAATAAAAAATGGGGTGTCAACAACCTTTAACGAAAAAATAAAGACAATCCCAATGGTATATGGAGAGGGAAATACATCAGAGCAAATTGTAGAAATATTAAAAACTAAAAATCTTGAAAATATTATTATAAAGAGATTTTACGATTTGAAGAGGTAAGTATGAAAATATTATTTATTGGATGTGTAAAATCCAGCGAACGCTTTTTAAAAGCAATCTACCATAAAACGACTGCTGAAATAATTGGTGTTGTAACTAAAATTGAATCTAATTATAATGCAGACCACGTATCTTTAGATGGGTTTTGTGAAAAGAAAAATATCGAATGGTTGAATTATAAAAATAATGAACAACTATTAAACTGGGTAAAACAAAAAAATCCGGATATCATCTATTGCTTTGGGTGGTCATATTTATTACCAAAAGAGATTTATTCATTACCACCTTTAGGTGCGATAGGTTATCATCCAACATTACTACCAAAAAATCGTGGAAGACACCCTATAATATGGACATTGGTATTAGGACTTAAAGAAACTGGATCTACATTTTTTTACTTAACGGATATTCCTGATGCTGGAGATATTTTAAGTCAAAAAAAAATTATTCTAGGTGATTCTGAAGATGCCAATTCATTATATGAAAAACTATTACTTGTTGGCGAACAACAAGTAGTTGAAATGACAAATAGTATCATAAATCAAACCATCATTCCAATAACTCAAGATGATAAACAAGCATCCTATTGGAGAAAAAGAAGTAAAATAGATGGAGAAATAGATTGGCGGATGAATGCTAAATCAATTCTACAGTTAATAAGAGCGTTAACGAAGCCTTATGTGGGTGCTCATTTCCAATATAATAATAAGGATATTATTATTTGGCGAGCAAGAATATTAGAAAGTGAATATATGGAAAATATAGAACCCGGAAAAATAGTAAATGTATATGAAAATTCTTTTATTGTTAAAACATCGGATAAATTGCTGCAAATATTAGAATATGAAGGTGATTTCATACCAAAAGAGGGGGAATATTTATGAGTAAAAATGTGGTTATTTTAACTCCCCATCCTGATGATGAAACACTAGGATGTGGTGGAACGTTATTAAAGCATATTAGTCAAGGAGATAAGGTATATTGGATAATTGTTACGTCAATGGGAAATAATTTTGAGCGTGATATCAAGATCAAAAGAGCTAAAGAAATCAAAAATGTAGCTACAAGTTATCAATTTGAAAAAACATTCGAACTTGGCTTTGAGGCAGCAACATTAGATCAAGTCCCGGACGGGGATTTAATCGGAGAAATAGGTAAAGTTTTTCAAGAAATATTGCCAAATATCATATATGTACCTTATCCAAGTGATATACATTCAGATCATAAAGCAGTATTTGACGGAACAATGGCCTGTACAAAATGGTTTAGATACCCATCTGTAGAAAAAGTGTTAGGTTATGAAACTTTATCGGAAACAGATTTTATAATGAATCCCGATGCAAATGGCTTTAGACCAAATGTATTTGTAAATATCGAGTCCTTTCTTGGCAAGAAAATTGAAATTATGAAAATTTATGAATCAGAAATAAGTGCATTTCCATTTCCACGAAGTGAAAAGGCTATTCAATCTTTAGCTTATATTCGTGGGACTGCAAGTGGTTTTGAAGCAGCAGAAGCATTTATGCTATTGAAGGAGCGAGTTTTATGAAAACTTACATTATAGCTGAAGCAGGCGTTAATCATAATGGATCATTAGAAATGGCAAAAGAACTTGTCCAAGTTGCGAAAGAAGCTGGAGCTGACGCGGTAAAATTTCAAACATTTAAAGCGGAAAATTTAGTGACAAAGCAAGCACAGCAAGCAACTTATCAAGTTGAAAATTTAGGTGAGGCTTCATCTCAATTTGCGATGTTGAAAAAGCTAGAATTAACTTATGAGGAATTTATTGAATTGCAATCATTTTGTCATTTAGAGCAAATAGAATTTCTATCGACACCTTTTGACTTTGAAAGTGTCGATTTTTTGCTAGATAAATTGAACTTGTCGATAGCTAAAATTCCTTCTGGAGAATTAACAAATGCTCCATTTATTCATTATATTGCAACAAAACAAAAACCAATGATTTTATCTACTGGAATGGCAACAGTTGAGGAAATACATGAGGCATTAGCATTTATAGCTTATGGTTTAGTAAAATCGAAGGAACCTATTACGATAGAGCGCGTAAATAATTTTTATGCTACTGAAGAAGCGAAAGAAGCGTTAAAAAAGTATGTAACCTTGTTACATTGTACAACGCAGTATCCAGCACCTATGGACTCTATTAATTTAAATGCAATGACTGAAATGCAGAAGAGCTTCCACTTATCGATTGGTTTATCAGACCACTCAGAAGGTATCAATATACCCGTTGCAGCTGTTAGCTTTGGAGCAAAAGTGGTAGAAAAGCACTTTACTTTGGATAAAACACTAGAAGGTCCTGATCATATTGCCTCCTTAAATCCAACAGAGTTAAAGTCCATGATAAAAGGAATTAGAGATGTAGAGCTGGCACTGGGGGATGGAATTAAAAAACCTAACTCAGTAGAGATAAAAAATCGGATTCCTGTCAGAAAAAGCCTTGTTGCTAAAACTCCTATAAATGTAGGTGAGGTATTTACTACTGATAATTTAACTGTAAAAAGACCTGGAGATGGTATGCAGCCTTCTAAATACTGGTCTCTCATCGGTGAAATTGCTTCAAAATCATACGAAGAGGATGAGCTAATCGATGAATAAGCCGATTATTATGATTGGGAATGGTGGACATGCCTCGATACTAACTGAAATTTTATTAGCACAGAAGGAAACAATTATTGGATTTACTGCACCTACTTTAGAAGAGAATGCTTTTGGTTTATCTTATTTAGGTTCTGATGCGGTAATAGAAGGTTATAGTCCATCTGATATTGAACTAGTACTAGCAATAGGGACAATTAAGCCGTCACCATTAAGAGAAAAAATATTTAATATGTTTACGCAAAATAAGTATCATTTTAAATCTGTCATTCATCCTTCAGCCATTATTGCTCCTTCCGTTCAATTAGGACAAGGAGTTCAAATAATGGCTGGTACTATTATTCAAACGAATACAAAAGTTGCCGATAATAGTATTATAAATACTGGTGCGCTGATTGATCATGATTGTCAAATAGATTCCCATATACATATTGCACCGGGCACTAAAATATCGGGTAGTGTTCATATTGAAAAAGGCACACATGTTGGAACAGGTGCAACAATTATTCAAGGCATTCATATAGGATCAAATTGTTTAATTGGTGCAGGAGCAGTTGTGACTAATAATATTGCAAATGGCATAAAAGCAGTTGGCGTACCTGCAAAGGAAGTGTAATACTATGAAACAATGGCAAAAAACATTAGTTAATCAAAATCATACTTTACTAGATACAATGAAAATCATTGATGATTCATCTTTGCAATTTGCAGTAGTTGTAGATGAAGAACAACATTTGCTTGGGACTGTCACAGATGGAGATATTCGTCGAGGTATTTTGCGTGGTGAGGGTCTCGATGTAACAATCACATCAATTATGAACCCAAATCCAATTAGTGCTAGAAGTGGTCAAAAATATCATAAATATAAGCAATTAATGAAATCTAAAATGCTTAAGCAGTTACCTATAGTGGATGAAAATAATAGAATTATAAATATACTTTTTACAGATAGTATTGAAACTTCAATAAATAAAAATACAGTTATATTAATGCTTGGCGGATTAGGTACAAGGTTACGACCGTTGACCAACGATACGCCAAAGCCGATGCTAAGAGTTGGGAATAAGCCTATTTTAGAAACAATAATAGAAGGTTTTAAACAATATGGCTATACCAATTTTATTTTTTCTGTAAATTACAAAAAAGAGGTTATCCAAGATTATTTTCAAAATGGAGAAGCTTTTGATGTAACCATTGAATATATTGAAGAAGACAAGAAAATGGGAACTGCTGGAGCACTTTCATTATTAAAAAATAGACCGACTAAACCATTTTTTGTGATGAATGGAGACTTGCTAACACAAATCAATTTTGACCAACTAATGCAATTCCATATGGAGCATGAGTCTGTTGCAACGATGTGTGTAAGAGAATTTGAATATCAAATCCCCTATGGTGTTATTAAAACGGATGGTACGGATTTGGTAACAATTAAAGAAAAACCGATTCATCGTAGCTTTGTTAATGCAGGTATTTATGTACTTAACCCTGAGGTATTTAATTATATTCCTCAGGATGAATATTATGATATGCCTACACTTTTTGAACAATTAATTGATAAGAAGGAGAAAGCAACTGTTTTCCCAATCCATGAGTATTGGTTAGATATTGGTAAAATGGATGATTTCAACAAAGCTAATGGTAATTACTGTGAAAAGAAATGAGGGTAAATAAATGATTGGTAATAAAAAGGTACTGGCTTTAATACCAGCAAGAGGTGGCAGTAAGTCTATTCCTAAAAAAAATATAGTTAATTTATGTGGTAAACCACTTATTGCATGGACAATTGAAACAGCTAAAAATACTCCTGAAATAGATAAAGTAATTGTTTCTACAGATGATTCAGAAATAGCAGAAATAGCAATTAAATATGGAGCGGAAGTACAAATGCGTCCATCTGAACTAGCCACCGATACCTCGTTAGTTATTGATACAATGCATTATGTAATAAATGAATTGATGGGAAAACAGGATTATTATGAATATATTACTTTATTAGAATCAACTTCTCCTATGAGAGAAGTTCAAGATATTAGTAGATGCATTAGAATGATTTATGAAAATTCATTAGATTCTGTTGCAACCTTTAAAGAAGCGGATTTAAATCCACATAGAGCTTGGAAAATTGAAGATGACGTCCCAACAACATTTATTAATGATGTTATTCCATGGTTACCACGTCAGCAATTGCCTAATGCTTATCAATTAAACGGAGCAGTGTATATTACAAAAATAGAAAAACTGTTGAAGTCGAATAAAGAACTTATTCTAGGTGAAATTGGTGCTGTAACAATGCCTAAAGATCGATCGATAGATATAGATGACTTAATTGATTTTTCTTTAGCGGAACTCATGTTAAAGAAACGAATTGAAGAAAAGGGGTACTAAAATGAGTGTTACATTGAGAGAACTATTTAATTTACAAGGGAAAACAGCTTTAATTACTGGCGGAGCAGGTTATTTAGGAACTGAAATGTGTGAAGCTTTAGCTGAACAAGGAGCTAACATTTATATTGCAAGTCGAGATGTGAATAAATGCCAACTGTTAGCTAATAGATTATCAGCAATGTATCCAAAACAGAATTTCAGTGCTTTGAAATTAGATTTGATGAATAAAAATTCGATTGCAGAGACAGTTAGTAAAATTGATAAATTAGATATTTTAATTAATAATGCTTGGTCTGGAAATAAAAACTCTTTTGAATCGATTTCAAATGAGGATTGGGAATATGATATTGATATGAGTCTAAATTCAGTTTTTAGACTTGTAAAAGCAACACAACATTTATTAAAGCAATCTCAAGGCGTTATTTTAAATACAGCTTCAATGTATGGTCACGTAGCACCTGATTATAGAATGTATAATAATGAGAAATATACAAATCCGCCAAGTTATGGGGCAGCTAAAGCAGCCGTAATACAGTTTAGTAAGTACTTAGCAAGCTTTTTAGCACCTTATCATATTCGTGTAAACTGCATTAGCCCAGGTCCGTTTCCTTTCCCGGAAACACAAAAAGATGAAGAGTTTATAAAACGACTGGGGGAAAAAAATCCAATGAACCGTATTGGACAACCTCATGAACTTAAAGGTGTAGTGGCATTATTATGTTCTGATGCATCCTCATACATTACAGGACAGAATATTTGTGTAGATGGTGGCTGGGGAGTATGGTAAAAAAAATAGGATTAATTGGCTTAACAGAAAATAACGGACATCCATATTCTTGGGGGTCTATTATCAACGGGTATAACGATAACGCATTGAAAGATGCGAATTGGGATGTAATTTATAAATACGTAAAAAAGAGGGACATCTCGGAATTGGGTTTTCCTAACGTTAAAATTACTCATGTTTGGACTCAAGATGATGTTATTAGCAATAATTTAGCACAAGCTATTTGTGCAGATATTGTTGTCGAAAACTATACCGATATGATTGGAGAAGTTGATGCAGTAATTATTGCTCGAGATGATTATGAGCAACATTTATTGATGGCTAAACCATTTTTAGAAGCAGGAATGAAAGTTTTAATAGACAAGCCTTTAACAATGGATATGTCAGAGTTATTATATTTTAAAAAATTTCTTTCTAAAGGACAATTAATGTCGGTTGCAGGTTTAAGATTTGCAATGGAACTAGATGAGATAAGAGATAATATGAACACGTTTGGTAAACTAAAAGTGATTCAATCATCAGTAATTAATGAATGGGAAAAATACGGTATACATATTATAGACGGGGTATTAGGATTATTAGACGAGAAGCCAAAATCAATTCAATATATTTCTAGTAATGCAGAAATATATATGGTTACCTTTGATAGTGGATTAGTTTGGACAATTAATATTCTTGGATGTACACAAAAGACTTTTAATATAGAAGTTTGGGGAGAATCGAAAAGATCCAATGTCGAAATAGAAGATAATTTTTCTATGTTTAGACGAATGCTTTATCGATTTGTAAAGTTAGTAGATGAAAATGAAATACTTTATAATCCTGAAAATACTTTAGTATCTATCGCATTATTAATAGCTGGAAAGCAATCACGTAAAGAGAATAGAAAAATTTTATTAGATGAACTGTATCATTACTTGGGAATAGAAGGGTATTAATATGAAAAAAGAATTTAAAAAGCTTTTTGATTTGCAAGGTAAAAATGCTGTTGTAACAGGCGGTGCAGGAATTTTAGGTAGCTATTTTTGTATGGGCTTGGCAGATGCAGGTGCTAATGTAGCAGTAGTGGATATTAATATAGAAAAGGCTAATGAGCTTGCAAGTATAATTGAAAAAGATTATGGAGTTAAAGCACTAGCTATTTATTGTGACTTGACATCTGAACAATCGGTAAAAGAAATGGTTGATAAGGTTGTTACTGAGTTTAAGACGATTGATATACTTCATAATAATGCAGCGGGGAAATCTAGTAACTTAGAGGCTTTTTTTGCCCCATTTGAAGAATATGATTTGAACCAATGGAAAGAAATCATGAGCACAAATTTAGATGGAATGTTCCTTGTTGCTAAATATGTAGGGAAAGTAATGAAGCAACAAAAAAATGGAGGTTCTATTATTCAAACTGCTTCTATTTATGGCGTAGTTGCTCCAGATAATCGTATTTATGAAGGCTCTTTTTATTTAGATCGTCAAATCAATACCCCAGCCATCTATTCTGCATCAAAGGGTGGCGTAGTTGCATTAACAAAATATCTTTCTACCTATTGGGCGAAAGATAAAATACGTGTAAATACGATAACCCCTGGTGGAGTGGAAAGTGGCCAAAATGAAATTTTTAAACAAAATTATTCACATCGTATTCCCTTAGGTCGAATGGCTCAAGCCGACGAAATGGTTGGAGCGTTAATTTATTTAGCTTCAGATGCTTCGAGTTATGTAACGGGACATAATATTATAGTTGATGGTGGTTTGAGCGCTTGGTAATTAGCGTAATTAAGCGAAGTGAAATTTGATTTATAGAGAAAAATAAAAATAGGAATCTAGGAATCATATACAAACTACTGAGCTATTGCAAAGTTTCAGCAGACTAGAGAATAAAATTAATATAACTTGAATCGTAAGTACTAAGAATAATTCAAGTTTTTTAATATAAAGTATTTTTAAGATGAATTTAACAAGAGAATTAATTCGACACATATGTTGATGTAAACGCTTCTAACAGTCTGAAGAACATGAAACAATAGCTTAGCTAAATACTAAAAGATATATCTATAATTATAATAATAATTTTTCCATGTTATATAAACTTTTAGTGCTAAATGTTGCTTGATTATTAGTGTACTCAAAGTAACAAAAATTAACTCAAGACACGGTGATTGAATGACTATAACGACTAGCAAAAAATGAGGTAGACTCAGCCATCCTACAATAGGAAGTATTATTTTGTGAAGAAGTCTCAGGTTTAGATAAACTTTTTTGACCTAGAGACTTTTTGCTGAGAAAGTTATTTTTATAAGTAGTTACTGGCAAATGTGGAACATTTCTAAATACAAGGGAATCATTATCAAACTCTTTAAATTGATTTATAGAATATAGTAGATAAGCAAAAGAAAAAGAATGGAGAATTTTTTATGAGTTACATAAATAAGCAATACTGGGAAGGTTTTTATAAAGATAGAGTAGATTTAACTGAATCATCAACCTTCAGTGAGTATATATTAAAGAAAAAGGAACAGAATATTGAAAATACAATTCTTGTTGATTTAGGATGTGGAACTGGAAAAGATACATTTTATTTTGCTAAAAATGGTTTTGAAGTTATAGGCATTGATGGATCAGAAGAAGTAATAAAAATCAATAATAATATAATGAATAAACATTTTAATACAAGTAATAATATATATTTTGCCTGTGTTGATTTAAGTAATGTTATTGAAGTTAAAAAATTAATGGCTAAATTTAATGAAATTTCGATATCGCAAGAAAAAAGAATTTTGTTTTATACAAGGTTTTTCTTACATGCTATTACAGAAGAAACAGAAAATTTGATTTTAGAAAGCATTCTTGAGAATATTCAAATCCCATGTGAAATAGTAGCGGAGTTTAGAACTAAAGAAGATGAGGATTTAGACAAAGTTTTTGATGACCATTACAGAAGATATATAGATACAGATTTGCAAATTACCAAATTAATTAAACTCGGGTTTTCAATTGAAGAATTTTCAAAAGGAAGAGGATTTTCTATTTACAAAAATGAAAATCCATATTTAGCAAGAATTATTCTTAAAAGAACTATTCAGTAATATAAAAATACTCTGAAAGAGTGATATTTTTGAAAAATGCTAAAATAACGGCTTTTAAAAAAAATAAGGAAGAAATTATTTTTCTTTTAAATGAAGGACTATTAACAGAAGCTAAGAAAAAACTAGATGGAATAAGTTTAAGAAATGAATCGTATTATACCTTATTTGCTAACTATTATTATTTAAGTGGTGAGTTTCAGCAAGGAATAACTTTATTAGAGAGGGAGGCATTAAAAGAGTTTCCTTTTTCATTTGAAATTGTTTATAATTTGGCTACTTTGAAGAGTGCTGTAGGTGAGCATATTGATAGCTTATGGATGTTTGCACGATGCGTGAAATTAGCGGGTTCTAACGAAGATCGTGAAATAGCGACAAAGTATCTAAATCAAGTAATAGAGATATTAAAAGAAGATTCTACATTATCTCCTGATCATTTCCGTGCAGCGTTAGATTATACCGAAATGATTCTACGAGAAGGTGATGAAAGAACTTATCCAGTTAATCGCTTTAATGAAAGTCTTGTAAAAAAAATTGTAAAAGATTCTGCTGGTAATGAATACTTTACAGAAATGTATAAGTCTATGAATGTGATGGATATTGATACAAGTTCCCGATTCTTTTTTAAAACTGAACTGTTACAAGGAAAAGCTTCTGATTCATTTTCCTTTGATATTAACAATGAAACAACATTACCAATAGCATTGTTTGAACAATATGATGAAATTGTAGTGGAAGGTCCGAAAATTAATTATCGATTCCCTAAAAATGTATTAAGGCCAAACCAATTTAATTATTTTACATTTACAGATCCTGGTGACTATAAAGTGACATCTAGTCAACCCTTTTTTGCTGCTAAACCAGTTAATTTGGAACCTACAATAAAACCAGTTCAAGCTATTATAACTGTTTTTGTAGATGGTTTAGCTAATAGTGTAATAGAAGAAAAGTTACATAATTTAATGCCTCATACATATAACTTTTTCTCAAATGGCTATATAAATAATAATTGTTATACTACTGGAGATTGGACATTGCCAAGTGTTGCAAGTATGTACACTGGAAAGACTACCTTACACCACGGTCTTTACCATCCTTCAAATCATTTTGAGTTAAACAAATATAATCATTTGTTTACTAAGGATTTTCAAAAGAGTGGCTATATGACTACCCAAATAAATAATGATTGGCGTGTTACACCAACCTATGGTTATTTAGAGGGGATGGATCGAATTTTATATCAAAACTATGCAGGAGGCTTTACGGCTGGAGAAGTTGTTGTAGAAGCAATTGAGCACTTAGAGACATTCAAAAATAACAACCACTTTATGTGGATAAGCTTAATGGATTTACATGATGTAGCTGATGAAATAAATAATGATTTAATGAGTCAAGTAAACGTATCAGCAAAATATAGACAAAATAAAAATCTTGGCGCTACATCTGTATTATCTGCTTATGACCCAAATAAAATAAAAAAGTACGAATCAGAATTAAAGCGTATAGATTTACATCTTTCCTCACTATATAGTTATCTTGAATCAAGATTTGGTAAAGAAAATATTATTGTTGCATTAGTAGCAGATCATGGACAAACTTATTTAAAACAAGACGACTTTCTTTTACATGAACCGAGACGTAAAGTCCCATTTATGTTGGCTGGGGGAAATGTTGAAAGGAAAATTAGTAATGAATTATGTTCCATTATTGATATTTTCCCTACAATTTCTAAACTTTCTGACATTAGGGCAGATAGTTATGAAGGTGTTGTATTAAAAGACTTTGGTGGTATTGGGCGTGATACAGCAATAACTGAAACAATACACCCCAATCAGCCATACTTAGTTGCTATAACAGATACTGAACATATTTTTAGATTTAAGACCATATCTAATGTTACTGACAATGGATTAGTTGATTTAGAGCATTATGAAGCGCAATTATTAGACATAAAAACATTTGACGATGTATCAGTGCAGTTTAATGAAAAATTAGTGAAATACATTGATAAGACGATTCAAAGAGCAATAAAAATGCAGTTATAAAAATGGCCTCTTGATCAATGAAGAATCATTGGTTAAGAGGCTATTATTTTGTAAGCAGTTAATAGAAAGGCATACTCTCATGACGATTATCAAATTAACAATTTTAGCTGTGACACTAAATGAATTGTTAAAAAAGTGAAATAAATAGAATTAGAGCCGATACTATATAAAGAATTAATCGCTTGTAATCGATTCAAGGAGGAAGAATAACATGCGTATTTCAGTAAACTCAAATGTAGATACAATGACTGAAGCGAAGACTACTTCACTTCCTAAACAATCAGTAGACCAAGTAGTAAAGCAAGGAAGCAATACTACCAACATCTCTAAAGAATTGTTGAAACTGCTTGATAATAGTGAAGAAACTAAGGTGAAAGTTCAGGATGCGGTTAAAGCTTTAAACGAAATGTTAGAAGTAACTCATAATGCATCAAAATTTATGTATCATGAAGGACTAGAGCGTTATTACGTAACTGTAGTGAATAAAGATACAGAAGAAGTAGTAAAGGAAATTCCACCTAGAAAGTTGTTAGATGCATTTTATGAAATGCAAAAAATGCTTGGCATGATTGTTGATGAAAAAATTTAAAGAATTTTAAGGAGGATTTATAATGGTAATGAGAATCGGTGGCTTAGCCTCAGGAATGGATATTGATGGTCTGGTAGAAAAGTTAATGCAGGCGGAGCGTGCACCTCTAAATAAAACTTTTCAACAAAAGCAAACGTTACAGTGGCAACGTGATTCTTACCGAAGTGTTAATGCTAAACTAAAAACATTTGATACATTTTTATTCGATAAAATGATTCTATCAGGAAAAATGAATCAAAAAACTGCAACATCTTCGAATGAAAGTTTAGTAACAGTAAAAGCAAATCCAGGTGCGACTGGTAATATTACAATTGGTGGTGTATCCCAATTAGCATCTGCAGCACAATCTGTAGGTAGTCAGACAAAGTACACAGGAAGCTCAAAAATAAGTGATTTTGAGTTAGATCCAAACATAAAATCGATTTCTATTAAATCAATTGGTGCTGATGGCCGTTTAGCTTCAGAAGCAACAAAAATTGAATTTAATGAAACTATGACAATAGACGATTTAGTGAAAAAAATTAATAGTAGTGGTGCTGGAGTTACAGCATTATTTGAAGGTGGGAAACTTTCACTAAGTGCTAAAAATACAGGTAGTGAAAAAAGTGGACAAGGTGAAATTGTTGTTACGGAAGGCTTAGATGTCTTTAATAAGCTAGGATTTTCAACGACTGATAATAAGCTTGCTAGTAATGGTAAAAATGCAATGTTTGAAGTGAATGGTATTTTGACAGAGCGCTCATCAAATACTTTTACAATCTCTGGTTATGAAATGACTTTGAAGCAAACGTTTAATGCAGGAACAGTGGCTGCTGGTCAAATAGCTGCTACAGAAACTGAATACAATAACGCAGTTGCAGCTCAACCACAGCTTGATAAAAATTATATCGATGCAATTAAAAGGTATTTCAATGTAGATATTTCGGAGACAGATCTAAAGAATTTTAATGAAAAAGATTTTACGAGTCAATTTAAACTTAATGCTGATACAGCATATAAGGCAGCATTTGCTAAGCCAACTTTAACAGATGAACAACAAGCTCTTTTTAATGATTTTAGTAATAAAAAAGCATTAGCTAAATTAACAGATACTGATATTACAACAATTCAAACGAAAACATTAGAAGAGTTAAAAGAAGATGATCGTTTTAAAAGTTTTAATGAGGCAGACTTAAAACGTTTAAAAGAAAATGTTACTGATATTTCTGCTATTCGCGAACGTGCTATTGTAGACACTAGTGAACAAGCCTATAAAACAGTGAACAAATCATTAGTTGCAGATGATGCTATAGTGAACTTTGTTAAAGACAATAAAGGAAAGAGCCTTAGCGAATTAAAACAAGCAATTAACGATGAAACAGACGAAAATTTAAAGAAAAAGCTAAAAGGTATTTCTGATAGTAATCTCACATCTTTAAAAGACTTAGCAGAAATGGATTCTATTAATGGTGGCACACCTCCAGCAGGTAATCGATTAGAAGAACTATCAGCAGTAGCAAAAAATCAAGTAGCATATGAGGATGAATTAAAACAATTTAATGCGGCTAAGCAAGCTTATCAAGCAGGTAACCAGCGTGTGGCTGATGCAAAACAAGCATGGGATAATGCTAAAAATGTTAATGCACCAACAGGTGAGACTACTGTAGCTCCTGTATCAATGCAAGCTTCTAGTAATACAAGTGCTGCAAAAGAACAGATCAAGGAGTTTGTTGAAAAATATAATGAAATGATTGATGAGTTCAATAAGTTACTTAAAGAAACGAAATACCGCGCTTATGCTCCACTTACCGATGAACAACGTAAAGAAATGTCTGAAAGTGAGCAAAAACTTTGGGATGAAAAAGCAAAAAGTGGTTTATTACGTAGTGATTCAATTATTCGAGACGGTATGTCAAATATGCGTTCCACATTCTTGGGCCCTGTTGGAGGGTTAGGAGATAAGTTAATGGATTCATTGGCTGAAATTGGAATTACAACATCGAATGACCTTAAAGAAGGTGGAAAACTAGTCATTAATGAGACGAAGTTAGATGCTGCATTAGCAAAAGACCCTGACCAAGTTTTTAAGCTATTTTCTCAAAATGGGAAAGTAACAGAAACAACTGATGAAAACGGGCGTAAAGTAATCGAGGATAATCGAGGCATTGCATATCGTTTACGTGATGCAATGAAAGATATGACGACTAAAATTGAGAAAAAAGCAGGTAAAGAAGGAGCAACAGAACAAACCTATAGTTTAGGTAAGAAAATCGCTGATTCTGACGAACGTATTACTAAGTTACAAGCTAAATTAAAGGATATCGAAGCTCGTTATTGGAAGCAATTCACGGCGATGGAACAAGCGATCAATAAAGCCAATTCACAATCAAGTATGTTCTCACAAGGTTCTTGATGAGGCTTTTAATGAAGCAAAGTAGGAGAAGTTTATGCAACTAACAAATGATCTATTGCAGGCATCTGCAAATCTATATAAATTATTAGGTGATATCCCAAAAGGCGAAGATCGTGATGACTATGTGGATACTATAAATACTATGTTGGACAAGCGTGGAACGATTATAAATGGTTTAAAACAAGAAGGTTTTCATTTTGATGAACAAGATCGCGTTCATCGTACCTTGCTTGAATTAGATAATGGCATTAAAGAACGATTGGCTGCTGTAATGAGCGCGGTAAAGCAAGATATGGCAAACCTTCAAAAAACGAAAAAAAGTGAATCGCAATATTTCAATCCATATGGCAATGTCCGTGTGATGGACGGGATGTATTACGATAAGAAAAATTAATTTCTCTATTAGCTTTTCTTCGTTTAATGGTTTAAAATAGTAAATAAGTAACATCTAAAAGGAGTTGTCCTTTATTGGCAGCAAATTTAACAGCACAAAACGCGTATAAGCAAAATAGTGTCACAACTGCTTCACCTGGTGAGCTTACATTGATGCTTTATAATGGATGTTTAAAGTTCTTAAATAAAGCTAAACTTGCGATTCAAGAAAAAAATATTCAAGACAAAAATACAAATTTACTAAAAGCACAAGCGATTATTAGTGAGCTTATGGCGACACTTAATATGGATATTGAAGTGTCGAAAAATATGTTAGCACTTTATGAATATATGAATCGTCGTTTAGTAGAAGCAAATATCCAAAATGATGTTAGCATCATCGAAGAGGTTGAAGGCTTAGTGACAGAATTTCGAGATACTTGGAAAGAAGTTATTCGCATTAATCGACAACAACAATTTGGTAATGGGAATAACGGACAAGTTTAATAAAAAATTAGAGACCATCGCTTGATGATGGTCTCTTTTGTTTATTAGACAAATTATGCAAATGAAAAAACAATAAAGTTATTAAGATTATACAAAAATCGACAAGAGGAACTTTACATATAGTCATAAATTAGGTGATTTAACGGTAAAATATGTTACTAATTCCCTCTAGATGAAAATCATGTATTCGTGTCATAATCAGGCTAACTAAATGTTTGAAAAGTATTGGGGTGGGGAAAATGATATTTAAGCGTCAAGAAGGCTTTCGTTTTAAATTTGACGAGCCGGTTAATATGACCTTTGCTATATATGAGAATGGTAAAGTGAATCATGCGCAAACGGCAATGGCTGATCTATTGGATATTAGTCCGAGGGGATTAAAGATGTTTACTGAGGTTGATTTAGGTGTACGTCCTTCTCCTCTTGATTTGCGCTTTGTTCTAGATACAAGAGAAATCCGAGTATATGGCGAAGTAATTTGGAGCCGTCCTCATGGTAATGGGAAACAATACGGTGTATTTTTCAATAATCAAGGCGCTATTGAGGATTTGATTGTTGACGAGCTGAAATTACGTCGTAAAAAAGAAATGGCTGAAGCAAAACAGAAAAAAATAAATTCATAAAATTTTATTGAAAAAAGAATTATTTTAGAGGAATTTCACACACTTGTGTAGAAATAAGAAGTATAGCAGTCATAAAGGAGGAGTTTACATGTTAAACTTTAACATTCGTGGTGAAAATATTGAGGTAACGCCAGCTATTCGAGAGTATGTAGAAACTAAAATCGAAAAAGTTGAACGTTATTTTAACGAAGATGTTAACGCCAATGCTAACGTAAATTTAAAGGTTTATAATGACAAGCAAACAAAAGTGGAAGTTACGATTCCAATGAAGAACTTAACACTTCGTGCAGAAGAACGTCATAATGATATGTATGCTGCTATCGACTTAATTGTTGATAAATTAGAGCGACAAATTCGCAAGCATAAAACAAAAGTAAACCGTAAATTCCGTGAGCGTGAAGGTGCAGGACTTTATTTTGCTATAACGCAAGCTGCAGCTGATACTGTAACAGAGGAAGACGAATATTCCATTGTACGTACTAAACAGTTTGATTTAAAACCGATGGATCATGAAGAAGCTGTTTTACAGATGAACATGTTAGGCCATGATTTCTACATTTTCACTGATGCTGAATCAAATGGTACAAACATTGTTTACAAACGTAAAGATGGCAAGTACGGCTTAATTGAAACAACTTAAATAAATGATTAAGAACCCTCAATTATGAGGGTTCTTTCTTTTTTTTCCTATATGAGATAGAAGGGCCTCAGTAGGATTAAGAGTACTCGTAAAGTTTTAAAAATAATCCAATGGTCGATAGGGTGCATTTCAACCTAAAATGAGTGCGGAAAGCGCCCTAATTCCAAGGATATATAGTAGAAAAATAAAAAAAAGAAGATTTTTAATAAGTTTGTTGACTAATCTATAATTAACATGATATTATTTAATCCTGTCGTCAAACACCAATTGTATTAATGAAATATTAATCAAATATAGTGTTGACAGATGAAATGTTATCGTGGTATATTATAACTCCTGTCACTTCGACAGCAAAAATAACTTTTGAAAAAGTTATTGACAAACACAACGATATTTTGATATAATAATTTTATTGCTGCTGAAACGCAGTGCAACATGAACCTTGAAAACTGAACAAGCAAAACGTAATCAATATAGTTTTTACTAGCTAACTACGTTTAGTGAACGAAACAAAATTTTGGACATCAAAATTGATGCCAGCAAAACAATTTGAGCTAATCAAATTTCTTTTATGGAGAGTTTGATCCTGGCTCAGGACGAAC
>NZ_JBIVOH010000002.1:642487-862251 GCF_044754025.1 Lysinibacillus sp. NPDC093197 | reverse complement strand
GGCAAAATTAAAACTGAGTCCGGTACAATACCGAACTCAGTTTACCCAAGCTGCCTAAATGAAAAAACCGTGTCTAACTTTTAGGGGTCACTTCAGTCTAAAGGGGTGTTTTTATGTCAATAAAATAGGAGCATTCAAACAAAATAGGAGAAGTATGAACTATGAACTTCTTAGAAGATTAGGTTCGTAAGGGTACAACTCTGTAACCTATTTTTTACCGTAAACTTGCATGCTGGCTCCGCATTTGGAATGTTAATTGTCAAACCATTAACATTTGTCAGTATTACTATCTTTTAACTTAACTTATTATGAAGTTATATGTAAGCAAATTGAGTGGAGATTGCTACTACAGAGGAAAAAAAGAGAATGGGAGAAGACTACATGAAAAAAATACCTAGCCTATTCCTAATAGTGTTACTCATTCATTTACAATGGGGAAATATAACAGTATATGGCGCTAGTGCAGTAAATAGTGAAGTAGATTTTGAAATGCAGACCAATAGTACAGGCGTAACCATTACAAAATACAAAGGAACAGCTAAAGATATTACCATACCTGATAAAATTAATAATCAAGCAGTGATGATACCAAAGGACGTGGGGTCATTCCAAAGGCTGGCAGTTGGAGCTTCAACGTCGTTGGATGTGAGATTAGAAGTTCCCTCCACATCGGTTTATGGCAGTAGTGTTCAGATTAATGCTTCTGTTAATGAGTTTGTTCCAGGGGCTGTCATTAAGTTATATGATGGTAATACTTTATTAGATTCTACGGAGATCTTAAGCAGCGAACCGATTATTAAGAACAGGTCTCAATATGATGCACCTGCTGTGGCGGGCGCAAACTTGATCTGTGCCACCTGCTCCAGCGGTTACACTACTGTGGACACGATTGAATGGAACGGCCTTACTTATTGGACCTTTTCGTATTCAGCCAATACTGAATACACAAAGCTTGTAGCGGTAGATTCAATGAATCGTATTGTTAAGGTGTGGGAAAATGTAGCGCCAGTTCGTTACGTGGGAGAAATGATACTGGAAGCGAACGGGACGATAACTCTCAAGGGTCAAGGAACTTCACCTAATAACTACCAACCCTATAATTTAAACCTTGATAACTATGCTTATTCGTCGACCTCTTTCGCAATTACGAATTTAGCACTAGGTGATCATCAATTGCGAATCGAGTACACAAGGGATGGAAACGCAATAGACGGTTCTTCCCTTACAACAGCCCATACGGTTGTATCACCAGCCAGTATGCCTACGGCGAATCCACCTAGTGGAGTCGTAACGTCCGGCACAACTGTAGAGTTATCGACCTCTACAGTGGGAGCAACCATCTATTACACAACAGATGGTAGTACGCCAAGTAATGCTTCTATACCTTACACATCGCCAATTAGCGTAACGAGCAATATAACAATCAAGGCAATCGCAGTCAAGGCAGGCATTCCAGACAGCCAAGTTATGAGCGAGAGCTACACGATAATGCCAGCAGAAATACCTACTGCGAATATACGTGGCGGAACTGTAACGTCCGGTACAACTATAACGTTATCAACCGCTACAGTGGGGGCAACAATCTATTACACAACAGATGGTAGTACGCCAAGTAATGCTTCTATACCTTACACATCGCCAATTAGCGTAACGAACAATATGACAATCAAGGCAATCGCAGTCAAGGCAGGCACTCCAGATAGCCAAGTTATGAGCGAGAGCTACACGATAATACCAGCAGAAACACCTACAGCGAATATACGTGGCGGAACTGTAACGTCTGGTACAACTATAACGTTATTAACCGCTACAGTGGGAGCAACAATCTATTACACAACAGATGGTAGTACGCCAAGTAATGCTTCTATACCTTACACATCGCCAATTAGCGTAACGAGCAATATAACAATCAAGGCAATCGCCGTCAAGGCAGGCACTCCAGACAGCCAAGTTATGAGCGAGAGCTACACGATAATACCAGCAGAAACACCTACTGCGAGTATACGTGGCGGAACTGTAACGTCCGGTACAACTATAACGTTATCAACCGCTACAGTGGGAGCAACAATCTATTACACAACAGATGGTAGTACGCCAAGTAATACTTCTATTCCTTATACATCGCCTATCAGTGTAACAAGTGATATGACAATTAAAGCGATTGCGATAAAAGTAGGTATTCCCAACAGTCCTATTATGAGTGAGAGTTACACACTATTGCCAGCAGGTACATCGGGCCTGAACCCGTCACCGCCATCGCCATCGCATCAAATTTTGATACAGCGTGTTGTGGAAAATGGCGAAATAAGCTATCTGGGTAACGTGACCTTAGAAAATGTACAGGCGATTATTCAGCAATTGGCGAGCGAGAAAGAGCGAGTTGTCGGTGTTATTTTCCCAGCAGAAGCAGCTAATGTCGATACAACACTGACAGTGCAACGTGCTGCCGTTGAATATTTGGCAAAACAGAAAGTAGACTTGTTCATTCAATTAGCAAACGCCACAATACGTGTTCCACATACATCATTAAATGATTTTACAGACAATCTATTTTTCCGAATCGCTCCTATTGAGCAAACAGAACGGAAAGTAATCGAAGAAAACGCTGCTCAAAATCAGAAAGTACAAGATTTCATAACAAATAAAATGTCCGTTAACCTATTAGGGGATACAGTCGCAATAAAAACGAATCTGCAAAGTAGACCAGTAATAGTCACTTTACCAATCCCAGCTGATGCGACAGAGGAGCAAATAGCATCATTAGTCGTTTATATTGAGCATAGTAACGGAACAGCAGAAGTAAAACGAGGACGTATTGTTGAATTTGAACCAGGTGTGAAAGGGTTCCAGTTTGAAGTAGATCACTTCTCAACATTTAGTCTACTTTATACTTCAGAAGTGCAAGATGAAGAAGTGAACCGATTAGCACCCTACATCCAGGGGTACCCTGATGGCTCATTCAAACCAAATGCCCCTGTGACACGTGCACAAATGGCAACGATGTTAGCGCGTTTTTTAACCAACGGAGACATCCCAACAACTATGAATAGTTCTTTTAAAGATACAATCTACCACCATTCAAAAGATGCGATTGAAGTAGTGAAGCAAACAGGTTTATTTAATGGCACAACGGAAACGACATTTAATCCAAACGGCACAATTACACGTGCACAAATGGCCACTGTAGTAACTCATTGGCTCGAAACTGGATGTGTAAAGGAGCCATCAAAAACAATCTGCCATGTCTCTGGAAAAGCCAAATCCTATACAGACGTTTCATCAACCCACTGGGCCGCAAGTGCAATCGAACAAGTGAGTGAATCGGGAATTATGACGGGTAATAGTGAAACGACATTTAATCCAAACGGTTCCTTAACACGTGCACAAGCTGTGAAAGTACTTAACCAATTATTCGAACGTCCAGTTTTAGAAGACATCCCAATGTCTACCTTTAGTGATGTCCCTTCTACCCATTGGGCTATTGGAGAAATCGAGTCGGCTGCAACCGAAAGAATAGTCAATAAATAAATAGAAACTACACATGTATGGCTTGCAAGGATAACGCCGCAACATGTGTAGTTTTTAATTGGGAACATTCCTACCTGTAGAAGCAGTTTTACAAAAACGAAGCGTGTTAATCAATCTCTTTTATAAAAATTATGCTCAAACAAAAACGAAACCCACTTGTTTTGATCAGTATTTGTGCTAAACGAGTGGGTTTCTACTATATAAAACTGCACGAACCGGAACAGAAATGGACTCAATATTTAATTTAATATGACCACCTAGAACGTTAGTGTTCTAGGTGGTTCTTTTAAGCCCATTGAAATTACATAAGTTTCGGAAACGCATCTTGAGCGGAATACGATAATCATTTTAACTAAGACTTTTTTTAGATTCCATTGTAAAGTTTTCTTCAGCAATATGAATAAAATATTTTAATATCATTGTCAGAAGTTACAGCATACTTCGTAAATCCACTAGAGCGATTTAGGGCATTGAATGAGTATAGAAATTTGTCTTTAGTAGGGCTATTTAATTTAGTTAAAATATAAACTTTAATATAAATGCTTTTATGTTAATCAAATTTATTTAACAAACATTAACATTTGTTAGTATTGTAGTTAGGGGAAATTAGTTAAAATTAATGGAAAACTATTTTATTTAGTAAAAATTATTTCTAAGGAGGAAAGTATGCAAATAAAATCGTATAGTAAAAAACTATTTATTCTGTTTATTCCTATCATCATGTTGTGTGTTATTTTTTCTAAATATTGCGTTATTGATGCGGAAGCGGCAACCAATAGAAGTATTAAAATTGAGGAAGTCCGCGGAACTGTTATGATTCAAAAAAGTGCTGGTGTTAAGTTAATACGGGCATATGAGGGCATGACATTGCAACAAGGAGATCGAATTTCAACAAATCCGTATGCTAGTTTGAGATTAATTATTCCAGATACGAATGATGAAATTACTGTTAGTGAAAATACGGAATTTTCTATAGTTAATTTAGATGAAGCTAAAGAAAATAAACGCACTAAGCTAACAATGTGGAACGGTTCCATTTGGGCAAAAGTAACACCTTTAAAGCATTCAAAAGATAAATTTGAAATAGGAACGCCCTCTTCTACAATGAATGTGAAAGGTACAAACTTTTTTGTAGGCGTTGATCCAAATACAGGTAATTCTTCAGTTTTTGTTGGATCAGGAATTGTTAATGTGAGCCCAAATAATCAGGGAAGTGGAGATAGTACTTTTGTGTTTCCAAGTCAACAATTATTAAATAATAGCGGAGATGTGAATATCGTTGATTTAGATGGTCTTATAACAAATATGGACCCGACTTTAATAGAAGCAATACTTCGGAGTAAAGCGGCCATAGATAAAGAGAATGAACAATATATAGCAGAACTTCAACAGGGGCAACAATTAAATAAAGAAGATATAAATCGACTTAACCAAAACTTACAAAACCTTGTCGGTAATATAGTAAATGAAGCTATTCAACAGAAAAAAATAAGCCAACAGGAAATTGAAAAATTAATAAAAAAACTAAAGGAACAATACAATATAAACTTTGACCTCGATTTGGATAAAACACTACCACTACAGTTAACGGATGCAGAAAAAGAAAAAATGGCACTCCTTCAAAAGCTTGAAGAGGAAAGAAAGAAGAAACAAGAGGAAGAAAAACAAAAGCAAGAACAATTAAAGCAACAGAACCAAGATATTTTAAATAAGCTACAAGAACAGCTTAGGAAGCAAGAAGAGCAGAAGAAAGCAGTGGAAGAAGCTGCGCGAAAAAAAGCACTAGAAAATCTACAACTAAAGCTGGATGAAGAAAAAAGAAAGGCATTAGAAGAAAGATTAAAAGCATTGGAATTAGAAAAGAAGAAACAAGAAGAAGCGGCATCAGATTCTAAATCAAAAGCAGAAGCAGAAGCAGAAGCAGAAGCTCCTGTTCCTACATCACCATCACAACCAAGTGAAAACCCTGGTCCAGTTACATCAGATATAGATACTAATCTTGCAAAAGCAAAAGCAACAGTTCCCATATCTTCGGAGCGTTATACCGAGGAAAGTTGGAGCCGAATAGTATTTGCATTAGGACTGAGAGAGACAAGTAACAGTGAAAAAATAGAGAAAACAGAAGCTATTAAATTAGCTGTAGCTGGATTAATAACGGTTATTGACCATAATTTAATGATTGCCAAGTCTAGCATCCCAACAAATTCAATACGCTATACCCCGGATACTTGGGAAAGATTAGTAGCGGCACTAGCTATGAATGAAACAAATGATAGTGAAAAAGTAGAAAAAACAGAAGCGATAAAAAATGCTGTTGAGCGACTAGTTGAAATACCTATCGTTTCAGAACTAGTTATAGAGGAATTAAGTGTTGGTACTAATTATATAAAAGTACACTGGGCTCATTATGTTAATGCTACTATATATGAAGTTTACTTAAACGGAGAATTAGTAAAAACGTACGATGAAATAATTGATGTCTATAATTTTACTGACGATGAGTTACAGTCAGGAAAGTCTTATATACTAGAAATTTTAGCATTAGATGAAAGTTCGAATGTTCTAGCCAATAAAACGATCAACTTTCAAACAGAGAATCCTATAGAAGATTTAGTTCCTACTCCATGATGAAAGAAAGGGATATCTAGTGAAGAATAAGTGTATGAAATTATTTGTTTCCCCCGCAATAACGGCGGCTTTATTATTCTCATCAATTACTGTATTTGCAAGTAGTTCGAGGCAGGATGAATTAGTTTTGCCGGCTTATTTGAAGGATGGCGTTTCTGTCTCTAATTTTGCAGGTAACGGGGAATATAGTAGTGCAAATGGCAAAGCAGAAGCTACTTCATTCCGTAAGCCAAATAGTATTGTTTCACTATCAGACGGTTCTATTTTAGTTGCAGATAGTAAAAATCAAACAATACGAATGATCAAAAGTAACGTTGTCTCTACTTATGCGGGCATAACATTTGATACCGATACGCATGGTAACCCTCTAGGTGGCTGGCATGATGACAAGAAAGAAATGTCGGTATTTAACAATCCTATGGGAATGGCAGTAGATAAAAATGATACGATTTTCATTGCTGATGCCAACAACAATGTTATTCGTAAGATTACGAAAGATGGTAACGTGGCAACAGTTGCAGGGGATGGTTTTATCGGCAATCAAGATGGCATGCAAGCGAGGTTTAATAATCCTCAAGATGTTGCAGTTGCAAAGGATGGAACGTTGTATGTGGCGGATACATTAAACCACGTTATCCGAAAGATTGATACAAATGGAAAAGTTAGCACGTTAAATGCTTATTCCGATAGAGTGGCACAAATAGAAGAAGGAGAAATAGAATTAGCTGGAGATTTTGCAGATGGAAAACTAGTGGACGCAAAATTTAATGAACCCTCTGCCCTTGTGATAGACAAAAAAGGGAACTTGTATGTAAGCGATAGTGGGAATCAGCTTATTCGGTATATTGATTTTGCTTCTAATACAGTTTCAACTGTTGCTGGGAACGTTACTAAAAGTAGCACAATTTCCAAATCTACTAATTTGTATGCTGATGGAGATTACAAAAATGGCTTAGCGTTATCCGCTCAATTTAATTTTCCAAAAGGTTTAGCGATTACAAATGACGGTGGACTTTTAATTACAGATACTTTAAATCATGCCATTCGCTACTTGTCGAATGGTAAAGTAACAACCGTTGTCGGAGGAACTAGCGGCAGTGAAAGCCCACTATACTACCCAACGGACATTTTAGTATTACCTGAAGGATCCCTTCTTGTAGTAGATAGCTACCACAATAGTATTCGTTTTGTTGAGTCAAAGTGAAGTTGTGGCTATATGAAATTCGCAAATGCACAATAATAGATTTAAAGTAAAAAACCTCACTTAGCCACATCTCGGTGAACCGTATCAAAGTTAAATATCGAGGGTATGTGGTAAAAAGGTTTTATATTCGTTGTTCAACAATCGGGCGCGATGGTTGAACAACATAGATATTACTTAATAAGACTTTCCTTTGCTGATATTTGTGTAGAGGAGAGTCTTTTATTTTTGAATATAGGTTTGTGAAGTTTTTCTAATCAAACTTTATTCCAATGCCCCAGATTATTCTGGTGGATATTTATACGTCTTGAGGTGAGTGTGATTTATCAGTTTAACATCAGGTCCATAAGATATTTCATAAGTCATTCGGTCCTTCCCCAAAGGGATATACTGACCACCATCTGTAGGTTCAATTTTAAATGTAATTTGCAATATAAAGCCACGAAAATTATTTACTCTTCTAGTTTCAATAACTTCAATTTTCCATGGAGTAACATGTGGTGAAACATCCTTAAAAATCTTCGGATAATAATAGCTATTCAAATCTTTTTCAATATAAGGAGTAAGCATGAGCATGAGCATATCCTCTAATCTTAGCTCGTTAGAATCCTGCATCGGTTCAGAAAATGAAACAGTTGTTGTTTGAAAAGATGTAATTAGTGCAAGGGATAGGAGTAAAACGAGTATTTTCTTTTTCATGTTCCTAAATACACCTCTTTAAGGTCTTTACATAATAAATTGTATTATTACCTTTATTGAATAAAGTATGTACTTATTGAAGTAACTGAGGGCTATAGTTAAACAAGGAAAATGCTTATCATTTTCCACAATCAGATGCGATTATTGAAGATGAATTGAGCCTTTTTCGGTAAAAAGGTCAGCTTATTAAAAAAACATATTTTTCTAAAAATGGTATTTATGTTAACATTAAAGATGGATTGTAGAGAAATGTAAGTAAAGTTAGTCAATTATTTCAATAGAAAAAGGGGATGTTGGAATATTTAAAGATCAGCTTATAAAATTTTGTAATCAGAATTTAATTAATTTTGAACTGATGCACAAAGGTTGCAGATCCTTCAGATTATTACTAACAGTGTTTTTAACTAATATAGAGCTAAGGGAGAAGATATATGACCTATAATGAAGTTGCTAAAATATACGAAGCTTATTTAAGTCCACTAGTTTCAGAGTTGTACGAGTTGGAAGGCTATGAAATAAGTTTAATTAATGCTCATGACGGAGGGCGGAATGTCGTTTATAACTGTGAGAAAGAAGGCGCTAGTGCAAAAATACTCAGAATCGCCTTTTTAAATGACAGGAGCCGAGAGGATTTGCTGGGAGAAGTTGAATATATTCAATATTTATTCGAGCATGGCGGTAATGTCTCGAATGTGATTAGCTCTCGGAAGGGGAATCTACTGGAAGAGATCACTCATAATAATCACACCTTTTTTGTTTGCCTGTTTGAAAAGGCTAGGGGAAAAATGCTTGTCGAAAATCATTATCAGTATCGCGAAGGAGTTCCAATTACGGAATACTATTATAACTGTGGCAAAGTTCTCGGGAAGCTGCACCAATTGTCGAAAGGCTATGCTCCTGTTCATCGCCGATATAGTTTCTTTGATAAATACAATGCCGAGTATATCGACAATCTGATACCGGATACGTTACCACTGCTTAAGGAGAAGATGGTTGAGCTCCTTACAGCATTAGAAGGGTTGGACAAGAACTCTGAGTCATACGGTATGGTACATTTTGATTACAATGATGGTAATTATATGATTGACTTTGATACCGGGCAAATCACTGTATTTGATTTCGATAACTCTTGTTTCTGTTGGTATATGTATGATTTGGCAAATGCCTGGATGCTTGGATTGGGCTGGATACAATTCGAACCAGATGCGGGTAAACGAAAAGACTTTATGGATGATTATTTTAAAACAGTACTCGAGGGATACACATCTGAAACCAAAATCGAAGATTCGATGTTGAATAATCTGCCCTTATTTATCCAAATTACTGTTATGGAAAATATTATAGATGATTTCGAGGTTATGCGGAACAGCGGTGAAGAGCTGGCGTGTGATGAAGAGTTGTCATATAGTATAAAATGCCTCGAAGAAGATATACCATATAAGGGATTTTTCCATGAAGTTTTCTCATGCGAAGAACCTTTCGAGTGTGAGGAACGAAATATTCAATCCTCAATGCACTAATTTCCAAATGTGAGGACGGTATATCGTTATTTTCGGGTATTAAACATTCAGGTGCTTTAGTTTAATAAAGCAACAGTTGAAAAATGATATAAAAAAAGGGGCTCGATTCCACTAAATGGGAATCGAGCCTATTTCATATTTAACAGACCAGCACCAATATGTTGACTCATACACTACACATAGGGAGGCTATCGAGTGGTTGGAGTTAGTGTCATTTAAAACTGTCAATGATTGATTTTTAAGAGCTGTTCCAATATATAGTGCGATAGAGTATGCATTTGTCGATGGTGGGAACATCATTGAATATGGAAGCTGTATTACAAAAGCAATCATCGAGGGATACCAAGTTGAAAATGATCTCCCAAAGGATTTGTTAGAAAAGCTTCTCTTATTTATAAAACTAAAAGAAGTTATTGACCCATTTTAGAATGAGAATTGAAAAAAATATTCTTTCCTAGACACAAACGGTTTATGGAAAAACTAATCTGAATCTTCCACAATTGGGCGCTTTCCTTGGATAAGGAAAGGGTCTTTCATCATGAATAAGGTCAGATATAATTCCATAATTATTTATCATGTTCAACCTGAATAGCATATTAAAGTTTTTCCAATTTCACTAGAAACACTGTAATAATAATTACTTAAATTTCAAGTTTCTATATATTGTATTAAAATGAAATGAACAATTGCCTATTTAAAAACATGTTAGTTCCACTCAGCTACCACAAGACAGTAAAAATACATATTGGGTGGACCTTTTGAAATCAGTGCAGGAATGTAAAAATGTTAGCAAGGAGATGAATGGAGTGTTTAACGATTTTAAGATTACGGAAGGTCGTCCTGTATATATACAACTTAAGGAATATTTAAAAAGAATGATAACGAACGGGCATTTACTTGAGCACCAAAAGCTTCCATCCACTCGTGAACTCTGTTCTTTATTATCAATTAGCCGAAATACCGTTCTAACAGCTTATGCGGATCTGGAACAAGAAGGGCTTATCTATGCGGTAAAGGGAAAGGGAAACTTTGTCAGTCATGTTGAGATAATCAAATCCCCATCCATCCAGTTAAATTGGACTGAAAAAGTTAACGAGCAAACCTTTTTGGCGGATGAATTGGACCTAAAAAAGCAAGGTGTACGCTGGAATAAGGAAATTATTTCGTTTAATAGCATCGCACCCGATGAAAAGCTTTTTGATATAGAAAATTTCAAACGGGCTTTTTTAAATCGGATGTCCATTGAAGGAGATATTGTTCTTAACTATGGATATGCAAAGGGCTATAAACCACTTATCGAATACTTACTTCGCTACATGGAAATTAAAGGAGTAGACACTCGAAATAAAGATATTTTAATTACCAATGGGTTCACGGAAGGTCTGGATCTCATTTTATCATCTTTAAATAAAAAGAGCGGTCGTGTTATTTGTGAAAATCCAACCAATGACTCTGCTCTTAAGCTCTTTCGATTACATGGCTTCGAAATTGAAGGAATCGAAATGGATAATGATGGTGTCAATATTAGTCAACTGGAAACAATGCTATCAAAAAAAGAATATGATTTTGCGTACTTAATTCCGTCCTACCATAATCCCACTGGAATCGTAACGTCTTCAAAAAAAAGGAAAGAAATCATGGATTTGTTTTCTGCATATCAGCTTCCTATCATTGAAAATGGATTTAATGAAGAATTACGTTATTCAGGGTCACATCTCGCATCATTGGCGTCCTTCGCCGGACAAGGTAATAATGTTATTTATATTAGCAGCTTTTCTAAAATTCTTTTTCCTGGTTTACGGATTGGCTGGATATTGGCAGATAAAGATTTAATTAATTACTTAGAAAGTATGAAAAGAGCTCGAACAATTCATACGTCCACATTAGATCAAGCTGTGTTATATCAATATTTGATTGATGGATACTTTGAGAAGTATATAAAAAAAGCTAAATCTGTCTATAAGAAAAAGTATGAATTAACCGTTCATTATTGTAAGCAATTTATTCCTTTCAAACGAATAACGGGTGACGGAGGACTTCACATTTTTATAGAACTTGAAGACCACATTGATTCACGAAAGCTTTTAGAAAAATGTTATCAAAGAGGCGTTGTTTTCATACCAGGAAATGTTTTTCATACGGACAGCAGTGGAAACCATACTTTACGATTAGGATTTTCTCGGTTGAATGAAAGAGAGATTATTCAGGGCATAAAAATCATTGGGGAAACGTTAAAAAATAATTATGGGGGGCTAGAAAAATGAGAGTTGGCATAATTATGGGAGGAATTTCTTCTGAGAAACAAGTTTCGATTATGACAGGTGAAGAAATGATCGCACATTTAGATAAACATAAGTATGAAATTGTACCGATTCACATAGAGAACAAAGAAGAATTAGTGGAAAAGGTAAACAATCTTGACATTGCACTACTGGCGCTGCATGGCAAATTCGGTGAGGATGGCACTATTCAAGGTACTCTTGAAACTATGGGAGTTCCATATACAGGGAGTAGCATCCTATCCAGCAGCTTATGTATGGATAAAAATATCTCAAAAAAAATCATCCGCTTTGAAGGCGTGCAAACACCGGATTGGATTCACCTTACAAACATGGAAGAAATAAAAATAGATGAACTAGACAAAATGGGTTTCCCGCTAGTTGTAAAACCTAATTCAGGCGGTTCAAGTGTGGGAGTAAAAATTGTTTATGATAAAGAAACACTAAAGCCAGCAATTGCAGAAGTATTCAAATGGGATTCCGAAGTGATAATTGAAAAGCTAATTATGGGAGAGGAAATTACATGTTCCATTTTGGATGGAAAGCTTTTACCGGTGATTTCGATTCGTCATCAGGGAGAGTTTTTTGATTATACCTCCAAATATAATGATGTGGCTACGATTGAAGAGGTAGTTCAACTCCCTCCCGAAACACAGGCACGTGTCTCTTTAGCTGCTATGACTTGCTATAATTCATTGAAATGTAGTGTTTACGCCCGAATCGACATGATGATTCAAAATGGTATCCCTTATGTGATGGAAGTTAATACATTACCAGGGATGACGAAAAATAGTTTGCTACCAAAAAGTGCACAAGGAGCGGGTATTCCTTATCATAAGCTACTTGACTTAATCATTGAACATTCACTTAAAGTGAGGAGAAAAGGTATTTAAAATGTGCTGAAGACGTACACAAAAGTAATGTACTAATAAATTTTGAGCAACGCGCACGTTGAAGGTGCTTGTTCATAGCCGACTGTTATGTTCACTAAATGCGCAAGAAAGAAAACAACTTGGTATGTTTTACTACCAAGCTCAGACTGTAGACAAACTCGAAGATTTTCGAGTTTGTCTACAGTCCTTTTTTATTTAAAATTAATATTGAAGTGATGTCTCCTGCCGTTGATTTTCGCTACGAACGGGGGCTTTCCGCGGGCACACGGTAAGCCCAACCCTCGCTAACGCGCGGTCTGTTGCGTCTTACGTACTGTGCGTTCCAGCAGGAGTCGCCCGTCCTCCGCTCCAATCAACTTAATATGTAATGCTCACAGTCTACTATAAAATATGGTATTTTAGAGTGAATGCTATAATTTGGTTATTGATGGCAAAGAAGGTATTGTGATAGCCAATCAAAAAATGAGGGGGATTTAAAATTGATAATGATTACAGAAAAAGTTGAAGGAAAACGATATCAACATCTTATCGAGTTTTTAGCAACAAGATGTAACCGTTTTGCGTTCGTAGAGAATAGTCGATTAATGGATGATGAACAATTGAGACTAGCCTTTATTGATGAATTAATAGCAGAAATTAAAGACCAAATAATCGAAAGAAAAATTCAAAGAAAGTGGGAGACAACAGTGCTGGGTGAAGGTACAGCATATGTTTATTATTTTCATTTAAATAACGTTACCACACAATTTCTAAAGCAACGTAGCGACTCACTTTTTGGGTGGATTACACCGGAATTACCTGAGGATTTAATGTTTTATCAAGATGATCAATGTTTACTAGCAGCATGTTCGCACGAAGGTTTTTTTAGGGTTGATGAAAAAATATGGGATAGTTTCTTATTGAACTAACACGGAAGAAGCATATTAGTTCAATAAAAATAAATAAGTTGGGTTTTAATAATAAATAGCCGTTTTTGTATTGAATTTCGATTTAAAATAGTATAAGATTTACAAAATTACATATAAAAAGCTATGAAAAGAAGAGTAAACATGCGTACTATCTAAAGAGACCTCTGGAAGCTGAAAAAGAGGGATAGGAAATGTGTTGAAACAAGCCTTGGAGCTGTGCATTGGATTTGTTTAGGAACAATGATGATGCAACGTCTTCTCACGTTAACGAGATAGAGTATCGCTGGTGACTTATTCACACAGCTGTACTTGATAAGGCTTCTGCAGCAATGTAGAAATGAACTGGGGTGGCACCGCGATATGACTCGCCCCCAAGATAAAAATCTTGGGGGTGAGTTTTTTTATTTTGTTTAACAACAAATAAAATAGGAGTGGTGATGATGTCCAGATGGAAATATCCTTTAATACTATTAGGGGGAATAGGTATTTCAAATGTCGGTGCTTGGGTTTACCTAATCGCACTGAATTTAATTCTATTGAATGAAACAGGTTCCCCACTTGCAATTGCTTTTTTATATATACTCGGCCCTATTGCAACGATTTGTTCGAATGCTTGGGCAGGAAGCTTAATTGATCGGGTTAATACACGGCTTCTAATGATGGGTTTAGATATTTTCAGAGCAATCTGTATTGCGTTAATACCTTTTTTACCTTCATTTATTTACGTGTATGTACTAGCGTTTATCATTAATATGGGAAGTGCTATTTTTCAACCTACCTCTATGGTTTACATGACGAAACTAATACCAGAAAAAGATCGGCAACGTTTTAATGCACTACGTAGTTTTATCAACTCTTGTGGTTCACTAATAGGCCCTGCCATTGCTGGGATTTTATTTTGGATGGCTACCCCATATACCGCCATCCATATCAATGCAGTCGCTTTATTTTTTTCAGCACTAATTATAATGATGCTACCTAATGTTGAAACAAAACTCAAAGAAACAGAAGTGCAAAGATTTACATGGGATTTAATAAAAAATGATTTTCGGGTTGTTATTAATTTCAGTAAGGGCAATACCTATATCACAAAGATATATTTATTATTTAGTGGTACTACGATATTCATGACTGCAATAGATTCTCTCGAGGCAGCCTTTGCTAAAGGTGTACTTTTAATATCAGACACCAATTATGGGTTTTTATTAAGTATTTTTGGAGCTGGCATAATAATTGGATCAATTATTAATTCAGTATTTTCGAAACAACTGGCAGTTAATCTATTAATAGGTATTGGTACCATTTTTACATCAATAGGTTATCTCGTACTTTATAGTTCGAACGGCTTTTTTAGTGCAGCACCTAGTGTATTTTTAATAGGATTTGCTGTAACGTTTGCCAATACAGGATATTTGACGTTCTACCAAAATCATGTTCCTGTAGGGATGATGGGAAGATTCGGAAGTATCTTTAGTGTTATAGAAGCAGGTTTCATTGTTGCTTTAACAGTTTTAATAGGTTTAGCTGCTGAATTAACGTCAATCCGTCCTATAGGGTTAATAGGTTCAATTGCCTTTTTCTTATTAGGGTTATTAGCATTGAAGGCTGTAACAGCAGCAAAACGGCAGGAGTATTTTAAAAAAGAAGTTTCTTCTTTAAACAGTTAACGAATCACAAATAGGAGGCGGTAAAATGAAATACATTGAATCAGAAAAGGTTACGAAAGAGGAAAAAGAACATATTTTTCAACAGTTATTAAAATACAATCTTGAGAACATTGAAGATAAGTTAGTAAAAGATATTGGTCTATTTGTAGAGGATGAAGAAGGAAATAGAGTTGCAGGTTTAATTGGTGAGACACATGGAAATTGGTTAGAAGTAGAGTATTTATGGGTAAGTGAAGAACTGCGAGGTCAGCATATTGGTACTGAATTGATGAGGAAAGTTGAGAAGATTGCTATTAATAGAGGATGCAAATACGCCTTCCTCAATACGTTTAGTTTTCAAGCACCTGATTTTTACGTCAAGCTAGGCTATAAAGAAGAATTTGTACTTCATGATTATCCGCTAACGGGTAAAAGATATTATTACACAAAAAATCTTTAAGATTCAATCGTTGCAACAATAATTGCTCGTGTAAAAATGGGGGTGTTAATTGAAAAAGTACATAGTTGCATTTACATTGAAATGCGTGGTGTGAAAAGTTGACCGCCAGAGGATTGAAATATTAAAATTTCTGCTATTATAAAAACACCCTACCTATATTTGAATATGCCGATGATTAACCTGGTATTTCAATATAAAGGAAGGGTGTAGGCATATTGGGGCTATTTCATTTTCTTTAGAGATGAATAGTAGTTTTAATTCCACTATTCATTTTTTTAAAAAGCAAGATGGCAAGAAGTAAAGCGATGCTTACAGCACCCAAACCAACCCAATTCAAAGTTAGAATAGAGGTACGACTGATGACAAGCCCACCTAATCCAGATCCAAGCGCAAAGCCAAATTGAATAAAGGACGTATTTACGCTTAGGGCAATGTCCGGATTTCGAGGCACTAGAGTGACTAGAAAAAGCTGTTGGGCAGGGGAAATACTCCATGTTGCTAACATAAAAATCATTAAAACGAAGATCAAGACAAAGAGATTGACTCCAGCTATAGCGAACACAATAAGCGTTAGTCCCTGTAAAAGCAATCCGAGACAAATTGTGAATCTCGATCCTTTTGCATCTGCCAATTGCCCAGCTCAACCACCACTCCTCCTCTAGTTATCTATTTGCAATTGGAATTTGTATTTCCAGTAATAGTGCTTCTTCTGTTGTAGATAATGGTAAATATATTTCCCTACCAAGTTCGTTTTCCTAAATCTGATAGTTATTTTTCACAATCTATTTTGCTAAAGCAACACAGGCTGTACAAGCAAAGTTCCAATCTGATCATAATAGTGAATGTTTTTAAGAATACTTTACATGGCCTAGTAAACATACTGATTTTTTTAAAATATCACTCTCAATCTATAACATAATGGAAGTAGACAGCTTCCCATGCAAGGGAAAATCAAGTGTTTGAAGATTTTATTCAAGTAGTAACATTTTTAGGTTTTTATCTATAAATACGGAATCTGGATCATGCTGTCCAATTCCTGCGCAATGCCCCCACTTCGATTCAATCGGGAGAAAGTGGGCATTTGGCATTTGTTGTACCTCATATTTGTTGTCCTGGGGGGGAAAGAAAAGATCTGTACTTCCTGGCATGACCAACGCCCGTGCTGTAATTTTACTTAAAGCAAGTTCAAAATCGCCGTCATATGCTGGATTTGCACAAATATTGCCAGTCATTCCGGTACGTAACATGGTGATCAGGTCATTGGCATCAAAGGTCAAAAACACTTGATCCCAGTAGTCTACAAGGTATTCCTCGAGTGTTTGGTAGCCTTCTTGCTGATAAAGCTGTTCCAAATAATAAGCCTGCGAGAAGCCCCAAGCTGCATAGACTCGCCCCATGGCTGCCAATCCTGCTGTAGGTTGCTGTGTGTAAAAGCCATTCTTCCAGTTAGAATCAGCCTGAAGGGCAGCAATCATTCCTTCAAATACAACCTTTGCATGTGGTCGGGTCATGGCAGTACCACCGAATGGAGCGATTCGTTCGATCATATCGGGATAACTTGCTCCCCATTGAAAGGTCTGCACAGCACCTAGTGACCAGCCAACAACGAGTGCAATTTTTGTAATACCAAACTTTTGAGTAACCAATTGATGCTGTAGTCGCACGTTATCATAAATCGAAATTAGTGGAAAATTCGATTTATGATAAGGTGGTGGCGTATTGCTTGGTGAAGAGGATAATCCATTACCAAGCATATTTGGTATGATGATGAAATACTTTTCTGGATCCAGTGCCTTGCCAGTTCCGATTAGCCATTCATTATCGGTATGTAGACCTGCAAACCAGGTAGGATAAACAATTACATTATTTTTTTCTGCATTTAGTGTTCCGTATGTTTTGTAGGCGAGAATGGCATTTGGCAGAGTGTCACCAGATTGCAACAGAACATCACCTAGTTCGTAAAGTTCATAATCTTTCATGTAAAAAACTCCTTTTCATAGTTAAAGATGGATTGCCTTTCTTGTGATAACTGTACGATGGTGCTATTGTTAAGTCAAAGAAACGTTTTTGAATAGAACGTTCATTATTTTTGAACTAAGGGGTGGTAGGTAAGATGGAATTACGCCAACTAAAGACCTTTTATACGCTTGCTTCCACACTCAATTTTAGCCGCGCTGCAGAAGTGCAAAACTATGTCCCCTCAACGGTTACGATGCAGATGAAGGCATTGGAGGAAGAACTAGGTGTCAAGCTAGTGGACAGACTAGGTAAAAAAGTGATTCTGACAGATGCAGGGAGACGTTTTCTCGGCTATGTAGCAGACATATTGAGTGAACTTGAAGAAGCGCAGCATGCCGTTAAGCAATCTGGCGAGGTGACGGGTACGGTGATCATCAGTGCGGATGAAACATTGTGCGCGTATCGGCTTCCAGCAGTACTACGCCGCTTTCGCTTACGCTATCCAGGAATTCGACTTATGTTTCGGCCGCTTGCTCATTCGAACCTTAAACAGAGCTTGCGGGAAGGGGACGCGGATATTATTTTTATGCTGGATGAGGACAAGGGTGAAATAGGATTTTGCGGAGAAAAAATGCTGGATGAGCCCTTTTATTTATTGGCATCACCTGATCATCCTTTGGCTGCACGTACTGAGTTAGTTATTGGAGATTTTAATGGTGAGACCTTTTTGTTGACGGAGAAGGGATGCTCCTATCGCACGTTTTTTGAACGAAGTCTTTCGCAAAAAGGCATGGGTGGAATTACCGAATTAGAATTTAACAGCGCCGAGGCGATTAAACAATGTACGATAATAGGAATGGGCATTGCCATATTGCCTGAAATGGCCGTGACAGCAGAAGTAAGTAGGGGAGAATTGGTCCCGTTGCCGTGGGATTTGACAGCCACATCATTTGCAACCCAAATGTTTTGGCATGAAGAGAAATGGATTTCGCCTGCCATCGAAGCTTTTTTGAACTCGGCTAGAGATACTCTTTTGAATAATTGACGTTATAAAATTTTATTTTTATAAAGAATTTAATATTAGTTTCGGTGAACAATATCATAAGTAAGTGCGGTTTTTAAAAACAGAGGAAAAAACGACAAATGTAAATAATAAAATTCAAAATTTAATTAAAACAAATTTGTATCAAGAATAATTTAAAAGGTTGATTACATTGATGAAAAACGGAAAAAAATCAAATTATTTAGCGAAAATTTCTTTAGGCGTTATGGGTGCAGGTTTTCTTATAACGATTCCTTTTCAAGAGACCTTTATGGGTCGATTATTGCAAGGTGGATTTGAGGCAGGACTAGTTGGTGGACTGGCAGATTGGTTTGCTGTTACAGCTCTTTTTCGACATCCTCTGGGTATCCCCATTCCACATACGGCATTGCTTCCAAAAAACCGAGATAGAATGATTAAAGCTCTTATATCTATGCTTGAAAAAGATTGGCTGACTAAAGAAAGTATTATAGAGAAAATCAAACAAATTCAATTTGCAGATAAACTCCTACAAATTGCTGAGAAAGAATTGTCAGCAGCAACTTTGAAAAGAAGAATTAGTTCGATTCTTAAGGAGATAATCAGCTTTGCAAATTTAGAAAAAATAGCTCCGTCTATTGAAAAAGAGGTAAAGGAATATCTTCACGCTTTAAAAGTAGAAAAAATTCTTCAATCTACGATTACCCTAGCACTAAACGAAAAATTAGATGAAAAAACTTTGAACTATAGCTTGACTGAAATCGAAAAGTGGATATCAAAAGAAGAGACAAAGCAAAAAATAGGAGTAATAGCCAAACAATTACTTGATAATATCGAAGCAGAGGGTTTTTTAAAGTTGGCTATTAGTTCTTTTCGCAATTTAGTAAATGAGGAAAAGCTAGGGAATATGCTTCAACCATTTATTCTTAAAAGAATCACTCTTTTACAAAGAGAGGATAACCCATATAGGCATTTGATTCTTTCCCGAATTCGCGAAGAGTTAGAAGGCTTACCTGATAAGGAAGAATTAATGGTTGAAATTAATAATTGGAAGGATACACAAGTAAACAATTGGAGCTCGATAGATCAAATTACTGAGATTCTAAAGCAACTACAGAAAAAGTTGATAGTTCTAGCTGAAGATGAAGAATTTATTGAAAGGTATATCATTTCATTTATTCGAAGCTTTATAAATAACATACTAGAAACACCTAAGAAAATGGAAAGTATTGAAAATTGGATTCAAAATCAAATTATATACTACCTTGATAAGAACCATTCAAAAATAGGCGTTCTTGTGAAAGAAAATCTGGAAAAATTGGATAACGAAACACTTATTAATATGATGGAAAATAACATTGGTAAGGATCTACAATGGATACGAGTGAATGGAGCTGTATGCGGATTTTTCATAGGCATTATCTTAACGATTTTGAAAACTATTATATAAGATAAATTAGTAAGGATCTCTCAGGAATACGTTACCGAATACTTAAGTAACATTTCATTTAACGGAGTGCGATTGTTCAATTAGAGCAATCGCTTCTTGTGTTAACGAGGTAAGTTAGCTGAAAAGGGAAAATGGAGAAATGTAAATAGAAGAGTTGTTATAAGGTGGGATATTGAAGGAATTATTATATGAAATGATTGTGTTTGAGCTTAAGAAAGGAGGATTTTTATTTTAATTTTATTCGGTCTCTTAATTGCATTTATAACTATTATTTTATTTTTAATTTTATGTACTAACATAATAATTGCCTTCATTAAAAAGAAACCTTTTCCTAAAAAAATGCTGTTGGCAACGCTATCTGGGATTGCTTTAGTTTCGTCCATTTATCTATATGAAACATATTTTTTTACATTTAGTGAAATAGACAGAGAATTCGTCCAAAAGGGACCCGGACCTGTTATATCCCCTACAGAAAAGTATACTGCTAATGCTTATTACGAGCCATTTGGTGGTGCAGCAGGTGGTGTTAATGTATGGGTGGAAATTACAAATAATATTGTGAATGATAAAGTACAAATTATTTATTATAGTGATGCAAAAAGTAATTTTGCTATGAAGTGGCTCGATACAGATACCCTGTACATTCTTAATGATGAACCTAATTTTCCGAATTCAAATAGAAGTATCGAATTAAAAGTTGAAAAAGAAATTTATCATGAAAATGGGTTGGCTTGTAAAAGCTTGTTAATGAAAGATGATTATGAGACTTGCTATCAAGACTAATTTTTCTTATTCCACCAATGAGGTCCCAAAGCCAGAATATAGTAGTAAAAAGGGAAGAAGCGGAAAATATCGCTTTCTTCCCTTTTTCATTTCTTTATTTATTAGCTAATTGGGACGCTAATTGCTGGGCTTCTTTTGCAGTATTTTTCAAAAGTTCTTCCCGATTTATTATAGAGGATCCTTGAACACGCATAATTTTATAATCTTCTAAGCCCATAAAATTAAACATAGATTTCAAATATTTATGGGAGTACTCTACTTCTGTATACCAATCGTTATTAGTATAAATAGAACCACTTCCTTGGATAATAACCATACTCCTACCGTCATTTAACAATCCAACTGAACCGTTTTCAGTATATTTAAATGTTTCTCGAGCAATCAAAATATTATCCATATAATCTTTCAATTTTGAAGGTACATTGAAGTTGTGCAATGGATAAGCAATGACATATTTATTGGCACTTTTAAATTGTTGGACTAACTCATTCATACGTGTGATAGCATTTAATTGTTCATCAGTTAGCTCCTCTTTGTTTGCTTGTTTATTCCAAGCGTCGAAAATAGTTTTATCCAACTGAGGAATATAATCGTCATATAAATTTATTTGCTCAATGATTTCTTCATTAGAATTTTCTTCTCTATAAAAGTTCATAAAATTACGTAAGGCATTTAAACTAACGGAAGTTGTAGAATCGAATTCAGGATGTGCATTGATGACCAAAAGTTTACTCAAAGTTGTTTTCCTCCTAAAATTTCCTATACAATATTGATTGTAGATAATAATAATCGTGGATAATATTTATCCGTAATTAATATATAGCTTTTTTCTTTTTCCGTCAATGATGTGGACTTATTGTTTTTTTCTATGTGAAATATTAAAATATCTTCTTATAGGAGTAGGTGAATAAATATGAAATATAGTGTAATGGTGGAATATGCTTTACACAGTTTGGTGTATTTGATCGATATACCTTCTGATGAAACGATTGGAATTAAAGATTTAGCAGAATTTCAAGGGTTATCAGAAACCTATTTATCGAAAGTTTTCAGTAAGTTATCAAAGGCTGGCATTGTAATCTCTGTTCCAGGGGTGAATGGGGGTTATAAACTAGCAAAGGAAGCAAGTAATATATCTTTTTGGGATGTTATTAGGGCAGTTGAAGGTATCAAACCAATTTTTCAATGTAAAAATATTTTAAAAAATAATGTGATGTATCAAGACGATGAGAAATGCCAATCATGTACAACTAACTCTACTTGTACGATTAACATGGTTATGTTAGAAGCAGAAAATCAAATGCGTGTGTTTCTTCAAAAAAAGACACTTGATTGGTTGAATCAGGAGCTCGATTCAGTGTTATCAGAAAAAATGAGAGAAGATTCTAGAAAATATTTTATTAAGAAAGGTACTAGTTGATATTTTGAATTAAGGCGCATTTTATTGGTCTCTTTAGTACTAAGAATGTACTTAAGTGTATTAGTTAAACATGGTTCCTTTAACTAATCATAAAAGTTTAATGAAACTTGTTAACCAATTATTATTCTAAAGCTATTGTGCAAAAAAACTCAAATAGTGTTGACACTTAGAAAATATTTGAATATAATTGTCCTAATTTTATAAGCAAACATTCATGAGTTCGTGAGTGGCGGAATTTTGTAGAGTTTTAGCTCTGTTTCATTCGCTCGTCGTCTATTTATAGACGACGAGATTTTTTATTTTTTGGAGGGATTTTTTTTGGAAAAATTGAAGTTTTCTTTAGTGGTTTTATTAGGTGCCTGTAGCTATGGGGTCCTATCTTCCATTCTAAAAGTTGGATTTTCAAACGGATTTACCTTTCCTGAACTTTTAGGTGGACAGTATGTATTTGGCTGGTTTGGACTATTATTACTCGTTATTTGTTTTTCACGTCATAAAGTATCTTTTAAAAATATATTATCACTGTTAGCAGTTGGGATAACAATGAGTTTAACAAGTATTTTTTACGGGCTATCTGTAAAAGAACTACCTGCATCTATTGCTATTGTGTTGTTATTTCAATTCACATGGATGGGTGTTCTAATTGAAGCAATTGCTAATAAAACTGTTCCAAGTCGTGAAAAGGTCATTTCGATTATTATCTTATTTGTAGGAACGTTGTTTGCTGGAGGGGTATTTGAAGGATTAGGGCAGCAATTATCTATTAAAGGAATAATATTTGGGTTACTAGCAGCTATAACCTTTTCTCTCTATATATTTGCAAGTGGACGTGTTTCCACCGAAGTACCAATCTATTCAAAAAGCTTTCTAATGACAACGAGTGCAACACTATTTGTTTGCTTAGTTTTCCCCCCGACTTACTTGATTGATGGTACACTGCAGGCTGGATTATGGAAATATGCATTAATCCTAGGCTTCTTTGGTGTCGTAATACCAGTCATTTGTTTTTCCACTGGTATACCAAAAGTCGGGACAGGCCTTGGAACAATTTTAGGAGCTGTCGAACTACCAACGGCGGTTATCGCGTCTATTACTCTTGTTCATGAAGTCGTTTCTCCTTTGCAATGGCTTGGAATTGTTTGTATTTTATTAGGTATTTTTATACCACAAGTGTTAGAAGTACGAAAAGAGAAGAGGCTAACCCGTCTTTATGAAACTACAGAAATTTAAAGCGATGTCTACGAAACAAGCTTAACTTGCTAAAATAGACTGGTCTTAAAAGAATCTATTGTACTCAAACTTTTTCAAAATGTAAGGAGCCTTAATAATATGGATGCAAAGTATATTGAATTCAACGAATTTGGCTGTCCTAAAGAAGTGTTAACAATTGAATATAAAACGATTGAACGACCTAAAGATAATGAAGTGCTTGTAAGAATGTTGGTTCGACCTATTAATCCTTCTGATTTAATTCCAATTAGAGGATCGTATGCCCATCGTATTTCATTACCTAACATTCCTGGTTATGAAGGAGTTGGGATTGTAGAAGATGTAGGTCCTTTTGTTTCGAAAAATCTTATTGGTAAACGAGTATTACCTTTACGAGGGGAAGGTACATGGCAAGAGGTTGTAAAGACTTCGGCAGAATTTGTCGTTCCTATACCTGATTCTATTGATGATTTTACAGCTGCCCAAATGTATATCAATCCAGTTACTGCGTGGGTGGTTTGTTCGGAAGTTTTAAAGTTAAAACCAAATGATGTTTTATTAGTGAATGCATGTGGTTCTGCTATTGGACATGTTATTGCGCAATTTGCTAATATTTTGGGTTTTCAATTGATTGCAGTGACAAGAAATAATGACTATACAGAGGAACTACTTCAACTTGGAGCTTCTGCTGTAATTGATACCTCAAAAAGTGCTCTAATTGAAACCGTTATGGAATTAACAAACGGAATGGGGGCAGATGCTGCAATCGATTCTATTGGAGGTACAGATGGCAATGAATTAGCTTTCAGTGTCCACCCTAATGGTCAATTTTTAACTATTGGTCTTTTATCTGGGATACAAGTAAATTGGGCAGCTATTGTCAATCAAGCAAAAGTGAATGCGAATATATTTCATTTACGGCATTGGAATAAAAATGTCTCAACAAGTAAATGGCAAGAAACTTTTAATCATTTGATAAAGCTAATAGAAGGAAAAAAATTACGTTTAAAAATGGTCGATTCGAAGTATGACTTGTCGGATTTTAACAAGGCGATTGACGCAGTTGAATCGACTAAAAAAACGAATGGAAAAGTATTTTTAACAAGCTACTGATATTTTTATTCAAACAGCTGGGCACTATCTTATAAAAAAACTGAGTTGCATGTGCAGCTCTTTTTTTAGATTAATGAATGTTTGACTGGGGCTTTACTACGCATCATAGCGCTCTTTCAGTAAAAGAAAGAGCGTTTTAATTTTCTTTAGGCATCGATTTTTCCAATGCTAATTTTACAAAGTCGAGATATATTAGAAGCTCTTCTGGCAAAAATACATCATTTCGCTTCACGTATCCTACTTGAATTAGATGACTTTCTTCTAACGGAATCGAGATGACGTTGGGATTCATATAATTATTCACGATGCACCCTGTTCCAAGGTTATATCCATTCGTATTAGACAATAGGTTATTCATCGTGCCACGATCTGTTACATAGACTAGCTTTTCAATATTATTGACATGGAGTGTTTCTTCTGCAAAATGTAAAAGCATATCATCCTGCTGGTAGCTTAAATAAGGATAGTCTCGTAATTGTTCAAATGTAATCGTTTGAAAATGAGCTAAAGGATGTTCTTTGCGTAAAAAGACGTGCTGCTTCAATGAAGTCAGTGGAGTAAATAGTAAAGCTTTGGAAATGAAATGACGGTCAAAAAAGTGTTTATTTAATTCGCTTACAGATAAAATACCAATAATACTTCTGCTTGAATAGATGTCATCAATAACGTCTGTAGATTTACCTTCACGAACTGCCAGCTCATATTTTCGTTCTTTAAAATGCTCCATTAAATTCGCAACAGCTTCAATTGCAAAGCCATAATGTTGTGATGAAATAGAAAACTTCGTTAGGCCCATTTTCTTGTCTTTATCAAAATGATGTTTAACAGCCTCCGTTTGTTCCAGTAGCATTTTCGCATAAAACAATAATTCAGTTCCTTCCTTTGTAAACACTACCCCTTTGTTCGTTCGATCTAAAATTGTAATCCCTAGCTCTGCTTCCAAATCACGCACTGATTTACTAATACTAGGTTGTGTTACGAAAAGTGCTGAAGCGGCTTTACTAATTGAATTATGTTTGGCAATCTCTACAAGATAACGAAATTGCTGAAATGTCATTTCCTCACCCACTCTTCTTTTCTTGCTATAACTTTAGTCTATAGCAAGGGGATAAAAAGTTCAATTTTACCTTATGAATGAAGAGATTTAATATAAAAGGAGGATTACAAATAAAGCGAAAAAGAAAGGGAGAAAAAACATGATAAGAGAAGCAACGCCAAAGGACTTAATGGACATTTTAAACATTTATAATGATGCAATTCTCCATACGACTGCTGTATACACATATAAACCCCAAACTCTGGAAAATAGACAAAGTTGGTATGACCAAAAGATGCAGGAGGGAAATCCCATACTCGTATATGAGCTAGATAAAAAAGTGGTAGGCTTTGCGACATTTGGTCCTTTTAGAGCGTGGCCAGCTTATAAATATTCGATTGAGCATTCTATTTATGTAGATAAAAACTATAGAAAAAATGGAATTGGAAAGGCATTGCTTAAAGAATTAATAGCTATTGCAACAGAAAGAGAATACATGACATTAATTGCTGGAATTGATGCTCAAAATGAGAAAAGCATTGATATGCATAAAAACTTTGGCTTTGTCTATTCAGGTACTATTAAAAAAGCAGGTTTTAAATTTAATAGTTGGCTAGATTTAGATTTTTATCAATTAGAGTTGCAAGGTCCTAAAGAACCTGTAGAAGAATAAATCTGTTTGGAAGAAGGGGGAATAAAAGGTGAAGAAGTATTATGTTTTGTTACTTTCAACTTGTTTATTATGGGCAGGAAGTTTTGTTGTTAGTAAAACGCTTGTTGAACATGCTTCACCTATCACCCTGACGACTTTGAGATGGATGATCGCTGTCATTTGTCTTGTGCCTATTGTATGGTGGAAAGAAAAAAAGATTTTGCCTCCAAAAAATGCAATACTTCCTTTAGTTTTAATGGGGTTAACAGGTGTTGTTCTATTTAACCTTCTACAGTTTTTAGCATTAGAGCAGACAACTGCAACAAATGTTGGCTTAATATCAACTTTAAATATGATTTCCATCGCTGCTTGTTCAGCTATATTTTTGAAAGAGAAATTGAATATGCTACAAATTGTTGCAATGAGTGTTTCCTTTTGTGGTGTCATTCTTGTACTATCAAAAGGGAAAATAGACTACTTGTTATCATTGAAGTTTAATACAGGAGATTTGTGGATGCTTGCTGCAGTATGTATATGGGGAATTTATACAATTTGTAGTAAGTGGGCTATGGCCAAAACTTCGGCTTTAATGTCTACTTTATACTCAGCTATTTTTGGACTAATAATGCTTTTACCAATAAGCATACCTAGATTTACTGTTTCCCATATAGATACTTCTTTCATTTGTGGGCTTCTTTATACAGGCGTATTAGCAACAGTCGTATGTATGCTATTTTGGAATATGTGTGTTTACAATATAGGTTCAACAACATCAGGCGTTTTCCTAAATTTTAATCCAATATTTACTGCCATTTTAGCTTTTCTACTATTAGGTGAAAAAATGAGTTGGATACAAGGGATAGGGAGTGTCATAGCAATAGGGGGATGTTTTTTGTTTTCATACTATACAAAAAAGAGTGATATGAAAAAAGATATAGTCGCAAATCAAAGCGTTCAAAATTAATAAGAAACAAATGGTGAAGATGCAAACTATAGGTGCCTGAACTATTGGATATTAATTTTATAAATGAATAATTACAAGGGCTCAAGGCATCATAGTTTATCGACCTTCCTCCCGCATCCATCCTTTGCCTATTTGCTAAATGTACATCTACAATTACACGTTCTCCTTTTCCTGTATAAATCCATGGGAAGTCCTCTCTGCTTTAAATATCCATTGTTGAAGAGGTTGTTGATATTTTGGTAGTATCCAACCTAAAATTTTGCCGATAAAATAGGCGGCAATAAGTGTACCGATTCCTATTGAGCCTAATGAATGAATGAAAATTACACAGATTCCACCAGCCACACAAATATTTATTAAATCGATAGAAATTTTTGCTCTACCAAATTTTATTTTAAATTTTCCACTAATTGCGTAAGTTAACGCATCGTACGGCATTAATGGAAGTTTGGCAGTTGTATAGCCCATTAAGCCGACTGCTATAACAAATAAGCTAATAATTAAAAATACAATTCGAGTAAAGATTGTTTCAGGTGTAGGGAAAAGTTGTACAACAGAGAGCGCTGCATCCATTAAGAACCCAAATAAAAACGAAATTATGAATTGACCTGCAAATTCAGTTAACGCCATTCGTTTACTTAATATTACTTGAATAATAATGTACAAAACATTTGCAAGTGCCATTGTCACACCAACCGATAAACCAGTCGTTAGTGTACTTGCATATGCTAAAGATGATACAGGCGATACGCCAAATCCTGCTTGAATCGACAGGCTAATACCAATCGACATAAAAAATAACCCGAGCACGTACAAAATGATACGCTTCAAGGTTTTAATCTGATGATTCATCATATCTCTCACTTCCTATTTAATATAAGCACTATATATAGAATTATAATGCCAAATTCAAGATATGAAAAATATATATATGATAAACTAATCATATTAAAAAACATATAACGGAGAGATGAAATGGATTTTCGACAACTATATTACTTCAAAGAAATTGTGAAACAAGGAAGTATTTCGAAAGCAGCAGAAGTGCTACATATTGCGCAACCACCGCTTAGTCAGTTGTTAAAAAAGCTTGAAAATGATTTAGGCACAACATTAATTCATCGGTATCGTCAAAAATGGGAGCTGACAGAAACAGGTGAAATACTATATCAATATGCCAATCAAATGCTAATGCAAATGCAAGATGTAAAGCAGAGAATTCAAGAAATTGAACAAGGTATAGGAGGAACAGTAAGTATTGGTGTATCATCTTCATGTTCGAACATGCTTATTGACTATGTCAGTATGTTTAGAACACAATATCCGAATGTTAAGATGAATATAGTAACAGGGAATTCAGAAGAATTATTAAAAAGACTCGAGCAAAGAGAGATTGATGTTGCCTTACTTTTACGCTTGGGCAATAACGAACAGTATGAGATGAAAAAATTAAAAGAACATCCAACCGCTGTGATTATCCCTAAAAGTTGGGCAACATCTTTTTCAGCACAGCATGTGACGATTGAACAGATTGCCCAGTTTCCATTCATAATGCTAGGATCAATGGAAGGCCTCTCCTTTCATGAAGACCTCTTCAAAGTGTTTGATGAACATCAGGTTAAGCCAAATATCATTATTGAGTGTAAAGATTTGAGGATGGTTGAGGCGCTTGTTAGTAGAGGATTAGGATTATCCGTTATTCCAAGAATGGATTACACATCACCATTTTTAGAACATACAACGCTTTTTGAATTGAAACAATTTGATTTTCATCTAGAGCCTGTATTAGTTAAATTAAAGGGCCAACAAGTTTCCAAAGCGGCCTCTCAATTTTGGGAAATGGTTGATTAATTAACTGCGTTATAGCTCCCAGTTAACGGTGTAGCCGAGTGCAATAATAATTGCTATGTACAAGAACCGAAGGAGTGCTGAATTTGGAAGAGTTTGAAGTTTTCCTCCCAAGAAATAAACATGATGTCGATAAGGTTGAAGAAATTAAAAAACTGGATAGCAATATACTAGTGTCTTTATTGCCTGAGCTACTCGTATTTACGCAGGATATGAACTGGCCAGTTGCACCCGGTATATTGGAAATTCTGTTAACTTTCCCTAAAGAAATTGTCCCCCATGTACATGCTGTTTTATCTTCAGATGATGATAACTGGAAGTGGTTTATTCTTCACTTTTTAGTTATTGAATTGCCATTAGAGTCAAGAGAGCAGTTTAAAGAATATTTAACGAGGGTGGCCGAAACCCCTACAGAAGTTGAGCTTGCAGAAGAACTTGATGAAATTGCAAAGGAAATTTTAGCAACGCTTTGAAAAATGACCCGATGAGAATTACCACTACAAAAAGATAAACATAAATTGGAAATTCGACGACTTTAATGGATTTAATCCAAATAAATCTCAAGTTGCTAATACAACTTAAAAGAAGCTGCACTCACAGCTTCTTTCCTGATATGTATAGCATTTTATTTCAAAGTATAAGTTTGAAAGCCCTGAATCATAATTTCGCTAACAGACTCTGTTAGCTCTTTTAAAGAACAGACGATTTTTCCTGCTAACCAGTCCTGATACACCGACATTTGCCCACCTACTAAAAAATGAACACGTAACATAAATTCTTGACGTTCTTGTTCGGATTGAATTGTTTCTTTATAACTCATTATTTTCTCTACAAGAACGTCTTTTAGTTTCACTACAAAGCAAGGTGCCTGTTGTACAAAAACTAACTTTCGATAAAATTCAATATCTTGCTGTAAAAAGTCGTTCATTTTAAGTAAAAATGGCATAGGATTTTGAATTAATTCGATGGCTCTAAAATCATTGAGATACTCCAACATTTTCCCCATGATTTCATTTTCAATTTCTTCGATGACAGCTAAGATATCCGCGTAATGGGCATAAAATGTCCCTCTACTTATTTCAGCTTTTTCTACAATATTTTTAACAGTTATCTTTTCAAAATCCTTTTCCAACACTAATTCAATAAATGCGTGCCTAATCATTTTTCTTGATCGAATAGCGCTTTTGTATTCTGCTTTCCCACTCATTTATTTTCTCTCCTAAAATTTTTTTAAAAGTTGAACATTATTATAAGGAAATGTTCAAAGTTGTACATATAGGCGAAAATTGAACATTGCTCCCATTTATGAGGCTAAGTATACTGTATCTATAATCAAAAGTATACACTTGTACGATTTTGTGATGACTTAAAAAAAACAAAATAAACCTTTATTTAGTGAACTGAAAGTGAGAGAGATAATCATGAAGAAAGTAGTGAATTGGCGATTAGCTTCGTTCGTTATATGGATAGCAGTTACAGTTATTATTGTTGCGACGATGCCGAATTTAGATCAATTGGTAAGAGAAAAAGGACAAATTACGATTCCTGAAAGTGCCCAAAGTAATCTAGCGGAGGATATGCTTAATCAAATGGATGAAGGTAATGGAGAAAGTTATCAAATTATCGTTGTCTTTAATAGTGGTAATGATAAAGCATTTACAGAGGAACAAAAAGAAGATGTAGGAAATATAATTGATGAATTAAAAAATAAACGATTACAGCTTGGTATTAATGATATTGTAACGCATTTAGATAATGAACAAACAGCTAATCAACTCATTTCTCAAGATAAAACTACTATCTTAGCACAGCTTTCAGTAGAGAAAATTGATAGGGAAATTTCTGAGGTAACAAAGGAACTTTATAAAATTGTAGATAATAAGAAAGTAGACACATATTTGACGGGAAACAGTCTTGTAATGGAAGATTTTGTGCAATCAACGCAAGAAGGCATTAAGAAAACAGAAGTAATCGCGATTATTTTTATTATTGCTGTGCTCATTCTTGTATTCCAATCTCCAATAGTGCCGCTCATCTCCCTTATATCTGTAGGAGTCTCTTATTTAGTATCGCTAGGAATCATTGCGCACTTAGTAAATCAGTTTAATTACCCTTTCTCTAATTTCACGCAAGTGTTTTTAGTCGTAATCTTATTCGGTATCGGAACGGATTATAATATATTACTATTCACACGATTCAAAGAAGAGCTGGTGAAGCAAGAAGATACTTGGACAGCAGTTCGAGTAACATATAAAACTGCTGGAAAAACCGTCCTGTATAGTGCACTTGCAGTGTTTATTGGTTTTATGACCCTTCTTTTAGCAGAATTTAGTTTATACCAAGCAAGTTCAGCTGTAGCGATAGGGGTAGCTGTACTTGTACTAGTTTTAATGACCTTAAATCCATTTTTTATGGCATTACTAGGGAAGAAGATGTTTTGGCCGGTTAAAACGTTTAATGGACATAGTGATAGTAAAATCTGGGGATATTTAGCTAAGACGTCTGTTTTAAGACCTTTACTAGTTCTAGTCTTTATAGCTATCCTGTGTGTTCCATTTGTCATTAATTATAGTAATGCGCTAAGTTACAATGATTTGTTGGAAGTAGATGATAGTTTTGCTTCTAAGCAAGGAATCAATGTTATTGAAGCGCACTATCCTTCTGGATTTTCTTCACCAGCTAGCCTTGTTATTCAGTCCGAGGATGCATTGGATAATGCAAAATCATTACAAGCATTAGATGAACTGGCTGAACAAATATCACGGGTCGACGGTGTATCTGAAGTAATGACTGTAACTCGTCCAACAGGAGAAAAAATAGATGACTTATATATTTCTGAGCAAACAAAAGCATTAAATAATGGTCTAGGCGATGCGAATGACGGTGTTGATAAAATAAATACTGGGTTGGCCTCAGCCGAGCAACATTTCAACCAAACAGACACAAGTAGTGTACAAAATATCCAAAAATTAATTAATGGAACAAATGAAGTGAAAAAAGGTGTTTCTAGTTTAGGGAATGCCGTAAATCAATTATCGAACGGTGTAGGTGCTGGCGCAAGTGGTGCTCAAGATTTAGAAAATGGTTTAGCATCTGTAAAAGAAAATATGAATATTTTATCGGTGTCGATGTCACAAGTATTGAATGGTTATACGGAAATCGAAAAGGGTTTAACCTCATATAACACCTATTTTTCAAACATTAGTCAAGCCATTGAAAATGCCCAAAATGGCTTTGAACAAATTGAAGCGTTAATGAACGCTTTAGTACAATCAAAACCAGAGTTGTCTAATGATGTGAATGTACAAACGACACTTGAGATTGCTTCAGCTGGAAAGCGGCAGCTAGGACAATTATCAGAGGAACTACAAGCATTGAGAGCACAGCATAATGAGGTAATGAATTCATTTGGAGAAGCAAATGCTTCACTTGCCAAAGTAAGCAGTGGTTTCTCACAATTACAAACTGGTGTGAATCAACTATATGAAGGTTCATCGAGCTTAAAGCAAGGATTGCAATCAGCTGCTGACGGTTCCAGACAAATTGGAAGTCAAACACCTGCCCTTGAGTCAGGTTTGACGACTATTAATGAGGGGCAAGAACAACTACTTACAGGTCTAACTGATTTAGCAGATAAAATGCAATCTTTACAATCGGGATTAACAGAAAGTACGGAAGGCTTAAATGAAATTAGCACAGGTTTAACCGATGCCCGAGATTATTTATCGGGTCTTAGTGAATCAAATGCTTCTGAGAAATTCTATATTCCGCAAGAAGTTTTAGAAAGTGATGAGTTTCAAAAATCGTTGAATATGTATATGTCTGATAATCGAAAAATTGCTAAAATCGGTATCATATTAGACGTTAATCCATATTCAAAAGAAGCAATGACAATTATTAAGCGAGTAGACAACGAAGTGCAGGCTTTTATCAAAAATGGTGAGCTAAGTAATGTGAAGGTAGCAATCGGAGGAAAAACATCTCAAAATGTAGATCTTGAAGAGATTGCGAGTGGGGATTTCACCCGAACAGCAACTATTATGCTAATTGGGATTGGGATTATTCTAATCATCATTACTCGTTCAGTTTTGAAACCAATTTTTATTATAGCATCATTAGTATTAGCATATTTTACTTCACTTGGAATGAGTGAGTTAATAAGTGGCCAATTATTAAATGTAAGTGAGCTAGGATGGAATGTACCGTTCTTTAGTTTCATCATGATTGTAGCGTTAGGCGTTGACTACAGTATTTTCTTAATGATGCGTTATAAAGAGTCGGGAGGTCATTCTACAGAAGCGATTGTCAATGCAGCACGGCATATCGGTGGTGTTGTGATTTCAGCAGCTATTATTCTAGGAGGTACATTTGCGGCATTGATTCCTTCAGGGGTCATTACGCTTATAGAAGTAGCCATGACTGTTATACTCGGTCTTTTCTTACTAAGCTTTATAATGTTGCCGATTTTAATACCATCGTTGTTAGGGGCAGTGGATCTTATTTCTAGAATTGGCCGAAAGAAGGAGTAACGTAGAAATAACTATTATATGAAATTCGGTTTTTAAATAGTATATTAATGGACTTCACTATCGTGAGGTCCTTATTTTGGCGACAACAGGTGAAGGTTTGGGAGGAAGGGTATTTATGGAAAGTGGAGAATTTTATAAATAAGGAGTGAGGTGTTTGATTGAATAAGATAAAAACCGAAACAGAAAGATTAGTTATTCGATTAATAGAAGAGGAAGATTATTCTACTTGGCTTTCCCAATATGAAAATCGTTTACCTTCTCAGCATAAATACGATGAAGGTAAAATAGATATGAGTATTTGTACGAAAGAATGGTTTCATGATTTAGTTACAGAACATTTTCAACTGGCTGTTGATGACAAAGTATATATATTTGGTGTGTTTAGAAAAGTCGATAATACTCATATTGGCTTTATAGACTTTTCGACAATTATGAGGAGAGAATTTCAATGGGCTAGATTCGGTTATACGATCCATAACCAATTTTGGAGACAAGGTTATGGTAAAGAGGCTGTAAAAGCAGCGATTGATTTAGCGTTTGAAAAATTAAATTATCATCGAATAGAAGCTCACATAAATATTGATAATATACCGTCTATAAAATTGGCAGAAAGTGTTGGAATGGTCTATGAATGTACAAGGAAAGGTTTCATCTACGAGAACGACAAATGGACTGATCACCTAGTCTACTTTATAAACGCAAATCATTGAGTTGCATAAGCAGCTCTTTTTTTATTGAACAAATGATACCTTATTACTTCAAAAAATGTTGACATTGTCCACTAAATTCATTAATATTTGTTGACATAGTCCACAAATAAAGGAATGCGAATATGAACGTAAATGATAATATTATCGCTGATATACGGCAATTCAATCGGTTTTATACGAATTTACTTGGGTTATTAGATAAACATGTTTTGGATACCGGTTATTCTTTTACAGAGGCACGAGTAATTGTTGAGATTGGTTTGTTGGAACAGTGTATTTCAAACAATTTAGTTGAAAATCTAAATATTGATCGTAGTTACATGAGCAGAATCATTACTAAGCTTAGTAATGATGGACTAATTAGTAAAGAATCATCGATACTGGATAACAGAACAAAATTGATTCGATTGACACCTAAAGGGCTTGCTTTATTTGATCAACTCAATGAGAAATCTGATGAACAAATCGTGAAATTACTGCAAGGTTTGTCACCAATGGAGATTAACGAAATACATGCCTCTATGTTAATGATTCAAAAGAAATTAAATATGTTGGAGGAAATATAAAATGATACGTTTTGAAAGTGATTATGCAGAAGGTGCTCATAAGCAAATTCTGAACCGACTAATCGAAACGAATGAAGAGCAGACACCTGGTTATGGAATGGATGAACATTGTGATAAAGCCAGATCTTACATTCGAAAAGCGTGTGGTGCAGACAATGCAGATGTGCACTTCTTAGTTGGAGGAACTCAAACGAATACGACAATTATCGCGTCCATTTTGCGTCCACATCAAGGTGCAGTTGCTGCTATTACAGGTCATATTGCTGTACATGAAACAGGCGCAATTGAAGCCACAGGTCATAAAGTACTTACTTTACCGAGTGATGATGGCAAAATTACAGCACAACAAGTAAAAGAATTATATGATGCGCATTGGAATGATGTCACGCATGAACATATGGTTCAGCCAGGCTTAGTTTACATATCTCATCCTAGCGAGAATGGGACGACTTACAGTAAATCCGAATTAGAGGAGTTAAGCAAAGTTTGCCGACAATGTAGTTTGCCATTGGTTATGGATGGAGCTCGATTAGGATATGGTCTTGTGTCCAAAGATAGCGATTTATCCTTAGAAGATATCGCTAGACTTTGTGATGTGTTCTATATCGGTGGAACGAAAGTAGGTGCAATGTTTGGGGAAGCAGTAGTCATCATAAATGATAATCTTAAAAAGGATTTTCGCTATTTTATCAAACAAAATGGAGGAATGCTCGCTAAGGGGAGACTGTTAGGAATCCAGTTTGAAACATTGTTTGAAGATGGCTTATACTATGAGATTTCTAATCATGCTGTGGAACTGGCGATGATGATCCGAGAGGCATTTGTTGAAGAAGGTTATTCATTAAGATATGATTCGAAAACAAATCAACAGTTTCCTATTTTACCAAATGATGTGTTAACTAAATTAGGTAAGAACTATTCATTTTCCTTTTGGGAACAGTTCGATGCTACGCAAAGTGTTGTAAGATTTTGTACTAGCTGGGCAACTAAAAAGGAAGATGTAGAAATACTAATTGAGGATATTAGGAAATTAAAATATAGCTAAGTTATAGAGGAATCCATTTTAAAGACTTTTTGAAATGGATTTTTTTATTTATCAAATAGTTTATGATTTCTTACATAATAAATATTTTAAAATTTTTGAACGAAATGAAGTATTTTACAGTCTAATGAAGGAAGGAGGCGAAAAGGATGGAATTTGAAATCACACAACGTGCTATATGTGGGGATCATCAAGCGATACTTTCTCTTATTGAAATGGATGAAGATATTTTATATCGCATGTCTTTTACATATATGAAAAATGAGCAAGACGCTTTAGACGTAATGCAGGAGCTAGTTTATAAGGCACTTAAAAAAATGCATACCGTTCAACAGCACGAATATGCCAGAACATGGCTCGTGCGTGTCTTAATCAATTGTTGTAAAGATCATTTACGTAAACGCCAACAAACCGTTCAAATTGAAGAATATCACTTATTTGAATGGGCCATTTACTCAGATATTGAGAAATTGTTAGAGCAATTAACCTTATCAGAGCAGCAACTCGTCTATATGAAATATTTTCAGCAACTAAAAAATAAAGAAATTGCCGAACTCAATCATATTCCTGAGGGTACTGTAAAGTCTAAGCTTCATCACATTCTAAAAAAACTTAGAACCTTCGCAAGAGAAAAGGAGGACTGGCTATGAGTAAACTACCGATTGACGTTCCAAAGGACAAACTTCAACAAATTCGGGTTAATGCATTGAGTAAAGTGAGGCGAGAAAAAAGAACAAAGAAGCGAATTGCTTCGGTTGCAATCGTATTTTTGTGTTGTTTAAGTCTTTTATTTTCAATTCGCGTATCGCCAACAATTGCAAGCTATGTTGCAAAAATACCTGGTCTCGAGGCTATTGTATTAGCGGTAGGAAGAGATAAAGGGATAAAAGATATTGTGGATAATCATTACTATGAAGAAATCAATGTGACGCAAAATAAAGATGGCTTATCGCTTACATTGCAAGGGGTTATAGCAGATTATTCGGGATTTGTCCTTTACTATGATGCGGATGCGCCATTTGAATTATTTTTGGAGAAAGTGCAATTGTTCCAAGGAGAGGATGAAATTGAATGCGGTTGTTCTTTTACTCATAATGCAAGTAATCAAACAAACATCTCATCTTCAGTCGATTTTAGTTTTTTAGAGCCTATCGCCTATACTTCAAAGGATTTTAAAGCAATTTTTCACTTTAATGATAAAGAAAAAGGGAATATTGAAATGACGATTCCGTTTACTTTACAAAATGATATCGCCAAGGAGAAAGTATTTACTGCGAATCGTACAGTTGATGTCGCTGGTCAGAAATTTACGGTGACACAAATTCGCCAGTCACCATTAAAAATGGCACTCGATATTGAAGTAGACGAAGACAATACAATGCAAATATTAGCACTGGATGATATTGCAGTCGAAACGGAAAGTGGTGAGCGTAGAAAAACACTTAGAAATCGCTCATCAACATATTATAATGCCAATGGAAAATTCACGGTATATTTGCAAAGTAATTATTTTAATGATCCACAGGAATTGACGTTGATGATTGGTGCTGTTCAAGCAGTGCCAAAGGGTGAAGATTTTATCGAAGTTGATTTTGCTACACAGGAAATAATATCAAAACCAGATTATTTAGATTGGGATATAGCTGTAGAGGGACAAAGCTTAAAAACTGCTGCAAAGAAATGGGATAATCTCATGAGGAGCCATTCGTTTTTTTCGAATGCTATAAAAGCAGATGGCACAGTGTTAGAATTTGCAAGGGGCTCGTACTCAGATGATGATGAACATCTATACTCAACGGAAACCTTTAAAAACTACGATGGTAAAGCCAAAATAAAGATAGTCTATTTCTACAATCCTATTGGAGAAAATATTGAATTGAAAATTCCAATGAAATAAAGTTCAGATGTTCAAAAGGGAGGCGATCCTTTTTGAGCATCTTTTTGACTTCGGTTGATCTTTAGAAAGAGGGGATTCCCATCTCGAAGCGAATGATTAACATTAAGGAAAAGAAGGAGTTGGGTAAATGTTTCACCTAAAAGATGTTTTATCCGATCAGTTGTTAGCGAATGCAAACGATCCAAGCTGGTACGTCCCTTTGACAGAGGCTGTTAAAAATCTGACAGAGGAGGAAGCTTCTTGGAAGGTAAGTGAGGAAAGTAATAGTATTGCTGAAATTGTACAGCATTTACTTTATTGGAATGAAACGTGGCAAACGAGATATAAAGAAAATAGTATACATGCAGTTCAGGCGGTAGGGAGTAATGACAGTACGTTTACCATTTCAGAAAATAAAACATTCGTTGAACTTCAGCAACAGCTATTAACAGTCCTTTTATATTGGCAAGAATTATTATCAGAACAACAGCTTGAAAGCGAAGTAAGAGGGTATTTTAATGCAAATTGGTGGCAAGTAGTGGGGAATGTGACAACGCATAATGCCTACCATATTGGTCAAATTATGTATATACGGAAGATGCAAAAGAGCTGGCAGCGGTAAGTAAATCGCCGATAAAGCAGGAGAAATCGCCGATAGAAGTTCCTGAACCGCCGATAAGGCAGGAGAAATCGCCGATAGAAGTTCATGAATCGCCGGTAAAACAGGAGAAATCGCCGATAGAAGTTCATGAACCGCCGGTAAGGCAGGGGAAATCGCCGATAGAAGTCCGTGAATCGCCGGTAAGGCAGGAGAAACCGCCGATAGAAGTTCCAGAATCGCCGGTAAGGCAGGAGAAACCCGCCGATAGAAGTTCATGAACCGCCGGTAAAGCAGGAGAAACCGCCGATAGAAGTCCGTGAATCGCCGGTAAGGCAGGAGAAATCGCCGATAGAAGTTCATGAACCGCCGGTAAAGCAGGAGAAATCGCCGAAAGAAGTTCATGAAACGCTGGTAAAGCAGGAGAAACCGCCGATAGAAGTCCATGAAACGCCGGTAAGGCAGGAGAAACCGCCACTAAAAGCTGGTGAATCGCCAGGAAATCAAGGGAAATCGCCACTAATAGTCCATGAATCGCCAGTAAACCCGCTGTAACGGACATTAACAGCAATACAAAAAGTGTAAGATTGATTGCAGTCAATCTTACACTTTTCCTCTTTTGTCTCAGACTCTTATTTCGGATTATACTTCTTCATTAAAATAGATTTTATAAAATTTGCGATTCGTTTCCTCATCAAAGCCAACTTCAATTAGCTCATCCATTTGCTCAATATCACGGACGTTCACTTGAATTTCAATTGCGGAATCCAGTTTGATTTTACGTTTATAGCTTTTCTCAGCTTTTGCAATGGCACTTTCGGAAATTACAGTTTCGTAGGGCTTGACTGAATTGACGATAATATCTTTTTGCGTTGAATCAGCTGCTTCAAATACAGTTTCAATATAGTCGTTTACTTGGAATTCTTCTTCACTACGGAAATAATCGAGCGTTTTGTTTAAAAGACCCAACTTTTCGGGATTGGAGAAACTCTCTTCTTTTAAAATAAATTTTTTACATTCAGTTAATGCTAAGTTTGTTTTATGATAATGTTCATCAGCTACTTTAACTTTCAAAAAACGTTCTTGCCAGTAAACGACATCTTCTTTCTTTTTCGTTTTCATAAAGACAACTGGCGCTTCGTCTGCCCCCATATCTACAATGACGGCCATATTATTGATTTTCTTTACATTAATGCCGTCGATGCCATTGACAGTCACTTTATTTTGTTCATTTTTTACATCTAAAAACATTTCTTTTTCTTCAATTTTGACAATGGCAATAACTTTCTTTACCTCTGTCGACATAAAACAATTGTCAAATAGTCCAATAAATAACTCGCCGCTTTTAATATTTGGATGACCAGATGCACTATGTAAGTGCGTGGCAATATGTTTGGACTGTTCAAGGAAACTAGCTTCCTCATCAAAAATGGCTTTCACGTACGTATACACTTCATTTAATCCAATATTTGATTCATGAAAAAATTCATATTGCTGCTCAAAGTCTAGTTTGTTAAATGCTAATTGTGTAAACGCTGCTTCTAGCATGACCTCAGGTTGAGAAAATGCTTCCTCTCCTAAAACAAGGGTTTCGCTTACATAATGTACAACATATTGTGCTAACTTACTTTCACTTACTTCTAACATAATTATCCACCTTTAATATAATTGTTTCGATAATTTACCATAGCATACCCCGAGTAATAATGACATGGATTTTATATGTTGATAGACCAGGAGTTGGTGTGGTGTGTATTGCTATTTTATCTTGAGGAAGTGGAGGGCTACATGTTTGAATCAGTAGTATAAGTAAGATCTTTAGTTTGTATTAGAATATCGAAAAATCGGTTATTATCATCTTCGATTGTATATGCAGCTCCTGAGTTGCACTTAACTTAAGTTTATCAAAGTGAAAAAAATTTAATAATTTCCCTCTATTATTAATTGAAAAAACAAAAAATTTCTGATAAATTATTAAAGAAATTGAAAGGAGTTTGAATAGGTATGATGATTCATTTGAAATTTAATAGTAGTTAAACTTAAGTAAATGAATTTTTTTAGTTGTTTGTCTTCTATCGCTTTTACACAAATGATGTGTAGCGGAGTACATTAGAAAAATACAAATTTGCCTAGTGATACTATTTCTCTACTAGAATCTATAAAAAGTAAAGAAATAACGTAAACATCCTTAAAGTAAAAATATAGGAGTGAAAAATTTATGAAAAAATTCATGTTTGTATTACTTTTATTATTAGTTTCAATAGGTATAGGAGAAAATAAAGCTTTAGCAGAATCAATTTCCTCGGAAGTCAATTATGGGAATGAAAATGATATTGATATTGATCAAGAAGAAATTGATAGAAGAATAGGAATTGTATTTGACTACTTAAATGAACATGCAAATCAAGATTTTAATAATCAACCTTCATTAGTTTATGATATTCCAGTTGGAGAAGGGGTTATTGTAAATGCTGAAATTTCTAATCAAGAGGTTTTAAGAACAAGAGCAATTGGTAGTAGTAGAGATTCTATTAAAGCAAATACAAATTATAATTATAGTTTAAGACTTACGAACATAGTAGGCTCTGGAGATGTAACTATATATACTGTGAATTATACTACGGGTAGTCCAATTGCTCCTGGAAAAGATGTATATAGAATAACGGTAAATAATGTTTCTATAATTGGTACACCTCCTTCTGGCTATAGCGTAGGAAATAATAACACCTACATAAGAAATAACAATAATATTATTGTAAGTACGGGAGGATATATCTCATATAAACGTGTTCTTCTAGCGGATAAAACTATAAATTTCAATGATGTTTCATTAGGAAGCCTTGTCGGTGGAACTTTAGTAGTTAACTATTCATATCAAGTAAATTAAAAAGGTGTGATATCGATGAATAGCAAATCTAAAAAAACAATACTATTTTCTATGCTTCCTGTGACTTTTGCTGTATCGTACTATCTTATTGGACAACCAAAACCGAAACCCGAGGTTACAAGTGAATTGACTGAGATATTGCCAAATGGTGAAATGAAGGTATCAATTATGGAAAAAGTCGATGAAGAAACAATGAAGTGGTTTGACGAAAAAAAAGCAGATATACAATCACTCATAGCAGAACAAACAGGTTTAAAAGGTGAAGATGTGCTAGTTTCGGCAACCTCTGAATCAAATATAGGCGATACAAAGAATCAAGAAATAACATGTTCAGTTGTGCTACGCACGGAGTCAACATTTGATGACCAAATTATTCAAAACGTAGTAGATGGAATCATCAATGTTTTCAAACAAGATTCGGAGGAAGCAAATATTAGTAAAGAAAACATTGTAATTACAAATAATACTGATGTCCTCCATTAAAAATACAACTGCTATGTAATACAAAGTAAATACCTTTTGGAAGTAAAGAGGAGCTAATTTGAAAGCACCTCACTATCCCAATTGATATGCTCTCAAAATTTTATTTGTTTTATACGCTTACACCTGGGAGCATATCATGCTTTATTGTTTTTTATGTATTAATGCTTTCAATACTAAAGGGACATTATTGACATATTATCAACCTTAATTAAAAATTTTATTTCGGGAATGGTAGATTCTATAAACCACATAAATTATGGAATTTAACAACAACAAGATAATCATCTGTATTGTTATTGTAATGACAACAAATAACACATCTGCAAATAATACAATTTCGCCAGGTGGCAATTCTTGAGCAGGAGTTGATAGAACTGCAATAAACGTAATAATAATCGAACTAAAGAACGCAGTGTAGGCAAAAAGTGCGTGTTGATAAAACTGTAGTTTAAATTTGCTAAACCAAAAAATTATATTAATCAACACTAAGGTAAATGGGAAAAGTAAAAATTGATAAATCATCATATTTATTGAGTCTTCTAGGAATGTCCAATAAAGAATTTGGGCTAAAGATATAATGATAATATTTGTAGACGCTACAATGAATGAACTATTGCTTTTATGCATTACTCCACCCCCATAACTACTTTTTTATCTATTTTATATACATATATCTTTGTTTGTAAATTGAAAAGAAACGAGGCAAATCTGTTTTGTTTTTCTTATAAAATAGTAAATAAGAAAGAAATCCTGGAGGAAACTAAAGAAAATATTTTCCGCTAAAGACCTTGGGTTAGGTGTATTTTTCTCTTCCGAAAAATTATTAAAAGTTATTGACGAAAAAAAGAGAATAGACTACTATATCGTTAAATGAAAATGATTCTCAATCGAATGATGGAGAATGTAATGTGAGGTTATAAAGTAAAAGGTAGGCGTAACATCATGACAGGTAAAAATAGTAGTTTAATGGAAAGTACTTTTACACCACTTTCTTTAGCAATGCTTCAACTCTATTTATTGTCTATGTTATTTTTCACAGCGTCTTCAATTTTAACAATTATTTTCCCACTGCAAGCTGAGAAAAGTGGTTTTTCTGAAGGTGAAATAGGCTTTATAATGGGCATCACCATGTTTGTATGTATGATATTAAGACCGTGGGCAGGCCAGATGATTGCGAAGTATAGTGTGAAAAAAATGATGAAATGGCTTTTAATAGGGCATGCTGTCACACTTACGCTTTATATATTATTTGGTATTCATAGCCTTTACGTTGTGCGAGTGTTGCAGGGAATCGTACTCGCCTTTTTTTCAATGTCGATGCAACTAGGCATAAGTGACTTGTTAAGAAATAAAGATCGTGGACAAGGCATGTCAATGTATACTCTTTCAACAGTTATGCCTTCTCTCTATGGTCCTATATTGGCTATAAATCTTTGGCAACAATTAGATGCAAAATACTTATTTGGTTGTATCGTTGTATTAGCGATTTTGCCTCTATTATTATTTTTTCGTGCACCTTTACCAAATCAGCAAAAGACAGTTCTTGCTTTTTCATTTCGAGAATTGCTTGGTGCAGTCAAAAAAACGACAAGTAGTAAAGGACTCGTTATTGCAGCTATTACAATGATATTAGGTTCTACAATAATTGGTGCAATATCGACGTTTTTACCTCTATATATGTTAAAGTTCAATCTTGGGAATCTAGCAGTATATTTATTTATCCAAGCGCTTGTCGTAGTAGGAAGTCGTTTTATTTTGCGAAAACGAATCCCCTCTGACGGACATTGGCATCCGAGTTTCATTATACTTGTACTTTTGTCATCCAGCATTGGAACAACAATGCTAGCTTTCGGGGAACATCTTGGCTACTTCATTTATCTCTCTGCTATGTTTAATGGTTTAGCATCTGCCATGTTATATCCTACAATTGTGACCTACATATCGTTTGCCATTCCAGAAAAGAAAAAACATATTTTACTAGGGGTTTATCTTGCAACTTATGATTTAGGATTTTCATTTGGGAGTTTGGCAATGGGAGTGGTCGTACAGTATTCATCGTATGCCTTTATGTTTATTGTATGTTCCATTGTGGCTTTCATAGCTATTGGATTAGTCCTCTTAAAACGTAATATTTGTTAAGCAATTACTCATCCTTCTTCTCAACTAGTTTGAACAAGAGGGATTTTCTATTTCAAAGATAATCTCGTCCGTATAAAGTTTTTTACGTTAGCAGACATAATGCATTTCGATAAAATTATTAGAGGTATGAGGTGATGAATGCGCACAAACACAAAACTAGAAGCAAAGAGGAATTAGAGGAAAGTACTTTATGAAAATATGTTATTAGCATCAAATAACCAAAGGTTTTCGGAAAATATCTTCGAAATCCTTTGGGAGAACTTTTACCTATATAATTGGTGGTGAAATTAAAGATTGTAGTGGAACATTTTCCTGAACTTCTGAATGCAAATCAGTAATTTTACGTGGTTGACAAAGAGTGGCCATAAGTTCAATGATGACCTTATTATAGGAATAGATGCTTTGACAAATCGAAAGCATTATAACCAACTCTATGCAATTTGTATTGTTATAAAACGAAGATGACGGAATAATATGAGTTCTGCAATTAACATCGATTACTCTAGAATTAATTTCTGTATCGGGAGGGGCACATAAAAGAACAGTTTCAACTTCAGAAAATGGAAAAATATATTTAGAACAAATTTCACCTTTATTATTTATAAATTGAACGCAAATAAAACCTTCTACTAAAAAATCAACTGTATGAAGTAAAATAGTTTCTCCTCGCTCATCCTTAACTTGAACGCATTCTCTATTTTCTGAACATGTCAATTCTTTGCATGTAATTAAGCAACTACTATCACAAGTAATAGGATTCCCATGACAATCACATACATAACAAATTGTTTTCTTAATATCTCTCGTTGAATTTATTTTGTAATCATCGCTTGGGTGATAATGAAACATTATTTTAAATTCCCCGTGGCAGCTTGGCGTATTTTCGCCATTACATTGGACTTCAATAGATTCGAGATGTGTAAAGGTTGCTGAAAATGAACTACCTTCGTTAATTTCTGCTTGTTTTCCACCATTAACAAATACAGATAAAATATTACCATGGCCACTTTTAAAATTAATGCAAATTGAGCCACCAATTTGGTTAATGCCGTACGTTGTCCATAAAATGGTGCGTTCCAATTCGCCACTTGGAACCGAAAAATTACAACAAATCACATCATCAAACTTTTTTTGATCTAGCTGAATAATTTCTTTTAACTTTATAACCGTTGATTTATTAACCCAATCATATAGTTTAGATACTTTTACACAATGAACGGATGGTTTCTCATTTTTCATGATTCTCCTTGTTCCTCCCTTCAAAGTAATAGTTTTATCTAGACTATGTTCTTAAAATTAATGTGGTCACGGCGATGTTTGAGCATTAATTCCTAGCTTTAATAAGGTTTATAAAGCATTAAGTAGAAATTGGTTATTAATTTGAAAAGAAACTTCAAACATTTAAATTATTATGGAAAGGATAGGCAACTAAAAATATTATGGGCTTTTAAATATAGCGTTACAGTAGTCTAAATTCTTTTTAACACAAAGCATTTACTATATAGAACGATTAAATTACTTTAGAAGGAGTTGAAAATAATTTATGTGTCAAAGTTCTGGAAATATTGTCGGTAACTTTAGTTGTTGCGAGCCTAAAAAATATGTACAAGATAAAGTATGTAATAGTTTCACAGTTGCAGGTGACGATGTAGTTGGTGCTGAAATCATTTACGCTACAAATGCAAACGAGGTTATTTTTGCGTCCGGATTTATAAAAAATACTGGTAACTTCCCTCTTACTGTTCAATTTGTAAAGGGAGCTGACCCTGTTGCAGGAACGGGTGGTACTGTCGTTAGACAAACTGTAGTGCCAATTGGAGGAGCCTTTACTTTTACAATTTCACGATTCGATACGATTCGTGTATTTGCAACAGGTGCAACAGTAGCACTACCAGCTGCTGGCGAATTCTGTATTACACCTCGATATGAACTTTCTTAATTATTTTTGAGTTAACAACAGTAAGGTATGCAAAGAATAATGTGGATTATTTTCATATTAAAAAAGTTGATAGCCGATTTCCTAAAATGCTGGGAAATTGGCTTTTTAGGCTATCATTGCTAAATTTTTTGTAGAATTCTATCACCTTGTATCTTGAATACTGCCTCGTTCAAAAAGCATTGTACCAAGTGTTTAATATGACTATTTTATATACATAAGAGATAACGTAGTAATTAATGAATTTTTTTATGTGACATGCTTGTGACATTAGTATTTTACAATGCTTGTGAGGTGAGGAGATGAGAGTCAATCAAAATCGTTCGAAAAGGAGTATTCTTTCGTTAATTATAGTTTTTGTCCTATTACTCGTAGGAGGATGTGCTAGTAAACAGGAAGAAGAAAAACAAATAAATATAGAGGCAGGTACACTAGCAAGCAAGTTATCATTTTGGGATGAACAGAAAAAAGGTACCAATTTCATGAATTCAAAATCCATACCAGAAAACTATACAGAAGCTAATAAAGAAAACATCGAATTTATACGCTTAGCTCCAGATAAATGGTCAAAGGACAGAGATTTTTTATTTAATGATCAGCCAGATTCAAATCCCAAAAAAGATTTTTTAATTGGTAATGTAGATCATTATGAAGGTATTGTAGAAGAAGATTTTGAAGCATTAAAAGCAGACTTGGATGCAGCTTATGAACGAGGTTCAAAAGTAGTGTTAACAGTTTTAAGTTTGCCAGGAAATCGTTGGAGACAATTTAATAATCGTCAAAACGATGATCGAATATGGCAGGATTTAAGTTATCATCAGCAATCAGCGCAGTTTTGGCAAGATCTTGCTACTAGATTGAAGGATCATCCCGCTGTTGTTGGATATAATTTAGTGAATGAGCCACACCCTGAAACAGCTACAGGATTTAATGATTTTTGGACGCAAGATTATAGTGACTGGTATAGTCAAGTGGAAAATACAGCTGCCGATTTAAATAAATTGTATGAAACGATTGTAGAAGCGATTCGCTTGGTGGATAAAGATACACCGATTATTCTTAATTCTGGATTATATGCAACTCCTTGGTCATTTGAGTATCTGAAACCAATCCAGGATGATAATGTACTGTACGCATTTCATATGTATGAGCCATATGAAATGACAAGTCAAAATCGTAAACGAGGATTCGAGTATGCTTATCCTGGCAAGGTGAAAGTAGGAGAGCAGAAAACGGAAAAAATGTTTAATAAAGATACTTTACAAGACTTTTTACAACCTGTAGATAAGTGGGCAAAAGAAAATAATATTCCTGCTAATCGAATCATTGCGGAAGAATTCGGCATTAACCGAATGGTCAAAGGTGCTGATCAATATTTATCAGATCTTATTTCAATTTTTGATGAATATGGCTGGCATTGGGCGTTCTATGCATTCCGTGAAGACACATGGGAAGGCATGGATTATCAATTAGGAGAGCAACCGCCAAATTGGAAATATTGGGAGGCATTTGAAAAAGGAGAGCTACCAAATCGAGAACAAGTAGAAGTAAGTAATCCATTATGGGGTGCCCTGAAAAATGGATTAGAAAAGAAAAATACGTATGCTACGCTATCGTATAAATGTTAGAAAAAAGGTGAAGTCTTCTTTTAAGGTTTTCACCTTTTGCCTTTTATTATGAGAAGTGTTACTGGTAAGACAGATAAGGAGTTTATATAAAGTGAATATACTAATAGCTGATGATGAGAAACACATGACTGCTATCTTGAAAACCTATTTTGAAAAGGAAGGTTTTAATGTCAGTATTGCTTTTGAAGGAGAAGAAGCACTTGAAATTTTTTATTCAAAAAAAATCGATCTTGCAGTTTTGGATTGGATGATGCCTAAGTTAAGTGGCATTGAAGTATGCAGAGAAATAAAGAAAGTAAGCTTAACGAAAGTGGTCATGTTAACAGCAAAGTCGTCGAATGATGATGAATTTATGGCATTAGATATTGGGGCAGATGAATATATTCGTAAGCCATTTGATCCGCGAATATTAATTTTAAGAGTGAAAAAAATGCTCGGAACAGAAAAGTTGGCTGAAATAAGGAATTTGAAAATCAATTTACAAAGTAAGAAAGTATTTAAGGACGAAGAAGACATAGTACTCTCTAAAAAAGAATATGACTTATTGAAGATTTTATATGAAAATAAAGGGCAAGTATTATCTAGAAATTCTTTGTTATCAATGGTTTGGGGCTTGGACTATCTTGGTGAGGAACGTACAGTCGATACGCACATTAATAGGCTGCGTGACAAGATTGGAGATGACCATATTATAACCCATAGAGGAATGGGGTATAGCTTTAATGATAAAGTTGAATAAAATTGGAAAGAAATTGTTATTGATGGTGAGTGTAATTATGCTCATCGTTTTCGGTGTTTCCTTTTTGTTAAACAATTACTTTTCGGCTAATTATTATTTATTTAAAATGAAAAATAATGTTAACGCCGTTTATGAAGAGCTAAAGGATTTAACAATTCCACAACTAATAGAAACACAAGAAAAAATTGAAAATGATAATAACGTTACAATTGTTATTATTCAAAATAGCGGTAGTACCGATGAAATTAATGAAAATATCGAATTTGCATTGTTGAAAGATAAAATTGTTTTAAATAAATTTTGGATTACGGAGAATTCTCTAGAAAAAATAAAGGAAGGAAAAACAGTAAGACTATTATTTAATCAAGGAAAACTAAAGTCGAGCCTTCTAACTGTGCTGTATGAGAAAGATCAACATTTAGTGTTAGTAGGAACAGTAGTTGCTCATAATACTGATGCTTTAAAAATAGTAAACCAATTATATTTATATTCCTTATTGCTAGGAATTATAATTAGTATATTATTGGTAGCACTATTCTCTAAGAAAATTATTACTCCTTTAGAAAAATTAAAAAACGTAGCAAAAGATATTACAAATTTAAACTTTAAACAAGTGGAGATAACCTCAGGCGATGAAATTGAGGAGTTGTCACACAGTATTAATGAAATGAGTAATTCTTTGAAAAATGTTCATTCACAATTAGAAAAGAAAAATCAAAGTTTAAATACGTTAATTTCAAGTATCTCTCATGAAGTAAAAACACCCTTGTCATTAATACAAGCATATACAATTGGTATTAAAGATGGTTTTGATGATGGCTCCTATACGGATATTATTTTAGAACAAGTAAATTACACTTCAGAAATGGTGGATTATTTAATCAAATTATCTAAAATCCACGAATTAGAAGTGAAAAAAGAGCCATTCAAATTAAAGAATCTTATTCAAAAAATTATTACACAATATAATATTTCATTAAGAAATAACAATGTGCATGTAGTGCAAAATTTAGATTTAATACAACATTCCTTTATTTATGAAGATAGTAATCAAATAGAGATTGTAATGAATAATTTAATAAGCAACGCCATTAAATATGGCGAAGAGCAGTATTTCGAAATCAACTTAACAAATGAAGATAAAAACAAAATAAAGTTCTCGATACGAAATAAAACGACAAGTTTGCAACAAGAGCATCTTCCTTTTATTTGGGATGCATTTTATGTAGCAGAAGAATCGAGGAACAAAGAAATTAGCGGGACAGGCTTAGGATTGTCGATTGTTGCTAGCATCTTAACTAAAAATGATTTACAGTATGAAGTGGTGTTAGTAGACTCGTATATTCGTTTTACGATATGGTTTGATTTAGTTGAATCAAAATAAAACAAAGAACGGGCATCTATTTGGTGCACGTTTTTTTCATTTATTGAGTGCCTTTTTCTAACAATCATAAAAAGTACATATTACTGTAACATAGCACCTTTATAATAATGGTTATAGATTTGAAAGGGGCATTTATATTGGAATGAAGAGTTTTAAAAGGATTGTAAAAATAGTTTTATTACTGATGGTATTAATAGGTTTATTTGTAGGGTACGCTTTTAAAGTTGAACCAACAAGGCTTGTCATTCATTCGTATGATTTAAATGAAGACAAAGGTGAATCAGTCAAAGTAGTTCAAATATCTGATATTCAAGTTAGTGAAACTTACACAATAAAACAATTAAACCGTTTAGTAGAAAAGATTAATCAATTATCACCTGATATTATTGTTTTTACAGGGGATTTATTCGAAAATTTTTCTACATTTCAACAGAAACAACAAGTAACTGAAAATTTATCAAAGCTTAAAGCTACCGTGGGGAAATATGCAGTTTGGGGAAACCGCGATTACGGTGGTGGTGCTTTTAAAATATATGAAGATTTATTAACGAATTCAGGTTTTACTTTATTAAAAAATAGTGGAGTAAATGTTACTGTATTAAATGATAAGAAGCTATTTATCGGAGGATTGGATGATGGTTTGCTTGGAAATCCAGATATAGACCAATTGTTATCGCAATTGGATGATAGTTTTGATTATAAAATTGTACTTATGCATGAACCAGATATGGCAGACTTATTAAAAGATACTTCAATTAATTTGCTGTTAGCTGGGCATAGTCATGGAGGACAAATAAAAATTCCATTTATGAAAACAATGACTACTTCCTTAGCTGAAAAATATAGTGATGGATTTTATACTATTAATAAAAGCAATGGGATGCAGCTTTATGTAAATACCGGAATAGGGACATCTAGAATTCCAGCTCGTTTTATGGTCCCACCTGAAATCTCCGTTTTTAATATTCATTTGTAAGATTATATATAAGTTGTCTTAAATAATCTTATAGTTATATACTTTAATAAACTGATTATATAGGGAGTTGAAAGAATGTTGGCACAATCTAAAGTATTGTATTTTGTCTTTAGTCTGATGGCACTAGCTTTTGTTCTGACAGGTTGTGGAACATCAAAAGAGGATAAGACAGTGGAAGAAAAAGTAGATTATGCATCTGCAGTGAAAGAAAATCCAATTGTGACAATTACGATGAATGACGATAAAAAAATTGTTATTGAACTAGAGCCTAAAGTAGCACCGAATACAGTTGCTAATTTTATTTCTTTAGTAAAAGATGGTTTTTATGATGGGCTTATTTTTCATCGTGTAATTCCTGGCTTTATGGTTCAAGGTGGAGATCCTGCTGGAAATGGATCTGGTGGACCAGAGTACTCGATTAACGGTGAGTTTACGAATAATGGCTTTGAAAATAATTTAAAACATGAGCGCGGTGTTATTTCAATGGCACGGACGAATGACAATCCAAATTCTGCGGGCTCACAATTTTTTATTATGACTGAAGAAGCGTCCCATCTTGATGGTGATTATGCTGCATTTGGAAAAGTCATCGAAGGTATGGAAACGGTAGATGAGATTGTTGCAGTTGATCGAGATGCTACAGATAAGCCGTTCGAAGATCAAATCATGAAAAAAGTCGAAGTGGATACAAAGGGCTTTGACTATCCTGCACCAGTAGTGCAAAAATAGTATTAGACATACTACTAAAATTTAAAAGCACGTTGATTGACCGCAGTATTGCGGCTGGTCAACGTGCTTTTCTTTGGAGAAACAAAGATCATTTTGCTCCTTATTTTTTTATTTCAGTAATTCTAAAACACCTTGGCTCATTTGATTAATTTGAGCCATCATGGATTGGGATGACTGTAATAAAACTTGATCTCTTTGTAATTTAGAAATCTCCTTTGCCATATCTGTATCACGTAATTTGGACTCAGCAGAAGTTAGATTTTCATTTGTATTACGAACATTACTTAATATATGTTCTAACGCATTTTGATAAGCCCCGTATTTTGAACGTTCTTTCGATACATATAGGCTAGCATTATCAATGAAGGCAAGTGATTGTTCAGCATTTTCGCGAGTTAATATGTTTAGCCCCTCAATACCTAACGCATCTATTCGCGCATCCGTTAATACAACTTTAAAATGGTGTCCAGAATTTGGACCGATTTGTAGCGTTAAATAATCTGGATCAACTGTTGATGGTGTCCACGTGCTTTCTATTACAGATGGCGGTACGCCTAATCCGTAAAATGTATTAACTTCTAAAGTTTCACCTGGTGCAAGTGCACGTTCATTCCATTTCAATGCATAACCGCTATCACCAACTGGTCGATTATTTTCAGTCCAAGTGGGCGATTGGATATTTAAGTATTGCCCAACGCGAAATTCGTCTGGAGCTACAAGGATATTGTTTCCTGTGATTGTTCCTTTCGCTTTTAATTCCGCATTTCCAGCATTATTAAATACTTCAAATGAATTAGGGACATCACTTCCAACATAACTTTTTTCATTAGCCAATTGTTGATTATCTACAATAATTGGTGCTCTATCATCGTTATCTAGCATTGTATCCATATGGAAATAGAAACCAACATTTTGTGAACTGTTGCTTGTATTTTCAATACTATATTTAAATTCATATTGATCTTCAACTAATTTTACATATTGTGTTACTTGTATGCCATTAATGGAATATACCGTTTTAAACGTACCGTTTGAAAAAGTAGTAGGATGCAGTATATTTGCTTTTAAATCGCTAGAACTACCATTTATTAAGATTGAAGGTTTAGTTGTTTCCTTACCCGAACCATAAATTAAAATTTTATTATCATCATTTTCACTACCTGGATATCCTTGGTTTGTACGCAAATCAAAGCTGCCATCTGGAGCAACATTTAGTGCAAGATATTTATTCATCGTATAGTTTTCGGCACCTTCAATTTCAAAGTAGCCAGATAATTTATCTTGACGTAAAGGATGAATAGTATTAAATTCAGTGTTATTTGCGATGTCGTTAATACCATTTTTTATAGCATCGATCTCTTTTTGAATAAGTGCCCGATCTTGATCTGTCAATGTATCATTACATGCTTGTAGTGTAAGTTCACGCAAACGAATTAAATTTGGATTTTGTATTTGTGCAAGCCCTGATTCAGCAGTTTGAATAAGTGAAATACCTGCAAGTCCATTTTGCTCTGCTTGTTCGAGACCGCGAATTTGACCTCTCATTTTTTCGCTAATGCCAAGCCCAGCTGCATTATCGGCAGCTTTATTAATTTGATAACCGGAAGATAATTTATTAAGGGTTTTATTTAGTTCAGTATTCGCATAATTATAGCGGTTTTGAGTAAATAGGCCTTTGTTTTGTTGAATTATCATAACTATTCTCCTATAAATAAAAGTAGATACATTATATCATTAAAAACCAATATTAAACAATTAAGAAATTGAGTAACAAATTTAATGAGAAAATTAGATTAGCATCGTAACATAAAAAATAGTTGAAGTTAGAAATGGAGCTTTAAAATATTGCACTTTAAAAAATATAGAAAAAAGCAAGGTCCACTTTGAATTAACAATTAAATTTTATTGAGAATAATATAGATTTAATATGGAAAATGTTGTATTTTAGATGTAAATTATAATAAATCTTGTTATATGGGGGAAATGCAATATGAAATACAAAAAATTTAATGATGTTTATCCTAATCAATCACTTATTCACTATCCATTAGTATTAGAACTTTATAAAAGGGGTGGAAAAGCTAAAGCAAATGAAATATATGAACCTTTAGCAGATTATTTTGAATTAAGTGATGATCTTAGGAAAAAAACTGTCAATGAAAATACCAAAGAATTAAAATGGCACAATAATGTAAGGTGGGCAAGACAGCAATTAGTTGATAAAGGAATTCTAAAGAATGATAGTGATCGGGGAGTATGGGAATTAGGTGATAATGCTATTAATAGTTACTCTGATATCGATATCGAGCATGCAATGTCAGAGGATACTGTTAAAGGTGTTTTTACACAAGACCAATTAGATTCTTTATTGGAGAAACAAAAAAAGATTGGGGAACTTGGAGAATTAATAGTTGAAGAATATGAAAAAAATTCTTTAATTTCTAAAGGATTCACTAATTTAGCAGAAAAGGTGAAACGTGTTTCCCCTCAGAATTGCCGTGAAGGTTATGATATTATCTCTTTTTATGAAGACGGTAGTGAAAAATACATCGAAGTTAAAGGTAGTACATCAACTCAATTACAATTCTATATATCAATTAACGAATTCGAAAAAGCAAAAAAGCTAGGAGACCAATATTGTATAGCTCTAGTGAGAGGAATAGACCTAGAGCAAAAAAAATGCAAAGAGATTAAAGAGATAAATAATTTTAATCAATTAATTGAAGCAAATAAAATTAATTTAGTGCCTATTAAATGGAGGGTTTCATTAGGAGAAAATTAACAAGATTAATAAATAGCTTAAATCCTAATCCAAGGGATGCTAATAAATCAAAATATCGCCTTGGATTGGGACATGTATATGTGTATCATCTATGGTTTCATAATTATAAAGACGATGGTACATACTCTTTTTGCATTGAAATAAGCCAAATAAAATCATCTTCAGCTATAATTTGAATGTCGTGACCGAGTTGAATTAACTGCTCAGCCTTTAAATGTTTTGTGCTTTTTTCTCGTCGGTTTTTGCCAAGAATAAGGAAATCTGTCTCTTTTGTCACAGCCCCTTGCATGAAAGCTCCACAAGCTCGGGCCTTTTTTGCAGCTTCAGAGCGTGTCATTGTGGAGAGGGCTCCTGTAAAGACGATTTGTTTATTATAAAATGGATGCATTAAACGTTCGGATGGATTGGATAGGTAGATAACTTCTGTATTGTCCTGATTTTTGTTCATGTTGGTCTCCTAAGAGGTTGATTTTAAAGGAGTGTAATATCTTGCTTTAAAATTAGACTTACTCTTCCGGTATTTTTAAAATAGTACTTTGTCGTAAATATGTAATGTTATATTGTATGGATAATTGCTGTAAAAAGCAAAGAAGCGCCTGTATTTGACCAGTGATGAGCAATTTCTCATATTTTTGCTTTTCCTCGGATGTAGCAACTTTACGGAAATACCCCCACATATGCTGGCACGCATTGCGCATGCTGCCGTCAGTAGGTATTTGTTGTAATGCATCTTCGATCAATTGTTCAATTTGTTCATGGGGCAGTATATCGCGCATTGCCAGCCGAAGCTGATTGTAATGCTTTTGGCTATGAAACATGACACGATACTTTTCTTCTCGCCATAATTTTTCAGTTCGTTGACGTTTCATACAATCACCTTCCCATAACAATTGTTTAAATTTATTACAGTATAAACATCATACATGTTGATTAACGACATTTCTATGATATTTTAGCTAAACAAACAAATAAAACAATGTAAGTTGGGAGAGATGAGAAGGTCTTGCCCTATTTTTAAAACGCCGAGCGGGATTTCCTTCGTTGGGTAGGGTAATATGTGGGGATGTATGACAGTAATGATTGAATTACATTTAGCAAATTGGTATATTAATGTATAAATAATAAATCGATGATGTGATCAAGTAAATAAGTATTGTGAAACAGAAAGTATAGCCTAGGCTGAAAGCTATATCACCTCTTCTTATTGAACCCTACCACGGAGATGTCAGTTAACAACTAACCGAGTCGTTTCGTTACAAACGTTTAGAGGACTTAATATAGTTATTAAGTCGAACTAAGGTGGTACCACGTCAATTAGCGTAAAGACGTCCTTTATTAGGATGCTTTATGCTTTTTTTATTATTTAAAACATAGGAGGAAAAGAAGATGGCTCAAAAAATAAACGATTTTTCAAAATGGTATGTGGATACGATTCAAAAAGCGGATTTAATGGATTATACGCCAGTTCGTGGCTGTATTGCTTTTAAACCAGACGGCTATGAATTATGGGAGCACATTCAAGCTGAGATGGATAAGCGGTTTAAGGAAACAGGTCACCGCAATGCTTACTTCCCGATGTTAATACCAGAATCATTTTTTCAAAAGGAAAAAGATCATATTGAAGGATTTTCACCAGAGCTTCCATGGGTTACAGAAGCGGCGGGTGAGAAGTTAGAGGAGCGCTTAGCATTACGTCCAACTTCTGAAACAATGATTGGACATTTATATTCAAATTGGATTAAAAGTTATCGTGATCTTCCAGTTTTAATTAATCAATGGGCAAATGTATTCCGTTGGGAGAAGAAAACGCTACCGTTTATCCGTACTTCTGAATTTTTATGGCAAGAAGGTCATACTGCCCATGTCGATGAAGAAGATGCACGTAAAGAGACAATGCAAATGTTAGCAATTTACAAAGAAGTAGTAGAAGGCTTGCTAGCGATTCCAGTATATGATGGACAAAAGACACCATCTGAACGTTTTGCTGGAGCGGTTGATACATTCTCTATTGAAGCGATGATGAAGGATGGAAAAGCTGTGCAAGCGGGTACATCCCATTACTTAGGTACAAAATTTGCTGAAGCATTTGATATAAAATATTTAAATAAAGAAAATAAACATGTTTATGTGCATACAACTTCTTGGGGTACATCGACACGATTAATCGGGTCTGTCATCATGGTGCATGGCGATGAGCAAGGTCTTGTTTTACCACCAAAGATTGCACCGACTCAAGTTGTGTTAATCCCTGTTGGACCATGGAAAAAGAACCCTGCTATTATCGAGAAATTAGATGAAATTTTTGCAGCGTTAAAAGCAAAAGGAATTCGTGTTCGCCTTGATGACTCGGATCAATCGCCAGGCTATAAATTTAATGAGTGGGAGTTAAAAGGTGTACCGGTACGTATTGAGTTGGGACCACGTGATTTAGAGAATCAACAAGGTTTAATGAAAGCCCGTGATGAAGAAGAAAAAGTTTCTGTATCTTTAGAAACAATTGTTGAAAGCATTGAAACAGAACTTGAAACAATGCAAACACGTCTTTTCGAAAAAGCAAAAGCTTTCCGTGCGAATAACTCGCATACACATATTGATTCAATGGAGCAGTTACAACAACATTTAACTCAAGCTGAACAGAATGAAACAATACCAGGTTGGATTTTAGCAGGTTGGTGTGGAGACGATGCATGTGAAGAAAAGGTAAAAGAAGAGACAAAATTCACAACACGTAACATTCCATTTAACCCACCAGTTACAAAGGATACTTGCATTCATTGTGGGCATGAAGCAAAACATACAGTTTGGTTTGCACGAGCTTACTAATTTACGACGAAGTACAAATATAAAGCGTTTCAACAATTTTGTTGAAACGCTTTATTAATGACTTTTTACTCATATTCTACGGCTCTAAAAAATTTAATATCACTAATATAGATTTTAGAAAGATAATTGTAATAATAATACATAATTTTTATTATTAATTGGTTTAAAAGTGTTAATAGTTTAAAATATGTATATATTTACATTTTAAGGATAGATGATATACTAGTAAGTAATAGGAAAAATAGTTGTAGAACCAGCAGACATTTTTATTTTTTTACCTCTAGTTTGTTTAGAGAGTATGATACATATGTAAGTCCAATGTAATAAATGGTTAGAACTTTTTAAGTCATTTCAGTAAGCGCTTTCATTGATGTGAGGTTAAATTGTATTTGATATACCAGAGTCGAACATCCAAAATATTGCGCATTGTTAACAGTCCATTTTAATCGTTAGAAAGCTGTAAGGTGAAATCTCAATAAAATAAATAATTGGTAGGGTGAATGATGGAGGGAATTAAGCAATCATTAAAGATAATTGCAGGTAATTATCAACTATCAGATGAGTTTAATCGCTGTTTAAACGACTTATTAGATCAACATGAAGGTGGTGATTTTAGTGGTTTAAGTAAATTGCATTTTCAAATGAATGGTGGCACATTAACGAAATCTATAGAAGAAGTTTTTAATCTTCTAGAATTATGGATTCTTTTTACGGATATCGTTGATGATATTGAAGACGGTGATGAATCAAAGTGGGGAATAGATGGGAACATATTGTTGAATGCTTCTACAGCTTTAGTTAGTATCGTATTGTTGGAGCTAGAAAAGCTAGAGATACCTTATAAAAGTGAGGTTACTCGTTTATTTTGCCATTTCTTACTACAAGCGGTTGACGGACAGCATCATGACTTAATGAACAAGATAACATCTGAAGAAATGTATATAGATGTTGTTAAAAAGAAATCAGGTTCATTAATAGCACTTTCATCCACGCTTGGCGCAGTGTTAGCGACTGGAAAGTATACAACAATGCTTGAAATGAGTGCGCACTATATCGCAATTGTCGCTCAACTTAAAAATGATTATAACGACTTATTAAATTTACAAAGAGATTTACAAGTTAAAAAAAGAACCTTGCCTTTACTATATTTATTACAATTCGAGGATTCGGCATTTGACGAATTGCGATTGTATTATAGACAGCAAGGGAATGCAACTACGAAGATTTGTATTACTAAACAGCAGATTGTAGATTCTGGATTACACGTTTACGTGCATCTAATACAATCTAAATATCTTAATCTTGCACTAGACTTATTAAAAGAAGTATATCCAACACAAAATGTTGAAATATTCAAACAATATATTTAGATGAGGTGAAGGACATGTTAGAAATTACTCAATATCTTCAAAAAAACAAAAACATTTTAGACCTTTTAAAAGAGAATAAAGTATCGCTTTTAAATATCAATGAATTTGAAAAAAATTTAATTTTAGAGTCTTTTGAACAAGGCGAAAAGAAAGTATTAAAAAATAATCTTTCTGCTTACTGGCGCGCGTAATTATTACCACTAAGGTCATTTGTAGACTTTCCATTGTGGTTAATAGTCCTGTCATTAGGAGTACTTGTTTAAACACAAATAGGGAGGATTTTACAAATTATTGACGTAAATGATAAGCTTAGAATTAGAGGGGATGAAGCTATGTATCAATAGTTCATCTCCTTTTTTTACATAACACACATATTCGAAACAAATACAAATAGGCTATCTTAAGTAATAGACAGCCCATTTGTATTTACAATACTTCTGTAAAGCAGACAAGTGGCTAAGCGGAAATTCTCTGTCTTATTAAATGACTTCTACCACCGTCATTTTCCCAACGATCAATATCCCTTCCATCTTCGTCCCACACATCAGGTCTTTCTCTGTAAGACATTTTCTACATCACCCTTTATTCATTAGTTCATTTCTATATTATGTAATGTTGTAAATTTTAGTTCATAGAAAAGGTGGTCATCGCCGGTAAGTCGGCGTGAATCGCCGATTAACTAGTTCCAATCGCCGATAAAACAATGTAAATCGCTGATAAGCTAGTTCCAATCGCCGATAAAACTGTAACTATCGTTAATAGAAATTGAAACGACAATTTTATTGGGAAGAAATTATAAATTCCTCTTTGTAAAGCTATATTTTTGCATATGTGCCAAGTCGTAAGGCGCATATACTGTAGTGAGGAAGGGGGGAGGTGAGCAAATATGAGAATTAACTGGAAAGTTCGATTCATGCATAAGCCGTTTGTATTAGCGTTGTTTTCCATGCTGCTACTACTCGCTCAGCAAGTGGGAGCTATGTTCGGCTTTGATTTAACAAGCGGAATGAGCGAGCAACTAACGTCCATTTTGAATACAGTGTTATCGATTCTTGTATTAATGGGGGTTGTTGTTGATCCGACTACAAGTGGCACCAGTGATAGTGAACGTGCTTTAATGTATCGCAGACCAAGATAAACATTTCATTACATTTAAAAAAGTGTAATTTTACAATAGAATGAATATGATATAATGTAAGAAAATTCTAATAGCTAGGGGGATGATTGATTGTCGCTTGAAATGGAGCAGCGAATCGCTAAGCTTGAAAAGGAGATGGAAGAGTTACGGCAGGAAATGGATGTGTTAAAGCAACAACAGTCACAACAAAAGACAACTGTAAAAAATGTTAACCGATCCATTACTGTACAACCTGCATTACCAAAGCCAACACCAACACCAATACAAAAATCAACACCGAAAACTAATGCTCAGCCACAGCGTTCATTTGAGGAGCAAATTATGTGGGCGCTCCCGAAAGTCTTTATGGTTATTTTAGTGCTGGGAGTGTTATGGGGGCTAAAGCTAGTTAGTGATTATGGCTACTTATCGAACGAGGTGAAAATCATCCTCGCTTATTTATTATCAATCGCATTAGGGGCTATAGCTTATGTTTTAGAGCAGAAAAAGATGGCATCTCCAGCTGTAACCATTTCCTTATACGGTGGGGCATTTATCGTAGGAATTTTAACAACTGCGGCTGGTGCTATTTTATACGAGGTATTAGGCTTAACTTTAGCATTGTTCATTGCCTTTGGGTTTATTGTCTATGGTATAGCCATTAGCTATTTAAAGAAAAACGAAGTGCTTACTTTATTTGTTGCTTTTACCTCGTTGTTACTACCTTATTTACTAGAGTATATGGATTTTAGCGCGTTCATTATATTAATTTTTGTGATCGTCCTGTTTACGATGTTGCAATTTGTTATTCTTCAACATAAACAAAAAATTGCGCTCTATGTCACAACCTTTTTCTCTATTATGGCAGTAAGTATTGTAGCGTTTATGAATAGTGACAATCGAGTTGTTTTTGCAATAGGATTGCTCATTACACTTGCAATCTTTTACACGAGTTGGTGTCGCTTATATAATGCTGAATCTAAATCGAAGCATATTCATGCTGGACTACAATTTAGTTTAGGGATCTTTAGTTTACTCCTTATGAACCTCGTAAGTAGTCGGCTTGAATATAATGAGGTACTATTGCTTGGACTATGTATTTTGTTTGTAACTGTAGCGGGTTATAGCTATAAGCAAAAATGGCAGGAGGCATTTGATAGTGCTGTAACACTCGCATTTATTACACTTTGTAATACAGTATTGATTATGAATATACCAGAAAAGGTTGATGATTTACTTTTACCATTCATGACATTTGCAGGTGTTATGATGAGCTTACGACTACGAGCAAGTTTAATGAAGGTTGTTAGTTCATTCGGGTTTTCAATTGCACTTATTTTAAGCTATATCGTACATGAGCCGACCCCATTTTTTAGCATAGGACATATTAGCTTAATACTGCCTGGCGTATACTTGTTAATTATTTATATGTATACAATACGTCAGAAGGAAACATTGAATGCTTTTGAGAAAATAATGAAGGATTTATATGTGACAGATATTTTAGCTGTTATTACAGCTGGATACTTCCTTGCCTATATTGCTAAGCTTGATAGTGTTTATGTTACAAGTGCTAGCAATTTCCCGCATTTGATGAGTATCGGTATAGTGATACTGTTTGTGGGCTCGCTGTTGCTACCTGAAAAATATAAAGGCCGTGCATTAACGCCAGTTGTCGGTCTGTTTTTCCTTCTTGTTACGCTCATGCTCAGTGTGATCCCATATAATGTACAAGGAATTGTATGGTTGAATATTGGTACTAGATTAGTTTATATTGCAGTATTTGTAGCTATCATCCTTGATTTACTGATGAAGGGGCGTATTTATCAAATTTATCAACAACATATGACGAAATTTTTAGATCCAATTGTCAGCGCAAGCGTAGTATTCACGATGATTGCACTATGCGGTCTAGTGTCACAGCTAGCTTACAATAATCTACTGGATTGGAAACTCAGTATTGCATTCACGACAATAACACTATTCTTGTCGGCAAGTTTATCACTATGGCTCGGCTCAGTACGACATTTACGAATACTTCGGCTTTCTGGCTTTGCCATACTAGCCATCGCATTTGTAAAGCTTATATTCTTCGATTTATCGGCACTCGATTTATTAATAAGAGCAGTACTTTTCATTGCAATTGGTGGGATTGGCATGCTGCTGTCGGGGCGGTTGTTGAGGAAATAAAATGTTATGTGAAAATCTATATTTTTTATAAAGACCGTTTACTAATTTTTACTAGTAAACGGTCTTTTACGTTATAGGAAAATATTTGGATTTGGTTCTTTGTATTCATTTTAAAATTGAAGAATAAATTAAATAAATAAAATATCATATTGATAAGGAGTATTGTAATTATTGAGTATATATGAAATAGTATAAATAGCATACTGTAAAGGAAATTTATTGAATGCTATCAGGATGTTTCATACTAATAAATTCCATTAATTTTTGTGGTTTACATAATTAATTTGAAAAATAGGGAGAGAGGAAAATGCAGCTTAAAAAAAGGGGATTATACAATAATAACCTGGGTTTTTCATTAGTTGAAGTCGTTGCTTCAATCGTCATCATAACTTTAATTTTATTATCATTTTTCGGTCTGCTTATTCAATCAAATAAAACGGGAAAAAGCTCTGAACAAATTATAGACGCAACTTATTTAGCGCAGCAAGAAATGGAGAAAATGTATAGCTATTTCAAATATGCTACTAAAGATACATGGGAAACAGCATTTCCTTACACAAAGGATGAAGCGAATTCAACAAACAATCTTACTTTATACAATCCAACGATACCTTCGTATGCTAAAAACAAAGAACAAATAATAGTGAAAGCAAAAGACTTATCACCAGATAATACAGTGAGAATTATCATTGAGGTTTATGATTCTAGTGGTAAGGTCTTAAAGGCTAAAGTAGAGAACATTTTTAGTTTTGTGGAAAAGAGGTAGAATCTTATGTCGAAACTTCAAAATGAAAAAGGTATGACCCTACTAGAAGTGCTAGCTGCGACCATAATAGTAACAATCATTTCGGTATTTCTACTAAGCATTTTAATAAATAGTAATAATACTAGTAATAAACAAATGAAATCGAGCATGCAATTAACTGATGCAAGCTATGCTTTAAAAGTCATTACTAAAGATGCACGTAAATCTACACAATTAAAATCCAGTGGTGATGAATATACATTAAAAAACAATCAAAACTCGGAAGAATATATTTATAAATTTAATCGTGAGGATCAAATACTAACAAGAAATACGGAAGTTATAGCTTCGAATGTTTTAAATTTTAAGATTGATAACATGGGGAACTATATTACGATTGAAATTACGCAACCAGGTAATAAACCCTTTTTATCAACTATTTATTTTAGAGGAGGGATTTAATGCTTAAATATATTAAACAAGAAAAGGGCTATTCTCTAATTTTAGTCGTTTTATTAGTTGCTTTAATATCCATTCTTGGTATCTCCCTTTTGACATTAACATCTAATTCGTTAAAAATTTCTACCAGTGAACGCGACGATCAATCGGTGTTTTATATTGCAGAGGGTGGCTTAAACAAAACAAAAAAGAATTTTGAGCAACTTGTATTAACTACATATGATGAAACTCGTTTAATATTCAACAAATTACCAGCTAAAGAGAGAACACCTGAAAAATTCAAAGCGCATTTTGTTAATGCATTTGATAGTAGTTTAAATACGCTCCCTAGTTCAGTAACTTATGAGGAACAATTTAAACAAAATCCTATTGCTGAGATTACAGTCGACCAAGTGAATTTGGAGCCATTGCAATATAAGATAAATTCCGTAGGGACATTAGGAAACAAAAATAGAATTGTTGCACAAACGATAACAATTGATTTGGGCAATGGAACTTCGACTGGATCGACGTTTACCAATACCTCTGCAATCCATGCTATAAAAAATATAGAACTTGGTGGGGGTACATTTAATGGGGATGTAGTCTCCGATAGCGGAAAAATCAGTATTACCCAAGGTGGAACAAATATTAAAGGCAAAATTGGAGTGACACCAGAAAATTTTTCAAAGCCAAGTTGGATGAATATTTCAAATGAGTTTATTGGGAATATTGCATTTCCTGAAAACATATTACCGGCTTTTCCGGAAAGTCTGTTTTCTAATTTAAGTTCAAAACCGCATACTAAGTCCATACAAGTAACGATTGATGGGAAAAAAACGCAACTTAATTTAGATAATAATTCAATTAAAATTGATGGTGGTGGTAATGGAAATATAAACGGAGTTGCAAAATTCAGTGGAGTTCTTCCTCTTACTCAAGATATGTATTTAAAAAATTTCACAGTTGCATCTAATAGAGTATTGACAATAGATGTAGGGGATTCAGATAAGAATTTATACATCGATAATTTTGCATTTAATGAACAGGGGAATTTTAACATAATAGGTTCAGGCAAACTGAACATTTATATAAAAGATAGTTTTAAATTTATGGGTAGTTCAACTATGAATAACAGTGGGAGTTTTGAAAACCTAAATTTATATTATAACGGGTCATCCAATATGGAGTTTGCTGGTGATTCTAGAACGAAGGCGTCTATTTACGTTAAAACTGCATCAATTAAGATTGATGGTTCAGGTAGCATACAAGGAAGTATTTATTCAGGTGGGCCAAGTATTTCAATAGGTGGGGGATCCTTTAATCATAATACGTATATTTATGCACCGAATGCTGAAGTGAAATTAAGTGGGTCAGGTACAGTGATTGGGGGGATAATGGCCTATAATGTGAAAAGTAGTGGTAATCCTACTGTTACTTATCAAAAGAATTCAAGTTCTGACATCACTTCTGGAGAAGAGATAAAGTATGAAGAAAATGATAATTTAACCATTTCTAATAGTATGCTTGAAGTAGATTAATAGGTGAAAATAATCGCTAAAAGTGAGGTACTCTGTTATTAATTTCATTAAGCAATTAAGGTCTGAACTCGAGATTATACGGGTTTTGGCCTTTTTTTCGTTTTGGCTAACCTATTATTCTCCTATTAATTATTAATTAATTGAATAATATAGCATAAAAAATGATGTCGGAATTCTGAAACATGCCAAAGTTTGGGTAAAAAGGTATATTCAAACGAGATACCTTTGTAGTATTATAAAAATATAGATATATAGTAACGATTTTAAATAATATAATAGACATTCATTTTTTCAATAAATTAGTAAAGGTTGTGAGGCTATGAAATTATATTTGAAGTTGGGTGCGATTATAGTAGGTTTAGTTGTGCTGTTAGCTTTATGGCTTCCGAATCTAATCATAGATCGTGCGCTAGCAAAAGGTGATGGCTCCACAATTGGAGGCGTTTTAGTAAAAGATTTAGAAGAGGATGCAATAGAGGTAGCTTTGCAAGAAGCTATTCGTGTTTGGCAAGATACGCCAATTACTGTAGAAGGTGCAGGTGTAACAACATCACTCGATCCAAAATTGTTAGTATTTGACGTCGCAAGTTCGGTGGCTGAATATCGCAATTTAACGGATAAGCCTTGGTTTGCCTTTTGGGAGGGAAAACGAACAGTTCATATTCCTTTACAAGTCATAGGGGACGAGCAACTGACAAAACAGCTTGAATCTATGGGGGTATGGGAGGCAGAAACAACTTTAAATGAAGTTATAGCGCAAGCATCTTATTTAAATAAACATAGCATTGAAGCAACCGTTGCAAATACGACTTCTATGGAAGCAGAGCGATTAGCATTATCAATCGAGCAAATACCGACAAATGCAAAAGGTGTTTTAGCACTAGTAAATACGTTAAATGACTACATTATCGCTCCGAATGAGCCGTTCTCCTTGATAAGCGTTATAGGAGAAAAGGCAGAGGAAGCCAATAGTGAAGGGTTAAATTTTGTAGCTTCTTTAATTTATCATACGGTACTGCAAACAGAATTTGAGATTTTAGAGCGCCATTCACAAGACAAAAAGATTGAGTATTTACAACAAGGTTTGGATGCAGCAGTCAATCGTGCATTAAATAAAGATTTGCAATTTATCAATGATGCCGATCAACCGAGTAAGTTAAAACTAATGATTGAAAACGACTCATTAAAAGTAGAATTATTAGCTCAAAACAAAGAAAAAGAAATTACCGTTCGTGTAAGTAAAGATAAAATCGTACAGCCGCGAATCATTACTCGCTATTCAAAAGATTTAGCCATTGGACAAGAAGAGATTATACAAAATGGACAAGAAGGTGTGCGAGTAGAAGTGTATCGATCGATAATGGAAAACGGTAGTTCTAGAGAAGAATTGGTGAGCCGTGATTACTACGCACCAATCAATAGAATTGTCGTTCAATCTTCAAGACAGCCTGCAGTAAGTGATGGTACAGGAGATACTTCAAATGATGCGGATTTACAGCTTGATTTAGATGGGGACGGATTAGCGGATTCGCCAGAACAACCTTCTAAAAATCCATCTACCAATAGTAACACTTCGAATACAAGTGGATCTTCAAATACAACATCGTCGAATGATCCGGAAATTGTTTATGGTTACTACGATAAAGGCGGTAATTTTGTACAAACAAGTCCGTAATGAGAGGAGCATATGCAAATGGCTGTAAGAACTGGGCGTAAGCGTTTAGGGGATTTACTTGTTGAATCGGGAGTTATTACGAATGAGCAGCTAGAGTATGCTCTTATGACTAAAACAAAAGAAGAAAAGTTAGGCGATTTTCTAATTAAAGAAAATATCTTAACAGAGCAACAATTAATTGAGGTGCTGGAGTTTCAATTAGGCATCCCACATATTCATTTAAATCAATACTCAATAAGCCCGGATTTACTTCAACTCGTTCCTGCGGAGCTAGCAAAACGTGCAAATATTATTCCGATTCGACGTGAGAAAAACAAGCTATTTATCGCGATGGCAGACCCGATGGATTATTTCGCAATCGAAGAAGTCCGCATGGCGACAGGCTGTCAAATCGAAACAAGTATAGCCGCAAAAGATGATTTATATCGAACACTTACGAAATATTATGATTTACAGGAATCAATGGAAGCGGCATTGCAAGATATTGGGGCAACTGCTGGAGAAACACAAGTAGAAATCGAACGTGAAGATTCACCGATTGTGCGACTCGTCAATCAAATTATTGCGAACGGTGTTGCGCAACGTGCGAGTGATATTCACTTTGACCCACAAGAAACGGATTTACGGGTTCGATATCGTGTAGACGGTGTGCTGAAAACTGAACGTTCTTTGCCTAAGCACATGCAAAGTATTGTACTTGCTCGTATTAAAATTATGGGCAACTTAAATATTACAGAAAATCGTATTCCACAAGATGGACGTATTAAAACAAATGTCAATTTCAAGCCAGTGGATATTCGACTTTCTACGCTACCAACTGTTTATGGAGAAAAAGTTGTCATGCGTATTTTGGATTTAAGCAATGTAGCGAATGCGATAGATCAGCTTGGCTTTACAGAGCGCAATGAAGCATTTTTCCGTAAAATGATTGCGCACCCGAATGGCATTATGCTCATTACTGGCCCTACTGGTTCAGGTAAGTCCTCTACATTGTACGCGGCTTTAAGTAACTTGAACGAAGAGGGCGTCAATATTATTACAGTAGAAGATCCTGTGGAGTATCAGCTCGATGGCATTAACCAAATTCAAGTGAAAGAAGAAGTTGGGTTAACATTTGCAACTGGATTACGCTCTATTTTGCGACAAGACCCAGATATAGTAATGATTGGGGAAATAAGAGATTTGGAAACTGCGCAAATTGCTGTGCGTGCCTCCTTAACAGGGCATCTAGTGTTAAGTACATTGCATACAAATAGTGCGGTGGAATCTATTTCTCGTTTGCAGGACATGGGGGTAGAGCCATTTTTACTATCTTCTTCATTAGTAGGTATTATGGCACAACGCTTAGTGCGTAAAGTATGTCGTGATTGTGGAGAAACCTATGCATTTACGAATCACGAACTAGAAATCATGCAGAAAAACGGCATTGAAGGGGTAACACATGGCAGACGTGGAAGGGGCTGTCCTTCATGCAATCAAACGGGGTATCGAGGGCGTATGGCCATCCATGAAATTTTACCAATCGATCGGACGATTAAAGATTTGATTTTAAATCGTAGTGGAGATAGTGCTATTCGCGACTATATGAAACAAGAAGGCTATTACACGTTACTAGTAGATGGATTGTTAAAAGTTGTTGAAGGACAAACGACTACTTCAGAAGTATTACGTGTAGCAAATGTAGACTAGGATGTGAACTGTATGATGACAACATCGAGAAATATAGAAGAGCTTTTAACACGTTCATTTGAGGAAAAGGCGTCAGACTTACATTTAACAAAGGGGATTCCACCTGTATATCGCATCCATGGTCAGTTGGAGCATTACGGGACTGAACCGCTTACTTCAGAAGAATTACAAACGATGGTGAAAGCTATTTTACCTGACCATAAACTCCAAGAATTTCATGATAAAGGTGAAACGGATTTTAACTATTCATTGCCCGGGAAATGTCGCTTTCGTGTAAACGCCTATCATCAGCGAAATGAAATGACAATCGCGGCACGTTTAATTGAAGCAAAAATTCCGTCCATTGAATCGTTAAATATGCCTCAGGTGTTGTATCAGCTAGCTGAAAAACCACAAGGACTTATTTTAGTAACAGGTCCAACAGGTTCTGGGAAATCGACGACACTAGCTGCGATGATTGACTACATTAATGAAACGAAAGCAAAGCATATTATTACACTTGAAGACCCAATTGAGTATTTACATACACATAAAAAGTCGGTCATCAATCAACGAGAAGTAGGTGTGGATACACAAAGCTTTGCCAATGGTTTACGTGCTGCGCTACGTCAGGACCCTGACATGATATTAGTCGGTGAGATGCGTGACTATGAAACGATTTCAACAGCCATTACAGCCGCTGAAACAGGTCACTTAGTGATGGCGACATTGCATACAAGTAGTGCACCAACGACGATTGATCGTATTATTGATGTCTTTCCACCACATCAGCAAGGTCAAATTCGTGTGCAGTTAGCGAATGTATTAGTAGGGATTATTTCACAGCGTTTATTTATTCGAAAAGATGCAAAGGGGCGAATTGCAGCAACGGAAATATTAGTACAGGCACCGTCTATTGCTAACTTAATCCGCAATGAAAAGGTACACCAAATCCCAAGTGTAATGCAGACAAGCCGTGCGCTTGGTATGCACACATTGGAGTCATCCATGCAGCAGCTAATTGCAATGGGGAAAATTTCGTTGGAGGATGCAAGACCATATATGAATGCGGGTGAGTATCAGTGACCGTTTTTCGCTACAGCGGACGTACTAAAACTGGTACACACAAAAAAGGAATTATTGATGCAGTCAATAAAAAGGCAGCACTCGAAAAATTACGCACGCAAGGCATTAATGCGCGAGAACTGGAAGAGTCGAAAAGTCTTTTGCATAAAGAATTAAATCTCGGCGGTAAAGTGAAGCATCAAGATTTCGTTATTTACTGCCGTCAATATGCAACACTCATTCGCGCTGGGGTGTCAATCGTTGAAGCAACACATATTTTAGGTGTGCAAACGAAAAGTAAGCCACTAAAAAAGGCTTTGGAGCAAGTAGAAGAGGACATCCGTAGCGGTACTTCATTTTCAGATGCTGCGGCAAAGCATCCAAAAGTTTTTCCAGTGATGTTCGTTAATATGATGCGTTCTGGAGAGGCGACAGGTAATGTAGATGACACTTTAGAGCGGCTAGCAGGTACGTTAGAAAAGCAATTTAAAATTAAGAAAAAAGTGCAATCGGCATTAACTTATCCAGCTATTTTATCGGTGCTGACAATAGCAGTAGGGATGTTTTTAATGATCTTTATCGTCCCAACATTTATGGCAACTTTTGAGGATATGGATTTAGAAATGCCACTATTAACGGTTATTGTTGTCAGCGTGTCAGATTGGTTAGTTAAATTTTGGTATATAGTGATTGGCATGTTCTTGTTAGCAGTCATCCTGTTTAGGTATTTTTATAACCATAATAAGCTCTTTCATTACAATGTAAATTATGTGTTATTACGAATCCCTGTATTTGGCGTTTTAATGCAAAAAAATGTAATTGCTCGGATGACAAGAACATTATCCTCCTTGTTTAGTAGTGCAGTGCCAATATTACATGCACTCACGATTGTTGAAAAAGTTGTAGGCAATCCAGTTGTAGGAAAGGTTGTTTTAGAGGCACGCGAAAATCTTGAAAAGGGTGGCACATTATCAGAGCCATTAGAAAAAAGCTGGCTATTTCCACCTTTAGTAACGCAAATGACATCGATCGGCGAAACAACAGGTTCGCTCGATTATATGTTAGAAAAAATAGCCGATTTCTATGAGGACGAAGTCGATCGCTCAGTCGATACATTAAAATCGTTAATCGAACCATTAATGATACTCGTTTTAGCAGGAGTAGTTGGTGTAATCGTAGCAGCAATCTTCCTACCGATGTTCGCACTCTATGAAAGTATGTAAACAATTGATGATTTAAAGGAGGTGATGTAGAAAATAACTAGCGTCGTTACGGGTGTACGTGTTTTCGCACTAATTATAAAAACATTATTAAAGGAGGAACACACCATGTTCAAAAAATTACTGAACAAAAAACTATTAAAAAACCAAAAAGGTTTAACACTTATTGAGTTACTAGCTGTAATCGTGATTTTAGCGATCGTAGCAGCCATTGCGATTCCTGCTATAGGGAATATTATTAACAATTCACGTGATAAAGCGACAGTGTCTGAAGCATTAAATTATATTTCTGGTGCTAAATTAGCGAAAATAGATGATGTTTGTGGAGAATCAGATAAAGCATGTACAGACAAGACAACAGATATTAATAAGTATATAGAGGGAATAGAAGGTACATTTACAATTCAATTAAATGGTAATAATTGGGAAATAACTTGGAGTGAATTAGAGATTAAAGATACTACAAAATATCCTTTTAACAAAACAGGTACATTTACAGAAACAGCATTAAAAAATAGTTTAGATAAATAGAATTAACCCTCCCAACTCACTCAGAAGCGTAGCCAATACTGCGCTTCTGGTTGGGAAATGGATGGTTAATGTTTAGACACTTCATTCAGTCAAAAGGAGGCATCTTTTCACATGTTTAAAAAGAAAAAAAATTCGCATGTGTCGATTGAAATTAAGGATTATGTTTTGCGTGCGCTTGTGGCAAAAGGTGCTGATCCATCGCAGTGGAAGGGCTATGAGTTGCCATTGGCGCAAGGAATAGTCGAAGGTTCAATAATCAATGATGAAATCGTATTGTTTGAGATGATGAAAAATCATGTTGCCAAATGGGCAGGCAAGAAGCAAAATGCTCGTATTTTTGTACCGGATACATCCGTGTTGCTAAAGAGCTTTGAGCATCCGCATAATGTTGAATCAAAAGAGTTAAAAAGCTACGCTGAAATGGAGCTTGGGCAAACGATTCATTTACCATTTCATGAGCCACTTATAGATGTTTATGATCCAACACCGAATGATGGACAAGCGATGTTATTTGCGGCTCCATCAGAAGAAGTAAATAAAACAATCGGGATGTTGCTCGATGCTTCGCTAGAACCGCAAGCTGCCGATATTCGAGCGTTATGTAATATTCGTCTATTAGAGCATATGCAATTACTAGAAATAGACAAAACATATTTAATAGCAGATTGGTCTATAAACGAATTGTCGATTAGTATTTATTCGTACGGTCAACTAGAGTTTTTACGCTATCAATCGTTTGAAACAAACTTAGCAAAATGGCAACCAAAAGAGCAGGAAGAGTTTAATTACTCTTTCCATTTAATAGATGATCAAGATAATTATCAATTGACACTAACGGATCAAATTCTTGAAATTGATCGTATTATGAACTTTTTTAAATTCTCGTTACATAAAGGTGAGAAAAGTGTAGATGATATTTTCCTTTTAGGTGATAATCCTTTATTGCCTACGATTACTGAGTTTCTAAGTAATAATTTCACGACGCCCATTACGGTGTTGAATGATGCCATGGTACAAAAATCATTCCCTCAATTTTCTGAGAAGTTTGCGAGTCTAATAGGGCTGGCTTTGAAGGAGGTACACTGATGGTACCTGAAATTAACCTCTTACCGAATTTAGAAAAACAGAAATCAGCACCAATACTCTTATATATATTAATTATTGTACTCGTTGGTATCGTTTTAGCATTCATGATAATCCAATATTTCCAGGCGAGAGGCGAGATTACGAAATTAAATGCACAGGAAATAGAGTTGACGTCACAGCAAGAGCAGCTACAAATAGAATTAGATGGTATACGAAATATGAATGCAGGGTCACTTGAGCAATCGGTTCAATTTGTCAATCATGTAGCTTACCCTGTGACACCATTAATAGATGAGACGCAAGCATTATTACCAGAGCAGACGTATTTACGGAATTATAAATTTGGTGAAACAAATATAGAAATTACCGCTGATTTTGAAACGATGTCAGCTATTTCAAACTATCTTGATAAACTAAACGTAAGCCCTTATTTCACTGATATTCAAGTTGGAACAATAGAAAATTTTGAGTTATCGATTGGGGAGCAGAGCGAAGTAAATTTGAAGGATAAATATCAGGAATTACCGCGTTATTCGGTAACCATTACGTTGGCAATTGATTTTATTTATTTGGCTGGAGGTAGAGAATCATGACAAGCAGCAAAAACTCAGCGATTCTTCTGCTTACCGCATTAGTCGCAGCATTGTTATTTGCACTCTATTACTACTTATTAACTCCTAAATTGGAAGAGGTAGAAGCGAAGGAACGAGACGTTAGTGCACTTCAACAAGAAATTGCATCAATTCAAGAGCAAATTGCTGCATTAGATATGGTACAGCAATCACATGGTGTAAGTGTGCTTTCTTTGCGAAAAAAAGTGCCTCAAACACGTGCCATTGAAGGCGTTATTCGAAATATCGAAGAAATAGAAGCAGTAACAGGAACACGGGTTGAAGCTGTAGAATTTAATAATTATGATTCACTCGTGATGGATTCTTCGATTATTGACCCAAACTCACCAGCAAATGAGGAGCAAGCGGTCACAGCACAACAACCTACTGAAAATAGCGAGCAAGCAGATAGTGAAGAAGGGGATAATGCATTACCAACGTCTACTATTGCTAAAGAATCATTACCAGCAGAATTGAAATTAGTGACGTTTAGTATTGATGTTGTTGCTATAGATACGAAGGCAATGCTTGAATTTTTAAAGGAAATTGAAAAAATTGAACGTGTGATGAAAATCGACACATTAGATATTACATTAACTGGGGAAGAGGCCGTATTCGAGGAGGATGCAGATTCATCCATTAAAGCTACCGTTCAGGTAACAACCTTCTATTATGAAGGAGAACAATGAAGTAAAGGCGCGCATACTCCAATGTATGGGCGCTATGTTAGTTTAGGAGGCAATAAAAATGGAAATGGCTTATACAATACTAGTATTTGTATTTGGACTAGTTTTTGGATCGTTTTTTAATGTTGTAGGCTTACGTGTGCCGCTAAAGGAGTCAATTGTTAAGCCGCCTTCTCATTGTACGAGCTGTCAAAGACAATTAACGGCAATTGATTTAGTGCCCGTTTTGTCCTATGTTTTTTTAGCAGGTAAATGTCGCAGCTGTGGACAAAAAATTTCGTGGATTTATCCACTAATGGAGTTGTTAACAGGTGTATTATTCGCCTTTTCATATTGGCAATTGGGCTTTAGTGAAGAGTTTATCGTAGCGATATTATTAATTTCATTATTAGTAATCCTTGTCGTATCGGACTTTGCATATATGCTTATTCCTGATAAAGTGCTTTTGTTTTTTTTGCCATTATTAGCTATTGGACGTATGCTATCGCCATTAACGCCTTGGTGGGATAGTATCGTAGGTGCCGTCGTTGGCTTTGGCATATTATATGGTATCGCTGTTGTATCACGTGGTGGTATGGGCGGTGGCGATATTAAATTATTCTTTTTACTTGGACTTGTACTTGGTACAATAAATACATTATTGACATTATTTGTAGCGGCGGTAATTGGTATGATTGTCGGGATAATCGTGCTCAAAGTACGGCAACAAGGTCGAAAAACGCCGATTCCTTTTGGACCATCCATTGCTTTAGCTGCAATTATCGTGTATTTCTATGGGGATGTCATAATTGATTGGTATGTAGGATTATGGTAAGGGGGTATATGGATGAAACCGATTATTGGTATTACAGCATTTGCAGAGGACGATTTATCGTCAAGATTGAATGTAGCCTATAGTAAAAGTGTCATTGAGGCTGGTGGCATTCCACTTATTATTCCACTAGGGGTAGAGGAAGATGTAGCACAAATTTTATCGTTGACGGACGGCTTATTATTATCTGGTGGTCATGATGTGCATCCATTTGAATTTGGAGCGGAGCCTCTACCGAAGCTAGGACAAATACATCCAGAACGAGATAAGGTGGAACTTGCCTTAATTCATGCGGCTTTTACAAGGAAAATGCCAATTTTGGGGATTTGCCGTGGCATGCAAATACTTAATGTTGCGTTAGGTGGAACTTTATACCAAGATATTGATAGCGAATATCATAGTAGTAAGCTGTTAAAGCATACGCAACAAGCAGCTCGGGGTGTTGCTACACATTATGTACAAATTACGCCAGATACGTTGTTAAAATCAATTATCGAGGAAGAAAAAATTGCTGTGAATTCATTTCACCATCAAGCTGTAAATGTATTAGCAGAGAAGCTAATCGTTGCAGCGAAATCGAGTGATGGTCTAGTTGAAGCGTTCGTGCACGAAGACTATCCGTTTTGTTTAGCAGTGCAGTGGCACCCAGAAGAACAAGCAGTTGTAGGGGATTTAGCTGCACAGAAGCTTTTTACAGCCTTTACTGAGGAGAGCTTAAAATATAAAAGAGAAGCATGAGTGCTTCTCTTTTTTGTTTGATAAGTATGAGAATGCATTAGTGTACACGGCGATATAAGCCGACTACTTGTCCTAAAATTGAAACTTGGTCTACAATAATCGGTTCCATTGTAGCGTTTTCTGGCTGTAAGCGGAAATGATTTTTTTCTTTGAAGAAGCGTTTAACTGTTGCTTCATCTTCTTCTGTCATTGCAACGACAATATCACCATTATCAGCTGTTGCTTTTTGCTTAACGATGACTAAATCACCATCAAAAATACCCGCCTCGATCATCGATTCACCCATGATTTCTAACATAAATAGTTGATCTTCACTTGTACCGTAAATATCAGGTAATGGGAAATATTCGTCGATATTTTCGATGGCAGTAATCGGTGATCCAGCTGTTACCTTACCAACAAGCGGTACATGGATGACGCTTTGCTTTTGAATTGAATCTTCTGGCTCTAAAATTTCAATGGCACGTGGCTTAGTAGGGTCTCGTCGAATAAAGCCCTTTTGCTCTAAACGAGCTAAATGTCCATGAACCGTTGAGCTTGATGCAAGTCCAACTGCTTCCCCAATCTCACGTACAGATGGCGGATACCCTTTTGCACGTACTTCTTCTTTGATAAACGCTAGTATATCCTCTTGTCTTTTCGAAACTTTTTTCATGATTGCTCACCTCTTTTTTTATATCATTCTTCTTACTATCTTCTTACTAGATAGTATAGCAGAATGCGAACACTTATGCAAACATAGGTTCGAAAAGTGTTTGACAAAAACGTCTGTTCGCTTTATCATAAGAACATACATTCCGAACAAACATTCTTAAAAGGGGATATGATGAATGAATTGGTTTAAAAAAAATACACATATTTCAATTTTATTAGGCGCATTTTTACTATTTGCAGGTTATCTTGTTATAACTGATCCTGGAGACATTACTTACACTGAAATTTATATCGAACATGGCGATAGCTTATGGTCGTTAGCTGAGCAATACCGTGGTAAAATGGGTATGGACGACTGGATAAAACTTGTGAAAGCCGAGAACGAATTACATAGCGTAAAAATAGTTGCTGGAAAATCACTCGTTATACCAGTAGTGGGTGACAATCAGACACCCACCAATTCAATTGAAATTGCGAGAAGTGAAAGATGATGAATAAACAACGAACGGCTGTAATTTACTGCCGTGTGAGCACCGAAAAAGAGACACAAAGTTCTTCATTGGAGCGTCAACAAGAAGAATTACTTCGTTATGCTAAGGAACAAAACTACGATGTGAAAAATGTTTTTTTGGATAAGCATAGTGGGTATGATGTTGAGCGCGAAGGATTACTTGAAATGCTCGATTATATTAAAGAAAAAGAGATACACGCATTATTTGTGCAAGATGAAACGCGTTTAGGGCGTGGTAATGCACGAATGGCTGTACTTCATTTATTGCAAAAAACGGAAACAGATGTTTTTTCCATGCGTGATGCAGGGCCTGTACAATTGAATGAGATGGATACGATGTTGCTCGAAATTTTAGCTATTGTTGAGGAATATCAACGTAAAATCCATAATGCGAAAATTCGTCGTGGTATGCGCCGTGCAGTAGAAAATGGCTATCGTCCTGAACATAACCTTTCCAATCGTGGTAATCCAAATGGTCAGGAGCGTAAGGAAGTGCCTATAGAAGAAATTGTGAAGCTACGAAATCGGGGCTTTACCTATGAGGAAATTGCTACGACACTAAGAGGTCTTGGCTTCGATGTAAGTAAGGCAACCGTACATAGGCGTTATCAAGAACATCAAGAAAGGTTAGCGGGCAATTAATTTGCCCTGCTAATCTTTTTTCATGTTTAAAAACACTCCTGATTGGAAAATAAGCTGTCCAAGTAGGTAGGAGGGCAAGATTAATTTCATGTTAAAGCTACCCATTCCTCTTGCAAAATAGCGTAATAGTATTCATCCCACCAACCGTCACCATATGGTATGCATTTTTTAAAAAATCCTTCACGTTGCATACCGATTTTTTCCATCACTCGGTAGGAGGCAATATTTTCAGGCTGGCATGTAGCGATAATTCTATGAAGCTTCATTTTCGTAAACCCGTAATCCAATAGGGCGTGCGCTGCTTCTGAAGCATAGCCTTGACGATAATATGCAGGATTCAACACCCATCCAATTTCATATGTATGTTCGCCAAAGTAGGGATGGAAAACTAGATGACCAATGACTTGTTGCTGATCATGTAAAACAATAGCAAAATGTTGTGCTTGCTCACCGCTATTATCTGTTATAAATTTTTGTACCTGTTCTACAGTTAAAACACCTTCTGGCATATAGTGCATCACCGATTTATCAGACATATAACTATAAACAGCTTGCAAATCTTGTTCTTCAAATTTTCGGATATGTAATCGTTGTGTTGTGATGTTCACCTTATTTCCTCCAATAAAGTATAAATTTTTTCCTTGTATAATTAGTTATACACGACTAACATCTGGAAGTCATGTAAATTATGGCTAAGAAGTGTTTTTAAGGGTTGGTATAACTGCATTTTAAGGGAAACCATGCTATACTTTGCATACTGAAGTGATAAAGGTATTGAAAGGTGTGTAACAATGTTATCAAAAGAAAAAATTAATCGAATTAATGAATTAGCAGCAAAAGCAAAAGCGGGCAACTTAACAGAGGAAGAAGCGAAAGAGCGTACTTCTCTTCGCAAAGAATATTTAGATACATTTAGAGCGTCAATGCGCGATACGATTGAAAATGTTAAAGTTGTCGATGAAGAAGGTAATGACGTTACACCTGAGAAGGTAAAACAAGCGAAAAAAAATAAATTTTTAAATTAATATGTCACATTTAATCCAGTACTAGAACATTTGGATTTTCTATTGTTATAGCTGGATAATATTCATCATTCAATTCTTACATTTTAAATGGCAAGTTACAAAATGATGATAAAGTATGACATAAATCTTAAATAGTATAACAAAAGCATTGTTTTCTAGGACAATGTTGACTAAACTGTAGTAGAACAATATATAGGACGAGAAAGGATGTCACAACATAATGACTCAACATGCGGATCAACTAGCGATTAATGCTATCCGAACATTGTCAATTGATGCAATTGAAAAAGCAAATTCAGGTCACCCAGGCTTACCGATGGGGGCAGCGCCAATGGCTTATACGCTTTGGACAAAACAACTTCGCCACAATCCGGCTAATCCAAAGTGGTATAACCGCGATCGTTTCGTACTTTCAGCAGGTCACGGCTCTATGCTTTTATATAGCCTACTTCACCTTGGAGGTTACGGCCTTCCAATGGAAGAAATTCAAAACTTCCGTCAATGGGATTCATTAACTCCAGGACATCCAGAATACGGTCATACTGTTGGAGTAGAGGCAACTACAGGTCCTCTTGGACAAGGTATTGCCATGTCAGTTGGTATGGCAATGGCAGAGAGTCATTTAGCTGCTACTTATAATAAACCAGGACATGATATTGTCGATCACTATACATTTGCACTTTGTGGCGATGGCGACTTAATGGAAGGTGTTGCAGCTGAAGCGATTTCATTAGCTGGTCACTTAAAACTTGAAAAATTAATCGTATTATACGATTCAAACGATATTTCATTAGATGGTGATTTAGAAAAATCATTCTCTGAAAACGTACAAAAACGCTTTGAGTCATATGGCTGGAACTATTTAAAAGTTGCTGATGGCACAGAAGTAGAAGCTGTTAACAAAGCAATCGAGGAAGCGAAAAAATCTACTGGCAAGCCAACACTTATTGAAGTGAAAACAGTAATTGGTTTCGGTTCTCCAAACAAGTCAGGTAAATCTGATTCTCACGGTGCTCCACTAGGTACTGATGAAGTTGTATTAACAAAAGCAGCATACGAATGGGCGCATGAACCATTCCAAATTCCTGCTGAAGTATATGATACGTTCAATGCAGCTGCTGAAGTGCAAGGTGCACAATCAGAAGCGGCTTGGAATACGAAATTTGAAGCATACAAAGCTGAGTTCCCTGAATTAGCAACTCAATTCGAAAATGCTATGAATGGTAAGTTACCAGAAGATTTTGCAGCAGAATTGCCAGTATATGAAGCAGGTAAATCTGTAGCAACACGTTCTTCTTCAGGTGATGCTATTAATGCGATTGCGAAGAAAACTCCATCATTCTTTGGTGGTTCAGCTGACCTTGCAGGCTCGAACAAAACGACGATGAAAGGCGCAGGCGATTTCTCAGCAGACGATTATGCTGGTCGCAATATTTGGTTCGGTGTGCGTGAATTTGCAATGGGCGCAGCAATGAACGGTATGGCTCTTCACGGTGGTCTAAACGTCTTTGGTGGTACATTCTTCGTATTCTCAGATTACGTACGTCCGGCTGTTCGTCTTTCTGCATTAATGGGTCTTCCTGTAACATATGTATTCACACATGACTCAATCGCTGTAGGGGAAGATGGCCCAACACATGAACCTATCGAACATTTAGCTTCATTACGTGCAATGCCAAATCTTTCTGTTGTACGTCCAGCAGATGCAAATGAATCTGCAGTTGCATGGGAGCTTGCTGTATCTTCTGAAAACACACCAACTGTATTAGTATTATCTCGTCAAAACTTACCAGTGCTTGACGCGTCAATTGAAACAGTTCGCGAAGGTGTTACAAAAGGTGCTTACACTGTATCACCTGCTTCTAAAGAAGTAGCAGATGCAATTATAATTGCAACAGGTTCTGAAGTTTCACTTGCTATCGAAGCACAAAAAGCATTAAAAGCTGATGGTATGGATGTAGCAGTTGTGTCAATGCCGTCAATGGATCGCTTCGAAAAACAAGATGCAGCTTATAAAGAATCAGTTCTTCCAAAAGCTGTGACTAAACGTCTTGCAATCGAAATGGGTGCATCATTCGGTTGGCATAAATACACTGGCTTTGAAGGAGACGTTCTTGCTATCGACAAGTTCGGCGCTTCTGCACCAGGTGAATTAGTAATGGAAAAATACGGTTTCACAGTAGAAAATGTTGTAACGAAAGTAAAAGCGCTATAAGATTTGGCTATAATACAAAATACCGCAACGCTCTAATTGAGCGCTGCGGTATTTTTTTGAGTAATTTATGAGTAATCGCCGATATAAGGGCATGAATCGCCGATAGCACGAGGGAAATCGCCGATAGAACGTGGCGAATCGCCGATAAAACTCAGAGAATCGCCAATGAAACAGCACAAATCGCAGGTAATCTCGTGACACTCATAATATTACTTGGCCAATCCATTTTGGAAGGCGTAGACGACGGCTTGTGTACGATCTTGAACATCTAATTTGGCTAAAATATTGCTGACATGGGTTTTCACAGTTTTTAATGCGATGTATAAGTCGTCGGCAATTTCTTGATTTGCTTTGCCCTTTGCCATTAATAGAAGCACTTCCATTTCCCGGTCAGTTAATTGTTCATACAGTGGTGTGTTCGAACCGTAGCGCATACGGTGCATCATTTTAGTTGTGACTTCTGGCTCCAAAACGGTTTCCCCACCGATTGTTTTACGGATGGCGTCAGCAATTTGCTTAGCGTTGGATGTTTTTAAAATATAGCTGACCGCGCCAGCCTCCAAAGCCGGATATACTTTGTCATCATCTAAAAAGCTTGTGACCATCATAATTTTCGCTTCTGGCCAGGCTTCTAATATTTTGGCAGTCGCTTCTGCTCCTGTCATTACAGGCATGACATTGTCCATTAAAATAATATGGGGGCGAAGGGCGAGGGCACGTTCTACAGCCTCTGCACCATTTTCTGCTTCACCAACAACGGTAATATCAGGCTGTGCTGACAAGTAGGCAGATACGCCAATTCTGACCATCTCGTGGTCATCCACTATTAATACTTGTATCAACTTCAACAACCTCCTTCTGTAGGGGAACTTTTACCTCTACAATTGTACCTTCTCCAGGAACAGAAACAATTTTATACGTACAGCCAATTTCAACCGCTCGCTCGGCTATATTTTGTAGTCCATAGGAAGTCGATTTATCAGCTTCCACATCAAAGCCGAGGCCATTATCCTGAATACGTAATATCGCTAAACCATCTCGAGCAACAAGAAGTAGTTCAACCTCAGTTGCTTTAGAATGACGCAACGTATTTGATAAAGCTTCTTGCGCAATGCGGAACAAATGATCTTCCTCTGCCTTCGATAAAGACATTTCCTCTAGCTCATATTCAATATGAAAATATACTTTTTGTTGAAGCTCGATAATTAATTCCTCTAAGCCTTGGGCGAGTGTTTTATTGTGCAGTGCAACAGGACGTAAATGTAATAATAATGCCCGCATTTCAAGCTGTGCCTGCTGTACAATTTTTTCTACTTGCTTTAAGCTTTTAGCATTTTCATCGCTTTCTGTTAGAGCAGAAAGTAACATGGAAGCGGCAAATAATTGCTGTGAAACGGAGTCATGCAGTTCACGTGCAAGACGTTGACGTTCGGCAATAATGCGCTCTTGGATGACTTTATCATTCGCTTCCGCGCGTTCATTGGAAAGTCGCTGTAAACTTTTTCGCTGTGTATCGATTAGCTCGCTCGTTTGAACAAGTGCTTTTTTCAACGGTTTCGGTAATGCCTGTTTTTTTGGAAGAACGAAATCTGGCTCGATTAATTCCTTCACAAAGCGAGTAGCTTGTGCCTCTCGCGCTCGAGCTGTCATACTAATCCAGCATGAAATGATGAAACTAAGAGCAAACAGACTTATTAAAATTACGCCACCTAGCGGCATATTATCATAATTTTGTTGCCATAAAGGTTGCCAAACTTTTTCATTTGGTTCGCCCCAGACAGCAAAGAGAAGGCCGAATGCTGCACCAATTAATATGAAAAATAAAGTAAATACTCTTGAAAGAAATGCAATCATTTACGTAGCACCTCCAAATCTCCTAGCCATGTAGCAACGTGTATAACGAGGGTACGCTTTGCATCTTCATGGTTGCCATCTGAGAACACAATGCTTTCATTCAGGAGCCGCTGTGGACCGCCTTGTAGACACGTAAATTCACCAAATAACGTCGTGTAGTGTAATCGAAATGGAATTTCATAAGGAACATATATTTGCACTTTGCCAATTCCTTGTCGTATTGTAACTAGACTTGGGCCAGCAGGTAAAATCGTTTGGGTTGTATCGATTGTAATGTCACCAGCAAGACGTTGGATTTGTACATCTTGCCATTTATAGGCATCGACAGGTGCAGGTATTGTACCAAATAGTTCATTTTTATTTGCTGGAAGCTTTTCGAATTCTAATGTAACGATTTTCGGTTCATTTTCTCGTTGTAAGTATTGATAGAGCATGTATAAGAGCAAAATAACGATAAATAGGCGCAAACTCCACATCGTAAAGAGGGAGATGGCGATAAAGAAAATTCCAGTCCATTTTAAAAATCGTATGTTTTTCGAAAAGCTTAAATAGAGCAATACAGCTCCAATTATTAAACAAAAAGCGCCACCATTATTGAAAATTGTGAGCTCTACAAAAACGAGTAAAAAGAAGCATAGTACCCAAAATGTAAGTTTATTTGTTGTAAAGTTTTGCAAGAGGGTCACCCTTCTTTCTACTAAATTTATTTCTGAGGAATGTCAGATTCCTAGTAATGAGCTTCTACCATCGTTTTGATGGCGTTTGGTATTATAGCAGCATCAAGTGCATTCGGATAATGGGCAGAGTGCTCTAATGTGATAAATTGTTTACCGTTTGGTGCATCTATAAATTCATAGTATTGTTGTGCTAATTCATAATTAGTCTGTTTATCGTATTTACCTTGAATAAAATATACAGGGACATCGATACGCTTTACAGACTCAAAAAAATCTGTCTTAATGATTTCTTTTTTTAGTTCGGTGCTTTTGATAAGGCTAAATTGTGGACCTGAAATAAATGATTTATATAAATCCTGTAGTGAGTAATCAGGGGAAGTAAACGCCCCTTTTATTAAATTAATGACATTCACTTTTTTTATTGTATTATCATAATAATTCATGCCTTTATATTGATTGATAAGATCGCTAAATCGATCTTCATCTTCTGCAAAATACGGTCCTTCTCCTAAAGTCTCTAATACTTGGAGTGTCTTCTTATCATCATTAGCAATAGCTTCACCCTTTAACCAATTATAACCAAGTTCTTGCCCTTTACTACTGCTCGTTAATTGTGCTATGCCCATATAGGCATGAATTTTCTCTGGATAGTTGGCTACTAATTGAGTTCCAATCACTGTACCAAAAGATTGACCAATGACAAATATTTTTTCTTGATGATAAGTTTCTCTAATATAATCAACGATAACATTCGCATCATCTGTGAATTGACTAAGGTTCATTGTAGAAATAGATAAATCTTTAGTATAACTTTTACCTGAACCCCTTTGATCATAATACACAGCAACACAATGATCGGTTATTTCCGGAAACAATGTTCGAGCGCTTACGCCATATGGGAACGGCGAGCCTGGTCCACCATGTAAAAATAAACAAAATGGTTTGTTCTTATCTTTACCTTCAATTAATAGAAACTGTTTGTCTCCATTTACATTTAATTCTTTAAGCTCACTAATGCCACCATTGGCGTTTAGATCACTACTTTTTTGTTGAATGTGTTGTTGTGCGATAAAACGATAACTAAATAATAGGATTGTTAGAAACATAAGTATAAGAAAAGCAAAAATACATATAGTAATCAATAGATTAAACCGTTTCCTTCTTTTATTATTTTTCATCGATCATTATCCTTTATCTCTTTTTATTCCCCCTATACTCAAAGAAATGGGATGCTTCAATAATTGAGGCATCCCTTATTTCTTTCCATTATAACATGTTATTTCTTTTCAATGAGTAGAGGTGAAGTAGCTTCGGCTGTATTTTTTTCAAGCGCTGCAAGGCGTGCCTCAAAAGTTGTTACTTCGTGATCTTTGTCGATACGGTAAGCAAGCTTATCGATATAAGATTCTAAATCCTCGAAATTCGCCTTGTTGTTGTTGGCAAGCATGCCGTCCATTTGATGGTGTGCACGTGTGACATTTTCTTTCCCCATTAACTGTAATTGACGAACTTTCATATCTTTAATTTTGTGCTTCATTGTTTCAAATTTACGCTCTAGCTCAAAGTATTCTTGCGTGCTCGCTTCAATACTTGATTGCAACGTATGATTGCGAGTTGTATAAGCTGCTACTTCGTCAGAAGCGAAATCGATTAAGTCTTGTTCGCCACTACCTAATGCTAATTGAAGTTGCGCTTCACGTTTAGCTAGTAATTCGGCATTTTGTTTTAGCTCAAGTTCCATTTTTTCTTTTAGCTTGCCTTGACGTTCTAATAATTTGCCTGTTTGTTCTGTTTGCTTCTCTGCTTCGCGAATATATTGATTTAACATGGCGATAGGATTTTTTTGTTCCTTTTTATCAAATACTTGATGTAAATCTGCCTCAATTGTGTATCTAAAACGTTGGAATAAGTTCATTTTTAATTCGCTCCTTTTATTTTGTTAAATTTGACCATTCTTTTTCAAAGTTTGTAAACGGATCTTCTTCTTTCGCTTCCACTGTTGGGATTTTAACGTCTTCGCCATTCCATTTTTTGTAGATAACATAAATAATGGCGATTGCTGCAAGACCAATCATTGCTGGAATATTAGAAACAGCTGAAAGCACACCAATTAGACCAACTGTAAACCAAATGATTTTTGCAAATGTCGATTTACTGCCAATGTAGAAGTGCATGCCTAGTGCAACGAGTACACCTGAAAATAATAAACCTGTAATTGGACCAATTAATGCAAGTGCGACACATGCTGCAATAATACCTCCAGTTAATAAAAGAAATTTTTTCATTTGTTTTAGCTCCTTTCGTTTGTACCTTTATGTTACCTGTTTGAAAGATCATCTAAAACGGACTGGAAATGGATTTTCATCTAGGTCTTGAGGCTGAGCATTATTTTATAAGCTGAAACTAGAAGCTTTTCGACAAAAATAGAAGATGGTTCCCTCCTTCGTTTGACAAATTAACATGTTCCAATCAGCTATACTTACGTTAAAGAAACTGAGCGAAGGGGGATTTCTGGTGAGAACCTATTCCATATATAAAATAAAAGAAGAGCATTTAACGTTTATTTTCGGTAGAGAGCGTAAGTTATTAGAAATGATGCAGGGCTGTGAAGATGCCAATGAGAAATCCTTAAAAGAACTCGCGTATATATGTGAAACTGTCCGCTTCGATGAAATTGCTGCAATGCTAGAAGCACAGCTAGATTCCAAATATGCTCATTTAGAAAGAGCGCGGAATGCTTTATTTTTAGAACATCCGATAAAAGGAAAGATGGCGATTTATTTAGTAGATCGTAAAATCTGTGTCTATTGTGAAGGGTCGCGAATGCTTGATTTGGATTTATTTCAAATGCTAGCAAAAATGAGTGAGCGTTTTATTGCCTTTAATAAACAAGATAATGAGTGTGGTTGGTTAAAGCCGATGAAGTATACAATGCACTAGGAATTTTCACTATAATATATAGTAACACGCTACTATTTGGTGTATAATGGAGCGTGGAGAGTTTTTTTCTCGGTATATTGTAGTGGAGGAGGTTGGTTGTATGCCTACATGGGGCTGGATTATTATTGTAATTATCGCATTAGCAGCTGGCGCAGCACTTGGTTTCTATTTTGCACGTCAAGCTATGATGAAATATTTAAAAGAAAACCCACCAATTAACGAACAAATGATTCGAATGATGATGGCACAAATGGGTCGTACGCCGTCTGAAAAGCAAGTACGCCAAATGATGACTCAAATGAATAAATTCCAGAAATAATTGGAGTTTTTAAGGAGCAGCTGGTTTTGTAAACCGGTTGCTTTTTTCGTTGTTAAAATTACTCTGCACATGTGCATTCATAAGCAGTAGCGGTTTACCGAAGTTTGATAAATATTGAAAAACAAAACAATCGAGTAATCGAAATTTTAGAAGAAATTAGAGATAGGAAATAGAGGGCAAATATGGATGTTAAATGATAGTTTATGGATGAAACAATTGAATATAGAGGGAAGGTCTTTTAAAGTAATGCATAAAAAAACGTGCTTAGATGCGAGGAAAGAATGGATTCATCTAAGCACGTATTCATATTAAGCTTTCGACAATGTTTCCTAAATGCAATGAACATGCAGTAAATTGATTTCCGTACCAAGAAATGTTTGAAAGGAGAATAATGATTGGTGTAATAACGTAGGTGGGATATCTTTCATAATAAAGACAATATGTGAAACCTTTGTATTTTCTGGCCATTCACTTAAATGGATAGGAGGGCGAATAATATGCTGTACACCATTTAAGATGATCGGCCCTGCTTCACCGACATCGAGTATTCCTTTGACGCGCAGTATGTTTTCTCCTTTTGCATATAGTAATAAGCTAAGCCATACACCGAAACTATTCCAATTTAACGGTTGCAAAAATGCAAAAGAAATTGAATGAATATGCGATGTATTGTTGTGAGGAGGTAGCTGATAGTTGCTAGGTAGACGATTGTTATAAAGTTTCCTTTCAACATTTAAAATAGATGGGTTCACATTGCCATTTTCAACATGAAAAATTTTACATGTTGGGTTAATTCTTATTATTTCTGCACAAATCAAATCAAGTTCTTCTGTCGTTACTATATCTACTTTCGTTAGCGCAACGATATCAGCTGCCGAGATTTGCTTGACTGTTTCTTCATGATTTTTTATTTGCATAGCGCCATTTTTAGCATCGACGGTTGTTATTATCCCATCAATAACAAAACGATGTTGTAAAAGGGGATTTGTCATGATGGTAAATAAAATCGGAGCGGGGTCAGCTAAGCCAGTTGTTTCGATAATAATACGATCAAAATCAATTTCACCCTGTTCAGAACTAAATAACAAGTTTTTTAGTTCTTCCTCTAAATCTTCACGCGCATGACAACAAATACAACCGCCTTGTAGTAAGGTCGTTTTTTCTTCTGCTTGTCTTAGTAAATGATGATCTAAGCCGATTTTGCCAAACTCATTGACTATAATCGCAATGTTTTCAGTTAGTTGATGATGCGTTAATAAGCTTTGAAGCAGTGTTGTTTTACCGCTACCTAAGCTACCAGTTAAAATCGTAATCGCTTTTTTTCTAGATGGCATATACTTTCACTCAATTCGCTATCGTTATTTTTTCCATTACGTCCGCGCTCAGTGGATCAATAGCGTAGCTGTTAAGCTTTTCTACTTCAGCCCATAAAGTCCCTAAATCATGGATGATTGATGTATTCCCTTTGAAATCGCTAAGAATAAATTTACTGCCATTCCATTCAGTAAGTTTTAATTGATATAAAACTAAAATTTTGTTGATGAATTGAACGCGCTCAATTCTCGATTGCTGTCTAGAACGTTGTAAGTCACCAACAATAATTTCAGATGTAGCATCTTCTTTAAACTCTGTCCAATGTACGTTCGCAATGAAATCACCACAAAAAATACACATAGGATGCCCCCTTATGTGCGTGGATAACGTTTTGCGAAATCGTTGGCAATTTCATTAAATGTTACCCAACGAATATGTTCATGGGAGTTAATATACTTTATAAGGCGATGATGCATTTGTAATACTTGAGGACGACCACTGACATCTGGATGGATTGTCATCGTAAATACAGCATAATCCATATTTTCGTAAACCCAATCGAATTGATCTTTCCACATTTGTTCGATATCGCGAGGATTAACAAAACCATGACTATTTGGAGATTTTTTAATAAACATCATTGGAGGTAAATCATCTAAATACCAGTTTGCTGGAATTTCAATTAAATCGGTTTCTTCGCCCCTTTCTAAAGGCTTCATCCATTCTTCAGCTTGCTTGCTATAATCAATTTTTGTCCATTTATCCCCGACACGTACATAGTAAGGTGTAAAATCATTATGCATTAAACTGTGATCGTATTTAATGCCATGTTTAATTAATAATTCATTCGTTACATTGGAAAACTCCCACCAAGGTGCAACATAGCCAGTCGGTTTTTTGCCCGTTAAATCTTCAATAAGTTGAATCGATTTGAGCAAAACCTGTTCTTCTTGTTTCGGTGTCATCGCAATAGGATTTTCATGAGAATATCCGTGTGCTCCAATTTCATGACCTCGTTTAAAAACATCTTTCATTTCAATTGGGAACGTTTCAATCGAATGACCAGGAATAAACCAAGTTGTTTTAATATTATGTTTGTCGAATAAATCTAAAAGTCTAGGAGTTCCAACTTCACCTGCAAATAAACCACGTGAAATATCATCAGGTGAATCTTCGCCTCCGTAAGACCCAAGCCAACCTGCTACTGCATCAACGTCAATACCATATGCTACTAAAATCTCTCGTTGCATCTATCATCCATCCCTTTAATGATTTTTTATCATTAGTCTAGCGAAAAAAATGATTCTTGTAATAAATTTTTTAAATAATTTAGAAAATATGCACAATTGCATAAAGCTTATGTTATAATGCTGAAAAAATTAAAGAATGGAGAGGTACTATGCTTGGAAATACTAAAATTTCTTCTGAAACAATCGAAAAGCTACCATTAGCATCAATTATTTACGATGAAAATTTTTCTATTAAAATGCTAAATACCAAAGCACAAAAAGCCATTCAACTTAACCGTGAAATTATTAATCATCGAAAATTAGCACCGCTATTGAAAAAAGCTTTTGCCACTGACATTCCATTAATGAAAAGTTTTTGTTGCGGTGACAAAGCATATCAATTTTTCTTCTCTAGAATAAGTGAGAAAGACAAAAACTACATATTAGTTTCTATTAATTCGTCATGGCCATTGCAACAAGATTATGAACGGTGTAAGGAAGAAAGTGAAGATTTAAAAGCGATATTTGAATCTTCTTATGACGTTCTGTATGTATCCGATCACAAAGGAAATACATTAAGAGTTAGTGCAGCATGCAAGCATATATGGGGTGTAAGTGAAGAACAGCTTATTGGGAAAAATGTTTTAGAGTTGGAAAAGGAAGGGGTATACCAACCTTCAATAACAAGACTAGTTTTAGAAAATAAAAAGAAAATATCAACGGTCCAATCAACTAAAAACAACAAAAGGTTATTAGTAGTAGGGACCCCTATAAAAAATAAGCAGGGAGAAATAATAAGGGTTGTAAATGCTTCGAGGGATATTACAGATATTAGTAACCTACAACAAGAAATACAACAGTTGAAATGTTTAATAAATGAATATCAACGTGAATTGTCAAAATTACAAAACGATAGGAAGGCCCCTTCGAGTTCGCTCGTTTATAAAAGTAAAAAACTAGAGGCAGCAGTTAAGCTTGCAAAACGTGTAGCAGCAGTAGATTCGACCGTCTTAATTTTAGGAGAAACCGGTGTTGGCAAAGAGGTTTTTGCCAATTTTATTCATGAAATGAGCTATCGGAAAAATAAGCCTTTTATTAAAATCAATTGTAGTGCTATACCCGAAAACTTATTAGAATCTGAGTTATTTGGCTATGAAAAAGGTGCATTTACTGGAGCAAATAGAGAGGGGAAAAAAGGGTTACTAGAGCTTGCTAATCACGGCACTTTGTTATTAGATGAAATTGGGGATATGCCTCTTTCACTTCAAATAAAATTACTTAGAGTAATACAAGAAAGAACGCTACAACGTATTGGTAGTACTAAAGCAATCCATATCAATGTGCGGTTTATAGCAGCAACACATCGAGATCTTGCTGAAGAGGTTGATATAGGAAAGTTTAGACAAGATTTATATTACCGTTTAAATGTTATTCCAATTCATTTACCCCCGTTACGTGAACGCAAGGAAGATATACTTTCTTTAGCGAAGCATTTTTTAACTACATTAAATAACAAATACCATACATCCAAAACATTCAATTCAACCTTTACCGAAAAGTTAACCGAGTATGAGTGGCCTGGTAATATTAGAGAATTACAAAATGTAGTTGAACGAAGTTATGTTATAAGCGACTCAGATGATTTGACAAGCGAAACACTCGCAATTGCACTGAATGAAACTAAGAAGAGCAAGTCTGTACTCGTAAAAGAAATTATGCCCTTAAAAGAGTGTGTAGAATTTGCAGAAAAAGAATTATTGCAGATGGCATTTGAAACATGTAAAACAACTGTGGAAATGGCAAAATTATTAGAAGTGAATCAATCAACAATTAGTAGAAAAATTGCTAAATATAATATTCGATAAAAAAGCGTAATTCAGACTCGATTACAAAGTGCATCTTTGAAAATAATTACAATTTTGTGGATTGTTGCTTATAATGTAAGTATATAAGAAAGGGTGATGGACGAATGGTTTTTCGCACGAAGGTAAACATGTTTTTGTTAACCGGTATATTTTTAGTCGTTGTCATTATGGGTTCAATCCCATTGCTTCCTTTGTATAAACAATTACCGTTTGCAGTTTTACTGCTGATTGCTGTTCTCTTTCTTGTTGCTGGAGGTTTTGTTTGGTGGTATGGCACTTCGATACAATATGTTTTCTATAAAGAGTATTTATGTATTAAAGGTGGACCATTCAAACGTCGAATCCTTTATCAAAATATAACAAAGGTTTCTCCGACAACAGATGAATTCACTGGTTATAAAATTTCACCAACAGATCAAGGACTCGAATTATGTGTGGAATCTACAAGTTTTAGTAGTATAAAGATTTCACCAGACAATAAAACGGAGTTCATTGCAGAATTAAGAAAACGCTGTCCTAATATGCAGATACAAAGCTTCGAGTAAAAAATATAGAGAAAATACCTCTTGCGTTACGTCGAGCAAGGTATTTTCTCTTTTTTTATGAAATAATAAATGACTAGTAGTTGGGGTTAAAATGAGTAAATACTTACTACGATTACTAGCAAAGATACTGCTGAAAATAAATAACCCCAATTGCGTCTTTTTTTAAATTGTTCTAATCCTACAATTGCTAATAAGCAGCCGAGTAATAGCGAGGATATTGGACTATATAAAAAATCATTTTTAATGAGGCTATACACAAATATGAAAACGATAAGACATGTAAGGCTAATTTTAATGAATTTCAAGTAAATACCTCCTCTGATTAAAATTAACTGATGTATATTATAATGTAGCATAACTAATTGAATGTCATGCTATATCTTTATACCGTTTTCAAATGATAGAATTTTTGTATAAATAGAGGAGGCAAGATAATGAAGACTAGTGCAGATGTTTTAATCGTTATCGATTTACAAAATGGCGTGTGTTTCAGTAACGAACATTTATTTGATTTACAAAATTTACTCACAAAAGTAAATAATCGAATCGCTTTATATCGAGAACACCAAAAACCAATTATTTTTGTTCAACATTGTGATGAAGAACTCGTACCAGAAGAGGAGCTTTGGGCGATTCATGTCGATCTAGATGTGCAAAAGCAAGATTACTTGGTTAGAAAAGAACATGCAAATTCTTTTTACGAAACAAGCTTAAAAACAATTTTAGACGAATTAGCTGTGCAGCGAATTGAATTTTGCGGCGCTCAAACAGAATACTGTATGGATGCAACGATTAAATTCGCCCATGGCTTGGGATATGAAAACTTTATGGTACGTAAAGCGACTTCTACCATCCATAACCCATTTATGTCAGCGCAAGAGACAATTGATTTTTATGAAAATATATGGAGTAACAGATTTTTGAAATTTATAGAATGAATTTTATAGTTAGGGGAAAAGTGTTAGATTGACTGCAATCAATCTAACACTTTTTTGTTGTTCTGATGGTCTCTCTTATGTCAGTCACTTTCCGCATAGTGCAGGATACACGTTATTCTACCGGCGATAACACGAGTTTTACCAGCTATTTATATGATTCTACCGGCGATAACACGAGTTTTACCGGCTATTTATATGGTTCTACCGGCGATAACACGAGTTTTACCGGCGATTCAAGAAATTCTACTAGTATAAACACTAAATTGCATTGCTACTATGCCAAAACGCATAACTTTGCTACAAAGTTTTCATTTTTCCCTTTAAAAAATTGGCAATATAAGTGGGTTTCTAACAATATTTTAAACCTTGAAAAGTTGGCACGATTTTTGCTAAGAAAAATTATAAAGGAAAGGAGGACTATTGTATGTAGTGGATATAGGCAGTCATTAATTTACTAAAGCATGGGGAGTGATGACTTTGAAACATGTAGTAGCAGCTGTACAAATGAATTGTGAATTATGTAATAAAGCTGGCAATTTACAAAAGGCGCAAATGTTAATTGAACAAGCGCTTGAACAACAGGCAACACTCATTGTATTACCTGAATTATTTAATACGGGTTATCGGGTTGAAGAACAAGATTGGCAATATGCTGAGACGATTCCAGGGGAAACGACCGACTATTTACAGCGTATTGCGACTCAACACGATGTTACAATAATCGGCTGTATTTTAGAACGAGGGGAAATCGAAGGTACAATTTTTGATACCGCTTTCGTCATAGCAAAAAATGGCATATTGGGCAAATATCGAAAAACACATCTTTGGGATCAAGAAAATATTAGATTTAATAGAGGAGATGCACTGTCAGTTATCCATAAAGATGATTTGAAAATAGGTTTACAAATTTGCTATGAAATTGGATTTCCAGAGGGAGCCAGAATTTTAACATTACAAGGAGCTAATATTCTCGTATACCCTTCAGCATTTGGCGAAAAGCGTTACTATGTGTGGGACATAGCGAGTAGAGCAAGGGCTATCGAAAATGGTTGTTTTGTTATTGCGGCCAATCGTTCAGGAAGTGAAAAACAGTCAACACATTTTGGTGGGAAAAGTAGAATTATTGATCCACAAGGCAATGTCCTAGCCGAAGCTGTACAGGAGGATGAATGCATTGTAGCAACAATCAATTTACAACGAGTCATTCAACAACGAAGAGAAGTACCTTATTTAAGAGATTTAAATAAAGCCGTTTTTCATCCAAGCGAATAAAGTTTTAATCAGGGGGGAGAATTATGAAACGCAACACATTAATTACCAAGGATATCGTGCCCACTTTAAGAAGGCATCGCATTATTACAGGTCTAGGTTTTTTTAATATTTGGGTCGGAATGGCGGTCATTATTGCAACATTCCAAATTGGCGCAAATGGTATTGAATCGATGACGCTTTGGCAATTAGCGGGCGCAATTTTTGTTGCCAATGTACTAATAGCGATTGTCGCGAGTTTAACCGGAGATATTGGTATTGAGCATGGTTTATCGTTTGCAGCTTATTTAAGAGCACCTTTTGGCACTGTAGGTGTGCATATTCCATCGTTAATAAGAGGTATAGTCGCTTGTGTTTGGTTCGGTATTCAAACATATCTTGGCGCAACGGCCATTAACTATATTGTGGCAAATTTAACGGGATTTGATTTTTGGTTTGTATGGTATGTTGTGTTTGCGGGTGTTCAAATAGCGAATACCGCCTTTGGTATTAAGGCAATCGATCGATTTGCCGTTATTGCAGCACCTTCCATTATTTTGATTTCAATTTGGATTTTTGTGAAGATTTCAAGTATAGCTACAGTAGAAGGGATAAATATTTTTACGTATGAGGGCAGTTCAGCTGAAACAACATGGTTGCTTATTATGGCTGCTAATATGGGCTTCTGGTCTTTACTTGCAGTGGATATACCAAATCTAACGCGTTATGTGAAAGCACCAAGAAATGAGCGCAATTGGTTCCGGAGAAATACAAATAGTTACATCCCTCATTTGTTAGCCTTGCCAACCGTCCAAACATTTATCGGTATAATTGGAGCAGTAAGTTTTTTAGCTACTGGCAACTGGAATCCTATTGAAGTAGTGCAACAGCTTGCAACTGGTTGGATTATGGTAATCATTTTATTACTAGTTGTCTTAGCACAATGGTCAACCAATTCTGCCGCAAATCTAATACCCGCATCTTTAACATTTGTAAATGCAGGAGCTAAATTTAATTTATCTTATGCATGGGGCATTATTTTGGCAGGAATTATTGGTACAGTTTTTCAACCATGGTTAGTTTTAGATAAATTATTTGTTTTCTTAGGATATTATGGTGCAACAATGTCAGCATTAGCGGGTGTAATCATTTGTGATTACTACATAATTCGTAAGCGTCGTTTACATGTGACAGATTTATACAGGCAGGAGGGGCAATTTACATACAATCGTGGGGTAAACTTGGCAGGTATGCTAGCGTGGCTCATTAGTAGTGTACTCGCTATAGTGTTCATAGATTACATGTATTTCGTAGGTTTCCCTATATCTGTTTTCATTTACTATATACTAATGAAACGATGGTATTTGAATAAATTCCCGCAAAAAGAAGTAGTTTCAAATTACTCAGATGAATATTTAGGAACTTCTGTGAACCGAGATTGGAAAATTCCTGTATAGAGCTGAAGAAAAGGTAGCGTTCGTTATAATGAAAGATGAAACAATAGAGCGCATGTTTTGCTATGTCATTTACTTAAGAGGATATTGATACCGGTAAATTTGTTGTAGAGGCTAAATGTCAGTAGATGATATAAGCTTTAATAGGAACAGTAAATAAGAAGGTAGAAGAACTCAAATTTTAGAGTTCTTCTACCTTCTGGACTTTAGAAAGGCTAAGCCTGATTTAACCAACTAATAGCACTATGCACAACGACCGCTACCCCTAATGGAATAACACCTTCGTCTAACATAATATTTGGGTTGTGTAGTGGGTAGTTGTTGTCACCTAATCCGTTGGAGCCAGCCCACATAAACATTGTTGGCACTTGTTGGCTAATGTAAGAGAAATCTTCGGTGCCTGCTAATGGTTCAGCGTCAATTTGTAAATTGTTTTCCCCTAAAATTTCTTTCACAAAAGGTACGACTTGTTTGCACAGTGTTTCATTATTATAAAGTGATGGGGTAGAGATAGTCTTTAATTCATATGTTCCACGCATCATTTTCACTGTCGCATTTATAATTTCTTGAACTCTATTAAATAGATGATCCCTAACTTCTGGTTTGAAAGAGCGTAGTGTAGCCTCTAAATGTGCTGTATCTGGAATTATATTTGCTACTGTGCCGCCACCCATTTTACCAATAACGAGAACGGCTCTTTCTTTAGGATCAATTTCTTTGCTGACTAATGTATTCATTTGATTGTATATCGCATTGACAATCATTAAAGGATCAATGGCATTTTGAGGCTCAGAACTGTGCCCGCCTTTGCCTTGCACTTTTAGGAAGAAGCCATCTAATGATGAAGCGGCGATGCCAGGTTTGTAACCAAATTTCCCTACTTCTAAATCTGGAGTGACATGGAGGGCAAGGGCAGCATCAACTTTTGGATTTTCGAGTAAGCCATTTTCTATCATATCCTTTGCGCCAAGACCAATTTCCTCGGCGGGCTGGAACATAATTTTGACAGTACCATGAATATCTTTTTCTTTCTCTTTTAAAAGCTTTGCTGCGCCGAGCATGAACGTCGTATGGATGTCATGGCCGCAAGTATGTGCAAATCCATTTGTTGATTTAAACGGTAAATCCGTGTTTTCTTCCATTGGTAATGCGTCCATATCGCCTCTTAGTAAAATTGTTTTCCCATTGCCATTACCAATCGTTACAACTAGCCCTGCTTGTCCTACTTTTTGAGGTGTTAGGCCCATGGAAAGTAATGTTTTTTCAACGTATGCGACTGTATTCGGTAGTTCAAATCCAATTTCAGGATGTTGGTGTAAATGTCTGCGATGATGAATGAATTCTTCTTGAAAATTTTCCGCCAATATTAATGTTTCATGTTTAGTCATATGAATACACCTCTCTAGTCTAATGAATATTCCATATCTGAAGTTGTATTAAATTTAGGTTTTGTTTTAATGGCAATGACAAACAATCCAAATAACACGATTGAAAGTACAATTAAGACATTTAACAGTAATCCATAGGAATGATTTATATTATAAATTGCGCCAGAAACAATTGGTGTTAGTGCAGCGCCTAGTGATGAAAATAATGAGACAATCCCGAATTTCGCGCTATATTCTTTTTCCCCAAATAGTGATGAAGTTAAGTAAGCAGGTGTAACTGTAACGGCCGTCGCACCAAATCCAGTAAATATCGTATACAGGATACCAGGTATTAATAGGTCGCCTCTCATCAAAAATAAAAAGCTTACTAAACCAGAGCCACAAATAATAAGTAATGTTGTGATGGTACCTAATTTATCGTATAAGCGACCGACTAATAACTTTCCGACGATGACCATTGCTGAACCTAAAGAAAGCAATATTGCAGCGTGTTGAGGTGTGCCACCAATATCCTTTAAATAAGGTGCGAGGTTAATGATCATACCATTCACGACAATACCACCGACAACAATTGCCGCACAAAGTGCCCAAAATGATACGGATCTAAATGCCTCCCTTTGTGAAAGCCCTTCTACTGTTTGTGAAGAAGTCGTTATATTTTTTATTTCACCTAGCGGAACAAGACCTTTATCTGCAGGTTTAAGTCGAATAACAAATAATGCCATAGGTACGATTAACACAAACATTGAAATGCCCGTAATGAGGTAAGCACTTCTCCAACCATAATCTGTAATAAGCCAGTTTAGGACAGGGCTAAGGATGACACCGCCAAGACCACTACCTGCTAGTGCGATCCCTAAACATAATCCACGCTTTTCGTTAAACCAATTTGTTATTAATACTGGTGCAGGAATAAGAGCAGCTCCTGCTAATGAAGCCCCCATTAGCACTGCGAATAAATAAAAGTGCATCGCAGTCGTTGCAAATGAAAATCCTACATATGAAATGGTGCCTAGTGTTGTAAATATCGTCAAGTAAAGACGAATGTCCATTTTCCTCATCACTTTTCCTGCAATTGGACAGAAAATCATTGATACTAAAGCCATAATCGTATAATACGTCATAAATTCAGTTCTTCCAATTCCCAAATCTTCTGTTACAGGGACAGTATAAAGTGACACTAAATTAATAATTGGTGCATACAAAAATGTCATAATCATGACGCATGCCACTACAATCCACCATCCATAAAAGATGCCTTTTTTTCCTTGTTGAGTAGTCATATTGGTTTCCTCCGTTTTCACTTAATAATCAGGGCAATACGATGGAGATAAGTGGTGTTGAATCCGTTTTCAAATATCTCTAACATAATAAATGGTGTTACCCACGATCGTTTCATCACGCTTTCTAATTCAATAAAAAGTAATGATGGGGAGTTTTGGAGGTTGTATTGATCATAAGTATGTTTAAAGCCCTAAGACTTGTAGATACATCATTTTCAAATAGTACAAGCTCCATCTTCCTTCTCATTTAACGCTTACGAGGTTAGCTGACGGATTCGGGCCTTTGAGTAGCCCTACCTTAACAAGGATTCACCCCTTGGATTGAATGTTCATCCAAAAAATTTGGTTCCCCCGCATCCATTGGTTTCAGCGATCTAGAAAGTTGAAACTGCTATGATACTACTATTTCAAGAAAAGTTAGTAAATACAGAAAATTTTTTTGACAAATGAGAAGAAAAATTTTTTTACTTGATAAAACCTTTATTAATTAGGGTATCAGCATAACAGGAATAAAAAGTGCGAAAATATTTTTTCAAAAGGGGAAAGATTTAGACTGTTATTATTTTAAAAATTTGTGTAGGATACAGTTAAATTATCATTCTATTTTAAAAATTTACACATTTCATAGAAAACCGGTTATAATAGTTAGTATTGTAAGAAAAGGAGCTGTTAGCAATGGAACGTGAAAAAACAAATGTGGAAAGTTTTGATTTAGACCATACGAAAGTTAAAGCACCTTATGTTCGTTTAGCAGGTGTAAAAGTAGGAAAAAGTGGCGATGAAGTCTATAAATACGATATTCGCTTAAAACAGCCTAATAAGGAGCATATGGAAATGCCAGCACTCCATTCTTTAGAGCATTTATCGGCTGATATTATTCGCAATTATTCCGACCATATTGTCGATTTCAGTCCAATGGGTTGTCAAACAGGCTTTTATGTATCGTTGATTAATCATAATGATTATGATGAATTGCTAACGATACTAGAAAAAACATTTACAGATGTCACGAATGCAACAGCAGTACCAGCTTGTAATGAAGTGCAATGTGGCTGGGCAGCAAGTCATAGTCTTGAAGGTGCACAGGCACTTGCAAAAGAATTTTTAGCAAAACGTGATGAATGGCATATCGTTTTTGCAGAATAATAAAAAACCTTGCAATTGTAAAATGTCCTTTAAGTCAGATGGACATTTTGCTTGCAAGGTTTTTCATTTAACGATGAAAAGGAATGACATTGGATGAGGAAGAATCGTGATTTATTTTTTGATAAATAAAACTTTCTAAAAAGTCATGTATCAGATCTTCATATTCAGCCATATTTTCATTAAAGGACTGAGCGTGTGCACCTTTATCAAAAAGTTTTAACTTTTTCGGTCCAGTCTTTTTATTATATAAATCGAGTGACATGGAAGCTGGAATAAATGTATCGGGAATACTATGGATAAAGAGAACTGGCTTTTCAATGTGTGTGACAGCTTCAGAGGGCGTTACACTTTTAAATGAATAACCATCACGTAGTCGTATAAAGAAATCAGCGAAACGGATTGGAATGATAGAACCATATTTAAATTCAGTCTTTGCAATTTGTTTAAGCAGCATTGAAAAATCTGAAAAGGCACAATCAGCAATATAAAAATCGGCACCATCTTCAACCGTTCCCGCATACAACAGCATTGTAGCTGCACCCATTGATTCTCCATGAATACCGAGGATGGCATTGTCACCAATCATCGCTTTCACGGTTTTTACAACAGCATCTAAGTCATTTTTTTCATAATAGCCATAGCTTGTTGTTTTGCCGCCTGACTCCCCATGTCTTCGATGGTCAAAAATAACGGCATTGTACCCTAGTCGTTCGAAAAGACGTGCATATTTGACCGAGTTGATTTTATTTTCTGTAACCCCATGGCAAATAATCATCGTATTATTTGTTTGTAGTGGTTGGAACATAATGCCGCGAATGGAGTAGCCATTAGGAGAGTCAATATTTAATTCGCATTTAAAATTTTTATTGTACCAAGCTTCGTCAAAACGTTTGGCAGTTGTTTCGCGTTCACGAATAAAATCGGGGTCTTTTTGCTGAATGTACATTAATTTATTAGAAAGCGCAAAGCCGAACAGCCCCGTTGCAGCAGCGGCGAGCGTCGTTGTAATACCTGAAAATAAAAGCATTTTCTTTTTCATCTTCAATACCTCCACGACTTGTTTCTTTGTATGTCTAGGCATTCGTCCCTAAGTTATCATAAGGTAAATGCATGTTTCTTAATTGTAATGTTCCCAACTATATTTGTTTAAAACACGACAACATTTTACAACAACCTTTGAAATACTTCGATTATTTCCGTTATCGAAAATCGTCAAAATATTTGTTAAAATATAGTTATCTGCTAGTAGCATATGCATGCAGTGTTGATTTTTGAACGGGGAAAAGGGGAGAATGATTATGACAAACGAGGTAGTGATTGTTAGTGCCGTGCGTACTGCAATCGGTTCATTCCAAGGAACATTAAAGGATGTGCCGGCAACAACTCTTGGAAGTATCGTTATTAAAGAAGCATTAGCGCGCGCAGGCGTAGCAGGTGAGCAAGTCGATGAAGTCATCATGGGGAATGTTTTATCGGCTGGACTAGGACAAAATCCGGCTCGTCAAGCATCGATTGCAGCGGGATTACCAAATACAGTGCCTGCTTTAACAATTAATAAAGTATGTGGCTCAGGCTTAAAAGCAGTGCATTTAGCAGCACAGGCAATTGTAGCAGGGGATGCTGACATCATTGTAGCTGGTGGCTTTGAAAATATGAGCCAAGCACCGTATGTATTAAAAAATGCACGTGAAGGCTTCCGCATGGGAGATCAAAAAGTCGTGGATACGATGATTCATGATGGTTTATGGTGTGCATTTAATGATTATCATATGGGCATTACTGCGGAAAATTTATGTGATGCGTATGAAATTACACGTGAGGAGCAAGATACTTTTGCAGCACGTTCACAACAACGTGCAGAAGCGGCTATTGCTGCTGGTAAATTTAATGATGAAATCGTTGCTGTAGAGATTCCTCAACGAAAAGGCGATGCTATTATTTTTAATCAAGATGAGTTTCCACGTGCAGGCGTTACAGCGGAATCCTTATCAAAGCTGCGCCCTGCATTTAAAAAGGACGGCTCAGTAACTGCAGCGAACGCTTCTGGTATTAACGATGGTGCAGCAGCAGTTGTCGTGATGTCAAAAGCGAAGGCGTTAGAGTTAAGGATTAAGCCAATGGCACAAATTTCAGCAAATGCGAGCTCTGGCGTAGATCCTTCAATTATGGGGACTGGTCCAGTAACTGCGGTGAAAAAAGCGTTAGCAAAGGCGAATGTATCTTTAGTAGATGTAGATTTAATTGAAGCGAATGAAGCGTTTGCGGCACAATCAATTGCTGTAGATCGCGAACTAAGCTTCAATCATGATAAACTAAATGTAAACGGGGGAGCAATTGCTCTTGGTCACCCAATTGGTGCAAGCGGGGCGCGAATTTTAGTCACACTTCTACATGAGATGGAGAAGCGTGATGCAAAAACGGGCCTTGCCACATTATGTATCGGTGGTGGACAAGGTGTAGCAACAGTTGTTCAACGCCCTTAATGTTAGTAAGAAGGTGAAGTAATGGGAAAAAAACGAAAACAACAACAGCAGCGTGTAGATGATAGTTTCACAGCTAGTTTACCAAAGCAAGAAGCTGTGACATTAGCCGACCAGCTTGGTGGCGATGTGTTAGCGAAGTTAAAAGCTGCAAAACAAGATTTATCAGCGAAAGAGCAGGCGGCAGAGGAAGAGCGTCAAGCACAGCTAGCCTTTGAGCGCAAGCAGCGTGAGAAAAACAAATCGTTTGAAGAATTATTAAACGAGTACGGTGATAAAGGCTCTAAGTTTTAGTCTTAGATTAGTAAAAACAGTGAATCTCGTATGAGAGATTCACTGTTTTTTTGTTAATCGCCGATAGAGTGCCTGGAATCGCCGGTAGACTCGTGAGAATCGCCGATAGAAATCCCTTGCTTATATACGATAAATATTTATTTTCTAAACATCCGTATTTTCTTCACGGCTAAGGCGATGCTAATAAAAATAATAGCACCAGCTGTATCTACTAAGACATCTTGCCCGTTCATTGTTCGTCCAGGTGTAAAGCTTTGGCGGAATTCATCTAGCATCGCAATCACTGCCGTAAGGGCAATGGCGACGCCCGCGCCAAAACGCCGTTTTCCCCATGCAAAGTAGACTCCGAGTGCAATACATCCAAAACCTATAAAATGCGTAAACTTTCGAATTAGAAATTCTACAAATTCAAAGTAGCCCCGCTCCTCAACAGACACGACTGTATCCCAATATGGAATTTTTAATACTGACAGTTGTGCTTCAAAAGGTTTATTGACCAAAAGTTCCTCAAGCTCAGGAATAATAGACTGTTGTTCGTAGCTCATGCTAGAGGAAATGGCGAGAATAACTAAAAGGAGCAGTAAAATTAGCCATTTTTTCATCGGTGGTCTGCGTATTGTTCTGCTTTTGTTAGTGTGTTAGCTACGTCAAAGTTAGTAATGGAATTGACTTTTTCGTAGGCTGTAAGTGTTTGGACAAGTTGTTCCTGTGAACTAGCACCAATCACAGTTGAAGCAATAGTAGGTTCCTTCAAATTAAAGGCAAGCCCTAATGCATGTAAATCTTCATAGTGTTTTGCTAAGTCTGTTAATGTCATGGTTAATTCATCTAGTGTATAGGTTTGATAACCGTTAACACGTTGCAAGCGCTCTTTCCAAGTATTTGTTAATAAGCCCTTTGCAACGGTGCCGCGTGTTACTACCGAAGCACCTTCACTGGCAATAAAATCTAGCCATTCTTCGGGGCGACGATCTAACGCACTATACTGCATCATGACACTTTTTGCAGAGCTGGCTGGTAAAAAACGTTTTAGTACATTAGGTCGAATCGAGGAAATGCCATATTCTCGAATTACACCGTCTTTTTTCAAGTTTTCAAATGTATCAATAATGCCATCCCAATCGTCCTCTATCGTACCACCATGTAGTTGATAGACATCAATGTAATCTGTACCTAGTCTTTTCAGGCTTTGATGCACGGCTTCTTTAATATATGTAGGGGAGGCATCCCAATGCCAGCCGTCCACACCTTGTGACCAACGATTGCCTACTTTAGTTGCGACGATCATATCTTGTCGACGTTTGCCCAAAACGGTACCAATAATTTGTTCGTTGGCACCAAAATCATATAAATCTGCTGTGTCAATGTAATTAATGCCAGCATCTAGTGCCATATCGATAATGGCTGCTGCATTATTTTTGTTTGTCGAAAGAGACATACCTCCTAAGCTGATTTCTGAAATAAATAAATTACTTGAGCCGAGCTGTCTTTTTTTCATACGAATGCCCTCCTTCGATTTCTCTACTTGTAATGGTACAATGAACATATCTGAAGAACAAGCGAGGTTATGGGCAATGAAAAAGTTTGAAGAAAAAACGACACAAACGACATCAATTTATGATGGGAAAATCGTTAAGTTACAGGTCGATGATGTCACATTACCAAATGGCAAGTCGGCTAAGCGTGAAATTATTAAGCATCCAGGTGCGGTAGCAATCATTGCCATTACCAACGAAGGCAAGCTCGTTATGGTTGAGCAATATCGTAAAGCGCTTGAGCGTTCTATTGTAGAAATTCCTGCTGGTAAACTTGAAATAGGTGAAGAACCGATCTATACTGCTCGTCGAGAACTAGAAGAAGAGACAGGCTATGGTGCACATCAATTCGAGTATTTACAAGCGTTTGCCACTTCACCGGGCTTTGCAGATGAAGTGATTCATCTATTTGTAGGAACAGATTTATATCAGATTGAAAATAGAGCAGAACTAGATGAAGATGAATTTGTCGAATTACTAGAAGTTTCGTTGGAAGAGGCACAAGCGATGGTCGCTGATGGGCGTATATATGACGCTAAGACAGCGTTTGCCGTACTTTGGTTTGCATTGCAACAAGATAAATAAAGTTTAGCATAATAGAAGCGGACGAGCATAAGCTGTACAAACCTTGATAGAAAAGGAGCATGCTAATGTCTCGTACGGTTTCTCTATTTTATCACGCATCAATTGTTGCAGTGAGCTTCGTTTGTGGCGTCATCTGCTTTCATATTATTGGAGGGGCGAATGCAGAGCCTTTTATTTTATTTATAGAACCTCGTTTAGCAGATGTGGACAGGCAATCTATTTTTCGTTTAGTGCTACCTGTCGCCGCTTCAGTCGGAATTGTATTGTTACTTGCTACACATAGTGTCTTGAAAGTTTTAGTACGTGTTACAGTCGCGATGCGCGCAACTTTTTTTGGATTTAGCTCCGTATTTTTACTGCAAAAACTTGAGGCGTTTTGGCTATATACGATTTGGTGGTTTCCATTTCAGCTTATCTATTGTATATTGTTGCTAGTATTATGTAATTTACTTGTACCCGCCTGGTCGAAGCGAAAAATCGGGAAAAAGATGAATGGACGGACAATTTTGTTGAATTTTATCGCTTTTTTCATCATAATAGTTGCTGAGTTTATTGTAATATCGTATGTACTCAAGTGAAGAAGCAGCTAAAAGCATAAATGCATTTGAAATCTACTCACTATCTTGTAATAGGATTTACTCCTTTGGTATAATGAAATGAGTTTAGGGGGGCGTCACATGGAAAGCCGTATTGATCGTATTAAAAAACAGTTGCATAGTGCTAGTTATAAGCTGACGCCGCAGCGAGAAGCAACAGTTGCTGTTTTGCTAGAGCACGAAGAGGACCACTTAAGTGCAGAGGATGTCTATCTTTTAGTAAAAGATAAGGCACCTGAAATAGGTCTGGCTACTGTTTATAGAACATTAGAATTACTAACAGAGCTTAAAATCGTCGACAAAATCAACTTTGGCGATGGCGTATCACGCTATGATTTGCGCCAAGAAGGAGCTGCACATTTCCACCATCATCTAGTTTGTATCGAGTGCGGTGCTGTAGATGAAATTCAAGAAGATTTACTTGAGGATGTGGAAGCCGTTGTTGAGAAACGTTGGAACTTTATTATAAAAGATCACCGACTAACTTTCCACGGTATTTGCTGGCGTTGTCATGATAAAACCGACGAAACGAATGAAGAACAATAACGAAAAACTGTCTGATGAAATCTTACGTATAGATTGCATTAGGCAGTTTTTTGTTTTTTTCACTTGTATGCTTGGACTTTCTATTAAACTAGTCAATTCGATTGAAGTGAGCCCTTTCGCACTTTTTTTATAGGCGTGCTAAAATAGAGAATAATTGACAGTGAGGGGGCGTTGTGATGAATGAATTTCAATATGCAATAGAGGATTATATCCATTTTATCCAGGTAGAGCGGCAATTATCCGTTAATACACTAGCATCCTATCGCCGAGACTTAGAAAACTATGTACATTTTTTGCAAGAAGCTGAAGGGATGACTGATTTTCGGCATGTTGAACGGACAACTATATTACGTCATTTAGAACAACTGCGTATGCAAGGGAAGACAAGCCGTACTGTTGCGCGCCATATTTCATCGATTCGTAGTTTCCACCAATTTTTACTTCGAGAAAAGCGAACAGAATCAGATCCAACAGTCCATTTAGAAATGCCAACGATTGAACAAAAACTTCCGAATATCCTTTCCATAGAAGAAATAGAAGCTTTACTGACAGCGCCGAACCGCAGTAAGCCGCAAGGTATTCGTGATGTGGCGATGCTAGAGCTGCTATATGGCTCTGGTATGCGTATTAGTGAGCTGATTGCACTTGATTTAGCTGATATTCATCTGACAATGGGCTTTGTACGTGTATTTGGAAAGGGCGGCAAAGAACGCATCATTCCACTAGGAAAAAGCGCCCTTTCTGCTTTGAGTGTTTATTTAGATGGCGCAAGAGGAACATTACAAGGGAAATATCCAAAAACAGATGCATTTTTTATAAATCAACGTGGAAAACGTTTAACTAGACAAGGTTGTTGGAAATTAATGAAGGAGCACGCATTAAAGGCAGGCATCCAGCATGAGCTTACACCGCATACTTTACGCCATTCGTTTGCTACCCATTTAGTAGAGAATGGAGCTGATTTACGTGCAGTGCAGGAGATGCTAGGTCATGCAGATATTTCTACAACCCAAATTTATACGCATATTAGTAAAACGAGACTTTCTGAGGTATATAAGCAGTACCATCCACGTGCTTAACATAGAAAAATAAGCGATGGATCGAGTCTCTTTTCGTATAAAAGAATAAATATTTACCTTAGTCGGATGTCTGACCTTTATCCTTTAGCTTGTTTTTGGTAAAATGGAGTCGTGAGATTAGGAGGCAACAATTATGAATAAACCATTTAAAAAAATCCATGTCGTTGTAATGGATTCAGTTGGGATTGGTGAGGCACCAGACGCAGCTAAATTCGGAGATGTAGGCGCACATACATTAGGCCATATCGCTGAAAAAATGAATGGGCTTACAATGCCCGTTATGGAATCGTTTGGCTTAGCAAATATTGAGCCGCTTCAAGGAATGCAAGCAGTGGATGCGCCAAAAGCATACTACGGTAAAATGCAGGAAGCATCTGTAGGGAAAGACACAATGACAGGTCACTGGGAGATTATGGGACTTAACATCGATAAACCATTTAAAGTGTACCCAGAAGGATTTCCTGCTGAACTTATTGCGGAGCTTGAACAACGTACAGGCCGAAAAGTACTATGTAATAAGCCAGCAAGTGGCACACAAGTGATTGATGATTTTGGGCAAGAACATATGGACACAGGGGCAATCATTGTCTACACATCTGCTGATCCTGTATTACAGATTGCTGCACATGAAGAAATCATTCCACTTGAAGAACTTTATAAAATTTGCGAAATTGCACGTGAATTAACATTGCAGCCAGAGTACCTAGTAGGACGCGTTATTGCACGACCATTTATCGGTACACCAGGTAACTTTACACGTACGCCAAATCGTCATGATTATGCGTTAAAGCCATTTGGTCGCACAACGATGAATGCATTAATGGATGCAGGATTAGATGTAATCGCTATCGGTAAAATTTCAGATATTTTCAATGGTGAAGGGGTTACTGATGCAGTTCGTACAAAAAATAATATGGACGGCATGGACCAATTTGCAGAGGTTGCACGACGTGATTTCCACGGGATAAGCTTCTTAAATTTAGTAGATTTTGATGCGAATTTTGGACATCGTCGTGATCCACTTGGCTATGGCAATGCCCTACAAGAATTTGATGCACGCCTTCCTGAAATTTTAGAGGCAATGACAGAAGATGACTTACTTATGATTACAGCTGACCACGGAAATGATCCGACATTCCCTGGCACAGATCATACACGTGAATACGTACCACTAATTAACTATTCACCACGTTTTAAAGGTGGTAGCGAGCTAGCTCTACGTGAGACTTTTGCAGATATTGCCGCAACTGTCGCTGAAAACTTCAATGTAGAAGCACCACCATTCGGTAAAAGTTTCTTAAATGATTTAAAATAAGGAGGAATTTTCCATGAATATGGTGCAACTATTTGAAAAGAAAAAACAAGGTAAGGAGCTTTCACAGGCAGAAATTCAATACTTTGTTGAAGGCTATACAACAGGTTCTATTCCAGATTATCAGGCAAGCTCTTTGCTAATGGCCATTCGCTTAATTGGCATGACAGATGAAGAAACTTTTTATTTAACGAAGGCAATGATTGAATCAGGAGATGTCATTGATTTAACTTCGATTGAAGGCTTTAAAATTGATAAACATTCAACAGGTGGTGTCGGTGACAAAGTAACGTTAATCGTAACACCGATTATTGCTTCACTAGGCATTCCAGTGGCGAAGTTTAGTGGTAAAGGCCTTGGTATTACAGGTGGTACAATTGACAAACTAGAATCGATTCGAGGCTTAAAAACAGAGCTGTCTTCACAAGAATTTATTGATAATGTCAATAAACATAAAATTGCTGTTGCTGGTCAAACGGGTAATCTCGTGCCAGCAGACAAAAAACTTTATGCATTGCGTGATGTAACGGGTACTGTCGATTCTATTCCGTTAATTGCTGCGTCTATTATGAGTAAAAAAATTGCAAGTGGTGCAGATGGCATTGTGTTAGATGTCAAATGTGGTTCTGGCGCATTTATGAAAACTGAAGAAGAAGCTAAAAAATTAGCTGAGGCGATGACAGCGATTGGTGAAAAACTAGGACGTAAAGTAGTCGCACATATTAGTGATATGGATAATCCACTCGGAAAAATGATTGGTAATAAGCTTGAAGTAGTGGAGGCATATGCCTTACTAAGTGGTCGTTTAGAGGAGACACACGCTGATTTATTTGAGGAGTGCATCATTATTTCTTCACTTATGTATCAGATTGCAGCTGGAGTGGATGAAACAACAGCTGTAGCGGCAGTTAAGAAAGTGTTAGAGGACGGTTCTGCAGCCGCTAAGTTTGAGGAATTTATAGTGGCACAAAGCGGAGATTTAGCGGATATTGTGCAAAATGATACGGCTCATAAGATTGCGGTAACAGCAGCGTCAGAAGGCGTTGTAGAGTCTATTAATGCATTAATGATTGGTGAGGCAAGCGTTAGTCTTGGTGCAGGTCGCTTAACGAAGGAATCCGCACTAGATTATGATGCGGGTATTCAACTAGTCGCAAAAAAAGGTGACCGTGTAACGGCTGGTGAAACGATTGCTTATCTGTATTCAAACAGTGAAATCAATGAGGAAACAGTCGATAAAGTACAGCAAGCTTATACAATTGCATAAATAAAAAATAGAATACGCTAGTTGATGGTAGCGGAGGCGTATACTTCTGCGGGAGCATACAAGTTGCAACTGGTGACGCGATAGTGACGGTTGTGGCTTACAGTGTGCCCGTGGAAAGCGTCCTCCTTAGTAAACATCAACGATATTGCAAAAAAGTGTTAGATTGACTGCAGTCAATCTAACACTTTTTTCTTTTGTTGTTCGGCAACTATTTTACCAATTACCTACATATAAAAGCCTCCTACGCAGTTACACTTACAAAAAATGTAGACCACGTTTAAAACTTTCTTAATTATCCCATACTGCACTTAACCTAAAAGCAATAAGAATGTCGATTTTACACTATTTCGAGGGACTTGGCACTAGTTATGTCAACAGCAAGGATTTGTTATATGGAATGTGGAATTGCACGAGGAGGAGGCGATGTTCATGCATTTTCAATTAGAAATGGTAACGAGAGAGACAGTGGTTATACGTTTATTTGGTGAGCTCGATCATCATGCAGTTGAGCAAATTCGGGCTAAAATTTCTACAGCAATTTTTCAAGGCGCTGTAACGACCATCATTTGGAATTTCGAGCGACTATCGTTTATGGATAGTTCGGGTGTAGGCCTTGTGCTTGGTCGAATGCGTGAATTAGAGGCAGTGGCTGGAAGAACAATTTTATTGAATCCATCGCCGACAATGCGAAAAGTATTTCAATTTTCAGGTTTAGGTCCGTGGATGATGGATGCAACAGAGGAAGAAGCGATTGATCGAGTTAGGGGGATTGTAAATGGATAACGAAATGACATTAACTTTTTTAGCAATTAGCGAAAATGAAGCTTTGGCACGTGTGGCTATTACGGGCTTTATCGCACAATTAGACCCAACAATTGATGAACTATCAGAATTTAAAACAGTTGTCTCGGAAGCTGTTTCCAATGCCATTATCCACGGTTACGAAGAGGATGGCAAAGGTGTTGTTACAGTTCATGCAAAGCGCGAAGATGATATTGTAACCGTATCTGTAATGGATAACGGGGTTGGTATTGCAGATGTGAGTCAAGCAATGGAACCTTTGTTTACAACGAAAAGTGCAATGGAACGTTCCGGAATGGGCTTTACAATTATGGATAGCTTTTCAGATCAACTGACAGTAATGTCTAAATGGCAACAAGGTACAACAGTAACGTTTACGAAAAAATTTTACTCGGTTCGCACGGCGGTAATGTGAGGTTGCTATCGTGAAGCCGATAGAACAGTCGTCCGATAAGCTTTTGTCACAGGAGGAAATGCGTGATTTAATTGCGCGTTCACAACAGGGCGACCATGAAGCTCGTAAACGAATGATTGAGGGGAATACGAGACTTGTATGGTCCATCGTCCAACGCTTTACTACAAGGGGCGTGGAGCTCGAAGATTTATTTCAAATTGGCTGTATAGGGCTTATGAAATCTGTAGATAAGTTTGATCTAGCATACGATGTGAAGTTTTCCACATATGCGGTGCCGATGATTATCGGCGAAATACAGCGCTTCTTAAGGGATGATGGCATGGTGAAGGTGAGCCGCTCGATTCGTGAGCTTAACTTTAAAATACGCCATGCAACTGACGAATTTATTAAGAACAATGAGCATCCACCGACCATTCAAGATTTAGCACAAGTACTTGGTGTTACGACAGAGGAAATCGTAACGGCATCGGATGCTTTAAGGGATCCTGCTTCTTTACATGAGCAATTGTATGAAAGTGAAGGGGATTCTATTACGTTAATGGACCAAATGAAGGATGAAAAATCTGAGCAACCATTTGAGTATATTCCGCTTAAAGAAGTGCTAACAAGATTAGACCCCAGAGAGCAATCCATTATTTATTTACGATATTTTTCAGACTGTACACAAACTGAAATTGCCAATAGGCTTGGTATTTCACAAGTACAAGTATCTCGTTTAGAGAAAAAGATTTTAGCGCAGTTAAAAAGCTGGATGGCCACGAGTGCCACAGTCGAACATGGAGTAGAAAAAGACATCTAAGAAAATGGTGACACCATGACAAATAAACTATTTAACAGCTTAGAAGAAGCCGAAGATTTTCTTAAAGAGCAATTTGGGGACGGCGAATCATTTGACGTTGGAATTAAGCATTTATTTGTCAAAGATTTGCCGGTTCTTTGTGCATATATTAGTGGGCTTGTAGATGGGGAAGCCCTAACGCAGCTACTATCTAGTATGTTACCTGAAGAAGACATCGATATTGACGATGAGAAAGAATATTTTGAAACAATTTTCAATTTTCATGGTCGTTCTGAAGAAACAGAGCGTAAAGCCTATTTGCTCGCCATTTTAAGTGGACAAGTAACATTTATCACTAAAGGTGGTTACTGTTATGTTGCTGAGCTACGAAATTATCCAGGGCGATCACCAGAAGAGCCTGATAATGAAAAGGTAATACGTGGTTCAAGGGATGGCTTTACGGAAGGAATTTCACAAAATACAGCTTTAGTGCGTCGACGCATTCGCAACAGTAATTTACGTTTCGAGCTACATAAAATATCCAAAATCGGTCAAACCGATGTCGCAATTGCGTTTATGAAGGATATTGCAAATGAGGAAATGCTCGATAAATTGCGACAGCGTCTTGGTCAAATTAACCATGATGGTTTGACAATGGCCGATAAATCTCTAGAGGAGTGGCTATTTAAGCAAAAGTTTCACCCAATACCATTTGTACGTTATACAGAACGACCCGATATTGTCGCTGCTCATTTATTAGAGGGCCATGTGGCCATTATGGTGGATACTTCACCTTCAGTTATTTTAGTACCTATTACAATTTTCCATTTATTGCAGCACGCTGAAGAATACAGACAAGCGCCAATTGTTGGGACATTTGTTCGTTTTATGCGTTATTTCGGAACGATTATGGGGTTACTATTACTGCCATTATGGTACTTATTTGTAACGAACGAATCGTTATTACCTGACACCTTGTCCTTTTTAGGTAGTCAGGAAAAATCACATATTCCAATATTACTGCAAATTCTAATAGCTGATATAGGGATTGAATTTTTAAGGATGGCCGCCATTCATACCCCTACGCCATTGTCCACTGCAATGGGATTAGTAGCAGGGGTAATTATTGGACAAATCGCGATTGATGTTGGCGTTTTCTCATCAGAAGTTGTGTTATATACAGCAGTAGGAGCGATATTTACATTTATTATTCCATCGTATGAGCTAAGTATTTCCATTAAGCTCTTTAGAATTTTCTTGCTCCTTATGACAGGCATTTGGGGGGCGGATGGATTATTCATTGGGGTATTTATATTATTTACGTATTTATGTTCATTACGTCCGTTACAAGCGCCGTATTTGTGGCCGCTCGTACCATTTTTCCCAACAGCAATGCTTCGGGTAATTATCCGTTTCCCAATGACATCGGATGCATTAAGACCTTTTGTTGTCGATTCCAAACAGCGAAAAAGATCATAGGAGCCGTTGCACTCACTTTTTTCATGTGATAAAGTTCACCTATAGTATTTTGTGATTTTTGCAAAAATTATTTTTGTTAGCATGCCCAAATGGTATGAGCAATGAGCCATTTACATGCTCGTAAAAGATAATGCCTCGATTGGATGTTTTCAAAACTAAGTTTTTGGGTTACACCATGAGGTGCAATTGTTACAAAATGGAGACGTGAAAAGGGAGAGATGCAAATGCATTTATATGGAACACAAGCGATTTCTGAAGATGGACATTTAACAATAGGACAAGTAGACACATTAGAGCTTGCAAAAGTATACGGTACACCACTTTTTGTGTACGATACGGCGCTTATTCGGAAGCGTGCACGCAGCTTTATCGATACATTTAAAAAACTAGGTGTAAAAGCAGAAGTAGCTTATGCTTCAAAAGCATTTGCATGTGTAGCGGTGTATCAATTAGCAGCAGAGGAAAATCTATCATTGGATGTTGTCTCTGGAGGGGAGCTATTTACAGCATTAAAAGCTGGATTCCCTGCAGAGCGCATTCACTTCCATGGCAATAATAAAAGTATTGCCGAATTAGAGCTAGCCTTTGACTCAAAAATTGGTTGTATTGTAGTAGATAACTTCTATGAAATTAAGCTTTTAAAAGAAATTTCAGAGCGCCGTCAGCAAAACATGCGTATTTTGTTACGTGTTACACCAGGTGTTGAGGCACATACACATGATTTCATTACGACAGGGCAAGCTGATTCTAAATTTGGCTTTGACTTAAACAACGGCCAAGCAGATGAAGCATTCGAGCAAACATTTAAACATGAATACTTACAGCTTTTAGGCTTACATTGCCATATAGGCTCTCAAATTTTTGATACAGCTGGCTTTGGTTTAGCGGGAGAAAAATTAATCGACAAGATTTCTAACTGGAACAAGACTCACGGTTTTACGTGCACTGTGTTAAACTTAGGTGGGGGCTTTGGTATTCGCTATACAGAAGAAGACGCACCGCTTGAGCCGCAAGTATATGTTGAGGATATGATTACAGTTGTGAAAAATAAAGCAACGGTACTTGGGCTAACGATGCCAGAAATCTGGATTGAACCAGGTCGTTCACTGGTTGGCGATGCAGGAACATCACTTTATACAATAGGTTCTCAAAAAACAGTACCAGATGTACGGAACTACATTGCAGTTGATGGTGGAATGAGTGATAATATTCGTCCTGCACTTTACGATGCGAAATACGAGGCGGTCATTGCGAGTAAAGCCAATGCACCTAAAGAAGAAACGTACACTGTAGCTGGAAAACTTTGTGAATCGGGCGATAAATTGATTATCGATGCAAAATTACAAGAAGCAGCTTCAGGTGATGTACTAGCAATCTTCTGTACAGGGGCATATGGCTATTCGATGGCGAGCAACTACAATCGTGTACCACGTCCAGCAGTGGTATTTGTAGAAAATGGACAGCACCAATTAGCCATTAAACGTGAAAGTTATGAAGATATTGTACAAAATGATCTCCCGTTAACGTTAAAAAAGGGTGAATGAATTTGAGAAAAAATAAATGGGTATTATTAGCGTCCATGACGACTTTTATTTTATTGTGGGGCGTTGTCTATTGGGTGTTAGCATCAAAAGGTATTCTCGGCCCTGGTTCGTAAGACAGAAATTGGCTTGCGGTAATAGTACAAATCGTGTAGGATAGTCAAAGATTATGTACAGCTAGAAAAAGAGGGAATAGACAAATATGTTAATTCGATATAAAAAAGCTTTCGAGAAAATAGCGATGGGGCTACTCTCGTTTATGCCTAACGAAAAAGACATTAAAAAGCTCACAGAGACAATCCAATCTTATGAAAATGATGAGAATTGGGTATTATATTTATGGAAAAAGAACGATGAGTATGTTGGTATCGTCGGGCTTGTAGTAGACAATAACACAGCAACTATTCAGCACGTTTCTGTAGTTCCATCTTATAGAGGTGAAGGTGTGGCAAAAGAAATGCTACAAGAAGTAGCAGAACTTGGCCAATACGAACATGTGCGTGCAACGGATGAAACGCGTGAATTTGTTCAAAAATGTATACAATGTAATGAAGAAAAAGCAGACGAAAATTAACGTCTGCTTTTTCTTTGTTTGCTTTCTTGTCGTTCAGCAAGAATATGTGAGCGATCACGGAGCATATGTTTATGAAGAAGATAATCAGCGCTACTTTCCGGTAAAAGTAGTATGCGCGCCATCACTAAATCATGTAAAGCGGGCATTAGTGGTAATTGAAACGCTTGAAAGGACTTGCCCATTCGAATGTTGTTGAGCGTTTCGGTTAATTTTGTGATAAGAATTGTGTAGTCTATTTCATGAAAAAACACATTTCCTTTATTGAGTTGAAAATTATTGAGTGCTTTATGTAGGATTTTGAAAGCACCAGTTGCGTTGCCGCGACGCCAATGATATAATCCTGTCGCTAATTGAACATAACCTACAAGAGGATGATTTTTATTGCCAGGCGCGATGTCCTTCCAATATTCCTCGAGTACTTCATGGCATTCAAAAAAATCCCCATTGCCATTGAAATAGGCACAGTAATCAATAAATAAAGTATGGTGCTGTGGATGCATTTTGGACTCCTTTCCACTATACTAAAAGAACATTGAAGATCAGGGTGGTAAAATAATGTCTTATGAAGTAAAATTAGAAGCCTTTTCAGGACCTCTTGATTTATTATTGCACTTAATTCACAGATTGGAAATTGATATCTATGATATTCCAATGGCTGAAATTACGCAACAATATATAGATCATATCCATGCGATGCAGGTACTGGAATTAAATGAGGCGAGTGAGTATTTAGTGATGGCTGCTACACTCTTAGCCATAAAAAGTCGTATGCTCTTACCGATACATGAAGGAGAGCTAGAGGATGCGGAAATTGAAGTCGATGGACCTGACCCTCGTGAGGAACTGGTTCAACGTTTAATAGAGTATAAAAAATATAAAGAAGCGGCAGGCAACCTACAGGAGCTTGAATCAGATAGAGCGCAGGTGTTTACGAGACCACCAACAGATTTATCGGGATTGGCATCAGATGAGCAAATGGCGTTGTTCGATATGAATGTCAATATATATGATATGCTTGGTGCCTTCCAAAAGCTGATGCGCAGAAAAAAATTAAAAAAGCCATTAAAAACAACTGTCACGAGACAGGAACGCTCGGTTAAAGATCAAATGCGTTCGGTTGTGAATTCTTTACGTTCCACAGGTGGACGTGCATCATTTTTCGAGCTTTTTCCCTATGAAGATAAACCAACACTGATTTTAACGTTTCTATCACTGCTGGAACTGATGAAACGTCAGATTGTCATTGTAGAGCAAGACGGTAATTTTGAAGAACTAACGGTCACATTACAGAAGGAGGAATGGGATGATGACGAAAACAATGATCCTACAAAGTAGAATTGAAGCTTTATTATTTGTTGTGGGAGATGATGGCTTAACGATTAAGCAATTGGCACACTTGCTTGGTGATGCAGAAGAAGTTGTTGCACAAGCTATGGATGCATTACGTACAGCATTTGACGAAGATGAAAATAGAGGAATTACAATTAAAGAAATGGCTGGTGTTTACCAATTAATTACAAAGCATGAGCTTGCAGATACGATACAAAAATTAGTAGAGAATCCGACAGCACAATCATTATCTCAGGCATCCTTAGAAGTATTGGCTATAGTGGCGTATAAACAACCTATTACAAGGGTAGCGATTGAAGATTTACGAGGCGTAAAATGTGAACGGCCACTGCAAACACTGGCTTCCAGAGGGCTAGTGAAAGAGGTTGGCCGTTCAGAGGGAACTGGACGTGCTATTTTATATGGCACAACAAAAGAGTTCTTAAATTACTTTGGTTTAAATAGTATTGAAGAAATGCCTCCATTACCTGAGGAGGAAAATGGAGATACAGAGCAAGAAACGGATTTATTTATGACCAAATTCCAAGAAACTTTTAACGGCGTTAAGTAATAGAGGAAATGTGCTCGTCGCTTTCCTTTTTAGTTTAATAGTTTTTACTTATCTATCACTTATAATAAGGAGTGGCTTGTTGCTACGGTTACTACGAGTAATGTTGTTCATGGTAGTAGTTGGAATTTTAGTTTTTCCACAAAATGGTTTGGCAAGAGGCGGAAGCGGATATGTTGTGTTAGACGGCGACACAGGCCGCGTATTATCAGGTACTAATAGTGATGCAAGGCTCCCAATCGCAAGTTTAACAAAAATTTGGACAGCTCTCGTCGCCATTGAAAACAGTGATCTACAAGATGAAGTAGTCATTTCTCCAAGGGCTGCAATGGCTGAAGGTTCGTCTATTTATTTGCAAGCTGGTGAGACGGTAACAGTTGAAACCTTGCTTTATGGCTTAATGCTCCGATCTGGCAATGATGCTGCAACTGCATTAGCTGAGCATGCAGGTGGTTCAGTTGAAGGTTTTGTCAAATTAATGAATGAACGAGCGGTGATTGCTGGCCTCACAAATACAGTTTTTATGAACCCGTCTGGCTTGCATCATGACGAGCATTTATCTTCTGCAAGAGATACAGCGGAGATGTTGAGGTTAGCGCTCCAAAATAAAACCTTTGAAAAAATTGCATCTACTGTCCTTTATCGTGCCAATACAGAAAACGGCATGCTGTGGGAAAATAAACACCGCTTATTACGAGAAGGCTCAGGAGTCGCAGCTGATGTAGATGATGAGACGGAGCAACCTGTAAGTTCATTAAAATCAGCAACAGGTACTGCTTTTGCTGGAAAGACTGGTTTTACAAAGGTTGCTGGAAGAACATTGGCAACAGCTTTTCATAAAGATGGGCAAACATGTATTGTTGTCACTTTAAATGAATCTGATGACTGGAATATGCATCGAGGTTTAGCAAATGAGGTTTGGAAAAATTATAATATGGAGACGGTTGTGAAAAAGGGGAAATACAATGTCAACGATAAACTGGCTATCCGTTTAGAGCAACCAATTCAATTGCAATTAAACAAAGAGGAAAAAAAGACAGTTAGGCAAGTACTTCAAGTGTCCAGAAAAAGAAAGGAAGCCGTACTTTCGATATTTATTGGGGAAGAGCGTATTTATGCAACGCCTGTTAAAGTAGAATCAGCGGATCGTTAAAAGCGATGCGCTGATTTTTTTATAATGAATAATATGGTATATTGTTTACTAGAAACTATTTTATATTTATTGTAAATGGTGTAAAATAATGAGAGTTATAATATGGAAGCATTAGGAGGTATACTATTATGGCTACTAGTGAAAATACCCGTAAGCAAACTCAAATCGCTATTATCATTATTTTATTTCTTTCAAGCTTTACAGCACCATTTATTTTGCTATTTCCCATTCAAGAGCTTCTTTACCGACCGCACGATTATTATCTTTTTGAGACCATTTTTAAAGCATATATTATTTTGATGTTTGTCTTAATTGCCATGGCAATAATTTTATTAATAAATTTATTGATTACTCCCACTACAAAAAAGGGGAGAAATGTCCAACGAACAATCGTTGGTACATCATGGCTGCTCGTTCTTGCGATTTTATTTTTATGTATCAATCATTATCAAATTATTGATGAAAAAGGGTTACATACGAATAATTTTTTTAGTTTGCAAGAAGACTCGACAAGCTGGGAAGAGATTGTTAAAGTCGAACAAACAAATGTGCAGAAAGATGGCGTAACTAAACCAGATAAGCTTATATTCACATTAAATGATGGTTCGACAATCGAACAATCTTTAACGGCGAAGTTAGCAAAAGCGAAGGCATTTATCAATTATGAATTAAGTAAAAGTGGCATTACAATCGAAAATGTATATAGTGAAAATGAATAATAAAAAAGCTGCCTAAAGAGGGCAGCTTTTTTTATTGTTTGAGTGCCTGGCACTAAGACGGACCTTTGTGTGCGTTCCCACAGAAGTGTAAGTGGATTTTTACTTGAATAGGGTTGTGAATATTCAGAATTGTTTGAGTGCCTGACACTTTATAAAATATCTTTTCTAAATGCGATTTGCATTTTGTTGATTCGTCCATATTAGAAATAAATAGCAAAATCGATGAATCTTTATGTTACGCTAAGACAAATAATCGATAAACTAGCAAATAATACACTATTTAGAATTATCGTATTACTAGTACAAAATTAGTTTCTCTTTTATATTACACAAAAGTATGACATAATTTTCACAGATTGACGGGAAAAATAACCTTAAAAAGGTTACATTTTTAACTAGAGGTGAAAGAATGGAAAGATTACAAAAAGTTATTGCTTATGCGGGTGTCGCTTCAAGGCGTAAAGCAGAGCAATTGATTGTAGAAGGTAAAGTAAAGGTAAACGGTGTTGTTGTACGTGAGCTAGGAACAAAAGTTTCCAACTCGGATACAATTGAAGTAGAGGGTGTCAAACTTGAGAAAGAAGATAAAGTCTACTACTTACTATATAAACCACGTGGAACAATTTCTGCTGTAACGGACGATAAAGGACGCAAAACTGTCACAGATTTATTTAAGCATATTCCGCAACGTATTTTCCCTGTTGGTCGTCTAGATTATGATACATCTGGATTATTATTACTGACAAATGATGGAGAGTTTTCTTTTATGTTGACGCATCCGAAATTTAAAATTGATAAAACGTACATTGCGCGAGTAAAAGGTATACCTACAATTGAGGGTCTAAAAATGCTACAACGTGGTATTAAACTAGAAGATGGCAAAACAGCACCAGCAAAAGTGAGTATGACTTCTTTTGATGAGCAAGCGGGCAAAGCGATTTGTGAAATTACTATTCACGAAGGGCGAAATCGTCAAGTGCGTCGTATGTTTGAGGCAATCGGTACACCAGTAGTTAAACTGAAACGTGAACGTTTTGCGTTTTTAGATTTATATGGTTTAACACCAGGAGAATACCGTGAATTGTCGAAGCATGAAGTCAAGCAATTACGCGTGTTAGCTGAAACGGGAAAACTCGGCTAAACAGACATTAGCGATGGAAGGTGAACATACCGTTATACGTATAGTGAGTTTTTCACTTTCCTCGTGTGAAAACGTTCATAAATCATTCATAATTAATAACTAAGTTAATTTGTATCATTTTGCTATAATAGGTGAGAATAGTACACCAGTTTTAAATTTATCCAGCAGACGCTGAACAAAGTAAGTCTCGGGGAGATCTAACAGATGTTTCTTGTTCAAATGCGAAATATCGACATAATTGCCTCGAGGCGTATTTGAGTAGGGGGTTTATTAACTTGGAGAAAAAGAAAAAACGTCTTGTAACCCGTACCATTATTTTAGTTATTTTGGCGCTTGCCATAGGGTACACTGTTTACGGGACAGCGACAAAGGATAAGGTAGAGTTAGTAGCAGTTGGCTCTGAAGCACCGAACTTCACGTTAGTAGATTTAAATGGAGAGAAACACAAACTGTCTGATTATAGAGGGCAGGGGGTATTTTTGAATTTCTGGGGAACTTGGTGTAAGCCATGTGAGAAGGAAATGCCAGCTATGAACAACCAGTATCAAGTCTTTAAAGACCTAGGTGTTCAAACATTGGCTGTCAACATTGCACAAACAGATTTTGAAGTGCAAAATTTTGTCGATAAGTACGATCTTACATTTCCTGTAGTAATTGACAAAACAAAAAGTGTTATGACTGCCTATAATGTTGGGAATTTACCTGCAACTGTTTTAATTGATCCAGATGGTAAGGTAGTTAAAATTACGACTGGAGAAATGACAGAGGCGAATATCGCTTCTTACATGGAATTAATAAAGCCAAAATGAGGGGTAATTGACGATGGAGAATATCATTTGTGCTTGTGGACATAGTAATCCGTTTGGCACGAAGCTCTGTGAGAAATGTGGTCGTCCTTTAACCGAAGAAGAAAAACAGAATAAAGTTGTCGATATGCGCTATGATGGTACGGCTATTCGCTCAAAAACGTACAACAAAACAATTGTCGATAAAATTTGGAATTTTTTCTCTAGTGTTAAAGTTGGAATCGCTTTAATTATTATCACATTAATAGCAGCTTCAATTGGAACCTTATTACCGCAAGAGTTTTACGTAAAAGCTTCTGACATTGAAAAGGGAGCATATTACGAGGATGTTTATGGTTTCGTGGGGAAAATCTATTATACATTAGGTCTTTCAGATTTATATAGCTCTTGGTGGTTCCAAATTTTAGTTGGGATGCTTGCGGTATCGATTATTGTTGCAAGTCTTGACCGTGGTATACCACTTTATAAATCATTGAAAAATCAACGAGTAAAGCGCCATGAAAGCTTTATGAAGCGCCAACGTATTGTTGCGGAAGGACAAGTAACTGGAAGTCCTGAAGAGACGCTTAATAAAGTTGAAAAGAAAATGACTGAGATGAAATATAATGTTCGTCGAGATGGAAGTGCTTTGTTAGCAGAAAAAGGGCGTTTCGCTCGATACGGTCCGTACATAAATCATGTAGGCCTCATTATCTTTTTAGCAGGGGTTATGTTGCGTTTAGTTCCTGGTTTTTATGTCGATGAATCGATATGGGTACGTGAAGGTGAAACACGTGCAATAACAGGTATGGAAGGTTATTTTATTGAAAATCATGAATTTATTTTAGAAACACATGATAATACACCACAAGGCGAACAGCTGAAACAAGGCGTGAACGTCGTTGCAAAAAACTTCCAAACTAATGTTACGTTATACAAACAGCCTGAAGATGCAATTGCTGGTGATACGGATAATCTAGAAAAGGTTAGAGATTATTCAATTCGAGTTAACCATCCGTTAAAAGAAGATGGCTACGCATTATATCAAATGGATTATCGTTTAAATGAATTAAAGCAAATGAATTTTGAACTAGTAAATAAAACAACTGAGCAATCACTTGGTAAAGTAGAAATCGATTTAACAAACCCTAAAAAGGACTATGATTTAGGAAATGGTACATCTGTTAAACTACTTGTCTACACGCCAGACTTCTCTGGGTTTGAAAATGGTGTACCGCAAACTGCGACGTCCGTTCCTAATAATCCAGCATTTCTATTTAAAATGACAACACCAGAAACACCAGAGGGTGAAACAAGCTTTGTTGCTATTAAACAAACACTAGAGCCACTAGGCGAAAATCAATACAAAATGAAATTTGCAAGTGTGGAAACACGAGATATGTCAGGCTTTACGATACGTAAAGACCGCACAATCCCTATTTTATTTGTTGGTGGTATTATTTTCATGATTGGCGTTGCGATTGGTTCATATTGGAATCACCGTCGTCTTTGGTTACAAGTAGAGCCAGATGGTAAATTACTGATGGCTGCCCACGTAAACAAAAATATGTTTAGCATGAAAAAAGATTTAGATGCCGTGACTGCATTTGCTGGTCTACCACAATATAATGACCAGTTAGATATAGCAGAAGAGGATGAAAAGTCCACAAGCCATGGCAATAATAAAAAGGAAGGTGACAACACCTTATGAGTTTGATTGACTTAAGTGGGAATCTATTATTTGTAGCATTTGTAGCCTATCTAGTAGCAACCTTATTATTTGGCGGTGCAATTAAACAATCCAATGCTTCCGGTAAAAATACTGATAAATGGGGTAAACTTGCAATTACAGTGACGATTGTTGGTTTCCTTGCACAACTTGGTTATTTTATTACACGTTGGATTCATACAGGGCACGCTCCTGTAAGTAATATGTTTGAATTTACAACTGCTTTCGGGATGTTTATCGTTGCAGCATTCATTTTAATCTACTTTATTTATCGTCTGACAGCATTAGGATTTGTAGCGTTACCTGTAGCGCTTTTAATTATTGCATATGCGTCGATGTTCCCGAGCGAAGTAAGTCCATTAGTACCTTCATTACAAAGTTATTGGTTAACAATTCACGTTATTACAGCTGCCATGGGTCAATCCATTTTAGCAATTAGTGCAGTTGCAGGTTTAATTTACTTATTAAAAGTTGTTGATTTAAAGAAGCCTTCAAAGCAACGTTTTTGGCTTGAAGCCGTTATGTACTGTTTAGTTGTTGTAATTGGCTTTGTTGCTGTTTCATCTACATTTAGTGTTATGGATTACGAATCAAAATACACGTATCTTGATAAAGAAGGTGTATCTCGTCAAATTACTTATAATTTACCACCAATTTTTGGCATGCACGATTATGAGGCAGTTGAGGAGCATGGCATGTCTCCATTAGTAGAAATGCCTGCACTCATTAATGCGAAAAAATTAACAACAGTTGTTTGGTCTTTACTAGTAGGGTCATTACTATACTTATTAATTCGTCTTATTGCACGTCGTCGAATTAGCGCATTGTTCCAGCCGCTTGTTAAACGTGTAAATCTGCAATTATTAGATGAAATTGGTTATCGATCTGTTATTATTGGTTTCCCTGTTTTCACGTTAGGTGCACTCATCTTTGCGATGATTTGGGCACAACTTGCGTGGAGTCGTTTCTGGGGATGGGACCCGAAAGAAGTATGGGCCCTTATTACATGGTTATTCTATGCAGCATTCCTACATCTACGTCTATCTAAGGGCTGGGAAGGTGAAAAATCTGCTTGGTTAGCACTAATTGGTTTTGGTATTATTTTATTTAACCTAATAGCTGTTAACTTAATTCTTGCAGGTTTACACTCCTACGCGTAACAATGGGAAACGAAAAGCCTTTTCGCTGCGGCGAAAGGGCTTTCTTTTCTTTTCAAGACGTTGTGTACCATGTACAATAGAGGATAGAGAAAGTTTGGAAGAGAGGGATCGTGAAAGTGTCAGAGAATATTTCAGTATTAGTAGTAGACGATGAGGATCGCATTCGCCGCTTATTAAAAATGTATTTGGAGCGCGAAGGGTACCAAGTCGACGAAGCAGAGAATGGTGAAGAAGCGATCGAGAAATCTTTAGAAAAAGAGTATCACTGTATTTTACTAGATATTATGATGCCTGAAAAAGATGGGCTAGAAGTTTGTGCAGAAATTAGAGAACGTGCTGCAACTCCAATTATTTTATTAACTGCAAAAGGTGAGGAAGCGAACCGTGTACAAGGCTTCGAGCTTGGGGCAGATGATTATATTGTAAAACCATTTAGTCCGCGTGAAGTAGTGCTACGTGTAAAAGCTATTTTACGTCGCTCACAAGCATTTTCACCTACAACAAATGCATCTTCATCAAAAGATTTAGTGGTATTCCAACACTTGATGATTGATCATGATGCACACCGTGTAACTGCAGAGGGAATCGAAGTAAATTTAACACCGAAAGAGTATGAATTATTGTATTTCCTTGCAAAATCTCCAGACAAAGTATTTGACCGTGAACAATTACTAAAAGAGGTTTGGCATTACGATTTCTTTGGGGATCTACGTACAGTAGATACACATGTTAAGCGATTACGTGAGAAGCTCAATCGTGTATCAGAAAACGCTGCAAAAATGATTGTCACTGTTTGGGGCGTTGGTTACAAATTTGAGGTTGTCAATGAATAGAATATGGAACAGTGTTGTCGGGAAGCTATGGGTAACCATATTGCTTCTCGTTTCATTTGTATTATTTGTTTTCACGGTTTTAATGCTCGAATTCCTTCAAAACTATCATATGCAGCAAGCCGAGATTTCGTTGCGTCAAACGGCTGCAACAATAGCGAGTATAGTGGATGACAATGAAACAGCCGAATCGACTTCGCAACTATTAACAGATATTTTACCTGATGGTACAAATGCGCTTATCGCCATTAATCATCTAGAAGTAACATTTGCGATGCAGGAAGGCGTTAACAAAAAAGAAATTCAAGGCGCAATTTTAGCGAATAAAGCATTCCATGAAGTTTTCAAATCAGATGATCCGATCATTAAGGAAATGATGATGCCATCGTCGACTGATAAAGAAAAAATGGAATCGTATGTCGTGTTAGGTTTCCCACTAAACGTAGAAAATGAAGTGCATGGTGCTGTATTTATTTACCAAAGTCCAGATGCGTTACATAAAACGTCCAAAGAGACTACGAAAATTGTCTTTTTAGCGGCATTCATTGCCTTTGTGTTAACGACATTCTTTGCATTTTTCCTTTCATCACGTATTACTTCACCGCTACGAAAAATGCGCGAGCTAGCATTTGAAATTGCAAAAGGTAATTTCGAGGCAAAAATGCCGACAACGCAAAACGATGAAATTGGACAGCTTGCGGTTGCATTCAACCAAATGGGGCGCCAGTTAAAGCACAATCTAGAGGTAATCAATCAAGAAAATGAGCAATTATCCAATATTTTAACTTCTATGACTGATGCTGTTATAACGTTTAATCGTGATCGTACTATTTTACTCAGCAATCCACCTGCGGAACGCTTAATGCAAAAATGGTTTGTCAATAAAGGCTCGCAAAGTGCAAAGCCTATTCCACCTGAACTATATCATATGCTTGATCATGTATTAATGTTTGAAGATAAGCTGGAAGAAGAAATTGAGATGGATGGAAATTATTATACATTTACGATTAGCCCGCTCTATAGTGGGGAATTGATACGAGGAGCTGTTGCTGTTATCCGTGATATGACAGAACAGCATCGTCTAGAAAAGCTTCGCTCAGACTTTATTGCCAATGTATCACATGAGCTACGGACACCTATTTCAATGCTTCAGGGCTACTCAGAAGCGCTAATGGATGATGATTTTATACAAGATCAAGAAGAGCGCAATGAGATTACTAAAATTATTTATGATGAATCAAAGCGTATGGGACGTTTAGTTACAGATTTATTGGATTTAGCACGGATGGAATCTGGACATATGACATTATACAAAGATGAAGTACCGATTAATGCGACATTTGAGCGCATTACGCAAAAATTTGCACAAGTAGCAAAAGAGAAGCATGTACAGCTCCTATTTAATAGTGAGTTTGAGGAAGATGCGGTCATAAGCATGGATGAGGATCGTATTGAACAAGTGTTAACGAACTTAGTTGATAATGCACTGCGTCATACAGATGAAGGTTCTGTCTTTGTGAAAGTAGAGAAGGAACCGACATTTGCTAAAATCTCTGTTCAGGATACAGGACATGGTATTCCACAGGAAGATTTACCATATGTTTTTGAGCGTTTTTACAAGGCTGATAAAGCGCGTACACGTTCTAAAGGGGGAACAGGTTTAGGGCTTGCTATTGCTCGAAACATTGTAAAGGCACATTCTGGAAATATTATGGTCGATAGTGTATTAAAAGAAGGAACAACCTTTACTTTCTATTTACCCTTCGACTAACTAACATTGTCCGTTAGAAGCCCATTGATTCGAAAACTTAATGCCAAAGTCTGTTAGCTGATTGTATGTAGTTTTAGTGCAGGGAATGGCACATAGCGAAATTTTGAGCAAAAAATCATTAATTAAGATGTAACTTGTGCGAGCGTTAGACGACAAATACTATGAGAACGGGGGTGGAGTGCTTTGAATGACTCCGTGTTCCATCGATTATACGATTCATACCATCAAGACGTGTTCCAGTTTCTTATTTATCTAGTGAAAAATCGTACACTTGCTGAGGATTTATCACATGAGGTGTACGTTCGTGTTCTGCGATCGTATGAACAATTCGCAGGAAATAGCAGTGAAAAAACATGGCTTTTTGCTATTGCTAAAAATGTCGCAATAGATCATTTTAGAAAGCAGGCAGTGCGGAAAAAACATTCGCTCGATTTTTTTGACTGGGAAACGGAACAACTACATTCAACCACACCATCACCGGAAGATATGCTACAGGCCAGTGATGAATTAATGCAAATAGAGTCTGCACTTGAAAATTGTACAGGGGATCAAAAAATGGTGATTATTATGCGCTTTTTCCAAGATTTATCGATTGCTGAAACAGCGCAAATACTTGATTGGACAGAAGCAAAGGTTAAGACGACGCAACATCGAGCCATTAAATTTTTAAGGCAACAGCTACAACAGGTTAGGGAACAGGAGGCGAAAAGGCAATGACTCATAAACAATTTGACGACGATGAACAACTAGAACAAATGTTGAAGAATGCCCCGAAGCTGACTGATAACCGTTCGAAAGAAGAAGTGTTGAAACGATTGCTAGCAGATTCACGTCTGCAAGATAATATACATCTTCAAGAAGCAATGCAACAACCAACAGATTCAAAAGTGCTTGAAGAGCAAGAGCAGTCTATTGCTGCTCATGAGAATGAAAGCATCAAGCCGATGCAAAAGCGTAAAAAGAGTAAGTTACCTATTTTTAGTAGTATTGCAGCTGTTTTTGTACTATCAATAGCAGGGTACGTGTTTTTAACAAATAATAATCCAGTTAAGGATGAGGCAAATGCCCCTCCTGAAAATTTTTCTACGATGCAAGAGGATCGAGCTATACAAGAAAATGAAAATGCAGATGGTGTGATGAAAGCGAATATCGGTGCCGAACATGCACGAATGCTATCGCTTCGGACATCAGTTTACGAAGACGATTTAGCAAATGCAGTAGTATTTAGAATCGGCTTACCAGGTGGCAATGCTGATAGCATACCAATGACCTATGTAATCCCGAACGAAAAATTAACGGCTGATTTTGGAAAGAAAAAGCCGACAACTCTACAAATGTATGAAAAATACGCACCACAAATTGATGAGGAAGCACTTGGTTTTGCTAATTATCATCCATACAAAGGTGAGTTGAAGGAAGAGGGTGAGACGCTAGTTCACGTCTTACCTAAAAAAAATGATTACGATGTAGCTTCAGCTTCCGTAACAAAATATTTAAGCTCGTTAAAAGATACTTTTTCCGACTCTGAATATAAAGCGATTGCGTTAAAAAATGCAGATGGTACTCCTTATGAATTTTCGCAGGTTGGTGAGCCAAGTGAGCCTATACAGTTAACGAAAGATAATCATTACAACTATTATTTATATACAGAAGAAAATGGTACTGAATATTTATCGCCAGACTTCCACCAAACATATCCTACTGTTACAGAGGCACTTATCGCAATGCGTGATAAAAAAGATGATATTTATGTACCTGTCATCCCTGAAAATGTAACGTACACAGTGAAAGAAGAAGAGAGTGGTGTTGTCATCACCTTTGACGCACCGCTGGATTTAATGACAATGGATGCTGTGCGGGCAACGCAATTAATCGAGGCCATGATGCTGACAGCTTCAAGCTTTGATAAAAAGCTACGCTTAGATAACGTCGTACAGGATAGTTGGGAAGGCTTTGATTTAACAAATTTTTTACCGATACCTGTAGGTGCAAATAAACAAACAATGCAGTAACAAAGAAAAACAGCTATCTTTTATGAGGTAGCTGTTTTTTTGTATGAGTTGTCTGATGGAGAAAACGCGGAAATCGGGTGCTGAAGCGCGGAATCCGGCTGTTGAAACGCGGAATCACAGTGCTAAAACGCGGAATTCGTCGTTCATGGCTGAATTCGAATTACCTGAACTCGAAAATCAAATGGCCCTTTTATAGAAGCATTCATTAAAACATACAAATTTAATCGGAATTTTTTAAGCAGAAGTATTTACTTTTATGTGATAAAACATTATAGTTAATTTATAAAATAATATTGATTCATCTTCGGGGCAGGGTGAAAATCCCGACCGGCGGTAATAGAGTTGTAAATCGCTAGTGTTGTACTAAACTACATTAGCTCGCATGATTTACTAAATGGCTCTTCAGCCCGCGACCTGTGCAAAGTTTTTTTTGCATGGCTGACTTGGTGCGATTCCAAGGCCGACAGTATAGTCTGGATGGGAGAAGATGAAGGTACGATCGTCATTCGTTGTTACGAATTAAGCTATGTGCGAGCGTTTTTTTCAGTGTGTCTACTAATTACACTGTATGCACAAAAAATAGCTAGTAATGGCGTTATTTAATCATGCCTTTTCTCCCTTATGCTGATGTGCATAAGGGTTTTTTCGTGAAAAAACAATCGATTACGTCGTAACCTTTCTTCTTGCAAGATTGAATCAGCAAAGAGGAGAGAGTTTTCAATGAAGAAAAATATCAAACTGCAATCGTTTATTACGATTGGTATGCTAAGTAGTATTTCGTTTTTATTAATGCTTTTTAATTTCCCGATTCCGCCGTTCCCAGCATTTTTAGAGGTGGATTTCAGTGATATGCCAGCTTTACTTGCAGCTATCACAATGGGTCCAGTTGCGGGTATTTTAGTAGAACTATTTAAAAATATACTGGATTGGATTTTCTCGGGTACGCCTACAGGGGTTCCGGTTGGACATATTGCAAACTTTGTGACAGGTATATTATTTATTTTACCAGTATCATTTGTTTTTAACCGTTTTAAAACAATTGCGGGTCTTGTCGGAGGTTTGGCGACAGGAACGATCGTTATGGCAGTAGGGATGAGCTTTTTAAATTACGCAGTATTTTTACCGATGTACACTTATTTCTTAGGTATGGAGCCAGTAGTTGGCGATTCATTATATAAAATGATTATTGCAGGTATTTTGCCGTTTAATATCGTAAAAGGTGTTCTATTAACAGCTATCATGGTGTTACTGTTCACAACGATGCGTAGATGGATTGAACAACAACGTACAATGTATTTATCAAAATAATATGGAAAAAAAGTATGATTTAGGATAGTGTTCAAGTAATGACACCTTCTGGACTGTTATGTCTATGGAGGTGTTTTTTGTTGATTAAATTTGCAATTTCAGATTTCCTTTCAGAAAAAGAGTTACAGAATTTAAGCAAAATACATTAGATGGCTATACAATGTTCTCTCATACGGAAAGAACAAAAAGCAGGAAACCGTGCCATTGACAGACAAAGTTATCGATGATTTATAAATGTAAAAAATGGTAATTAAAGGGGTTGGATAAGATGAATACAAAGACATTCGGTTACATTCGAAATATCAACTACGGAGCGAAACATTGAACGACAATTAATAAATATGCAAGCACTTGATATAGCAGAGAGAGACACATTCATTGATAAAGCGAGCGGTAAGGACTTTAATAGACCATTTTATCAAGCTTTAAAACAAGTTATTCGTGAAGGCTATTTAGTTTATATAGATGCATTGGATTGTCTAGGACGTAACTATGATGAAATTACTAAAGAGTGGAAGCATATTATTAGAGAAATTAATGCAAATATAGTTGTATTGGAAAATGAAACACTATTTGATAGTCGTAAATTTAAAGGGATGGGATGGGCGAAAGGATAAGTTAATGGAAGATCAGTTTCTCTCATTGCTTTCATATGCTTCAGACTAAGAACGACAAAAGCTACTCAAACGACAAGCAGAAGGTATTGCAGAAGCAAAGAAACAAGGTAAGCATCTAGGTAGACCACAATTAAACCTTGATACGCTTAGTAAGCAGCAACGTACAGACATAGAAACAAATTATCAGGTATTGAAAGATAAAGAAATAAGTGGCGGTTTGCTGAAATATTAAAATTGAAAAAGAATAGCTAAGGTTGTAAAAGAATACGAAGCAACTTTATAGAGTAAAATCTAAGCGGTTACTGCAAAATGTAGCCGTTTTTTGTTCTATTAATAGATGGATTTTATAAAAGGAGTTAGATATATTTAAGCTTTTGACAACAATTTTAGTATTATATCCAATTGATTTTAAGCATTCTAATATGTTCTAAAGGGTTGTATCATCTCAATCAATTACAAGCTTATACAATTTAATAAACTACCCACGGTATGTTTATATTTTGACTGATTTCAGAGATAGAAAAATCTTGTCTACCTGTTTCACTCACACTCGGCAAGGAAAAACATAGATGTTTTATATTGTGTTTGATGTTAAAATATAGAATATGGGGTGAATATATTCATGGAAACTATCAAAGGTAAATTTAAAATAATGTTCGTTACACTTGGATTATTGATATTGATAGGGTGCGCATCAATAGAAAATGAAGTGGATGATGCCGAACAAGGAAATAGAACAATTGAAAATGAAAATGAAGATGAATCTTTGAATTACAAAAGTATAGAGGACTACGAAAAAGCGCAACAAATAGAAGGGAGAATTATTGAATTTTATGAAGCAGGTGATTATGATACTTTAATTTTTTATTATAAACAAATGTTTATTCTAACTGTAAACAAAATTAAACCTACTCGAAAAACCCTTGAAGTATTAAATGAATTAGCAAAAGATATGATTGAAAAATCAGATGATTACTCTTTAGTTAGTAGCTATATATATTCAGATTTATTGAATGAAGATGTACTTGCTTTGTATAAGAGTAAATTTAGTAAAGAAATCGCTAGAAGTGAGAAAGAAAATGCAGAATGGGAGAAAAAACAGGAGCAAGCGGAAGCAGAAAGAAAAGCGGAATATGAAGTGAAAAGGAAAGAATATGCAGCAGAAAGGGAAAAGTATGAACGCTCACAACAAGGTGTAAGAATTGGTATGACACAAGAAGAAGTGCTATTAAGTAACTGGGGGAAACCTTTAGATATTAATAAAACAACAAATGCCTATGGAACAAGCGAGCAGTGGGTCTACAGAGATTTTAACTACTTATATTTTGAGGACGGGATTTTAACTACAATCCAAAACTAGCAATTAGAGGGGGAACGTCCTCTTTTTATTTACCTTCTGACATTAAACAAGAATTACTGAATATACTTGCAATTAAATAACAACATCTTTACAATAGATACTAACAATTGAGTAAATTAGTGTACATTACTTATAAACTATTGATACTTCTACTTTTTACGTCAATTTACCACATAGCCAATTTCTTAGGTATGGAGCCAGTAGTTGGCGATTCATTATATAAAATGATTATTGCAGGTATTTTGCCATTTAATATCGTAAAAGGTGTTCTATTAACAGCTATCATGGTGTTACTGTTCACAACGATGCGTAGATGGATTGAACAACAGCGTACAATGTATTTATCAAAATAATAAATTAAGCCTCGAGTTTATTCTTACTCGGGGTTTTTTGTGTATAGATCTAATAGCATACTGGAATCTTCAGGAATTGACTAGTCTAAATTACTATTTTAATGTACAATTAATGTGAGATTAGTTAGATTTGAGGAGATTGAAGAGATGAGTGAAAACAATGGACAATGGTCCGGTAAGTTAGGGTTTATTTTAGCATCGGCGGGTGCTGCGATTGGACTAGGGGCAATATGGAAGCTACCATATGTCACAGGGCAAAGTGGTGGCGGCGCATTTTTCCTTATATTTGTGGTGTTCACTTTGTTAATTGGCCTACCGATGTTATTATCCGAGTATATTTTAGGGCGTGGTACGCAATCAGAGGCGATCACAGCCTATAAAAAGGTTGTTCCAACGAAACCTGCTTGGGCTTGGGTTGGACGCATGGGTGTACTTGGCTGTTTTCTATTATTAACCTTTTACAGTGTTGTAGGGGGCTGGATATTTATTTATAGTGGCCTAGGTGTATCTGGGGCTGTTATTGATTCAACGGTTAATCCAAGTGAGTTATTTGGAAAAATTATTAGTGCTCCGTGGATTACGTTACTAGGTTTAGCGTTATTTACACTGGCAAATGTACTTGTCATTTCACTAGGTGTACAAAACGGCATTGAAAAAGCAAATAAGTGGATGATGCCATTATTATTTGTTATGTTTATCGTTCTTGTTGTTCGTGCGTTAACATTAGATGGGGCAATGGAAGGTGTGAAATTCTTCTTATGGCCAGACTTTTCAAATATAACGGGTAAAGCGTTATTAGAGGCGTTAGGGCAGTCATTTTTCGGTTTGGCAGTAGGGTTCTCTTGTTTGGTTACATATAGTTCGTATTTGAAAAAGGATGTTAGTTTACCAAACTCTGCAGGCTCAGTAGTTTTACTGACTGTGCTCGTGTCATTTTTAGCAGGACTAGCTATTTTCCCTGTAGTGTTTGCCTTTGATTTAGAGCCACAAGCTGGGCCTGGCTTATTATTTATGGTGCTACCGACAGCATTTAGTCAAATGCCTTTTGGTGAACTATTTTTAGCGCTGTTTTTATTACTATTTTTATTTGCGACGTTAACGTCATCATTTAGTTTATATGAAATCATTGTTGCAGCATTTATGGAGAAGTGGCATATGTCACGTTCAGCCTTAACGATGTTGCTAGGAGTTATCGTTTTTATTGCTGCCATTCCATCGGCATTATCATCTAGCTTGTTAGCGGATGTATCCATTTTCGGAAAGTCGATTTTTGATGCTACTGATTATTTAGTGTCCAATTTAATGCTACCATTGGGCAATTTATTGATTGCGATCTTTATTGCCTATGTAGTAGATAAAAGCTTTGTGAAGAAGGAATTGCTCATGGGAAGTCAAATGGGGCAGGGATTTTATAAGACTTATCGCGTGCTAATGTTAGTAGTCGTTCCAATTGTTATTATCGTTGTTTTATTAAATATGCTTTTACAAAAATAATATTGAATGAAATTGTTTGAGTGCCTGGCACTTGCAGACACAATATAAGCCGCAACACTCGCTATCGCACGATTGTTGCGGCTTCGTTTATACGTTCTCACAGCAGGCTAGGTAGTTTTTTACTTCTGGGAGAATTCAAAATTGTTTGAGTGCCTGGCACTTAATATTGGCACTTAATATTCACTTAGGGCAAGCTCACCTAACCAGCTTTTTTCTTTAATCATTTGCTGTGCTTGAAGTTCACTTTTTGCAATGGGGAATACTTTGTCACATTGTGAGATCGCGAACAGTTTACGAATAAAATCATCTGTCACAATGATGGCGATTTTCTTTTCGGCAATCGTAACTTTCTTTGCGAAATTAATAATCATACCAAAACCAGTACTATCAATATTCGTTACCCTTTGCATATCAATTACATAGCCATGCTTTGTATCTAAACTAATAGCATGTAGCTCCTCTTTTAACTCATCGATTAATCCATATTCTAAATTCCCTGTAAAGGCGATTGAAATATAATCAGTCTTTGAATCAATATTTATCATGTTATTCTTACTCATTTCAGTGCTCCTCCGTGTCATTTAGTTAAAAGATTAAAATTTAAATTTATTTACTTCGTTTTGTAGTTTAGTAGAAATTTCCGCTAACTCCTCTGATTTATGTGAAATCTCAGCTACAGTTGCATGTTGTTCTTCAGACGTAGCTGCCATTTCTTCGGAAGCTGCCGCAGAATCTTCTAAAATGCGTGAGATATCATGTATTGCCTGTTGAACACCTAATGAATTGTCATTGACATGCGTGAATGCAGATTTCATTTGTTTCACACCTTGTTCTGTTTCAACAACATGTTCAACGATTTCTTGTAAGGCATGTCCGCCTTTACTAATGATGTTCACCTGTTCTTCTACTGCTAGTAAATTACTTTCCATAGTTCGGACGGTCACAGCAGTTTCGGCTTGTATGTTTTTAATTAAATCTGTAATTTGACCAGAAGCCAAACTTGACTGCTCAGCAAGCTGACGAACTTCTGATGCGACTACAGCAAAGCCCTTTCCTTGATCTCCGGCTCGAGCAGCTTCGATGGCTGCGTTTAAAGCTAATAAATTTGTTTGCTCCGCAATACCCGTTATGACAGTAATAATTCCACCTATTTCTTCGGAACGTTTGCCTAGTTTTTGAATCGAATCGGTTGCATAAGAAACCGTATGAGTGACTGTGTTTAAATGTTTAATTGCTTCACTAATAGCATCTTCTCCTTTGCGGGCGATATAGGTAGATTGAATTGCTCTATTTAAAGTTGCTTCTGCTTTTTCTAAACTATTGGTTACTTCCTCAATCGTTGTTTTCATCATCATAACAATACGTTCAGCCTGGTCTGATTGAATGGTGGTACCATTTGAAATGTCGTTCATTGTTAAGGCAATTTGGTTTGAGGCTTCACTTGTTTGGTGTGATGATTCGGCTAATGTCTGCGAGGATCTAGCTATTTGATTTGCGCTATTCGAGACAATGGTCATTGTTTCTGTTAAACGCTGCTTCATACTATTAAATGCTTGTGCTAAATTGGCGATTTCATCTTTTCCTTTAGGGTTTAATATTTTTACGTTTAAATTTAAATTAGCAAGTTCTTTAGCATTTAAACTTAATTGATTAATTGGTCCAATAATTTGGCGCTGTAAAAACCAACTAATGCTAACAAACATCAAAATCGCTATTCCTAATGAAATGGCAACATTCTCAAGGACATATTTTGTAGCAATGTTAATATAGGGCGCTGATGGTGTGCCTGTCGACCACATACCGATGATGTCGCCTTTGCTATTGAAAATTGGCTCTGTCGCAACTTGATACATACTACCTAATACATTTGCTGTACCGATAAAACGTTCTTTTTGCTCTAACACAGCAGTAGTAAGCTCTTTAGGAGCCTTCGTGTTCACTTGTCGTATACCGTTTTCCACAATAGTTGTGTTAATGCGTGTATCGTGCTGAAAGATTGTCACAAAATTACCGTCTGCTAGATTGCCAATCTCATCTACAATATCGAAATTGCCAGCAATTTTAACATCGCCTTTATACAATTCATTATTTTTAATGTCCCAATCTCCAGGGATTTTAACATCAAAATATTGATAACTTAATTGTAAATCCGATAAAAGTTTGGCATTTGCACTTTCTAAAAAATTCTTTTTAGCTTCAAAAAAATCAATTATCGCTATAAGAGAAACCATTAACAAAATACAGGTAAGAATAAGTAAGTTCATTTTTTTACGGATTGTCCATTTCACAAAAAGTCCCTCCTAATTACAGATGTACTTTATTCATGAATTTTCTTGGAAACACCGACTAAAAATTTGGTTCTTGAAATATGTTTAAACCAAATAGAATCAACCATATTTTTGACAAAAAATAATCCTCGACCTCGATCTGTATAATTATAATAGTGTTCGTTAGGATCGAATTGTAAAGCCTTCTTTAAATCATTTTCAGTAATGCCTTGTGCTTCATCGATGACTGTTAACGTAATCTCCTCATCGTTTTGCAAAACTTGTATTTGAATTTTGCCGTAGGAAGAGGGTGTATCGATTTTTTCCATTGCTTCAATAGCATTAATTACTAATTCGTGTAAAACAAATCTCAATTCTTTACTGAAGGGTATACTATAAATATTTGTATAGTTTTCCATCACATTATCTATAAAATGAACTGCTTGTCGATTTGCTTGAACTCGCAGTGTAAATTTCATTACCAATCACCTATCTTGTACGTGAAATTACATTTACATTTTCGCTAGTGATATCCAGTAAAATGTAAGTAAAGTTAAATAGGTCATCGCCATTATATTGAGGAAGAATAGGAATGAAAACGCATGTCTAAACCTATCCAGTATAATAGGTATTGTGTTTTCTATACTTTAGCGGTGTTTAAGAAATTCATGTATTTTAAGATTACTAACATTTAAACGCAGAGAATTAATGTCATTTCTATAAATATAGTTATGTGTGATAAAGGAATGAATATCGTTGACTAATACAGTTTTCACCCTATGGTTTTTGTCACCCCTATAGCAGTAAAAAGCTTGTAAGTCTATGTATCTTTTGAATATGGATACTTAATATTGGTGACAAAGTGTTATATAAGAATTTTTAAGGCGATGCTAAATCATTTGCCTGGAGTTTGCGAAGTTTTCTTCAATTTGGTAGTTTAGACCATTTGAAAGGGAGTTTTGTTTGGTACTGGATGGAATCAAAAGGCCTTTATCCACCGACGTCATTATTATAAAAGCTACTTTCGAATTATTCAATTACTTTAATAGTGATTGGTATATAGAATAGTAAAAATATCCTATTAAGTACTATTGAATTTATATTTAGTTTATAATGTACCAGTAAAATATAAATAATGCAAGACTAATGTTCTACAAAAGAAAGTTTTGAGTAATCATTAAGTTTTATTTTAGTTGATGTCAATATATAGGTCCAACCTAATGTAAGTATACATCTAAAATAAAGATAAATTTATTCGAAAAAACATATGTAAGAAAACATGACATGCCCATTGCGCTTGTTTGTTGTTTTAGTGTAATTTAAAAGCAGTTACAAAAAAACACGTTAAGAAAAATGACAAATTGGAGTGGTGAAGAATGAAACATCATACAAGAGATGATATTATCCGCATGGTGAAAGAAGAAAATGTGAAATTTATTCGCCTACAATTTACTGATATATTGGGCTCAATAAAAAATGTGGAAATACCAGTTAGTCAATTAGCGAAGGCATTAGACAATAAGGTCATGTTTGATGGTTCATCGATTGAGGGGTTTGTTCGTATTGAGGAGTCTGATATGTATTTACGTCCCGACTTAGATACATTCGTTATCTTTCCATGGACAGCGGAAAGAGGTAAGGTAGCACGTTTTATCTGTGATATTGCACGACCAGATGGTACAGCATTTGAAGGTGATCCACGTTCCAACCTTAAGCGGGTATTAAAGGAAATGGAAGATTTAGGTTTTAGCTCGTTTAACCTTGGTCCAGAGCCAGAATTTTTCTTATTTAAACTAGATGATAAAGGGCATCCAACACTTGAATTAAATGATAGTGGTGGGTATTTCGATTTAGCGCCCACTGATTTAGGCGAGAACTGTCGACGTGATATTGTGCTTGAGCTAGAGGGCATGGGCTTTGAAATTGAAGCGTCGCATCACGAAGTTGCACCTGGTCAGCATGAAATTGATTTTAAATATGCAAGTGCTATTGAAGCGTGCGATAATATACAAACGTTCAAACTCGTCGTTAAGACAGTCGCAGCACAGCACGGTTTACATGCAACCTTTATGCCAAAACCGTTATTTGGCGTTAATGGCTCAGGGATGCATTTCAATCTTTCATTGTTTGAAGGTGATAAAAATGCCTTCTATGATGAACATGCAGAAATACAATTGAGCGAAACTGCTCGCAGCTTTATGGCAGGGGTTATGAAGCATGTTCACGGCTTTACAGCGGTGACAAACCCTTTAGTAAATTCTTATAAACGTTTAGTTCCAGGCTATGAAGCACCGTGCTATGTAGCTTGGTCAGCCCAAAACCGCTCACCACTTATTCGCATCCCGGCTGCAAGAGGTCTTTCAACTCGTATTGAGTTACGTTCTGTTGATCCAGCGGCTAACCCATACTTAGCGATGGCTGTTATTTTAGCATCTGGCCTTGATGGGATACGTAAAGGTTTAACACCACCAGATGCTGTAGATCGAAATATTTATAAAATGAACCGCGCGGATCGTGAATTAAATGGCATTGATAGTTTACCCTCTTCTTTAGAATACGCACTAATCGAGCTAGAGATGGATCATATTGTACGTGACGCACTTGGCAATCATATTTTTGAGAAGTTCACAGAAGCGAAGGAAATTGAATGGAACAAATACCGCACACGCGTCCACGACTGGGAACGTGATGAATATTTGACAATGTATTAGAAAAGAAGTGTTGGGTGTTGCAAGTAAGAGTAAGAAGAAAGAGACAGTATTAATTTAAGTTTTTTTCTAGAGACTAATACTGTTAAGACAAAAATTACAGAGTTAATCTTCAGCAAACGGCATAATATTATAAGTTTTAGAAGTGAATAAATTTTCAAGAATTAACATTAATATTAACATTCGTCAGTATTGTCATTACTATAATTAATTTATAATTAACTACGGGGAAATAAAACTTAAAGATCTATCGCTGACGGATCGCCGTGTGCGATGAAAGTTGCCTGCACGGTGAAGGCTCGTTATAAAACCGAGATATAGAGAAGGATAAAACGAGAATAGCGTATTTTTACCTGTAACAAATGTGAGTGGAAGTTCAATAGATTTATCACCGGGTGGCGTTAGAAATACAATTACTTGGACAGATAATCAATCATCTGCAGGAACGGTTACTTATACGATAAAACGCAACACAAGCAATAGTTTAGTAGGGGCAATTGTTTTACAATCAAGCATTGCGAGTGGTACACAACGCTGGAATGATGATACAGCAACACCATTTACGACATATTATTATTTCATTGAAGCAACTAATGGTGTAGAAACGGCTGTAACTGCAGGTTATGAATTAAGAACTACTGAGAATAAGTATGCTTTAACTAAAAATTACAAAAATACCCACTTTGCCAACCTTGTATTTAATCCGGTAACAGAGTCATTTGACGAAGTGTAGTATTTCCAAGTAGCCTAATAACTTAGGCTACTTATTTTTAAGAGGTGAAATTAATGGAAATTTTAAATCTTACTTCAAGTAATTATAGTATGTTTTTAACTTTTTTGAATCCTAATCATTTTAAAAGGTTGCAATTAATGGACGCAAGTTTATGGGGAATAGGTTTAGTTGATCATACACGTCCAATAGGTATCCTTATTGCAGACATCAATTTTGATAATAAGTCAGCAGCGATTACACATTTAGTTGTAAATGATGAGGAGAATGCCCATCATTTTGTTATGCAACTATATAATGAAGCGGAAAATTATTTTGAAAAGATCGGCTTTTTAATAACAGAAATAACGCTTACTATGAACAGTAAATCTGATGACTTCATAAATATATTAACCAATCAAGGTTGGAGTGGGAATGTACAAGGCATAGAAAAATATGTGCTGGATTTTAATCGAATACAACAAAATGAATGGTTATGGAATTTAAAAATACCTACTAGTTTAACAGTAGTACCTTGGAGTCAGCATGTGAGTGAGATATTTAGAGAAGCAATTTCTAATAAGAATAAGTTTGATGATCATGTCTATCCTTTTGTTCAGAATTTAGGCGTTGTCGATGAAGAATTTAGCTTTGCTTTATTTCTTGAAGGAGATTTAGTGGGGTGGTGCATTGCTGAGAGAGTTGCACAGAACATGATACTTTTACCCCATTCTTATGTGAAGCGTTTGCCCGCTACCAGATTGGGAGGAGGGGGGATGTTAGTGTATGCCCCCGTTGTCAAAAGAGCGATAGAAGAGAATATGTTCGTGACATTTTTTACTGATGTAGATAATACATCAATGCAAAATATTATTAATAGACGTTTTAAAGAATGTGTAATACAAAAGAAATTATTAGTTCGTTTAGTAAAAAAAGAGAATGTTACTAGTATTCATTAGTCTCCTATTAAAATTATAACACCTTTGATAGAAGAGATAAGACTCCACTTCCAAATAATTCAACAACTTTTTTTGAACCAAAACTACATTGTATGATTTTAAGGTAATGGATGGCGATTAGAAGTCGCTCGGTATGTGTTTTTATTGGAAGCGAATTTAAAAAATTTGTTGAATGGTCAACGCTTGAACAACTACAGTTTCAGAAAATAACTCAGATTGTTGCGGGTTATTAGAGGCTTGAGGATAATATCAATTAATTTTAAGATAAAATTCACACATTCCGATAATAAATTTAATGATAAAACCAGCTCTATTAGATTAGAGCTGGTTTTTTTATGTCTGATGAATTTAAGGGAGACTTACTCCTTAGATTTGTCATCAGTTTTGTTTTGATCATCCATATGTTCTTTGTGTGTTGAAGGTGATTCAGTATCGTTAGGCTCCGTTTTTTCTTTCGCATTACCACACCCAAATAATAATCCTGTTGTTAGGATTGCTGTAAAAGTACCGATAATTAATTTTTTCATACTTCACCTCATAATGGAATTTTATACTTTTATTCTTGCCCTTATTTTGGACTTCATACATCGTTCATTTATTAAAGTTTGCCCAATTTAAAAATACTTCTTCTCAGTGGTATTTTTAACCAAAATGGATATATATGTTAAGATATTGATGCGGATAAAAAAGGTCATACATTTTAGAATAGAATGGGTGGTTAGAAGAGAAAGGTGAGATGAGCATGAGTCAAATTAAAATATATGGTATTAAGGACAGTTTAGATCCCATTAAGGCAGCATTATCGACTATTATTCATTCTTGTATGATGGAGGCACTGGGATTGCCATCCGATAAGAAATTTCATCGTTTTTTCCCAATGAATAAAGAAGATTTTTATTTTCCTAGTGAAAGAACTGAAGCATATACCATTATTGAAATTAGTATGTTCGAAGGTCGTACGATAGAAACGAAAAAACAATTACTCGCATTGCTGTTTGAAAAAATTAACAGTCAATTAAGTATAGCTCCTCAGGATATAGAAATTACTATTTTTGAAACACCTAAGCATAACTGGGGGATACGAGGACTACCTGGGGATGAGTTAGCATTGAATTATAAAGTAAATGTTTGAGCTTTTTTAGACGATTAATAAACTAGAGGAGGTGAACTATTGTGATAAAAAAAGGCTACTTCATAGACAAGGAAAAAAATCAGATTTATAACAATGAAGTAGTAGTGGCAAGTAAAATCTACTCTAATAATTTTACGTTAAAGGAACTTGGACAAATGATTTTTAATGGCGAAGTAGAAGAAGTATTTATCTGTAACTATCAAACGGAACGAAAAAGTACATTAGAGTGTTTATTAATACATGATGTTAAGTCACAATGGGATACTAAGTATAAAAATAACATTTGCCTTGATGATGAGGCATATTTAAATGATTTCCCAAATGGATATTGTTTTTTTGTTGAGCTTTGGGAAAGCGGAAAAGGTCCAACTATTTTGGTGTTATTCCAATATCATTAAACGACAAAAAGCGGAGACGATTATATTAGTGGCTTATGTTGTGCTACAAAAACGATCACAGTAAAAAAGTGTTAGATTGATTGCGATCAATCTAACACTTTTTTGTATATTTTTATAATTTAATCGTCCAACCAAATGTATCTTCAAGCGTTCCATTTTGAATGCCTGTTAATGTTTCGTAAAGCATTTGTGAAATTTCACCAATCTCACCGTTATTAATCACTATTTTTTCATCTTGCCATTTTAATTCTCCAACAGGTGAAATAACCGCAGCTGTTCCTGTACCAAATGCTTCTTCCAAAGTGCCATTATGATAAGCCTCTACCACTTCATCAATTGAAATACGACGTTCTTCGACTGGAATGTTTTTCGCCTTTAATACTTGAAGCATTGAATTACGTGTAATTCCAGGTAAGATGCTACCATTTAATGCTGGTGTGATGACTGTTCCGTTTATTTTGAAGAATATATTCATGCTACCTACTTCTTCGATGTAACGGTGTTCTTTACCGTCTAGCCATAAAGTTTGAGAGTAGCCTTCCTTATTCGCAATTTCTTGTCCTTTTAAGGCGCTCGCATAGTTACCAGCAGTTTTTGCTTCGCCGGTGCCGCCAACTACAGCTCTTACAAAATGTTGTTCCACCATGATTTTTACTGGATTAATGCCCTCTTTGTAGTACGAGCCTGATGGAGACATAATGATGATAAATTTATAGTTTTTAGAAGGGTGTACACCTAAGTGTGGCTCAGTAGCAATAATAAATGGACGGATATAAAGAGATGTTCCAGGTGCCTTTGGAACCCATTCACGATCCAATGTTACTAACTGCTTTAACGCCTCTAACGCCAATTCTTCATCAATTGCTGGTATGACAATACGCTCATTCGAATGATTTAAGCGGTTAAAATTACGGTCAGGACGGAATAAAAGGACCCTATTATCCACTGTTGCATAAGCTTTTAATCCTTCAAATACAGCTTGTCCATAATGGAAAACTGCTGCCGAAGGATCTAGTGAAAGCGGCTGATACGGGATAATACGTGGATCATGCCAACCCATGCCTTCTGTGTAATCGACTATAAACATATGATCTGTAAAAAATTGTCCAAAACCTAATTGGTCTGCTGCAGGTTTTTCTTTTGGGTTTGTTGTTATCTCTTTTGTTATCTCTAACATGTCATATCCTCCGCGTATTGTGTCATTAGATGAAATATCTATAATACTTAATAATACTGTTTATTTTAAATTAATTAAATACTAAGAATCTACTAATAATTAATAAAATTGCTGATTTATTTACTTTCAGCAACAAATAACACTTATTGCAAAGATTTTATTCGTAGCGTTACGCTACCGTTGATGCTTTTCGCTCACTTAAATGTTCATGATACTTCTTGAAATTTTTATGTTATTGCTTTGTATAAATGATTATTATTGAAGTAGTAGTACTTTTAAGTAAAGGATTGGAAAATTGTCGATATGTAGTAGACTATGCATACAACTGAGTGGACCAGTCCAAAGATAGCATAAAAAGACAGGAAGAAAAAACTAGAATACGTTAATCTTTAAGCAAGGAGTGAGGGCATTTGAGTTTGAGTTGGATTGAGTCGATTCAAAAAGCAATAAATTATATAGAAGAGCATTTGCAAGAAACGATTACAATGGAGCAAATCGCAAACGAAGTGAATGCATCCGTATTTCATTTTCAACGAACATTTTCTATTTTAACGGATATGTCAATTGCGGATTATATAAGACGAAGAAGATTGACTTTAGCAGCACAGGAATTAATCAATACAGATATAAAAGTAATCGATCTCGCCTTCAAATATGGCTACGACTCTCCCGAAGCTTTTACAAAAGCATTCCGAAAGCAACATAACGTAACGCCGAGTGAAGCACGAAAACAGCAAGGACCATTACAATCATATAACCGCCTTGTAATCCAGGTGAGTCTGAAGGGAGCAGAACCAATGAAGTATAACATTGTAGAAAAAGAAAAGTTCCAAGTTGTAGGAGTAAAAAGAACGTATAATTGCCAAAAAGGCGAGAATTTGCAAGGTATTCCTGTATTTTGGGATGAAGTAAATCGTCAAGGAATGGACGAGCAACTATTTGCATTAAATGATGGACAAATTAAAGGGGTACTGGGTGTTTGTGTACCAGACGAAAACTATAAAGAAAATAATTTAATCGATTATTGGATTGGAACAGATCACGTAGGGGCGGATGTACCGGAAAATTTATTAGCGATGGAAGTGCCAGCATCAAAATGGGTTGTGTTTGAAGTACATGGCCCAATGCCGGATGCGATGCAAAATGCATGGAAGCAAATTTTCTCCGAATGGTTCCCTTCGAATCCATATGAGCCTGCTGGAACACCTGAATTAGAGGTTTATACAGAGGAAGATCCTACAAGCGAAAATCTCTATTCGGAAATTTGGATTCCAATTAAGTAAAAGTGCCCATAAAAGTGCCAGGCACTCAAACAATTTTGTGAAAAGTGCCGCCCGTAGCGGAAATCAACGGCAATAGACATTTATATTTCTTTGAAGCCAAGAATGAAACTTGTTGTTCATTCTTGGCTTTTGACGTTTAAAAGAAATTATTACGCAAATCAAAAACTTTGTAGAACAGTCTAGCATCTCTGCCCATTTTGCTATTGGTATTCATTTGTGCTAATAAACATTGCTGAAATAATTCATCGCAATTTTTTGTTCTACCATATTTTGAATAACAATCATCATGCTTCTTACAACAAGAATCAACAGCATTTGTTGGTGAACCAGGTCCTGAACATCCAGGTCCACAATATTTATAGCCAGGATAACAAAATCTTAATCTTCTATGCCTATTCACCTTGGTCACCTCTTTTCAAAATAGTCTTCATACTATAAAATATGTTGTCTTAACTTTTGAAAAGGGATGAAAAACTAAGGAAAACATGAAAAATATTGAGACGAAATTTCACATTTCATTAGCCACTAATGCATTAGACTACGCTTGATAATAATATGAATAAAAGAAGGGTCTTGGAAATTAATCCAGACCTTTTTTTAGTGTTTGACTAAGAAACTGCAATCTTAAATAAATCGTTAAGATAAATGAAATCCTTCAGTTAAGGTTTTTGTAAGCTAATCAACAAACTGCTGTAAGGTTGCCTAGATATAATAGCCAAGGAGCATGAAATGCAGTATTGAAGATAAGGAGTTGAAAGCATGAATCCATCCGTTACACAAAAAGAAAGAATTGTGTCCTTAGATATTATTCGGGGATTAGCGTTATTTGGTATTTTATTTATTAATGTAGGTGCTTATCAAATAGTAGTTGAAGGAGGACCGGTGCCAGCCTATAGTAAATTCAATAGTGTGATTGATACACTAATTGATATATTCATTGAGAAAAAATTCTTTTCCATTTTTTCATTTCTTTTCGGTGTCGGTTTTTATATTTTTGCTTCACGCGCTGAAGCAAGAGGTGATAAGCCTCGATGGCGTTTTGCAAGACGTTTACTAGCATTATTTGTTATTGGGATTGTGCACATATTTTTTTTCTGGGGTTCCATCCTTTCTGCATATGCAGTAATAGGTTTGTTCTTACTACCATTTTATCGAGCGCAGATTGATACAATTCGTAACTGGCTTATTGGTATAATTACTGTTCACATTGTAAGCATACTTGGGCAAATGTTTTTGCCAAACTTAGCTATCCTTTCAACAGTTTTCAATATACTAGGGAATGATACAATAACTATTTTTATTATGTTTTTAACAGGTTTTCTAGTAGCAAAAGCTGACTGGATAAGAAATGTGAGACAACTTACCAAACAAATAAAGTTGGTCTTATATGTAACAGCTCCAATATTTGTAGCTATATCTAGTTGGATTTGGTTTGCATCTCAAAATGATGATCAAAAGCTTCAATTAGTACTAGGTTTAGGTGTAATCCCGACTACATATTTTTATTTAGCGAGTTTATTCCTGATTCTAGAACACAAAAATGTTGTAAAAATGCTACAGCCAATTGGACGGGTAGGTCAGATGGCATTTACAAATTACTTAGCTCAGAGTTTTATAGGATTAGCAATTATATCGCTCATGGGACTCGAAGTACTTTCGACTTCCTATATTGTCATCATTGCCATTATGATTTTTGTAATTCAAATCATCTTTAGTATCATTTATTTTAAATTTTTCAAAATTGGGCCATTGGAAAAAGTGTGGAGATGGATGACGTACGGAAGAAAAGTAACGACAAAATAATGATTTCAACGTCAGAGTATTATTGCTCTGGCGTTTTTTTATTGACAATACTTTTGTGCTTAAATATAGAATTGCAAATAAGAAGAACGTAATATGCGATATCAATGCAAATATAAGCAGATTCAACTTCATAATTTTTAGATAATTATTAATGATTGTTTTTTAAAACTATTTTGAAAAAATGGAAACTATGCTAAACTTAGCATTAAGTGAATAGCGAATGCAGAATAAAGGTGCTCTTTTAAGAGCTTAATAGGGAATTCGGTGCAAATCCGAAGCTGTTTCCGCAACTGTATGTGTAGATGACTCCAGAAAATACCACTGTCAAACGAGGAAAAATGCCTCAAGTAGATGGGAAGGTTCTGATTAGGGTACACAAGCCAGGAGACCTGCCTTTATTTCATCGTATTAAATCTCTTCGGAAGCTAGGAGAATTTACGGCAAATAGATGGACAGGCAAATAGTATTTTGAGCCTTTTTCTGTTTTCCTTGGATGCTCTCTCTTTTATTAGAGAAGCATCTTTTTTATTTTCTAGTTATTGCAAGCGCATTCATCTATAAAAAATTGGGGGGAAAGAAATGGACTTTTATAAAAAATGGTTGAATATAGCGATTGTCTTTATCTTATCATTTTCGTTATTATCACCCGTTGCATTCGCTGAGACACAACAAAATGATGCTAGTGAGTTAGAAACAGATTCTAGTATTCAAACTAATGAAGAATCATTAGAGAAAGAAATGACCGAGCAAACGGAAAGCGAACTATCTCCTATTACCAGTAATGATAGTGCGACGATATTTAATAATACGGAACCTAAAGGTTATGTGACGGTTTCCGTAGAGAAGTTTACACTGGGGCAGGGCTACATAAAGGAGCCTGTTCGTGTTCCTTTTTATGAAGGGGATAATATAGCTAAGGTTATAGTTAACCTGTTAGGAGAAGGCAACTATGACATTACAGGGTCTGTAGAAGAAAGCTTCTACTTATCAGGTGTCTTTGATCCTGATCCTGGAGAAGTGAGCGTCCCAAAATACATTCTTGATGAATCTGGTCCAGTTGATGGAAGAATAGAATCCGACTGGTTAAATCAAATGGACTATACAACTATGTCGGGCTGGATGGTAGCTGTAAATAATAACTTTATTCCTCGAGGTGCTTCTGAATGGTTCCCAGAAGATGGTGATATCATTAGATGGCAGTTTACAGTATGGGGGTATGGAGCAGATTTAGGTGGTGGCTTAGAGGGAAGTAGTTTAATTACTCCAGCGAATAAAGACGAGTTAACAGCGAAAATTGCCGAAATTAATAGCTCGCCAACTAAAAACGAAATTTTAGCAAATGAACAAGTAAAGTCTTCTTATGACGCCGCCTACGTGCAGCTTAAAAATATGGAGAGTAGTCAAACAAATGTGGATGCAGCACTTCTCCATTTAAATGCTGCTTTAAATGGAGAAGGGGAAGAAATCGTTAAAGCTGATAAAACAGCTTTGCAAACAGCGGTTCAACAAGCTGAACAAACAAAAGCTTCTGTGAAAGTAAGTTTAGATGGAAAAGATGTAGCTCCTACTGATTACTGGGTTACTCAAGCTGAAATAGATGCATATACAAATGAAATTATAGACGCACAGGAACTAATCGCAGATGAAAATGCCAGTCAAGAAGAAATAGATGCAAAAGTTTTAGCGCTAAATCAAGCCACAAATGCATTTAGTAAAAAACCTGGTTTACAAACGGATATTACTAGCACAGTGAAATTTACTGTCGCACCTAAAGCTGTGATGTTAAAGCTTTATGATACGAATGAGCAAGAAATAAACATAGGCTCTGGTGTTGAAGGGACATACAATGTTTATACAGCAACTATACCAGTAGGAAGTTATCGCTACGAAGGATTTGATAGCAATCATAACAGTGTTGGCGGTGGTCAGCTAACAGTAAAAGCAGAATCAAATCAAGAATTTCAATTCCGCCAGCTTAATTTTAAAGCTAGTAATACAAGTTGGAATGTTAATAGTGATTACACTGTAAAAGTTGGGCAAGAAATACCGAACGATACGTCATTAAAACTAGGTAAAGTAACTACACAAGGACAGACTCCAGTACTAGCTCTAGTAGGGGGAAAAATCTACTATACATTTGAGCCAGATGCAAAGCATACACAATATGTTCCAGTTAGTAATAGCACTACAGTAACACTTTCGGCTTCAGCTCAAACAATTAGTGCAGCTATTCCGTTTTCTGGTGATATTAAGTTTACAGTCCCTGAAGATGCTGAATTATTTGTAGGAAAAAAAATCAAACACTTTATTGCATTTGAAGAAGTCCTGCCTGAAGGGGTAGCTACGATTAACCCGGATGGTACAAAAACTTTTTCTTTCAAGTTAATAAACAATGGTGATTATAACTACCGAGTTAGCCAAGCAGGAAAACTTACAAATGTAGGTACATTTAAAGCAAATGCTCAAAATGCAACATTGGCAATTACAAAACAACAGCTCTCAATTCAATCGCCAACAGCAATTTTAAATAAAGGAACATATCTTGAAGGTAATATTTATTTAAATATTAATGAGCAAAATCATTTGAAGTTAAACCAAGGAGAAAGCTTCAATTTACTAACATTACGAAGCTGGCAAGCATTAATAGAAGGAATTAACAACTATTTCTTTGAGCCTGATTTCCATTATGAAATCATAACAGGCGATGATGTAATTCAAATTGATCCTGGTAAGCCAGGAAGTTATTCGACAGTCAAAGCATTGAAAAATGGTACAGCTGTTGTAAAAGTGACGTATGACGCATTGAAGGTTAATGGTTCCGGATACATTAGTGATGCGAATGATGCATTTAGTGCTATTTGGCCAGAAAATGTCGGTCTCTTTGTTGTGACTGTTGGTCAAGGTGAAACAGGTATTTCTACAGGTATAGAAAGTAACAAAGAACGTAATCAAAAAATTAATGAAGGTAAAAAAGGTGGGGACCTTCTAAACTTACAAAATGGTGTTTTTGATGCTGATATTGATAGTGTTTACTATGTTCAAGGCGAACAAGGAGCATATTATACTTTTACTCCGACTTCTGGAAGCTCAGTAAGCGTTTTGCGTCCGGAAATTAATCATAGTATAGGAACAGCATCCTATGGAAATGGTGAATTTTCAACAGAAAGTGTTCAATCTAGTGGAAATGGCTCTTTCACAGTTTTATTAACTGAAGGACGTAATATAGTTAAGGTTGAAAAAGATGGAAAAGCTGAGTATCACGTGATGACAGCACGTCCACTTGATGTAACGATTGAAAACTTAACAGCAGCAAATGAAAAAATAGTACCTGGAGATAAAGTTAAAGTTACTTTAAAAGGCTTGTCTTTCCCTGCGAATAAACTTTCTGGTATATATAACTTCCAAGGTCAGCTGAGATTTTTCGCTGGTCCTGAAAATACTCTTGTTTCGGGCGATGCAAGACAATACAATATGGCAACGCAGGCAAACAGTGTTACATTTACAATTCCACAAGAACACAAGGGTGAATACAAGTTAACAGATGGGCATATTCGTCTGAGTTATTTTGGAAGTCCAATAGGTGAACACCACAATATTAATCCAATAACTGGAGCGAGTCCTAACCTTAATGCATCAGCTCGAGAAGGCTACTACAGCATCTTCCCAGAGATTTCGATTATTTCAGATGAAAAAGTAGTCATTGATAAATCAGTATTACAAAGTGCAATTGAGAAAGCAGAACAAAACAAGGGTTCTGTAAAAATAAGTACTGATGGAAAAAATATAGACCCTGCTGATTTTTGGGTTACTCAAGCTGTACAAGATGCCTATACAAATATAATTTTATCTGCCCAACAACTAATAGCAGATAATACAGCGGAACAAGATGGCATTGATGCGAAAGTTTTAGCACTAAATCAGGCCACAACGATATTTAATGAAGCGAAAAAAGTTGGAACAAAAACTAATGCTGATACAACAACTTTGAAGGCTTATAAAACTGTTGGTCAATACATGGTAGATAAACTACCTAACCCTAAATTCGATAATGAGTGGTGGATAATTTCATTAGCACGCGGAGGCTATGAAGTACCGAAAGAATATTACGAAACGTATTATAAAAACGTCGTTGACCATGTTGTTGCAAAAAATGGCGTACTCGATAAACGGAAATATACAGAATACTCACGTTTAATTATTGCCCTTACTGCAATTGGTAAAGATCCAACAAATGTCGGTGGTTATAACTTAGTTGAAAAACTATCTGATTTTGACCAAGTAATTTGGCAAGGTGTAAATGGTGCGTATTTTGGATTAATTGCTCTTAACACATGGAACTTTGAGCTACCAACAACAGCTACAACAACACCTGAAAAGCTGATGGAGCACATTTTAAGCAAGCAATTAGCTGATGGCGGCTGGGCTTTATCAGGAACAAAGTCTGATCCAGATATGACAGCTATGGCTATACAAGCACTAGCTCCATACTATAACAACAATTCAAAAGTTAAGATAGCTGTTAATAATGCATTAGATACGTTGGCTGCTATGCAATTAGAGAATGGTGGCTATAAATCATGGGGTGTAGAAAATGTTGAAAGCGCTGCTCAGGTTGTTACTGCACTTGCAAGCGTAGGCATTGATGCGAATAAAGATCCTCGCTTTAATAAAGTAATTGCTAATATTATGACTTATTACAGTCCAGAAGACGGTGGCTTTAAACACGATTTAAACGAAAAGCAAGCAAACGGAATGGCTACCGAGCAGGTTGGCTATACATTAGCAGCCTATCATCGTCTGCTAAACGGTCAAACAGCACTTTATGATACGTCCGATACGAAGTCTAATAATCCATCTAATCCAGGAGAAGGGGGGAACCCGTCTAACCCAGGAGAAGGTGGAAACCCTTCAAACCCGGGAGAAGGTGGAAATCCATCTAACCCAGGGGGAAGTATCCCAAGTGGTTATGCAACATTTTTAATTAGAATTTCTTCTTCCGAGATTCCATTAAGAACAACTACTGTTCAACTAAATACCGGAGATACAGTATTCGATGCATTAAAACGTGTGACAACTGAAAATGGTATCGATTTAAGCTATCGAGAAACACAATATGGCACATATATCGATGGTATTGCGGGTCTTTATGAATTCGACCGCGGTCCTTTAAGTGGTTGGATGTATCGTGTAAATGGTCAATTCCCTTCTTATTCTGCAGGACTCTATAAATTATCACCTGGGGATTCTGTGGAATGGCTATACACACTTGATTTAGGTAAAGATATCGGTGGATATGTTGATGGTATCGAAAGTGGAGGTAAAGGTGAAGGTGAAGAAAATAAAGAATGTAAAGAGAAAGAAACAGATAAATGTAAAGAAGAAGTAAAATGTAAGGCCGATGATAAACAATGTACTGAAGAAACAGAAAAAGATAATAAAGACGATGATGCAGTGTCTGAAGAACCAAATAAAGATAGTTCATTAGCTGAGATTACTATTGAAGATGGTAGTAACAAAGCAATTATTAAATCTGAAAATATTCAAGATTATATTAAAAAGAACATTCAAAAGATAGTTATTCAAAGCAAACAGAATTTCAAGATAGAAGTCCCTACTTCAATTTTTAATAGCATTAAACTTGCTGAAAACGAGGAGTTAACAGTCGAAGTAACAAAGGATACTAAAGATAAAAAATTCTCTGTTTCATTCGGTATTGAGTCTACAAACGGTAAAACAAAGCCAATTACTTTAGGAAAAGAATATTTGAAAGTTACACTATTGGATAGCGAAATCAAATCAAATACAGTCGTTTTACAGCTTGTTGATGGGGAATATAAACCTGTTCCACATAAAATAGTGAATGGTGAAATTGTTTTGTTCACAAAAATAAGCGGTACATTCGTTTTAACAGAAAATACAGTAACATTTAAGGATATTGCACAGTTAGCAAACAAAGAAGAAATTGAATTTTTAGCGAGTCGTCACGTAATCCAAGGAACTACACCAGAGACGTTTGAGCCAAATAAACCAATTACGCGTGCCCAGTTTGCAGTATTAATTAGCCGTGCCCTTGGTTTACAAACTATAGGTGAAAACCCATTTAATGATACAAAAGGAAAATGGTATGAGGCAGATATTCAAGCTCTATATGAGGCAGGTATTACAAAAGGATCAACTGCTTCAACATTTAAACCTGATGCGCCTATTACACGTCAGCAAGCTGCTGCATTTATGGCACGCATTCTAGAATATTTAAATACTGATGTGAAAACCGCAGGAGAGATTAATTTCAATGATGCTAGTCATATTAGCGCTGAATACTTACCTTATATTAAGCTATTAAATAGCCTTGATATTATGACAGGTAAGCTGGATGGTTCATTTGACCCTAGCTCGCCAATTACACGTGGACAAACAGCAAAAATTTTAAAACGGACGTTAAATATCTCAGGCATTATGTAAATTTCTTCACTAACCCAAATGCATTTTGTATTTGGGTTAGTACCCTTTTATTGATGGAGGTTACTCTAATGAAAAGAATATCTAAGTTTATAATGGTACTTGTTTTGTTGCTTACTATGGCGGCACCAGTCTCCGCACAGCAAGTATCAACAATGGATAGTTATAAAATAACTGGTCAGTTTTTAGTTAACAAAGCACCTAATCCTTCTTTTGGTGATGAGTGGTTTGTTATTGCGCTTGCAAGGGGAGAATACAATGTTCCAAAAGGCTATTTTGAAAAATATTATGAAAACGTCGAGAAGCATGTAAAAACTGTAAAAGGAGAATTACACAACCGTAAATATACGGAGTACTCACGTTTAATTATTGCACTCACTGCCATTGGAAAAGACCCTACTAATGTAGGTGGCTACAATTTAGTGGAAAAATTAAGCGACTTTGATAAAGTTGTATGGCAAGGTCCGAATGGGGCTTTTTTTGCACTAATCGCTTTAGATACATGGAGCTTTGAGCTTTCCAAAACAGCAACAACTACACGAGAAAAACTTATCCAGCATATTTTATCAAAGCAATTGCCTGACGGCGGTTGGGATTTATCTGGTGTGAAAGCAGATCCTGATATGACAGCTATGGCTATTCAAGCGCTCTCCACTTATAAAGACAGATCAGATGTTAAGGTTTCTATTAATAAAGCACTTGATACTTTAAAAAACTTGCAAGGAGCTAATGGAAGTTACCAAAGCTGGGGAACTACAAATTTAGAAAGTGTTGCCCAAGTAATTACAGCACTTGCTAGCTTAAATATTGATCCGAACAAAGACCAACGCTTTAATAAGTTATTTACAAGCTTTTTTACTTTTTACAATGCCCAAGATGGTGGATTTAAACATGTATTAACTGAATCAGTAGCCAATGGTATGGCAACAGAGCAGGCCTCTTATACATTGGCAGCATATAACCGTCTGCTTTTAAGCAAAACAAAGCTATATGATACATCTGATAAAAAGCCAAGTAATACGTCAACACCAGGCAAGCCAAGCCAACCTACAGCTCCTCCGACTAAGGTGAGTTTTAAGGATATTCAATCGCATTGGGCGAAGACTGATATTGAAGCTGCAGTAGACAAGGGCTTATTAAAAGGTTATGAAGACAATACATTCAGACCAGATAACAATTTAACTCGTGTACAGGCAGTATCGATTTTAGTTCGAGCTCTGCATCTAACAAGTTCCGGAAATGCCCCTTTCACGGATATAAACTCGTATAATACTGAAACAAAACAAGAAATTGCTGCTGCTTACGAGGCTAATTTATTAGCGATTACGTCAAATAAATTTCTACCTTCCTCACCAATTACTCGTGAGGAATTAGCAGTAATTCTAGCAAATGCATATACACATAAAACAGGAAATCCGTATGTATCCAATGTAAATGCACCTTTAAATGATATTGCGAAGTTATCAAAGGAATCGCAACAAGCAATTACATTTTTATATGATTTTGGAGTTGCGCAAGGCTCCAATGGTGCGTATAATCCAAAAAACTTTATAACACGCGCCCATGCGTCTAAAATGTATGTCAATTTCTTAAAGGTAGTAGAGGAGTAATATGAAAATAAAATTACCCTTATTACTATTAGTATTACTCACTATCTTTTTAACAGCATGTAATATTCAAACGGTAGAGAAATTTGAGCAAATGCAAGAGCAGGAACGGAGCGTTGAGCCCAAATCTACTACTGAACAACATGAAGCAACAGAAGAAACTCCTTCAGTTGAGGAAGAGAAACAAGCTGAAATGAAGTCTGGAATCGATGAGAATTCCAAAAATGAGAAGCAGGACAAACCTCAGCAAGAAGTACAGCAAGAAAACCAAGAAGTAGTGGAACAACCAAAAAAGGAAGCTGAGAAAAAGCAAGAAGTCACAAAAGCCCCAAATACAAAAACTGAACAAACAGCTACTAATAAAACTGGCGATAAAGAAAAAACAAATACAGTTATGCCACCAAATGAAGTTCAGCAACAGCCAGCTACCCAAAAACGCACTGTAACCATTGCGATTCGCGTTGATACGTTACTAAAGCATTGGGATAAGTTAGATTCGAACCTCCAAAGTGAGAAATATGTACCTAAGAATGGTATTATTTTGAAGCCAACAACATACGAACTTCTTTCAGAGAAGGATACTGTGTGGGATGTATTACAGCGTGCAACAAAGGAGTATAAAATTCAGATGGAATACCAAGGAGCAAACGAAAATATTTATAATAGTGTCTATGTGGAGGGAATTAATCATTTATACGAATTTAGTGCGGGGGAATTAAGTGGTTGGATGTATAAAGTAAACGGTGTTTATCCCAATTATGGCTGCAGTCAGTACGTATTAAAGGATGGCGATGTAATTGAATGGCACTATACAGTTGATTTAGGGCGAGACTTAGGAAATCATTGGGATGGTAACTAATGAAGGCATTTGAGACATATCATCCTATTGTTCTTTTCTCTTTTTTTGCCGCTACTATTGCCTTATCCATGTTTTTTATGCATCCAGTCTATTTAGCTATTACAATTTTCTTTGCAATAAGCTTAAATTTTGCTTTACGCAGGCGGTCTTTTTTTAAGGACTGGAAAATATATGTACCTCTATTTTTCATAATGGCAATTATTAACCCTTTGATTAGCCATAATGGTCAACTTGTATTACTTTATATAAATGGCAACCCACTTACGTTAGAGGCGATTACATATGGTATCGCAATTTCCACAATGATTGTCTCTATTATGCTATGGTTTAGCTGTTATAATGTCCTAATGACGTCAGATAAATTTATTTATTTATTTGGAAAAGTGTCACCAGTAATTTCACTAACATTGTCAATTTCATTGCGATTAGTGCCCCGTTTTAGGCGGCAATTAAAGCAAATTGTACTAGCGCAAAAAGTAATCGGAATGGATTATACTTCAGGCTCTCTATGGCATCGCATCAAATGTATAATTCGTATCTTATCTATTTTAATTACTTGGGCGTTAGAAAATGCCATTGATACTGCCGATTCAATGAAAGCTCGTGGCTATGGCGTTACTAAGAGGACTGCTTTTTCTATATTTATTTTCGAACGTAGAGATGGCTACGTTTTGACAATAATTACATTGCTCTTTATTAGTAATTTAGTTGCAAGTTTCATTGGTGTAACAACATTTGATTATTATCCCACTTTCGGGATATTTAAATGGGAAATCACTAGTATCTTGTTTTATACTAGCTATTGCATTTTGCTAGCTATTCCATTAGCAATCGAAATAAGGGGGGCATTAAAGTGGCGATCGTTAAAATCGACAATGTAAGTTTTACTTACCCTAATGAAGCCAATCCTATATTAAAAAATATTAACTTAAATATTCAGCAAGGTGAATTTATCGTGCTCATAGGACAATCAGGCTGTGGAAAAAGTACTTTGCTTCGCCATTTCAAACGAGAATTGCGACCGCATGGTTCAATGACAGGTAATATTTTTTATCAAGATTGTGACTTAGAACAGTTAACTGCTGAAGTGGCTGCAGCGGATATAGGCTATGTATTTCAAAATCCTGATAACCAAATTGTTACTGATAAAGTATGGCATGAGCTTGCTTTTGGACTTGAAAGCCTAGGTGTCGATACATCAACAATTCGCAGGAAAGTAGCTGAAATGGCAAACTTCTTTGGTATTCAGAAATGGTTTCATCATAAAACGACCGAGCTTTCTGGTGGCCAAAAGCAACTTTTAAATTTAGCATCCATTATGGTTATGCAGCCGAAGCTACTGCTGTTAGATGAACCAACATCGCAATTAGACCCAATAGCTGCATTGGAGTTTATCCAGACACTGCATCGTTTAAATAGAGAACTAGGTATTACAATTATATTAATTGAGCATCGTCTTGAAGAAGTGTTACCCCTTGCTGATCGAGTATTTATTATGGATGAAGGTAGCATTTTATTTGACGGTCCACCTAAGGAAATTTTAAATTCTCTACCAGAGAAACACGCAATGATAACGGCATTGCCAGCTGCTACTAAAATTTTTCACTTGTTAAATGGTACAGGGCATATCCCACTTACTATTCGCGAAGGCCAACGTTGGCTTCAGAGCCAGCAATACAATTTATCTCAGTTGATTACTATTCCGACAAAATCCCAAAATAAAACGGATATTGTTTTAGAAGCAAACGATGTTGCATTTCGCTATGAAAAGAATCATATTGATATTGTTCATCATTTTAATTTACAAGTGGGGGAAGGCGAATTTTTAACTATAATAGGTGGGAATGGAACAGGAAAATCTACAGTTCTTTCTATTCTATCTGGACTACAAAAGCCTTATCATGGCAAAGTAATGTTATTAAATAAAGCTTTAAAAAAATATAGTAATAAACAATTGTATCACCAATATTTGACTTTACTACCCCAAGATCCAAAGACACTATTTGTACAAAAAACTGTACATCAAGAGTTAGATGATATGGCGCATTTACATAAGGTTACAGATGATAAAGTTCAGGAAACTATCCAAATGTTTCGATTAACTCATTTATTAAATCGACATCCATATGATTTAAGTGGGGGCGAACAGCAAAAACTAGCTCTCGCAAAACTTTTATTAATAGAACCAAAAATTCTGTTGCTAGATGAGCCGACCAAGGGGCTGGATGCACATGCAAAAGAAGAACTCGCAGATTTATTAAAAGGTTTACAAGCTAAAGGTATGACAATTATTATGGTGACACATGATATTGAATTTTCTGCACAACACAGCAATAGATGCGCTCTATTTTTTGATGGCAGTATTGTATCTGAGGGGGAACCGCGAGAGTTTTACAGTGGAAATAATTTTTATACGACTGCTGCTCATCGAATATCAAGAGATTTATTGAGCAATGCCATTACATGTGAGGATGTAGTAACTTTATGCCAAAAAACATACGTATAACTATTTCACTCATTGTTATTTTTATTTTAATTCCACTAACGTTACTTGCTGGTATTACGGTAATGGCTGACCGAAAATATTATTTTATTTCGTTGGTTATTATGATTTTGGCGTGTATTCCATTTTTTCTATCTTTTGAACGTAGAAAGCCTCAGCCGCGTGAAATTTTAATCATTGCAGTAATGTCTGCTATATCTGTGGCAGGACGTGCCTTATTTGTTGTTACCCCTGGATTTAAACCTGTTGCAGCTATTACAGCTATTACTGGTTTTTCACTAGGAGCAGAAGCAGGTTTTTTAACAGGGGCCATTTCTGCATTAGTGTCGAATATGTTTTTTGGACAAGGTCCTTGGACACCGTTCCAAATGTTTATGTGGGGAATGATTGGGTTTATTGCGGGCTTGTTAGGCAAAACGGGTGTAATGCATAAAAAAATCCCCCTTATTATATTTGGTATTTCAGCGGGGATATTTTTTTCGTTTGGAATGGATATTTGGGGAACTGTATCAATATATGGTGTTTTCAGCTGGGAAGCCTACTCACTGGCATTGACTTCTGCAATTCCTTTTACAATAATTTATGCTATTTCTAATGTAATTTTTCTACTATTATTAGCTAAACCGATTACTGAAAAGCTAGAGCGGATAAAAAATAAATATGGGATATTACAATAGACTTTTATATTCAAAAGTAGCCTAGAGGTATGACGGTATTAAGATTCAATATTTGATTTCTTTTTTGCTAGCTGTCAGTAGGCTAAATTAAAAAAATCCACAAAGTTTCCTTTTATGCAGGAGACTTTGTGGATTTTTAGTTTCAGTATTTAGTTTATTAATCGTTCCAACCTTTACAAACATCAATCCATTGCTGATAAGGTGTATACGCTTCTAGCTCCTGAATGGTAAGTTCAATTGCGGAATTGCTGCTGCCGCAAGCTGGAAATACCGTTGCAAAACGTTTGAGTGATTCATCTAAATAAACAGCAACCCCTTCATTAATACCGAACGGGCAAACCCCTCCGATATCATGCCCAATTCGTTCGTTGACTTCTTCCTTTGCAAGCATTTTCGCTTTCGTTTCAAACATAGCTTTATATTTCGCATTGTCAATTTTGGCATCACCCGCAGCTACAATCAAAATGGCACCATCATTCACTAGAAACGATAGTGTTTTAGCGATTCGTTCTGGTTCACAGCCAAGTGCCTGTGCTGCCATTTCAACAGTTGCAGAGCTTTCATTCAGTTCCTGTATTTTATGCTGTAAATTCCATTGTGCGAAATGCTCGCGTACTTTTTCAATTGCCATATATAAAAACCTCCTTGCAGTTTAATTTATTTTAACATAATTTTCAGAATTTAAGGACGCGAATTGCTAATGTTAAAAAGATTGAAAATTCGAAATTAAAATTCGGGAATATCTGCTAAAATATAATATAAGGAAAAAAAGGAGGTAATTACATGGAGTATCAACCTATTAATTTAAGTGAAAAGTTATCAAAGTTTAATGAGCAGTGGTCCCCTAAAGTTATTGGTGAAATGAATGACTACCAGTTTAAATTAGTTAAGATTCAAGGTGATTTTGTATGGCATCAACATCGTGAGACAGATGAGGTATTTATTGTACTGGATGGGGAAATGGTGATCGCATTTCGTGATGGAGAGGTCAAACTATCTAAAGGAGAAATGTATGTAATTCCAAAGGGCGTGGAGCATAAGCCTTATGCTGAACAGGAATGCCAAATAATGCTAGTGGAACCTAGAGGCGTTGTTAATACAGGTGAAACAAATAGCGGAATGACGGCAGAAAACGATGTGTGGATTTAAAGTGATAGCTCGGAGGAAATCGCCGATAAACCCAGGGAATCGCCGATAGCCGGGAGCAAATCGCTGATAAAACCCAGGGAATCGCCGATAGCCGGGAGCAAATCGCCGATAAAACCCAGGGAATCGCCAATAACCGTGGTCAAATCGCCACAAAACCTGTGCAAATCACTACTATGAGAACATATCAACCTCCATTGGAGTGAACGTATCGTATGGATAAAAATTTTACAATTAGAAAAGCAACCGAACCAGATGCGAAAGCAATAGCAAAAGTACATGTAGACAGTTGGAGAACAACATATGCTAACATCGTTCCTGACGAATACTTAATAAATTTATCGTATGAAAATCGAGAACAGCTATGGATAAAGAATATTTCAAATGACGCTGTATTTGTAGCGGAAAATAATGAAGGACAAATTATTGGTTTTTCTTCTGGCGGTAAAGAAAGAAGCGGTAAATATATTGAGTTTGAAGGGGAGCTATATGCCATTTATCTTTTGAAAGAATGCCAAGGGCAAGGGATTGGGAAAGCACTTGTTACAGCGATCGTAGAAGAAATTAAAGCAATGGGATTGCGTTCTATGCTTGTGCTTGTCTTGAAAGATAATAGTTTTCATCGATTTTATGAAGCACTTGGCGGGAAAAAAATAGATACTGTTAAAATTCAGATTGCTGGCAAAAAACTAGATGAACTTGTTTACGGGTGGGCAGATATTCGGAACATATTTTAATTTCCACACAAGATTTTCTTAAGTATGAAAAATATGGTAAACTTTATTTAAAATATAAGTTTTTAGGAAGGCTGTGTTTTATTGATAAAATTACCGAAAATAGTTACAGCATTTATACTAATATGCACAATTCTAACGCTTGCTTCCTGTACACAAACAGAGGAATCACATAAAAAAGAAGATATTGAAAGTATCGTTACATCTTTTGAACACCCTCAAACAAAGCAAAAGTATAAAATAATCAATGCCTATAAACTTTATGACAACTATCAAGATAAGGTTGAAAGTAACCCAAACCAATCAAAACAAGAAATTTATAAAGAAGAGGTTATTGAACCAATCTATAGTGATTGTTTTGACAATGGCGAATATCTTCATATGGCACATTATGCACTTAATGTAGCGCCAGACCAATTAACGGAAAATCAATTATTAAGTAAAAAAATTAATAGGGAAGAAACAGAAAAGCTTATAAAAGAAGCTCTTTTCAAATCTTCAGACCTTATTCCGTCCGAAAAAGAAACGAATGTATGTGTTTTTCCTGCCACTAATGTATACGCATATATGGTAACGGTGGGGGCGGGGAAAATTATAGTGCTATACAATAAAAATTATACCGAAGAAGATATGAGAATTAGCATATCTCACGAATATCATCATAGTATTTGGACTGAGAAGTACCTACCTAAAGATGCACGTTTTACTATTTTGGATAACCTAATATTTGAAGGAAAGGCAGTTATGTTTAGTAAATTAGTTTATCCTAATGATTATTATGATAATATATTGTACTCTGCATACGACAGTGAAAATTGGTCAAAAGTTGTAGGAGATTTAGATAGTACTAACTTTAAGCGGTCACAAGAAATTATTTTTGGAGGGGATGACCTACCATCTTCATATGGTTACAGTGAGGGCTATAAAATGGTTAAATCCTATCTTAAATTACACCCAGATGTAACACCTGAGGAATGGACTGCCCTAAGCGCAAAGGAAATATTTGAAAAGGGCAATTACCTCGAACATTATCAATGAGGGATCGAAGATGGAGAAAATAAATGAAGTCATTGAAATACTAATAAATAAAGGTTTGATAAGTAACGATCGTCTAACATTAAAAACGTTAAAAAGCGGAACGACGAATGGCGTATTATTTACGCTCAGCATTAACAATACGCCGACCTTTGTAATAAAAATAGATAACCCAGCCATTATTACTGCAACTAATGATTTTCTATCCGCATATCGTGATGTAAAGCTATTGCCTGATGTTCTTTATACAGACGTAAACAAAGAATTTATTGTCTACTCTTATATTTCTGGAGAAACACATGTTAATCGAGGGTCTAAATTGAAATGGATGGAAGTTTTAATAAAAGAGTTATTTAATACATACCAACGAGTAAACAAAGACATTCCATGGGGAAGGGTCAATGGACTACATAGAAAATATTGGTCAGAATTTAATGAGAGAAGTTTAGCATTTGCTCAAAAGAGCATAGAAGACAAACTACCAATACATGACCATATAAGAGTAGGGATGTTGGTAAAAAAATTAAGTGCTCATCATACCCAAGAAGAGAAGTATTATTTACATGGAGATACGGGTGTTCACAATTTTGTATTTTTGAATAATAAAATCAACGGTGTTATAGATCCGTCACCGCTAATTGGACCAAAAATTTATGATTTTACCTATGCTTTTTGCTCTTCACCGGATAGCTTAACTATGAATACACTTTTGTCATCGTTTGCGTTGTGGAATAGCGATTCTTCATTTTCGAAGGAACGACTTGTGGACGAGGTGCTTTTTCAGTTATACACACGTATTGGCGTATGTATTCAAGTACATCCACACGACCTAGATGCTTACTTAGGAGCATGGCAAGAGTGGAGAAAATACTTATAATAATTGTGTATTTAACGACAAATGAGTTGCTACGGCAGCTCTTTTTTACTAATAGAAGGCTGAGTGATGAACATTTGTGTTTTTGGAATTATTTGTAACTAAATTAAGTTTTAATCGTCAAATCAGTAAATATATTGAGGGAGTGTAATACTTGAGGTATTCAAAACTTATATTATTTACTGCGATAGTGGTCTTTTCATTTTTTCCGTGTAAAGCAAAGGCAACAAGCTGGGCATATCCTTTCGTTGTTTGGGATGATTATATTTATGTAATTAGTGATGAATATGTAGAAAAGATTAATAAAGAAATTGGTGAAGTTACAAAGTATTCAGATATGGAACAATATGAAGGCAACTTTTCAAATGCATATCCAAAAGGAACGAAATATTATTCAATTGATGGAATAGATACAGATACTGCAATTGCAATCCACATAGGGAATGGTCAATATTTAAAAGCAATTAGAGAAGGCGAGTATACTTACCGTAAAAGTTACAACCAATATGCTTATAAAGGTTTAGGGATTTTTGCGATTTTAATTGTAGGTTTTATTATCTTTACGCAATCTAGAAAAAATCTTTAACAATATGCGAGCTCTCTTTAACTATGAGGAGGTTTTACTTGTGAAACACATTAAAGGCTTATATGTAACACTGGTACTAATGATGGTAGTTATTTTGGTAAACACTACAATATTTAATGATAAATATTCGGGAATATCGATGTTCGTTTGTTTAGGCCTATTTTTAATTGGATCTACCTTTTTTATCAATGCCAAACAATTAAAAGGAAAATAAGCTTTTCAATCAAGGGGCGTTAATGATAGTTTATTGGGTTGCTACGGCAGCTCTTTTTTCTTGCTTGAACTAACGAGTGGGCTAGCTTAAGAAGAAAATACGGTCGAAATGGGGTGAAATAGATGAGTAATGATAAAAAACGATATAAGAAAATAATTAGCAAAGAAATATACGGCACGACTACTGAAGAACGATTTAAAGAAGTACATGGGATAACAATTGAGGAATGGAATGCAAAAGGCGAAGAAAGATTTAAAGCTAAAACAGGAATGAGTTACGAAGAATGGTATATTAAAAAGATTCTTTCTTCGACACCAATTGATTATCTTAAAAATCTCAATGGTGTTGTTTCTCAGGATGATATAGAACTGGTTAAGGATTTACAAGAGTTGGGGTTAAATGATGGTGTTATAAATGTATTACTGGATTATGTAAAAATTGTTAGTAAAATAGGGTTTATTCACTCATTAGTAAGAGAAATGGGTGAAAGTTGGCTCAAGAAGAATGTCTCAACGATTGAAAGCGCAATGGCATTTGTTAGGAAAGAATGGAAAAACTAAAGTCCTCAAAATATTTTCTCCAACATATCCATTTTGAATTAACAGGGTTCTTACTTAAAAACTGTTGAGCAAATTAGCTGGCTCTATTTTAATGTGTAACGTAGTTTATTTCTACAATTTATGCTAAAAAGGATTTTTTTGAAAAAAATGGTATAATAAAAAAGCCGAAAATTTATAGTTATAATTTTAGGTAGTCGTAGTTAGAGGAGGCGTTCATTATGACAAATACGAGATTTTATAAAATTAATGGCTATAAGGGGATAACGACTTATTAACATTGGCGTTTCCCCGCATTTTGAAAGGGGAAAATTATGATTAAAGAAAATGTGAAAATCGTAGAATTAAATGCAGAAAACTGGTACGACTGCTGTGAATTAGAGATAGCAACAGAACAAAAAAAATACATCGAATCCAATGCCATATCAATAGCTCAGTCAAAGTTTGAGCCTACTTTAAAGCCATATGCTATTTATTTAAATGAAAAAGTAGTCGGCTTTTTAATGTATAATGCTGTTCAAGAAGAACTTGATGGTTATTGGGTGTATAGAATAATGGTGGATAAGAAATTCCAAGGCAAGGGTATCGGTAAAGCAGCAACTCAATTAATGCTTACAGAGATGGCTAAATTACCTAATTCAAAAAAAGTTATTGTAGGTTATCATCCTGAAAATTTGGGTGCACATAATTTATATGCGAGTATAGGATTTATTAATGAAGGTCACCGGTTCGGTAAGGAAATGGCAGTAATAAAATATCTTACCGAGTGACAGGTTAATTAAATATTGCAATAAGAAAGGACCATTTATTGGTCCTTTCTTATTGTGCCAATAGAAGTTAAAAGAACAAAAGGAGTAGTGTTTTTCCGTTGCTTACGTTGGCAACAATATTCAATCAACTACATCAACTTCTTAACAGTGCTTTAAAGTACTTAAAAAAATCTTTCCTGCTCACGAAGTGGATGACTTCTATCTATCAACAATATCATTTGGAAAGATAATTAATACTAATGATCATATTCTTTCTAGTTTAAACGATTACTAGTGGGTGAGATTACTGTAAAATTTAAAGGATAATTCTATCGTGATTTCACTTTCTTCTTTCCTATTGATTTCAAGATGACACCTATGAAAAAGAAAATTATATATACATCAATATAAGTACCATAGTTTACTCGAACCTCGTGAAAATACCCCATTACAAATATTAATTTTAATAATAATAAAATGCTTCCCATAAATAAAAATATATTTGCTATTAAATTTCTATTCAAATCTTTCCACATCTCACTTCTCCTAACGAATAATCTTTTCGCCAACTTTTACCTTTATTTTAATTCATTCATTTCATTTATTAAATAAATTATGGAAATATACTATGAAAAACGATTCTTATAAATGTACTATTATTATTTTTTTGGAATAAAGAAATGAGAGCCAATTAAAGGGCTCTTTTTGTCAAGAATTATGTTAGTGAATGTGCAAAAATGGGTATGTCTAGTAAGGGAGTCGTTTGACAAAAGTAACAACCTGTTGATAAAATCAAGTTGTTACTTTTGGTAGCCGAGTAAAAATAATTAAATAAAGGGTTTCTTAGGAAGACGATGAAACGCTAAGTTTTTAAACTAGGGGGATGGAAAAAGATGAAATTGAAATCGGTAGGACTCACTTTAGGGCTAGCCACTATGCTACTTTTAACAGGGTGTGGTGATGGAGATAGCAAACAAGAAAATGGCAATTCATCAGAAAATACGCCAAGCATAGGTGAACAAGTAGATTATAAGATTATTGGAATTGAACCAGGAGCTGGGTTGACTGAGCTTGCGGAAAAAACTATAGAGAAATATGATAATTTAAAAGGTTGGGAACTTGAACAAAGTTCAACACCTGGGATGTTAGGTTCTTTAGAGCAGGCTATTCGAAATGAAGAGCCAATTATTATTACTGGATGGACACCACATTGGATGTTTTCATCTTATGATTTAAAATTTTTAGAAGATCCTCAAGGGACATTAGGTGGATCGGAAAATATTAATACACTTGCGCGTAAAGACTTAGAAAAAGACCTACCTGATGCGTATACAATACTGGATAGATTTTACTGGGAACCAGAAGATATGGAAGCTGTAATGTTTGAAGCACAAACAAGTTCATTTGAAGAAGCAGCAGACAAATGGATAGAAGAAAACCAAGAAAAGGTAAATGAATGGACAAAAGATGCGAAAAAAGTAAGTGGAAAAGAAATTGAATTAGCTTCTACTCCGTGGGATTCAGAAAGAGCTTCAAGTAGTGTACTACAGGCAGTATTTGAAGAACTCGGATACACTGTCACAATTACACCAGTAGATCCTGCCATTATGTTTCAAGCTATAGCTACAGGCGTAGCTGATGCAACAGTAGCCGCTTGGTTACCAACAACACATAGCTCTTTTTATGAAAAATATAAAGATGATTTCGATGATTTAGGTGAGAACTTAAAAGGAACAAAAAATGGATTTGTCGTTCCTGAATATATGGATATAGACTCCATTGAGGATTTACAGCCGAAGAAATAACACCAATACGAAAGGGGGATTTCCTACTAAAGAGGGAATTCTCCTTTTTCATTTTTATCTCATCTTGTCGTTAAATCAACAATAGATGTTATACTCTAATTTAATTAATGAAAGTCTAAGCTTACGTTAGTGAGGTATTCAAAATAATGATGAAAATAGTACCCCCTAAGCCATTTTTCTATAAAGGTGGCGATAAGGCTGTTTTACTATTACACTCTTTTACAAGCAATACAATTGATATGAAAAAGTTAGGGAAGTATTTGCAACAGCACAATTATACTTGCTATGCACCCTTATACAGAGGACATGGTTTAGCAGCAGAAGAGCTACTCACATTTAGACCGACAAATTGGTGGCAAGATGTACTAGACGGTTACCAGTTGTTGAAGGATGAAGGCTATGAAAAAATAGCCGTTGTTGGCCTTTCTCTTGGTGGTGTACTTGCATTAAAAGTTGCGCAAGAGCTGGAGGTAACTGGTGTTGTGACAATGTCAGTGCCAATACATAGAGAAGCTGTTTTTCTCCAAAAGCGTGTCTTTCATTATGCAAAAGGTTATAAACAACTTGAAGGAAAAAATGAAGACCAAATAAACGTAGAAATAACACGTTTGCAAAATATGTCTATCGATTCATTAGTGGAGTTTCAACACCTCATTCAAAAAACGATGGATAAATTAGCACTAATAACGTCACCAATCAGTATTTTATATGGTGGATTAGATGATCCGTTATATAAAGACAGTGCAGATGTAATTTTTCACAACGTCGGGACACAGCATAAAACAATGAAAGGGTATCCGAACTCTAAGCATTTAATGACATTGGGCATAGACAAAAATGAAGTGAACAAAGATATTCTTACATTTTTAAATGATTTACTTTGGTAATTCATAATAAAAAACAGTGGGAATAAATACTTCCCACTGTGTATGACGATATTTAATGTTTTAAAAATTTAAGTAATTTTATTTCGCTAACAAATGTTGAGGCTAACAGTAACGTACCACCGAGCATTTGAAGCACCGTCATTTGCTCTTGCAGTATTAAAGCCGAAACTAATATAGCTACAAATGGATCAACATAGCTTAACATGGCAATACTTTGCCCTTTAAGTTTCTCCATGCCAGCAAAGAATAACCAAAACCCAATCCCCGTATTAAAGATCCCTAAAATTAAAATAAAAGGAATGGAAGAACTCGCTACACTAAACAATCTAAAGCCAGAAGTTAAGAAAACATATGGCATAAGGAAAATAGCAGTTGTGCCGAGCTGAATAATTGTCAGCTCCAGTTTTTCCATCTCTTTAATAAATTTATTTAATAACAATAATGTAGCATAAAATGCAGCGGCAATTAATCCATAAAAAAGTCCGAGGAGATCATCCGTTTTAGATGCACTCAGACCTTCACCTACAATCAAAAGTAATCCCATAATCGCGACAATAATACAAACTACTTTTTTTAATGACAATTGTTCTTTAAGGATAATTGGGGATAGGAGCATTACAAACACCGGTGCAAAGTAATAGCCGAGTGTTGCGTTGGCAATTGTCGTATGGTCATAGGATTGGTAAAGAAAAATCCAATTTCCACCTAATGCAATACTGGAGAAAAGCAATATGGAAGCATTCGCCATCACTAAATGCCATGATATTTTTTTCTTCATCATAAAGAAGAGTACCGTTAAAAATAAGCAACCTATAAAACTGCTTAGTAAAGCTCTTTCGCTCGAAGCAAGATCAATTTTTCGAACAATTAAACCGATTGTACCGAAAATGATCATTGATAAAATAAACTGAAATTTAGATTTCATCGTTTACTCCTTCGAATCTGCGAAACAGCTTATATCTCGCAGATTCTTATTCTATTTTGTATATAAGCTTGTTCAATGCTGCTTGAGCAGCTGGAGTAAACGGTGGTGGTGATGTTGAAAATGGCTTCCAAATGCAAATATTTGTTTTCGATAATGACATAAAAAAATCCCTCCCGATATAATTAAAATTTTTTAAATACATATTACAATATATATGCTGATGCATATTTATAAATGTTCTTAGTAACCACTTCTTCTATTTATAAAAGGGAAACAGCCATTATAAATAGAAGTAAATAAAATATAAAAAATATCAGGGGTGAAATATTCATGGTCACAATTAGAACTTTTGAAAAAAATGAATTGGATTTTTTGACCGATATGCTTTATGAATCGATCCATATTTTTGAGAACAAACCTAAAAAAGAGGATTTAATTAACTCAAGTCATATTAAAAAATATCATGAAGGCTGGGGGCGAAATGGAGATACAGCATTAATTGCATTCAATACGGATAACCAGCCTGTGGGTGCTGTTTGGTATCGCTTGTTTAATGAAAGTAATAAAGGATATGGCTTTGTAGATAGGCATACGCCTGAATTAGGAATAGCTGTAGCTGAAGAGGTTAGGGAAAAAGGAATAGGAACGTTGTTGATGAAGGCAATAATTGATCAAGCAATTAATGAAGGATATAAATCTATCTCTTTAAGTGTAGATCTTGAAAATAGCCATGCAATTCACATTTATAAAAAATTAGGTTTTGAAGAATATGAAGTATCCGGAACATCTATGACAATGGTGTTTAGAGTTAAGGAAGATTAGATGAATATTTATTGTAAGAGCGCACTACATCAAATCAAAGTCGCTGTAACGTCAATTGTTCAAATGATAGAAAAGTTAGCAGAACAAGAATTGCATAAAAGGCCTACACCGAATAAACATTCCATTGGCGAGTTAGTAGAGCATATTGCAATGATATGTGAAGCAGATGCCCTTATTGCAGACGGGTCTTCCAAAGAAAAGATGGATGAATATTATGCTAGTGTCACCTATAACAACTTAGCTGACATGAAAGAGGGGTTAATAAAAAATTATCTTTTTTTAGAAGATAAATATATGCATTATACAGAAGATGAACTTCAGGAGGAAGTGACCTCTTATTGGGGTGTAACATACTCACGCTATGAATGGTTGTTAGAGATCGTTGCGCACATTTACCATCACCGAGGACAATTACATGCTATGCTTGTACATTGCTATGGAATCGATCTAAAGGTTTCATTGTTTGAATAGTGAAGCGGAGGGATGAATATGAAATTTATTATCTTAAATAAGAAAACGAAGCATTTATTTTGGGGTTTCATGTTGTTTTTAGTTTTGGGATTAATAAGTATTAATTTGGCTGATTCTGCTAAATTGAACTATAGAGATGCTCGTAATAACTTTATTAGTGAGTTTAATGGAAAAAACCTTAGCGACAATGATATTAAAAACATCGAACATACGCTGGAAGCCATTAATGAACGATTTCATACGTCAGAGAGCATTGCGATTTTTGACAAAAAAGGCGGCATCCATGATGTACAATATTTAAATTTGGATTTTAAAGAGGCTAAACATGTGTTTCCGTTCAATGCGGATAATAAAGAGAATTTGCTCACTACATTCTTTTATGTAACTGAAGGATTTAAAGCAGTGGAATATTATATTGTAAATCGCTATTTTCCAGATTGGTTTTATGCATTCCCAATTGTATTTTTCACTGTAAGTGCAGCGTTATTTGTACTTTGGACTGTATGTCAACTTAAGTATATTTACAAGACAAAACGTTTTAAATTCAGACTTAAACATAACTGATTGATGCCAACATTGGGTGTGGCAATATTGAGTATAGTAAAAAAGAAATTAGTGATTGTATCGATTATTACGATAATTCTAGCTATGACTATACCGATAATTAGTATGATCAATAGCATTGGGAGAGAAAAAGGGGTGGATGAGTTCGAACATTTTATTACGCAGTTACAACAAGGCTTCAACTGGCCTATTTATGTAATTGTAGGATTCTTTTATTTATTTGTTTGGTGGGCTGTTTATCTAATCAAAAATAAAAAGAAGAATGTATCTTATTGAATACATATGAAATTTACTCATCTGAACAAGAAAAAGAACGGGGAACAATAGCGATTACGGTAAAGCAAAGCTAATTAGTTGAATTAATGTGGTAGCTGAGAGAAACTTAATTTTACTAAATTAAACTAGCTAGGAGATACGATATGACGGAATTTTGGGAAACAAGCTTTATAGAAAAACAAACAATGTGGGGATTTGAACCGACAGACTCAGCAATTGTAGTAAAGGATTTTTTCCTTGAAAGAAATGTTAAAGATATATTGATACCAGGTATTGGATACGGTAGAAATGCAAAGGTTTTTACTGACAATGGAATCGATGTAACCGGCATCGAGATTTCACAAACAGCGATTGACTTGGCAAGACAAAATGGGCTTGATATTAATATTTTCCACGGTTCAGTAACCGATATGCCCTTCGAAAATAAACTTTATGACGGTATATTTTGCTATGCACTAATTCATCTATTGAATAAACATGAGCGAGAGAAGTTTATTAAAGGTTGCTATAATCAGCTAAAGCCAAATGGGTATATGATTTTTACAACAGTTTCACAAAATGCCCCTATGTTTGGAAAGGGCAAACAATTAGCTAAAGACTATTTTGAAGTAATGGAAGGCGTCAACATGTTTTTTTATGATGCAGACTCCATAAAACAAGAATTTGGCCAGTATGGGCTAGTAGAGTTTTCAGAAATTGACGAGCCAAGCAAACATGCGGAAAATAAACCTCCTATAAATTTTATAATGATAAAATGTGAGAAAGAATTATAAGTACATTAGAAAATTGTAAATCGCTGCCCGTATTTTATTAGATAGAGAGGCGAGATTCTATGAAATATTTTACTAAAGAATGGTATGAACTGTGTCAAAAAACAAGTTTTCATTTGAATATAGAGGAAGACAAACAAGCTGAAACGTTTTCAGAAGAATATTTTCAACAACTCTACAATAACGAGTTAAACAGCTGGCTTAATTTACAAGAAGAAATTTCTTCTATATTGGAATCAAACGATGATGATCAAAACGTATATGAACCTTTTAATAAAAATTTGGCCATTAAACAATTTCATGATGGTTTCATCTATAATCAACATCGTTTAAAAAACGAATTACCAGAAACAATTTTAAATCAGATAGCTGATATACGAGTTTTTGCTTTATATAAAGCAACTCGTACAGTTATAAACGCGGTAACTAAATTTTCTGAGGAAAATGAAAGGTCAGTTACCGCTACAAGTGCCGAATATAGAAAATATTTCAAAGGAGCTTCTAGTTCATTTGAAAAAGATATAGTTGAAAACTTTGGATTTCATGATTGTACGATTATAAAATCTGTGCAGCATGACAGGTCATTAACGTTACACCTTGATAATTCAGGTGGGTTTACAGATATAGAGGAAGTCACCTTTGAAAATTATCAAATCACAAAACAAGATGGTTTATTGGAAGACTCATGGTGGTTGTATAACGAAGTATATAAAGTAAATAACAATTACGAGTTCCACGTCCTGCTTCAAAATAGCGAAATGGGGTTAATTGACTTTATTATATGTGCAGATCAAGTTTCCTTTAAAAGTAACAAAAATCATGAATAATTCGATGAGGGCTTTACTCTGATTTAGAGAAGAGCCCTTATATTCTTTTATTAAACTGTTTCAGTCTAAAGGAAATCGCTGATAGTGCAGGGGAGAATTAGAAATAAATAAAAGTAAAAGAGAGCAATTGTTTCTCGTGATAAGATGTCTTAAAAGGAGGGGTTAAAATGATAAGAAATAAAGTCGCACTTATTTGTTCAATTGTTATTTTAGGTATATGCATGTACTTATATTTTCCGTTTCCTAACAATGTAATGTTAGATGCTTATTCTACATTCATGTCGTTTCCTACTCACAATCAAGATGGATATATTGTGCTTGGAATTATAGGTTCTGCTATGTTTCTAATTGCTATTATTTTACTTGTTATAGGCATGAAGAAATATCATTTCCGAACTATAGTAATAGTCGTAATAATATATACAATTTTACCGAAGTTCCTCATTATGACTTACCAAGAAACATTAGCGAGTGGCATTATGGCAATTTCATACGATGGGAATGGCAAGTGTAATTTTGAAAATGTGAGTGAAGACATAATAACAGGGGAATGTAACCTTGTATTACATAATAAAAGCAATAAAGCAGTGTCATTTGAATTAGAATTTTTAGATTCCTATTTCATGGAAGATGGAGTACGAATGGAGTCACTTATGAATGAAGCTGGCCCATATAGTATAACAATCGAAGCAAATCAAGAAAAATCAATTCATTTAAAGGAATTACTTGATTTATCAGGCGTTCCTAAACATATTGACAGTGGAACATCATTTAATGTTCATGTTAATTTAATTGACGGAGAGAAAAAACGAACTCTATAGGTCAATTTTAATTGTAAATAGTTGGTTATTTTATGAAACTTAATCATGTGTTGAATCGTAAAAGTATTAACTACAAAAGTTAATGGGGGGTGGATGCACATGAGTAGAAGTAAAATATTCACAATCTTTTTCTTAGTCATCTTTGTAGGACTGATTGTAGTGGGTTTTTACACTATGAATGATGTACAAATCGAAAGCACCTATCAACTTAATGAGCAAAGCATTATAGAAAGAAATGGCGAACATTATTTGTTAATTGATAATCGCGAGTTGTCTTTATCGAAGAAGTATTACGATAAACTCGAATTAGAAAAATACAACGAATACAAAATTAAGTATGTTTATAATCGATTGAAAAATAATGATGGTGAAGTTGTAGCACTTAAAAGATATGGCGAACAACCTTGGGGTCAATAACGGAATGGGGAATCGCCGGTAAAACCGTGTGAATCGCCGGTAAATCACGAGAAATCGCCGATAAAACCGTGTGAATCGCCGGTAAGTCATGAGAAATCGCCGATAAAACAGCCAGAATCGCCGATACTTCCTAATGAACAAAAAAAGATGTGTACTGGAAATGGATTTCAGTACACATCTCAACGTCAATTGACTAGCTGTTTCTTCTGTTGAAGCAGTCGTCTCTTCTATACTAGCATCGGATTCCTCTGAGACGTCAGCAATATTGCTAATGGATAAATTGAGTTTTTCACCTTTATGGACGAAATTTTTAAGTTCGCTAAATATAATACCAACTAAAGTAAAAAATGAAATGATATTGAGGAAGGAAGTAAAGTGGGAGGTAAAAAATGAAAGAAAAAAAGTTTGATATTTTGATGTTAATGCAACTTTTTTTTGCAATCCTTGTTATGGTAATTAGTATTTACGTCAAGGTTACGGAAAATTATCACTTATTCCCATTGATGTTCGCATTGATGGGTGTCATGTTCCTAATAATAGGGTTACGAGAATATAAAAGAACGAAGAATTTATTATGGGGTGGCTTCTTTCTATGTACGGCATTATTCATCTTATTCGCTGCCATTCAAGGCATTTTAAATAATAACGTTTGATTGAGGATTTGCTATAACAGAGAGCAAAGGAATGGTTTAATGCATTTAGCGAGTGAGCAATATCAGTTACATGATAGCCATTTTTTCGTTATTGATCCGTTTATGTGTGGTATTATCGGAGTTTTAGTTGTTGTGATTATTTTATTCTTTGTATGGAAAAGAATAAAAAAGAAAACTATTAATTAAAGAAACTTTTAATAGTTTGATGGAGGAAAGGCAATGGATTTTTTATTTTTTATTTTTTTACCGCTGTTATTTTCTTTTTTATGGTTTATTAATTTAGTTCAGTTATTAGAAAAACTATAACAAAATAGAAATATTAAAAATCAAAAAATACTTGGTTCGTTATGGAGTATTTGCTTTACATTATCGATTCTTTTATTCGTATTAACGCTATATTAATGGACAATTTACCTTCGAATTTAACCGTGTTTATTAATTCAATAAAATATCTTATGAAAAAATGTATTTGCGTATTTTGAAATATACATTAAGGAGTTATAGCAAAATGATTCTAGTACCAAAAGAGCATTATAGTTTAATAAAGAACAAACTTGAAGACGCACCAACGTTTGTATTTAGTGTGTTGGATTCTACTATAGAAGGAACTGTTTATGCAAATTGTGCCGATTACGAATCATTGCTTATTCAAACCGATTCAGGATTGTACTATATTACAGGGCATACAATAGATGAGCTATTAATACAGAAGCTTGTTAAATTTTTTGAGGCATCTGTAAATCAAGCGAAACGTTTTACATTATTTTCTGGCAATTCTTCTTGGGATCAGGCAATTGAAAAATGCCTTAATAAGCATGTAGGGAAAATTCAAAGGTATGCTTATTCTTTTGATGCAATGAAATATAAAAGTAGAAGAAGAATCGATAATTGCGAGTATGATGTAGCAAAAATAGACCCATTGGATATTCAGCATTGTTTGGAGTTTGATAAAAAATACTACGATGAATATTGGGATTCTACGGATAATTTTATTCAAAATGGAATTGGATTTTGTGTGAAGGATAGAGGGAAGATAATTAGTGAATGCGTTTCAATTTTTAAATCTTCAAAATATGCAGAAATAGATATCGTGACCGACTTGAATTATAGGGGAAAAGGGTTAGCGGGTATTGTAGCTGAACAGTTTATAGATTATTGCCTAGCTGAAACAATTCAACCACGCTGGGATTGTGATGTTGATAATAGTGCTTCCATTAATTTAGGTAGTAAATTAGGTTTTACAAATGCGAGGAAATATAGCATCTATTTTAAAAATAGCAAAAATGTCCAACGGTAAGCTAAAAAGCATTCTTCTTAATTAACAGTGACACAATTTTCGCCTTCTTGTCATACAATAATCGTGGGGTGATTAAATTGCCAAGAGCAAAATACCGTGATGCAGATGTCGCTTTAATGGCGAGGATGATGAGAGCAGAAGCTGAAGGTGAAGGAAAACAAGGGATGTTGTATGTTGGAAATGTCATTGTTAATCGCCTAGTATCAAATTGTTTAGATTTTAAAGATTTAAGGTCAATTGACGATGTTATTTATCAGGTACAGGGCGGAAACTATTCTTTTGAAGCGGTTCAAAAAGGGAATATGTTTTATCAACGAGCTAGGGAAACTGAGAAAAGATTAGCGAAACAGAATTTGGATTATTGGAGGCAGCACCCAGCGAAATTTGCCCTCTGGTACTTTAATCCATATGCTCCGTGCCCTCCAACGTGGTATGGCCAACCATTCACTGGTCAATTTAAAAATCATTGTTTCTATGAACCTGCACCGGATACATGTGAAGGGGTTTACACTGGATAGATAACAATTTCGGATTGAGGAGCTTTTGCAAGCTCCTTTTTTTGTTGTAAATTACGCTCGTGCATTTTTGCTATTTCATCGTTGAAGAGTACAACATTAATTACCAAAATTTTGTTGCCTTTTTCTCTGAAATCTTATATGGTAAATATAAATAGTGTAATTTTACACTTTCGAGGAAGGAGGAGGACAAGGCAATGAGAGTTTTGCAAACCATATTCGTGTTTATAGGTGTGTTATTTTTTACTGGAATAATTGCTTTTACTTTTTTATTAAATGGTGCTATTCATTATTTGAATCTTCTTTTCGTACTATCGATTAGCTTTTTTTTACTCTTTACATGTCTAATTTTTGAATGGTTTAAGACGAGGCAGCGGAAAGTATTGTTTTCGACAATTATTGGTGTTGCTGTTATTTTCGCTTCCGTTGCACCGATTAAGTATCACTATAAAATGAGTATGGCTACTGTCGATGCAGAAATCAATGAGTATAACTATGAACCATTCGTAGAGCAGAATAAGGTCGTGAAGAACGATAAAAAAGCAACATTACAATTGGCGGAACCACTTCCACGCTTAGATGGCGCAACGGCAATGTATCCATTATATGCAGCTTTTGTGGAAGCGACATATCCAAAAAAGGACTACCCGTATTATGATAGTGAGGTTAAGGTAAGTCGAACGCCTGAGGCTTATCAAAATTTAATTTCAGGTGATGTTGATGTCATATTTGCTGCGGCGCCATCTGAGTCACAAATTAAATCAGCGGAGATCAATGGGCTGACATTTGATATGACACCGATAGGGCGAGAAGCATTTGTCTTTTTTGTCCATCATAAAAATATTGTTGAAAATTTATCACTTGAACAAATCAAACAAATTTACGCTGGAGAAATAACAAACTGGCGTGAAGTTGGAGGTGCCAATGATTCTATTCGTGCATTCCAACGACCAGCTGATAGTGGGAGTCAGACGACATTAGAAAAAATGATGGGTGATAAAACTATAATGGAGGCTCCAGCAGAAGATGTAGCATCTGGAATGGGCGGTATTATCCATGAGGTATCTCAATATCGCAATTATAAAAATGCAATTGGTTTTACGTTTAGGTATTACTCGACAGAAATGGTCGGCAATAAAGAAATTCAATTACTGTCCATTGATGGTATAGCGCCGACGAAGGAAAATATTCGAAATGGTACATATCCACTAACGTCGGAATTTTATGCAGTGACTACTGGGACAAAAAACCAAAATGTTAAGCAGTTTATTGAATGGATTGTGTCACCAGAAGGGCAGGCATTAGTTGAAAAGGTTGGCTATGTACCAGTGGAAAGTTTTTAAATTATTTGCTATACTAAAATGACAATTAGATATGATAGTTTTCTAGGGTTCCGTAGCGATAGCTAGTCTGGTCCGAGAGAAAACCACAAAATGTATTTTGTGACACGGAAGGATAAAAGCCTGGGAGATACTGTTGAATAACAGTGTTTCTTTAGGCTTTTTTAATTTGCCTTCAATACTTTGAAGCTGTTTTGTGTCTCATATCTATAACGAAATGGAGGAATACAAATGAACAAACAATGGATCAGTGTCCTTGTTGCAGCTTTTTTTGAGGTAGGCTGGGTAATTGGCTTAAAGCATGCAACAAGCATACTAGAATGGCTTGGAACAGCTATTGCCATTTTTATTAGCTTTTATTTATTAATTAAGGCTGGAGAGCATTTACCTGTAGGGACGGTCTATGCAGTATTCGTAGGACTAGGAACTGCCGGTACGGTATGCGCAGACAGCTTGCTGTTTGGAGAACCATGGAAGCTAGCTAAAATATTATGTATTGTCGTGTTGCTCGCTGGTGTTGTAGGTTTGAAGCTTGTAACAGGTGAACCAAAGGATAAAGAGGTGAAAGCATAATGGCATGGGTAGCATTAGTTATCGCTGGAATCTGTGAAATGATGGGTGTTTTTATGATTAGTAAATACAATGATGTAAAATCGGTAAAAAATTTAGTATTAATGATTGTGGCTTTTACGGTTAGTTTTTTAGGGCTTGCCTTTGCAATGGAAACATTACCGATGGGGACAGCTTATGCCATTTGGACAGGTATTGGGGCAGCAGGGGGAGCGTTGTTAGGTATGTTCTTTTTCAACGAATCTAAAGATTGGCGACGAATCGTTTGTATTGCCCTAGTTTTAGGAGCCGCCATTTTCTTAAAATTATTATCTTAGTGCCAGTCACCCAAACAATTCTGAAAATTATTTTATGTATAACTAAGTAAAAATCCACGAAGCCTCCTGCGGGAATACACGAAATGTAAGACGCAACAAACCGCGCGCTAGCGAAGGTTGCAGCTTACATCGTGTCCGCAGAAAGCGAAGTGGATTTTTACTAAATAGAAAACTTATATTTAGCTAGGTGCCCATACAAAGTGCCAGGCACAAAAACAATTTTGCTTATTGTTCTTTTACATCTTTCGTCCATTCAGCAACTTTATCTGGATTATTTTTAATCCATTCTTTTGCTGCATCTTTAGGATCATCACCATTTAAAATGTCTAGCATAACAGCTTCTAAATCTTCTGATGTCCAGTGGAAATTATCTAAAACTGAATATACGTCTGGTTGATCTTCTTTTAATCCTTTACGAACAAATGTATTAATCGTTTCTTCGCCGCCATAAACACCTTTTGGATCATCTAAATATTTCAAATCATATTTTGCGAATTTCCAGTGTGGAGACCAGCCAGTAACGATAATTTCTTCTTTATTTTTAATTGCTTTTGAAAGCGCAGTTGTCATAGCACCTGAAGATGAAGTTAATAGATTCCAATCTGCAAGGTTATCATATTCCTCTTGTGCTTTTTCAGTTGCCGCCGTAATACCTGCACCAGGCTCAATTCCTGTAATTGTATGATCTGCTTCATTTGTTAAATCTTCAATTGAATTTACATCCATATAGCTTGGGACAACTAAGCCAATTTTTGCACCAGCAAGGTTTTCACCTAGCTCGTCTAAATCTTTTTTATATTTTTCGTATTGTGTTCCATGTGTATGTGGAAGCCAAGCAGCGACCATGCCATCAGCTTCACCTTTTGAAACAGCTTCCCACATAATTGCGTTATCTAGTGGTGTTAATGTAACGTCATACCCTAAGTCTTCTAAAACTTGACCGACAACGTTAGTCGAAGCGATTTCTGTATCCCACTCAACGTAGGCTAAATTTACATCTTTCGAATCCTCATTCTTAGTCGAATCGCTCTCACTACATGCAGCTAGCATAAAGCCAAGCCCTAAAGCCATCCCTAATTTTGATAATGTTTTCAGTTTCATCGAATCTTCCTTTCTTTCCTCAATATTTAGCATTCTAGCAAAACACAAAACGTCTGTAGTGCGCTATGTGTATTTGCCTATATGCTCTTTTAGAGCTCTTTCTTTCTATTAAAGCTTTGAGTTAAGCGATCGATAATAATCGCGAAAATCACGAGTCCTAAACCTGCAACGAAACCATTCCCTACTTGTGTACGTTGCAATGCTGTTAATACTTCACGACCAAGTCCTGGTGCTCCAATCATAGAAGCGATAACTACCATTGAAAGTGATAGCATAACGGTTTGGTTAATGCCGGCCATAATTGTTGATTTAGCAAGCGGAATTTCCACCTTAAACAACTTTTGCCCTGCAGTACTGCCGTATGAATCCGCAGCTTCCACTAATTCTTTTGGTACTTGTCGAATCCCTAGATTTGTCATACGTACAGTAGGAGGTAAGGCAAAAATAACGGATGCAAATACACCTGGCACAATGCCAATTCCGAAAAAGGCAACTGCCGGAATTAAGTAAACGAAGCCAGGCATCGTTTGCATGAAATCAAGAATCGGTTTAATAATATTTTCGGCAACGCTTGACTTGGACATTAAAATACCAAGTGGTATACCAATGATGATAGAAATTATACTAGAAAATAAAACAAGCGTTGTGGTTTCCATGAGATGTTCCCATAAGCCTTGGTTATAAATAAATAAAAGGCCTATTAGTGTAAAGCTTGCGAGCCCAAATTTTTTGCCTACAGCGAAAAACGCTAAAATAACGACAAGTAAAATGAGAATAATAGCGGGAATGCCAATTAATAAATCAGTGACCTGGTTCATGAGTAGTTTTCCGTATTTTTGAATCACATCAAAGAACGCTGAAAAATTACTCGTCAACCAGTCCATAGCTGACTCTACCCATGGGGCAAGTGGTAAGGTTGGAATTTTGTCTAAAAAATTATTCATGTGTTACTTCCTCCTCAGTGAATGTTGAAAGTGCTTCGATAACAACACCTCGGATAAGAACACCAAGTAAGCGTTCATCTTTAACAACTGCAATAGGAGTAGGGGAATTATGAATCAAACCTAAAATATCCTGTAAAAGCATATCTGGTGGAACGGTTATCATCTCGGATTGAACAATCGAATGTACCGTTTGTTCCTGTTTTTTAGCAGCCGCTAGTGCGTCATCTGCGGTAATAAAGCCTTTCAAGTGTCGATTTTTATCAACTGCTATCAGTAAACTAACAGTTTCTTGGCGCATTCTTTTCAGCGCTACTGTAGGTCCATCAAGATCGACATTGACATAGACAGGTCGAACCATCACGTTTTCAGCTGTTAATACTTTAGAGCGATCGACATCTTCAACGAACGTTTTTACGTAATCATTTGCTGGATTCGTTAAAATTTCTTCACCAGTCCCGATTTGAATAATGGAACCATCTTTCATTATGGCAATACGATCACCTATGCGAAGCGCCTCATTTAAATCATGCGTGATAAATAAAATTGTTTTTTTCAATGTTCGTTGTAAATCTAGTAATTCATCTTGCATTTCTTTACGAATCAAAGGATCGAGAGCGGAAAATGCTTCATCCATTAATAAAATCTCTGGGTCATTTGCGAGTGCACGTGCTAAGCCTACACGTTGCTGCATCCCGCCTGATAGTTGGTTTGGATATTGATCTTTATAGGCAAGTAAGCCTGCATTTGCAAGAGCTTGTTCCGCTTTTGCTTTGCGCTCTTCTTTTGAAATGCCTCTAACTTCAAGGCCGTATTCGGTATTTTGTAGAAGTGTACGGTGAGGGAATAAACCGAAGTTTTGAAAAACCATACTCATTTTGCTTCGTCGTGCGGTTCGTAAGCTTTCTTTCCCCATTTTAGAAATATTTTCTCCATCGATAAAAATATTGCCGCTTGTAGGTTCGATAAGTCGATTTAACAGTCTAATCAGCGTTGATTTACCGCTACCTGATAAGCCCATGATAACGAAAATTTCCCCTTCATTTACAGTAAAGCTGGCATCATATACACCAACTGTTGCACCTGTTTCTTTTAAAATATCTGTCTTGCTTTTTTGTTGTTTGACGAGTTCTAAAGCTTGGGGAATATGTTTACCAAATACTTTAGAAACATGTTCTACTTTTATTTTTTCCATAGAACCACTCCTTTCGTGCGCTAATCCCACTTGTATAAGCAGTGAGATATCAATCTCAAATAGTAGGAAGATGTTACTTTTATAAAACGAACTATCAAGCGGATAAAGAAAATCCATATGACAATTGTTTCGTTTTCATTACACTATTTGAGGATAATGATAACCAAAAATAAACAAGTAACAACTTAACACTAACAAAAGGTTGTTACTTTTGTCAAATCGCTAAATAAGAAAAAAACCGCATAAACGCTGTTATATCAGCGCTTATGCGGATTTTAATTTGGATATAAAAAACTCTGTACGCGGCCTAAACTTTCGTCATTGCCAATAAAATAAATAATATCTCCTTCTTCAAATGAAGCATATGGTCCAGGTGAAAGTAATAATTCATTTCCACGGCGAATCCCGACTATTGTGCTAGACGTATTTTGCCAAAAATTTAATGCTTGCAAAGTTTGATGAATACAAGGACTTTCAGCAGTCATTTCAATTTGATATGGAATAAAGGGATTGACCGAGCGGAAATGTTCCGTTCGACTAATAAGTTGTTTCGTTTTTTCTTGTAAATGCAACAATTCATGTTGTTGCTTTTGAATACTTATTAAAAGCTCATTTTGTAGCTCATGAACGGATTGGACATCTTGGAATTGTCGGACAAAGCGTGCCGCCATTTCATACGATTTAATGATGACACCACTACCTTTGGAAGCTTCCACAATTTCTAAATCTTGCAAAACTGCGATCGCTCTTCTTGCTGTTTCAGCCGATACATTGTATTGGCTAGCTAATGAAGATCTTGCATAAATTTTATCACCAATTTGATATTTTTTTTCTACAATTTTTGAGGCAAGGTCCACCGCAATTTGCTGGTATTTTGGCTGCCTTACTTGAACATTTTTTTCTAAGTTCATGCTTAAACTTCCTTTCGTCATAACAAACCTACCTCCGCTTATTATAGACTAGCCTGCACAGAAAAAATAGCACCTCCATAAGCTATTAGTATATGATTTAAGCATCATTTAACAGCTTTTTAATAAGATATGATATTTTAATAAAAAAGGGCTGTTGATTGACAGTTTTCAGTTATTATTATAAACTAAGTTACGTTAAGTAAGTTATGTAAGTAGAAGCGTTTAATTAGCAAATTCAACTAAATGTTTAGAATAGAAAGTTGGCGATAAATATGACAATTACTACTAAAGTAGTGGATATAGTGAAAGACAAAATGACAATTGTAAAGCATTCTGAGACAGAAAATATTTGTCTAGTAGGTCCAGTAAAGTTACCTATTAAGCAAGGTGAATTTTCAGCGACTTTTCAATGGTATAACTGGTTAAAGGTTGATGGCAATTTGTCAAAAGAAGAAATAATGGATGGGCTAGCAACGGCAAATTTAGCATTTTCTCAGCAATCATCCGTACTAGTTTACGGTGATTTCGCCCATGAAGAAAATGCTTTAATCCGCATGCATAGCATTTGCCATACTGGCGATATATTTGGTAGCCAACGCTGTGACTGTGGTTATCAATTACATGAATCTATGAAAATGATTGTCGATCATGGATGCGGAGCGATTTTCTATTTAGCCGATCATGAAGGACGTGGCATCGGTCTATTTTCTAAATCTCTTGCTTATTTATTACAGGAAGAAGGTTTAGATACTGTAGAAGCAAACCTTGCACTTGGCTTCCAAGATGACACGCGTTCGTATGAAGAAGCGGTTACAGTTTTAACGGCTCTTCGTTCGAAGCCTGTTACATTGATTACAAACAATCCGAAGAAGCTATCTGCTTTACAGATGCACGGTTTAGCAGCGGATGGACATATCCCGTTATGGGGAGGTTTGACTGAGACAAATCGCTTTTATTTAGATACTAAGGTAGAAAAATCTGGTCATATTCGGAAGTGAAGTAAGTGGAGGGTACAAAGATGACGACAGATGAAAAATACATGCAGTTAGCATTAGATTTGGCAGCGAGTGCAAGAGGGAATACGAACCCCAATCCTCTTGTAGGAGCTGTTATTGTAAAAGATGGTGTTATCGTAGGCACGGGCTTACATCGAAAAGCGGGGGAACCGCATGCGGAAGTGCATGCCTTTCGTATGGCAGGAGAGCATGCAAAAGGTGCTACTCTTTATGTAACGCTAGAGCCATGTTCACATTACGGTAAAACGCCCCCTTGTGCTAATTTAGTCAAGGAATCAGAAGTGAGCCGCGTTGTAGTAGCGATGCAAGATCCTAATCCAGCTGTAGCAGGTAATGGTATTCAATTATTGCGTGATGCAGGTATTGAGGTTGAGGTAGGTGTGTTAGAAGAAAAATCACGACGTTTAAACGAACGCTTCATACACAATATGATAACAAAACGACCTTTTATTATCTCAAAATACGCTATGACATTAGATGGGAAAATCGCAGCACATACGGGGCATTCTAAATGGGTAACTGGTGCAGAAGCTCGAGAGGATGTCCACCATATTCGTCACGAAGTAGATGCAATATTAGTCGGCGTTGGAACAGTGATTGCTGATAATCCATCTTTAACAACGAGACTAAAAGATCGCCACGGCAAAAATCCTATACGCATCATTATGGATAGCTCTCTTCGCACACCTGCACATGCCAATGTTCTAAATGTAGAAGAAGCGAAAACGATTATTGTATGCAGTGAGGATGTTATGCAAGAGCAAATCGACATTTTAGAGGCTAAAGGTGTCACTGTTCTACCTGTTCGAAAAAGTAATGAAGGTCTTCATATTGATGATATGTTAGAAAAGCTTTATGTACTTGGAATTACTGATATTTTAGTCGAGGGTGGAAGTGCGATTAATGCTTCATTTTTACAAAATGCGGCCATCGATAAATACGTTATTTACGTAGCGCCTAAGGTTTTAGGTGGAAGTTTATCTTTAACGCCAATTGCGGGCTATAATGCAGCCACAATGGATGAAGCGTGGGATGTAGAATTTGCTTCTTTCGATAAGGTGGGGCAAGATTTACGCATTATTGCTTATCCGAAAAAAGGTGAAGGTAAGTGAAATTTCATGCAGATGTATGTATAGTAGGGGCTGGACCAAGTGGTGCACTTCTTGCGCATTTGCTAGCGAAAAAGGGTCTGTCCGTGATACTGCTAGAGCAAAGCTCCGCACTTGGGCAGGCTTTTCGCGGTGAACATTTAAATGAAGAGGGCGAGACGGTTCTCAAAAATCATCATCTTTTTGAAGCGATAGAAGCGCTCGGTTTATTACGAATGGAAAAACTAGAATATTATGCGAAGGGCGAAGCGTTTAAAACAATTTTTCCAGATGCTTCTGTAGGACATTTAGGTATTCACGTTCCTCAAGCACATTTGCTTAAAGGAATACTCCAACATACAATTCACTTCCAAAATTTTAAGTGTTTCCTAAATACAAAGGTGACAACACTAAAGACAGATTCTTCAGGACGATATGTCGGCGTTATCGCGACAAAGGACGAAGAAACGATTGAAATTAAGAGCCAGCTTATAATAGGAGCAGATGGCCGATATTCTACAATTCGCAAGCGAGCACATATTGCTATTCAAAAGCATAAGCATGGTTTTGATTTACTATGGGCAAAAATTCCTGCACCACAAGGTTGGGAGCCGGCAATTAAAATGGCGCTCATTGATGATATGCAATTGTCGCTTTTCTCACAGACAGGGGGCAATATTCAAATTGGTTGGAATATTAAACAGGGTGATTTTCCGCAGCTTAGAAAACAGGCAATTACTCCGTTTATTAGCCAGCTTATAAAAGCTTTTCCTGAATTAGAGGAAACCGTTACTCACCATATTCGTTCATGGCAAGATTTTGTCTTACTTGATGTGTTTAGTAGTCATTGTGACTGTTGGGGGACACAAGGACTTGTCCTTTTAGGCGATGCCGTTCATACGATGACACCTACTGGCGCATTCGGCTTAAATAGCGCGCTAAAGGACGCTGATTGTCTTGCTTCATTACTCAATAAGGACACTATTCAACAATTTAATGTGAGAGATTTTCAGCAACTGCGAGAACAGGCCATTGAAGAAGTATTGGCGCAGCAAATTGAAAAAGAACAAACTTTTGCCTTTCACTTTATAGACCAGGCATCTTGAAAGGAAGAAAATATAGATGAAATTTGGCTTTGATATAGATGATACGTTGATCGATTTACGTGCACATGCCTTTTTGCTTTATAATAAAAAGCTAGGCAAAAATATAGCAGACGAAACCTTTCAAGCTTTGCAAAGAGTAGAGATTCATGAGCCCTTTGGATTAACAGATGCAGAGGGCTCAGCAATGTGGAACAGTTCATTGGATGAAATCTATTTTACAGATTGTCCAATTTTCGAAGCGGCCCTTGAAACATTGCAAGCATTACATCAGCAAGGACATGAAATTTATTATATTACGTCACGTCCAAAACAATATTGTCAACAAACGCAACAATGGATGAAAGCGCAAGGTTTCCCTGTAGAAGAGGGTCATTTCTATTGTGGTATGCAGGATGTGGAGAAAGTAGCTATTATTAAAGAGCTTGATTTAGATGTTTACGTTGATGATAAACCGGCAGTGTTAGAAACGTTACAAGGTATTAAGACGAAAGTAATATTAAAAAATCAATCGTATAATCAGCTTGTAGCATTGCCGCGATTGCATCATTGGCATGAGTTTTTAAGCATAATCAATGACTGAAATGTGCATGGACAAACGAAGAAAAGTGTTAGATTGACTACGATCAATCTAACACTTTTTTGCTGTTCACGTTAATGTTCGTCTCAGCGGATGTTTTCTTTGGATGTAGCCTGGGCCCGTTTGACTTTCCACATTTTAATGATAGACTTTCGAACAAGAGAGGTGATTTCTTTGAATATTTGGATATGCGATGACGAAAAAGCAATAACGAATGCGATTGCATCTAAAATTAAACTACGTTACCCTAACGCCCAAATTAAACAATTCCAAAATGGGCTTGAATTATTAAATCAAGTCGGTTCTTTTGATGTATTATTTTTAGATATCGAAATGCCTGATATCAAAGGTATAACCGTAGCTGAAAAATTAAGAGCTCGCCAGCAGCTAAACCCAATTATTTTTGTAACTGCCTTTGAACAATATGTTTTCCAAGCATTTGATGTTCAAGCATTTCATTATTTATTGAAACCATTTGACACGAAAAAATTTTACGAGGTATTACATACAGCACTTGAAAACCGTTCTAGTCAATCTATAGATTCCCCATATCTTGTTATTAAATCTGGCTTTGACTTAAAAAAAGTTTTTTACCACGAAATCTACTACATTGAAGTATTCGGTCGTAAACTTACAGTGCATAAAGAAAATAGCTCATACACATTTATAGGGCGACTCAAACAGTATGAAGAAAATCTTGGCAACAGCTTTTTCCGAATCAATCGCTCTTATTTAGTCAACCTCGACTATATTACAAGCTATACTAAGCAACAAATTATACTAGATAATGGAACTATATTAAAACTTTCGCAAAAGAAATATACACAGTTCATTCAAACTTATATGGATTACATACAGCAAAAAGGATATATACATACATGATTAGTTATAGTTACTTTGAAATGGTAAACAATATATTTAATTGGTCTATGCAATTTTGTACCGCCTATTTTTTCTACCGTTTTTGTCGAATTTTTATTCAGCATTCGTATTTACTAATTATTTCAATCGGCTATTTTATCACGGTTATAGTACTAGAATGGTTTATAGGTGATATTTCAAATTTTGGCGTCTATTTATTTGCATCATTAACTGCTTTTTTATTATTACTACCACTAAAAAATAACTCTGTCTATTTAAAGTTCTTCATTGTCATTACTTATTTTTCAATACGGTGGATGGCACCAACGATTGTCATTATTTTGTACCGCCCAATTAGTGATCTATCGCTTTACTTAGTAGAAAAATGGATTATTCCCCACCTGTTCGATGTAACAATAGGGTACTTTAGCTATACAATTTGGATGATGCTTGTGCTACTTGCTTTATACATCATTGGTTTATGGTGTGTCATTCATTTTTACGAAAAATGTATACATATGCATCCACGTATTTTTGAAAATCGGGAAATTTTACTACTTATTCTTCCACCACTTATTGGAATGTCGAGCTATTTTATGATGAACAAATATCATCAGGTCATAGGCGACCCAATCGACCCAGACGTTATTGATCAGTTTTTAAAATATTGGGGAGTCCATAATTGCATCATAATAGCAGCAATGTTTGGTGTGCTTATTTTAGTGCAAAAACTGGACTTACAACGTGTACAACAGCAAAAGCAGCTAGTACTTGTAAATCAATCCCAGCAGCTACAAGCCCATCTTCAAAGTATCGATGCCCTATACAAAGACATGCAACTGTTAAAACATGATGTAAAAAACCATTCGGCCACAGTAGAGAGGCTTATTGAAACGAAACAATTAACAGAAGCTAGTATTTATTTAAACAGTATGCAACAGCAGATGGATTCAAAAGTGACGCAATCTGTTACTGGTCATGCGATTGTTGACTTATTAATTCAAGAAAAAATAAAAAAAGCGCAGGCACAATCTGTTGTGATTGAGTCTACGTTCACGTATCCAAGCTATGTACATTGCGATGTATATGATTTGTGTATTATTCTTCATAACGCACTAGACAACGCACTGACTGCTACAAAAGATCGCCCTAGTGCTTCGATTAGTATTCATTCGATACAACATAAATGTACGTATATTTTAACAATTAAAAACCCAATACCCGCTTTTGTGAATGAAAACAACTATCAGGGTGGACTTGGTCTTCAAATTATACAAGATATCGCCAAAAAATATAATGGGGACATTCAAATCAATACAGACCATCAAGTGTTTGAATTACATGTTTTGCTACATTTTCATGCACAATTATAATCCTTTTACTCTCTATGCTAAGCATAGGGAGTATTTTCATTCATGACATGTAAAACGTTTTTCATGACACATTTAAACATTTCAGACTAGTTGCGTCGAAATAAAAAGTAAGATTTTAATTCGAGGTGATTGTATGTCCATCTATACTAATAGTTATTTACCTATCCAAAATTATTTAGCGAAAGTCGTAAGTAATCCAAAATTAAATTTGTCTGCGCAACAAAAAAAGACTTTCCAAGAAGTTTTAAATGAGACGACGCAACATTTTACTAAAGAAGCGGCTAAAACAGATGCTCTGACTATGCAAAACAGTCAAATGTGGAAATTAATTGGGGCTGCTAGTATGAATAGTGCAGGCTTTAGTGATTTATTAATGTCAGGTATCAATAATAGTTTTTTAGGAACTTCCTCTAATCCTTTAGATAATTTAACAAATGGGTTTAATCTAAGTACATTTAATTCATCAAATTATCTAAGTAACTTTTATTACCCAAAAAATAAGTCAAGTAACAATGCTAACTTCTATAATATTTATAGTAAATTAAATGAAATTAGTAACAAATTTTAAATTCATTATTTACGAAAGGAATGTATTCTATGTATATTACATCAAACCATGGCGCAACTGTTGCTAAATATGCACAATCCATATTATCCAATCCAAAACTCCAATTATCTGAACAACAAAAGTCAGATGTGGAGGCAATCGTAAAAAAGCACGACCCGCAAAAATCAGAAACTTATACAAAAGCTGCCTCGCTTTCTTCACTTACGGCTAATCCTTATAATCCATTTTACGGTGTAAATGAGCCAGCGAATCCATATAACTACTCAGCGGACGTTATGTTTAAAGCCAATTCTACAAGCAAATTTCATACATTTAATAATCTCGCGAAATTAAACGAGCAAGTGGATGTCAGACAAAGCGCTGCAATGCATAAATTCGAACTTCTTCGTTCTCAATTATAGGGAGGCTGGAAATCAGCCTCAATAAAATAAGGAACCAGTTTTTAGTTTTCTAAGGGCTAATTTGCGTTTCTATTTTCCTGTTTGTGGAGAATCAAAGGTTGAAACGAAATAGGTTTTACATTACTGCCAGCAAATTTTTGAAGATACTTGGACGTTTACAAGGATATAGGAGAAAAGGGACTACCAAAGAAAAAAAGAGAAATCGGATGTCATCGATTTCTCTTTTTCTTAATATAAGCTAGTTATATCTCAGCCTCTTCGTTTGTTTAAATAAAACGAGCAATATCTTTTAACGGTAAACGAGACGAGCCATAAGCAGGTGCAGCACCTTTACCGATAGCAATAAGGACTACAGGGAAAATATGCTCTGGTAATTCAAATCGTTCAGCAAATTTCGCTTTATCAAAACCGCCCATTGTCACAGTATCATAGCCTTTTTCTTTGGCGATAAGCATAAGTTGCATTGAAATAAGACCTGCATCAAATGTAGCAATATTTTTTCGTACTTCTAATGGGGCAGATGGGTAAGTGCGTAGGGTATTCGCAATCATTAAATCCTTCTGTGCATCACCCATATGACCTTCTGCGACATTTTGTGTATAAATTTGTTCAACTTGTTGATACATTTCGGCATTTCCTAACACCGCAATAACTGCTGATGATGTTTCAACTTGTTCTTGGTTATTGGCAATAGCACGAAGCTCTGTTTTCACTGCTTCATCTTGAATAACAAGAAATCTCCATGCTTGTAGATTGCTAGAGGACGGTGCACTTGTTGCTTCTTGAATGATTTCTTCAAGCTCTGCTTGAGGTATTTTAAAAGTAGGATCATAAACACGCACTGATTTTCGATCCTCCATAATTGTATATAGATTCGCTTTGTTATTTGTTATTGACATAATGTCCTCCTTAAAACTTACTAATGGTAAGTTGATAATTAGAATCTTACCATTAGTAAGTTTATACGTCAAATAAAAAATTTTGTGTGTTACAATAGAAATACGGAATTTAAAAATGGGAGGTTATTATATGACTAAATCTAATTGTTCACATATATGTAGTAGCTACCATCAGGCAATTGAATTTATAGGAAAACGTTGGATGGGCATGATCATCTATACGTTATTGCCTGGTCCAAAAAGGTATCATGAAATACATGCCACTATCCCTGGCATTTCTGATCGTTTGCTAACAGAACGTCTAAATGAGCTTGTTCAAGCAGGACTAATCGAGAAAAAATATATTGATTCATCGATAAAAAAAGTAGAATATGCGTTAACACCGAACGGCTTAGCATTTCAGGAAGTCATCCTGTCTATTCAAAAATGGATTGATTTATGTGATTTTGAACAAACTACGAAAGAGTCAACATAAAAAAGACAAAATACCTTAAGAGGGTGCACTCTTAAGGTATTTTGTCTTTTTTTATAGAAATTATTTGAGTTTTCCTATACATCTTACTCAAAGCAATTGAAGTCCAAGGTAGGTTGCTTTGTAATTTAGATGATCCTAATTATTCTACATTCATATACAATACAAATAATTCCTTTCCGTTGTTCCATAAAGCATTGATTTCATATAATATCCGTCGTTAGATGGCATCGTTATTTTTTCCTCTTCAATTTCAACATGCGTGGCATTCTGGTTGTTTATGAACATCTTTTGGAAATACATTGCATCTGTTCACCAATCCTGATGAATGCAGTAAATCCATCATAGCATCGTTTTGTCGAATTTTACTATTTTCAATGGACTACGTTGAACAAACAAAAGAGACTGTAGGCAAACTCACATTGTAAGTTTATCTACAATCTCATACTTTAGTAATCTATTTAACGTTCGGTAATATTTTATTTAAAAGAATGGCAGCTAGAGCAGCGGTTGCTACTGGTGAGCCAAATAAATATTGAACCGTTGTTGGTAAAGAATATAAGAAATCTTTCGGTAGTAATGTTAACGCTAATGTTAAAATGACTGGTACAGCGATGACGTACATTTCTTTTTCGCCGATGCGTTCATTTTTCATTACTTGTAACCCACTAATCGCAATGATGCCACAAACGATAACGAAGACACCACCGATAACTGCCGATGGAATAGCAGAAATTAATGCCGCTAATTTACCAGAAAAACCGAACAAAATAAACCAAGCACCTGCAGCAATAAAGACACGACGACTTGCAATACCTGTAATGGAAATAACACCTGCATTCGTTGAATAGCCTGTTACTGGTGTCGAACCTAATAATGAGGCGATGAAACAGCCGATACCTTCTCCGATTACCCCACGATTTATTTGTTTATCTGTCAATGGTTTTTCAATAACATTACTAACCGCAAACCATGTACCTGTTGTTTCAGCCATTAATACAATATAAATAATGATCATTGTCAAAATAGCTGAAAAGTTAAATGTAAAGCCAAAATCTGCGAAAGGAATTTGTGGTAAGCTAAACCACTTTGCCTTTCCAACTGCTGATAAATCTAATACACCCATTATATTAGCAGCGATACAACCTATAAGTAACGCTATAATGACAGATGCGATACGAAATGCACGACCTTTTTGACGGAACACAGAGCCTAGCATTACACAAACAATTAATACGATAGCTGAAATAAGAGCTAAATAAATATTTTGGTTAATCGTAGCACCAGCACCTTCAAAAATATTACTACTTAAACCAACTGGCATTAGCGATAATCCAACAACGAAAATAATTGTACCTCCTACAATTGGAGGAATAAAAGTTTTAACAATTTTATTGAAAATACCTGTATAGCCTAAAATAATGACAAAAATTGCACCAATTAAGCTTGCTCCTAACACAGAGCTCCAACCAAGTTCGCCACTGCCACTAGCGGCATAAATACCTACAATCGCACCTAGTGGTACATAAGACGGCCCTTGTGCGATCGGTAGCTTCATGCAGAAATGAGTTTGAACAATTGTCGCAATCCCTGCTGCAATAAAAGTCGATTGTATCAATGCACTTGATTGACCTGATTGCAAACCAATTAACATCGCAATAAGGAAGGGAACTACATAGACGTCCATTGCCATAACATGCTGTAAACCTAGAAGAACTGATTGGCTAAATGGCACTTTTTCATCGGGTAAAACGGTTAAATGCGTGGTATTACTTTTATCGTTTGCTAGATTGTTTTTTTGCGTTTCCACTAAGATGTACACCTCAAAGTTTAAGTTTTTATATAATGATTAGTATTTTTATCTTTGTTCATGACCTCCACCTGCTGCTACAGCAAAGGGGAGAGTATTGTTTGTGTTTAGTTATTTGCTTCTTTCATGAACTTTCGTTCCTTGCACCCACACTTCACGAATATTTTCAGGACGAACAAGATACATGATTTTTTGGAAGATATCGATCAATTCTTCATTTTTATCGTAGATTGGAAGTTTGGCAGATGCTATTTTTGTATCGATTACTTGAACATCCCACGTAAAGTTTTCTTGTAAGCGACCAACTGGTAGGCTTAAACTTTCACCACCGCCAGCTGTTGCTAAATAAAATGCTTCATTAATTGTAATGCGTGAATCTGGCACGCCACGTTTGTCTGCAGGTAGCGCTGTATCAACACCATCTTCCAACATTCTAGATGACATAACAGCTTGTTTTGCATTATCGAAAAGACTCGGAGAGAAGCCACCCGAAATATCTGATCCTAAACCAATATCCACCCCTTTTGAATGGAAACGTGCAATTGGAATGACACTGTTTGCAAAATAAGCATTTGAGATTGGACAATGACCGATCGCTGTACCTGTTTCAGCAAATAATTCTGCATCTTCATCGTTTAAAAAATTGCAATGTGCCATAACAGACTTATCACCTAATAAACCGAAGTCATGTAACGCATAGGCGTCATTTTTGTTGAAGCGGTCCTGTACATAACCATGCTCCCAATCGCTCTCACTACAGTGAGATTGGATATGAGTATCATATTTAGCAGCCAATTCACCTAAACCTTTTAATGCACTATCTGTACAACTTGGAATAAAGCGAGGCGTTACAACGGGATATACACCTTGTTTTGTAGTTTTTGCTAATTCTTTAACAGCTAAAATAAATTCTTCTGTGTCTGCTAATGCTGTATCTGTGTTTGCATCACGATAAAATTCTGGGTTTTGTTCAGGGTCATCCATGACAACTTTCCCAACTAGACCACGTTGTCCTTTTGTAGCACATATTTCAGCTAACAATAAGCTCGCCTCTTTATGGACAGTTGCAAAGTATAACGATGTAGTTGTGCCATTGGCAAGTAGGGTACTAACTAAATCTTCATAGACCTCTTTGGCAAATGCTAAATCAGAGAACTTAGATTCGATTGGAAAGGTATATGTGTTTAGCCAGTCATTTAGAGGAATGTCTAAAGCCGTTCCAGCTTGAGCCCATTGGGGTGCATGTACATGCAAGTCGACAAAGCCTGGGAAAAAATACTGTCCGTCAGTTAATTGATGGAAATTGTCTTTCCCTTCGTATGTATTTAGTAAGGTTTGATATTCAGGATGTTCCGGTGCAATAGTTTTTTCTATCATGCCGTCTGCGTTAATGCAAAAAAGATAATCTTTTAATATTTGTACTTCTTTTGAAGACTTACTTGAAAAAGCAGTCCCTTTAAAAATTTGCGTATATTCACTCATGGTTTACACCTCAACGTTCGTATTTTAGTATCAGCAGGGAATATTATAGGACAATTAAACTGTAAAGTCTATAAAAAAACGAATAAAAGCTTTTTGATTTAATAGAGATTAAAGGGGAATTAACATAAAATGAAAAGAGTTTTACAACAATTTTATGGAATGGAAATATATAGTGAGGCGGAAAAGGAATGAGGGGTTGGCATCCTAGGGATTTTTAAATAAAATATAAGTGAGAACTATTATCAATTAAAGGTGGTGTAGACTATCGAAGACGCTTGGAAATTAATGTTGCTGTATTAAATAAAGTAGAAGTTTCCTAGAAAAAGGTAATTAAATCAACTAGTAAAGTTGTAAAATACCAATCACTATTAACATTCAATTAATTTTTTTAGAGGGAATGTGATTAAGTATGTATGGTAAAAAGGTTATTATTATAGTGGGATTATGTCTTCTCGTTTTTTTGATCATTTTATTTACCATTATTAGTTTAAGAGCCAATTATTAATTAAATAGATTTACCAAAAGACTCAAGTGTAAATACTTGAGTCTTTTTTGTGAAAAAAAATCGGTGCAACATATATAAAATATTGTTTTATAAATTGATTACTGGAAAAATTTTATAAATTATATGTTTGCTTTATTAATATTCATTAAGTATCCTTTTATTAACAATAAAAAGGGGAGGGGATGCGATGAATCGTCAACATATAGGGGTATTATTTGGAGGAGTATTGTTGCTCGTAGTAGCAATGGGCATTAGCCGTTTTGCTTTTACACCTATTTTGCCATTTATGCGGGAGGATGTCGGTTTTTCATTTAATGTTGCCGGCTTTTTAGCATCCAGTAATTATATTGGTTATTTTATTGGGGCATTGTGGGCTGGATTTATCTATCGACAAAAGAAAAATTTTTTACTGTTGAGTGTTGTGTTAAACGTCATTTCTGTTGTCCTTATGGGGCTAATTGAAATTTATAGTGTTTGGCTTGTCCTGCGCTTAATTGCAGGGATTACAGGAGGGCTTATATTTGTTTTAACATCTAGTATTATTATGGATTATTTAGCTAAACAGTCACTGACAAAGTGGTCAGGTTATTTATTTAGCGGTATAGGGCTTGGCATTGCCATATCTGGCTTGTTCGTACCTTTCATTGAAGTACGTTTTGCGTGGCAAGGTACTTGGATTGGCTTAGGAATTTTATCAGCACTTTTATTAATTATTACATTGATCTTATGGAGAAATTTACAAGTTCACGATAGCGTGAAAGTTACTAAATCGTCTGATACAAAAATGTCGCGAGGTTTTATGCCTTGGCTTATTGCTGCATATGGGCTTGAAGGGCTTGGCTATATTATTACAGGGACATTTTTAGTAGATATTATTCATAATATTCCATCGCTCCAAGCGTACTCTTCTTATAGCTGGGTCATTGTTGGTGTAGCGGCAATTCCATCTGCCCCAGTTTGGACAGTTTTATTAGAAAAGTTTTCCGCAATTAAAATATTGTTTGTGGCATACATATTACAAGTGCTAGGGATTTTGTTGCCGGTATTTTCACAAACAGTGTGGAGTGTCTTATTGTCTTCATTTTTATTTGGCTTAACATTCGTTGGCATTGTAACATTAACAACCGCATATGCTAGACAGCTTTTTCCAACCCAGAGTGGTCCAGTCGTGTCAGTATTAACAACATTTTATGCATTCGGACAAATAATCGGGCCAATAATTGCTGGACAGCTTGTAGTAATATACAACAGCTATAAAGCAGCACTCATATTTGCTGGAGTTATTGTATTCTTAGCATTGTTAGTGATGTTATGCGGTAAATGGATCGTCATGAAACAACAAGAAAAAATAGCAAATTTAAACATACAATCTACACCTTAATTACGGTGCCAGGCACCCGAAATATTCAGAATTGTTTGTGTGTCTGGCACTCTTATCATTTTTTCCTAAATCGACAAAATGTTATAATTGAGGAAAATCAATTGGAGTGATGCGAATGAGTGTAAAGACTTTACGTAAAATCCCACTTGAGAGATTTGTAGATTTAAAGGTAGATTATGCATTTAAACAATTTTTTGGCACTGAGCAGAATAAAAACATTACTGTGGCTTTCCTAAATGCTATTTTAGATCGCACTGGTCGTAACGCTGTTAATGAGATTTCTTTTATGAGGCAAGAATTTGGTAACGAGCATGTAGATGATAAGCAATCACGTTTGGATATTTTAGTTAAAACACAAGAAGATTTATTTATTAATGTAGAAATTCAACTAACAAATGAATACGATATGATGAAAAGAACACTGTATTATTGGTCAAGAATTTATACTTCACAGCTTCGTAAGGGGATGGGGTACCACAAACTACGACCAACAATTACTGTCAATATTTGTAATTTTAGTTTATTTGAACAAACAGAAGATTATCATTCTATTTTCCAACTTTACGACAATCAGGGGAAGTTTAAAATGGATGATGTGCTGGAAATACATTTTATCGACATGAATAAATTTATAAAGCAATGGTATGCAAAGCAATTAAATTCGTGGGAAAATGTACTTGCGAAATGGTTAATGCTACTAGGAATGGTCGATGTACGCAAAGAGAAAGTCTATGAAGAAATCTATTTGGAATTGGAGGCGCTCGCCATGAAAGATGAGGAGTTATTCAATGCTTTTAATGTTTGGCAAGATTTAAGTCAGTCACCTGAAGATTATTATGCTTACCAATCTCGTTTGAAATATATCCTTGATGAAGCGGCGAAGCTAGAAGATACAAAACATATAGCGGAGCAAGAAGGGCTATTAAAAGGATTAGAACGGGGTATAGAACAAGGATTAAAACAAGGAATAGAAAAAGGAATAGAAAAAGGAATAGAACAAGGAATAGAGCAAGGAATAGAACAAGGTATAGAGCAGGGCATTGAACAAGGTATCAAACACGGAGAAAAAAAGATGCAGACGGAAATTGCATTGAAATTATTAAAAAGAAACACCGATATTGAAACAATCGCAGAATTAACAGAGCTAACTGTTACTGAAATTGAGCAGTTAAAAGGATTACACGATTAAAATTTTAGGTGCCAGGCACTCGCAATTTTTAGAATTGTTTGGGTGCCAGGCACTTATTATATTTTCTTTTTACGATTCAACATAAAGAAGAATAGACGTATTAGTAGCAAGCTATAAATAAAAATCCAAATAAATTGCCAATAAAAGATGGCTGGAATTGCTCGAAGGCTATCATCTGAACTCATCATTTCTAAAGAAAGATGTACAGGGGGGAATAGCCATATAAAACCCTTTACTTCATGTTTCAAGGAGACAATTGCTATTGAAATGATTAGAATACTAAGAACACCCCACCAAGAATTTTGCTTATTTTTCACCAGTTCCCTTGTAAAAAGAGCAGAGAGTCCAATCGCAAGAATTGATAGGCTAAAGTGAGCTAAGAAGCCCAATACTATATGTAAAGTTCTTGGTTTCTCACCAAATGCATCTATCAAAATAGGGTACATTACTGACACCCAGCTGAGACAAAAACCAATCGCCATACAAATCAAATAAAGCGCTCCAAAATACGCTTTTTCCCCTTTAGAATGAAGTATAGTTATGACTTTTTGCCCTTCATCCTCCGCATGAAATATTGTTACTGTAAACCATCCCATTAACAAGAAGAGCAGAGTTGAAGTAAATGAGTAACTATCTAAAATTGGGTTTGGCACAAATGCATAATTGACTACCGTACATAAAATGAAAATAAAAAAAGGGGGGATATATTTATAAGTCCTTAGATAATTTATCAATTGATAGTGCAATAAACTCATCATTTACTTAGTAAACCTCCTAAAAATGGTTATAAAATTGGTTCTTCTTATGATTTATAGGGATAAGCTGTCTAATGGCAGCATTACGATGGAGTAATGCCAATAAAATCTTATTTGTATTCTCCTGACTAACCGTTACCATTACCTCTTGATAGCCATTAGTTAATGTGCGCATTTGTTTGATTTGAATAAGAGGTAGGAAATCCTCCAGCGAACTTTGGCTGGGAAACTCAAAAACTAATTGATTGCTTGGAATAGTGGCTTCCGTTAATGCCTCTATTTGCATCACTTGGCCATCTTGAATTAATAAGACACGATCCACAAGATTTTCTAGTAATTTTGTTTCATGACAAGTTAAAACGATACTGTAGCCGTTTTCTTTTAAGGATAAAAGGATGTTTTCTAAATCAATTTGGGCGCGAGGATCAAGTCCAGATAGGGGCTCATCCAAGATGAGAAGATGTGTTTCTTCAAGCATCGCCTGCATGATCATAATTTTTTGCTTCATCCCTTTTGAAAAATTAATCATTCTTGTCGAACGAGCTTCTTGCATTTTAAACATTTTGAGTAAGTCGTCTATTTTTTGTTGTAATGTTTTTTTAGGTATGGCGCTAATTTTGCCCATATGAAAAAGATACTCTTCTGGCGTAAAGAATAGCTGAGAAGGAGTAACTTCTGGTACGTACCCAATTTTTAAAGATGGTACATGTTTGTTCACTTCTCCAAAATCACAATCCACTATGCCCCCAATAATTTTTAGTAGCGTGCTCTTACCTGAGCCATTTTTCCCTACAACCGCTACAATTTCCTCGGAATAAATGGAGAAAGAAATATTGTCTAAAACTTTCTTGGCTTTATATTGTTTAGAAATTTTTTGTACTTCCATTATTGCACTCATAAGGTCACACCTTTTTGTTAGTGATAATTCTATTGAATCTATTATAAATAAATTTACCGAAAAATACTCCTTTAAAATGGTTTTATTTCCTATTTTGTTTGTGCGCGTAACAAAAAAACTCTGCCAATAATCGCAGGCAGAGAATGTCATAATGAACGATATTTTTTTAAGCTAATAATATTTAGCATAATAAAGATCATAGCAAAGCAAGCTAGAATCACTAAATTTACTACAATTTCATTAAAGGAATATCCTTTATACATAACGCCATTTAATGCATCGGCTGCATAATACAATGGCATGATGTGACCAATGCTTTGTAACCATTCCGCCATATTGTCAAGTGGGAAAATACCAGAAAAAAATACTTGTGGCACAATAACAATCGGTATAAATTGCATCATTTGAAACTCTGAGGCAGCAAAGCTAGATAAAAGTGCGCCTAATGATAACGATACTAGTGCAATTAAAATATTAATAAAGAACACGAGCCAAATAGAACCAACATGGACAATATTGAGGATATAAATTCCAAATAGGACAATAATAATTGTCTGCATAAAGGCAAACAATCCGTAACCAATCAGATAACCTACGACAATTTCTGAACGTTTAATTGGTGTTGCTAGTAATCGCTCTAGTGTTCCTGAAGTACGTTCCTTTAATAAGGCTATACCAGTAATTAAAAAAACAAAAAAGAAAACAAAGAAGCCGATAAGCATTGGGCTGAAAATATCAAAAATAGCCGTATCTTTGTTACCATATACATAGTCGGTTGTGATCGTCATGTTAGAAGCTTGCTCAGGTTGTAATACTTGTGACAACTTCATCATAACGGCTTTAGTAGTAGTAGGATCATCATTTAATAAGGTGAGCTTTATTTGATTGTTGTGAAGTGCTAACCAACCATCATATTTTTGTTTTTTTAGTTTGGCTATAGTAACATCATTATTTTCTGTAACTTCAAAATCAGCAGCTTCCAGTTTTTCAATAAGCTCTGTAGGAACATGTGAGACAACAAGTGTGACAACTTGCTCATTACTATTAAAAATAAAATACATTAATGAAAGCACGAGGAGGGGGGCAAGAAATAGCAGTGCAAGTGTGCGTTTATCGCGTCGCATTTGCTGAATAATTCTTGTAACTAGTGCGACAATTCTCATTGTATTGTACCCCCAGCTTTTATAAACACTTCATCAAAATCTTTTGCTTTATATTTTGTTTTCAATTCAAACGGTGTACCTTGAGCTAGAATGTGGCCGTTACGTAGTATAGCTAATTGATCACAGCGTTCAGCCTCGTCCATTGCATGTGTAGTTACTAAAATAGTTTTATGTTCTTGCTCTTTTAGACGCGTCAGCTCCTGCCAAATTTCATGTTTTAATACAGGATCAATCCCTACTGTAGGTTCATCCAAAATTAATAGCTTTGGATTTTGAATAAGGGCAATTGCCAGTGACAACCTCCTTTTCATCCCCCCTGAATAATGCATTACTTTACTATTTAATTCGTCAGTTAAACGAACAAGATTTGCAGCGTACGTCACACGCTCAAGCCGTTCTTTTTTTGATAATCGATAAAGTTTTGCAAAAAAATGCAGATTTTCGGCACCTGTTAAATCTGAATAAAGAGCATCAGATTGCGCCATGTACCCTATATCCATTAACAACTGCTTATGGGGAACGGTGTACTCAAATACATGAATAGTACCATTATCAGGCTGTAACATTCCCATTATTAATTTTATCAATGTCGTTTTCCCACAGCCAGAAGGACCAAGTAAGCCAATTAACTGACCTGTTGGAATGTCGAAAGATAATGGTGCTATGACTTGTTTATGATGAAAACGTTTTTCGACAGCATTTAATGTAATTGCATGTTCTTTCAAAAAACCAACTCCTTTGAGGTGCCTGGCACACAAACAATTCAGAATTGTTTGTGTGTCAGGCACCGTAATACGTATTGAGTGCTGCTTCCAAGCGTTCTTCTAAATGTTGTGAAATATAGCTAAAAACAAACTGCTCTTTTTCCATCTCAATTTGTGAGGATCTAAAAATTTTTGCGAAAAATCCTGACTTATTCTCTAGTGAAAATTGTTGCAGTGCTTCTGTGCGTAATGTTGAAACGATTTCATTTTCAATATGACGTTCACGGATTTTTTTTACGATATCCTTTACGCTACCTTCTTGTAATTCTAGCATTTGTTTTTGGAGATGTTCATTTATATGTTTCAGTTCATTTGTTTCATTTTGGATGTCTTCAATTTTGCGGTTCGATTCGGAAGAAAGAACATTTTGGGCTAAAAAATCTTCGTTAATCGTAATGTGCAATGTTCCTTGCTTTTCATTAGGTTCCATATGAAATAAACCGGTTTGTATCATTTGCTGTAGGACACTTCCTAAAACATCGACTTTATGGGCTAAATCATCTGATGAAGCAAGAGTGGTAGCCGTAATTTGATGTTTAATTTGCTGACCGCTATCGTCAATTCCTAGAAGAAGTTTTAAGCCCTTTACACGGTGTTCGTCCTTTAAAAGTAGTATCATCCGAAGTCGTAAAATGGCAGGGAGGTCCAACCGAATATTCGTGATTTGATGATTAGAGGCGCTATCAAAAATATACTGGTCAAAAGGTTTAATGTAGTAACGAAGCATAGCATCCGTTATTTCAAACCAACCTGCAACTTCTGAAATACTATAATATTTTTTTTCATGGATGTGTGTTAAATAGGCATCACCATAAAGTGTTTCTTCTAATGGTGTATGTTGTAGAACGATAAACAATGGATCATGCTGCACAATTCCGAGTACTAATTCTTTTGCATCACTTATTTCAAGCATTTCTTCTACACCCCACTTTATTTTTCATTTGCTAAATTTTGCATTATCTCTCTATTAGGTTTCTATTCTTCTTAACCCAATTGTATGCATATTTAGAGAAGGATAATTTTATGTTTTTAATGTTTCTCAAAATCATTGTAATTTAATGAAATCCAAATCACTATTTCAAATTTAATGTAGCTAACGAAAAAAAGATTGTTGATTAAGAGGGATTTGTGAAAGGTTATAGAAAGGAAATATAAGGATATTTATTAAAAAGTAACTATACAAAGCGGGGGAAATACATGAAGACTATTATTGTTGACTGGGATGGAGGCAAAGTAAAACTAACTTGGATGCCTCGAATGAAATTAAATAATTCATTAATTGTGACAAGTGTTCATGCCGTGTGTATGAAAGATGGGAAGGTATTATTATCCCATATTAAACATCGTGGTTTTAATTATCCAGGTGGTCACGTAGAAACTGGAGAGAATATAGAAGAAGCTATACTTCGTGAGTCCTATGAAGAGGGATATGTAAAGGGAACAATCCAATACATAGGTGCAATCGAAGTGAGTCATAAAGAAAATCCATTGTTTAATTCAAAAGGTAAATATCCCGTAATTGGTTATCAGGCATTTTTTAGAATGGATGTTCTTGAATGCTTGCCTTTTCTCCGAGAACATGAATCGTGTACTAGAATTTGGGTTGAACCATCTGAAGTACCATTTGTAATTAATGACCATGCACTTTCTAAATTAATTTTAATCGACGCAGTAGCTATAGGTTCATGTTGAACGAAAATCGATAAGTTACCTTTTCAATAATTACTTAGGTAAAAGTGGGTGTATGGAAACCATGTGATTGCTCAGTAACTGGTCAGTGAGCATATCATGCATTTCAGCAAATATAGTTTGGTCCTTAATTAAAATTTGCATTTCAGTGTACTTATATTGACATTGGAATTCTCGAATATATTGAGTGATAATTGGTAAATTGTAGCTGTTCTTAATTTCAACTTCCACAAAAAAGGGCAATGTTAATTGCGGTGGTGAAAAACAACCACGGCGAATCCAAATAGCTTCATTTACATAATAACGGATTGGCAATTGGCGATCACTAGCTATAAATAAGTCCATTTAGTTCTCCTTCATAACGTAAATTCAAAATGTTTCATAACTATATTTAGTATAGCTTTTTCCGCTTAAATTGTCGTGAAGTAGCCTTGGGAATTGATATCATAGCTAGCAATCGCATGATGTTTGGTATAGTTTAGCCTGTTAAAAATAGTATCTTCATCTATTATTTCTCAGTCTTTGAAGGCTGTCATTATCGGCAATTTATACAGCTGTCTAAGCTGTTGGTACGCTCCAATCGATTCAATGAAATTTGTTAGCGCAGGTGGTTGAAAATCATCTTGACGATAAATGAACCAAGTAGGGATTTGTGTTTGCTTTGTTGCCAGTACATGAATGGCGAGTGGCTGCGTAGCCAGATGTTTTTCTGCAATCGCACGTGGCAGGAGCGTTACCCCAAGTCCGGCAGCTACACAGCCTATAATTCCATCAAGTGTTCCAAACTCCATTCTTTTCTGTGGTTGCACACCGTCTTCATGTAACCAATGTTCTAAAATAGCCCGATAAGAGCAGCCGTGACGGAAAGTAATAAGTGTGCAATTTTCTATATCGCGCAATTTTTCAATTCGTTTATGCACGTTTGACGAAATGATTACAAGCTCCTCATTAATAAATTCCTTTGCTAAAATATGCTCTTTATAAACAGGCCCTGTAACAAATGCACCATCTAACTCATAATTTTCTAATCGTTTAATATTCTCCATCGATGTACTCGTTAAAATTGTTAACTCTATCTGTGCATATGACTTATGAAATTTAGTTAAAAGTGTTGGTAAATGTAGTGCAGCAGTAGTTTCCATTGAACCAATACGCAGAAATCCTTTTTGTTCTCCCGTATCATGGAGCATTTCAAAGGATTTATCATACAGATGTAACATTTTTAAGACGATTTCATAAAAGTGTTCTCCTTTAGGTGTTAAACGAGTCCCACGATGCCCACGATAAAAAAATGTTACATTATATAATTCTTCAAGATTTTGTATTTTCATTGAAATATTAGATTGTGAGTAATTGAGTTCTGCGGCTGCCTTAGAAAAACTTCCCGCTTGTACGACTGTCCGAAAAATAAATAAATCATTAAAATTCAAGATATTTCCTCCAGCTATCAATTTATTTGATATCTATTATAAATAATCTGCTCTATTTGTGATACCAAAATATTAGTTATAGTGAATGTGAGAGGGAGGGGAAATATGAACAAGCAAACAATTCATTATTTAATAGGAGGAGTATTTGCATTCATTGTTGCAATGGGCATTAGTCGCTTTTCGTATACGGTCATTTTACCGTACATGCAGGAAGCATTTGCATTTAGTCGAGCAACTGCAGGTTTTTTAGCTACGAGCAACTATTTAGGCTATTTTGTAGGTGCAATTATTGTTGGCCGTCTACAAATACAAGAGAAACGGATTCCCTTCTTACAACTAGCATTAGTTATGAGTATTGTAACAACTGGTTTAATGGGGTGCACTGATGCAATTTTTGTTTGGTATGTGCTTCGGTTTATTTCTGGGGTAATGAGTGCCTTTATTTTTGTCGTTGCTGCAAGTCTAGTGCTTGATCAATTAGCTAATAGCAGGAAATCACACTTATCAGGTATTTTTTATAGTGGTGTTGGGATAGGGATTGCCTTAAGTGCTTTAATTGTATCACCAATATATGCTTTATTTAACTGGTATGGTACTTGGATTGCCTTAGCCTTATTCAGTAGTATCTTGCTAATCTTCATTGTAGCTTTTATAAAGCCAATTATACCTAACACACAACAGGAACCTAGTGAAGCTACTGTAATACGAACATCCATACCGACAAGTTGGATAAAATGGCTAGTACTTGCCTATAGTCTAGAAGGACTCGGCTATATTATTACTGGAACTTTCATTGTATCCATTGCAAAAGAATCAACAAGCTTTCAGGGCGATGCAGTCTTTGTGTGGTTTGTCGTTGGGATTGCAGCAATTCCATCTTGCTTTATTTGGTCAAAACTCGCACAACGTTGGGGTTATGTAAAAACATTATTCATAGCTATGTTGTTGCAGACATTTGGCATTGTCCTACCAGCATTTACAACAAATACTGTTACACTTTATATAAGTGCTTTTGTGTTCGGTGCTACATTTATGGGGATTACAACAGTAGCAACTACTTTAGCAAAGCAAATTGTCCCTATAAATAGTCATAAAATATTAGGTTTTTTAACAGCAGGCTATGCGCTAGGGCAATTGCTTGGACCTTCACTCGCAGGAACATTGGCCAACTATACAGACAGTTATCAATATGCGTTAATAGGTGCATCAGCTGTTGTATTAGTAGGTGCGTTATGCCTAATAAAAGGTATAAAATATGAAAAAGTAATAGCGAACTCACTTTAATGCAATTAATAAAAAGAAGTAAGCAAGTAAAACACTTGCTTACTTCTAGTATTAGTGAATATCTCGTTTTTTGAAATTCCCACCGCGAACTTCTGAAACATCAGAAATAACGACAAAAGCACTGCTATCAATATCTTTAATAATTGTCACAAGCTTATTTTCTTCCATACGGTTAATGACACAGTTTAAAATTTCGGTTGGTTCGTTTGAAAAGCCGCCGCGCCCTTGTGTATAAGTTACACCACGACCTAGACGAGCTTGAATGGCATCACCAATCTCCTCAGATTTGGCACTGACAACGCGGACATCTTTTGATTTTTCTAAACCAACTTGAATAATATCAATAACGTTTTTCGCAATATAGTACGTTAAGGCTGAATATAATGCACTTTCTAATCCGAAAATAAAGCTTGCACCTAAGAAGATAAAGGCATTAATAAATAATATAATATCTCCGACTGAAAACGGAATTTTACGTGATAATAGTACGGCTAACACTTCAGAGCCATCTAATGCACCACCGTTACGTAAGACAATACCTATTCCAATTCCGAGTAACATACCACCTGATAAGACAATTAATAAAGGATCTTCTGGACCTAAAATTGTTTTAACATCATGTAAAAGAACTGTGGAAATCGATAAAGCAGCTATCCCAGTACTACTCATTAATGCAAATGTTTTTCCTACTTGTTTGTAGCCAATATAAATAAACGGGATATTAAGTACAAAGAGTAGCACCCCTAACGGAATGCCGAATAAGTGGGCACCCATAATACTAATACCTGTTACGCCGCCATCAATAACATTGTTCGGTATTAATACCGCTTCCAGTCCATATGCTGCGATGATTGCGCCTATAATAATCATGATAAATTTTCTTTTATTTTCAACTGACTTGCCTTTTTTCATAAATCTTCTCCATTTCTTTACAATTTAAATCCAGTTATCTTGCCTAGAAATTGTTACTTAAGATTTTGGAATAATATTTAATGCAATTGTTTTTGTTTCAGTCTTATTGCTTGAATCGGACATATTATAGTATCTCGTTAATAAATCATTTAAATCATTTTGAAAGTTGTTAAACTGTTCCTTTGTTAAAGATAAGTCAAGTAATGAAAAAGTAGCTGTATCCTCGACGCAATCTTCTTCAAATAAGTTTAAATAATTTTGATATTGAGACAGTAATGCTAGTTGATAGTAGGAAATATAGTTGAGTTTTTGCTTTTTCGTTAGCTTGGACCACTCCTCTGCATCTATTTTTGCTGCTCCCTCATTTAAAGCATAAAATTTTTCCGTAACAGAACGTACTTTGCGTTCTTTTACAATTTGAATAATGTTTTCATCCATTAATATTTGAATATGGCGATATAAAGTAGCTTGCGGTACATCTTTAATTAAAGAAATCATCTCTAACGTACTTAAACCTTCTTCTGTATTATGCATCAGTGCCTGTAAAATTTTCATTCTTACAGGATGCATTAAAACCTCCGCTTTATTAAGCATAATCGAGCCCCCTATCTGAAGAAAAGAGATGGTATCAATGGAAAAAATCAAATGTTATCAATGTGAGAACATTATCAAAAAATATAATATATTTTTAAACAGATGTACAGTAAAAAGCTAAGGAAATTATTATATGAATATGATAATATTATTCGTTTGTTAAGTAAAAAGGCGATTTAGATGAAATCAATATTTTTCACTACGAAGAATTATGTAAGGTGAATTGCTGTTGATTTCCGTGAGGGGATTTACTGTGCAGGCAACTTTAGACAGTAACGTAGCCTACACTCAAATAAACAGAATAAAAGGCATCAAGTTAAACTTCTCGATGCCTTGTGCCGAAAAACATATAATCAGTTTTTATTTTATTCTCAGATGATATTAAATTAAAAATAACGCAACAATGGTTGTGACAAGAAGTCCTATCGCTACAGGCAATAAATTACGCCGTGCAAGCTCAAATGGACTGACGTTACAAATAGCAGCTGCGGGAATGAGCGCCCATGGTATAAGTGTACTGCCACCAATAAAAGACATATTATTTAGCTGCAACAATTATAATTTCTCTTGCTTGTTTACTGCTCGTATAATCATCCTTTGTATCAACGATAATTTGCTCAAAGATGGTGGTCATTAATTGTTTACGTTCGTTATCATCGGCATTCAACCATAGTGTATCAATATTGCGGATAACAGTCCGGATTTCTATATGTTGACGCTGATCCTGGTGCTGTAATTTTTTTAGCTTTTCTTGAATCTCTTTTTCTTTGTTACGAAGCTTTTCACTTTCATGAATTAACTCATCAATCCCGATAACATCATGCTCAAACATTGTCTTTTTCTTGTGAGAGAGTTTTTGAACAATGGATAATTCTTGTTGTAATGCGGTAAGTTGTGCCATAGGAAATGTGGCGTCTCCTTCATTACTTTGAAAATGTCCACCTACTAAGTCATCCCATTTTGCTAAAAGGGTTTGCACTAAATTGCTTTCTAAAATCATATGACTGGTACAAGCTTTTCCAGCTTTCTTTCCGGAACATCGATACGTTTTTTTCTTACCGGCTTTGTGCCCCGACATCGCATGCCCACACCGTGCACATTTTAATAGCGAGGAAAAATAGTAATTGCTCGATTCTCGTTTCCCTCCTAAGATTTTGCGCTTTTCTAACAAATCTTGTAACTCCCAAAATTCATCGCGATCTATAATGCGTTTATGATTGCCTTCAAATAGTACCCGTTCACGAGGAGGCTTTTTTATGTCTTTCGGATTAGAGCTAAACATTAAATAACCAGCGTACGTCGGATTATTGGCAATATCTCGCACACTATCGACATGCCATTGTCCGCCTTTTCGAGTGGGGATTCCTTTATTCGTTAATTGACGGGCAAGGGAGTAAAACCCTAATGATCTTGCTAACTTAAATATATCCTTCACAATTTGAGCCTCTGCTTCATCGATAACTAATTCACCATCTACTACTTGGTAGCCGAGGGGGGGCGTGCCACCTTTCCAGTGACCTAACTTCACTTTCTTCTCCATTCCAAAACGCACACGTTCTGCTGTATTTTCTCGCTCCCACTGCGCAATTGCAGCAACAAGTGTAATAAATAAACGTCCCATTGCATTTGTCGTATCGTAAACTTCTGTAGCGGATTTAAATTTACATTCGTATTGCTCTAACTCAGCTAAAATTGTATGAAGATCAGGGACAGAGCGAGTTAAGCGATCAAGCTTATATACAAGAAGGACATCAATACCGCCTTGCTGAATGCGCTCAACCATAGCCTGAAAATATGGCCTATTTAAATCTTTAGCAGAATACCCATCATCGATGTAGGGCTCCTCAACAATTTCCCATCCTTGTGAAACACAATAAGCTTCCAATTTTTCAATTTGCGCAGCGATTGAAAACCCATGTTTAGCCTGTTCTTCCGTGCTGACTCGAACATAGATGACGCATTTCATAAGTATTTCACTCCTTCTAAGCTTCCTTTCTTTTATATATTTTGCTAGCTATAGAAATAATACTTTTATATGTATATGGATGTTTGGATTTAGAATAAAAATTTTTATCATTTCAAGTAGCGGATATGAATTTTTATGACAGGAAGAGCCTGTTATATGTTCAGGCTCTAGCCTTTAGTCAATTAAACAACAGTCGTATGGTAATGGCACCAGCTTCAGCAAGCATGAAAAAAGGTTGGATTATAGCATTTGTTAAATTGGGTAATGGGTGTAGTGAGGGAAGTGTAAGCAATGCAATGCGCACAAATTATATATGTTTTAAAAAATGAAATGGATTAGACGCTTAATTTCTCCAAATATTTTCGTATGTTTGTGCTTCTAGCTGGAGTGCTTGAAGAATTTTCGGGTCTGTTTGAGTAGCTACATGTAATTTAGCTGTTTTAACGTTTAACACAGCATATACAATATTTGATGGGGTAGGGTCATTACATTGTGCTTCTAACATTAAAGTGAGAATTGGTTGAATGTTCCGTTCATTAATTTTTTCAGTGTTCCCTTTAAAAAACAATTTTATTAAGTGAGGTATGCCATCAATAATTAAACCTAATTCGGGAGACGAACGAACAACTAAACCATTAGTAGATGTCCACATTGATTTAGGTGGATCAAACCATTCAATTTCCTTTTTACGAGTAAATTTTTTAAATGCCTTTATTGCTTGGGTATAGGAATTAATTTTTCTCTCATGAACTTCAGTCAGCAACGAATCTAAATTTTCTAGAGATTGATTTTTCTCATAGCATAATTTAATTCGTTCTCTTAATTGTTTCCAATGATCTTTTACTGGATGATAATCCCCTTGATTTTTAATTTCAGTAATTTTATTCATCTTTGCTAACATTGTTTGCCTAACTGTGAAATCAATAAATTGTGTCAAACCGACAGACAATTTCTCCTTTTCCACTGTCGTTATTTTCAATCACTCCCTTTCTAAAATCATTTTAACAGAAAGTGAATCGAATGGAGATAGTACATTGGATTTAGTTGGTATTCAATATTGTCTGGCAGTAACTACATCGGGGAAATTGTATGTTGAGGAGAAACTGCCCTGAAATGATTAAGAAAGAAGGAGCGCTTGCCAAGTATCTAATTTGAAATTTGTCTTAACGAAAGTGACAAGCCTATTCGACATATTCTGATAAAAAGGAGTGTGGGGAATGACGATAGTCAAAATGACAGAAGATAAAGTGAGGAAATTATTTCCAATAATTGAAAGCATTCTGTCTCGTGAATACGGAAGGAAGGTAACACTAAAGGACCTAACAGTGGGTGGCATTACGGTTTATAAAGACGATTGCGCGAAATAGCGAAGTTTAAAGATTTTAGTACAAGTTTAAATACTTTTATTAAAAAAATAAAAGCACCTAATTAGGTGCTAATTAATAACTAAACTATTAATATTTATTATAGCCATCTAAAAATTTCCTCCAACCAAATTCAGTAATTTTGAAGTCATTATATTTTAGAAGAAAATAATCAATAGTATAGTTGTATCTTTCTTGTTCTTCACGAGCATATTGAATTACTGTTGGGGAAGACGGATCACGGCTTGGTCGCATTATATTATCATAATCTTCTGGTCGTTCAACCCAAACATGATTCATACTAAGTGGTTCATAATTAGTCCAGCTATATTGTTTTAATGACTGCAAACCTATTTTTATATTAGGGTATGTATACCAATCCTCGTAATTTTGCCCTAGTATTTTTTTGTTTGGCATTTTTTCTATTACATCTTTAGCCATTGTTTCTATAAAATCATTTAGCTGTTGTCTCGCTTTAGCTACATCCTCTTTGGCAGTATCTTGATATTTAATGGATCTTAAGTGTTTATTCATTGCAGATTCAAAATTTAATTCCCACGGCGAAAGAGACAAATGATAGTTTATAAAATAATCATATGGCAATTTTAAATCATCATTTTCAATCACCTTGTATTCAAATTTTACAGTAACAATTTCGGTTATTAATTCTGGGTACTTTTCTTTTAAATATGATTTTAACTGACTAGCTGATTCAATTTTAGTCTCAACTTTTTTAGCTTCCATTTCATTAGTGTTATCTTTTTTCTTTTGGTTTTTATTAAACTTAACTGTAGATTCTACTTTCTGATCAACTTCTTTAGCGTTTACAGTTTCCGTTAGTACGGGGGTAAATAACATTGATATAAGAAAACTGCTTGTAACTAAAGGTAATGATAGTCTTTTCATTAATAAAACCTCCTTTTATTAAAAATTATACCATATTTTAGATGTTTAAAAGAGGTATTTGTTAATAAAATAATGAAGAAAAAGGGTATTTCATAATGCGAGATTTTTCTATTCAATATAGAGCCATGTTAGATAGACATTTTAAAAGAGTATTTGGTTTTTTAATTAAAAATTAGAAATACGCTATAACTACATCTAATTTAGATGTAGTTATAGCGTATTGAAAAAAAGTACCAAGTAGTTTTACTCTAGATACTTTTTATACTGTTGATTGGAGCGAATGTCAGCGACTTGGAATACGTGGTCACTCCGCGCTTACGGTGTGATAGACCTCACTATTTAGTAGATTTTACTTCATTTAAATAGAAATCATACAATTGATCGATGGAACCATTTGATAACAAAGGAATAGCCTTTTCAATTTTCTCTCGTTCCCAATCAAACCAACGCATTTCTAATAATTTATCTATTTCTAAATCTGAAAAACGTTTTCGTATTTCTTTAGCTGGATTTCCACCGACAATCGTATAAGGCGGAACATCTTTTAATACAACAGATCCTGCAGCAATAATCGCACCCTCACCGATAGTAACCCCAGGCATTATCATTGCGTTCATTCCAATCCAGGCATCACTTTTAATAACCGTATCTCCTTTTGGCTCATAAGAACGTTCTATTTGTTCCGTAAAAGGATACACTGTTATCCATTCTGAATGGTGATTATGATTACCACCCATTAAAATGATGACACCACTTGCAATACAAACGTAGTTTCCGATAATCAGTTTGTCTAAATGCCAACCAAAATCATTAATAGGATTAAATAACTCACGAGATTTATTGTCACCCCAAAGGTATCTGACACACCCGTCCTCAAAATTTTGATTTCCATAATAACCCGAGTAGTATGAATAGTCTCCAACTTCAATGAGCGGATTTGTCACTAAATCTTTAATATATTTAATTTCTGACCAATGATTATATTTTTGATTGTTCATTATGCGTACCTCGCTTCTAAGTAATTAGTTTAATTTATCTACCTAGAAGCTTAATCGCACAGCGACGTTTTTAAGTTTTCTTAAACGACGGATCATCGTCCTCAACCTCTCACATTTAATGAGGAAATAGTAACTTAAAATAATTATTGTGTCAATGAAAGGTATAGGTTAATACTATTTCTTCTGTAGTCTTCTACAAATAGTACAACGTGAAATAGCGTTTAGAAAATTAACGAGAAGGGTAGATGGATGAAAATATTTTGTGGAAAAACTCGTTAATTTTGTTATTTTTTTGACACACTTCATTGCTATTGATAAAATATTACAATGTTAGTATATGGAAATTAACATAAAGCTGTGAAGGAGGAGAATAATGAAAAAATTAATTATGGTGTTTTTAGCTGCACTAGTAGTAGCAGTAATTCATCCGACAATAACAGAAGCAAAAGTAATGCATGATGGAGCAGAAGTTGTCAAAGGTCAAACAGGGAAAATGACTTTTACAAAGGATATCAAGGTATATAAGAAAAATCCAAACGGCACATTTGATTCGTTAGTAGTAAAGCGAAATAACTTCTTTAGAACATATGATATTGAAAAATATGATGGTAAAACTTTTTATCAGATGGGGCAATATCGGGTACAAGCCACAGATTTAGTAGTGTTCAAAGAAGTCCCATTAAAAATTCGTGCTTCCTTCTATCAAAATCCATCGTATATTAATATAAATCGTGAGAATGGAAATTATGGAAGGTACTTCAGAAAAGAGGACTCCTTGTCTATTTATTTTAAGGATACCCCAAATGGACAAATAGTGGAATATTGCGATGACATTAATGATGGGACTTACGATTCTTGTAGACGTTATCTTGGTACAGATCTTAAAATTGCTGACACGATACTAGGAGAAGAAAAGCGTTATGAGCTAATAGAAAATACAATAGGAAAACGCGATCCATTAAAAGAATCGCAACCAGATGTCATGTATGAAAAGGGAAGCATTTTTGTCACAGGTGGGTTAATTATTAACGGGTATGTATTAGTCTTTGTAACGGAAAAAGACTATTATGTTTGGCTACCTGATAATGTATTAAAGTTAGTCGGAGATAAATAAAGCTCTCTTTTAAATAACTTTAGGAGTTGCTTTAAAATAACCAAGATAGCTTAATCATCATCTTGGTTATTATTTTTCTTTAAAAAGTTTAAGTTAGGAAATAAAATTTTTAATCCGATTATAAAATAAATAAACCCAAATGTCTTTAAAGTTATATGTGGTTATGTCACTATCGGTTATACTCATTAATAAATTGCCGAAGAAGACTAAAATAAGTCCAATTAATCCAGTAATATATCTCAATGATTCATCTTCTTATTACAAAAAGCCACTCGGGTGAGTGACTTGTATTGTGTCTTACACAGTTACATGCGGTTGTGTTTATTCTAAATTATCAATAGCATATTGAGCTTCTTCTTTGGTGAATTTTTCTCCGTATTCAGATATTAATTGATCGTAAATAGCCGAATTTGACATATTCATCATATCTGCGTACGATTTAGCTTTTTTCAATGCATTTTCTTTCCAATCAAATACAATATTATTTATAGCGTATTGAGCAGCATCCGCCGGGAAATTCTCCCCATATTCCGATGTTAATTGATCGTAAATCCCTGCCTTTGACATATGCATCGTTTTAGCATATTGCTCTGCTTTTTTTAACGCCGACTTATGCTCACGTGGGACACTTGCCTCTTTTGCCTTAGCTTCTGCTTCTGCTTTTGCCTTAGCTTCTGCTTTAGCTTTGGCCTCTGCTTTAGCTTTGGCCTCTGCTTTAGCTTCTGCATCTGCCTTAGCTTTAGCCTCTGCATCTGCTTTAGCTTGTGCTTCTGCTTTCTCTTTAGCTTTTTGTTCTGCTAACGCTTTTTCTTCTACTTCCTTCGCCTCACGGGCAGCTTTTTCTTCTGGCGTTTCTTCCACTTTCGCTACAGTTTCTACTTGTTTTTGTGTATCTTCTTTTTCTGTTATTTCTACTGGATCTGCTGTCATGCCAAAACCAATAAAGGATACAATCATTACCGCTACTGATATTCCAGTAAACTTAATTTGCTTTTTAGCTTTTGAAACATCTTTTTTAATAAATTGAACAATAGCCATAATTGCAAAAACTATAACAGCTAAAAAACTTAACATTGCTACAATTAATAATAAATTATCCATGAATATATCCACGCTCCTTATTAACTATTTTATTGGTAAAATTGGAAAAAGTATATATAAAAATAAACGATTTTATATTATTAAAGCCTATTATTGATATTGGTTTTAAAATATTTGCTAAAGAATGGGTATTCTATTGATAAAATAATACGATATTAGTAGGCAAAGAAATGAGCTACAAAAATGAGTAGGAGGAGCATAATGAAAAAATTATTTATCGTGTTATTAGCAGCATTTGTATTTGTAATCGTGAATCCAACAAAATCAGAGGCTATTAGGTTTGATGGAGCCGAGGTGCATAAAGACCAAACGGGGAAAATGACTTTTACAAAAGATATTAAGATATATAAGAAAAATGAAGATGGTACATTTGATTCGTTAGTGGTGAAGCGTAATAATTATTTTAAAACGTATGAAATTGAAAAATATGATGGCAAAACATTTTATCAAATGGGGCCATATCGTGTACAAGCAACAAATCTAGTAGTTTTTAAAGAGATACCGATGAAAATTCGCGCATCTTTCTATGCAAATGTAACGTATATCAATATCAATCGTAATAGCGGAGAATACGGCAAGCTCTTTACGGAATGGCGAGATACATCCATCACAGATATGAATGGTGATCAAATGTTGAGATATTGTAGGGACACTGGAAATGGCTTGAAGTGCGAAAAGCATTATCCTGGTTCAGATATGAAAGTTCTTGATACAAAATTTAAAAAAGCCGGTGTTCGTTATGAGGTAACGGAAGACTCTGAAGCGAAAACCTATCCATTAGAAGGTTCCAAAACGGAAAAAGCGATGCCAAAAGGCAGCATAGTTTATTCAGTAAGTGATTCCATTAATGCATTTCTATGTGTAAAAGAAGACCTGGATGCAAAAGACGAACAATGCAAATGGCTTCCAATAGGTATTTTAAAACCGATTTATTAACGTGCTAAAATAGTAGAAAATACATGCTTATATAGTTTAAAGCCCAGGGACTTGGAATTTGAGCCTGGGCTTTATTGTTGAATCCGTTGGGTTGTGATAATAAAGGGTACATAAAGGGAAATTGTCAATTTCATATATAAATTATGTGCTGCATAATATTTTAGTTATACGTAAACAATACGTATAAATTCATTGATTCTTTTCTTTTCTATACGTATAATATACGTATAGCGGAAAGGGGTTAAAAAATGAAAAAGAGAGAGTTAGAGAAACGCTTCACGGCTAAAGGGTGGAAATTCTTAACCCATGGCGGTAAACATGATATTTGGGTATCACCAACAGGCAAGAAAGAACAAATCCCAAGGCATAGAGAAGTTAATGAAGATTTAGCAAAAGGGCTAATCAAAAAGCACAAACTGTAAAAGGGTTGGCTTTCAAGCCCATTAAATATAGATACGAAAGAAGGTAGAAAATGAAAAATGTTGTAGTATATCCTGTGGTTATTTCCCCCCTATCAGCAGACGGATTTCACTTAGTGACAATTCCTGATATTGAAGGGATTACACAAGGGGAAACTATTGCTGAAGCTATTGAATATGCAAGGGATTATATAGGTAATGCCATAGCTTTCGCAGATGAACCAATAAATAAACCGTATACTGTTTCTTTTACTCCAAAAGAAGAAGATATTGTAACACTTGTAGATGTTGATATAGAGGCACATAAGAAAGCTTTAGATTTAACACCAGTTAAAAAAACTTTAACTATTCCTAGCTATTTAAATGATTTAGGTATGAAACAAGGTATAAACTTTTCCCAAACTTTAACGGATGCTTTAAAAGATAAATTAGTATAATAAATATACAAAGTAACATAATAAATTAACTAATAATTTAACCTCTCTCTTTTTATTTTCGGCTTGATAATTTCAAGCCGTTTTTTTATTTTATTCGAACTCTTTGCGTTTTGTCTTAAATTGACGCCTTGTATAAGAAGCCTCATTATCATATGTCTTCCATTGGTGACGGTGTACCGCCACCCACCCAAATGCCAGTGATTTGTCCGAGTGCGGTAAGGGTTGCTGTACCTCCGCCAATAGCATTGCCGAATAAACTACCGACAGAACCAGCTAACGAAATGCCAGAGAAGCCAGAGCCATCTAAACCTGTAATGGCACCTACGATTGCAAGGGTAATGACCGCAATTTCCTTCGTTAAGGGTACAACAGCGGCTAAGCCGACGCCTAGATCATTCACAATGCCATGTGAAGCGGCAGGGAGAAAGTCACCAATAATTTTGGTAAATCCTGAGTCACCAAGATAAAAGAAGGCTGCTATTGGGATAACGGGTCCAAATACTCTAAATCCAAATTGGAATCCTTGAATTAAATAACTTGTCGATTTTTCAAATCCTTGTTTTTTGTGTGCTACAAGACAGAGCACTAATAAAATAAAGACAGCTGTTCCACCAATAAGGGCAGTGGCATCACCGCCTTGTAATTTCAATACAGACATGGCGATAACATCGAGTAAAAAAGTGATTGGAATAAGGATGGCAAAAAATCGTTTTTGTCCGGATGTTAATAAATGTTCATCTTTCACTTGCTCTATACCATCTGTTGTTTCGTGTGCTGTCTTAAAATGAAGTGTCCCACGTTTCATATCACGTTTTAATAAGTAAAAAGCCACAATTGTTGTAACAAGCCCCATCGTAATTACGAGTGGAATGCTGGCTGATATAACGTCTCCAACTGGAATACCCGCAGCATCAGCAGTTAGCTTCGGAGCCCCTTGAATAACAAAATCACTAGAAAGTGCAATTCCGTGACCAAATAAATTCATTGCCATTGCTACACCTAACGCTGGTAAGCCTGCACGAATGGCTACAGGTAAAAGCACAGCACCTAATAGTGCAACAGCAGGAGATGGCCAGAAAAACCAAGAAATAATCATCATTAAAATACCAATCGTCCAATAGGCAAGTGTCGGTGTTTTAATAATTTTTGTAAATGGTGCAACCATGACCTCATTAATACCTGATGTCATTAATACACGACTCATCGCAACAATAATGGAAATAATTAGAATGGTAGATAACAGCTCGGTAATAGCGTAAATAAAGCTGTTAAAAACACCACTTATTGAAGAAGTGAGATCACCAGTAGCGACAATCGCAAGTAGGAATATGCCCAAAATGCAAATGAGGGTAGTATCCCGTCGTTTAACCATAAAGCCAATAATTAAGACAATAAAAACAACATAAATCCAATGGAGAGCAGTAAGTTCAATCCCCATATAGTTCCCCCTCAAAATTCGTCCTGATGCTATAGGATATGAAGGGAATAAAAGTTGGTGATGATTTTGAAAAATTTTGATTGAAGTAGAATAGCATCAGAATTGATAAAAAAAGAATTAATTACCATTTTTAAATCGTAAATATTTCAAGAATTTAAGTAAAATATTAAAGTTCAAAACTACATAATTAATGTTTTAATATAGGTAAATCTGAATATAGGGGGAATGTTAAGGAAAAAATTGTGATGTTACGATTTATATCTTTTTAATGTTTAATCATTTCCTTATTGTTAATCACCTATGTTTCTGCGAGTGAAAATGTAAAAGGTGATAGGCTTCACTAAGTTTGACAGATAAATTAAGGAAAGGAACACAAAGGAGAGAACAGAAATGAAAAAGGTAATAAATATAACACTGATTTGTCTAATGGTTTCTGTTTTTTGTTCAACTTCTCATTATCGTGCTGAGTCAACATATGACAACGATCCTGACCTATTACTCATACCTTACAAAAAAATATTAGAAAACTTAAGTAATGAATATGGGGTAAGAATGTATATTCCAGAAAAAAACAAAGATAAATTTTTAAATAGCGTCCAAGATATGACACTACAAGAATTTGAAAAAAGATTAAGACAACAATACAAAGAAGCAGAAAAGTATATAAATCAATTTACTGGAGAAAGCGTTGAATTCTATCCTCAACCAATTCCTAACGCAAACCAAGATGTATTAGCAATTCCGTTAAATTAATACTAAGAGAAACAGTTAAGTCAAAATTGTCTTTAAAATAGACTAACTGAGGAATGAATTAAAAAAGTAGAAACGTTGAATTATACATAGGGCAGAGAGGCAATTTTATGTACAGCTATTCAAACACCCCATACAGGGAGAGCACAACACGGACGATGAAAAAGTTGTATCTGAATTAGATAAAGCATAAGAAAAGTCGATAAAAAGGTTGTGCTAATACCTTTTTATCGACCGTTTTTAATTTAATATATTTTTTACGTAGTCAATACAGCTACTAGTTGGACGCTTTAAAGCTATTTTCTTTCAAAGTTAAGAAAGATTATTGTTTTCTTTAATGCCGCAACAATGGAAAGTGCCCTATTAGAAAGAAAATCAAATCATTAGTAAGAAATCAATAAATAGGTGGAACACCACTTGTTCACAAAGTATTAAAAAAATTCGTACTTTTCTCTTTGGTTATATCATTTTATACTACCTTTTATAAAATAATTTATTTTTATTTGAAAGGATGTGTGCTCATGTGAATTAATATATGAAATCAACTATGAGGTAAATGAGTGAGAAATTTATTCAGTCTTTTATTGTACAGCCTGCATTTTAATAACTGAAGCATTTGAAAATTCACAGTATTTTTCTTCAGAAGGCAAGAAAAAAATCATAAATTTTTGTGAAAAAAAGGAGGTATATATAATGATTAGTAAGAGAGTAATTAACTATACATTATTGTTATCTTTTCTTTTGTTTTTCTGCTTCGCTTCACTAATTTCAGCAGACGAAAGTTGCACAAAGTATTATTACGGAAACAAAGGAGATACATATGCAACAGTTCAAACAACTAAATATCCCAATACTAATGAGCGCTCTATAGCATGGGGATTAGTCATAAATGAAGAAGCTAGAATAAAATATGGTCCAAAGGTAAGAGTAACCTTAAATAGATCAAGGGTTAATTTCTACGCTATAAATCCTCCATATAAAACACATATTCAAGCTCCAGACTATAATTTTCATGGTCATTTAAAAAACTATCAGTTTATAGGTCAACCAGGTGGTGGAATTCTTAAAAAAGGTGATAGGATTCTATTAGAATTTGGAATTGTCTCAATGAACACAAAAGCTTCCGATAAACTTGTGATTTCGTGTACACTGGACTAAATCTTTAAGATAAGGGTGGGGAAAATGACAATTAAGTGGAATGTTGAAGAAGTTATTTTTGATACGATGTACGAGGCTGATACGTGGGCTGATTCAATAGCAAATGAGATTTATGGGAGAATTTATAATGGATATGATACACCAGATTATAAAATAGCATATTCTTTAGCATTTAGATTGGCAGAAATAAAAGAGTTTAGAGTTCATACAGAAATCTGGGAAAGTAGATACAAAGTATGGGTAACTATACCGTAAATACCTAAAATGACTACAGGTTCTATTGTTCTAGGTGTTATAATAAATCAAAAAACATAATCTTTTTATATTTTTCTTTCCTATAATTGCATTGATCTTATATTTTGAATTTTTAAGTATTTGGAAGAAACAGAATGAGTAGATTCCGATTTTAAACTTCTTATCAACGATTGTTTTAATAGTTGCTAAATAGAAAATAACTAATTAAAATATAAACGGTTGCCAGTGGAAAAATGCATTGGCTACCGTTTTATTTCATCATGCGCCTCTAATCTTATCGAAATAAAAAACATTATCTTCCGAGTCACTGAGATCTAGTTTCTTTTATTTATGCAAATCATAGCCTTTTAGTAATTTATCTACATGATTTTTCTTGCCTCGTATTCCGACTCCAACAAGATTTAGTTCATTCGTCTTGAATTTTGCGACCATTGCACGATTATCCTCGTCATTATATGTATTAAACAATTCTTCAGTGTAAATTGTAATAACGACATCTTTTGTTAGAGCCTATTGTAAAAGCTCATTCAAACGTTCACCACTAGAAGAATGGATCATAACTGGTTGCTGTGACATAGGTAAATATTGAGCATTATCCTTATCTAAATAGAGTTGTCCAATAATGTTTTGAGTTCCCGCAATTCCACTCATTAGGAATGCTGTTACGTTCAATTTTTGCCACATTTCAAGGTCATCTTTTAAAACAATTTTAATTTTTGTATCAAATTCCATGAACTCATCACCTTTCTTTTTTATGCTGAAAATTATCTCCCACCTAATGCATCGAGTAATTAAAATCGGAGATATCCGAAATACTAATAAGAAAGATAATACGTTCAATTTACATATGAAAAATACTCAAACGCTGTCGTTCCATAAACACCTTTAAAATGTTTATTTAGATGGGTTAAATCAACAAAACCACATTCAGCGACAACTGAATAAATATCTCTATTTTTTTCTATTAGCTGCTTTGCACGTTCTATCTTACAGTTAAGAAAATATTGGTATGGTGAAATGCCAGTGTGAGCCTTGAAAGATCGAATAAACTTAAATTTCGATAATTCAAGTTCTCTACAAATTTCATCAAGTCTAGGTATTTTTTCTGAGTCGGTATGAAGCATATCCTTTGCTTTATTTATTAGAGTGTCATCTTTCTTCCATTCTGTAGAAAAATCAGTCTCAACAAGGTTATCTGTGAGAGATAATAGTAATTCACTACACAATGCCTCATCTTTATCGTTTAATATTGCATTAGCAAGACTTACTATTCTATATTGAAGTCTATAATCATAAACAATAGGGTTTGAAAAACGAACGAAATCTTTTTTCTCAATAACCTCTAAAAGCAATTCCGGCTCAATATATAGCATTATATAATCAAGACCTGTTTTGTCATGTGCCATTCCATCATGAACCTGTTCAGGATTAAAAATCATAATGCCGTTTTGATAGGACAATTGTAAACTGCCCTCTAAGTTATAGTGTTGAATACCACGTAATGTAACACCGATTGCATACTCTTTGTGAGAGTGCTTTTTATATGAAAAGTCAGTCATACTTGCTGATAAAGCGGTAATACCTGCCGATTTTTTATAGATAAATTTATCCATGTAATTCACCTCTCAAATAGCTTAGCTATATCCATATCATGATTGCAGCATAAAGTAAAAATAATGCCATCAATAAATTCACTATTTTCTTATGCTTTTGTAAAAACTCCTTAAAGATTGTGCCGAAAAGTACCCATGTAATAAATGCTAAAAATCCAATAACAGTTACAGTGAGAACACCTACTGTAACAGCAGGTATTGAAACATAATAGGGCATAATGTAGGTAGGAATGACAGTCATTGTAAATAGCACTACTTTAGGATTTAAAAACTGCGTAAGGAACCCTGACATAAAGGTACCCGTTTTGTTTACATTAGTTTTTGATGAATCCATTTTATAAACTTGATAAGCAAGATACAACATATAAAAGCTTCCAATGATCTGCATAACAATTAAAATTTTAGGAATAATCGTTGCCAATATCGTATTTAACATTGCAGAAATAGCAAGTAAGAAACCGAATGCAATCGTTGCTCCATAAGTATATTCCATTGCTTTTTTTGTCCCAGAATTATGCACAGTAGATAATATAACAATATTAGTTGGCCCTGGTGTAAATGTAACAATAAAACAGTAAAAGACAAAAGATGTAATGTTCAAGAGGACCACTCCTTTCAAGATATCCTCATATAATCATATATACTAAAATACATATAGTACGTTATTGCGCTTTTATTCTTTAATACAGCACTACAATTTTAAGTATTAATGGAATATGTCAAAATAGCTTGCGAAGGCTCTCCTACAAAAAAATGGAGTAAATATATGAAGTAACAGTGATTATTCGAATGCATGAAAGTATTAGTACCTACATAATTCTACTGAAGATTTAAGGTAATGATTGAGGGCATAATAGAAATATAACTAGTTACATGATTTATGGATTTTATAATTTATATTTAAGTGACAGTTTAATGACACAAAAATATATCTAACCAAATATTTTAACTTTCTTGACAAGAATAATGAGAAATATATAATAAAATTATAATGAGAATCATTATCAATTAGAGGAAGTTGTATACTTTTAAACATTTATGAAATTAACCATAGATGTTTTCTTTTGTTCTTAATTGAGAATGGTAATCATTTAGGGGTAGTACTAGTAAAAGCTTTAAAAGGAGGTAGAAACGCTCAAGATAGGTTTAACTAATCAAAAATTCTGGATTCCTAGTGATTGAAAATAATTTTAATATTCAGGAGGGCAGAGTAGGTATGAAGAAATTTATACAATATGTAGCAATGGTATTGCTCATTTTTGGTGCAGTATTACCTTACCTTGGCATGGAAGTAAAGGCGGAAGAGAATACCGAAGCTAGTTGCACAATTGACTACTCAGCAAATTTTAATGTTTTAAAAGCTAATCCGCAAGATAATTCAGTAACGGAAGAAGACTCAGTAATGGTTAAGAGTGGCTATGTAAAGAAAGAGGCTACTATTAAAAAACAAGATGGTCGCTATACGGTAGATATTACGGTGCCAAAAGCGTTTACAACATGGTACAGAGGTTTTAAAGTTGAGTCGGGTGGTGAGTTAAAAGAAGCTATTAAAAGGCAAAAAGATAAAGAAGAAAACGAAGTATATACATTCGCAATCGACCAATATAATAACCCCATCCGAGCTTGGGTTGACATATACGTTAAATTGGAAAAACCTATACCTTTCACATATGACAATAGGTACACTGTTTACCTAGTACTTTCAAATGTTACGGAGAGCAAACGGGTTTGTGAAGAAACACCACAACCTAAGCAAAAAGAACAGTCTCAGCAAACAGGCCAAACTGAGCAAAAAGAACAGTCTCAGCAAACAAAACAAACTGAGGTAAAAGAACAG
>NZ_JBIVOH010000002.1:285041-642389 GCF_044754025.1 Lysinibacillus sp. NPDC093197 | reverse complement strand
AGTCTCAGCAAACAAAACAAACTGAGGTAAAAGAACAGTCTCAGCAAACAAAACAAACTGAGCAAAAAGACCAATCTCAGGAAACAAAACAACCTGCGCAAAAAGAACAGTCTCAGCAAACAAAACAAACTGAGGTAAAAGAACAGTCTCAGCAAACAAAACAAACTGAGCAAAAAGACCAATCTCAGGAAACAAAACAACCTGAGCAAAAAGAACAGTCTCAGCAAACAAAACAACCTGAGCAAAAAGACCAATCTCAGGAAACAAAACAACCTGAGCAAAAAGAACAGTCTCAGCAAACAGGCCAAACTGAGCAAAAAGAACAATCTCAGCAAACAGACCAACCTGAGCAAAAAGAACAGTCTCAGCAAACAAAACAACCTGAGCAAAAAGAACAGTCTCAGCAAACAGGCCAAACTGAGCAAAAAGAACAGTCTCAGGAAACAAAACAAACTGAGCAAAAAGACCAATCTCAGGAAACAAAACAACCTGAGCAAAAAGAACAGTCTCAGCAAACAAAACAACCTGAGCAAAAAGAACAATCTCAACAAACAAAACAAACTGAGCAAAAAGAACAGTCTCAGCAAAATGGCCAAACTGAGCAAAAAGAACAGTCTCAGCAAACAGGCCAAACTGAGCAAAAAGAACAATCTCAGCAAACAAAACAAACTGAGCAAAAAGAACAGTCTCAGCAAACAAAACAACCTGAGCAAAAGGAACAATCTCAGCAAACAGGCCAAACTGAGCAAAAAGAACAATCTCAGCAAACAGGCCAAACTGAGCAAAAAGAACAATCTCAGCAAACAGGCCAAACTGAGCAAAAAGAACAGTCTCAGCAAACAGGCCAAACTGAGGAAAAAGAACAATCGCAGCAAACAGATCAAACTGAGGAAAAAGAACATTCTCAACAAACAGAGCAAACGAAGGGTGGTTCAGAAGGAAATACTAACAGCAGTGAATCAGGTTCTGGGGAGAACAATAATAATTCAAATACCGATGGCAATTCCAACTCTAGCACTGGAAACTCTGAACAAACAACAAGTAATGGGACAACTACGATAGAAGGGGATACAGGGAACTTTACTCAAGAAGGACAAGTTCGATTTGAAATTCCACAAAATGCAAAAGAGATCACAACATTTATAGAAAAAGCAAGTACCGTATTTCAAGATAACAAATATAAAGTGACACTTGCTTTAAATACTGGAAATAACTTGCGAGAATTTGTTGTGAAACAAAATGGTAAAGAAATTGCAAAATGGTCCAATCCAAAAGTAGCTTCATTAGTATTTTTTGCAAATACAAAATCTTCTACACTTTCATTTGAAATAGACACATTAGAGAACCTTGTTTTTGAAGCAGTAACGAATAATAAAACGATCACAGCCAATGTAACAGCTACTAAGATAGATGAAGCATCACTTTCAAAGGTTAATGATAGTACAAGTGTCCCAAATGCTGGAGCATTACCAAGTGGCAGTACAATGCAATCAACTAATGGGCTGTATACAGTAGACTATACATTCATAAAGGGGTCAGGTTCGGGTACTTCAATGATGGACCAGTATGTTATTAAACCAGCGTATGTCGTGAGAAATGGTTCTTCATACCAAGTTCAATTAACATTAAAAAATAGTTCGTGGATTACTGACTTTACAGTGAATGGCGTAACACCTACTACAATTACTGATACAAATGATATCCGAATAGTTCAATTTGCATTACCAAGCATATCTGGGCGTTATAATGCATGGGTAAAAGTAGATATTGAGGATTTGAACTATCATCATGACTATCATATCTATTTAGAATTTCATGAATCTTCACTTTCGAAAATAAGTGATAGTACAACCTTCCCAATTACAAGTGGCCCAATTATTCCAATTCCTCAGATGAAAAAAGATTTACCTAAAGATGAAACAAAGCTAGACCAAACGGTAGGTAACTTTATTCAAGAGGGCGCAGTGAAATTTGAGATTCAACAGAATGCAAAAGAACTAATAGCATTCTTACAAAAAGCAAACACTGTATTTGAAGATAACAAATATAAAGTGACGCTTACATTGAATACAGGTAACAATTTGCAACAATTTATTGTGAAACAAAATGGTAAAGAAATTGCAAAATGGTCAAATAAAGCAGCATCATTAGTCCCTATAGCAAATGAAAAAACGGCTACACTTTCATTTGAAATGGAGACACTTGATAACCTTGTATTTGAAGCGGTAACTGCTAATAAGACAATTACCTCAAATGTAACTGCAACGAAGACAATAACAAATGAAAAGATTACTCGCCAGCCAATCACATATAAAATGGAAGCTGATCCAAATGGTAAAATACCTGATTTTATTACGAACTACCTAGCACCTTACTTCACGAAAGCAGAATTAGTGACAATTGATGATAAACGTTATATCGAAATGACACTAATCGGTAAGGCGTATGGTTTCGAAACACTTGCTTATATTGATGCAGAAGGTAAGCAACAAGATATCGAGATTATTAGTTCTAAAGGTGAAAAATTGGATCAAGTGCGCGTGGTTCGTTTACCATTAGTGCAAGATCAAAATGGCGTAACGAAAATATTTGTCGATTCAGGAAGCTTAGGCTATGGGGCGTACACATTATTCTTTACGTTTAATGTCCCTGCTTTAGAGGGAGAAGCAACAATCGTAGAAGAAGATACAAATATTGTAAATGATGCTATTGTTGAAAATCCATTTACAGATATCGACAATGTATTCAGTAAGGATGAAATTTCAGCTTTATATGCAGCTGGCATAACAACAGGTACATCAGCCACAACATTTAGTCCAAATAGAAACATCACGCGTGCGCAATTTGCAGTAATGATAGCTCGTGCTTTAAATATTTCATCCAATAAAGAAACTGCGTTTACGGATGTGAAAGGCAAATGGTATGAAAAAGAGGTACAAGCACTTGCAGAGATTGGTATTGTAAAAGGTGTCAATGCCACAACATTTAATCCAAATGCAAATATTACACGTCAACAAGCAGCAGCAATTATATTGCGTATGCTTGAATACAAAGGCTATAAAGTAACAGTTGATAAAAATGCTTTAACGTACAAAGATGCTAATAAAGTATTTGACTACGCGAAGCAAGCAGTATCCGAATTACAAGCAGTATCCGAATTACAAGCATTAGACATTATGACAGGGTCTAATGGCTATTTAAACCCACAAAGTAATTTAACACGTGCACAAATGGCGAAAATATTAAAACGTTCACTAGAGTTAGTAAATTTAATTTAAACGCTTAATAATTTAAAGTTAGGTACTATTACTATCCCAAAAACTCTTTCGTAAAGTTGGGTGAGGTAATTAGGCTTACTTGTGAAGCTATGTGCATTTTGTAGTCTTAGTACATTGCCTCATCCAATCGTGAGAAAATGCAATTCAAGTTGAACTTGAATTGCATTTTTTATCTTTTTTAAACTTTCTAGTTATCTTCTTTTTGTAGCACATCTCTAGCCACTTCAACTACCCTCTATATTCCGCGTGAAAAAGTAAATGCAAATGCTTTTGCCATTTTTGATATAGCTCCTAATTTCATGGATGCTTTCAAAATAGACTGTGTTTTAGCAACCTCCACTTGAAATGTAAGTGAATTAATATTGAAAAAATACTACATCTTTCATTATAAGTAAAACTTAATTTAATTTTACTAATTTATATAAATCGCTAGTTTTACTACCGAAGCGGCAATATTTATGGCTCGTTTTTATTGTGAAAGGAAACATATCCAAGGAAGCGATGAAATAGTATTAAAAGAAACGGCATATATTGAACTTTAATCCTCAAACATAGGAGTGGGGCAAGTGAAGGATGTAGATTTGTTTTTAAAGAAATTACATTACTTTGATAAAAAATTTAAGTTAATAATCAATCAACACAATAACCATCTCAAAGTTGAGTATTTAGAGTTGTGTGAGCTAATCGATAATTATTCTTCTTTTATTACAAATCGTGACAATGAAAAACATTGGAATCATCTAAAGCTATCGATTGAAATCATAGCATTAATTGAAAATCTCAGAAATAATTCTTCTGTTTGTATCCAAATCGTAGAAAAATATCGAGCTTTAGTATTGGGATTAGAAAACGAGGAGATAACTGATTATTTTCGTAATATAGAGGACTGCATTGAAAAGGAATTTGGGGATTTTCACATTAACAGTCAGTCGAAAATACTCATGGTAGGTTCTGGGGCTTTCCCTTTAACATTATTAATGGTTGCGGAACGAACTGGCGCAGAAGTTTTTGGAATTGATATTGATGATGAAGCGGTTCGGTTGGGAAGACATGTAGTAAATATATTAGGAAGACATTTATCAATTCAAATTGATAAGAAGACAGTAGGGGAACTAACAGTTATAAAACAGATTAGTCATATTATATTTAGTTCAACTGTTAGCAATAAATATGCCATATTAGATCAATTATATGATTTAACTAATAAAGATGTGCTAATTGCGATGCGTTATGGTAATGGGTTAAAGTCTCTTTTTAATTATCCCATGCAAAAAGTAGACGAAACGAAATGGCATATAGTTGAGGAAATTATACATCCTCAAAGTGTATTTGATGTTATTTTGTATCAAAAAGTACAATGACATATATGGACGAGGAGATGGCAATGACTGATTTTAATAACGTTTTATTGCTAGGAACTGGGCCAACAGCAATTCAACTAGCTGTAAATTTCAAAAATTATTTTAATAGTAAAGTAGCTATTGCTGGTCGAGAATCTTTACGCTCCAAGGCTTTCTTTGAAAACGTCATGCAACATCAACTTGCACTTAATGTATATGTACAAAATAAACAACATCAGTCTGTTGCAGGAGAATGTACAATTGATACTTTATTTAAAGGTTATCATTCAGTATCTGGTAATTGGGATACTATTGTGCTTAGCATTACAACAGATTCGTATTTATCAGTATTAGCGCAAATCGATTCTACCGTGTTGAAGAATGCTAGCTGTTTTATATTAATTTCGCCTACATTTGGCTCTAGTCATTTAATTTCAAATTTATTAAATAATCTTTCACCTCAGGCTGAGGTAATTAGCTTTTCAACATATTACGGGGATACTAGATGGTTAGGTAGTATGCCATCAAATGAAGTATTGACAACAGGCATAAAAAAAACAGTTTATATCGGATCAACTTACTCAATATCGAATAGAGTGGCTGAATTAACTAAACTGTTTCGTCATTTAGGGATTCAATTAAAAAAATTAGCATCTCCTCTTGAAGCAGAGACAAGAAATATTTCGTTGTACGTCCATCCTCCTTTATTTATGAATGCTTTTTCATTAAAAGCAATATTTGATGCCAATACCGTAACGAAGTATGTTTATAAACTTTATCCTGAAGGTCCCATTACTTATACAACGATTCGGTATTTATTAAATTATTGGAAAGAAATGATGGAAATTGTGAAACACTTCAATATTCAACCGCTTAATCTATTACAGTTTATGGTAGATGATAATTATCCATTACACCCAAAAAGCATAGAAAGACAAGATATAGAAAATTTTAATCATCTTGAGCCCATCCATCAAGAATATCTGCTCTATATTCGTTATGCTTCCTTATTAATTGATCCATTTTCTATACCAAATGAAGAAGGAAGATACTTTGATTTTTCAGCAGTTCCTCTTAGAGGAATTTTTATAAATCACGACGGAGAATGGGATATTCCTAGAATGCCAAAAGAGGATTATTATCGTGTGAAAATCATCCAAGGGATTGCGAATGCACTAAAATTAAAAACTCCAACACTTGATCATTTTGTACAAACCTATGAAGAAAAACTGCAACAAGTAGTGGCATCTTCTGAGGATAAACTTTATTCAGAAGCCTTCCAAATAAAATCCTTTTCACAAGAAATCGAGATGATTTATAAGGAGATTTATACTAATTAAAAACATACAAATTTCCGTTTTGGAGGCAAAAGTGAATATATTCAAGCACTTGACCAGCTTGTTCTTGAATTTGATGATAATGTTCATTGATTATTAAATAACATGCAAATAACGCTTTGCTTAACACTAGTGGTACTCAAATGATAGGCCTTATAATTTTTGTCCAGTTAAGTGTTGGCATATTAATGTGAAATAGATGCAGTATAAGAAAAGTCGATTAAGAGGATGAGTAAACATCCTTTTATCGACTTTTCTTATATCAACTTATTTTCTTAGAAAAGGTGGTTCATCATTTCTGCTTGTAATTCTCTGAACAATGAAAGAAGAAAGAAACTCTTATAGATAGTTAAGGATATTTTTAATTGTTAATTCTCAAATCATTAACATTTGTCAATATTATTTGGTTTCTTTCTTTAGTATTTTAAAATTGAGTGTACTTTTTGAAAGAAATTGTCTGTCAATCACACAATGGAGGTTGTTTATTTAGATTAAAGTAAAAAGTTTATCTATTCATTTCCATAATTAATATAGAAGGTAGTTTCTATCAATCTTGTTAGAAAATATGTTTTTTATACTTTTTGTAATGGTGATTACGATCATTCATTTTTCAGCACTCATTTACTTATATATACAATTTAAATATTAATTCTTAAAGGAAGGTGTTAGTAATGGAACCATATATCGGTGAAATTCGAATGTTTGCAGGTAATTATGCACCACAAGGATGGAGTTTGTGCAATGGGCAACTATTATCTATTGCTGATAATGATTTGCTCTTTTCACTCATAGGTACTATGTATGGAGGGAATGGACAGACGACATTTGCCTTGCCGAATTTTCAAAGTAGAGTCGTAGTACACCAAGGACACAACCCAGTAACGAGCACTCAGTATACGATCGGTCAAATGGGAGGGGTAGAGTCTGTGGTGTTAAATGCATCACAACTTCCAGCTCATACGCATCAAGTAAATGCTTCTTCACTGGAAGGCACAACACCTAGTCCAGAAAATGCGGTATGGGCCAAAAACATGCAGTATTCAACACAACCACCAAATAGCACAATGAATGCAACAATCGTTTCAAGTGTTGGTGAAAATTTGCCGCATGATAATGTAATGCCGTTTTTAACAATTAGTTATATCATTGCGCTTTCCGGTTTTTACCCATCATTTGAATAGGAGGAATGTAATAATGAGTGATCCATTTGTAGGTGAAATTAAATTATTTAGCTTTAGACGTGTTCCAAGGGGATGGGCATTATGTGACGGGCAATTACTGTCAATTAATACAAACCAAGCTTTGTTTTCCTTGTTAGGCATAACTTATGGTGGGAATGGAGTTACCACATTTGCCTTACCTGATTTAAGAGGAAGGGTTCCGGTTCATGTAGGAAACGGTGTGACACTCGGACAAAAAGCTGGACAGGAGACACATACGTTAACAAGTGATGAGATGCCTGCACATACACATGTTGTGACTGCTAGTGCGGAAAGTGCTACGTTGAAAGTAGCTACTAGTAATGTATGGGGAACAACCGCTGTTAATATGTATGCATCTAATCAACTTAATACCCATATGAATGCACAAGCTTTATCTCCATCAGGATATTCGCAGTCACATCAGAATATGCAGCCCTACAGTGTGGGAAATTATTGCATTGCTTTAATAGGCATATACCCTCCAAGAAATTAATAACAAAGGAAGTGAAAAAAATGTCAGAAGCGTATATTGGAGAAATTAGAATTTTTGGTGGTACTTTTGCACCTCAAGACTGGGCTTTTTGTAATGGTCAACTATTAAATATTCAGTCGAACAGCGCCTTATTTGCCATTTTAGGAACCATATATGGAGGAGATGGAAAGACAACCTTTGCTTTACCAAATTTAAATGGTCGGGCAGCGATTCATCAAGGAACAGGTGCAGGATTAACGACAAGGAATATTGGCGCAGCTGGAGGTTTGGCAACTGTTACATTATTAACAACACAAATGCCTAGGCATAATCATAGCGCTACATGTAACAATGACCAAACATCAAATACTGAGCCAACAGGAGCAATATGGACGGAACAACAAGGGAGAGGTTCTCACCCTGTCTATTCTGTTTCAGGGAATACTACAATGAACGCATTAACCATTGAACCAGTGGGTGGAAGTCACGCACATAATAATATGCAACCGTATTTGGGGGTAAATTTCATTATTTGTTTATATGGAGAGTGGCCTCCTAGGGCATAGGAATGAATTCATCGAAGGGTGTGAAACAACTAAAAAGGAGTACAAAAATGGGAAAAAAGATTTTAATTATAACGCTATGTTCAATGCTAATTACTTTTAGCCAGTTGACTGGGATAAGCTTGATGTCTCCTTTAAAAGTGGAGGCCGCAACTTGCGATACACCCAATTTTCCAAAGTGTACACAAGATTTAACGCAATCATCCTGGCTAAATGATACAACTAATGGCTTTATAGTTAGTGGTATTCCTGAGGATAATGGTTTTGATTTATTAAAGTATAGTGATGGGCAACCATATCCAGCTGGTTATTATATTGATGCAAATGAATTTTCACCACCCAAATCAATAAAAATTTCTGCTGGGGAAGGCTTTACTGATGGTATCTTCGATTTAAAATCATTAAAAATTGATACGATAAATCCACATATGGAAAACGATGCGTTGAGCTTAAAGATTCAAGGGTATGATATAGACGGAAATCCAAAGGGAAATCCTGTAACCTTTAAGACAGTTGCCAATTCTAATCCTATTTATGATATTCCGATAAATATAAATGGTATTAACTCATTTGTTATTACTGCGAGTGTACAATATATACCAACTGTTTTTGCAGGCATATGGGATATAACATTTACACAATTTACAATTGATATTCCTAACCCAAGTAACCCACCAACCATTACAAATGATGCGATTACGGCCTCAAACATAACGGCCTCAGGCGTACAGTTGGATTGGGTTAAAGCATCTGACGATTTAACAACTCAAGAGGATTTACAATACCGTGTCTATCAATCTAGTAGCCATAATATGGATACGGTTAGTAACATTGAATCGAATGGGACACCTTTAGGAAGCGGTTATGCCAAAGATATTACTTCGTTTATTGTTACAGGTCTCGCCGCTAATACAATTTATTATTTCAATGTCATTGTCAAAGATGCTGATGGCAATAAGAGTGCTTATATGATGCAACAAGTAACAACCGTTGGGTTAAATAAACCTCCAACATCGAGTGATGGAACCGTAAATGTAAATGAAGGTCAAGTGTATACATTTAATAGTACTTCCTTTGCGTTTTTGGATGAAGATGCTGGAGATACGTTGCAAGCGATACAAATTGTTACAATCCCAAATAGCGGACAGCTCTTTATAGATAGCAATAATAATCAGCAAGTGGATGCTGGAGAAGCGATTACAAATGGTATGACTACTATTAGTAAAGCTATTTTAGATACGGGTCATTTAAAATATCTAATGGATAATGGATCTACTTCATCTTTTACATTTAAGGTAAGTGATGGTATTAATTTTAGTACAAGCTATGCGATGAATTTAAATGTCAATACAAATCCAACCGTGACAATATCATCAAACCACAGTAGTCTAACAAATAGTAATCCAATTACTATATCAATCGCATTCAGTGAGCCAGTGGTAGATTTTAAGGTATGGAATGTAAGTGTTACAAATGGAAATGTATTGTCTGTTCATGGGGATGGCACTATATTTACTGGCATAATATCACCAATTGCGGATGGAGTTGTGAAAGTTAAAATTCCTGAAAAGGTTGTTACGAATAGTAGTGGTACATTTAATAAAGCATCCAATGAATTACAAATATTCTATGATGCTACACCACCTACTAATATTCAACTTACTAATACGATAGTCCAAGAAAAGGCACCTATAGGTACACCTATTGGGACATTGACAGCAACAGATTCAGGTAGTGCACAAACATTCAGGTATGCATTAAAGTCTGGGGATACAAATTTCTTTACGATTGATGGCAATGTATTAAAAACAAATGCGCTGTTTACCTATGATACGAAAAATAGTTATAGCATTACGATAAGCGTAACGGATCAGGCTGGCAACACGTCTGATAAGGAGTTTACTATCCTGATTACTAAAAATCACGCTCCTACAGGCACTATTCTAATTAATAATGGAGCAGCATATACAAGTTCTTCGAATGTTACTTTAACAATGACGGCAACGGATACAGAAGGAGAAGCGATAGATATGCGCTTTTCAAATGATGGATCTACTTGGTCCAGTTGGGAGTCAAAAGTGTCTTCGAAAAGTTGGACATTATCAAGCGGGGATGGTAGTAAAACCGTATATATGCAACTAAAAGATTCAGCAGGTAATATATCGAATGTATTTTCAGATACAATTGGGTTAGATACAACGCCTCCTTTTATAACAGGGGTTTCAAATGGAGGTATATATAACACTGACATTACTATTAGCTTTAATGAAGGAACGGCTACCTTGAATGGATCTTCCTTTACAAATGGCAGCACTGTAACGTCAATTGGAAGTTATACGTTGGTTGTAACAGATAATGTAGGTAATACCTCAACGATTTCATTTGTGATTGATAAAACTCTGCCACAAGCTGTAGAGGTGACAATCAAATCTACTAATTTCGATCCGACAAAGGCTAAGGAAGGCGACACAATCACATTAGCAATAAAAACAGATAAAAATATCCAAACACCAACAGTTACCATTGCAGGAAAAACTGCTACTGTAAGTGGAGCTGAAACGAACTGGCAAGCGACTCATGTTATAGCTAATGGTGATATGGAGGGAACAGCACCTTTTACGATTAACTTTAAAGATTTACTAGGCAATTCGGCAACAGAGGTAACGAGCGTAACTGATGGAAGCTTCGTCATAGTGGATAGTAAAAAGCCAACAGTAAAAAAGTTGACAATGGTATCAAATAATACGAACCCTACAGTTGCTAAAGTAGGCAATATTATCACTATTGATTTTGAAACAAGTGAGGACATTCAATCGCCCAAAATAGCTATATTAGGACAAACAGCAAATGTAAGTGATAAAGGTGATGGCGATGCTAAAACATGGCAAGCAAACTATACACTAAAGTCAGTAGATACAGATGGACCTATTAACTTTACAATTGATTATCAAGATTTAGCGGGGAATGATGGCTCACAGGTTACAGAGATTTCAACAGGAGCAATGGTGAAGTTTGATAAAAAGGCTCCGGAAATAATAACCTATTACCCAGCGCATCTTGCAACTAATGCGCTGCCTACAGGTAATCTCGTGTTAACGTTTAATGAAAAAATCTTACCTGTAGCTAGTAAAAACATTCTCATTCGAAATGCTTCAACTAATCAAATTATTGAAACAATCGGTATTTCACAAGCAAACGTTTCGATCACTAATGAAACTGTGACAATAAATCCGACAGTGGATTTGGACTATAACACCGTTTACAGCATTCATATTGATGCAGGAGCATTTATGGATTTAGCTGGAAATATGTATGACGGAGTTACTAATAATACTACTTGGAGTTTTACGACTAGTGCAATACCAACATATACCGTTACGTATGACAGTAATGGAGCTGATGGGGGGAAAGTGCCAACAGATTCGAAGCGATATAAAGGTTACGAAACAATTACAGTACTCGGAAACACCGATAATTTAAGGAAAACAGGCTACACATTTGTAGGATGGAATACGAAGGCTGATGGCAAAGGTATTTCGTATAAAGCTGGACAAATGTTTCAAATGGGGAAAGGGAATCTACTATTCTATGCTGAATGGTTTAAAAACGATGTACCAGCAGATGGAGGATACATTACACCAAGTACAGACCCTGTAGAACCAATCAATCAATTTTTGGTGAATGTTGTAGATCCTAGTATGCCAGATGAGGTACTCATTCAAACAGTATTAACACGTGAATTTCGTAACGGTAATTTCCAAGATACAGTGAATTTTACAGTTGCAAATGCCAACGAGTTCCTTCGCAAATTAGCGAACAAGGAAGAAAAAAGACCTCGACTTATGATTCCCGACATGGAACAACCAGCAAGTGAAACAAAGGTCATACTCGCTCGAGAGGCCGCTAAACGATTACTAGAGGGCAAATCTAATTTTGGCATAGATATGGGACTAGTCAAGATAGATGTTCCTTTTGCTTCAATGGATGATTTCAATGACGATATTTATTTTCGAATGATACAGATAAAAAATGCACTACTGCAAAAAGCCATCGAAGATAGGGCTAAACAAGCAGAATTAGTCTTACAACAAAGTCATGGTGCGAATGTAAAGCTCGTCGGTCAACCAGTAACTATTGACACAAATCTACAAAATCGTCCCGTGACACTGTTATTGCCATTACCAGCGAACCTTACTTCAGCTCAGCAAGAAAATATCATGATTTACGTAGAGCATAGCAATGGAACAGTCGAATTAATTCGTGGGCGTATTGTAGAATTTTCGAAAGGACAAACGGGTATTGTCTTCGATGTAGAGCATTTTTCTACTTTTACTTTATTATATGTAGAACAAGGGCAGGAAGAAGAACAACAGCCAGTAGAGGTAGATAGGGCATTTACTTCATATATACAAGGCTACACAGATGGTACTTTCCGTCCGAATGCATATGTCACACGTGCACAAATGGCAGCAATGCTGGCAAGAAATTTGAGTAACAATGATGTACCAGTAGCATCTCAACTATTTTATGTGGATACAGCTGCGACTTGGGCAAAAAATGAAATTGAGTATATTCGTACACAAAAAATTATGCAAGGACGTCAAGATCGTATATTTGCTCCAAATGATATGATGACGAGAGCCCAAATGGCAGTTATTGCTGTAAGATGGATAGATCAGCAATGTGCAGAAGCGTCTACAGATAACCAGTATTGTCAACTAACAACGAATGGCGAAACGTACAGTGATGTCGCATCCACGCATTGGGCAGCAAAAGAAATCGACCGCATTAGCGCAATGGGTATAATGATTGGCTCAGGTGATGGCCAATTTAGACCGGAAGAGAGATTAACACGTGCACAGGCAGTAAAGATACTCAATCGAATTTTTTCTCGACCATTACCAACTGAAGAAACGGAACAAATCTTTATAGATATTCCTAGAGAACATTGGGCTTTCTTTGAAATTCAAGCAGCTACAACGAAATGAAAACCAAATGGCCATAGCGGGGTGTGCACAAAGGATTGTCACTTGCGAACTTCTTTTCTCTCAGTGGATCTTGAGCTTTTAAGTCGTCTATAGTACAAATTAAAAATAGGGCCCTCCTGGGATCCAGATATTATCTATATAACTAACTTTACTGAAACACAGCCAGAAGACTTATTCAATAATACGATTGATGGTCAAGATTGGAGTCAGCTAAAAGCAGTAAAAAATAAACAAGTGTATAAAGTGCCGCTAGGTATTTATCGCTGGTATCCACCAAATGGAGATGCACCACTTATGTTAAAATGGATGGCACAGCACAATCATCCCGAAATATTCGACTATAATATGACCGAAGAAATTCAACATTACTATGCTAAATTTTACAACTATGATGTGACAGAAGAACAAGTAAAAGACATTTTAAATCCATCGTCTGAAGCTGCAAAATATTAAGAGAATACCAAGTGAAAATGATTTTACTTGCTGTGCGCATTTTAGTGATGAATGTTGTAAAAATGATTAAAGATAGGGACAAAATCTATAGGCTTTAAAATGCTTAGCAATTTGATATTTAGTTAAATAGAAAATAGTGTATTAAATTTTTAAACGGTTGCCAGTGGGAAAATTTCCTGGTTACCGTTTTATTTTATTTTTTACAATTATTACAGAAAATGATAGGGTGGATTAAAACCTGTCAATCTTTCTATTTTTTAAGTAAAGTACTGTGATTTTTTCACCTATACTGAGAAGTGATCGGATTAATTCGAATGCAAAGAGTTGTGAAGCTTATTGTTTAAACTCTCGGTCGGAATTACTATGTCCCAACGAACTAGATTTATCTAGCTGACCTTATAATACGAAAGGGGAATTTTGTGTAAAAAGTAAAAAAGGGAATATGGTAAAATTGAAAGAAAAAATATGGGGTAAATAATGAGTAATTCTGTAAATTATAAAATGTGGACTGTTTGAATGATTCAAAATGAAGACAAGGTTTTACTGCTCGATAGACAACACGATAATTTCAAAGGGTTTATTCCACCAGGTGGCAAAGTTGAATTTCCTGAAAGTATAGTAGAAAGTGCAATTAGAGAAGTAAAAGAAGAAACTGGATTAGAGGTAAGCAACCCTTATTTTTAAAGGTCTCTATGAATATGTAAATCCTGTTGCGATGGATAGATATATGATTTTTAACTACATCACAAAAGATTTCAAAGGAGAATTACTTGAAAATGGCCCAGAAGGAAAGGCAGTTTGGGTAAATATAAGGGAAGCATATAACCTTCCAATGCAGGAATCTATTCGAAGAAGATTCCCTTTATTCTTTGAAGAAGGGACATTTGAAATACAAGTTGAATGGAATCATGCAGAAAATAAAGAGGGCAAAGTTACTATTAAGAAGACTTAAACATCATGTTGTGCAACTGACTGGTGTTATTGTTCATTAGAACAGTCGCTTCTCACTATTGTTGAGGTTAGTTCGATACATACATATATAAATGGGGAATTCAGTGAAAGATTGAAAATCCTACACATTAGATAAAACATACTTTTATAACTAACCCATTGTATTATTCAATATTTAGATTCATACGATTTGGATTTAAAAGATTTAGGAGGAAAAGACATGCAAATACTATTAATTCGACACGGAGAATCAGAAGCAGATATTTTAAACGTACATGAAGGAAGAGCTGATTTTGAATTAACAGAAAGAGGTAGAAAGCAAGTGGGAAGTTTATCACAAAAAGTAAAAAATGATTTCCCACCAGATTTTATATGGGCAAGTACGTTAAAAAGAGCACGTGAAACCGCTGAAACATTAGGAGAAATTATTGGTTGCCCAGTGCAATTAGAAGAAGAATTAATGGAGTTTAATAATGGTGTTCAAGCTGGACTATCCTTTGAAGAAGCAAAAAAGTATCCAGAGCCAAAATTTTTTCATGAGCGTTTCGAAAATGGAGAATCATTCATAGAATTTCGAATGAGAATTGAAACAATATTTTCTAAAATTGTAACCGGAAATAAATATAAACGAATTGCGATTGTTGCTCATGGCGGCGTAATTAATAATATATTACGTGCTTTTTACCAAATGCCAATCAACATGGATTATTATTTTAAAATCGGAGATACAGGAATTAGTTTAATTGAACTTACTGATAAGGAAAAGATAATTCACTTTATAAATGATACAAATCATTTAGAGAATATATAAGAAACCTTGTTGAAAAATGCTATTGCGTCAATTAAATCCCACCGTTTAGATCAATATTTTTTCAAAACGGTGGTGTTTTAAATTGTTTGTAGCTGTAGCTTATTTTTAATCAAATTTTATTTCAAAGATCTGTGGAGGACATTATTTGAGGACAGATATAGATAATTGGGAACCAATCACGGTAACAGAAATTTATAAGCTCTTTTCAACTATTCCAATTAATTGGGGTATGGCAGGGGGATGGGCTTTAGATTTACATTTAGGCAAACAGTCCAGGGTACATGATGATATAGATGTAATAATACTTCGAGAGGAACAATTAACTATCTATAATCATTTGTCAAAAGATTGGATGTTATACAAAGCAGAGAATGGGAAACTAGTTCTTTGGCAAGAAGGTGAATTTTTAAAAACTACAAATGATATTTGGGTGAGTAAAAGCAGTAGTTCCCCCTGGGCTTTTCAAATGATGTTAGTAGAGACAGAGCAACAATCCTGGATATACAGGCGAGACAAATCTATTAGAAGAGAAATAGAGGATATATTTTTAAGAACAAATGAAGAGATACCTTACCTGAGGCCCGAGATTCAACTCCTTTATAAAGGTGGTAGCGCAAACGTTAGAGTAAAAGATTTTAAAGATCTACAAATTATGCTTCCTTATTTACTGCCTGAACAAAAGGATTGGCTAAAAATCACATTGAAAAAGCAATTTCCAACTGGTCATTCGTGGCTTGACTATATTTAAGTGTGAAATATGATTCTATAGAAAAACTGAACCAAATGTTAAGTGAGTTGGATATTAACAAACAATAAGATATAAAGATACATTGAAAATGACATAGACGTAACAAAAGAGAAGGAAACACCTATCCTCTATTTCAAGGCATTATCCTTCTCTCTAATGCTAGCTTTCTATTTTTTTGTCGTTACTTGAACATATTCATCTAGTTGATCTGCTGGACGAAATACCGTACTTCCATGACAAACTTCTAATCGCTCGGGTTTTAATTCTTTTACAATTAAACTGCTTTGTAATGCTTCTTCCATATAAGGTGTAAACATTGGTGGATGAAGCTTTCCTTTTTTAGAGTTGAAAAGGTCACCAGCTAGCAGTACTTTATCTTTTTCATGAAAATAAACAACGTGTCCCGGAGAATGACCAGGTGTTAAATAGGGTGTCAGTCCAGCAATTGTTTGCAACTTTCCATGCGCACTCTCAATGAGGGGCTGAGCTAATTGTTTCGGCAAGTTGTTTTCAAGTTTCTTTCTTTTTGGATAAAGTACTTCACCTTCCATATAAGGTATTTCAATATCGTGTGCGTAGACGGGTACTTTATTTTGAGTCAATATTCTCTTTACTGCGCCAACATGATCCGAATGACCATGCGTTAAGAGAATCCTACGCAAAGGACCAGCATTCAGTTGCTTTATGAATTTCATAATTCCTTTTGCCATCATCGGCATCCCCGCATCTACTAAAGTGACCCCATCCTCCTCAATAACTATCCATACATGAATCGGAACAATCATCCACGTCTTTAAGCTCCAGATATGCTCAGAGATTTGTTCAGCTTTCATTTTCATTTCCCCTTTTTAATTTTTCTTTAAAGCCTATAAGAAGAATTTCTATTGCAAGATCAAATGTTGGTGTTAATCTTTCCATTAAACTGTTAAGAGGTTCATGTTGGTACGAGTAAGTGCTAAGAATGCCATTAAGGTTGAAGTAATAAATTCGAGAAAAAGCTAATAATTGTTCTTCATCTGAAATAGATAGACATTCTCGAATTCTTTCCTTCATAATTTCAAAGATTTCAATCCGCAGTCTATTTATCTCAAGTTGTGGATCCCCTTCATCTACCCTTGTAGACTTTGCGTTGAAGAAAATATCATACAAATTCCGATTCTGTAGGCAGAAGTGGATATATTCAAGACTGATTTGTTTCAATTTGTCTTCTGAAGATAAAGTACTTAAGCTCGAAAGATATAGAAATTGCTCGTGTAGCTCCTCCAAAGGTGGCATAGAGAGCTGGTGTAATAATTCTTCCTTGTCTTTAAAGTAAAGATAAATGGTTGTATGGGAACACCCCGCGTCCTTTGCAATGGCTCGTATTGTCACTGAATCGTATCCTTTTTCGGAAAATAACCTACCTGCTGATTCGACTATCTGCTTTTTTGTTTCTTCAGACCGTTCTGCCTGTTTACTTTTCACTATATTACCTACTTTCGCCATTTACTAACCAATGGTTATATAATAACCATTGGTTAGTAAAATGTCAACATTTTATGGAAATTTAAATAAACAGCTTAATGAAGGAGATGATTTGGTTAAAGCCAAGATTAAATGGTAAGGTTTAGTACTTTGAAAAGATAAATAGAATGGGTAGCGGTGAAATAGGGAGGTGAATGTAATTTTACATTCTCTATTTTATTGCATTGTGAAATCCTACTTTACTTATAAATATATATAGGAAAAATAATCTATTTTGTATTAGTATTGACAAATTAATTTATCCATAATATTATTAAATTAATGATAATGATTATCATTATCATTAATATGTCGAACACGCAGAATAAAAAGGGGTATTTTTAAATATCCCTTTTTATTTACATAGTGTTGATAATGATTATCAATTGAAAGGAGGTTTTATTATCAAAAGGTTATTTTCTGTTTTAATGTTAGTCTCATTATTAACATTTTTCGTTACGCCAATTTTAAACGCATCTGCTGCACTTGCAGATGGGACATACAAAATCAATTATCAAGTGAATAAACCAAATTCTTCATCTGCTTCAATAGCAAATGATTACTTTTTGAAGCCTGGGACAATTATTGTTAAGAATGGCTCTTCAGTAATACAGCTAAAAATGAAAAAAAGTGCGTGGATAACGAAATTTGAATCGAGTACAGGCGGTAATAAAGTTATTAGTGAAGATAAGGCAGAGGATACACGTATCGTCCAATTTGCACTTCCTTCTTATTCATCACCGACTGCAGTTACGATGAAGGTGGATATTGATGACTTAAATTATCATCATGAATACACTGTAGATTTTGTATGGGATCCGGCGTCATTGAAAAATGAAGATGGTAGTGCAGTAGTAGCTACAACGGACCCAAAAAACACTAACACTAACACTAACACTAACACGACTATTAAAACTAATACTGGTGATACAAATACTTCATCAGTTAAAGAAAAAGAAACAAATCCTCAAACAAGTGATGCTTTTCCAATAGGTATACTTTTATTGTTCTGTGTTAGTGGATTTATCTTATTTAATTTTAAAAAACGCATGAAGGAAGAAGAAATCAATTGAAATATTTCGGAAGCACCCTCATCTACTTCGCTAAGGTAGGAGTAGGGTGCTTTTTAAAAGGAGTGAATGAACATGATAAAAACAAAAGTAAATAGTAGAAAGTTACATATAGTGGCGCTAAGTATTATTTTTGTCGTTCTTTCAGCATGCACTAGTTCAATTAAGGAAAATGAAAATACGGTAGAAGAAAAAAAGGATGAAAATAATACAACTGTTGAAGCTGAAAATCGAATTATTCCAACGACAGTTGCAGTTGCTCATATTTTAGATGCACTAAATTTAGATGTCATTGCTGTTCCTACGACTGCTTATGATTTACCTAAACGCTATGAAGGTTTACCCGAAGTTGGTAGTCCGATGTCACCCGATATGGAAATTGTAAAATCCTTGAATCCAACAGAGGTTTTCTCAGTGACAACTTTAGAGGCAGATTTAAAAAAGACATTCGATGAAGTTGGTATCAACGCTTCATATGTAAATTTACAGAGTATTGATAATATGAAAGCTGCTATTTTAGAAATTGGGAAAAATTATGATCGGACTGATGAAGCAACAAAGTTAGTGTCAGAGCTTGAAGGAAAGATTGCGGCCCTTCGAATGAAAGTAGAATCAAAAGAATCCCCTAAAGTATTAATTCTACTTGGTATTCCAGGTAGCTATTTGGTGGCAACAGAAAATTCATATATTGGAGATTTAGTGAGAATGGCTGGAGGTCAAAATGTGATGAGCGGACAAGAACCAGAGTATTTACCATCTAATACGGAATTTTTACAACAAAGCAATCCAGATATTATTATTCGTCTGGCACATGGATTGCCGGATCAAGTTGTGGAAATGTTTAATGAAGAATTTGTTACGAATGATATTTGGAAGCATTTTGACGCTGTGAAAAACGGACGTGTGTATGATTTAGAGGAGCCGTTATTTGGAACAACAGCAACCCTTGCAGTACCTCAAGCACTAGAAGAATTGATTAACATTATGTATCCATAATGAGAAATGTAGAGGACTAAGATGAATAAAAAAATAAGTAGTTTTATAGTTGTAAGTATTTTGCTTTTAGTTGTTATTATATATTCTGCAATTACTGGCTCTATTAAAATGGATACGATGGAATTTATTAGAGCCTTTTTTGGTGAAGAAAATGCAAATTACTCCGTTATTAAAGATTTACGTTTCCCACGGATTATAGTCGCTATATTTGCAGGGGCAGCATTGTCTGTTGCCGGCGTATTATTGCAGGCAGTTATGCGCAATCCATTAGCTGATGCAGGTGTAATAGGAATTTCAGCAGGAGCATCATTTGTAAAATTATTAGCCATTACATTATTTCCAATGGCGTTTTTTTTCACACCATTATTGGCTTTTTTTGGTGGAGCATTCGCTTGTTTTTTAGTATTCATGTTGTCCTGGAAATCAGGCTTAAATCCTTTGAAAATTATTTTAGTAGGTATTGCGATTAATGCGATGTTTACTGGTCTAACAGAAGCGTTTATTACGCTATGTAGCTATATGAATATAATGGTTGGTGGAGCGGGTAGCTCTAATTTGTCAATGCGAACTTGGAGTGATGTACGTTTAATTACATTTTATGGTGTGATTGGATTACTAGCTTCTCTATTACTAGCTTCGTGGTGCAATTTATTGGCGTTACAAGACAAAACAGCCAAGAGTTTAGGCTTTAATGTAACACGTGCACGACTAATTATTGCAGCAATAGCGGTATTACTTGCGGCTATTTCAACTGCTACAGCAGGAGTTATTGCATTTGTTGGGTTATTAATTCCGCATATTTCAAGAAGGTTAGTAGGCTCAGACCATAAATGGCTAATTCCATTCTCAGCATTAGCAGGTGCCTTACTGATTTTGACTGCTGATACGCTAGGCAGAATATTAGTTGCACCGTTAGAAATTCCAGCTTCAACAATAATGGCGATAATCGGTGGGCCATTCCTAATCTTCTTAATTCGAAAAGATAAGTAAAGAGAGGTGAGTGCATTGAAAGTTTCACAAATTAAACTATCTTATGATCAGAGGAAAAATCATTTAGATGGAATTACGACAACTATTGAAAAAGGGAAAATCACGACGATTATTGGCCCGAATGGTTGTGGGAAATCCACATTACTAAGTGTCATTTCCCGTAATAATATGCCACAACAAGGCTCAGTAACGTTAGAACAGAAAGATATAATGGCATACAAGGCAAAGGAATTTGCGAAAAAACTTGCAATTGTTTATCAACAAAACATAGTGCCACAAGATATTACGATTGAAAAACTAGTTGCTTATGGACGGGTACCTCATCAACAATTGATGAAAAAAAATGTTGAAGAAGATGAGGCGGCAGTAAACTGGGCACTGGCAGCAACGAATTTAACACAGAAACGTACATGTAACTTGGATGCATTATCAGGTGGTGAACGACAGCGTGTTTGGATTGCCATGGCACTTGCTCAAAAATCATCCATTCTTTGTTTAGATGAGCCAACAACATATTTAGATATTTTTTATCAAATCGAATTAATGGAGTTAGTGAAGAAATTAAACAAAGAAAATTCTTTAACAATTGTGATGGTGTTGCATGATATTAATCAAGCAATAAAATATAGTGATCATATAATTTTGATGAAGGAAGGTAAAATTTTATGTGAGGGATCACCTAAAGAAACCGTAACAGCGGAACGTATGAAGGAAGTGTATGGTGTTGAAGTGATTATTCAAAAGCATGAAATTGTTGGTACGTATATGATGCCAGTAAGGATTTAGGTGGATTTTTTAGACATATCATATTATTAATTTCGTAGATTTAATTAAGTTAAATTGTGATTAATTCTTTTATTTACCTATAGCTTTACTTTTTAAGTTTATTAACAAAAATAATATCTCGTAACATATCTTCGCTTTCTTGACAATAATAGTATGTGAGTTATAATGAGTGAGAATGAGAATCATAATCAATTATAAGTGATTGTATACTTTAAAACATCCGGAGAATCAATAGATGTTTTCATGAACTTTAATTGACAATGAGAATTATTCGAGTTAAGGGATAGTACTAGAAAATCTTTTAATATAAAGGAGGTAGTAACGCACAGAATAGGTCAAAATAATTTAAAAAATTCAGGAGGTCAGTGTATTGAAGAAATTTTTGCAATATGTAGCTATGGTAGTGCTGATGTTAGGTGCAATATTACCGGGCTTTGGAATGGAAGTAAAGGCGGAAGAGAATACCGCATCTAGTTGCGCAGTTAACTATTCAGCAAATATCAAAATTCTCAATGAACAACAAACAGCAGATTCAATGATGAATAGCTATGTTCAAAAGGAAGCTACTGTTAAACACAATAATGGTCTATATACAATAGACATTACTGTGCCACAAGCATATACAACATGGTATCAGGATTTTAAAGTTGAATCAGGTGGGGAATTAAAAGCAGCTATTGAAAAAACAACAGACACTAATGGTAACGACATTTACACATTCGTAGTTGATCAATATGAGCAAGCAATAAAAGCATGGGTTGATGTTTACATTCCGATGATAAATTATGACCATGACTATATTGTGTATTTAAAAGTTTCCGATGTTTCGGAGACTAACCGAGTGTGTGAAGAAGCACCGGAACAACCAGGCCAACCAGGAGATAACCCAGAAGAAGTTATCACAAAGAACGTTCCTTTCACATTTTTAACAGATAATAAAACATATGATACGTATTTTAAAAGCTATATTAACTATGCTGATTTAGCTACTAATGGTTTAGAAAAATACGCATATATTAAACTAACAGGTCACACATATGCATTTACGACGCTCAAAGTAGGCAGTGAAAACGGAGAAGACGTACAAATTGTAAGCTCTGAAGGAGAAGGAAATTCATTAGTACGTGTCATAAAAGTAAAATTAGATGCTGATTTAAAAGCTACGGTCATTATGTCTGGTGACAGATATCCAGCAACGCCGTTTACATTTGATTTTAAACCGGCAAAAGAAACAAGTGTTTATTTACCTGAGCATTTCAACTCGAACAATCAAGTGATTGAGTTTGGACTGACGCCTGTCAGCTCTGGTGCACCAGCTCATACAATAATCGCATCCCTTTTAGGACAAGCATATGCAACAAAAACAGCAGACAATAAAATAGCTGTAACAATGAATTTAGCTGTAAATGATACGACGAAGGGCTTTTCTGTAAAACAAGGAAATAATACAGTTGCAGAATGGACAGCAGGTAGCACGAAAAGTGTAATTAAATTTACAGTAGCTTCATTAGAAAATTTAACGTTCACGTTAACAACTGAGCGAAATGGTACCGCTTCGGCTATGAGTACGACAGTTGAAAAAGTACTATTAACAGGTGAAATTGCTAAACAAGAGGATAATAGTTCAGAAGGAAATACCAACGGCAGTGAATCAGGTTCTGGGGAGAACAATAATAATTCAAATACCGGTGGCAATAACAATTCTAACACTGAAAACAATGAACAATCAACTAATGGGCTGTATACAGTAAACTTTACGTTTTTAAATGAATCAGGTACTGGTAGTTCTATTATGAACACATATGTAGATAATCAAGCATATGTAGTGAAAAATGGTTCTTCTTATCAAGTTCAATTAACATTAAAAAATAGTTCATGGATTACTGGATTTACAGTGAATGGTGCAACACCTAGTACGATTAGCGATTCAAATGATGTACGAGTAGTGCAGTTTACAGTATCAAGTCTAACTGCGATTCAAAATGCGTGGGTAAAAGTAGATATTGCAGATCTTAACTATCATCATGACTATAATGTTCTTTTGAAATTTGATGAATCGTCACTTTCTAAGATCAATGATAGTACGACATTCCCAAATACAGGCGGCTCAACGAATAGTGGTTCGTCAAATGGTAATTCCACAAATGGAAGTACTACTAATAACGGAACTAACACAAACACAGGTACTACAGTGAACTTTAGTCAAGAGGGAATAGTTAAATTTGAATTTGCTAACAATGCAAAAGAGATAGCTGTATTCCTACAAAAAGCAAAAACAGTATTTGAAAATAACAAATATAAAGTTACGCTTTCAATAAATATTGAAAATAACTTACAAAATTTTATTGTTAAACAGAATGGTAAAGAAATTGCGAAATGGTCAAATAAAGTAGCTTCATTAGTACCGGTTGCAATTGCAAAAACAACAACACTTTCATTTGAAGCAGATACACTGGATAATCTTGTTTTTGAAGCTGTAACGACGGATAAGACAATTTCCTCAAATGTAACAGCAACGACGACAAATACAATTGAAAAGAATACACGTCAGTCAATTACGTATAAAATGGAGGCTGATCCAAACGGCAATATGGCTGACTTTATTACAAACTACTTAGCACCATACTTCACAAAAGCTGAATTAGTAACGATTGACGGTAAACGTTACATTGAAATGACACTAATCGGTAAAGCTTATGGTTTTGAAACACTTGCTTATATTGATGGAAATGGTAAGCAACAAAATATCGAAGTGGTTAGTTCTACTGGTGAGAAAATGGATCAAGTACGCGTTGTCCGTTTACCATTAGTTCAAGATAGCAATGGCGTTACGAAAATATTTATCGATTCAGGTAGTTTAGGTTATGGGGCGTACACATTATTCTTTACATTTAATGTACCAGCTTTAGAGGAAGAAACAAATAACTCTAATAACCCTAATAACTCTAACAACCCTAATAATACGATCAAAAATCCTTTTACAGATATCGATAATGTATTCAGTAAGGATGAAATTTTGGCTTTATATGCTGCTGGGATTACAACAGGTACAACAGCAACAACATTTAGTCCAAATAAAAATATTACACGTGCACAATTTGCAGTGATGATTGCTCGAGCTTTAAATATTCAATCAGCAAAAGCAACTGCGTTTAAGGATGTTAAAGGTCAGTGGTATGAAAATGAAGTACAAGCACTTGTAGAGGCCGGTATTGTAACAGGTGTAAATGCCACAACATTTAATCCAACAGCAAATATTACACGTCAGCAAGCAGCTGCAATGATATTACGTATGCTTGAATATAAAGGCTATAAAGTAACAGTTGATGAAAATGCTTTATCGTACAAAGATGCTGATAAAGTATTTGACTACTCAAAGCAAGCAGTATCAGAATTGCAAGCACTAGATATTATGACGGGGTCTAATGGTTATTTAAACCCACAAAGTAATTTAACACGTGCTCAAATGGCGAAGATTTTAAAACGTTCATTAGAATTAGTTAATTTAATTGATTAATAATTAAAGTAAGGAACTATTACTATCCCATAAACTTTTTTCAAAAGTTGGATGAGGCGACTATGCTTTGTGCTCCTATGATATATTCATCTCGCACTATTGCCGTGGATTCCTCATCCAATAAAAAAATGCAATTCAATTTTAACTTGAATTGCATTTTTTAAACGATTAAAAGCTTAGATTTTTGTGAGTTTGAAAGCAACCACAAAGTACATATAAATTTAATTGAGTACTTTTCAGAATAGGTTATAGAAAAATAAGTAATTTGATAATTTTTTGTTTTTAACTGAGAAGGGGAAGCGTTCTAAATTTAAAATTTGGCTAATAAGATAGCTTGCAAAAGTAGGAAAACGCCTAATTTAACGGGCCGTCAAAACTGTTGTTTATGAAGAAGGACCCACAATAATCTATTGTGGGTAGTTTTATAAGAGAATTTTAAAAGCGTTCTTAAACGAATTGAGTTAGAATGCTAGCCTGTAAACTCGATGAAAAAACGTCTGAGAACGTATAGTTATTATTCTTATATTTATACTGATGTGTAATGGTAATCTTGAAGATTAAAGTTGTGATTGGTGCTTCTTCAGCCTTTTAAGAAATCCATATACTGAAATTACTTTACTAAAGTAGCGGCGATTTCAGAAATAACAACTCGATTACCTATTATTGGGGATGCTTCGCTGCTTTCTTTGTTACCAATCTCTTCACGTCGGTGTAAATTTTTAAAGTCATCAGATTCGCGCCAAGCTTTGAATTGCTCGACTGTATCCCAGAACATCATAACGTTCATTTCATCATGATCTTCCGGTTCAGAGCAAACGTTCACTTCAACTTTATTAAAGCCTTCCCAGTTCAATAAAGTTTTATCAGATATAAATAATGGTGCCATTTTATTCGCAAAGCCTTTTTTTACTAAAAAGCGGTTAGTAACTGTAATCATGTTTATGACCCCTTTATAACGTTTTTAATTGATATTGATTTTCATTATCAATTAAAACATACATTAATTGGCTATGCAATAAAAAAATTAAAAAAACAACATTAAAAACGTTTATTGACAATTATTATTATTTAAAATAGAATCATAAACAACCGTATGAGAATGATTATCAATTTCATTTCAAATAAAAAGAAAAGGTTGGTAGTTAACATGAAGAAGTTTAAATTTCTATTAGTAGGTGCGTTAGCATTATTATTAGCAGCATGTGGAGAAGAAAGTAAACAAGCGGATGGGAATGCTTCAACAGATAAAGTAGAAATGGAACAACAAGTTGAAACAGGAGGGGCGGTAACATTAGTAGATGACCTTGGAAATAAGCTTGAGTTTGAAGCAACGCCGAGTTCAGTTGCAACATTAAATCCAGGAATGATGGATATTTTGCTTGCGTTAGGTGCAAATGTTACTGGTCGACCTACGATTACATCCGATATGAAAGAGGATGTAAAAGCTATTCAAGAGATAGGTAACCCGCATGAACCATCATTTGAGCAGATTGCTGCATTGAATGCGGAAATACTTATTGTCCCACCAAGCTTCCAGCAATTCGCTACAACGGTGGAAGCTACAGGTACGAAAATTGTCTACTTGAACATGAATTCCGTAGATGATATTAAAAAAACGATTTCAAAGTATGGCGTGTTATTTAATAACACGGCAAAAGCAGATGAGTTAGTTGCACAAATAGATGAGAAGATTACAAAAGGCAGTTCAGAATCAACTTTAGATGCTTTAATCGTTTACGGAGCACCAGGTACATATTTAGCTGCACTTGATAATTCGTTATACGGAGATATTTTAAATAAGGCAGGTGGTAAAAATATCGCAGCCGATTTACCAGCGACAGATAAGTTTCCAACTTACGCAAATTTAAGTGTTGAGAAAATTGTTGAACGCAACCCAAAAGTAATTATGCTGATTACGCACGCGAATCCAGCGACAGTAAAAGAAGGATTTGAAAAACAATTGAAAGAAAATGCGGCGTGGAAAAATTTAGATGCAGTAAAAAATAATCAGATTATCATTTTACCAGCAGAATTGTTTGACAATCCTGGCACACAGGTTGTAGAAGCCATTGACTATATGCGAGGAGTTTTAAAGACAGCAGAAGAAGCAGTGAAATAATTGTTTATAGCGGGGAAATGACGAATGATAGTAGAAGAGGAAAAATATGCACACCCTCTTGCTAAAAAACGAAGAATGGCTCTCATTATGTTACCGATCCTGTTGATTATAGTAAGTGTTGGTAGCCTTATGATCGGGCAAGTTTCGTTTTCGGTAAGTGAAGTGTTTAATGGAATTTTTAGTTCAGAAGATACGATGGCACGACGAATCGTGTGGGAAATCCGTATGCCCCGTATATTAACGGGTATAATTATAGGCGTTTGTTTGGCTATTGCAGGTTCGATTTTACAAGGTGTCATGCAAAATCCATTAGCTGACCCAGGGGTTATTGGAATTACTTCTGGCGCTGGAATTATGGCAGTGGCAGTAATGGTTGTTTTTCCTGGCTATATCATATACTTACCTATTGCAGCTTTTTTAGGTGCCTTTGTCGCCGCAATGATAGTGTATTCTTTATCGGTGAAAAAGGGTGGTACATCCCCAATGCGAATTATTTTAGTAGGGGTAGCCATTAATGCACTTTGTGGTGCAGGAACAAATGCACTTATGATTTTGTATAGCGATCGTGTACAATCTGTCCTGCCATGGTTGTCTGGTGGTTTGACTGGTGTTGGTTGGGTGCAGTTTAAAATGATTATTTACTATGTTCTTGTAGCAATTGTATTATCCTTTTATGCAATTAAACATATTCGTATTATGCGTCTAGGAGATGAAATGGCAAGCCTTTTAGGGCACAATGTTGAACGAAGTCGATTCTTTTTAATTGCATTAAGTACGCTATTAGCAGGAATAGCAGTAAGTGTTGCCGGATTAATTGGGTTTGTCGGTTTGGTTGTACCGCATATTTTACGACTAATTATCGGTGGAGATCATAAATATTTACTACCTACTTCAGCTTTAGCTGGTGGCTTACTTGTTGTTTTCGCTGATACAATTGCGAGAACAGTATTTGATCCTATTGAGTTTCCTGTTGGCATTTTACTAGCATTTATTGGTGGGCCGTATTTCCTTTATTTAATTCATAGAAAGGGGAATTCCATTGCTACGAACTGAGCACATTCAATATCAACATGAGTTCACCAAGTTCAAGTTAGATGATATTACCTTGAAGATCAATGAAGGAGAAGTTGTTAGTTTAATAGGTCCAAATGGCTCGGGGAAATCAACATTATTACGTGTGATTTCACGTCTTTTAAAACCAAATAGTGGTACAGTATTTTTAGATGAACGAAACATTCATGAAATGAAGTCGAAAGAAGTGGCTAAAACACTAACGATGCTCCCGCAAATGAATAGTCATCAATTAGATTTAACAGTGCGCGAGTTAGTAGAGTTTGGGCGTCATCCGCATAGCGGAGGGAAGACGGTCCTGTCAAAAGAGGATAAAGAAATTGTCGATTGGGCGATTGATGTAACTGGATTGAAAGACTTGCAAAATCGTGTTCTGCCTTCGATGTCTGGAGGTGAACGACAACGTGCTTGGATTGCAATGACTGTAGCGCAGCATCCTAAAGTGTTACTGCTAGATGAACCAACAACATATCTAGATATTGCACATCAATTAGAAGTGATGGAGCTTGTAAAAGAGTTAAATCATAAATACAATATGACCGTTATTATGGTGTTACATGATATTAACCAAGCTGCACAAAATAGTGAACGGCTGATTGTACTAAAGAAAGGAAAAATACATTACGACGATTCACCACATTGTGTATTATGTAAAGAAATGTTTCAAACAATTTTTGAAATTGATGCTGAAATTTATATGCAAGATGGAAATCCAATCTTTACCCCGGTAAAATTGTGCTCAAGTTCTTGCAAATGATGAAAGCTCATGTTTCGGGTAGAAATATGCAGCAACTACAACACCCATAAAAATTAACTTATTATAATGAAGAAAAGGAGATTTAAAATATGATTGGTATAATTTATTACGCTTATGGCGCACCGAAATCTTTAGACGATGTAACACCTTATTTTACACATATAATGAAAGGTAAAACACCACCACCACACGTGATTGAAAACGTTACGGCACAATTTAAAAAATTAGGCGGTGTTGATCCATTAGCAGCAAATACGGGGCGTATTGCTAAAGGGCTGGAACATTCTTTACAGAATCGCTTAACACAGCCTGTAAAAGTATATAATGCATACAAACATACAGAACCTTATATTCCAGATGTTGTTGACACAATGCTTGAAGATGGTATTACAACCTTTATTACGCTACCTGTAAATCCGATTATGTCTACAGGTGCTGCAGCGTTTCATGATGAAGTTAGTACGTTATTAGCTTCTCATGACGTTAAGGTCATTCATGCGAAAAATTGGCATTTAAACGATGAATTACTTGCTGTATATAAAGATCGTGTTCAACGTGCATTTGAATGGATTCCAGTTGAAAAACGAGCACAGACGCATGTTTTATATACCGTCCATAGTCAACCAATTGATCCCGAAAAAAACGAAAACTATGTACGTCAGTTTTCCGAATTAGCCGAAGCCATTTCAAAAGCAGTTCAAATTGATAACTGGCATATTACATATCGAAGCGGTCATGGGAAAGGTGACTGGCTAGGTCCAAATGTAAAAGATAAAATTAATTCATTACAAGGCGAGGGTGCTCAAGGTATCGTCACTTGTGAGCTCCTTTCCCTTTCAGCGGATATTGAGTCTTATTTTGAAGTCGGATATGAATGTCATAGATTATGTGAGGAACTTCAAGTAGAATTTGCCAAATCGGAGTTTCCAGGTGATAGCTATGATACCATTCAAGCTTTAGCTGCCATTGTCGAGTCATTTATTCCAGCTCATAACTGAGCTAGTCGGTACCATTACGTGTAGTCATGCTTAAAACTTATATTGCCATCTGATGTCGAGATTTCATTGATGTCAGATGGCTATTTGTTTTTAATTAGAAAAGCAAACGAGTGCAAAACAACAAAGACAGGTTTGATCGCTACAAAATGATTAAAAATGAAATCGAACATACGGCAGGTTCATTTTAAAATCTTTTTTCTAAAAAGTAATAGGGCTTACGATAGTGGCTAAAATGGTTTAACAGATATAAACTTATATTAAGAAGTATATTAAATATAATCTTCAGTTTAATATAGGCTGCAGTAGGTAGCATAATAATTCCTTGAGATTCTATGAATAATCTCTATAAATCAAGCTATAATTCTTTGGAACTACTAACTATGTTGTTTATTATGCTTAACTAGCTAGTCGTTTTCATTTATTAACAGTTTGTTCTTCCTAAAGAATATAATGAAAAGTTACACTATAAAGAATTCACTTTTCTGGATTTACTTTTTACTTGAAGGATGGTACACTTAATTGTGTTCAATAACAATATATTGTGTTCGTTTTATGTAGGTACTACTATATGTAGTTTAATAGGGAAGTTCGGTATATCCGACGCTGTCCCCGCAACTGTTAAGCTGACGATGATTTAATCCACTGTGCGTTGGTATGGGAAGGATATCAGAGAATGAAGCAAAGCCAGGAGACCTGCCTATCATAAAACAAATCAACCTTTCTTCGGGGAATAAGAAATGGGGACGTGACTATTCTTTGGCTTTTTTACGTTTCTAACTTAGGCTGTCTCTCCCGAGAGATAGCCTTTTTATATTATGAAAAGAGGGAATTTAAAATGAAACTTTATACTAAAACTATATGCCCAAAATGTCTTTGGGTCAAATCGGAATTACAACGTGCAGGACTTGAGGCAGAAATTGTGAATATTGATCATGACGAACAAGCAAAACAAAAAATTATGGACGCAGGTTTTTTAAGTGTGCCTGTTCTTGAAGTAAATGACACATTTATAGGAGATGTCAAAGAAATTGTTTCTCAAATTGAGATGATTGCAATATGATCGTTTATGCCAGTCGTACAGGTAATGTGCGAAGTATTGTTACTAAATTAGATGGTGAGTCAATTGAAATTTATGATGGATTATTGTTGACTGAGCCCTATCTTTTAATTACATACACAGACGGCTTAGGTGATATTCCTGCAAAAGTAGCCCGCTTTTTAGAGCAAAACAAGGAATTTTGCAAGGGAGTAGCTGTTAGTGGTAATAGTAATTTTGGACATCATGTGTTTGGCGGAGCTGGTGAGAAAATTGCAGAAGCCTATAAGGTCCCGTTAGTATGTAAATTAGATTTACGGGGATATCAGGCTGATTATGAAGTAATACAAATGTTTTATGAAACGAGGGTGAAGGGATGAAAACATATTTAAAGCTTAATAATGAGGTGCTTAATCGCTATAGCACGACAGGTCAATTAGAGCTTGAAAAGGACCGTGAAGCAACACGCCGTTATTTTTTAGAATATGTAAATGTGCGTCTACGTTATTTTATTGATATTGAAGAAAAAATTCGCTATTTAGTCGATGAGGGTTACTATGAGAAACAATTTATCGACATGTATGATATAGATTTTATTAAACATCTATACAAAAAAGCATACGATTACAATTTCCGTTTCCCTTCATTTATGAGTGCGAGTAAATTTTATGATAGCTACGCAATGAAAAGTCGTGACGGAGAAGAAATTTTAGAAAAATATGAAGATCGTATTGTTATCATCGCTTTATATTTAGCACAAGGGAACACTGTGTTAGCAGAACGTTCTGTTGAGGCAATGATGGAAGCGTACCAACCAGCAACGCCAACTGCATTAAACAGTGGGAAAAAAGCGCGTGGCGAATTAGTAAGCTGCTTTAAACTATCAATGGACGATTCAATGAATAGTATTGCTGAAAATATTGGTTATTGTTTGGAGCTATCTCGCCTTGGAGGTGGAGTGGGGGTAAACTTAACAGATTTACGTCCATTAGGTGATCCAATTAAAGAAATTTTAAATCGTGCAAGTGGTGTTATCCCAGTTGCTAAACTTTTAGAAAATTCTTTTAGCTATTCGAATCAGCTTGGACAACGAAACGGCTCTGGCGTTGTCTATCTAAATATTTTCCACGCAGATATAGAAAATTTTATTTCATCGAAAAAGCCAAATGCGGATGATAAAATCCGTCTAGCAACACTATCAACAGGTATTATTATTCCAAGTATTTTCTTTGAACTTATGAAACGTGATAAAGATATTGTGTTGTTTAGCCCATATGATATTTATAAAGAATATGGTAAACGGATGTCTGAAATCTCAATTACTGAGATGTATTACGAGTTACTAGATAACCCGAATATCCGTAAAATTAAACGCTTGAATGCTCGTCGACTTTATACAGAAGTGAAAAAAGCCCAATTTGAATCAGGCTATCCTTTCGAAATTTTTGATGATAATGTCAACGATGTACATCCACTTAAAAATATAGGCCGTGTAAAAATGTCAAACCTATGTACAGAAATTCTACAAGTACAAGAAACAAGTATAATTTCTGACCAAAATGAACCAAATGAATACGGGCTGGATGTATCGTGTAACCTAGGTTCAATTGATATTCATGCCGCAAGTAAAGTAAATGATTTTGGAACATTAGTTGATACGGCAATGCATTTATTAACGAATGTGTCGCAAATGACGAACATCACGAATGTACCGCCTGTAGCTAAAGCAAATAAACTAATGCATTCGGTAGGGCTTGGTTGTATGAATTTACATGGCCATCTTGTTACAGAAGGAATCATGTATGGTTCAAAGGATTCGATTGATTTTATGGACAGCTTTATGGAAGCAATGAACTATTATTCACTTAAATCATCTATGGAGATTGCTAAGGAAAGAGGCGAAACTTTCTACCGTTTTGAGGATAGTGATTATGCTTCAGGCGTTTATTTTGATCAATATGTAAACAAAATCGAAGTAGAGCTCTCACCTGTTGTATTAAAAGCACTAGGAAATATTCCAATTGTGACATCAAAAATGTGGGAAACATTAAAACAGGATGTCATGCAATATGGTTTATTCCATTCTTATCGTCTAGCTATTGCACCAACTGGTAGTATTTCATACATTCGTAGCTGTACAGCTTCGATTGCACCAAGTACTGAGCGCGTAGAGGTACGTGATTATGCGGATAGTCGAACAATTTATCCAATGCCACATTTAACAAATGATAACAGTCATTTATATGTTGAAGCATATGATGTGAATCCATATGATTTAATCGATTTATATGCAGCATCTCAAAAACATGTAGACCAAGGTATTTCGATGACGCTGTATGTAACTGATAACTGGACAACGGAACAGTTGGCTAAAATTTATATTTATGCTTGGGTAAAAGGAATTAAATCTGTTTATTATGTCCGTCAACGTTTGCAAAGCTTAGAGGAGTGTGTCGCATGTCAAATATAATTTACGAAGCGGTCAATTGGAATAAGTCAACGAGTGAACTAGCACAAGTATTTTGGGACCAACAATGGAAACAAATTTGGTTTCCAGAAGAAATTGCAGTAAGTAAGGATATCCAACAGTGGAAAAACTTCGAGCACCAAGATACGTATAAGAAAGTATTTGCAGGCTTAACATTACTTGATACAGTTCAAACAAATATTGGGATGAACCGTGTTGCTGCTTTTACAACAGATCTTCAAGAAAAGGCTGTTCTTACTGTATTTGATGCATTTGAAGCGATACATGCAAAATCTTACTCATATATATTCACAACGCTTTGTACAAATGAAGAAATTGACGCGCTATTTGAATGGGTAAAGAAAAATGAATATCTACAATATAAGGCTAATAAAATTGCAGATATTTATAATAGTATTGAAGAAGGGGATTCAGAAAGTTTGTGGAAAGCGATGTTCTCGTCCGTTATGCTAGAATCATTCCTTTTCTACTCTGGCTTCTTCTACCCATTATACTTAGGAGGGCAAGGCTTTCTTCGCAATAGTGCAGAAATTATTTCTCTTATTTTACGCGATGAATCCATCCACGGTGTGGCAGTAGGCTTCTTTGCTCAAAATTTATATAAGCAATTTTCTAAGGAAAAGCAAGAAGAGCTAACATTATGGGGTTATGAATTATTACTTGATTTATATCAAAATGAAATGAATTATACAGAGGATATTTATGCTGAAACAGGTTTATCGCCTGAAGTAAAAGCTTACGTTCGCTATAATGCTAATAAAGCGTTAATGAATGTTGGATTTGACCCAATGTTCCCGGAAGAAGAAGTTAATCCTATCGTTATGAATGGTATTCGCAATGAAGGTTCAACATATGACTTCTTTTCACAAAAGGGTTCTACTTACGCAAAAGCAAAAGTAGCGCCAATTACAGATGACACATTTAAATTTAATCGTTAAGGATGAAAATAATGAACTTAGACGTAAAAATCAAAAGAATTCATGCTGATGCATTGCTACCTTTGCAAGCAAATCCAGGTGATGCGGGAATGGATCTTTATTCAATTGAAGCAGTCGAAATTCCTTCGGGAGAAGCAAGATTAATAAATACAGGCTTACAAATTGAATTACCAAAAGGAACAGAAGCACAAGTTCGTCCAAGAAGTGGACTAGCATTAAAACATAGTGTAACTGTTCTCAATAGTCCAGGTACAATTGATGAAGGATACAGAGGCGAAATTGGCGTTATTTTAATTAATCATGGTAAAGAAACATTTATCGTTGAGAAATCAATGCGCATTGCCCAAATGGTAATCCAAATTGTCCCTTCTATTCAACTGCTAGAAGTAAATGAATTATCTCAAACTGTTCGTGGAGCTTCTGGATTTGGAGCAAGCGGAACAAAATAAGTTCGTAAGGATTAAGTTCGGTACAGTACCGAACTTAATTTTTTTTGTAGGAGTGCCAGTCACCCACACAATTTACACACAATTTCACAGTTACTTATTTAGTTCGAAAAAATAGCATGTTTGACTTGCCATATAAATTTGAAATAAAATAGGCTCATATTAAATTGGAGGTTTTTGTTTGATTAACTTATGTTTCTTACTGGGGTGTAAACTTTCTTAATAATTATTATTAAGGGTAATTTCGAATTTTTTTTAAAATAGGAGAGTATATGAATATTAAAATTAGGCAAGAACAACCTTCAGATTGCAAAAAAATTGAAGATGTTGTCAAAATGGCATTTTTAAATGTAGAACAAAGTGACAAACAAGAGCATTTTCTTGTGAATAAAATTAGACAATCAGATGCTTTTGTTTCTGACTTGTCATTAGTAGCGATAGATCAGGAAACGAATGAAATTATTGGTCATGTTCTTTTATCTAAAATAACAATTGTCGCTTCTAATTTAACTGTAGATTCTTTAGCACTTGCTCCTGTTGCAGTCGCACCTGAACACCACAAGAAAGGTGTAGGTAGTCAATTAATTAATGCAGCCTTAAAACGTGCAAAAGAGCTTGGTTTTCAGTCAGTAATCGTTTTAGGACACAAAGATTATTATCCGAAATTCGGATTTAAAAAGGCAAGTTTATGGAATATAAAAGCACCTTTTGAAGTGCCAGATGAAGTATTTATGGCAATTGAACTGACGAAAGATTCTTTGACTAATGTTCAAGGAACAGTAAATTATTCAAAAGCCTTTATGAGTGAGAGTTAATTATTGATATAAATCGTTTACAAAGACCCTGTATTTTTATAGGGTTTTTTGTATGTAGATTAAACTCCATTTTGGATGAAAAATGCACTTTAAATAACAGTAAAACGATTGTTTTATTTGCTAGCAACTGGACGTTTAGCACCTTCTTTAAATAACAAATAGCGTTTGCAATATATAAAGTCTTTAATATAAATATTAATAGAACTTATGGTAATATAAGGTATGACGATAGTAGTGAAAGATTTTCATAATATAACCATAAGAAAGGAGCATTATAGACATGGATATAAGAAAAAGTGCACTATTATTAATATCACCCTTATTTTTTTTAGCTGCTTGTAGTGAAGATGAAGACGATAATAATCAAGAGAAAATGTATATTTCTTCAATTCAGAAAAAGGAAACATACGAAATTCAACAGCCTGCTAAATTGAATGTTGCCAGAGGATTAATTGTTAGTAATATGAATAATACTTTAAATATAAATGAAATTGAGAAGGGGTTAATGAATTTATCAGTAAATTATTTTTCGCCAAGTAGTTTTTATATGCAGGAAGGCCAATATTTAGATAAAAATATGATTAGGCAATGGTTAGCTAGGAAAACTGAAGAAGGCTTAGGTTTAAATCCACCAATAGAAAATAGTACTGGTAATGTTTTAGAGGATGAAAAAGCGAATCCGCTAATTTTATCACATGTGTTAGAACAAAATTACATTAACAAAAAAAGTGGGAAAATAGAAGGGATAGCATTAGCCATATCGTTAAATGAATATTATGACATACGAGTATCTGATGATAAAGGCTTAATTTATACAGACCAAGTGAAAGTTGATAATAATAACGATGATGTAAATGATGTAGGTAATTATGGTAAAAAAATAGCTGAAGCAATAGTAAAAGATATCAGAAAAAATGAAGCAATGCCTAATGTTCCAATCTATTTAACGTTGTATCAAGAATCCAATAAAAATGATATACTTCCAGGCATTTTTTTAGCTGAAACCTTTATTGCAGAGAGCAAGGATAAAATAGATAAATGGACTGACATAGATAAGAAAGATTACACATTCCCTTCCGATGCCTTATATAGTTTGGATCAAGATACATATAATAAATTATTAAGTTTTAAAGAAGAAATACAAAAGAATTTCAAACATTTAAATCCAAAAGCATTTGGAAAGCTTCGATATGAAGATGGAAAATTAGCAGATATAAAAATAGAGGTACATGCACCTTTAATAAATGATACGGAATTGATTGGCCTTTTGCAGTTTATTAGTACAAAATTAAATTCTATTTTATTTGACTATGTTCCTGTTACGATTCGTATTGTCGATCAAAAACAAGATGTTGGAATTGTTTTATGGGATCCAGAAGAAAAACAAATTTTCGCAACCCCAATATAGTGCCAGTCACCCAAACAATTCTGATAATTCAACGGGCTAAGTTTTGTTCACTTTTCGGCTCCATAAAAAAAGAGTATTATTAAATAGGAAGAAACTCTATATAAAAGGATGACGTTCGGACATGAATGAGCAATTAGTGGGATGGATTATTCGCTTTCAAAGGGATAAAGATATTGAAGCACTAGCGAATTTAAAAGACTATTGTTATGAGATGATTGAGCCTTTAATTGTGGAATTTACAGCGAAGTATGGTGAAGATGCAGGAGCGTTATTACGTTTAAAATGGGATAAACGGTTTTATTTTATTTTTACGAAATATCAGGTGAATGTAGGGCTTTCTTTAGAGACATTTGTGCAAAATACGTATCGTTTTTATTTCATGCAAGTATTAAAAAAGGCGGGCTATTTGTGACAGAAAAAATCCCTTGATTTGTGTAAAAGCAAATCAAGGGATTTTTGTTTAATAATATAGTAAATCTTCTGCTAGCTGAGTAAATATTTCGCCGATAATTGTTTCTTCATCATATACCGAAGAGCCTGTATTTTCTTCAGGCTGGGCGAAAGGAATATGAGCTATTACTTGGGCTTGCAGTAAATCTGCCAAATGTTCGGCTCCACCTTGTCCAAATAGATAGTTTTTTTGACCATCTGCCCCTGCAAAATAAGCCATGTTTTCTACTACACCAAGTATAGTATGCTTCGTATGTTGTGCCATCAAGCCTGCACGGGATGCGACGTGAGACGCGGCAAGATGCGGTGTTGTCACGATGATTTCTTGTGCTTGTGGAATCATCGCTGCCATATCAATGGCCACATCCCCAGTTCCTGGAGGTAAATCAATCAAAAGATAGTCCAAATCGCCCCATAACGTATTGACAAGGAAATTACGAATCCATTTGTTAAGCATAGGACCACGCCACATAACAGGCTGGTTCCCATTTGTGAAAAAGCCCATCGACATCAATTTAACCCCATGACTTTCAATTGGAATCGCTGTTTGATCAAGCATAGTAGGCTTTTGGTCAATGTTCATCATAGCAGGAATACTAAAGCCATAAATATCAGCATCAAGTATGCCAACACGTTTACCAAGACGGGCAAGAGCGACCGCTAAATTAATCGTAACAGTCGATTTCCCAACACCGCCTTTGCCACTTGTGATAGCAATGAATTGCACACCAGAATTAAGCTGCAACATGTGCGGCATGCCTTGTGCATCAACATTTTTCTCTTGTAAAGAGGCGGTTAATGCACGACGTTCCTGATCTGTCATAGCGCCAAAGGTAATGGCAACACTGGTTGCACCAATCGCTTGTAATGCTTCCTCCGCATCTTGCTTGATTTTCGCTTTTAACGGACATCCTGGAATCGTTAAAATAATATCCAGTGATAGATGGGTGTCATGTATATGAATATTGCGCACCATATTCAATGTGACGATACTCTGATGAAGCTCAGGATCTTGAACTTGTTGTAATGCGTTGATTACATCTTCTTGTACTAACATAACAGAACCACCTTATTCTTTTAAACCTTTGCCAAGTCCCTTTAAGAAATGGACCCCAAAATTGAGCGCACGATTGACATCTGGATCATTTAACATTTTTACAAGCTTAAAGGCACTTACTTTTTCATCGGATTCAAGTGCTTTGTTGGCTTCCTCTAAACCTGAATTTAAGCCATCAATCAGCTTAGTCGTTGTTTCAGGACTTAGCTCCGTCAATGCTCCCGCAACACCCATTAAATTATTAATGATATTAGTTACAGGTTTACGTGTTAATTGTCCAAGTGCAACATGGGCGACTTCTTCTTTAGCTTCTAGTAGCTTCATTGCTGCTTCTAATGCACCGATATCATTTAATTCAGCCATAATAAGCAACACTTGATTGACCGCTTCTTCTTGATCAGAAAGCAGTTGTTTGAGATTTTCTAATTTTTGTTCCTTTAGCTGTTCTTCTGTTACTTGTTGTTTTTTTATATTTGTAATGGGTGCAGCCATGCTCTCACTCTCTTTCGTTTATGGTTGTTAAGTGAACGTAGCCAGGACGATTCCATTTTCGTTGTACCTCAACACCATTTTGAGGATGACGCTTTTTATAGCGAGGGTTAGTGCGAGGAAGTGGTGTTTTGCCTTTTGCTTTTAGCACTTCTACTCGTACTTTTGTTTGTTTATAAGCTGGTGTTGATGTATTAACGTCTGCTGCAGGACCAGTTAAGAAGTTGATAGCTGAATCTTTGCTAACAGAGTTCATTGGTAAAAATAATTCATTTCCTTGTACGCGATCTGTAACAAGGGCATTTAGCTTTAATGCGCCATATGGAGATACTAAACGGAGTAGGGCCCCATCTTCAATGCCTCGTTCTTTTGCCAATTCTGGTGAGACTTCAACGAAAATCTCAGGTACCTTTGATTGAATACCTTTCGATTTATTTGTTAAATTTCCTTCGTGGAAGTGTTCAAGCATACGACCATTGTTAATATGACAATCGTATTGTGCCTCAAATTCAACTGGTTGTACCCAATCATTTAAAGCAAAACGCGCTTTTTTATCAGGGAAGTTAAAGCCGTCTTCATACAATAACGGTGTATCTTTACCATCGTGGCTACCCCAACAGAAACTACCCCAGCCTTCTAAGACATCATAGTTAGCTTGTGAAAATAGAGGAGACAGGCTCGCCATTTCATCAAAAATATCACTTGGATGATCATAATGCCAATCTGCTCCTAATCGACGTGCTACGGCTTGAAGGATTTCCCAATCTGCTTTTGATTCACCAAGTGTTGGTAAAACTTGATACAGGCGCTGAACGCGACGTTCAGTATTTGTAAATGTACCTTCTTTTTCAAGGGAAGGGGCAGCTGGTAAAATAACATCTGCATATTGTGCTGTACGTGATAGGAAACAATCCTGTACTACAAAAAATTCAATTTGTGAAAGGACCTCATCTACATGGTTGGCATTACAGTCAACAAGCGCCATATCTTCGCCCACTAAATACATCGCTTTCATTTTACCTTCCATAATGGCATCTAACATTTGCATATTAGTACGACCTGGTTGGGACTGAATAGGAACACCATAAGCTTTTTCGAATTTTGCACGTGCCGCATCATCAGTCACTTTTTGATAGCCTGGTAAAAGATTTGGTAATGTTCCCATATCACAAGCACCTTGAACATTGTTATGACCGCGAAGAGGGTAGGCCCCAGCACCGGGACGGCGATAGTTACCAGTTGATAATAGTAAATTTGAAATAGCTGCTGATGTGTATGAACCTCCAGTATTTTGTGTTACACCCATGCCCCAAAGAACGCATGTACCGTCTGCATCACGAATCATCTCAGCAACTTCAATCAATGTTTCTTTCGTAATACCAGTCATTTCTTGCGCATAATCAAGTGTATATGTTTCAAGTACTTGTTTGAAATCATCAAAATGAAGGACATTTTCTCGAATAAAGGCTTCATCATGCCATCCTTGATCTATGATATATTTGGTAACTGCCATTAACCAAACTTGGTCAGTACCTTGTTTTGGACGCATAAAGATATCGGAACGCTCAGCCATTTCATGTTTACGTATATCGGCAACGATTAATTTCTGACCATGTAATTTATGCGCACGTTTCACACGTGTTGCTAAAACGGGATGACCTTCAGCTGGGTTAGCACCAACAATAATGACAAGACCAGCTTTGGCAATATCTTTGATCGTACCAGCGTCACCGCCTAAACCTACTGTACGTAATAAACCATCAGTAGCAGGAGATTGACAATAACGAGAACAATTATCGACGTCATTTGTTCCAAATAACTGACGAGCCATTTTTTGAATTAAATAATTTTCTTCATTTGTAATTTTAGATGAAGAGATAAAGCCGACAGAACCAGGACCATATTGTTGTTGAATACCACCAAGTTTTGTTGCAATTAGATCCAGTGCTTCATCCCATGATGATTCAACAAACTCATCATTTTTACGTATAAGTGGTTTTGTAATTCGTTCTTCTGAATTGACGAAATCCCAGCCGAATTTCCCTTTGACACAAGTCGAAATCGCATTTACTGGACCATCGGAAGGCTGTACTTTTAAAATTTTTCGGTCTTTTGTCCATACTTCGAATGAACAACCTACACCACAGAACGTACAAACTGTTTTCGTTTTTTTAGTGCGTTTACTACGCATGGCTGCTTCCACTTCAGAAACGGCAAAAATACCGCTATATCCCGGTTCAACTTCCTTAATCAAACTGATCATTGGATCTAACATATCCTGTTTCAAACCAGTCATAAATCCAGCCTCTCCAAGCATGGATTTTTCCATTAAGGCGTTACATGGGCAAACGGTTACACATTGACCACAACTTACACAGGAAGAATCATTAATGGCAGCACCTTTATCCCAAATTACACGTGGTCGTTCTGCTTCCCAATCGAGTGATAATGTTTCGTTCACCTGTAAATTTTGGCAAACTTCTACACATTGCCCACATGCAATGCATTGGTTGGGATCATATCGGTAAAATGGATGCGACATGTCCACTTCATGTGGTTCAACTTTGGGCGTGTACGAATATTTTTGATGCTCGATTTCCATTAACTCGGCTGTGTTGTGTAATGTACAATTTCCATTGTTATTATCACATACTGTACAGTACAATAAATGGTTTTCGAGTAGACGGTCCATTGCTTCTGTTTGTGCAGCTTTTGCTTTGTCGGAAGTTAATAAAATATTCATGCCGTCTACTGCCTTTGTGGAGCAGGAACGAACTAATTGGCCATTCACCTCCACAATACAAGTATCACATGTTTCAATTGGGTCTACAGCAGGCACATGACAAATCTGAGGATGAGGAATGGCATGTTGATTAATGGTATCAAGGATTGTAGCTCCTTCTTTTACATCATATGGAGCGCCATTAATTTTAATTTGAGTCAAGGTAACTTCCTCCTATTCACTTTGAGACTTATAGGACAACTTGTTACGGCTAAAGACAAAAGGGAATAACAAATCGAGTTGGTTATTTTTGAAGCGATTGTCTTGTTATTATTGTAATTCCCTATTGTTCTTTAATCTACCTCGAAATAGGTTTAATTTCTAGATTATAACAAATTATCCATGTCTCGTTTTTTAGAAAAATAAAAAAATCCACCATGAAATTACATGTCCAAAACATGCTAATCATTCATGGTGGATAAAATTCTTAGCAGGTCTTGCTAAAAACTCAATCTACTTTTATTTTAAATAACAATAGAATTCAAATATTAAAAACACTATGCAACATCGTGAGATAGGGATTAAAATAAATCAATTCCATTTGTGATATGTATTATTATAGACGTATCCTTCAAAATGAACAATATTAATCATAAAATTTATTAAATGAGAATGATTATCAAAAAATATTATCTCTTTTAATTTTTTTCAAGTTGCTATATCATTAACAAACTGTAAGGGTGACCTCATATCAATTTGCATAAAAAAAGTTTATTTACGATGGGAGAATCGTTGCTATGTCTAAAAAAATACATGAATTTAATGATATGATTCGAAAGTTAAGAAAAGAAGTATTTGGAAAAGGACCAGAGCGTATTCATACTGTTTTTGTTGAGAATATGGCTGTATCGACTTTATACGGAAATATCACACCGACGGAAAAATTTATTGCCAGTACACCCGAAGGGCTAAAGATGGTACATGCTGCAAGGACGAGTATGATTCAGGATTTATATACACAATCACCACCCGAGGGAATGGAAGAATTGATAGGCAGCAAATTACTGCACTTATTTTCAGATATTAAAATTGAAGAGGATTTTGCGATTTCCGTCTTTGTTTTTGAAAAAAATATCAGTGTGTAAAGGGGATGCCTTATGGATCGAGCAATAACAAGGAAAATTACGCGTGTAGAAGGCCAGCAAGTAAAAGAAATAGATGATTTAATCGTCTCAGAATACGCTGTGACTGTAAAAATTAATCAGCAAGAGTTTGTTACGATGGTTTGTACACCAGAGTATGTGGAAGATATGGTTATCGGCTACTTAGCTTCTGAACGAGTGATACGTAGCTTTGAGGATATTGAGGAAATTTGGCACCAAGAGAAAGAAGGCTTTGTGCATATTAAAACAAAACATGTCAATCCCTATTACCAACAGACGCAAAATAAACGCTATATTACCTCTTGTTGTGGCATGAGTCGGCAAGGATTTGTATTTACCAATGATGCATTAGTAGCGAAAAAAATGGAAGATGTTCATGTGCAAATGACGACCGAGGATTGTTTTCGTTTAATGCATGAGATGCAGGACGGTGCAAATATTTTTAAGAAAACGGGTGGTGTGCATAATGCCGCACTATGTAATGTCAATGGCATTGTCTTAAGTCGCATGGATATAGGACGTCATAATGCGTTAGATAAAATTTACGGCTATTGCCTCCGTAACAATATTAGTATGCAAGATAAAATCATCGTCTTTAGCGGACGGATATCGTCTGAAATTTTACTAAAAGTCTCCAAAATAGGCTGTGAAATTGTACTATCTAAATCAGCACCAACTGAATTAGCATTGCAATTAGCAGAGCAACTTGGCATTACGACGGTAGGATTTATCCGACAACATACCCTGAATATTTATACACATCCAAAACGTATCCTATTACCTGCTCACAATTCACTGAAAGAAGGAGATTAAATGCATGATCTACAAGACCAATTAAATAGACCTTTAAGAGATTTAAGAATATCCGTAACAGATCGTTGTAATTTTCGTTGCCGCTATTGTATGCCAGCTGAAGTATTTGGTCCAGATTACGCATTTTTACCGTCTAATAAAATATTAACTTTTGATGAGATTGAACGATTAGTAAAAATCTTTGTTTCTTTAAATGTGAAAAAGGTGCGGATTACAGGCGGAGAGCCCTTACTTCGTCGTAACTTACCTGAATTAATTGCGCGCATTCACCGCATAGAAGGTGTAGAAGATATTGCATTAACTACAAATGGTTCTTTATTAAAAAAATTTGCACAACCATTAGCACAAGCTGGCTTATCTCGCGTTTCCATTAGTCTCGATTCACTGGATGATGAGCGCTTTTCTGAGATGAATGGTCGTCGTGGCAAAGTATTAACGGTGTTAGAAGGAATTGAAAAAGCTGCAGAAGCGGGTTTACAAGTGAAAATTAATATGGTTGTGCAAAAAGGAAAGAATGATCAAGATATCGTTACAATGGCACAATTTTTTAAAGAAAAACAGCATATTTTACGCTTTATTGAATATATGGATGTAGGAAATTCAAATGGTTGGCGCTTAGATGATGTTGTGTCCAAAAAGGACATTATTGAGCAAATTCATCAATTTTCACCGTTACAGCCAGCAGCGCCAAATTACAAAGGGGAAGTGGCAACCCGTTATCAATATCAAGACGCACAAGGTGAGATTGGCGTAATTTCGTCTGTTACGGATTCTTTCTGTTCCAGTTGCTCACGTGCTCGTCTCTCGGCAGAAGGAACATTATACACTTGTTTATTTGCAACAGAAGGCACGGATTTAAGAGAGCTGTTACGATCAGGGCAAGATGATGCTGCCATTATCAAATGTATTACAAAAGTATGGGAAACAAGAGATGATCGTTATTCAGATGAACGTAATGAGCAAACAATGGCAAAAAGGAAAAATTCAAAAATTGAAATGTCTCATATTGGAGGGTAGCGTATAAAAAAACAGAAAAAATCGGCAAAATAATGCCGAATTTTTCTGTTTATTTATGCACAAAAGTGCCACTTTTCCCACCAGTTTTTTCAACAAGATAGGTTTCTTTAATGACCATTGTTTTATCAACTGCTTTACACATATCATAAAAAGTTAATGCTGCAATAGACACAGCAGTGAGGGCTTCCATTTCAACACCAGTTTTCCCACTACATTTGACCGTAGCTTGGATATGGAGCTCATAGCCATTCTCTGCCTTTTCATAATGAAATTGAAAATCTGTGCCTTGTAGCATGATGGGATGGCACATGGGAATAATATCTGCGGTTTTTTTTGCACCCATAATCCCTGCAATTTGAGCAACTTGAGTTGGATCACCTTTTTTAATGTCACCTTGTTGGATGGCTTCATAGACAACATCAGATAAAGTTATGATACTACGAGCAATTGCAGTACGTGTCGTGATTTCCTTTTCTGAAATATCAACCATTTTAGGACGACCTTCGTCGTTCCAGTGTGTAAAATTATTCATTGTTAGACTCCTTTTTATTTGTTTTTGACCAATCTTGCTGTGCATTAATATTGATAAATGTTGAGTTATCATCATCAAAAGGAACATAACAAACCCGTAGTTGCGCTAACAGCACTTTCATACTTCGTTTGTTTTGTTCCGTTAATTGTTGTGCCTTGGATAAAGCTGTACGGCGATATAATGCAGCTAATGGTTGATCGCGTAGCGCTTGTAAAGGAACAATCGCATCATAATCGTCATTAATGAAGGTGACCATTTTTTGGATAAAACCAGCATTCATATAAGGCATATCGCTTGCTACGACAAAAAACCATTCCACATCAGGATAGGCTGTCATAATATGATGCAAGGCAAAAAGGGGCCCTTGATGTAGTTGCTTTTCGATGATCCAGTGGACGTTTTCCTTTTCAAACTGATATTGTAAGTGCGCATTTGTAGCAATAATGAGAGGGGATAGCTGATTTTTTTGCAACGCTATGAGACTATGCTTATATAAAGGTTGCCCAGCAAACATCTCAAACATTTTAGGTTTACCATACCGAGAGGATTGACCGCCAGCTAATACAATACCAGCAATTTTCATTTTCATAAGCGATTCAACTCACCAACAAAATGTTTGACAGTAGGTAATATGAGCTTCGTCATAGCCAGTGTCACCGCATTTGTAGAGCCTGGTAAAACGTAAATGGCTGTTTGTTGAAGACTCCCAGCAGTAGCACGACTAAACATCGCTCTTGGGCCAATTTCTTCATAGCTGAGTGTTCGAAATAATTCACCAAACCCCATCATTTCTTTTTCAAAAAGAGGCAAAATGGTGTCGTAAGTCTGGTCTCTTGGTGTAAAACCTGTTCCACCCGTGACGATAATGGTATTAATTGTTGAATCACTGCACCATTTTTTTACATGACTAGCGATATCCAGTGGCTCATCCTTTGTTAGTTGATAGTCCACAACGTCAAATGTAGCTTCTTGAAGTAATGATTGAATACGCTGTCCAGCATGATCATCTGCCTTTGTGCGTGTGTCACTGACCGTTAAAATAGCAACTTGTATTGGTTGCTGATGATGTGTGGGATGCACAGTAAAGACCTCCTTTGAACGTGCTTTACTTAAAAACATTGCCTTTATTATAATGCTATAAATGAAAAGGTCAAACGAAAATTCATAGAAAGAAAGGCCATATACTTATGCAAAATAGATATTCTAGACAACAATTATTTAATCCTATCGGCCAAACAGGGCAAGCTTCTATCCAACAAAAACACGTCCTAATAATAGGTGCGGGTGCATTAGGGAGTGCTAGTGCTGAAGCGCTTGTGCGTGCGGGTATTGGCAAACTGACACTCATTGACCGTGATTATGTAGAGTGGAGTAATTTACAAAGACAACAATTGTATACAGAGCTAGATGCACAAGAGAAAATGCCGAAAGTCATTGCAGCTAAAAATCGTCTCCAACAAATTAATGTAGAAGTAGAAATCAATGCCGTCATTATGGATGCTTGTACAGAGTCGCTGCTACCATTGTTAAAAGATGTAGATGTGTTGGTCGATGCGACTGATAATTTTGATGTTCGTTTTTTTATGAATGACCTTGCTCAAAAATATAGTATTCCTTGGGTTTACGGCTCTTGTGTTGGAAGTTATGGTGCGACTTATACGATTGTACCTGGCAAAACACCTTGTTTGCATTGCTTATTAAAAGTAATGCCCCATACTGGGATGACTTGCGATACGGTAGGAATTATTAGCCCAACGGTCCAAATTGTTGCTGCCTATCAAGTGGCAGAAGTTTTAAAATTGCTTGTTGGTGATGAGAAAGCATTAAGAAAAAGCTACTTAACGTTTGATGTTTGGCAAAATCAACACTATGAAATCAATGTAGATAAAATAAGGCAGTCCGATTGTCCATCTTGTGGTAATCACCCAACATATCCTTATTTATCCTATGAAAATCAAACTAAATTACAAATACTTTGTGGACGGGATGCAATCCAAATTCGACCGCCAAAGCCGATTCACTATCAATTCGAGCAGTTGGCAAACCAACTTCGCGCCTACGGTGAAATTCAGATGAATCCTTATTTGCTTTCTTGCCAAGCTGACGATTACCGAATCGTCATTTTCCAAGATGGGCGAGTTGTAATTCATGGTGTACAAGATATACAAAAAGCTAAAACCATTTACTATCGTTTATTAGGTTAAAGGAGTGTGTAAAATGCTAGAAAAAAGACAACCAATTCCAGTAGCAGAAGCTGTTCATCGTGTAATGGACCATGCTTTTCAAGCAAAAAAAGAGCTTGTGTCATTAACGCAAGCCTATGGTCGCTTTATTGCAGAAGCTATTAGGGCCGATCATGATGTACCAGCTTTTGACCGTTCACCATATGATGGCTATGCCATTCGTTCCGTCGATAGCAAAGAAGCTTCTTCCCAGCATCCAGTTCAATTTCAGGTTGTTGGGGAAATTGGCGCAGGCTATGTCTATGACGAAGTAGTAGGCGAACGACAAGCTGTCCGCATAATGACAGGGGCCCCTATACCACAAGGGTGTGATGCAGTGGTCATGCTAGAATTAACCCATACTTTTGAAGAAAATCATCAAAAGTATATGTCGATTAAACGATCTTTTGAAGCAGGGACAAACATTTCCTATATAGGGGAAGATGTACAGCAAGGCACTATTCTCATTGAAAAAGGTCAATATATTAACCCAGGTGTAATGGCATTACTCGCTACTTTTGGCTATGAGCAAGTACCTGTTTATCGTAAAACGGTCATTGGTGTCATTGCAACTGGTAGCGAATTACTAGAGCCAGGCGAATCTTTACAGCCCGGTAAAATTCGAAATAGTAATGCCTATATGATGATGGCGCAAATTGAGCGGGCTGGAGCACAAGTAAAATATTACGGCAAGTTTAGCGATGACCTTGAGTTATGTATTAAAAACGTGGAAAACGCCTTACAGGAAGTAGATATTCTAATTACAACGGGAGGCGTTTCTGTAGGTGATTATGATTATTTACCAGCCATTTACGAAGCGATTCATGCAAACGTACTGTTTAATAAAGTGGCGATGCGTCCAGGTAGTGTGACAACGGTGGCTGTTCGCGACGACAAATTATTGTTTGGGCTTTCTGGTAATCCTTCAGCTTGCTACGTTGGCTTTGAACTTTTTGTACGCCCGATTATTCGCACTGCATATAGTAATGCTCAACCCCATTTACGTAGAGCGCAAGCGATTTTAGGGGCGGATTTTACAAAGCCAAATCCCTTTACACGTTTTGTACGCGCACAAGCCTATTATGAAGAAGGTAAGCTAGTTGCAGTACCATCTGGCTTTGACAAATCGAGCGCAGTTTCTTCGTTGGCGTCAGCCAATGCTTTCATCGTCTTGCCTGGTGGTTCACGAGGCTATGAAAAGGACATGTCAGTAGCAGTTTTATTGTTAGAAGATTTGCAAGGAAGTGAGTGGCCTTGGGACAACATCGAAAAATCCTACAGGTAGTTGGTTATCAAGATAGTGGAAAAACGACGCTGATGGAGCAATTGATTAAACAAGCTACAAAGGAAGGGCTACGAGTAGGAACGATTAAGCATCACGGACATGGTGGTGTGCCAATGGTTGAAAATTCGAAAGATAGTAGCCGGCATGAGCAGGCGGGTGCGATGATTACAGCAGTGGAGGGTGAGGGTACTTTACGGATGAGTATTCACCAAAATAGCTGGCAACTGGCTGAGATACTAGCGATTTATGCTTCTTTTCCAATGGATATCATTTTGATTGAAGGGTATAAATACGAACATTATCCAAAGGCTGTGCTTCTACGAACAGCACAGGATCATGTGCTACTACAGCAAGTAACCAATATTATTTGTGTAATCTATTGGCCAAGCTATCCACTCGATTTGTCCCTAACGATTCCAGCGTATTCGATACATGATGAAACACAATATATGGAATTTTTGTTGAAAGAAATGAGGGGGAAATGATGACGGCACCGTTGTTTGAAATTATTGATAAACCGATTGATGTAGAGCAAGTAAGACAAAAAGTACTTAGTCGAAATGCTGGAGCTATTACACTATTCATTGGGACAGTGCGTGAAATGACAAATGGTAAAAAAACATTGCATTTGGAATATCAAGCCTATCCTGCGATGGCGATAAAAATGTTTGAACAGATTGCGAAGGAAATACAAGAGCAATGGCCAGAAGTAAAAATAGCCATTTCCCATCGTGTAGGGCATTTAGCTATTTCTGATATTGCGGTCGTAATTGCGGTGTCATCACCACATCGTAAAATCGCATATTTGGCAAATGAATATGCGATTGACCGTATTAAGCAAATTGTTCCTATATGGAAAAAAGAACATTGGGAAGACGGGACAGAATGGATTGGTGATCAATTAGAAAATATCCCTTATCCGCAAGGGGAACCCGTTATTCAGGAGGAGGAAAAATGTGATTAACATCTTATTATTTGCACACCTACAGGAAATGGTTGGTGAATCAAAGTTAACTGTAGAGCTGTCAGATGTGACGGTTGCTCACTTGAAAGAGTGGATGGAAGAGCACTATCCACAGCTATCATTACAACAAATAATGACGGCAGTAAATGAGGAATTTGCAACGGATACTACAATCGTCAAATCGGGGGACACTATCGCCTTTATCCCACCCATTAGTGGGGGATGAAGACAAAAGAGCGGGATAAAACGTAAAAATTTTAATCGTGTTAGTAAATTTCGCTATGTAACATGAAAGAACCCATGCAGTTACGCATAGCACACGTCTTACGGTGTGCTAAGTGAGGAAAGCATCCGCCGTAACGAACAACAACGGCACAGCAAAAAAGTGTTAGATTGATTGCGGTCAATCTAACACTTTTTCTCTTATACTTTTAGCAAATGGATACTAAGAAGTAAAAGGAAGGAAATAGCGATCATACACAAAACCCATGTCCAGGCAAGGGTCATGTTTCCCGAATCAATCGCCATATAAATAGCTAGCGGTGTTGTTTGTGTTTTCCCTGGAATATTCCCCGCAAACATTAATGTCGCTCCAAACTCGCCTAAAGCTCGTGTGAAGCTTAAAATCCCGCCAGATACAAGTGCTTTTAAAGCAAGGGGTGTGGACACATAAAGAAAGACTTGCCATTCGTTAGCCCCATCTACACGTGCTGCATTTTCAATATCACGATCAACAGAGGCAAAGCCCGTTTTAGCTGATTGATACATTAAAGGAAAGGCAACAATCGTAGAAGCGATAACGGCCGCCCACCATGTGAACATGACTGGCTGATCGAAAAGCCATACAATTAGATTTCCAAAAAAACTATTTTTCCCAAAAATAATGATGAGCAGGAAACCTACTACAGTAGGAGGTAATACTAAAGGTAAGAGCAACACGGTTTCTAGCAATAGCTTCCCTTTAAAATGATGGGTTGCCATCCATTTCCCCAGTAAAATTCCTGCTATAATAGCGAGAATTCCCGCAACAAAGGCAATTTCAATTGAAAGTTTAAGTGGAGACCAAAAATCGGTACTCATTTTTAGTGAGCTCCTTTAAACCCATACTTTTTAAAAATATTCATTGCTTCATCACTTTGTAAAAATTGATAAAAATCTTCCGCTTCTTGAGCATGCTTACTCGCTTTTAAGACACCTACAGGATAAATAATCGGTGCATGCATAGCTTTATCAGCAGTCGCAACGATATCAACTTTATCGGAGACAAGGGCATCTGTCTTATAAACCATTCCAGCATCTACGTTTTCTGTTTCTGTGTAAGTAAGTACTTGACGCACATCTTTTGTATACACCACTTTCGATTCAAGTGAATCCCAAAGTTGCATATTTTTTAATGTGTCAACACCATACTGCCCAGCAGGAACCGTTTCGGGTGTACCAAGCGCGATTTTTCCTGCTTGTTGTAAATCTTCAAAGGATTTGATTTGTTTTTCATTATTTTTAGGAACGATTAATACTAATTCATTGGCTAAAAGATCCGTTCTTTGCTTTTGATCAATCATTTCTTTTTCTACAAGCGCATCGAATTTATCTTCCGCGGCTGAAAAGAAAAGATCTGCAGGAGCACCCTGTAAAATTTGTTGCTGTAATGCACCAGAACCACCAAAGTTATAGAGGATTTTGATCGTATCGTGTTGTTTTTCATAAGTTGTTTTAAGTTCTTCTAAGGCATCCTGTAAACTAGCTGCCGCAGAAATCGTTAATTCAACGGGTTCGTTTGCTGTCACCTCTTTTTCTTGGTTACCACAGGCTGCAAGAAGCCCAACTAGTAATGCTAGTGTCGCAAATAAACTATAAAATTTTTTCACTATGATAATACTCCTTTTATAACTCGTTATAACAAGACATAACAAATTATAAACAGTTATAAGTAAAAAAGAAAGATAGAATTGGTAGAAAATTTCAAGATGTTCATAAAGCTATAAATACGTTACCATGTAAATAGAGGTATATAGGAGGAGAAATTTTATGTCACAAGAACAATCCTATACGATTGAAGAGGTTGCACAATTATTAAAAGTTTCGAAATTGACGATTTATGATTTAGTGAAAAAGGAAGAATTGCCAGTCTTCCGTGTAGGAAGGCAAATGCGGGTAGATCGTGCTGACTTACAAGCCTATATACAAAAACGAAAAACAGGTAGTGCGTCATTGACATCCGTAGCAACTCCGATTAAAAATTATTCAAAAATAATTATAAGTGGACAAGATTTAGTATTAGATATTTTAGCCAAATATATTGAGAAAAGGCAGTCTACGAAAGTATTGCGTTCACATGAAGGTAGTTTTAATGGTGTGATGGCGTTGTATAATGGAGACTGTGATATTGCGAGTTTACATATGTTTGATGGGGATACAGGAGATTATAATACGCCTTATGTAAAGAAAATCTTTGTGAGCCATCCGTTTGTCCTCATGAATGTAGTATCACGTAAAGCAGGTTTCTATGTTCAAAAAGGGAATCCATTGCAAATCCACACATTTGAAGATTTACAAACAAAGTCATTTAACTTCATCAATCGTGAGAAAGGCTCAGGTGCTCGCACTTTGTTAGATGAGCAATTGCGTGTTCATAATATTTTACCGACCACTATTGAAGGCTATTCCCGTGAAGAAATGAGCCATCTTGATGTTGCTTCTGCTGTCGCCAATGGACACGCTGATGTTGGGATAGGAATTGAAAAAATCGCTAAGCTCATTGATGTCGATTTTATTCCAGTTGTTAAAGAGCGTTATGATATTGTGTTATTAAAAACGCCTGAAAACCGACAACTAATTGATGCGGTGAAGGAGATTTTAAATGCACCTGATATCCAATCTGAAGTGGCTGCATTAGGAGATTATGACGTCTCTCAAATGGGACAAGTTATGTATGAAACGCTATCATAAAATTTCATATTGAGTTTATGATAAAAATCAATTACAATTTTAACTAGTAAATTTAATGGTCGTTGTGTCATTTGGATATTGCACAGCCTCTATAAAATTTTCACGATATATGGTGAGATGGATAAATTAGTAGGTGTTACTGCTATGATATTAGCCCGCCATAAAATAGCTTGCGTTGTTAATGCGCAACTATTTTATGGGCGGGCTTTTTTGTATATAAAAAAGGGGGGTGGATTATGTGACCTGGACAGTTTTACACATCATTGGCATGATTGCATACGCCATAAGTGGTGCATTTGTTGCGATACAGGCCAAATATTCTTTTATTGGTATATTTGTGCTCGGTCTTACTACGTCTTATGGTGGTTCCATTATCCGTAATGTTGTACTGGATATACCTGTGTCAGATATATGGGATCGTCATTCTTTATTAGTTGTTTTAGCTACGCTAACGACTATTTTATTTGTCAAAAAGAATTGGATTCATCACTGGAACCGCTGGGGCTATTTCTTTGATTCAATTGGCCTAGCTTCTTTTGCTATACAGGGCGGATTGTTAGCAAAAAGCTTACAGCACGACATCGGCATCATTATTATTGCGTCTATGTTTACGGGTGTTGGTGGTGGCATGATTCGAGATTTGTTAGCTGGGAGAACCCCACTTGCATTAAGAGAAGAAATTCATGCTGTACTAACAATAGTATGTGCACTCTGTATATGGGCAGGGTGGGACAGCCCGCTTGAATTATCAGTAATCGTGTTTTTCATAGTGATGATTCGAATGTTTTCTGTTTTGAAGTGCCAGGCACGCAAATAATTCTGACAATTAAACAGTTAAAAAAGCCTCGTTCTTATATTTAGAACGAGACTTTTAGTATAGAGAGGTACTATTACACTGCACCAAATAATTTTAAAATATTGATAATGACAATACCTACAATACCAAAGTCAGAATCACCAAATGTTGTTCCTTCATAGCCGATGTCACCCATGAAAATAAGTAGAATAGCAGGGATGAAGCTGATGATTAAACCGTTGGCAAAAGCACCTGCCATCGAGCCGATTCGACCACCTGTTGCATTTCCAAAAACGCCTGCGGCTGCACCAGTGAAAAAGTGAGGCACGAGACCTGGTATAATGACTTTTAGCCCAATAAGTGGGAGTGCGAACATGGACAATAAACCAGCTAAAAAACTAAAGAGGAAGCCGATGATAACTGCATTTGGTGCGAATGGGAAAATCGTCGGACAATCTAATGCAGGCTTAGCATTTGGCACGAGCTTGTCGGCAATGCCTTTAAATGCCGGGATAATTTCAGCAATTAGCATGCGCACGCCTGCAAGGATAATATAAACTCCAGCAGCAAAGGTAATCGCTTGAATAATTGCAAAAACAATGAAATTTGATCCACCTGATAATTGTGCTTCAATATAAGAGCGACCTGCAAATAATGCCACTACAATAAAAAATATGCTCATTGTTAAGGAAATGGCTACTGATGTATCTCTTAAAAATCCTAGTGACTTGGGTACTTGAATCGCTTCAGTTGTTTTAGCTTTGTTGCCAAATAGCTGCCCAATTTTAGCAGATACATAGTAACCTATACTTCCAAAATGTCCAACTGCGAAATCATCACTACCTGTAATTTGGCGCACTGTAGGTTGTAAAATGGCAGGAAAAATAACCATACAAATACCTAATAATATTGATCCGGTAATAATAAGCGGTATGCCACTCATACCACCAACCGAGAGCGAAGCCGCGATTAAACACGCCATAAATAATGTATGATGCCCAGTTAAAAAAATATATTTTAAAGGCGTAAATCGCGCTAGCAATAAGTTCATGATCATACCGAACACCATAATCATGGCAGTGGATGTTCCAAAAGTCGTTTGCGCCGCGGCTACAATGGCTTCATTGTTGGGGATAACCCCTTGAACCTGAAAGGCATGATCGAACATTTTACTAAAGTGAGTTAAAGAGCCAATTAAAACGGCTGCACCTGCACCTAAAATAACAAAGCCCATAATGGTTTTTAAAGTACCTGAAAGAACAGTTGAAGCGGACTTTTTTTGGATTAGTAAGCCGACAAGCGCAAATAGGCCGACTAGTATTGCTGGTGTACCTAAAATGTCATTCATCATAACATCTAACATACCAACACCTCATCCTATCCAATTTTAAAAACTAAACTTGAAAATATATAATCTCACTGACTATTAACGTAAAATGAATTTTTCCTAAAGCAGCGGCCCAAGCTTGAATGTTATTTCTGGAATACTCATCATATTGACGATACGAACGATTTTTCTCACACCATTATCTAATTGATCTACAATATCTCCTGCACCGATATAAATATCTGCCTTCTCTGCCGTTGCAGATGTTAAATCTGTATGCGTTACCTCTGCTTCTTTTCCGAGTTCAAGTAGTGCTTTTTTTACATTCAGTTCCATAATGAAGCTACTGCCTAAGCCGTTTCCGCAAACGACTAAAATTTTCATTATCATTGCTCCTCTGTAGCATATTTTTTTATTTTCTCCATAATGCATTCTGGACGCTGGCATCCAATAATATTGTCGATTTGACTAGGTTCTTGTAACACTTGTGTTAAATCAACTAGAGCTTGTAAATGCGTTGTATGATCAGTAGCCGCTAAAACGATAATTAGTGATACAGGTTTATCTGCTCCAAATAGTACAGGGTTTTGTAGATTTAATAAGCTCATCGATAATTCATTTACTCCATCAGATGGACGAGCATGTGGTATTGCAACTTTAGGTGTAAGCACGACATATGGGCCGTGTTGTTCGATGGATTGTATCATGGCTTGGATATAGCGCTTTTCTATTTTGTTTTGCTGTATTAGTGGTGATGCAGCGACGTATATAGCCTCTTGCCAGTTAGCTACTTTGTTAACAATTTGAATTGTATCTATATTGAGTAACTCGGTAAGCAAGTTGTTATCCCTCCTTTCATTAGCATTCAACAGGTCTTCTATCCATGTTATTAATGCATACTATGAAATTATGTCAGATTGCCGAATATTTTTAACGAATTTGTTGAAAAGGGAGAGAGTGTGGAATAAGCCGCTTCTGAAGCTATTTTGTGCATACAGGGGAGGGAGAGCTCACAGATGTTTTGTATCTGTGAGTCAAGTTGATTAATTAAAATGAAGGGCATTATGACTGGATTTTTCGTGCTAAATCGTAAATGGCTTTTTTGACAAATCCATCAATCTTATTGTCTAGTCTGGACTGAGGGTATATAAGCTGAATTTTCCGTTTGAGTGCTATATCATGTAAGTCTTTCTTCACTAATAAGCCTGATTGTAATTCTTCTTCAATAAGGGAAACAGACAGAAATGTAATTGTTTTACCAAATGTCAGCATTTTTTTAATCGTACTTACAGAATCGAGTTCAATTGTATTAAAAGATGGTTGAAATGGGTTTAGCCATTTTTCAATAAAATGGTTGGTTGAACTAGATGAAGTGTGTAATAATACTTTGTTTTTAAGGACATCTGATTGTGAGATGTCTTTTTTTGCTGCAAGTTCGTGACTAGGGCTTAAAGCCAAAACGAGCGAATCTTCACCAATCTTTTCATAGGAAAGTGTTGGGTTTTGTTGCTTTGTTTCCATTATTAAACCAAAGTCAAGCTCCTGCAAGGCTACCATTTTTTCGATTTCAGGTGCTGTTTTTACTTCTAAGGAAATTCGAATGTCTGGATAAGCCGTAGAGATTTGGTTAATAATTTCAGGCATAAAAATATGGGCAGGTAGTGCACTTGCACCTAAACGAATGGAACCAACGTTACCTGCTAATAGATTTTCAATGAAGCGATCCATATCGTTTTGTAATTGTACTATTTGGCGTGCATAGTGAAAAAGCCCTTCTCCCGCTTCAGTTAAACGATAGCCACCTGCATTTGTCCGAAACAAGCGAACACCGTATTCTTCTTCAATCGAGCGAATATGAAAGGAGACAGTGGGTGGGGTAATACCTAGTTCTTTAGCGACGGGAGCTAGTTTTTTAAAATCGACGAGTAAGCAAAATGCCTGTAATTTAAGATGATTCATTTTAGCCTCCTAAAGTAAATTCGATAAACTATTGCATTAACTTTAGTTTATTAGATTTTTTTTAACGACATATTAATAGTAGGTTAATATTTTCTAAATATCTGGAAACTATAGTAGAGATAGATGAGGGGGATACAATGAAAATCTCAATTACAAATGTAGAGAAAAAATATGGACATGCGCAAGCGCTATGGCCCATTAATGTGGAATTAAACAGTAAGTTCATTACAATATTGGGACAATCGGGCTGTGGTAAAACGACATTATTAAAAATATTGGCTGGTCTTGAGAAACCAACAAATGGTGAAATTGCATTCGATGACAAAATCATTTATTCTTCTAAGCTTCGTAAAAATGTCAAACCAAATAAACGCAATATCGCCATGGTCTTTCAAGATTTCGCGTTATGGCCGCATATGACCATTTTCCAAAATATCGCATTTGGTTTAAAAGGAATTGTAACAAAGGCGGAAATACCAGAACGGGTAGCGGATGTTATGCGTTTGGTGAACATGGAGGGATATGAAAATCGCAAGCCCGGACAATTGTCGGGTGGTCAACAACAGCGGGTAGCACTTGCACGGGCACTGGCAACGAATCCAAAGTTAATTTTATTTGATGAACCATTATCAGCACTAGACGCAGTGCTTAGAGAAAAAATGCAGGATGAAATTATGCATATTATCCATGAACTAGATTGCCAAGCGATTTTTGTAACACATGATCAAACGGAAGCAATGACTATGTCAGATCAAATTATTGTGATGGAGTCAGGTAGAATTGCACAGGTTGGGTCACCAGAGGAGATTTATCACGCACCAGCAACACCTTATGTAGCGGATTTTATAGGCAAGGTTAATTGGTTTGATAAAGGTAATTGTATTGTACGTCCAGAGGGTGTATCGAGAAAACAATATCCTGGAACTATTGCGAAACAAGCGATGATTGTGAAAAGTACTTTTGTTGGGGATCGATATTTAGTACAGGCACAAGTAGAAGGAAAGCAATGGAGCTTTTATGAAACCGTGCCACTGGAACAAGGCAAGCAACTTGAAGTTTTTGTAGATACAAAACAAATATATCAATTGGAGGGTTTAACGTGAAAAAACGTTTCAAATTACTAGCAACTGCTGGGGTTCTTGTAGCATTAACATTAGCGGGGTGCGGCAATAATAAATCAGCTGACAGTGTCAATAATGAGGCAGCAAGCGCAAAGCCGAAAGAAGTGCAAACATTAACGGTCTATTCAGCTGGTCCAGATGGGTTGGCTGCTAATATACAACAAGCTTTTGAAGAAAAAACAGGCATAAAAGTAGAAATGTTTCAAGGGACAACAGGCAAAATTTTATCTCGTTTAGAAGCGGAGAAAAATAATCCTGTGGCAGATATCGTTGTATTAGCTTCCGTGGCATCAATGGACGGGCTAAAGGAGTCAAATCAGCTACATAGCTATAAAGAAGCAGAAAATGCTACGAAAATGAATAGTGATTGGTCAGATGCAGAGGGCTATTACTATGGCTATAGCGCCTCAGCATTAGGTATTGCCTACAATACGAAAAATACAAAAGATATTCCAACTGAATGGACAGATTTAGCTAAACCAGAGTGGCAAGGAAAAATGAATATTCCTGATCCAAGTTTGTCAGGTTCTGCTGTCGATTTTATTTACGGCTATACTGAAGCTGAAAAAACTGCTTGGGATACAATCCAATTATGGAAAAACAATGGATTACAAGTGAATGGTGCAAATAAGGAAGCATTAGATGCAGTCATTACAGGTGATAAAAATGCAACAATCTCAGGCGTAGACTATATGGCTTATAAAGCAAAAGCGAGTGGGGAGCCAGTAGAAATTGTTTATCCGAAGAGTGGAACTGTTGTAAGTCCTCGAGCGGTAGGCATTATGAAAGATGCTAAAAATGTTGAAGGTGCAAAAGCATACGTCAATTTCCTACTTTCAGATGAAGGACAAAAGCTAGTTACAGATGCTTATTTACTGCCAGGTAATAACGAAATAGCTGTAAAAGATCGTGCTGCATTAGATGAAATTCCACAGTTACATGTGAACTGGAAAGGTTCAGAGTCAAAGCAGCTTGATATATTAACGAAGTTTAATGATATTTTCCGTTAAGAGGCTAGCGAAGGAATCAAAAAGCATCTTTCCTTTTAGATGATGCGATTAACTTGTTGAGAAAAAATTCGCTTTTAGTCAGTAATCAGTCTTTAAGAAACAGCACTGACTATTGCGGATTTTTTTCAAAATAACAATTATGTTCTATTTGGACTATCTATACTATGTTTTCTAAGAAAGGAATGATGCAACGATGATCATGGAAGGCAAACGCACTTTTGGCCTCTTATTGACGATTGTCGCAACGTTTGCTATCGCGCCATTAATAGCCATTGTTTATTATACATTTGTCCATGATGGTCATTTTGACGTTTCACAAATTAGTAGAATGTTTGACAATGATCGTTTATGGCGGACATTAGGCAATTCTTTATTGCTAGGTATATTCGTTATTTTAGGGACGACGATACTAGCATTGCCTATGGCATTAATTCGTACAAAAACAAGCTTACATAAATATGATTGGCTAGATATTATTCTAACGATTCCTTTTATGACACCTCCTTATATCGGTTCTATGGGATGGATATTGTTTATGCAAAATAATGGTTTTTTACAGCAGCTAGTACCGGGGACCGCTTGGTTATCAAATGCCTTTTTTTCTTTATTTGGTATGGTCATGGTTATGAGTCTGCACCTGTTTCCTTTTTTATATTTAATGCTGAAAAATACGTTGCTTAGAATAAATGGTTCATTTTTAGATGCTGCACTTATTTTTGGCCGCAGCTCTTTAAGAAATTGGCTGCGGGTTATATTGCCTTTACTCGTTTCAAGCTATGTTCTAGGAGTATTGCTGATTTTCATTAAAACGCTGGCGGAATTTGGGACGCCTGCAACGTTTGGAAGTCGCATCGGATTTCAAGTTTTTACGACAGAAATTCACTCTTACCTTTCAAGATGGCCAGTAGATATTCGTATGGCAACATCGCTCTCATTATTTTTACTTTCAGTGTGTCTCGTTGTTTGGTATGTTCAAAATCTTATCGGACGAAAGTTTACATATAGCGTGCTTTCAGGAAAAACACCCGCTGTTCGTGACATAAAAGATAAATGGTTTATTAAGCTTGGTGCATGGTTTTATGTAGGTTTTGTGTTATTGTTTGCAATCGGCATTCCATACTTTTCGATTATCGTGACTTCGTTACAAAAGGTTCGTGGAGATGGTTTAAGTGCCGGCAATTTCAGTTTTGCGTCTTATCAGGCTGTGTTTACTAGCGGAAGCGATGGGTTAGCAGCATTTTTAAATAGCGTTGTTTTTTCAATTTTAACTGCCGTTATTACAGCGATCATTGGTTTTTTTATTGCACTATACATTAAAAAGGGTGAAACGAAAAAGCAACAAATGTTAGATTTCTTTAGCTTAATGCCAAATATCATTCCTGGAATTGTTTTTGTCGTCGGTTTAATTATGTTTTGGAATGCACCTTGGCTTCCAGCGACGATTTACAATACAAAGACAATGGTAGTTGTGACGTATTGTGTGCTTTTCCTACCATACTCTGTGCAATATACAAAATCTACATTTTCACAGTTAGATCAATCTATTTTCCAATCAGCTGCTATTTTTGGACGAAATAGTTGGGACATGTATCGATATATTTTCATCCCACTGTTAATGCAGGGAATACTTGCTGGCATGATGATGACATTTATTATTTCAATGCGTGAGCTAGTCGCAGGTCTCCTTATTTTGCCACCGTCAGTTGAGACAGGAGCAACGTTTATCTACAGCCAATTTGAACAAGGCAATGTTGGGCTAGGAATGGCTGTTGCGGTTATTACAGTCGCTATGACCGTTGTTTTTATGTTCCTATTAGATTGGCTTCAAAAACGGGGAGGACACGTAGGTGCTTAATATAGAAATTTTAGGAGGAGTTGGGGAGTATGGTCGTAACTGCTTTTATCTCGAAAAGGATGGGCGTGCTATTTTACTAGATTGTGGTGTTATGAACAATAGTGAAAAAACAAAGCCAAATTTATCACCAGCTCATGTGGCAAAACTAGATGCAGTGTTTATTTCTCATTCCCATATTGATCATGTAGGTGCGCTTCCTTTACTTGTACAGTTGGGCTACGATGGTCAACTCATTATGAGTGAAATAACAGCGAAACAATTAAAGCAATCTTTTAAAAATATTCAAACGTTTGAACCAAAGTCGATTGGCAGTTGGATAAATATTAACGATAATCTTTCTTTTCAATGGGGCTATAGCGGACATTTAATAGGGAGCGTTTGGTACAGCATTCGATTTTTAGAGGAGGTGATATTTTTTTCAGGAGATTATGTGATGGATTCCTATCTATTAAAGGCGAATCTTCCGATGATGGGAAAGAATGATTATAACGTTGCGTTCATAGATAGCGGCCATTTTGAAAAGCACATTAACAACAAAGAAATATTGCATCAATTAGCGGATTTTATCGATGCCAACGATAGTAGACCAATTATTTTTCCTTCTTCCTATTCTGGCAAAACTGCTGATATTGCGTTTTACCTTTTTGAGCATACTACAAGAAAGGTGTCTATCGATAATGATTTTTTTCCTTTTTTTGAAGAGTATTACGATGCGCCCGAAAATGTTGTATCTACTAAGCTATTGCCGTCATTCAGAAGTGACTGTTTACAAAAGATGATAATGGAAGATAACGCTATTTATTTTGTTCCTGAGCGAGATGAAGGAACAATTACAAAGCTACTAACTAATTTACCATCAGCAATTGTAATCTTTACAGGGTACTTTAATAAAGGCAGTTACATGCAACAATTAGCACCAAATCAAATAAAACATTTTTTCTACAAAACACATCCTGATTATCAGGATACTATCGTGTTGTCAAAGCACATAAATGCTCATAAAACCATCTATTTTCACAGTCAGTTAACAAATATAGAAACGACACTTTTAAAAATAATCGGAAATGAGGATGAAAATATATGAGAAATTATTTGAAAAAGCTTGCAATGAAACTAGGCGTAATGGGATTGGTATTATGTACTATTGGCATGTTGAATACTATACAGGCAAAAGCGGCCATTGAGCCCGGGCATGAGATTAAATATAATCTAAAATCAGAGCTGTTCAATGAGTCGGACATTTTGAAAATTTTCACAGCTACTAAAAAAGATGAAGTGAAAATTTATTACTTCGATACACAAAGTAAAGATTTTCTAAGTGCAGACTATAACAATCGTTTGCGTGTTTATAAAGATAGCAATAAAATTGACATTACGTATAAAAAGAGATTTCTCAATACACCACTTGAAGAAGCACTTGCGATAACTGAAAGTCACGGCTTTACAGGTGACGAGTCCAACTATAAATTTGAAATGGATATTAAGGGCGGTAATCGTACGTTTACAATTAGTCGAAAAGAGTCCTTGAAGGAAACTGCTAAAGTTAACTACGATGCTGTAGATACAAGTGCTGCAAAAAAAATAATTTTAGACAATGTGCCAAAGAAAATTTTAAATTGGGACTCTGCTACTTGGTTTAATAACACGTTATCACAGGCGGTCGTGTATGGACCTGCCAAGGCAACAACATATAAAGGAAGCTATGCAGGATATGAGGCAGATATTGAAGTTTGGCATTATCAAGGCGAAATCATGATAGAGCTATCGACAAAAGAAAGCAATGCTGCAAAAGCTGCAACGATTGAAAAAGTATGGCGTGAACATCTAGAAGCAGCAGGTTTTCTAAGTGCGGATCAGCGTGGGAAAACGGCGTTTGTAATGGAAAAGTAATATTCCAATTAAGATTCAATAAGATTTCATAAAAAAATTTCGTGATACTTCTACGGATAGCGACAAAGCAACCGTTAGAAGCATACGAAATTTTTTTATTTATCATTTTCTAGCCTTTAGTCAGTAAAATATTTGTACAGCATAGTAGGTAATAAATATGGTGTTACGGTAAAAGATAGTAGACATACATCTGTTTGTTCTATTGGTGAAAAATGGACAATCTCTTTTGAGATGAAATAAAAACACATAAAGTTTGTTCTAACTTTTTCAAATTAGCTTACACTTACTATAGGACGAACTTTGTGTGGAGTAAGGGGGAAATAACATAGCGAAAAAAATGGGAATTGTTGCGCTACTATTATTTGGTGCTTATGTTCTTTGCATGTACTGGTATATATTTCATAGTGGCGGTGGCACAATACCGCGGGCGTTTCAAGGAACCGCTGCGGACCCAGTCATGTTTATGTCTGAAAAAGAATTAAACTTAAGTGGTGAATATTCAAAAATACGAAATTTCCTATTCTTTGTAGTAACACCGTTTGAATGGCTCGTTTATATGGTCATTTTGTTAATGGGTGTATCTCGTTATTTTGAAAAAGTTGCGACTTCCCAAACAAAATGGAAACTGCTACAAAATGCTGCCTATTTATTTTTGTTATCATTTTTGCTTTATGTAGTGCTTTTCCCAATTGAATACTATCGCTATCATTTAAGTAAAAGCTATGGAATAAGTACACAGGCCTTTACCTCATGGATGCGAGATGGGATTATTGATTTTTGGATCAACTTTGGAATGACCTTTATTGTCGTATCAGTTATATATTGGTTGATTAAAAAGAGCGTGAAGAGATGGTGGCTATATGCATGGCTATTAACGATTCCCTTTACGATTTTTGTCATGTTTCTTCAGCCTGTTGTCATTGATCCATTGTACAATGATTTTTATCCGTTAAAAAACAAAGAACTAGAAACGAAAATTTTAGCAATAGCTGATCAAGCTAATATTCCGGCAGAGCATGTCTATGAAGTCAATATGGCACAAAAGACAAATGCCCTAAATGCATATGTTACGGGTATCGGTAGTAATTCAAGAATTGTACTATGGGATACGACATTAAATCGCTTAACAGATAATGAAATTTTATTTATCATGGCACACGAGATGGGACATTATGTTGAGAAGCATATTTATTTTGGCATTGCGGGTTATTTAATATTGACCTTAATAGGGCTATGGATAACAGCGAAAAGTATGAGGTGGGCGATTGCTCGGTACGGACATGCATTGAAAATTACGAAAATGAGTGACATCAATTCTTTGCCACTATTTTTACTCATTACATCTTTTTTATTATTTGCTTCGAGTCCGTTATCTAACTATGTATCACGATATCAGGAAACGAGAGCGGATAATTATGCCATATCATTGATGGGCGATCGCACGGCAGCGGTAACGGCATTCCAAAAGCTTACGATATCTGGGTTAAGTGAAGTCAACCCACCACTTCTTGTTAAATGGTTCCGCTATACACATCCGACAATGCTTGATCGAATTATGAAAGTGGCGGAAACGGAAGAACCTAAAAATGAAAAGCCGCTAAAGGAAGAGCAGAAAAAAAGCAAATAGACTTGCTTGAAAGTCACAACAATACACGAAGGTCTAGGTTTTTTGGGCGAATAAGTTGGGTATTCTAAAGAGAAGATTATCAAAATTGTTCGTTGTAGAATGGTAGGGGATTTCATGCGCAACATTATTATTATTACGCTTGCTTCAATATTAATGGCCTTTGCTTATAATTTTTTATTAATACCGCATGAGATTTTGAGTGGCGGATTAAGCGGGATTGCCATTATGCTTGGTATTGTTACACCTCTAAATACAGGTGTATTGAATCTTTTATTAAATTTACCGTTGTTAATTTTAGGTGTGATGAAGCTAGGGAAACGCTTTATTGCGTATACAATATTGTCAGTTGGGGTAATGTCCCTATCATTGTTAATCATTCCGATTTATAAGGCAACAGAGGAACCGATATTGGCATCATTATTTGGTGGGGTAATTGTTGGCCTGAGTGTCGGTCTAATTTTCCGTGCATCTGGTTCCTCAGGTGGCTTTGATATTATTGCTATGCTTTTAAGTCGCAAAAGAGATTTTCCTCTTGGTGCACTTATTTCAGTAATGAATGGGATAGTAGTGGCGATTTCAGGTTTTGTTTTTAGTTGGGATGCGGCATTGCTGACGCTCGTTTCAATTTACGCCACAGGGAAGGTTGTCGATACAATCCATACGAGTAATATTAAGCTAACGCTTATGATTATTACGAGCAATGGTGAGGATGTGAAACAACAACTGTTAACTAGACTGCATCGGGGCATTACGATGATGGATGCTAAAGGCGGATATTCAGGTGAAGGACGAAAAGTGCTAATTACCGTTATAACACGCTACCAGCTGGCGGAAGTGAAAAGTTTAATAAAAGAAGTAGATGCGAAAGCATTTGTAAATATCTTGCAAACGACCGAAGTAATCGGGGTGTTTGATCGTGGTTCTAAATAATAAAAACATGCATTGATGATTACCTTAAATATAGTTACTTTAGAAAAAAATGTATTTTAAAAACACGCGTTATAGATTATAATGATAATCGAACGTGTGTTTTTATTTTCTAGGATAGAAGGATGGGGTAACGATGCAAAAAGATACGATTCATGCATTTTGTTTAAAGCTACGCGGAACGACTCATGATTACAAAGAAGAATGGCAGGCAGACCGCTATCATATTGGGGGGAAAATGTTTGCGATGATGGGTGGAGATGCTACAAGAAAGCCTATTATTACTTTAAAATGTGAACCTAGTCGAGCAGAAGAATTAAGAGAAACCTACGAAGGAATCATTCCAGGGTACTATATGAACAAAACTCATTGGAATTCGATTTATATGGATGCAAATATTCCAGAAGACTTACTTGAAAATTTAATCCAGCACTCCTATGACCTCGTGTTCGCAAAGTTAACAAAAAAAGCCCAATTAAGTGCCAGTCACTCAAACAATTCTGAATTTTTATAGTTGGTTGCGGGAACGCACGCAATGTAAGTCGCAACAGACCACGCGATAGCGAGGGTTGCGGCTTACGTCATGCCAGAAGTGCCAGTCACGGAAACAATTCTGAATTCCGAATTGCCAGTCACTCAAACAACTTAATTAAGAATTATAGCCCAGCTCACCATAAGGCTGAAGCTTTTCAAGCCACTGTTCTTCAAGCTTTTCAAGTTCCTTTTTTGCATCAAAATAGCCTTCTTCTTTTTCCTTCAAATACTCGACTACCTCGAGCTGAAAAGCATCTTTGCCAAATGTATTGTAGTCAGCTTGTAAAGCTTTATTCGTATAAGTATTTGTTTTTAACATAAACTGAAATCCGTTTAATCGTTTTAAGTTATTGAAGCTTCCAACAAACACTTTACCATTATGTTTGTTCGTCATTGTAAAAACGCCTGCTTCAATTTTCATTTCTTTATACATTTCTTTTAATTCTTTTTTGTGGTCCATTGTTAACCCTACTTTCTTATTTTTTTACCCAATAAGCACTGCCATCATCTTGACGATCCATAAAACCGTATTGAATTAAATAGCGACGAATTTGTACATAGTCCTCATATATTGGCTGAATTATTGCATTGAGCTCTTTTTCTGTATACTCTTTTGACTCATCAAAAAGCTTTGTAATAGCACGTAGCACAACGATTTTATGCTTTTCTCGTTTTGGGAAGCGGACGAGCTCTTGACCGATGCCATTAGGAAAATATTTCTCAAGCAACTGTTGTTCTTCAGTAAGGGTGATATTATAGCGATCGTCGACCATCGTAGCCGTTTTGTGAATTGGCACAAAAGAATCTTCCTTCTGATCTTGTTGTTTTAATAGTTCCATCATGGCAAGGAATGTTTTAGCTTGACGTTCTTTTTCCTTTAAAGCAAAACGATGATGTCGAATAGTTGTTGCGCTCCCAATTTCTAGCTCTTCTTTAATTTCCTGATCGGTTTTGCCTTCATAAAAAAGGCGCAAAATATGACTTTGATGTTCTGTTAAACCTGTCATTTTTTTATTTAAACCATTTAAGTAATGAAAAACTGATTGGTGTGTAGCAGTAATATGGTGTTGCATAAATTTTTCAGCCTCATATAGTACATCTTCATGTGGATAAATAATACCTTTTTCAATTTTCTCCCCACAAAGAAGGCAAGTGTAGTGTGTGGCTTCATTTGTATAGCCATGCGTAATGTCCTCAATCGAAGCCTGCCAAAATAATTGATTTACATCCATTGTGAAACCCCCTAAAAACAAACGATTATTTATTTTGTTTATTTATTTATATTTAAAATAACAAAATGTTTGTGAAAAAGCAATAAAAAGACACATCGCGTTTGAAAGCGATGTGCCCATATTGACTATTAGTGATTTTTCTTTTTAAAAATAAAGACTGATAAAATAGCAAGCACAATGATAGTTACAAGAATAACAATATAGCTTGTTGAGGTGCTAAGTGAATGCCCATTTAGCTCATAAACAATACCATAGTTTAGCTTATAGCTTTCCACCTGTGCAACAGGAACACCGTCAAAAACCTTCGTTATTGAACTTTCCATAAAAGCATTGCGCAAAAGTAATGTAGTATGACTGATTGGAAAATACATAATAAGCTGTTGGGCAAAGTTTGGTAGAACGCCAACAGGGACGTAGACACCACATAAAAAGCCTAGTACTGTGCCAACGATTGTACTCAATGTTGAAAAAGCATTTTGTGTGCTAACAAATAGTACGAGAAAAACATTAAATACGCTCGCGAGTAATACGGATAATAATAGTATACCAATTACTTTAATTAGGGCACCAAAGCTAAGTAAATGACCGCCAGTGGCCACTAAGAAAATTTCACAGCCTACTAGGGCAATGAGGGAAAAGATACAGCCGATAATAAAGGCATTCATGACATAGCTCATCTGAATTGTTGCACGGGAAATAGGGGCAGTTAGGAAATCTGCTGTCGCCTTTGATTCAATATCACGAACGACAATAGCAAATGCTGCTAGTGTTGTTGTAACAGCAATCATTGATAATAAGCCTGCCACTAACCATTCATTGACCATTGCAATCAATTCTGGTGTAGCCTCTGTCATTTGCTCGATTGCATCGACTTGCATTTTTTGAAGAAATACCGCGTATAGAACGATGACAATTATAACGGAAAGGAGGGAGAAAAAGACTTGGGTTTTATCTCTCCTGAAAACCTTGTTATTACGTTGAATTAAGCTAAACATTGCTTCCATTACGTAGCATCTCCTTGTGCCATAATATGAATAAAGACATCGTCCATTGTTCCTTTAATAACTTCAAACGAGGCTAAAAAGGGTTCTGCACTTTTTAAAAGTGTAAGTGCATGCATAGTAGAGTCCACTCGAACTGAGAAAACGCCTTGCTTTTCGGTGAAATGTAATGTGGTGTCTTGCAGCCATTCTAACCCTGAAGAACGATCATGAAATACAAGTGCCATTTGGTCGTAAGCATATTTTGTTTTTAAGGAATCAGGTGTTCCTTCAGCGACAATGCGACCTTGTTTTAACACAATGACCTGATCTGCAACTGCAGCTTCTTCCATATAGTGCGTTGTTAAAAATACCGTCATATTTGTTTCTTCCTGGAGTTGTTTAATCGTTTGCCAAACGAATTGGCGTGTTTGTGGATCGAGTCCAGTTGTTGGTTCATCTAAAAATAATATTTGTGGTCGATGAATGAGTGCACGTGCTATATCTGCGCGTCTTTTTTGACCACCAGACAATGTGCCATATTTTTGCTGTTCAATATCATCTAAATGTAAATAGGTAGAGACAAATTGATAGTTTTCAGCAAGCTGTGTTCTCGATAAACCATATGTTTTACCGCGGTGTACAATATTTTCACGAACCGTTAATCGTTCATCGAGTAGGCTTTGCTGGAATACAACGCCGATTGATTTTCGAATTTCTGCATTATGCGACCTCTCATCTAGCGTATAACCGTTAATCGTTACAGTACCACTTGATTTTTGTAATAATGTGCATAATATTTCAATGGTCGTCGATTTCCCAGCACCATTAGCACCTAAAAAGGCGAAGAGAGAGCCTTGTTCTACTTTAAAGGAAATTCCTTTTACTGCTAATTGTTCGCCATATTGCTTTTGTAAATGCTCGACTTGAATCGCAAACGTCATATTTGTCTATTCCTTTCTTTTTTTGATTTCATTATTGATTTCCTCAATATCGTTCTTTTGCAGTACATATAAAATGCACCATACAATGAAATAAATAATGATTTCCGCAATGAGCACATACAAAACTCCTGAATGTTCGAACCAACGGCCAAAATAGCCTGCTACCATTACGAACAACGTCACGGCAATAAAATGCAGAATAAGCTGAGTGGAAAATAGTAAACGTTCTATGTCAAAAATGATGGACAGAGGACCTATTGCTGCTCCGAGTATGGCTGCAATGATTATTTGTTCGAGTAATTCCGGTCCTGATGCCAATCCATGATTAGAAATGAGACTTAAGGTCACTAAAGTGTAGGATGAGCTAAGTGAGATGAGTAGACCAATAATCATCATGCGTAATACTCTCATATTATGAATCCCTCCCAATACCTAATTGGCGTTTTAATTCTTTTAAATACTTCCGGCTGACATGAATGGACACATCATTATCTAGCAATAATTCTGTTGCGCCAATTTTGCCCATCTGAATAGAAGCAATTTTATTAATGTTAACGAGGGTGGATTTACTCACTCGTGCAAAATCTTTCGCTAATTGCGCTTCGAGCTCATATAATTTGCGTTTTGATTCAAATTCTTGCTCCTCTGTCTGTAAAAAGACTTTAGCGCCTTCAGCATAAATTGAATAAATATCTGTAATTTTTATTAAATGAATTTCTTGCTGCAAATAACCATCGAGCATGGTCGTTTGGGCTGCTTGCAATTGCTTCATCAATTTTTCGATGTGCTCGTTATACTCCTTTGCATGTATGTGGATTTCGGTTTCTTCTAGCGCGCTATTAATCATTAAATGAATTTTCATTGGAGGCCTCCTCTGGTAATACGTATTACCTCATCTCCTATTAAAGGAAAGGCATTTATTTACTGAATCAGGTTAATATTAATGTAGCATAGAAATTTTCAGATAAGATAAATTGTTTAATAAGTGGTAAAAATTAATGATTAACAGGTAGGTTTTATTCAATAACTGCTGTTAACTTCCACTGCGTGTAGATGGAGGGCTTTTAATATCTGAAAATTCATAATTGTTTTAGTGACAGGCACTTTCTTTAAGAAGTTTGAGGAGTAGCAAATTGGCTAGGTTGCGGTCATAATAGAACTATCATTCTTGAGGGGTTGCTAGCAATGTATACATTTTATAAACAGATGTTCTTAACACTATGTATTGGGTTGTTAGGAGCGCTGTTATTTCAATTTTTACATATTCCGATGCCGTGGTTGCTTGGGGCAATAGCCGCTGTACTTTGTGTACAGTTATTTACAAAAGTACAATTACAATGGCATAAATATTTTCGAAATATTGGTTTAATCGTAGCGGGATATTCCATTGGCTTTGCCTTTACTAAAGAAGCGGTACAAGATATTCAACAGTTTTTAGGCAGTATCATTGTACTGAACTTGATTTTTATCCTGTTATTTTTTGCTATTAGTTTTATAGTAGCGAAACGTACTGAGTTAGATTTTCCGACCGCGCTAACATGTTGCGTCCCTGGAGGAATGACACAAATTGTTGCCTTTGCTGAGGAGCAAGGGAATATGAATATGGCTGTGATTACGTTTTATCAGGTGTTGCGAGTACTGCTAATTGTTGGCTTTGTACCATTAATGGTGACAGGCATAGGCGAAAATATCCTCACTGTTGATGGAAGTCTTTCATTGCGATTATTCTTTTTACTCCTTATTTGTGGAATGGCAGGGTGGCTTGCCCAAAAGGCGAGAATTCCAACAGGCTATATGTTAGGTCCAGTATTTTTATTAATGGGCTTGAATATAGCTGGGCTTGAAGTGCCCAAAATGCCATTATCATTTCTTCATATTGCACAGCTCGTTATTGGTATTTATATCGGCCTGCTACTGAAAAAAGAGGATTTACATTTATCAAAGAAGCATGTTTTTTACGCATTTATTTCAGCGGGTCTTTTTATAGGTTCTGCATATGCTTTATCATTTGTTATGAAAAACTTGTACGGGCTTGATTTTCGCACAGGTTTTTTGAGTATCGTACCTGGTGGGCTAGACCAAATGGGGATTATCGCTGCATCTGTTCATGCAAATGTTACCATTGTGACTGCATTTCAGCTATTCCGTGTGTTGATTGTGTCCATATTCCTTGTACCGTTAGTGAAAGTATTTGTGAAAAAAGCGAACACGTAAAAAAAGATTGCTCATAAGGTTTACCGATGAGCAATCTTGAGTTATTAATATTTAAACTGATGAATTAAATTTTGCAGCGTTTCTGCGTTTTTTGTAAGGGTAGTTGCTGCATCGTTAATATCCTCCATCGAATAGAGGTTTGTTTCAGCAATCTGTGAAACGACTTTTGACTGCTCTCGTGCATCGACGGCTATTTCAGCCATAATTTGAGTAGATGCATTGGCCTGTTCAATACGAGCGTATAACTCTTCAGCAATCCCTGAAACTTCTTGAATTTTATTTGTGACAACAGCCACTTTTGTTGTAATGTTTTCAAATGCAAGATTTGTTGTACGAACAATTTCTACACTTGAAGCGGCTTCTTTTTCACTTTGTTCCATATGCGCACTCGCTTCTTGTGCAAGCTGCTGCATCGTATGAATGGTCTCAGTAATTTGAGCAGCAGATGTTTTAGATTGTTCAGCTAATTTACGAACTTCCTCTGCAACGACTGCAAAGCCCTTACCATGTTCTCCTGCACGTGCTGCTTCAATGGATGCATTTAAAGCAAGTAAGTTTGTTTGATCAGCTATTGCATGAATGACCTCGACAATATTTCCAATTGTATTAGCATGGGCATCAAGTGCAACGATTGACTTGGCACTTTCTAAAACTGCCTCTGTCATAGCCTGCATCTGCGCTTGCATGGCCTGTGCTGTTTTCTCACCATGTTTCGCCGTATCAAAAGCTTCTGTAGCATGTGATGATACTTCCATATTTGTTTCCGTTACATGTTGAATACCGCCAGCAATATCATACATGGCTTCGGCGTTTTCATTAGCACTTTGTTTTTGCGTACTTGCACCACTTGCTAATTCTTGCATATTCGCTGTTAATTGTTCAGTTGTTCTCGTTGTGGAGCCTGCTGTTGCAGATAGCTCAGCGGATGAAGCAGATACTTGATTGGCTGTTTCATCTACTTGATGCATCATTTTACGAAGTGTATCGAGCATGGCATTGAACGATTTGGCAAGATCTCCAATTTCATCTTTTGTGTTGACAACGAGTTGTTGTGTTAAATCGCCTTCTCCAGCAGAAATTGTTTCGAGCTGGGTATTTAAACGTTTTAAAGGTTTTACAATATTACGCACAAGTAATGTACCTGCAATTACAGCAATAATTGCAGCTATGAAGGCTACTACCCCCATTTTGAGCATCATTTTTTGTGCTACCGCACTAATTTCAGAGGAGGGAACACCAGCAAAAATCATACCAATTGTTTCTCCATTAGCATTTTTTATCGGTCCATATTGAGTGAAGTAAGGTTTACCAACTACATCAGCTGTTCCACTATATATGTTTCCTTGAGTAATAACGGCTTCTGTTACTTTCGGATCGGCAGTTGTGCCAATTGCACGCTGTCCATCTACCATAACATTTGTATTAACGCGTGTATCATTAGCAAAAATTGTAATAGCTGCTTCGGATAACTCTCCTAATTTATCAATTAATGCAGTTTCGTTCGCTATTTTTGCGTCTCCTTTGTAAAGTTCACCATTTTCCAAATGCCATTCACCTGGCAATGTTTGCTCCAAATTATAGACACTTAGATCATAGATTTGGCTAAGGCGTGTATTATTTTCTGATTCAAGGGTCGTTTTCATTTCACTAATATTTACAAGTCCAACAGCAATTAAAACAAATAAAATAATCGTCACAATTAGCAAGCTCATTTTCGTTTGCATACTTAAGTTTTTCATAGATCCCTCCACATTTTAATCCACATAAATAGACAGCAAGTTATTGCTAAAATACTTGCTGTTTTTGTATGCGTTTAAGGAAAACATTTCTATTTTTACTAGTATATAATTACTTAAGCTTTTTGTATATTTCTAAATTAAATATAATTAGTGAATTTTAGGCTGTGTTTTTTGAGAATATTGTACTAAAGGGGTTGATGTGAAAGACATTTTTTGCATTCTATTTTCCTATTTGGATGAATCGCAAGAAATATTTTCGAAGTATCGCCTTACTACTTCGATTAATACGTATAAAATATACATTCCCAATTTCTATGTAATATGGTATGATAACACTAATTATAAGAACGGAGGTGAAAAGGAATGAATCAAAACGCTACGAGAACAAGTGTAAAAGTGGATACCGCTATGTATTTTGCACGTGTTCTAACTTTCGATTTTGCTAACAACGGGATAGGTCTGTCTATTTTTAAGCAAAATCAAATACTACACGTAGCGGATTAGCCATTCTTTTTCACAAATAAAAAAGGAAAAGACTGCTTGTTAATCGAGCAGTCTTTTTTGTTGTCTAAAGATGTTTTTTCGCACGTTTTATGGAGGAAAAACAATGCAAATTAAGGCTGAACAAATTCAAAAGGTAATAGGTGGAAATATATTATTTGAAGGGCTTCAACTGGAAGTCAATAAAGGGGAACATGTAGCTATTGTAGGTGTAAATGGCAGTGGTAAAACGACTTTACTACAATTATTAGCAGGTATAGATGTACCTGATAGTGGTCGTATTATTAAAACTAAAGGAACAACAATTGGCTATCTACATCAAATTCCTAGCTACCCTTTGCTTACAGTAAAAGAAGTGCTGGAGCAAGCATTTGCTGAAATCTATGCGCTAAAAGCAAAAATGACTACGCTGGAACAGGAAATGCAAGCGAACGTTTCAGACAAAGTATTACAACAATATGGTCATGTCCAAGAACAATTTATGTTGCAAGGGGGCTATGAAATTGATGCTCAACTAGCGACCATTGCAAATGGACTTGGTATTACGTCATTACTCCCATTGCCATTTGCCAGTATAAGTGGCGGTGAAAAAACAAAGGTCATGCTTGGTCAAATTTTGCTAAGTAACCCGTCTATTTTACTATTAGATGAACCAACAAATCATTTAGATATGCAAGCAATTGAATGGCTCGAAAACTATACTCGTAATTTTTCTGGCATTGTCATTGCCGTATCGCACGATCGTCAATTTATGAATCAAATGGCACAAAAAATCATCGAAATTGAGGATGGAGAGGCGTTTACGTACAAGGGGAATTATGACGATTTTATTGCGCAAAAAGAAGCGAAAGTTGAACAGCAGTTTGCTGAATATGAAGAACAACAAAAGAAAATAAAAAAAATGCAAGAAGCAATTAAACGTTTAAGACAGTGGGCAAATGAAGCGAATCCACCGAATGCTGCATTGTATCGTCGTGCTAAAAGTATGGAAAAGGCATTAAACCGGATAGCGCGTGTCAAAAAGCCTATCACGAAAAAGAAAATGAATTTAGCATTAACGATGGCGGAACGAAGTGGCAAGGAAGTCGTACAAATGAAAGCGGTAAGTCATGCTTTTGAAAAGCCATTATTGCAGGATAGTCATTTATCGATCTATTTCGGAGAACGGTTGGCGATTGTGGGCAATAACGGTAGTGGGAAATCTACATTATTAAAAATGATGTTAGGAGAAATTGTACCGAATCAAGGGACATGTAAAGTAGGGAATAGTGTAACGATTGGCTATTTGTCTCAACAATTTGAACATGAAAATCCGAACATTCGTTTAATTGATGCTTTTCGAGAGAGTGTATCCGTATCAGAGGCAGAGGCGCGTCATCTGCTTGCACAGTTTTTATTTTATGGATATGACGTATTCAAGAAAGTGAAGGACTTAAGTGGTGGTGAAAAGATGCGTCTACGTCTAGCACAGCTGATGCATGAAGAGATTAATTTACTCATTTTAGATGAGCCGACTAATCATTTAGATATTGAGGCAAGAGAAGTATTAGAGGACACGCTTGAATCTTTTGAAGGTACAATCATCGGTGTATCGCATGACCGTTACTTTTTACAAAAGATTTTTACAAAGATTGCCTGGATTGACCATCAAACAATTCATGTATATGAAGGCGACTATGAATGGGCGAGGACAAAGCACCTACCGATAGACCAAGTACTGGCAGTAGAAAAAATTACAAAGACAATTGTACAAAGTAATAAAGAGCTCCCAATTGATGAACAAATTGAAAAGTTAGAGTTTAAATTATCTGAACCAACACTTGTTAAGGAACAACGTCAAAAACTAGAGCAACAACTAGAAGCACTATATGAAAAATGGCTGGAAGGGGGTTCGGACTATGCTTAAGCTAGAGCACATCATACAACTAGACATTGACTATATCAATAGTTTTAGTGAGATGGAACGTTGTGCACAAGGTGTATTCTTTTACAATAAGGAAATGCCAACGTACTTTGACGCTAATCATGCGCATATTTGGAAAAAGATTGAGCAAGAGGAGAAGTTTTTAACAGACTTAAAACGTTTTTATACTTCAAAAGGACTTATACCAAGAATGTATTTATACAATTTAGAGGAAAATCATCATTGTATCGAGGCATTACAAGCACATGGCTTTCAATATGAATCTTTTACAGATGAGGTACAATGCTGGAATGGAGTAACTGTTCAATTACCGGTTAATCCAGCAATTCAAATTGAACGTGTAACAAATGATAATGTACAGGAAGCACTAGCAGTTGAAATGAGCATATCCACATTTGGTGAACCTGCTATAATAAAAGAGGCGTTCGATAAAACTTATCGTTCACAGCATTTTACCTATTATTTATTAAGGATGGACGGGGTAGCTTGCTGCACGGCAAATATATTTGTTTCTGGTAAACAAGGAAGAATAGAAAGTGTAGCAACTTTAGAAAACTATCGTGGAAAAGGTTTGATTGGTTATTTGTTACAACATATTCAAAAAGAATCTGTTATAAACAGGCTAAATTATTTGTGGATTTTGCCTATTAGTGAGCAAGTCGCTAATGTCTATACAAAAGCGAATTTCCATTCATTAGGTAAAATAACATCTATCCATGCATTTACTGAAGGAAAAAGTATTCAAGAAATAAGGTCAGCAAAATAAACGTTTGTTAAAAAAACTTTAGAATCTTAAAAGTATATTACTTGAAAAAAAGTGGTATTCGATTTATTGTCTTTAGAGATACTTGTTTAATGGACTTGGAGGATATGAAATGCACGGAATTTATATACGCTACAATGTCTCAGAAAAAAACCAAGAAGCAACATGGCCACGTAAAGTGGATGCATTTGCATATGTTCAACGAGGTAAGCCACAACAAGGGAATGACAACATGCTTTCGATGGAGGAGCTACGAAGTCATGCGATTCGTTATATTAAAAGTTTAAAAGAAAATGCGAGTTTACATTTAGTGGAACAACATAATGGTGAAATTGAGCATTTCGGTCGACGATATGTGGAATCATTAAAGGTAAAAGAAAATATCGATTCACAGCTTATTAATCTTGAAGAAATTCGCTTACTATTGCAATTAATGAATGTATTGAATTTATCGCATAGTTTTGGAGAAAATGCGGGGAAGATATTACGTCAAATTACGCCATATGCTAAAGATGTAGAGAATTCAACGTTCCAAACTACGCGTGTAGAGCGTCATTTTTACTCAGAGATAATTGAACAAATCGAAATGGTATACGCACGCATTTTGCGTCAACATAATCCGTCCACGACAGAAATGCAGCAATCGGAAAAATTATGGACTGCTGTTTGTGAGCAAGCAATTGACAAGGTCGAGGCACGTATTGAACGCCTATCTTCTATTAAATTAAAGCATGAAAAAAATTTATTAGAGTATAGTCAGTTGAAGCAACAAAATATCGAGGCGAAGGAACGCTTAGATCACGCTGTTCAGGAGCTAGATGCAATATTAAATGTATTAGAATCCTAATTGAAAGATAAAAGCATGTCGCCAATTGGTTTTTAAATCCAATCGGCTGACATGCTTTTATTTTACGTTATTTTTTTCTGCTTCTTCACGTTTCCATTGACGATAAACACGGAGTAAATCAAAGCCAAGTACTATCACAATAAGATAGAAAATAGGGCTATTATAAGATAAACCGATTTCTGATTCGCCGCCTAATAATGTGAGCACAATCCAAAGGCCAATTGTATAGAGCGTTAATCCAGCATACGCCTTTTTGGATATCTTTTTATATGTACCTTTTGAAGTCACCATTTGTATACATACAAGAACGATTAATATGACAAGGATAATTTTCTTCGACAATAGCTCTGCTAGCGTCGTGGCAGGGAAAAAATCATTGACAAATAGTAAAGTGAAAAATAAGAAAATACAAACATTTAAAACGGTGGATAGCTTCATGCAATATCTCCTTCGATGCCTTTATTCTTTTCTATTGTAACATGGTTTGAGTTTGCACAGTGGTTTATTCATGGTTCAGCTATGGAAGTGAGAAAAACTCTAATTATTCTATTTCGAGCAGTTAGAGGAAATAAAATAGAACTATTTTTTATTATTTAATCTATAAAGAACTGTTGAAAATTGCTCTCTTGTAAGTGGCTTTTGTGGGTTTTGCCCATTTAATAAACCTTGTTCTTGACACCATGTCCATCCTGCTTCATGCGATTTGTCAACAGGTCGTTCCACTAGCCCTAACATAGTATTAATGAATGCTAATTGTTGAAATATTATTTGACAGTCAGCTTTTAATTCTTCATATTGTGACATGGTGAAGCCTCCTTTATTGCTAGTCAATTTATCAAGTTCTTTTTGAACTCTATTTAAGAATGATGCCCATCTTCCTTCATCAAGAATGCGATGTGGACAATATTTACCACTCCAATCTTGATGCTTTCTTACTCTGTCAATTTTCCAACCACGTTCTTGTAAAAGCTGTGCTATGAATTGAATAGCTAATTTTTCAGCATTTGCATAACGTTCACCACCTGATTTAGAATAACAAATTTCAATACCAATTGATTGCATGTTTCCATGACCTTTACCATCTCCACAATGCCACCCATTCCGGTTTAAAGGCAATCCCTGAATTACCTCCTGATCATCTACCGCAAAATGGTAGGATACTTGATGGTTATTACTAATCATATAATTGATTTCGTTTGCTGCTGATGCATCATTCGCTGTATTATGTATCGTTAAATATTGAGCATCCATAGTATATGGACATTTAAAATTATATTTTGAGGGTGTTACTAAAAGTTGTTTAATATTTATTGTCATTAAAATCATCTCTTTTCGGCTTTACATATGCCAATGCTCTTTGAGAGTCACTGAGATTGGCCGTTGTAGGATCTAAAACGGCGTTATAGATACTAACGCCCATTAAAGCAAGTACGTAGGGATTAGAAAGCGCGTTGACCATTAATGTCCATACACTTCCCCAAGTAGTCAAATCAGCTCCAGTGATGCCATAATAGGCGAATAAAGGGGTAATAATTGATAATCCGAATGTAATCCAAAATTGAGGGTTACAAATACGGACTTTCCAATTGATTTTCATGGTATATCATTCCTTTCTTTATAAACCTAGCCACTTAATAATTTCTGCACCTATAATTGTAAGTGGGATAAGTATCCACCAATGTAGATATTGTTTGATTGTGTCACTAATTGAAAGGTTATCCTTTGCAGATTCATATTTTAAGTCTTCTTCAATGCTATCTACTCGTTTACCAATACCTTTTACATCATCTTGCAGCTCTACTTGTGACATATTTAGTTTAGTAAGATTAATGTTGATGTTATTGAAGGTTTTATCCATTCGATTTAATTGAATTTGTTGGTATTTATTCATTTCTTGTTGTTGTTCTGAAACGACTGTTAAACGCTGTAATAATTCATGATTACCTTCTAATTTTGAAATTCGTTTTTCATGATTCTTCATTTCTACTTCTACAGAAGCCAATCGTTCCCCATGTTTTTCGCTTTGCACATTCATCACCAACTTTAAAAAATTATAAAAGGATAGAGTGGATTGTATGTCCACAACTATCCTAAAAGAATGCTTCAATTAATTTTTAAGTAATTGTATGTCCTCGAAAATTTCACAAAACCTATTATATAAAGTTGCTTTTTTACCAGTGAACTCTAAATCTAAATTCAGCAGTATTTCTTGTAAAACCTGTAGCATTTCAATTTTATCTGCAGTCTCGTCAATAATAAAATCTTCCTGAAGTAACGTTAAAATTTGGCTTTGCACTTCTTTTTCAGCCTCTGGACTAAAAATAGGAACTTCAATTTCTTTTTCATCTACAAATTCCTTGGTATATAAAATTTCCTCATTTTCATCTTTTTCGGCATAATCAGCAACTAATTGCTGTCTTTCTTGATTTACAAGATTTAGCTGATCTTCTAATAGTTTGAGAAAGCGCGTGCGCATTCGTGACTCTTTCCCTTTTAAAATGAGGTTAAATAGAAAAGCATATAATTCACTAATTTCGTAATTTTTAATAATCATAGTTCTTTCTCCTTTTTCTCCATTGTTTACATAATAAATGCATAGCCTGAAACGCCGCCATTTATCCTAATGACAGTATAAATATTGTATACAGTTAATATTCTCGGTTTAATTGTCGTTAAAATGTCTGATTCATCCCAAGTTGGAATTGTAATTTGAGTAGGGATATATGGCTTTGATACAGATATTTTTGTGTCAGTTTGACTAACAGCTTTAATATCAATATCTGTAGGTAATTGGCTGACTTTGCGAGCTATAATCTCAGTATTAATATCATTTACGTAAGAGACAAAAATTTCTGCATTTGAATCAAAATCTTTTTGTACTCTAATAGCAATACAACCTTCAACTTCAGGCTTAGATACAACAATCTCAGTTGTAAGATCACTAATAATATTGGGTTCAATTTCAACCCAAATATCGTCTCGATATTTTACCACGATTTCCGCTTCAATCTTTGGTTTTGAAACAGCAATTTTTGTATATAAATTATGATCTTCAAGAGCTCGTGAAGAAATTTTTGTAGGAATTGTATCTTTACTTAGAAGAATTTCTGTATGTACATTACTCGAAAAAATAGTATTAATATCAATTTCAGTTATAATATCGCTATCCCTATGTGTAGGAATAGTGATTTCAGCTTCTATAAAAGGTTTATTAATAACTAATTCTGTTTCATGCTCGTCATCTTTTATTCGGGAGGCTATTATTTCGATAGGGATACTTGGCTTATTAATAGTTATATCCGACCAAATGGTACGATCTTTTGATACTATAACGCTAACCTCAGTCAAAATATTACTTTCATCTGGAATTGCTACCACTAGCTCAGCAGGAATATATGGTTTATTAACTTTGATTTCTACGAAAATATCTTCATCGAGAGGCACTTCAACGCGATGAACGTAAAGATATGTTGGGTACTCAGAATTATCAAATGTTGAACCAACGGTGATTTCTGTGTCTTTATCCGAGGGCAGGGACTTATAAATAAAGATTTCAGTAATGTGCTGACTTCTGCCAAAACTAAATATTGTAGAGTCAAAATACTCTACTACTAGTTCAGGAGGTAACTGTGATTCTCTTGTAAGGAAGGTCACATATCCATCGGTAATTTCATTCGAGACACGAATGATAAAACCATTATTCACTTGATGAAGCGCAACCCAGCTTTTTACAATATCGAAAACATTGAATTCTAAGTAGCCTGCTTGTTCATTAATAGTGAATTCTTTTGTAATTAACTGAATAGGCGTAGGGCGATTTAAGTGCGTAATACTATATTCAGACCATTTACTACCAGCGTTTAAAAGTTCAAGCGTAATTCCTTTTGGAATACTACCACTGTAGTACAGCCTTACATATGCACTTGTTAAAACATACGATGGATTGATTGAAGTCACATCAAATTGTATAAATGATCGCCAAATGTCATCACGACTTTGACCTGCCAACATAGATTTATACTCACCATAGTTAATGGTTTGATATTCTGTTTTTTCACGTGTAAAAGCGTCTTGAGTCGGGGTGAAACTATCTGTAATAATTGGTGGCTGTTGAACTTCATAGATGGAAGACATTCTATTATGTGGTGGAACTTCAATTTCAGCTAAAAGGTTGTTATATCCAATTGGTTGAATCTCAGTTAGCACTTCAGCATTACCCCGGTACATAATATTGATGTGTATTTCTTTCGAAGTTTCATTATAGGCACGAGGGATAATTTCTGTATCAACATCTGCATTTTTTTCAGGTCTTGAAATAATTTCTGTATGAATATCAGCGTTGTCAACCGCAATTAAACTATACTTTGCCTTAAAACTATTGCTAAGGTTAGGAGCAAGTTCAGTTCCTAGCAAATGATCATGCAAGCTTCCGTTAACGATTTCATCGGTTTTTGGATGTAGTGGAAGATCCTTAACTATTTCATTATTATTGTCCTCATTCATATTTTCACTTCCTTATCACATTGTATTGTGATTAGGCTTTATCTGCTCTCACGATAATGTCAAACGATCCATTTGCGTCAGGCGTTGAACCTAATTTTGTTTTTAACCGAACAAAGAAGGGCATTTCAGCATTATTTGCAAGCACACCACTCAGCTTTAAATCTGGATAAGGTATAAAAGGTGACTGACTTTGACTGAATTCAACTGTCATTTCGGTTGGGAAATTAGCTGTATTTGCAAACAAATGCACGTTTTTAACATCATAGCCGTATTGATTTTTTAGGATTACCTCATGCTCGATTGTCGTTTGTCCTGCGATAATGACACCAAAATCAAGATACTTTAATACGTCTCCTATTTCATTAGAAAAGTATTCTCCATGGACATCTTTAAACATAAGTCCAGAGTAGGTACCCATAAAGTTTGTTGACCAATAATCTGTAGTACCAAAGTAGTCTTTAAACTCCACTTTTAAAGTATTCCAATCATCAATTTTAATGTCCTTACTTCGGATTACTAATTCAATGTTTTGAGGAGATTCACCTAGCTTTGTAAAGCTACCATCAGAAGGGTAGAAGTGGCGGTTGTTCAGCAATACCCGATATTGAACACGTGTTAAATCATCATCACTTAACACACCTTTAAGAACATTTCCGTTGAAAGCAATATCTATTTTTGCTGTTGTATTTAAAATATATAAACTTGTGTCTTGAATTGCTGTTGTATGGCGAGGAAGGTAATCTTCATATGAAATATTTTCAACAACAGAAACGATCGTATCACGAGGATTGTCTTTTAAGAAAATCCCGATATTTAAGTGCTGCTCATCCCAAGTCCGCCATTCAGTGTCAGAAATGTTATTTAAGTCTGTATGTTTCATGCCATTTGCAATAATAGCTTCTTCACTAGAAGCATCCGTAATGACAAATTTTTTAAACACCTTATCCCATACATACCACTTTGTAGTGTCTGTACCAGAAACAAAATAACGAGCTTCATCCCGATAGGATTGAGAGATATCATTAACTATAACATCATCCAAAGCACCATAAATCCGCTTCGGGTTGACCAGCTTAATGAACTGAGGTTTAGGTATAGCTTGCATTTCAAGCACTCTCTGTGCAGTCTCAGGTGCTTCATCAGTCCACGTCACAACTTCGAAATCGCCTTCTAATTCATCGAGAGGGGAGTAGTTTGCTTCTAAAATTAAGTCAGCATTTGTGACCTCTGTATCGTCTGTGTAGTAAAGCACCTCAACACTATCACCGAATTCATCGTATAAATCAAAAGGCTCTGTTGTAGTTGAGACAATAATGTCTTCATTATTTTCTTTATACACAAGTACCTCAGGAAGTTCACCAATATAATCATAAACACTAAATGGTTCCACGTTTGTCTCTAATATAGTTGATGTGCAATCTGATTCTGTATAATATACAACTTGTGGGATTTCACCTAAAATCTCTTTTGCTGTTGTTGGCTCAATGCTGTTAATTATAATTTCATTATTAGTATTAACTGTCTCGTACTGCGTGTATGATTTATTTAAATCAATTGGATTACTACTAGTAGAAAAATGAATTTCTTCTATGTTAGTTCCATATTGCACCAAATCTTTTTCAGATAAAGTGGGAATCTCTCTTATTTTGTCTTCTAATAAAACAATGTTTTTATTATCTGTTGATTTAAACACTAATCTTCTTTGGGTAAAATTTGAAGGAGATAGCGCCTTATTGTAAATTTGTAAATCATCTAATTGGCCATCAAGATGTTGGTCATTATGATGCACCCTTCTGCCTATAATTAGGCTTTCATTAGGCGTGACCTCATTTTTTATCAAAGTATGAACAGAGTCTTCTTTTCCATTGATATAGAATACTAAGGTATTATTAGCATTTTTGGATATTAAAATATCATACCATTTATTTGCTTCGCTTATCTTTTCTGTACTTTTTACAAGTACAGATGAGGTTGACGCACCACCTACTGTTAGGTAAAAACAAATAGTATTATCACTATCAATATAAATTCGAATACCTTTGAAGTCATACCCTACAGAATTTCCAATGATTACACCTTTTTTATTTATGTTGTTCATTTTTAGTTTGAATCGAATGGTTTTTTCATTTAAAGGTATGAAAGAATTGTTATTCATTGTAATGTAGTTATTTATACCATTAAAATTTATTGCTTTACCTTCACCATTCCAGCCTTCAACTCTTGATGCACCTGTAATTGTTCCAACATACCCATTACTCAACATGTCAATGACATTACCTGTTCCCTCATCAAATCCAAACCAAGCTATACCGTATTGTGACATAAGTTGTTCAGTTGTTGCCATATTACCCTTCCTCTCCTTTATAACCAAATTGGATTTCTCCTATAGAAACATTAGAATCAGAAATATCTGTTACTTCTATTCTTAAATATTGAGCTGTCAGTGATTTGTTCAATACGAATGTTCTTGTCTCATTAGGTAATGTCCAAGCAGGAGTATTGAATAACTGAGCTTCTGTCCATTGGGAACCATTGCTAGAGTACAGTAATTTAAAGCCTAGAGGTGCTTGGCTGTAAAATGAATCATTTCTAGATGACATTTTTAATCTGTCAATTTTGGTTTCTTTTCCAAAAAACAATTGAACCCATGTTCCTACACCAACGTGTTCTGGTGTTACCCATGAGTCAGAAGATGAACTGTTTATTCCATTAAAAGCTTTGAAGGCTTCATAAGGTGAGCTATGAATATTACTGGCACTTGCTACAAATGGTGAAGGTGTTGTATTAGATGTCATGTTGGTGTTATACCATGTATAAATAGACCCAACATCGTCCTTTTTAACTTCCTTAATATTCAAAGTTTTTATCTTCCCAATATCTTGTGTAAAAACTTTACCAATCACATTATTAAAAGGAGAATCGATTACATATTTTATCTTGTTGAAAGGAATATCTAATTGAACTTCATTATCTTCCTTAACCCCATATGAAATCATGTTTTTACTAGAAGTATTAGGCATGTATATAAGAGTACTATCAGAGAGAGAGTAATATTCATCTGTAGTAGGGCTTTTTATAACTAATCTATTAAAAGTAAAATCAATATCGGTAATATAACCATTGTCATCGATATCAATTGCATCCCAAATGAAATCAGGATTGTAACTACCGTTAGTCACTTTTTCAACCTCAACATAATGTAAACCTAATGGAAGATTTTTTTTCTCATATACAAGCGCATTATTAGTAGAATCACCTTGAAGTGTGTAAAAATCTGTTATACCATCAATTGTAATCCTAATTTTTGGTGAGTAAGAAGGATATAATGTAGATATTACTCTAATTTTTGTACCATAGAATTTAAATCTAACTTTATTTCCAAGAACTGTGTTTGCCTGAGTTTTCTGACTTCCTCCACTGTATGCCACATTTGTTCTTGAACCCCAATTACCTTCATAAACAAATTTTGTGTCAATATCTTCAATTCTTTTCCACTGGTTTTCAGGGTTTAAAAGAATGCTTCCTATAGAACTAGGTAAAATAGAGTTTCCTTCTAATAAGTCTACTGCATCAAAAATATTTAATGCAGTTGTATTGGAGATAATTTGAACATCATGAGTCTTATTGTCTAATCCTATTTTCTCATAAACACAAGTGCGCCATACTAATGTGGGACTATACTCTGAAAAAACTTCTTCTTGACCATCTATAAGGATCCTTACAGAACTTGATAAATCACTATTTATTGGCGAAATGATTCTAATTCCTGTTCCTGTAAATTTGAATCTAATTACTTGACCGACAGTATTTGTTCTCTTATCAGTACCTCCACTTGTAGCTGCGCCACTCCAAGTGTTCCATGACGCTGTGTATTTGAAACTAGGGTTAATTTCTTCGAATCTCACCCATCCATTTTCTGCAACCTCATATTGAGTTCTAACAGCCAAAATAAATCATTTCCTTTCTTATTGTATTAAGAAGTAAAATAAAAACGCAGCATTAAATCTTAATGCTGCGTGGTTTTCTCTCTAGTTTTTTTGTCCAAAGTCCATCTGAACTATCTAAGACACCTTTTTGTAAAACATAATTTTTTTGAAAAATAGGCATATTCAAAATTTCTAAAGAGTTTGCGCCATAGTTAAAAATATTTTTTTTACTTTGCTTACCAATTGTAACTAATGCAAACCCCTTATAGCCAAAAGCTATTTCTCCTATAGCGGTATAGCTACTTGAACCACCATTTGCGAGGATTTCTAATCTATAGTAGCGATAGTCTTTGGCATTTTCAAATGCAAACTCTCTTTGTTCACCAACGCCCCAACCTGTTTGATTTCTTATTTCCTTTATTTTGTCGAATCTACTACCATCAACTGATCCAAGAATATTAAAATCTTTTGGGGAAACAGTTGGTGCAGAGGACTCATATCTTGAAGTAAGTGTTAGTGTATTTAGTCTCTTTGGTGTTCCGAAGTCTAGTTGAATCCAACCTGTAGTAGTGTTTGTCAAAGTAATCCAACAATCTGAGCTAGTGTTTTTTCCATCAAAAGCCTTCCAAGCGTCATAGGTAGTAGAGTAAATACTACTAGAGCTTGCAACAAATGGGGAAGGGCTAGTATTGGAAGTCATTTTTGTTTCATAGTTAATGTTTAAAGGGACTGTAGTGTATAGTCTGTTGTTAACTTTAAAAAATTGGCAATCATAGAAAGAAAGTTCATCAGTTTGAGCTGTATAGATCTGATTAATTAAATAAGAAGTGGTGTTATATATTTTTGAGATAGCTACTTGTCCATTATGGTTTATGGCAGTTATCTCTACTGCATTTTGCTTTCTGTTAGCATCATCACCACAATATGGAACAAAATCAATTTTGCTAATTTTAATAGGAATATCAAATGAAACACTAATTGTATCTGCAATACTACTTAACCAGTAGTTCCTCTGGGAATATGTTGTAACAGTAGGTTTATCTGTATCAAATGGAGAGTCTACAAAGTAATAAGTAGAATAACTGTTTGTTGTATTTACTTTTCCTGTTATTTTTGTTCCTTGAATAAAGAAAGTGTTTTCTAGCAATTGGTCTTTTGCATGAAATTTTACAGGGTAAACGTTCCCTTTTTCATCGTAAAAACGAACAGCACCTAATGTAAAATAGGTGCTTGCTCTAGATACTTTAAATGTTATTTTTTTTACTGACATTTCACACCACCATCTTTAAATATTTTTAAGACTTATGCTTAGTGGTTTTCTATTGGTAGATTTGACAACAAGATTGTTTTCATTTTTTCGTGTATTCGCTTGAAAGCTATAGTTTTTACAAAAAATAGGTTGGTTTATACTTGATGATGTAGTTACTCCATGTTTTATAAAATTGTTAACTGATAACTCCGAAAACTCTGTTATATCGTTAGTTTTTAAGCCGAAAACTATTTCTCCTATTGCAAGATAGCTAGTGCCGCCATTGTTTTCTGAAACATCAATTCTAATATATCTAGCATTAATCGCATTAAATGAAAACTCTCTATATTCATTCGCTTTCCAATTAGTTTGATTTTCTATAGATTTAGCAACCTTGAAGTTAATGCCATCATTAGAGTAGAGAATTTTAAAGTTTTTAGGATTTGCAGTTAGATAGTCTGAACTCGCTCCTAATTTCAATCTATTTATCCTTGTAATTACACCGAAGTCTAATTGAATCCAACCAAATAAAACCCCTGATTGTGTTAACCATTGGTCATAATTTCCTGAAACATTCGTTCCATTGAACGCTTTGAATGGAAAGTATGTAGAATTATAAAATGTACTAGAACTTGCCACCAATGGAGAAGGTGCGGTATTTGAGGTCATTTTAGTTTCATACCATGTCTCAACAGTAGATAAAGAATAAAGTTTGCTGTTGGCTTTAAGAATTGTTTTATTCTTAGTGTTTAACTCAAGATACCATTCATGAGAAATTCTTAAACTAGTACCTCTAGTAATTTTATATCTACCTTTTTTTAGAGTACCAATCATAACCCAATTTGGATTACCAGAGTCAAATGTTCCACTGTAAGCAGATAAAATACCAACTTTACCACCTAACACACCATTTTTATTATCAAACACATCTAGCGCCCCCCAATAAGAAGAACTAGAATACCCACAATCCCAAATTCTAACATCATCATAAAACTCAATATCTAAATAATGGTTGGCTTCATACCAATAAGCAAAAGCAGTTCCTGTTCTACTAACTGTTCCTGCAAATGGGGCAACAGCGATATTAGTGAAACCACCATTAAACAGATTTTCAGCAGGATCATATAATACATAGCCATGTATCTTATAGCCTACTTCATCTTTATTATTTAATTGTGATTCAAGAGGTCTTGAAGTTCCTGCCATTTATTTCACCTCTACAGTTATAGCTCTAAGATCAATATATTTTTTTAGATCAATTGTTTTACTGAATACAGAACCAATATCGCCAGTATCTATAACATCATTTCTTTTATCCATTTTAATAGGATCTAATGTTTGTACTTTTCTTTCAAGATTAGGCAATAACATTCCACGCTCTTTAAATTGAACAAGACTAGGTAGAGAAGAGGACATAGCTGACCAATTAGATAATACTGTGTTCATTTGAGCAGAGTGAATCTCCATGTTTTGGATAATAGTGATTCCACCACCATTACTGTCAAAAACATTGATTCTGAATTCTCTACACTTGAAAGGTTTTGATAAAGTAAAAGTAATATCTGTACTATCAGACCAGGAAGTTACATTTGTTCTTGTATCCATAACCTCTAAGATTCCATCACCTTTATCTATTTCTATTATCCAACTAATAGGTGCATAGACAGCTTCTCTAGGTGTAATTACATATTTTTCAATATAAACTATATTCTGAAAAGTATAGGACAACCAACCTTTAGATGTATTACTAGGGGTTGCCCAACCATTTATAGCTGCATTTGTTTTGCTTCTATTAAACGCTTTGTATGGCTCATAACCTGTACCCCAATAGGCATTAGCATTAGCCAAACCTTGAGGTGTTATATTACTTGTCATAAGTGGCACTTTATTCTCAGCAACTTGTGATTTAATTGTTTCATTGAATACTTTATAACCATCATTTTGTGCAATAAATGATTTTTGCTCAGAAATTGATTCAAAATAAAACTCGTTGAATTGAATATAATTTACAGCTGCATTAATTCTATATTTTCCTATAGTTAGTAAATTTGATAATATATACCAATCTTCTGTAGAAGTAGTTTTTGCAGTCTCGTAAAGAACGTAAGTTCCTGTGCCCTCATTGTATTTATAAATGTTCAAGTCTTTACCTGTACTGCCTCCACTATCACTATATACACCACTTGTGGCCCAAAACTTACATCGTTCATAAACCTGAAACTCAATATACGTTGATGAACCATAAAACAATGTAGTACCATAAGCACCTGTTTTTATTGTTACACCATCATGCAAGAGAGTTCTAAGTTGCTCAGGGGTAGCATTATGAGAAGTTGTTCCGCTGTAGGGGGTAATAATATTATATGAAGATATATAATTAAATTTTGCTGGAGGTTTCGCACCAATAGGAATACTTGTAATTGCCATTAGTTTTCACCTTCTTTTTTTCTTATGTCAAATTTGTCAATTCTAACCCACTTATTACGCGGGATTTCTTTTCTAAAAACACTCCCTGATTCTCTCCACGTAGGCTCTAAACGCATCTCAAAACTATATTTCCTATTTAAGCCTAGTGCTGACTCAGAGGGTTGGAAGAAGTTTAATGCGCCTATTCCCGTATATGAACCATGGCCATTATTAGCAGTCCATTTTATTCTATATGCCCTGTACTTTTTATTATTGAAGAACTCATATTCTTTGTCCGTATTGTTTGTTGACCAGGATTGATTTGATCTTTTGTCTAGTTCGATCCAAGTACCATTAATACCATCAGTTGTATTTAAGCTTCCTTCTATCACCCAATTTTTGGGCATGGAGTTTAAATAAGCACCTGCCATACTTCTAACTTTATATTTGTTAATTTTAACTTTGTCATTGAAAAAGAATCCTAAAAAGCCACTAGTAGCACCAGTTAGTGCAATGTAGCTTTCTGAATTATCAATTTGACTAAAGGCTCTCCAAGCAGGGTAGGTTGGACTAAATACTGTCTCAGAGTAAGCAAAGCCTATTCGTGATGATGTATTAGAAGTTAATTTAGGCACAACATAAGCACCACTTTTGCCTTCATATTCTTTAACATATGGGTTATCCTCAAAATCCCCCTTAGCAATAATAAATATATCCGACACAAACCCTGCAAATAAATCGATTCTTACTTGAATGTACTGTTTCATATCAGACTGAATTGTTCCGTCCATTGCAAGTGGTAACCAATCTGACCAATTCGCACCGTTATCTGAAACTCTAGTTAATACTGCAAAAGAGCTTGAGCCAATCGTAGTATTTGTTGTAAATACTTTTTCGTAGCTGTTGAATATATCACCGAGATTGATTACATCTGAAGTCCAGCTGCCTTCTGCTGCATAGATTGGGTTTTCTGTACTATCCACATCGATTTGTGTTAATCGCAAATGTCCAGTTGTCTTGTCTATTTCAGTATTTTTATAAGTTCCAGATACACCGAGAGCTAGACCTATTTCTTTTTTCTCCAGATTACCGCCTATTAACGACATAGAGCATCCTCCTTTCTTAATGAATAATACTTTCTTCTTGTCTATCTCCTGCATCAATTGATTCTATTCCACCAATGAACGAAATAAAGTTTCCATTAACGTTCGTAAATGATGGATTTAAAAACAATACAAGAAATTTAGCTTTTTTATCTGCATTTATCTGCCCAATTCTGGCAACTAAGCCTTCACGTGTAAACATTTCGATTAGCTTTTCTAATGTGTATTTTCCTACGGCTATTGTGTAGCTACGTTCAGTGGATGATTCAAATAATGAAAACTTATTGTTAGATGCCGTAATCTCCAAAACATTGCTTTTTTCAGGTAGTTGCAGCCAAAATCGTTTCATTACATTCTTCCTTTCGTGAATTATTTAATGATCCAGTTAATTTGCCCAACTCTATTAGCTGCCAATGGAGCGTAAAAGCGTCCCACTTCTGTTCCGTTTGATTGGAATAGCAAATAACCGTTCATTGGTTTATTCGAAGTGAGTTTTACTTCAATGAAAGCACGCTCGTTAAAGGGCAAAGCTACAGTAGGCTGGAAAAACAGTTGTATATCATCTTTTTTATAATTTGTTTTATAGCCAAAATGTATCGATTTGATATTCGAACGTTGAACACCTTGTTGACTACTAAAATCAGTAAAGGCTTCTTTATATGTGATAAGGTCTTTTTGTTCGAAGTTAGTTGTTAAAGGATAAGTTTTGCCATCTTCCTCTACGTAAGCAATTTCAATTTTTCTACCGTTTATGTTGAAGGAGCCATCTGACATTTCAAAATAAAATTTCATCCTTTGCCCAAACAAACCAAAACGAATGACCTGGTTTTTCTGAATTAAATAAAAATCATTTTTTTTATGCGTAAGTAAATCATACTCAGCGAAGTTTTTACCATTGGCGTAATCAGCGTTCCAATTAAAGGGAAGATTAATGGCTTGATAGTTTTCGGCAGTTGTGAATAACATGTTTTATCTATCTCCTTCATTGCATTGAAGTGTTTTTTATTGTATGAAAAAAGGGTAGGGGACTGGCCCTTACCCTGTTAAACTATTCTATTTTTTATACGTAACGATAAGATACACGTTGCATTAATTGGTTTTTACCTGCAGACGCATTCATCGGAACATCAGCATAAACAGAAATCTTAACAAAGTTACCACCTGCTAGGTCAGCGTTTGTTCCTGCATCATTGGTAACATTGGCTAAACCTAAAATTTCTTTAGCCTTTGGCGTTTTATCAATTTTAATTGCCAAATATTCTACTGTTCCATCCATAATAGCGTTGCCTTCTACAGTTGGCCATGGGGGCTGTGTTGCGCCTGTCGTTCCTGCTTTCGATACTTTATAAATATAATTATTATTTGACGTTGGTTGAACATAAGCATCTAGTGTCATTTCTGTTCCTGCAGACCAAACTTGTGCAGTTGCAGCGTGTATATTTTTTGTAGTACCGTTTGTGCCTAAATCCTTAGTACCAAAGGGATTAAGAGGATTTCCACCTTTACCAACAGGTAAGAAACGGGACTCTGATAGGCTATCAACACGGACATGGAACCAATTGTCTTTTACAGCTTCTACAATCTTTCCTTCTAAATCGCCTGTTCCACCACTTCGGTCACGTGTTGTAAATGTTACTTCTTCCATTTTAGGTGCATCGGTTGTTCCCCCTCGGTTGTTCCAAATATAGAATATCTTTGTATCTGATTGGGAAGCAGCATCAACAGTTTTGTAGTCTACTGTGTAGTTGACTTCTTTTGATGTTTCGTTTGTACCTTCATACCATGATACGATTGGATAGTTAGACATAAATAAATTCCTACTTTCTAGTTCATTTTGTTTTTTATATAATAAAAACTCTTTAAGCCTCACTAAGAGTTTAAAGAGTCGTTTAACATGATTTTGACATTGACTGATAAATTTTGGGCATCAACAGAGAAGGAGGGGATATATAATCTGAAAATATCACCTTTTTCCACAGTATGTGCTGTTAAAGTATGAGTTTGATCATCAAGATTATTGTTTTCTCTAATCATTACTGGGTTATCGGTTACATCGAACCAATCTGTGAAGTTAGCTGATTTTTGTACACGAATAGGGGTTGGTTCTAAGCCTATTGATGAAACGGAAGCTTTGATTTCGACAATTTCGCCAGCATAATCAAAAACAATATGTGGGTCTTGCGCACCTTCTAAAATATCTTTTGGGATAACAAATACCATCGTTTTATCGTTAACAAATTCCGTAATACTTTTTAATTTAATATAATGTTCTTTACTCATTAAGCCGTTTAATAGTTCACTGGCTAAAGGAATATTTCCCCCTAATGCATCAATGGGGATCCAATCTTTTCCGTTCCAACGATAACGTATACCTGTATCAAAAACTTGTGTTGTCCAGCCAACTTCAGGGTATGGATATTTTTTTGCAATATCGTTATATGTATTAACATAAGGCTGATAAATTAATACAGTCGTTTCATACGCATCTTTGACTAATTCTGTGGCATCCTGCGCTTTTTGTGTTGCGATTAATGCCTGGTCTGTTGCACTATTAGCATCGTTAATGGCGATCACAAGACGCTTTAAATAATTTTCATAAGTATCTGTACGATCAATTAATTCCTGTACTTGTGATTTACTTTTTTCAATAATGTCATGCAATGATTCAGTCGCAGTTGTACCATCATAATGAATGATACGTGTGGAAGGGTAGAGGATAAGGCCTCTTCCTTTATAAATAATTGAAAGTGTCTCAGCTTCTTTTGATTGATGGAAATAAACAAAGCCATTCGTATAGTCAACATAAAACTCATTATGACTAAGGTTATGTTTAATAAATGCTTCGTAGTTTATTTCAAACATATCTGCAATACGCACCTTAAACATTTCATAAGGAATTTCTAATAAGCACACACGTTGATTTACTACACGGGCAATATCCAGTCTATCGATAAAAGGGTCGCTAGGTGAACCTTTTCTCCAAACGATATGGATAGGGTTATTAAATTCTAAATAGTTAATAGGTAATGACAATGTATCACCTTCTTTCTTGCTTTTTTTTAATTAGCAAAGACGTTGCTAGAGCCGTCAGTAATGATTGCACTTGAGCCAGCGTGCGTTTCAATCGAATCACTTTTTCTCGCTAATGGTTTCCCATTAATAAAAACAGTAGGGCTGCCATTTTTAACTGAACCATTCGTACTTGTATGAGCACCGCTATCATAAGACCAACCACCAGGAAGCTGATAATCATCTCTTTCGGTTGTTTTTGCGCCTGAGAACGCCACTTCTTTTCCATTGACAAATACATTGGTACTGCCTTCACTAATTTCTCCTTCAATGGTTGCGTTAATGTAATCATAAAAATAGGAGGAGTAAGGGGGAATAGTATCAGGATTCAGTTTCTTTATTCGGATATGATTTGGAGCAATACTATTTTGTATTTTTGCGCCTTTTGTTGCTACTTCAGGCATGCTATCGCCTCCTTAGTTTAAGTTGATTCGAGTACCATTCACTTTAACGCCCTCACCATTTATGATGATTTTGTTTTCTCCTACGGCTAAAGTAATTGCAGTGGAAGCTTTGAAATTGATGTTTTTTCCATCAAAGTTCATAGAATGAGGTGTTTTCATTAAAATAGATTCATCGCCATTTTTAAGTGCAAATTCTCGTTTTTGGCCATCAGTGCCTACATAATCAAAATAAAAACCATCACTTTTTTTGTACTGGTAGGCAACATTATTCCCTGAGCCTGTATCACCGCCAGCACCCCAAGTCATATGTGGGTAAGCGGCATCTCCTGTTTCTTTTACTGTAATCGTAAGCTTATCTTTTTCGGCACCTCCATAATTAGTTTTAATTTTAAAGAAATTGTCCTTAATATGAATAAAGTCTTGTGGTTGATTGGAATTAAGTGTTTTTAATTTATTGACGGTTAAATCTGAAATATAGCTGCCATCCACATCTTTAATAATTTCATCGCTATCACTTCCCATAATTAGAAGCTTTTTCGCGTAAATAAGCCCATCTTTACCAATCCAAATACGCTTGTCACCTTTGGCATCAATGGCTATTCCTTCATTAGCATTTAAGCGTATTTCTTCGCCGTTATTCCCTTTGATTGTAATGCCTTCAGTTTGGTTGAAAATGATTTTCTCTCCTAAAGACCCGTCAACAATTTTAAGATTATGCGTGGTTATATCTTTTGCATAAAGTCTGCCATCAGTACCAACGTAAAATTTTTTATCATCCTTCACATAAATAGAAATGGCTTCATTGGCATTTAGTCGAATAATTTCATCGTTTTTTCCATAAATCGTAATACCTTTGTCCCAATCAAGTGTTATGGCATCACCTAAATCACCGTCTACAATACGAAGATTTTTTGTGACTAGTCCGTCAGCGTAAAGGGTACCGTCTTCCCATTTTTTGTCGCCGAGTGTAGCAAATAATTTACTTACCCATTGATTATTTTCCCACTTTTGCAGGGCAAGACCATTTGTCGCATTGAGGAAAGCACGGTATTTGCCATCATTTCGAACAGCGATAAACCCAAATTCATTCATGATTAAATTATTATTATAAGAACCCATATGAATGCCAGAATAAAACAGGGAGTCTTCGATTGCTTGTCGTAAACGTGTTGCTTCATCGTAATAGTCTTTAAACTTTTGCACAAAAAAGCCACGATCTTCAATAGGGCTCGTGGATTCAGTAAGGGGGTCTGTCATATCAATTTCTAAGTTTTGAGACTCAAGATAACCGTTCTTTAAGATTTTGATGTAGCTAGCAATGTAGTTCATTAATGTCAAATATACTTCTTTAACCTTGCTTGTTGAGTATCGATCTGTTATCGAATAGACAGTAGGGAAGGTTTGGGTAGTTGTATCAAACGGGCCATTTACATCTGTCTCATTATCTCGTTCACTTCGTATATACTTTTGTGCTTGTTGAAGTAGTAGCTGGTAGTCGGAGTGAATTTTATATAATTCTTTAATAAGCTCCAATTTTTCAAGCGTCGTTAATTTTCCATCTGCAACAATTTTGTCAAATAAACCAATATCAAAATAATTATTTTCAGCATCTAAAATTAATTGGTCAAGGTTATTTACGATTTTAATATTTTCAGCTACCATGTTTCGAGAATATAATGTTCCGTCTGTATTCGCCCATAAAATTTTCTTCCATGCATCACCGTCTTTTTGACTAACTGAAAATCCTTCACAAGTTGTAATAGCAACCTTCGTAATATCATTCCATGAAGTTAATCCAAAGCATTCTGGGTCTGGCTCATCTGTCACTAGCCCCAAACGCATTACTTCATCACCGTTCCGATTATAAATTGTTGTACGTGAACCTTGTGTCAGCCAAATACCTGATTCATCCTCGATGATTAAATTCACACCAGAAATAATCTTACCGAAAATTCGCTCGCCAAATATACCATCTTTCGAAATAGCATGTTTCCACGAGTTTCCATTATCGTTTGTGATTGCTAAAAATCCATTTTGGATGACTAGCCAGCTTAAAGGATCCGTTAAATCTTTTACAGTAATACCACGTTCATTGATTTCAATTTGCTGATTATAGCCTGCCATTACTGCATTTTTTAATGAATCCCATTTATTATTAATGATGTCATTGATGGCCCCGTTGTTTTTTTCGGAAAGATTCCATTTCCATTTTTCCATTTGGACGAGGGTAGAGGTATTACCAGCTTTGCTAAGCTGCTCTAACCAAGTATTTTTTTCATCAATTTCGTTGGTGATAATAACCGAAATGCTTTCTCTTTCAAAGTCATATGTAATTTCCATTATTTTAGCTTTAATATCTACTTGTAATCGATCGTAACGGACAGAAACGATATCACCTAAATTGAGCTTATCCCAATCATTTTGACATTCTACGACTGTTAAAAAATCAATGATATTCATATCTAATTTAATTTTAGGCTCTAAGTTTTGCCTAAAAATTTCTTGCGCTTCTTCTAATAAATCTTGATCATCGACAATTGAGTCATTCGTATATTCTTTTTCAATTTCAAAATTAGATAACTCAGCTAGCTGTTCATTAGAGAAATTATTTTCTCTTTGTAATTGATTTCTTAATTGATCCAACTCATCTTCGTAGTTTTTTAGTTGATAATTTAATTCTCGAATAAATGCTTCTTGATTGGAAATTTCATTTCTTTTTACTTCTAATCGATTAATAATATCCAAGTGTGCGGGGGAGGTGGATTGAAAATTGGCGTTAGATAAATCTAATTCATCCTCTATAATGACTTTTTGTGTAATTAAAGTGCTGAGTCGTTGATTTTCTGTTTGAATAATCGCTGTTTGTGTTGTGATTACTGTAGTTAAATACGTAAACTTTTCTGCTAATGAATCAACTAATGTATGGTAATCTTCTAATGCTATGCAAAGCTCATCACTCAAATATTCTGAATGGCTAACGACGACTCCATTTTCTTGTTTAAAAGGATAAAGGTAGAATCTAAAATCTTCTAAATAAGACTGGCCTGTTGGATTTAAGCGATGAATAGTTAGACCTTCTTGACCATATACCTTTAATCGAGTGATTGTATCAATCGTATTGGTAGACAGATTAAAGCTTTCTAAATATTTGCCATCCCGAATGTAAAATCCTTTATTGTTACCAATATTATCAGGTCTATAGAAGTGTATTTCACATTTAATCGTATCCCACACAATAAGTGCATTCCATAGGTTTGCTAAATCATAAATTATTTCTAATATATTATTAGAGGATACTTCGTAGCTTCGATACGTTTCGAAAAAGCTATCGACATAACCAATCTTCCATTTCGTATTAGTAGAAGACAATATTTCTGTAGCTATTTGTGCAAGTGTTTTACTAACTACCTCGAAGTCTCTAATATTTTTGTCACTTAATTGTACACCTAACGATAGGGCAGAATACTGTATATATTCATCATCACTATACGATTTGTTCGATTCATTTAATAGAAAGTATTCAGTAATAGGACCAAATTTCAGTTTAAATAAATAACGGTTTTTAATCGCTTGTATATTTTTATTGTCCATTGGCACACCGTCTTGAAAAATAACAGTTGGAATCTTAAATGATAGTTCATTTAATACCGATAGTTTTGTACTATAGCTAATATCATAGGCTTCACTTAGTGGTGCGATTGTCTTTTTATCAGGGCGGCATAGGAAAACTCTAGGTTTAACTGTTTTTAAATCATAATTAATTTCACCTATATTCACTTTATCACCTCCTTTCACTGAAATTATTGTTGAATAAATTGATGCTGATACCTAATACGCATATCAAAATCACCGTTTGCTTTAATGTAGTTGTTTCCGACTAGTAATTCTAAAAATTCATCATTATGATCATCATAGCGATAGATACCTGAATTTTGTCTATTTGACACGATTTCTTCTTTCTGACAATGAATATAAACTTCTTCATTATCGATTAGATTTTCTAATTGCATTTTTTGATTTGTCATCGTATTTATGATTTCGATTGATCCATTGCCATTTGTTTTTGTAATCCAAAGCTTAGGCTTAATATTAAAATCACCTAAGTTTTCTACAACGGCACATGGGTCAAAATTAATAGAAAATGCCTGAATATATGGCTTTTGATATTCTTGCGTAGCACTCATAACAATTTTATAGCGAAATGCCAAACCTTGAAGTCCGTATTGATCTACTAAATCTGTACTATATAAATTTAATGGCTGCCATTTTGTCCAATTGACTGCATCGTATGAAACTGAATAATAAAATTCGACTTGTTGTGCATGGACATTTAAAATATTTGTGGCAATCGTAGTAAAATATTTTTGGGCGTTATTTGTAATTGAATGAATTTTAGAGATATAAGAGCCCTTTACGTTTAAAATTGAACTCCATTTTTTCATGTAAGCACCTCTATTCTATTTTGCCAAACGGTCTAAATTCACAACTGCTGCCGATCCGTTTCCATTTAATTGTTTTTGCTTTACGCCAAACGACAGAGCCATCAATGGAAGTGACCCCATTTTGAATTGAAGCCCATTCAGGTTCAACTGTTGAAGATAATCCTGCTGTTTCGCAAATGTAGTAGTATTGTTTGCTACCATTGGTAGGGTAAACAATATCGCCCACTTCATAGTTATACTCCCTGCGCCAATTGTTGCCGTTTGTATCATAGAACTCTTGATTTAATCCAGTAAGAAAAGTAGGGGAGTTAGTTGAACTTCTGCCATCCACTACACATTCATATAAACCACCATTGTCAGGTACAGCTTTTATTAACTCGCCAACAATATAATCCTTGTTCGTTTTCCTCGATTTTGCATGGATGCCTTCTCTTGTTGCAACCCACCCAATATGGCTACCGATTGCAGGCGTTTTATTCCATATTACATGACCGATTGAATAGAAAATATTTTCATTTAAATCCTCAATAGATTGTGTAGATGATTTTAAGTATTGTTCAAGCTTTGTAAAATTTCCACCATAGTTAATAATGGTCTCTTTAATATCATCCTGTTCAAAGGTAGTCTCAGTTACAATTTTTAAGTCTAATTTAGTTGTAGTTTCCAAGTTAAATGTCACTCCATTTTAAAGTATTGGCATACAAGGTGCCCCATGTATTCGTTAGTTCATCAATAGTTAATCCGTTTGAAGTAATTTTCATATTATGACACTGACCTTCCACAAATGTAGTAATGTCATCCTGAAGTAAATAGCCCTTATTCGATTTTCTGAACTCGATTTTATCTAGTATTTGTTCATGCGAATAGCTGTAAGGTGAGTCGCACCGGATTGTTAACTCGACATAACCTTGTTTGAGGCCATTATGGATTAGTCTAGAATCTCCTTCTACAAGTGCATACATGACTCGATTAGGATTATGATCAAACACTAGTGGTTTATAATAGGGCTGAAAGAGCCAACGAGCAATTTTTCTTAAGTCATGCTCATTTACCCAATCATCAAGATAAAAAGACAATTTAAAAGAGAGTGGATCATGTTCCACTCTCTGAAAGTAAGGTGTTTCATTATTAGCGATTTTCTTTTCGATAATACGCCGTTGTGGTAAAAAATTCTCTTCGAATAAATTACCTGAAGACCATCCAATATAAACGCCCATATCTTTTGATGAAATATTATCATACATAAAATGAACTGATTCTAACACTAAGGTCTCATTCCTTTCTTACGTAGTAAGTTGTCGTTAATCATTTTGCTAAACTTATTGAGATCATTCATATCCCCATTCATTTTATCAATGTTAAATTCGATGTTGATGTTGCCGTATGTAGTCCCTTCAGAATGAAAAGATTTTAGCATGGATGTTGCAGGCTGAAGCAATGAAGAAGGGGAGAGGTTACTCAAAATTTTATCCATGATGTTGATTGAATTAAACAACCCTTTAGTATCTGCAGAATCTAACATAATTTCATTCGGATGTGCGATGATTGCCTTGCCACCTTTACCATCAATACCACTACCAGACCAATTCATATAGCCACCAGAATCTAATGATGCTATATGACTTCGAAAATAATCTTGTAATTTAGGGTTTTGAATAAATTCCACGTAATTTTGCATCATATTTTTTAATTGAGATATCTGCATTGAATTTAAAGTATTCGTTATCTCTTTGTAACCTGCATTCGTCTGTATTTTTGAGCCTTGATCTCTACCTGCTTTAGCCATATTATCAGCTGTATTGCGTAATATTTGTTGCTGTGTAGGATCACTAATTTGGTTGACTAACACATCTTTAAAGTATTTAGCAGTTAACACTCTAGAATCGCCTACGCTAAGTGAAGTACCAATACCATATTTAGAAGCATTGTTATAGGCATTTTCAGAATTTCCACCTATAGCTCCACCATTTACAAACTGATTAAAGTATTCAGTGTATGCGCCGCCGCTTATATTAGATTGTTCTTTAAAATATGCTTTTAAAGTTTCCATCTCCGCATTAGTTAGTCCTGATATTGCTGAGTCAAAACTAGTATTTTTAGAAATAGTAGCACCTTGGTTGTGACCTGCTTCTCCATAAATATTACCTTTATAATGAGCTTGTTCCTTTGCAGCACCTGTCAACATATTCGCAACATTATCAGTTAAAAATTTTCCTAGTAAAACTTTGAGGTTTGCTTCAGATAAATTACCTTTTGATGATGAACCATTTCCATAATTTTTATCAATAGCCGGATTATAGCCTTCTGGTGGAACATTTGATTCAATTTGGGAAGCATTAAATTTAGCAATTAAATTTAATGCTTCTTGTAGCTGGTCAATAACATTTTGACGAATAGAAAAACCTACTGTTTTCATCGTGCCATCCAATGTATCTGCTAATCCTGGCATCGTTAATTTCATTTCATTAATATATCCTTGAAAATCCGCAGTAATTTTATCAAAGTTTTTATCCATAATGTCTTCTCTTAATTGTGCAAACTTTCGTTCATCATTAAGTAAATCATTATAATGTTTTTCCCAATATTCTTTTTCACGGTTAATATTATTGATGACATTTTCATGTTCTTTCTCTTGAAGCTTGGTTTTTTCGTCTATTTCTTCTTCTTTTGTTTCAAGCGCATCATTTAAAGACTCTTTACGTAATTCAATTTCTCGATCGTGTCTACGTTCGGCAATTTGTTTATCAAGTTCATCTAATTGCTCTTGCAGTTTTTTTCGCTTAGATTTTGCTTCATGTGAGTTATCAAGTAGTAATAGATTATATTGACTTTGGACATTATTTCTTTCTTTTTCCATATCGCCAATTTCCATTTCATAATCACGTTCAGATTCTTGTCTATCTAGAAGTTTTAATTTATCCTCTACATTCTTTCGAAATAAATCCATTTCAACTTGAAGATTATTCATGATTTTCTCATGTTTATTATTTTCTTGATTGATTTCATCTTCAATTAATTTCATATGTTCATCTCTACGTTCTTGAACATAATCTTTATATGCAGAAATTAAATCATTTGCAATTTTTTCTAACTTGGATTTATTCGCTTCTTCAAGCTGTTTTGTATAATCTTTTACAGCAAGTGTGGCATTAATATAAGCTAAAGTTTCCGCTTTTAATAAGTCTTCAATTTGTTTGGATTTTTCAATGGTTATATCTTTCTGTTTCAATTCTTCAGCTAACTTATTGCTTGTTTCTAAATGTTTCTCTGCAATCTTTTCTTGCTGCTTAAGCATGATATCAGTATATTTGGCATAGTCAGCAGAACCTTCTTCATACATTTTGCGAATTCCTTCTGCTCTGTCTTTCTCAAATTGCATATCTGCAATAGCTACATCAGATTGGGTTTTAATATTGACAATGATTTCATAATTATTATCTTGAATATCAAGCTGGAGTTGTTTAATATCCTTTTTTAATTCGGTCCCTCTGTCATTAGCTGTCGTTAATGCCTCGCCAAATAATTGTCCCGTATTCATTAGATTTTGAATATCACTTAATTCTTGACGATTAATATTTTGTTTTTCACGCATGGTTGTATTAATTTTTTCAAGTGATTGTTGATATTTGAGGGATGCAGTATCGAGTTCATTTAGAACCAAATATTCGTAATCAAGGGCGGAATCTTTCGTTTTACGTTTATCTTCAAAGGAATTGATTAAATCATTAACAAGACTTACATACGATTCTAATTTCGAGGTATCAACATCAACAATTGCAAAATCAATTTCGCTATTAATTTTACCTAATTCATGTAGTTTTTCAGTATACTCTGCAACGACAGCAGCTGATAGTTGGCCACTATTAATAAATTGTTTTAATTGCTCAATTTCAGCAACATTAATTTTCTTTTTTTCAATTAATGCTTGTGCTTGCTTATCTAATTCATTGCGGTATTCCTTTGATGATTCTTTATATTTCTTTAAGCGATTAGCGCTATTTTCTAGAAATTTATCATAATTTGATTTCTTATATTCAAACGGAAGTAAGTACGCATCAATAATTTCCTTTTCTAATTTGGCAATGGCTTCTTTTTGATTTAAAATATCCATTTGCAAATTGATTAGTTCAGATTTTGCTTGATCTATAGCTTGTTGTCCAGTTGCAACAACGTTAGAAGAATCAGGTATAGTGCCTGAGTTTGCATTATTATAATAAGCTGTTGGATCAATTTGTTGACCGTTTTTACGCGCTTCATAATGAAGGTGGGGACCTGTTGTCCTCCCTTCTTTTCCAGTGTCACCAATATAAGTTCCTGCTTGAATGTATTCTCCAACCTTTGCTACCGTTTTATCTAAATGAGCATAAAGGTGTTCAATACCCGAATCGTCTCTAATGACTACAATATTTCCATAGGATTCATGTTCTTTATTTTTTACTGCATTACCTGCTTTTACGACTGTACCAGATACGTTTGCCTCTAATCGTGTCCCTTTTTTAGCTGAAATGTCTATTCCTAAATGTTTATCTGGTTGACCAGTAATAGGATCTAGACGTCCTCCATAGGAACTTGTAATTTTACCCGACCATCCACTTATTTTTTTGGCAGTACTTGATGCCGATTCATTGCTTGTAATCATCCCGGTTTTATTGATTTTTGATGAAGAGACTTGGGATTGAATAGAGTTAGCTTGTTTTTCTATAATCGATAATTTATCTTTTTCTAGTTTTAATTGCTGTTCTAATGATTTTCGATATTCTTCAGAATGTTTCGGTAGGGTAGATTGAAGTTTTACTTGCTTTTCAATTTCAAGATTTAAATTTTCTAGTGACTGTTTATATGTATCTGTAATATAGGTGGATTGTTGGATTGTTTTATTGCTAGACTTGGATACTTTTGTAGAATTTTCAACAGTATCAATAATATTTTCAATAACGATAGTTGTATCATTTAATACTTTTTGTTTATCAGTTAAATCCTTATTTTTTTCAGATTCTTGTGAATCCAGTATCATCCCTAATCGAGACATAGAGTATAATCTATAGCCATCGTCTTTTATGCCGTTTTTACTATTATTATTAAAAGTCTCTAATTCTTTATCATATTTTTCTTGTAAGCTAGCTCGGGCAAGTAAAATTGCATTTAACTCAGCTTTTAAAATTTTAATTCTCTCTAATGCCAATTGGGCAGAAGCGACAGTCTTTTCTTGATCGTCAGTTAGTTTTTCATCATTATATAATTTATAGGCTTTCAGCAACGTGGCATATGCTTTGTTTTCATTTTCGATAGCATTTATTTTTTCAGATGAGATACCTATTAGTTTGGAGTCATTTTCTAATAAATTTGGATAGGTGGCAGATAATTCTTTCATTACCTCCATTCTTTTATTTAAAGTTTCTCTTAAGAATTGTTCCTCTGTCGTTAACTCATCTTTGTTTAAGATATCTCCTAATGTTTGTTCAGAATAGTCTCCTAATTGTTTAGTTAAAGCATCATATTGAAATAATAAATCATCTGTATGTTTAACTTGTTTTTCTTCAACACCAGCCAATTGTTCATAAACCGTTTGAAATTGTTTTACTTCATCTTTAAGTTCAGAAGTTTTTGCTTTTGCTTCTGCAAATGTTAAATGATTTGCTCGCATTTCTACTGATAATTTCTTTTGAGTAGTAATTGTATCATTGAAATGACCGTTTAAAGAATCCATAATACTTCCAACTTCATCTTCACTTAATCCTAATTTAGATAACTCACCTTTAATAGTTGAAATTTTATCTTTTGTTTCGTTAGCCATTGAGTCAAAAGTGTCAGTAGTCGCATTCTCCATGTTTTGGAAGGCGGTTGTTATATCGGCTATGAATGAATTAGCATTTGTGTTAGAAAATAAGGTTGTTAAAGATTCTTGTAAAGTATTTAAATTACTTGTATCTGTGGCAGCGATTAGTTGTGCTGCAAAACCTTCTGCATTGTTTTTTGCACTTTCCGTTAATTTATCGTTTTCACTTATGGTTTGGGCAATAGTAGCAATGTAATCTGATTTTTGTGCTAAAACTTCCTGATTAAGTTCTCTTTCGTTCTTAACAATTTCTTCTTTAAAGTGTTTTACTTGAATGTTTAATTTCTGATAGTAAGCTGCTAGCTGACTATCGCCATTATTCTCAGCATCTAATTGAAGCTTTGTCAAATCTTTTATTTTTTTATCATAATCCTCTGTTGTTTTAAGTGCAGGTTTTCCTTTACTATCCCTAAAGTTAACTTTTTCATATAAATTAGGGTTGAAATTTGCAGTATGGGAAAGGGTAATAGTAGCATCTTCCGCTAAATTTTTTTGTTTTGACTCAAGTTTAGAAATGGTTTTGTTTCGCGTTTTAATATTGTCATCACGATCATCATTAGCGGCTTGTTCAGCTAGCTGTGCGGCAATTACTTGTTGTTCTTTAAGAAGACCAATTTTTACTTTTAAGGCTTCTGAGGACCCAACAATTTTATTGCCAAATTCATCCTCACCATTAACTAAATTGGGTAAAAATTCTGCAAGTTGATTAGAAATATCTCGATATTCGGCAAGTACGGATGCATCTGTATTTCCCAATGCCATAGCATCCTCTAACTGATCGTATCTTGATACCAGACCATCTATTTCAGTGGAATGTTCAGTATAGGAATTCAAAATTTCCTTTTGAGCTACCTTTAAGTCTTCTGCCTTTTGCTTTGCTTTTGCAATACTCTCACTGATTTTCCCTATAACAAAATCTACCGCCATAAAGCCTAAACCGATACCTGTTGCTGATAAAAGTGTTTTTCCAAATGTGCCTACACTTCTCTCCGTATTTTCAAAGATCCCTTTCAGTGTGGTAGTCGTATCTATTGCTTTTAAGAATGTGTCACCAAGAGAAGTAGAACTTTGTGAGGCCTCTTTCGTATTTTTGCTAAACTCCATAATACCTTGATTAATGTTTTCTAATTGGCTTGAGATTTCTGAAATGCCGGCGATATTGAAACCTTCACCGAATTGTATGTCATTGATCTGTGTATTTAAATCTGAGATTTGGGAAGCTAATTGTTCGAAGTCAGTGTTGTTTGCATAGGCATTATATAATGCATAAAAATTAGATAACGTTGTTTCGAGATTTTGCAGACTTTGTTGTGTTTCTTGTAAGCCGTTTAATTGAATTTGGTTGGAATTAACCTTTTCTACTTCTCTTTTAAGTTGCTTTAGTAGTTGTTCTAATGATTGTAGGTCACCAGTAGGAATGCTTGCTAAACGTTTATAAAATGATTTCACATTTACATTGCTATCATCAATAGCTTCATTTAACTTGTCAATCGATTTTACTGTTGTGGTTATTTGTTGTTTGAATTCATTGAATTGTGAAAGGGTAGGGGATGATCCAGCTCCAACATTTTGCAGTTGTACGTTTAACGTATCTAAATGTTGTTGAAGGGCATTAATTTGCTGTTCATATTCCATAAATAAAGTCGTATTAAAACCTTTTACGTCAAAGTTTATCGTAAGCGTATTTATGTTTTTTAATCTCTTTATGTATGTATTAATATTCTTTCTTGAAACCTCGTCATTGACTCCTAGTGCGACTAATAAATCCATTGGTTTATTTGATTGTGTACCGTTAGTACTCAATTGTTTTTCCCTCCTATTATGAGATAAACAAAAAATACAGCGCCTATAAAAGTTGCTGCATTCTTCCTTTATCAAATTTTCTATGAATATATAAATATCCTAAAATGTTCAAATACCCACCTAAAAAGGTAGGGGAGTAGTTCAAAATTTTAACTATTTAAATTCATTGAATTTTGTCATTGGGTTCTAATTTACTCATCAATTGTTTTTCAAGTTCTAAAAACTGAATACTGATATTTAATTGCTTATTAATTTCTTCGAGAACATTTGAGATTTCTTGTACTGAGAACATTTCCAATAGGAATAGGTCATACCAGCCAATTTCTACTAGATTATGCATAGTAGCAAAATGAGTTTCAATTGATTTATCTTTCAGTTCAGCTTTTAGTTCAGTAAAATGTTTGATAATTAAAAAGAGGATATAGTGTTGAAGCTCATGGTCATTTTTAAAGAAATCTAAGTTTTTTTGTTGAACATATTTAAATGTACTTGCTAAATCATTAATTAACATTGTTTTTTTACGTCTACTGAACTTTGGGTAGTAATAAATAAATTTCCCAAGATTTTTATCAATGTAAAACTTTTGTTTTTTATTTAATTCATCAGCATTCTTTTGAATATCTGCTAGTGTTAGTTTCGTTTCACGTTTAGCCATTTTTTCGACTCCTTCATTGAAATAAAAGGGTAGAGAACTATTCTCTACCCTTTTTTTATTAATTCACTTAAATTACATCAACAGTAATTGCTTCAAGATATGTACCATCTGTTACTTCAATAATTGTTTGATCATTCGTTGCCGCACTTGCGCCTAAAGTTACGATGCCATTTGTATCAACACTTGCAATTGTTGAATTTTTTGAAGTCCAAGTTAAATCACTGTTTTGTAACAGCACGTTACTGTAACCAGGACCACGAATACCTAGTACAGTGATTTGTTGTGAATCTCCTGGAACGGTTGAATCAAGAACTAGACGTGAAGGATTTGAAGCTAGTGCTGTTACTTGTACTTTTTCGTCCGTTAAATTGCGAAGTTTAATGTATGCGTAGTTTCCTTTTTTATCAGCCAGTGAGCTACCTGCTAGGGAAGAAGAAGCTACCCCTTCATGCGTCATTGAAATTTCAACTGCACCATTTGGTTTAAAGTTCGGCACTTCAATAATGACTTCACCTGTTTTCCCATTATTCGAACGAATATCAACATTTAACTCCATACGCACAGCTTTCGGGAATGAATCAGCAGAGATTTCAATCGTATCCATCATTTCCTGTACTGCATAGACAACTTGCACTTCTTTGCCAGCTAAAGCTGGAACAGAAATATCTTTACCCGTAGGAGCGTATTGTGTGAATGTCCCATTCAATTGTTCCACATGGACTTTGCCAATAGGCTTGTCAGCTAGTGTTCCTTTACCACTTTCATCAAGTAGAATAATTTCATCAGTGTAGAATTCAGCTAATTGATGATTAATTTCTGTCCCGTTTTGTAAAGCAATATAAGCAGTATCGAATGCAGCGTCTTCAATAGAGAATGTTAATTCTTTTTGGTAATTAAGCTCATAAACTTTTTTAGAGCCTTTACCTGCATGAATTGCTTGTGTTTGAATTGCTTGCGTCATAGATGAATTTAACAATGTTTTCCCATTAAGAATTAATTCATCCGTTAAACGATCAAATAAACGTACATTTGCTACTGAAGTTAAAAATTGATTTTGTTGTGTCATAATAAATTACCATCCTTTTAGATTATTGTTTTTTATTTATACTAGGATCAAGTCCTAGCTGTTTCATTTGTTTATCGAATGCAGTCTTTGTCATAATGACATCTTCATTTTTCTTCGGTTCTTCTATATGTCCTAACCAATGAGGAAGGTCTTGCTCATTTTTAAATTCAACCATACCTGTATAACGAGCATTTAAAATTGCTTCGCTACTAACCATATAATCCATTCTTATTAACCCTTTATGAAATTGATAAAGTGTTAAGTTTTTTATTTCGTGGTAGGGGAGCCCAGATTTACAATGGTAGGCTACTATTTGCTGTTCTATATCTGCTTGTCTTGTTTTCCTTTTTGCCATGAATGCTCGAGCCTCTTGAATCGCTTTTTTAGTACCTGGATCGATAAATTCATCATCTAAATCGATAAGGTTTTGCTCGCTAATAATGGTCTTGATTTTATCAAAATCACGTTCGTGTAATGAAATACCGTCGACAATAATAAATGCCATGCCTTTTTCATTGACCGTTAACTGTATGTTTTCTGTTTTAAAGATTAAGCGATATAGAGCAATTAGCTTGGATACTAAATCCTTACCATCATTATTTTGGGAGAGGGCGAGGAGAAACATGAAATAAGACATTCTAATTACTTCGGGTTCTTGAAAGTCGCTTTTAGGCAAGAGTAAACATTGCACGCAATCATAAAATTCATCAGCATCTACCATTCGAATAGGATGAAGATGGAGTCCCTTATAGGGGGTTGGCTTGCCAAATGCTTTTATTGTTGAAATGCTCATCATTTTAAACCTCGTGTTTTTTGGCTGGAAGGGATAGTAAAAATCCAACGATATCCTACAAAACCGTCAGGCATATTTAAAAGCGGCATCCCACTGTAGAATCTTAACTCTTTAAACTCTATGAGATTCTCCTGAAAGAGTGCTTCATTCAAGGATTCGCCGAGCCAATCAAGTCGAAAATCTACATTATTAATAGTATTCGGTGTATAAATATCAAAAATATATTGCTGCGTGCTAGAATAGGGGTTTTCAGTAAAAAGATTTGTTGTTTTGAGATAATGTTTTTGAGGTGTTCGTGGACCAGTATATAAACAAATACGACAAAACGCAGAATCTATTATTAAATCGCTTGTTTTATCCCCAATAACTAATATGTTGTTTATAATTAAATCTTTATTAGGTAATTGAGAGATTTCCAATTTTGACTCATCAAGCGGGTCGTCTAATGAATCTTTTGGCAAGTAATACAGTAAACGAAGTAATTTTTCATCATTTTTCAATTGTTGATAAAACTTAGATAAATTATTTACAATTTTCATTCTCCTTTGTCCTCACTTCCTAAAGAGGGTTTATTTCGAAGGTTTCAATTTGTGTTTTATATTATTTCATTTAATTAACACCGCCTACTATATATTGTTAATTTCTAATTTTTCGATATGTACTAATGTGATAAACTTTTTTAATATGAAACCTTCATGATGTATCCATGCAAGTGCATAGATACATTTGAAAATTTCATTATGTATTTTGTATTAATTCATTTATCGGATTTAATCTTCCTCTGCTTCTTCGATTCCAAATGTGATTGCTTCTAAATAAGAAGTATTAGAAAATGTATTATGTCGAATTGATCCTTTTTTAATTTCTTTTTGTTTATAATGAGACAATACGTAATTATCTTGCAAACGATGCTGCGCTATTTGACCTTTAAATAACTTGGCAATTTCTCTACGCCTTTTATTGCGCTTTTTCGTCTCTTTAATAAATATTAAATTTTCTTCTTCTAATAATAATTCCTCTTTCGTAAAATATCCTTTAGTTATATAATAGCCTATCATGTCTAACAGAATTAACGTATTGTATGTATTTGCTGTGAGGCTAAAATATAACTCTAAAGAGATTTCTTCCCCTTTATAAATCAATTTTTCATTTTCTAACAAACAACTTACATACTGAACTCTTTCTTCTATCGGGAGATTTAAATTCAGTTCTACGGTAGCGTGAGGTAATTGTAGTTTCATATGATTGCTCCTTCTACTTATTAAGTTGACTAGTGTATCTTAAAAACTACTATTTTCGCCCAAATATATTTCGCATTACTTTTTGCATTTTTTACACTGTGAATGATATAAATCTTTGCTACTGTTGTTTATACTATAAAATTCATCCGTAGCAGGAAGAACTTCTTTGCATTTGCTACATCGTTTTGATTTTAAGTTTAATTTTTGCGTATATACGACTTTTCTCCATTGTCGATCGTTTTCTTGTTTTATTCGTGAACAAATTGTATTCAATCTTCGGCCAACTGTTTTAATAGGAATTTCTAAAAGCTGTCCTATTTTATGATAAGAGAAGTCTTTAGCTATGTATTTAAGTAATTCAATCTGTTCTTCGTCCAAACTTTTTTTTATTAATTTATCTAAATCGGCGAATAAACTGATAACATCTGTATTCATTTTTAAAGTGCTCGAAGTACATCCTACTTGATTTCCATTAAACATCGTATCATCTATCGAACCCCTAAACGTCAATAATTCCTTAATTACTGTTTCATCTGATAATACTAACTGATTGTATTTTGTATCTTTAGCTGTTTGGTGGGCCATACCTTCATCTCCTTTAATGTAATAAATTAGATATCACTTATTCATATTATAATAGCAGTAAATAATAATTCAACGTTTTTTTAATTAATTAATTTATTAGAATCCTATAATATATAATTTTATATTGTTTCTTCCTATATAATAGAGATATACAAATAATAATTATTAAGGGTAATAAAAGGTTGTAAATTTAATTAATTCATTTATTGTAGTTACATTTTAATATCGCATATGGTACTATTGAAATAATTAGATAATTAATGGAAAAACAAGGGAGTGTAAAGTTTGAAAATTGGTAAAACCCGTGAATTATTAGTTGAAGAAATTAAAGCGAAAATTCCATTAATCGTTCAAAATGATGTATTTTTAGATGAGATTTCCATTCAACTTAATAGACATAACATTAATATAGGAAATATTTTAGAAATGATTAACGATGTAGATGTGCTAAGTGAAGCAAATTTATTTGAGTTATTATTATTAGGTGAACAATTTAATTTAAAACTTGAAGAATATAATTGTAATTGGCTTGAAGAATGGCTAAATCCTTCTGAAATCAAAGAATTAAGATTGTATATAAGAGAATCTCCATATGAAGATATTATTACGTTACCCTATTCTTTTGAAAATGTAATAAAAACAGGACATAACGAATTTACTGTAGTTATTCCAAATGCAATTATCGGTAAGCTATGGATGAGTGGCATTACGATGTATAACCCCAATATCCAGCGGCAAGCAAAAAAGAAAAAGTTAAAAAACGAAATTATAGAAGTGATGAATCTAAATCCGAAATCATTACGTGAGATTGAAAAACAAACATTAAATGGAGATTTGATTACTTCTACTTTGAGATATAATGCAAAAGTTGGTACTGGAAATGAAGGACTAGAATTATTTTACGATGAAAAAGAAAAAACACTGACATTGTTAGAAGGAACTATATTGGATGTTTTAGATGGTGCACATCGAACTTTCTCTATCTATAATGCCTACATGAAAAAGACCGAGCTAGAAGGTAATATGATTGTCATCATTTCAAATATGACAGAAGCACAATGTAAAAGAGTTCAAGTAGATATGGCAAAAGCTAATCCGATTCCAAAACCAAGATTGCAAGAATTGGCTAAGGATAAGTTATCTGATGAAGTTGTGATTGAATTAAAGGTGGAAGGGGAATTGAAGGGAAGAATCACTTCTAATTCAAATATTAAATATTCATATGGTGAGGTAGTTACTTTTTCAGAGCTATCAAATGCAATCAATAATAGCTTTGAATTAGAAAGTCGTATAGAGGTAGTAAAGATAGCGAAAGTAATTAATGAATATATGATGTATCTTTTTGCTTATTATAAAGAGCATTTAAATGATAAAAGCTCTTTAATGTTTAAAAATCGAATGTTTAATGGACATATTGAATTAGCTGCACAAATGCATGCCAAAAATATCGCATTTGAAAGTTTGGCTAATTATTTAAATCAGCTAGACTTCTCTATACATAATCCGTTATGGGAAGAGCTTGGCATTCTCCAATATGGGGGACTAAGCGTTCAAAATAGAAAAAAACTTCAGAAAGTATTTGAGAATTTAATTCAATAATGAGGTGTATAACTGATGCTGAAAGATAATGTATTTAATAAGGATATTAAGGAATGGTATTTAACATCTTTAGATATAAAGGATAATAGTTTAACTACGTATTTCTCACTCTTCAATAAAGCAACTCAAATTGAAAATCAAAAAAATAAAGATATTTTTGATATGAATAAAGTAGAGTTAGAAGAGTTATTTTATAGTTTGAAATCTCCTAGCCCACAACCGTTAAGTGCGTCCATAGGTTTTATTTCTAGATATATAGATTGGGCAATAATGAACGGACATACAAAAAATCGTTCACAAAGGTTACCGAGCATCATTGATATGGAATACTGTAGTAGATTTGTTTTTAAAGCGTCGATTGTCAGATACACAAGAGAACAATTACTAACTTATATGCGTTTATTTGACGACCAAAGACATGCGGTATTTTTATTATGTTTATTTGAGGGAATAAAAGGAGAAGGGTATAGCGAAATATTAAATTTAAAAATGGAGGATTTAAGTAGTGAAAACGGAAATTATTTTGCTAAGTTGACGAGTAAAGGCTGTAGAAGAAAAATAAATATTACAGAAGATCTTTATTGGAAGCTTGAAAAACTGGACAAAGTTTCGTCTACTAGTTTAATCCCTAAACAAGGCCAAAAATACTTCTCTGACAATACCTATATCTTTAAAAAAGCAAATGTAAATAGTAACGATATTCAACTGAGAGCTTCCTTCGGGAATAGAGCATTGGAATTAGCAAAAACAGTTTTTGATAATAATAATTTAATTGCCAGTACAATACAGATCTCAGGAATGATGTGGTATATATGGGACATGATAAAAGATAATGAAATAAAAATAGTAAATAAAGAACTACTTGATAAAGTCGCAATTAAATATGATACTGGTTTTGCGAACAAAGATAACAAGTATGTAAGTTATTCTGTTCTTAAACATAAATTAGATTTTGATTTTATGAAAAAAAACTATGGACACTTTAATATTGAGCTATAGAACTGGTGAATACCAGTTTTTTTTATTGCAGATTTTTAAGTAAACAATTATTAGTGGATTGGATTGTGCTTACTAGGTTAAACGATTGGTAGCTCAATAAATACTAATGCTCTAGTCAAAAACAGCGTGCTGTTGTTTTTAGGCGCAATTTTTAAATTGAACATTAGATAAAATGTAAAAATTCTCTAAAATAAACTTGTAAACGAACATCTGTTCGTGATAAGATAAGGACAAATCTAATATGGTTGAGCAAAATATGTTAGTTTAGTGTAATACTAGGAGGTTTTATTATGAATGATTTACAAACAACAGCTATTTTAGAGTTAGTTCTTTTTAATGAAAGTAATATTTCAAACGAGTTATTGAAAGACTTTAACGGTGGAATTACAAATGTTATTTTGAGCGATGAGGGGGGAAATATTTTAGAATGTAAATGTATGGATAGCTCTGTATCGAGTTTAATACTAATGGATACATGGAATGAGGATGAACTAGAATTAATTAAAGATGTTGATGATACAAAATTTATCTATCAACAATCACAAAGTATAGATATCCAATATGATAGTTTAGTTCAATTGGATGATAATCAAGAAAATTTATTTTGTGTCGTGGAGCTTAAAAATATAATTTATTTATATAATGGCTTTTTAAGAAAGTCGATTATTGATGATAGTATTACATGTTTAAATAGTCTAAAGGAATATTTAAATAGCTACTATCCAGGACATATTATACTAGAGAAGATAAATTAATAGCGCTAAGTATAGAATCTATTGAAATAACGGAATTATTTAAATGAAATAATTTAAAATTAAAGAAGTGATACTAATGACAAAGGTTGGGGTTTATATGGATACGATAAATAAGTTATTAAAAGAATTGACGTTAGATTTTGGTTATATTTTTGGTGCTATTAATCAAGGAAGAGTGTTTGAAAGTGACAATAATATGAAAGACTTTTTGCATAAGAGTCAAGCATTTCAAATAAAGTTGGTAGATATTACAAAGCACATAGAACAATTACAAATTCAGTCAGAAAAAGAAAAAACATTGGAAAGGCTGAATAAGCTAATTGATTTTATAGAAAAACAGGTATATGTGGAATGATTTGAATTACTGCTAAGGTGAAGGGAAGGAGCAAAATGAAGGCTTCCAACAATAGAAATTTAAATAGAAATAAAGTTGATCGTTATGCAATGGGTTTAGCATACCAGGAAATGGGCAAATTAAATTTAATGATTTCAGCGGAAATGGAACATTTAGAAATAGAAACACTTAAAACTGTAGAAGCATTTTTAAAGACTATTAATATTTTAATCAAAAATAGTTAATACATAAGACTTAATAAATATAATACATAATAAGAACCGAAATAAAACTACCATATTAGATGAATTAATTGAAAAGGTTGGGATTATGCGGTGGTTTTTCTGTTGAAGCATCTAGGTATTTTAATGAATGTATATAAAATAACGTTTATATTATTACTACTTTTTATTTTAATGAATTTTACCTTGGAAGATAAAAAACTACATAAAAGCAGTCATAATGGTGAAGAACTATTACAAAATTCCCCAAAGATCAAGTTAGAAACCTCTATGAAAATGATTCGTAGTAAAGCAATAACTTTAAGGCAAGAAAAATTACAAATAGAAAAGGAAAAGCAGAGGTTGAAACAGGAAGCTATGATTAGAAAAGAAAAAATCTTGCTAGTTGAACAAAGTAAGAATCCGTCTTCTAAAGAGAAAGTTCAAACAATCAGCAACCAAGAGAAACAAAAACAAAACACTAAAAAGTGGATGAAATTTAATGCATCATATTATGGTCCCGATTGCAAAGGTTGTAGTGGTATTACAGTAACGGGCATTAATGTTCGTGAAACTAATTATTATAATGGGTTAAGGATTGTAGCGGTGGATCCATCAGTACTTCCATTAGGAACTATTGTAGAAATAAAGACACCATATGAATCATTTAGAGCTATTTCAGCAGATAAAGGAGGAGCCATCAAAGGTTATAAGTTAGATATTCTAGTAGAATCTGAAGAAGTAGCAACAAAATACGGCAGACATAATGTGCAAGTACGTATTATCAATATCCTTAAAGCTAATTCAGAAGGTGATACATAGTCTTTAATTCAAGCAAGTTGTCGTAAATTAAGATCATTACATAGAAATCTTTTTTATTTGTTAAAAAATTTTGAAACTTTTTTCTCAGTGCATCCGTATAGTAGGTAATACGTTGAAAAGGGGTGATCTATTTGACGCTATTTGGCTATACATTGGAGCAAATTTATTTAGTGGTATTAATTTTCGCGGGACTGGCAACGGTTTTGTTTATGTTTTTCGGTGATGCTGTCGAGGGCATAGGAGAGGGTCTACCGATTTTTAATCCAAGTGTCATTCTTTCTTTCATTACGTTAATGTCAGCAGCTGGATTTATTTTAGAAAAGTTAGCCTTTTTCCCTAGCGTTTGGAATATAGGTGTAGCTGCTGTAATTGGAGTTATTTTAAGTGCCCTATTTTATTTATTTATTCTCGTTCCACTAAAATCTGCTGATGTCTCATTAGCCTATACAGAAGAATCACTTGAAGGTCAGTTAGGTAAGGTTATTGTACCGATACCGTCTGATGGCTTTGGTGAAGTTGTCATTGAGACTACAAGCGGTATGATTGCAAAGCGTGCAACAGGCTTTGACAATGAGGTAATTGATTATGATACGACAGTCCTTGTAGTTGAAGTGAGGGCAGGCACTCTTTTTGTGAGAGCCTATGAAAAAAAATTTATTTAAAGGAGAGATACTATTATGTCAATGGATATTTTGATTGTTCTAGGTATTGTAGCATTTATTTTAATCGCTCTTGTAGCACTATATGTAACAAAGTATCGTACAGCGGGTCCTGATGAAGCACTGATTGTAACAGGTAGCTATCTTGGCTCAAAAAATGTACATAAAGATGAGTCAGGAAATCGAATTAAAATTATTCGTGGGGGCGGTACATTCGTCTTCCCGATTTTCCAGCAAGCTCAACCATTAAGCTTACTATCAAGTAAATTAGAAGTTACAACACCTGAAGTTTATACGGAACAGGGCGTTCCAGTAATGGCAGATGGTACAGCAATTATTAAAATTGGTGGTTCTATTTCAGAAATCGCTACAGCTGCTGAGCAGTTTTTAGGAAAGCAAAAGGCAGAACGTGAAGGTGAAGCACGTGAAGTATTGGAAGGACACTTACGTTCGATTTTAGGGTCGATGACGGTTGAGGAAATTTATAAAAACCGAGATAAATTCTCGCAAGAGGTACAACGTGTTGCTTCTCAAGATTTAGCGAAGATGGGTCTTGTCATTGTTTCCTTTACAATTAAAGATGTGCGCGATAAAAATGGCTATCTTGATTCACTTGGTAAGCCAAGAATTGCACAAGTTAAACGAGATGCAGATATTGCGACTGCAGTTGCAGAAAAAGAAACACGTATTAAGCGTGCAGAAGCATCAAAAGAAGCACAAAAGGCTGAAATAGAACGTGCAACAGAAATTGCGGAAGCAGAAAAAGAAAATCAATTAAAAGTGGCGGAATTCCGTCGTGAGCAAGATATTGCGAAAGCTCGTGCAGACCAAGCTTATGAATTAGAAACTGCACGTGCCAAACAGGAAGTAACTGAACAAGAAATGCAAATTCGCATTATTGAACGTCAAAAGCAAATTGAATTAGAAGAAAAAGAAATTTTACGTCGTGAAAAGCAATACGATTCAGAAGTGAAGAAAAAAGCAGATGCTGATCGTTATGCAGTTGAGCAAAATGCAGAAGCTGAAAAAATGCGTGAGCTTGCGCAAGCAGATGCTGAGAAATATCGTATTGAGTCGTTAGCAAAGGCAGAAGCGGAGAAGATTCGTTTAGATGGTATCGCGAAAGCGGATGCCGAGCGTGCGCAAGGTGAAACAGAAGCCGATATTATTCGCCTACGAGGTCTTGCAGAAGCTGAAGCGAAACGTAAAATTGCAGAAGCCTTCGAGTACTACGGTCAAGCAGCTGTCCTTGATATGGTTGTACGCATGATGCCAGAGTATGCGAAAGAGCTTGCAAGTCCACTAGGCAATATCGATAAAATTACAGTTGTTGATACTGGTGGCGGAGAAGGCGGAAGTGGTGCTAATAAGGTGACTTCTTATGCAACGAACTTAATGTCAACACTACAGGAAACATTAAAGGAAACGTCAGGCATTGATGTGAAGGAATTAATCGAAAGCTACGCTGGTAAGCACACATTGAGACCAGAGCTTGAGCGTATTGCGACAGAGCTAGTGAAACAGCCAGAACCTGTTGCTACAGAAAAACAAAAAGAAACAGTTGAACAATAAACATTAGAAAAAGTGTTAGATTGACTGCGGTCAATCTAACACTTTTTTGTTTTGTCGTTAATGTTCGCTACGGCGGTTTGTTTCCGCGGGCACACAGTAAGGCACACCCTTACTAACGCGCGGTTTGTTGTGTCTTACGTGGCGTGCGTTCCCATAAGGGTCAACGCCTCCGCTGCCATCAACTATCGGAAATTTACTAACATCTTTGCCAACACTCTATCAGTAATCTATCTTATTACATTGTAGGTATTGTCGTTTATTTCCACTCGCTCGCAAGCATGCCGTAAACGACGTGGTCGACGTAGTGGTCGTATAGCCACTCTGCAGCACGAATTGTTCCTTCTGTTGTGAAATTAAGTCGTTCAGGGATAGCCCTGCTCTTTGTGTTGCCCACAGCAGCACGGATTTCAACTTTATTTAGTTGTAGTTCGTCAAACGCATATTGTAATAATGCTTGTACTGTTTTGGTCATTATGCCATGGCCTTGAGCGTCTTTACCGAGCCAATAGCCGATTGCTGCAATTTTATTACTATAATTAATAGTATTAAAGCCAGCGATTCCTACAATTTTATCGCGGAAAATAATAGCTAGCGACATGCTACTTTTTGCTTCGTAGCCAGCAATACAGCCTTCGATATAGCTTTTTGTATCCGAAAGCTCTTTTGTGAAATCTACCCACGGTAACCATTCACGTAAATATTCTCTCGAATTATCTGTTAGCGTGAAAACAGCCTCTGCATCATCTAAAGTGATTGTTCGTAACGATAATTCGTGATTGATAATAATTTCCATACTATTGCCGCCTCAATTCTATATTTTATTTCAAAGCATTATGCATAAAGCCCTTCATTTCTTGACTTAGCGTCGTTAGTTCTTCAATAATTTCACTAAAATCTTGCACAAGTTGGGCCTGTTCATTTGTTGCATCATTAATTTGTCCCATATTTTGCTTTAGATTATCAAGATTTCTATTAATATTGCGAAGAGAAGCTTCAATATTTTCCGTTGCACTAGAAGTTTCAAATGAAAGTTTTCTGACTTCCTGTGCAACGATATTAAAACCTGCTCCATGCTGACCTGCGCGAGCCGCTTCAATCGACGCATTTAAGCCAAGTAAATTCGTTTGACGAGAAATACTTTTTATTAAATCTGTAACATCATTTGTTTTTTCGGAATCCTCAAGCGCGTGTTGCGCCTGTTTGTTAATTTCCTCACTAGTTGCTGCTAACTCCTCTGAATGGGAGGCGATGGTATGTACTTTATCTTGAAGATTATTCACGATATTATCCATTGTATTCATATACTGTTCGAGTTTGAGCTCATTATCAATTGGTAATCCAAAGGCTAGTGCCCCAATAACTTTACCATTTTCTCGAATCGGAAATGCAAAAGCATTGATGGCAATACCGTATACGTTCTCGGGAATGATGACATCTGCATTTTTTCCAGCAAAGGCGATGAACACATTTTGATCATTCGCATTTACTTTTTGGCCATCCACATAACCTGTGTCTACACGTTTGCCTGCTAAATATTTTACAACTGTTTCACTTTCCTTCTCAATGACAGCTACAATCGCTTCCTCTTTTAATGCAAGATGGATATAGTGCGCTGATAGAGCTAAAGCTTCAATCATTTTCATGGGATACCTCCGAGTCTTTATAAAAACATTGATTTCTAGATTATTCCTTCACTGTAGCACACTAAATGCTAATTCAAAATAGTAAAAACATTCATTTAACAGAAAAAAGATATTTTTCTAGGGCATGTGTATTATTCGAAAAATTAATGACGCAGAATTATACTTTCTGTGAAATTGTCAAATAAAAATAGTGGAAACAAAAAGAAAAGTACATATAGTTTGTCTGAATTTTGACAACCTTCCAGTGTTTTTTACAGAATGTTGTATTAGAATAATAGATAGATAGGACGCGTCACTGGAAGGAGATAGAGATGGACTATATAGAGAAGGGAACAAAAGCATTTAACAGAGCAAATTGGGCTTTATTTTTAGCAGGGTTTATTACCTTCGCGAACTTATATGTATCGCAACCGTTACTACCGACGTTTGCCGAAGAGTTTCGTGTCTCACCAGCAGTTGCAAGTTTGTCATTATCGGTAACTACATTGGCACTCTCGATTAGTATGATAATTGTCGGCTCGTTATCTGAAGCTTGGGGAAGAAAGTCGTTAATGACAATATCTATATTTGCAGCATCGGCTTTAACGTTAGCACTAGCTTTTTCACCAAACTTTGAAACTATATTAGTATTGCGTGTTATTCAAGGAGTTGTGTTTGCTGGGCTACCAGCTATTGCTATGGCTTATTTAGGCGAGGAAATTGCTCCGACTAGTTTAGGCGTTGCGATGGGGCTCTACATAAGCGGCAATTCTGTAGGGGGGCTAAGTGGTCGTGTCATTATCGGTACATTGACAGACTTGTATAACTGGCAAGTTGGCATGATTGTGCTTGGCGTAATTAGTTTGATGATTAGTGTGTTATTTATATGGATGCTACCGAATTCCAAAAATTTTACGGCACGGCCGTTACAAATAAAGGCGCTAACAAAATCACTTATTCAGCATTTAAAGGATCCATCTATGCTTTGTTTATTTGGTATTAGCTTTGTGTTAATGGGAAGCTTTGTGACGCTTTACAACTATATTGGTTTTAAATTAATGGCACCACCATATAATTTAAGTGCCACAATTGTCGGGTGGATATTCGTTATTTATTTAGTAGGGACATTTAGTTCGGCATGGTTCGGCAGTTTGGCCGATCGGTTTGGGCGTCAAAAAATGTTATTGTTAGCAATTGCTATTATGCTTGCAGGTGCAATTATTACATTACAAAGTCTTCTTTTGTTAAAAATATTAGGTATTACAGTTTTCACATTTGGATTTTTTGCAGCCCATTCAATAGCGAGTGGCTGGGTAAGCAAACGTGCAACTCATGATAAGGCACAAGCATCATCACTGTATTTATTTTTCTATTATTTTGGCTCGAGTGTTGGTGGAACCGCAGGGGGTGTGTTTTGGATGCACTTCGGCTGGGTAGGCGTAATTGCAATGATAACAGTATTTTTAGTCATTGCTTGTATGCTAACATTTGTATTAAAAAGCGTCATTGCGAAACAACGGTTAATTACCGGCTTAGTAAAGTGAAGTATTAAGTTGATAGAACTCCTTTTATTTTTCACATGACGGATAATTGAACAATCACCTCAGCTCTAACTGTTCGTAGAGAGGGGGTGATTTTTTATCCACTCGAAAACAATATTTAGCATATATTATTGACAAAATGGAAAGTTGTACCATAAAATGGTATAGACAGACAGTCGGTCAGTAAGGGGGAAGAAATGCGAAAAGAAGCTGAAGAGCGTCGAAACGAAATACTGGATGTAGCTGATAAGCTTTTCGGTCAAAAAGGTTTTGATGGCACAAGTACAAACGAAATTTTAGAAAAAGTAGGTATTGCACGGGGTACGCTGTATTATCACTTTAAGTCGAAAGAGGATATTATGGATGCGTTGATTGAACGCTATACTGTGCAAATTTTAGAATCTGCCAAGAAAATTGCTGCTGATAAGAATATATCCGTCTATGAGCGTATTATCGGCGTTGTCATGGCATTGAATATTAGTGACGGTAACGGCAAAGAAGTAATAGAGCATATGCATAAGCCGCAAAATGCTCTTATGCATCAGAAAATACAAAAAGTTATAGTTAACGAAGTTCCACCAGTATTAACGGGGATTATTCGTGAAGGCATTGAGCAAGGACTATTTCATACGCCATATCCGTATGAATGTATGGAAATGATAGTGGCATATACCAATACTGTTTTTGATGATGCAATGGTCAATTTGACGAATGCTGAGTTCGCGGGTCGAGTACAAGCATTAATTTTTAACGTCGAACGACTTTTAGGAGTTGAAAGTGGAAGTCTTATGCACATGATGAGGATGTTTGACAATGGAAAAGAGGGCAGCTAGTTGAGAAAAATACTGATTAATTCGGCTATTTTTTAGGAAATTCTTTTTTTTCTTAGGTCAGGAAGGCTAGTTGGTGGGGGTATGTTTTTCAATCTGTTAAAAATCTCGAACAGAGGTGACGTATGTATTACAGAATAATCCGCAATGATATTTCCAATAGCAAACTAATTTCGCTAACAACAATGATATTTGTTGCGGTCGCGGCTATGCTTGTTGCGCTATCAGCAATACTTGTTGTAAATCTTTCGGGGGAGTTAGATACACTTATGAAGCAGGCGAAAACCCCTCATTTTATGCAAATGCATGTAGGTGATATTAATACAGTGCGACTTAAAGGCTTTGCTGAACAGAATAGTAACGTCCAAGATTTTCAAGTGCTTGAGTTTCTTAATATTGACGGCTCGCAAATTATTTTAGGCAATAGTTCGTTTGCAAATAATGTTCAGGATAATGGTTTTAGCATTCAAAGTGAGAAATTCGATTACCTGTTGGATCTTGATGGTAATATTATTAACGCATCTGATGGTGAGCTTTATGTTCCATTACGTTATATGAAGGAAAACAACGTAAAGGTCGGGGACATTGCAGCGATAAGTGGGAAATCATTCACTGTTGCAGGATTTCTAAGAGATTCACAGATGAATTCCATGCTCTCCTCTTCGAAGAGATTTCTTATTAGTAAAAATGATTACGCAGACATAAAAAACTTTGGCCGTACAGAATATTTAATTGAGTTCAGATTAAAGGATTTATCGTCGCTCGGCGAATTTGAAAACGCCTATGCAACTGCAGGACTTGAAGCGAATGGACCGACGATAACATATCCACTGTTTAAAACGATTAATGCACTTTCAGACGGAATGATGATAGCAATCATACTTCTTATAAGTATACTAGTCGTTGCCATAGCATTTATGTGCATTCGTTTCACTCTCCTCGCAAAAATCGAAGTAGACTACCGTGAAATTGGTGTTATGAAGGCAATCGGATTACCAGTCTCAGACATAAAGAAGATATATCTTGCAAAATATGCAGCCATTGCGTTAGCAGGTAGTGTAATCGGCTATGTATGTTCATTCTTGTTCAAAAACATGCTTCTTGAAAATATTAGGCTTTATATGGGGGAAAGCGACAATTCTTCTCTTGCATCGCTTTTCGGAATAATTGGTATAGTTATTGTATTTTTTGCAATTATTGCTTATGTAAATGGAGTGTTGAAACGCTTTCGTAAAATTTCCGCTGCTGAAGCAATACGCCATGGCACTTCCCAAGAAAAAAACAGTGCTACAAGGAAGTTTTGCTTGAACAGCAACCGTCTCTTTAACACAAATATATTTCTTGGCATTAAAGATGTACTGTCAAGAAAAAGACTTTACGCCACAATGCTAACAGTGCTTGTAATATCGGCATTTATCATGATTGTTCCACTAAACCTTTACAACACGATTTCCTCAAATAACTTCATCAAGTATATGGGTATTGGCAACTACGATATGCGTATTGACATCCAGCAGACTGATCATATTTCTAAAAAAACGGAACAAATTTTATATACTATAAACAATGACAGTACCATTTCAAAGCATACTGTTCTTTCGACAAAAACATTTAAAGTAAAAATGGAAGATGGAACAGAGCGAAATATAAAAATCGAACTTGGTGACCATTCAATCTTCCCAATAAAATATTCGACTGGGAGGGCACCCGTTTCACAAAATGAAATTGCACTTTCAAAGTTAAACGCCGATGAGCTTAGTAAAAAAATAGGCGATAGTATAACCCTTATCATTGCAGGAAAGGAGCAAAATTTCACGATAAGCGGCATTTATTCCGATATTACAAACGGTGGAAAAACCGCAAAGGCTATTTTTAATGACAATTCTACAGACATGATGTGGAGTGTTATTAGCGTGGAATTTTCCGATAAAGCTGTGCTGGATAATAGAATGACTGAGTATACGAATCTATTTACCTATGCAAAAGTTTCAGACATTAATGATTACGTCTTACAAACTTTCGGCTCAACAATTGATGCAGTTGGAAAGGCTTCTCGTGTCGCAATTGCCGTGGCGCTCTTTATTACTGTATTAGTTACGTTATTGTTTATGAAAATGCTTATCGCAAAGGATAGATACTCTATTGCTGTAATGAAAGCGTTAGGTTTTACAAATTCAGATATTATGTCACAGTATGCTGCCCGTTCCTTATTCGTACTAATGATTGGAATTGTTGTTGGTACACTTCTTGCTAACACGCTCGGAGGATTACTAGCAGGCGCGGTTATCTCTTCTTTTGGTGCTTCGTCGTTTACATTTTCGGTCAATCCGTTAGCGGCGTACTTACTTTGTCCGCTAATGATGGCATGCTCGGTACTAATTGCAACAATTATTAGTACTTCTGGGGCTGGGAAAATAAAAATATCCGAAAATATAAAGGAGTAGTTTATGAAGAAAATGATTATCGGTGACAATATTGTAAAATCTTTCGGTGCAGGAGAAAAAAGGCACAATGTTCTCAATGGTGTGTCCGTTGAAATAAACGAGGGGGAATTCGTTGCGATTATGGGTCCATCAGGCTCAGGGAAATCTACACTTATGTATGCAGTAAGTGGAATGGATAGCATTGACACTGGAAAGGTGTCTTTTGATGGAATGGATTTGTCAATGCTTAGTGAACAGGAGCTTGCCGATTTACGGAGAACAAAAATGGGGTTTGTTTTTCAGCAGCCAACTTTACTTAAAAACTTAAATATTATGGATAATATCATACTTCCTTCAATGCGAGATAACAGAAAAAGTGTTGATAAGATTACAAAAAAGGCAAGAGCGCTTATGAAAAAGGTAGGTATAAGCGATCTTGAAAAACGTAATATTACACAAGTTTCGGGAGGACAGCTACAACGTGCAGGCATTTGCCGCGCACTAATAAGCAATCCTAAAATTATTTTTGGTGATGAGCCGACTGGTGCACTTAATTCAAAATCAGCACAGGAAATCATGGACATTATTACAGAAATTAATGCAGAAGGGACAGCGGTGCTGCTTGTAACACATGATCCAAAGATTGCCGCAAGGACTGATCGTATACTGTTTATGCGTGACGGAAAAATAGTCGATGAAATACAATTTAGCCGATTTACGGACACAAATATTGAAGACAAAATGGAAAAGATTATGGCGGAAATGCGAAAAAACGGAATATAATTTCTAAAGAAGGTGAGTCTCCCATCAAGGAAAATGAACAGAAGTAAAGCATTCGTTGATGGTAGCGGATGAGGCGACTCATGCACAATACGTAAGACGCAACAAACAGTGCCATAGCAGGGTTGAAGCTTGCGGTATGCCCGCGGAAAGCATCCCTGTAGTGGACATCAACAGTGCATCAAGAAAGTGTTGGATTGTTTGTATTTTTCTGCTATGTAAAATAAATGAAACCATAGCTGTTCTCTTATGCAGTAAATAAAAATAGAAAGAGAATACTAGTTGATGATAGCGGAGGCGAGTGACTCCTGCGGGAACGCACAAAACGTAAGACGCAACAGGCGGCGCGTAAGCGTCGGTTGCGGCTTGCGATGTGCCCGCGGAAAGCACTCGCCGTAGCGAACATCAACAGCAAAAAGTGTTAGATTGATTGTAGTCAATCTAACACTTTTTGTCTTTTATTAACCCATAATATTGTAGCCAGCGTCGATGTAGATTGTTTCGCCAGTTACCCCACGTGATAGATGAGATAGCATTACAATTGTCATATCAGCTACTTCATCTTGTTGAACATTGCGTTTTAACGGCGCTGTTTCTTCGATTTTGTGTAAAATCGTATTGAATGAAGGAACACCTTTTGCCGCAAGTGTACGAATAGCACCAGCAGAAATTGCATTTACACGGATATTGTCTTGCCCAATATCAGCAGCTAAGTAGCGCATTGACGCTTCTAATGCAGCTTTGGCAACACCCATTACGTTATAGCCATCAAGTACGCGTTCAGCGCCTAAATAACTCATCGTTACAATAGAGCCACCTTCTGTCATGTACGGGTGTGCTGCTTTTGCAGTTGAAATAAGCGAATACGCACTTGTATCTTGAGCGAATGCATAGCCATCGCGTGTTGTCTCTAAAAAGCGATTGTGTAAGTCTTCTGCATTGGCAAATGCTACAGAGTGAACAATACCGTGGATAACACCAACTTTTGCACCGATTGTATCGAATGCTGCTTTTGTGCTTTCATCACTATTAACATCACATTGTACGACAAATGCATCTGCTTGGCCGTAGTTTTCAAGTTGCTTTTGTAATTTTTTTAATGAACGTTCTTGGCGATACGTGAAAATAACATTTGCACCTACGTCAAATAAACGTTTTGCAATACCCCAAGCAATACTGCGGTCGTTTGCAACACCCATTACGACAATGTTTTTATCTTTTAATTGTAATAAATTGTCCATCATTTATAAGAACCCCTTTACGAAATAATATCTGTTATTAGTACCAACTACTAAAATCTTATCATACATAATTTATGGTTGCAATAACAAGATGAAAAGAGCTTACAACTTCATTTGAAATGACATATACGCACTCTTTATCTTAATGTCAAAATACAAAACCAACTCAAACAAAAAGGCATCCAATGAAGGATGCCTTTATTTAGTAATGATGTTTACCTATTCGAATTTTAAAGAGTCGCCATCAAAAGGTTCTTCAGCCACTTTGATAGAATCTGTTGGGCAACCTTCAAAAGCGTCTTGCATGTCTTCTAGTAGATCTTCTGGAACTTCAGCAGTTCCCATGTTATCATCTAAAATAACGAAGGCAATTCCTTCATCATCATAATCATAAATATCGGGTGCTGCGGCTCCGCATGCGCCACAAGCGATGCATGTATCTTTATCAACAATTGTGTATTTAGCCATTTCTTTCTCTCCTTTTACGATGGTCCTACAAAGCTTCATACTCATTTTAAAGATGTTTAACTTACATTTCAACCTAATACTATTAAATTGGAGGAATTTGCTTCAATGTTTTATCAAATTTTATTGCAAATCTTTCAAAAACTTAATAATGAACGAACAGTTTCTGCAGCTTATCATATCCTTAGAGGAAAGCGTTCAGGTCAGACAATTCAAGATGTTGGACTGTTTCAGCTACATAACTTTTTTGGATTACTCCCAAAGCTACCACGCGCGATATTTGACGAGGCTGTAGCAACCTTTTTGCAATATAGTTGGTTAAGTATGCAGGAATCTGGTCATTATTCCATGAAAAAGCTCGGTTTACAGCGAGCAGAGCAAACATCTGCTTTTTTATTTGACGGCTGGTATTATCGAGGAAATGAGCATGTATTTTTTGCTCGTCTTTCTTTAGTCGTCCAAAGTCTATCTTATCAAAAAGAGGGGATTCGTTCATTTTCTCCTATTAGTAAAGATGCTCAAGTTCAGTCATGGGTACGTAATTTTTTGCAGGACTATCAGTATCAATCAGGAAAATTGCAAAAACAACTACTTGAAGAGTGCCTTCGTGTATTAGCTACCTTACCTGTATCAGATAATAATAAACAACTCGTCCTTTATCGATTAAGTGGCTATAGTTTACCTGGTTGGACATGGCAGCAGCTTTCTAGTGAACGAAAGGAAACTGTGCTTGATAGTCAATTAGCATTTATCGAATTACTACATACATTAATGAATGAAGTGCATGCAACAAATAATTACCCGTTACTTGGCCAAATGGCTGAGGAACTTCGGGTTAAAGCATTGCTGACTGATTCTGCACAGCAAACTGCCGTTTTATATGAACAAGGATATTCAATTGAACAAATTGTGCAAATAAGAAAATTGAAACAAAGTACGATTGAAGATCATTTAGTGGAGTTAGCGATGAATGAACCGAACTTTTCGATTGGCCCATTCGTCTCATATGAAGAAGCGGAAAAAGTTTGGCACGCTTCCAAGCAATACCAAACAAAAAAATTAAAGGCATTGCATGAAGTAGTAAAAGATTTGAGTTATTTCCAGCTGAGACTTGTCCTCGCGAAAGGGGAAGTATAAATGGAACTAGAGCAAACATTAGCTAAGCACTTTGGCTATACAACATTCCGACCAGGTCAAAAGGAAGTAATTGAAGCAATTCTTGATGGAAAAGATGTAATTGCGTTATTGCCAACTGGCATGGGTAAATCACTGTGCTATCAATTGCCAGCATATATAATGCAAAAGCCAGTGTTAATCGTGTCACCTTTATTGTCTTTAATGCAGGACCAGGTAGAGCAACTTAAACGCTTTGGTGAAAAAAGAGTAGTAGCATTAAATTCTTTTTTAGCAGCAGATGAAAAACGATATGCACTCCATTTTTTAGAACAGTATCGCTTTATTTTTACGTCACCAGAAATGCTTTTGCAACAACAGGTGCAGGAAAAACTCGCGAAAATGTCATTAAGTCTCATTGTAGTTGATGAAGCGCATTGTATATCGCAGTGGGGATTTGATTTTCGTCCAGATTATTTGCGAATTGGTGACTGGTTTTCGCGAAGCAATCGCCCGCCAGTGTTAGCTTTGTCAGCGACTGCAACGCAAAAAGTAGTAAAGGATATTCATACGACACTTTCGCTGAACGACCCGTTTGAATTTATGTATAACGTCGATCGTCCTAATATTCATCTTGGGCGTGTTGGATTTGAGGATAGGGCTGATAAGGCACGATGGATTTTAGAACATGTAAAAAAAACAGCTGGACCAGGTATTTTGTATATGTCATCACGTAAGCGTGCAGAGCAATATTGTGAAACATTCATGCAAGCAGGTATTCGGGCGGCAGCTTATCATGCGGGTTATAGTGCAGAGGATCGTCAATTTATTCAGCAGCAATTTATTGATGGAGAGCTAGATTGGATTGTGGCGACAAATGCTTTTGGTATGGGCATCAATAAGGCAAATATTCGACAGGTGATCCATGAAACAATGCCCGCTAATGTCGCTAACTATATGCAAGAAATAGGACGCGCAGGTCGTGATGGAAAACCAGCTCTTGCAATTTTACTTTATAGTGATGGTGACGAAGAACTTGCGAAATTTGTTGTAACAGGCGATTTGCCGTCAGCAAGTCATGTCGACCGTTATCAAGAGCTTGTAATACAGCATATCGAGCCATCGCAAATGTTGAAAAATGGTGAGTTGAGTGAAACGGCCTTTCGTGTGCTAGATTACTGGTATCATCAGGAATCTGTTCAGGAAGTGAAAGCGCGACTTAATTATTTTGCACTTGAAAAATATCAGGCGGTTGATGAAATGTTAAAAATTACTCAGACAAAAGGCTGTATTCGCGAGCAGCTTGTCGGGTATTTTGGGCAAAAATTGCAGAAAAAACCTGAAAACTGTTGTGAAAATTGTGGAATCCATTATGATGAAATCAATATAGTACGCGTTAAGGAAGAGAAAAAAGTAGAAATGATTGCATGGGAAAGTCGATTAAAACAGCTTTTATTAAACGATTAGACTATAATTGACGGTCATTTACTTTTTTCGCAAAATTCGTCATAATAGAATGATAGAAGAATGCGTAGCAAGGTTGGAGGAAAGTCGAATGAGTAAAGAAGACTATCGTGATAAAATCGAAGAACATCGTCAGTCATTTGAAGAAGAACAACAAGAACAGCAAAATCTATCTAGAGTTTCAAGAATGAATAAAAATGGAAGCAATAACAAAAAGCCGAAAAATACAAAACGTAAATCACCGTTAATGACGATACTTTTTGTTACATTTATTTTAATTCCATTAACTATATTAATTTATTTCGTGCAATTCTATGATCCTGGTAAAACGATTGAAGAAGCCGAAAAGGATACGCTAGATTCTGTTGTAGAAATTGATAAGACTGGTAGTAAAGCGGAAGCATCCACATCATCTGATAAAGACAAAGATGCTAAAGCAAACGATCAAGCCAAAGAACAGGCACAAAAAGACGCTGAAAAGTTAGCTGAACAACAAAAGGCTGCTGAAGAAGCGAAAAAAGCCGAGGAAGCTAAATTGGCACAACAACAGGCTGAGGCAGCAAAAAAAGCAGAAGAAGCTAAAAAAGCTGAGCAAGCACGTAAAGCAGAACAAGAAAAGCAAAATGCTGCAAAAGCGAAAACACATACAGTTAAAGCAAATGAAAACCTATATCGTATTGCATTAAATTACTACGGTGATGGTAGTGAAGCTACATTAGCGAAAATCCGAGCGGCGAACGGTATGCCTAATGACACTGTATTTGTTGGGCAAGTCATTAAACTACCATAAGAAAAATGGTGTCATTCTTTGGCAATGTTGTTTTTCTAGTATAAAATAAAGGACAAACGTCAACACCAATGAATGGTTGAGGCAAACGTCTGATTAGCAGAAAGGCGATTCTACAGCATAATGAATCGCCTTTTTGCTGTCATAAGGAGAAGTGAGGGAATGATATATATTGGACTATTTCTTTTAATAGTTATCGCCTTCCTACTCTATATGTGGAAGGTCGCGCACGAAAATAATGTGTTGCATCATCAATTATCACTCAAAGGTGAACAAGAAAAGATTCGACTATTTTTTATTTCAGATACGCATTTACGAAAAATTAATCGTCCAATGATAGAACGATTAAAAGGTACATTTGATGCGGTAATAATCGGTGGAGATTTTGCAGATGGGCGCACACCTATTCAACGTATCCATGACAATCTCGATTTATTGACACCGTTAGGACCTACTTATTTTATCTGGGGGAATAATGATAGAGAAGTAGGCGAGGAGCAATTTCGGGCTATTTTACAACAACACAGTGTCGAAATTATTGCCAATGATGCTGTCTTATTACCTAAAAAGAATCGCTTATGGCTAAGTGCTATTGAAGATACTTCTACGATGAAATATAGTTTTGATGCTGCCTTTGAAAAAGTTGGCGAGGATGATTTAGTCGTTTTTATTTCACATAATCCTGGTGTCTTTGCCAGAGTGCGTGCGAAATTTCGAGCGGACTTAATGATCGGTGGACATTTGCACGGTGGTCAAATCAGAGTTGGACCGTATGGTGTTCATCCGCTAGGCTCTTATCGGGAACGTGACGGTGTGATGACACTTGTGAGTAACGGCTATGGCACTACACTATTGCCATTCCGTTTAGGAGCGAAACCTGAATGCCATATAATTGACATTGAAATTTCGGGTAAATAAACAACCAATAATGCGTAGAAGGCGTATAATGGAGACGAGAGTTATTTTTTTAAATGTAGATGCCCAATAGAGAGCATGTAATCTGCATGAAAGCGAAGCATCTGTGTTTAATACGCTGATGCCTATTTGATAGGAGTGTCAAACAATGCAACAAGTTGATGCAATAATTGTTGGAGGAGGCCCTTGTGGTTTAGCGGCAGCAATATCTTTACAAAAAATTGGTTTACGACCGATTGTTATTGAAAAAGGAAATATTGTAAATGCCATTTACAATTATCCAACACATCAAACTTTCTTTAGTACGAGTGAACGTTTAGCCATTGGTGACGTACCGTTCATTATTGAGGGGCGCAAGCCAAAGCGAAATCAAGCACTTGTTTATTATCGTGAGGTAGTGCGCTTGAAAAATATTCAAGTTAACCGTTTTGAAAAAGTCGGAAGTGTTGTGAAAAATGGAGAGATTTTTACGGTAACGACGGATAAGGATGTATATGAAACTCCATATGTTGTAGTAGCAACAGGTTACTACGACCATCCTAATTATATGGATATTCCTGGCGAGGAACTACCAAAGGTTTACCATTACTTTAAAGAAGGACATGAATTTTTTGATACGGATGTCCTTGTAATCGGTGGGAAAAATTCAGCTGTAGATGCAGCATTAGAATTGAACAAGGCTGGAGCCCGTGTCACAGTTGTGTATCGTGGCAGTGAATATTCTCCAAGCGTGAAGCCGTGGGTTTTACCTGAATTTGACGGGGTTGTACGTGGTGGGGAAGTCACAATGCACTTTAATACAAATGTAGTAGAAATTCGTGAGCATGAGGTTGTAGTAAATATTGACGGTCGTGAAGAAGTATTAAAAAATGACTTTGTTTTTGCTATGACTGGCTATCACCCAGATCATTCATTTATTCGAGCGATGGGTGTTACGATTGATGAGGAAACAGGTCGACCATTTTGTCAACCTGACACAATGGAAACAAATGTAGCAGGGCTATTTATTGCGGGGGTCATCGCAGCAGGCAATAATGCCAATGAAATTTTTATTGAAAATGGACGCTTCCATGGTGATTGTATCGCACAAACAATTGCAGAAAGAAGATAATATAAGAAGCTGTATAGGCGTGACTGCTTATACAGCTTCTTTTAGAATAGAGGCTATAAAAGGTGGGGGAAAATGACTTGGTTATATTGGATAATTAGCTATTTTATTGGAAACTTTTTGACTGCTTTTTTCGTTGGAAAAGTATATGGTGTCAATTTGCAGGAGGAACGCAGTAAAAACCTAGGTGCACGAAATGCAGGGAGTGTAATAGGTAAGGCTGCATTTATGTGGACATTTTTGGGGGATTCATTAAAAGGTGTTCTCGTTGTGTTACTAGGAAGTATTTGGAATCTGGAACAGTGGGCAATTATTGTAGGAGGCTGTCTCGTTATACTCGGTCATATGTATCCCATTTGGCTGAAATTTAATGGGGGCAAGGGCGTGGCAACATTTATCGGAGTTGGCCTTGCCTTATCACCGACTATATTTTCCTTGATGATTGTCGGCACAGCAATTGTGTTTAGTGTCACAAGAAGCCTTACACTTGGCATGCTAGGTGGCTTCGTGTTTTACATTGGAGCAATTGTACTAACAGGTCAATTACCGCTATACATACCGATGCTAGTTGCAATTATTTGTATGTTGATTAAGCATACATCCAATATTAAGGAGTCTTTAAGAAGAGGGAAGTGATTTTATGTACTGGTGTAAAGTCGCACAGACAGAAAAGGAATTCGATGCGATCGCGCAGTTGAATTATGAAACCTTTGTTGAAGAAATTCCACAGCATGAACCAAATACGATGAAAAGAAAAGTAGACCGTTTTCATCAAGAAAATACGTATTTAGTTGTTTATAAAGGAACTGAGCTTATTGGCATGTTAGCCTTTCGAGATCAACGACCGTTTTCAATTGATGAAAAAATTGGTGAAGTGGAGCAGTATTTACCAAAGGAAATTTGTACAAAGCTTTGTGAAATTCGCTTACTTGCAGTGAAAAAGCAATATCGTACAGGACGTGTATTATTAAGATTGACACAGGCGTTGAATGCTTTTGCTTATGAAAAAGGCTACTCAGCAGCTGTCATTTCGGGTACTACGCGTGAGGAAAAATTGTATAAGCAAATGGGCTTTAACCAATTCGCACCAGCAGTAGGTACAGCGGAAGCTATGTTTTTACCAATGGTATTAACGAGGCAACAATTTGAACACTCCTTACAACAAAAACTTGCACAAGAAAGTTATACATTTTACCCAGGGCCTGTTAAACAGCAAGGAGCTATTTTGTATTCTGAGATGTCACATCGATCTCAAGCTTTTCAATCACTATATGAACGTATGCGCAGCAAGCTTCTCGAATTATCAAATGCCACCCATATCGCTACATTAGTAGGAACAGGGACATTAGCGAATGAAGTGATGCTCGGACAACTCAAAGCACAAAAAGTGGGACATGGACTTATTTTAACGAATGGGGAATTTGGAGAACGTCTTCACAAGCAGGCTGAGCGCTGGTCATTAGATTTTGACGTCGTTACGCAAGCGTGGGGAAGCGCATTTGATTTACAGTCATTGGAAGCTTTATTACAAACGGGTTCCTATCAATGGCTACTAATGGTGCACGGGGAAACTTCAACAGGTACATGTAATGAATTAGAAGGCATTTTACAATTAGTTAAGCGCTATAATTTAAAGCTTTGCGTAGATTGCATTAGCTCATTTGGGGCAATGCCATTTTCATTAGCTGAATGCTACTTAGCTACAGCGGTGAGTGGTAAAGCGATTGGGGCACTTAGTGGCTTGTCATTTGTATTTTCACAACAACTTGTGGAGCCTTCCTCTACTATACCTGCTTACTTGGACTTAGCTAATTATCAGCAAGGTATGATTCCCTCTACGTTACCTGCCGTGCTTATTGGCAATGTAGTAAATGCTTTACAAGCATATCCAGCTCGCTATAGTCAGCTACAACAGCACTATGAAGCACTGCTGCAGCTACCATTTATGGACTATCGCTTAGTAACTACAGCGTATCCAATGATTTTGACAATACAATGCCCAAAGGAACTCACTAATTTATCGACCGATTTAAAATTAAATGGATTATATGTCCATGGAGATAGTGAATATTTACGCAACCGAAATTTTATACAGTTGTCAGTAATCCAACCTGATTTTGAGTTAGCACTAGGTCGCTTACGAAATCTGTTAACTTATTATGAGCGAACAGTAGATGTATAAGTGCTTTATCGGAGAGCTGCCGTGTTATATGAGCGGTTTCTCTCGTTTTTATGGCGACTTTGCTTGCTTTATTGGCGCTATGACATGATTTAGTGGCGATTCACCTAGTTTTAGTGGCGGTTCACGAGAAATGCATAGGACTTACTGGAAAAATTCCTTTAAGTCCAATGGATTTCCTTCTTTATTTAAACCGATTAGCAATTTTAATCGTGCTTTTTGTCCGTTAATGCCTGTCGCAAAAATTGTGCCTAAATCTTCTAGCATTTTACCACCACCAACGTAACCATATACGCCTTCAGCAATGCCATTGAAGCAACGGGATACAAGCACAACAGGGATGCCGCGTTCCAATAAACTTTCAATGCCCTTTACAACGGTTGGTGGAACATTTCCTTGTCCAAGTCCTTCAAGTACAACACCGTCATATTGACAGGCAAGGACAACGTCGAGTAAATCTACATCCATCCCTGCATACACTTTCAGCATGGCTACTCGTTTCCCCAAGCCCTGTATGTCTACATATTGACGGCGAATCGGGGCATGATGAAACAAAATGCGCGATTTTGTAATAAGTCCGATTGGACCGTATTGTGGCGATTGAAACGTATTGACAGAACTAGTGCTCGTTTTTGTAGTATTGACTGCTAGATGGACTTCATCATTCATTACTACGAGCACTCCTTTGTCACGTGCTTCGTCATCTACAGCTACGCGAACTGCTTCAACTAAATTGTAGATGCCATCTGCACCTAACTCATTGGAGGAACGCATCGCACCTGTCAAGACAATGGGAATGGATAAATTGGTTGTTAGCTCTAAGAAATAAGCTGTTTCTTCTAATGTATCCGTGCCGTGTGTAATAACGACACCATCAAATTGTTCAGTTGAAGTTTTTTCCATAATTAAATTACGTAAACTAAGCATTTCTTTTGGTGTAATATGTGGTGAAGGAAGATTAAATGCCTCCACTTCCTTAATAGAAGCAAGTGTATCTAGTTTTTTGCTTTCTTTTATTAGTGGATTTTCCTTGTTTGGCATGACCGCACCCTCTTCACTCATTGCCATGGAAATCGTTCCGCCAGTATGAATTAATAAAATTGTTTTTCTCATAAAAAATAAATCTCCTTTTTAAAAAAATTTGTCATTACATGGTATAATGATATCAGTCTACTGTTGAAAGGAGCCGGCAACATGATCATTCTTTTATCAGCTGCCATTGCTCCAGGTCTAGCGCTTTTTAGTTACTTCTATTTGCGCAATCAAATGGCAACGGAGCCACGAAAAACTTTACTTCAAACGTTTTTGTATGGTGCTTTTTTAACATTCCCTATCTTGTTTTTACAGTATGTATTAACAGAAGAAGGGGTTTTTCAATATCTTTATTTACAAGATGTCCTATTTTCAAGTGTCATTGAAGAGTTTTTTAAATGGTTTGTTCTGTTAATAGCTATCTACAATCATGTAGAATTTGATGATCCTTATGATGGCATATTGTACGGTGCAAGTATATCTCTTGGATTTGCTACGATTGAAAATGTATTGTATTTATTTTCTTTTGGTTTGAATACAGCATTCATGCGAGCGTTATTACCCGTATCGAGTCACGCTCTATTTGGAGTAGTAATGGGCTATTATTATGGTCGTGCAAAGTTTTCAAAGCATGCAAAGACGAAAGAAATGATTGCGATGGCAATTTGCGCACCCGTAGTATTACACATTTTATACAATACAATATTATCATTTAAAGGACATTGGGTATATTTAATGATACCGTTTATGCTATTTTTATGGTGGTTTGGTTTACGTAAAGTAAAACTTGCGCATTATCATCTTATCCAACATTTGCATATGCATAAAAAAATATAAAAGCGTAGAAATCTAAAAATGATTTCTACGTTTTTTCTATTTTATAAATGTATAAAAAGTGCTGTTTGTTTCAAGCTATAAAAAAAGGAGTGATGATTGTGCGTTTAATAAGTATACTTTTTGCTTTCCTACTTGCGATTAGTATAGTCTCAATACCACAAAACAACGCAACAGCGTTTAGCGATCAACAAATTACCCGTGGTGCTTATGGAGATGACGTCATTGAGCTACAGGCTAGACTACAATACTTAGGATTTTATAAAAGTAAAATTGACGGGAAATTTGGCTACAACACTTACTGGGCATTACGAAATTTCCAAGAGAAATATGGAATACCAGTAGATGGAATAGCAGGCACAAAGACGAAGAAAGCGTTAGCAGGATATTCAGATTATGATGAAAACTGGGTGAAAGCGCAATTAAAAGCTGGCAATCAGTTTACCTATTATGGTGGTGTTCCACTTGATCAGCAGGTGAAAAGTACTGGTAATACAGGTAATACTGGTGGGAATTCTGGTGGTGGCGGTACAGCAAATAATGAAAGCACTGGTAGTAGTAATAGTAATGGGACCGATACACAAATTCCACCAAAGTATACGGAACGTGATTTACAGCTAATCGCCAATGCAGTTTACGGAGAAGCTAGGGGAGAACCATATGAAGGCCAAGTAGCCGTAGCAGCTGTTATTTTAAATAGATTAGAAAGCCCTGATTTTCCTAATACGATTTCAGGTATTATTTTCCAACCTTTGGCGTTTACAGCAGTAGCGGATGGACAAATTTGGCTAGAGCCGAACCAGCGTGCAAAAGAAGCAGTTATCGATGCAATGAATGGTTGGGATCCATCAGAGAATGCATTGTATTACTTTAACCCTAAAACAGCAACAAGTAAGTGGATTTGGTCTCGTCCTCAAATAAAACAAATAGGTGAGCATATTTTCTGTTCATAAGAAAGGAGGAAAATAGATGAGAACAATGCTCGTTATTTTAACGATAGCAGTTATAGGTTTAGGAGCATACAGTATTGATTTACATGGAGATAAAGAAAGTTTACAACGTACAGTGCATGCGCAGTATACAGAAAAACTAACGGATGCCTCAGAGAAATTATCGTATTTACAAAGAGCCGTTTCGCAGTCTCTGTTATTTAAGGATGAACAGGCAATACACAGTGAGCTCGATTCTATTTGGCGACTAAGCTCTGAAGTGCGTTCATCTATTTCAAATATTCCAATTGGGCAAGAGCTTTCTAATCAGTGGCTAGGTTATTTAGGAAGACTTGGTGATGAAGCGAAAAAAACTGCGAAGTCCGGAGATTATGAAGCTTGGCGCGAAAAGATGCCGCAAATTTCTACGAATTTACAAGCTTTATCTGACGAATGGACAACAGCAACTGTTGATTATTATAAGCAAGATGGAAATATGGATGTTTGGATGCGTCAAGTAGACAATAAAAATCCTAATACAGGATTTGATAATATTAAGAAGACATTAAAAGATTATGGCGAAAGTGATTTCCCGCTTACATTGAGTGAATCAGACTGGCAGAAAAAATTAGACTTAAAAGCATTACAAGATTCAGTCATTACGGAAAAAGAAGCTTTAGAAAAAGTAAAATATTTATTCCCAATTATTAAAGATGCTACGTTTACTGTCACAAAAAGCAGTGATACAGCACCATATCCGTTTTACCACATACAGTTCCACCAAGGTATTCGCTTAGGCTATGTTGACTTAACTGAAAAGGGAGGACATTTACTATCTTATTTAGTTGAACGTCCTGTAGATGAGGCCAAGCTGTCACAAGAGGAAATTATTAAAAAAGCGGAAGAACATTTAAAGAGACTTGAGATGAAAGATGTTGCATTTGTTGAGTCACGTGAAAACCATTTAGCTTGGCATGTTACTTTTGCACGCGTTAATCCTGGTGACAATGCATTAATTTATGCTGACGGCGTTCAGTTAAAAATTGCAAAAGATAATGGTGAGTTACTTGGTGCAAATGCAATGGAATATATACAAGAAGAAGCGATAAAACCACAAAAAGCCATTCCAATTGATTGGAAAACTTTCTTTGATGACAATGTACGTGTAGAGGAAGTAAGAAATATTTATACGGATAACGGACAATTCGAGCAACGACTTTGCTATGAAGTGATTGCAGTTCGAGACGAACAAGCGCAAGAAACATTCCGAATTGTAGTGGATGCGGAAAATCACAATGTGTTAAAAGTAGAATATTTAACTTAAGTATAGAAAAAGCTCCCAGTTCATATAGCCAAAATTTACATCCCATGCAATAATAGGGGTATATATATTGTTCGGGGAGATGCTCATGGAAATAAAAATTGGTACACTACTACAACTTGAACCTACTTATACAGAACGTATTGAAAAATTCCGCTGTAAAGTGGTTGAACAAAGAGACAATATAATTTATATTGACTATCCAACAAATGTAATAACTAAAAAAACAGCTTTTTTAATAGATGGTTCTGAATTTAGGGCAACCTTTCGAACAGAAGATAAACAATCCTACGCCTTCAATACAGAAGTAATTGGACGCAAAGCTGGCAATATACCGATGATTATGTTGCATTGCCCACAACAGGATGAGTTTATCAAAATTCAACGCCGAGAATACGTTCGAGTTGAGACGCCTGTCGATGTGGCAGTTCAATTTAAAGATTATAAATACCAGCTAGTAACAACGGATATAAGTGCAGGTGGACTCGCACTTATCTTAAAAGGTGATGTAGCCTTTAAAGATGACGATGACATTAAGTTAACGATTGTCTTGCCATTTGCTAATGGCGATGTAAATTACGTCGTTACAGATGCAACAGTTGTTCGAATATTTGAAAAAGATGACAAGACAATTGCTACCATTCAATTAACCGATACGGATGATATTGATCAACAACATATCGTACGTTTTTGCTTTGAACGACAGCTGTTAAATCGCCGTAAAGAAATAAATCCATTCGATGATTAAATTCACAGTAGCCCTCTTGCTTGTAGAGGGCTTTTTTTTATTAGTATGTTACAATATGGTGTGAAGAAAGTAGGGAAGCATAATGAACAAAAACATTCAAATTGCGATTGATGGTCCTGCAGGTGCTGGCAAAAGTACAATCGCAAAAATCGTTGCAGAATCACTAGGATTCACGTATATCGATACGGGAGCAATGTATCGAGCAGTTACGTATAAAGCAATGCAACAAAACATACATTTAGATGATGAAGCAAAATTAGCAGAAATGTTAGCAGCTAGCTCAATTGAATTAAAGCCTTCTCCTCAAGGTCAACTTGTTTTTTTAGATGGCGAAAACGTATCTGATGCAATTCGCTCCAATGAAGTAACCTCTTCTGTTTCGCAAGTAGCAGCACATGCAAAAGTGCGTGAATTGTTAGTAGCACAGCAGCAAAAACTTGCCGCAAATGGTGGTGTTGTCATGGATGGACGTGATATTGCTACACATGTGTTAAAAAATGCAGAACTTAAAATCTTTATGTCTGCTACTGTAGAAGAACGTGCAAGACGCCGCTATATTGACAATGAAAAACGAGGGATAGCGTCTTCAATAGAAAAGCTCCAAGAAGATATTGCTTTACGCGATAAAATGGATAGTGAGCGTGAAGCTTCACCACTGATACAAGCAGCGGATGCTATTTATTTAGACACAACGGAGCTATCAATTGATGCCGCAGCGCAAGCCATTTTAAAATTAGCACAAGAAAAAATGGTATAAATCCTAAAATTTCAGACATTTTTTGAATTTAAAGGATTTATTTTTGTTTTTGTCTTCAATATCGAATAAAATAGTAAGGGAAGATGCGAAGGAGGGTTACATATGTCTGAAGAAATGAACTATGCAGAACAAACGTTTAACGAAGGTGATATCGTCAAAGGTATTGCAGAGCAGGTTGATGAAAAAGCGGTAACTGTTTCAATTCCGGGTGCACCGTTTGACGGTATTGTACCAATAAGTGAATTATCGAGCTTACACATTGAAAAAGCGTCTGACGCTATCTCCGTTGGGGATGAGTTAGAATTGATGATTACAAAGGTTGAAGAAGAAAACTATGTATTATCAAAACGTAAAGTAGATGCCTTAAAAGCATGGGATACACTAGAACAACAATTTGCTGCTGGAGAAGTTTTCGAAGCGGAAGTTAAGGATATTGTTAAAGGTGGTCTTGTTGTAGATTTAGGAGTACGTGGGTTCGTTCCAGCATCCCTAGTAGAAGATTATTTTGTCGATGATTTTGAAGATTATAAAGGGAAAGTATTAAGCTTTAAAATTGTCGAGCTTGATAAAGAAAAAAATCGCTTAATTCTATCACATCGAGCAGTAGTAGAATCTGAGAAAGCCTCTCAGAAGAAAAATGTTATTAACCAAATCAAAGCTGGCGATGTATTAGATGGTAAAGTACAGCGTATAGCATCATTTGGTGCATTTATTGATCTTGGTGGTATCGATGGACTTGTCCATATTTCACAAGTATCACATGAGCATGTGAGTGATGTCAGTGAGGTATTAACAGAAGGACAAGAAGTAAAAGTTAAGGTTCTTTCAGTAGACCCAGAGAATGAGCGTATTTCGTTATCGATTAAGGAAACAGTTCCTGGACCTTGGTCGAATATTGAAGAGCGTGCTGCGAAAGGCACTGTGCTTGTAGGTAAAGTAAAACGCCTGACGTCATTTGGTGCTTTTGTAGAAGTGTTCCCTGGAGTGGAAGGTTTAGTGCATATTTCACAAATTGCGCATAAGCATATTAATACGCCTCATGAAGCGTTGAAAGAAGCGCAAGAGGTACAAGTGAAGGTGCTAGATGTCAACGTTGACGAAGGGCGCCTTGCATTAAGTATTAAAGATTTATTGGAAAATCCAGAGGCGGAAGAAGTAATCGACTATGAATTACCAGAAGAAAACACAGGCTTCTCTCTCGGTGATGTAATTGGCGACCAACTGAAAAACTTTAAATAATAACAAACAGCGAGGATACATTTGTATCCTCGCTTTATTTTGTCTAAAATTTTTGCATTTAGTTACAATTGATTTTTGCTGCAGGCGGCGCTTTTAGCTCAGCCTAACGTAAGCCACAACAGGATAATTAGTTGGAGCGAACCCTGCTAAAAAGGAAATGCTTGGAACGAAAAATAGCGGTTATGTAAAAGAGAAAGCTAAAAAGTACTCTCCTTGATGGATATGTTATGATATAATGGCATTTTTCGTGTATAATAGCGAAAGACAAGAAGTTGGAAGGATGAAGTACAGATGACGAAACCAGTAGTAGCCATCGTAGGTCGTCCGAACGTAGGTAAGTCGACGATTTTTAATCGTATCGTTGGAGAACGTGTCTCGATTGTGGAAGATATTCCGGGAGTAACACGTGACCGTATTTATAGTTCGGCAGAGTGGTTAACACATGATTTTAATATTATTGATACAGGTGGTATCGAAATTGGAGACGAGCCGTTTTTAGAACAAATTCGTCAACAAGCTGAAATCGCTATTGAAGAAGCTGATGTTATTATTTTTATGACGAATGGTCGTGAAGGCGTAACAGCAGCAGATGAGCAAGTTGCAAAAATTTTATACAAAACAAAAAAGCCGGTCGTTTTAGCAGTTAATAAAATTGATAATCCAGATATGCGTGAAATGATTTATGATTTCTATGCACTTGGATTTGGTGAACCTTGGCCAATATCAGGCTCCCACGGATTAGGCTTAGGAGATTTATTAGACGAGTGTGCAAAGCACTTCCCACAAGAAGATGAAAATCAATACGGAGATGACGTTATTAAATTCTCTTTAATTGGTCGTCCAAATGTCGGGAAATCATCATTAGTGAATGCGTTCCTAGGTCAAGATCGTGTCATTGTAAGTAACATTGCGGGTACAACGCGAGATGCTATTGATACGCCTTACGAATACGATGGGCATGAATATGTAATTATTGATACTGCCGGTATGCGTAAAAAAGGAAAAGTGTACGAAACGACAGAGAAATATTCTGTTTTACGTGCGCTACGTGCTATTGAGCGTTCTGACGTTGTTTTAGTTGTTCTTAATGCTGAAGAAGGCATTCAAGAACAGGATAAAAAAATTGCAGGCTATGCACATGAGGCTGGAAAAGCTATTATCATTGTCGTTAATAAATGGGATACCATTGAAAAAGACGATAAAACAATGAATGTATTTACACAGCAAATCCGTGAACACTTTTTATTCTTAGACTATGCACCGATTATTTTCGTGTCAGCAAATACAAAACAACGAGTGCATCAAATTTTACCGATTGTACAGCGTGTAAGTGAAAATCACGCGATGCGCATCCAATCATCTATTCTAAATGAAGTGATTGAAGATTCGGTTGCACGTAATCCAGCGCCAACTGATAAAGGTCGTCGCTTACGTATCTACTATGCAACACAAGTGGCGATTCAACCACCAACATTTGTGGTATTTGTAAATGAAACGGAATTAATGCACTTCTCTTATGAGCGATTTTTAGAAAATAGAATTCGTGAAACATTTGATTTTGAAGGGACGCCAATTCGTTTAATTACACGTGCGCGTGCATAATCTAAAATATAACTTATTCAGTACGCCAACCCGACAATTGTTGTTGGGTGGCGTCTTTTTTCAAAGGACTAGGCTAAATCACAATTTGGTTAAAATTTGTTAGATAACATGCATTTTGCCCGTGAAGATTTACCTAAAGGAAATAGAAGGGGGAATTTGAATGGAACGAGTTTGTGTACTAGGAGCAGGCTCATGGGGATCAGCACTTGCAATGGTACTTGCAGAAAATGGACATGATACCCTTGTGTGGACACATAGAGCCGATCAGGCAGAAGAAATTAATACACAGCATACGAATAAAAAGTATTTACCAGAAACGGTACTACCAGTGAATTTACATGCTACAAATGATATTGCAGAGGCAGTAGCACATTCAAATACAATCGTTGTAGCAGTACCAACTAAGGCTATCCGAGAAACTTGTGAAAAGATGATCGCTACATTAGACAGAAAAGTATTATTTGTCCATGTTTCAAAGGGAATTGAGCCAGATTCATTAAAACGTATATCTGAAATTTTGGCCGAAAGCTTGCCTTCTGAATTTGTAGAAGACATTGTAGTGCTCTCTGGGCCAAGTCATGCTGAGGAAGTAGTATTACATTCCCCAACAACGATTACAGCAGCCTGTGCCAATATAGAGGCGGCTGAGAAGGTACAGGACTTGTTTATGAACCAGTTTTTCCGCGTATATACGAATGAGGATGTTATAGGCGTGGAAATGGGTGGTGCATTAAAAAACGTTATAGCGTTAGCTGCAGGCATAACAGATGGCTTAAATTATGGTGATAATGCGAAGGCTGCACTTATTACACGTGGACTTGCTGAAATTACTCGTCTAGGTGTTAAAATGGGCGGAAATCCATTTACATTTGCAGGGCTGACAGGCATGGGAGATTTAATCGTAACGTGTACAAGCGTGCATTCTCGAAATTGGCGAGCAGGAAATATGTTAGGTAAAGGCATGAAGCTGCCAGAAGTACTCGATCAAATGGGGATGGTAGTAGAAGGCGTACGGACAACAAAGGCAGCCTATCAACTGGCCGAAAAATATGATGTTGCCATGCCAATTTCGACGGAACTTTATGGCGTATTGTTTAACGATGTAGAGCCGAAAGTGGCCGTCGATGCATTAATGATGCGAGTGAAAAAGCGTGAGATCGATGAACTGATGAACTAAATCATAATGGTTTGAACTAGTAAGCAATATATAACTTGTCATGAAATGGACACAAAAGAGGCATCTCAGAAGGATCTGAGGTGTCTCTTTTTTGAACAAATTGTAAAGTAATAGGTGGTAATAATACTTTTTTTGCCTTAAAAGTTATTTTTATAACGATACATTTCTCCACCTATAGTAAAAATATGATATGATTTCCACGGAGAGTTATATGTTGTAGCGGTCACCTTAATTTATATGAGCTTGAAAGGATTATTTTTTTCGTATATCAAAAAAATAACATGTTAAGCACCTTATAGCACTCCTTTTTTACTTTTGGGAAAGCGCCTTCTTTTTTAAGGATGCCCATAGTATAATAAACGTTGATTGTCTCGTGTCATTGAAGAAAGGTGGTAGACTTAAATGGGTCCGTTAGCACATATGCCAGCACTGGATATCATGTGGGTATCTTTTTATTGTATCGGCTTTATGATTATTTCAGTTGGTTTAATTTATCTAGGTCGCAATAAAATTTCAAATGGTTTATTACGTACAATCGTAAATTTATTAGCATACATACTGTTTGGACTTGGAACATTTTTAATGGTACTTATAATTGCCACATGGCCAGCTTAAAAAGGGGGAAAAACGTGAATGAAAAAACTAAATGCTTTTCTTTTGACAGTGGCAATAGCCGTTTTGCTAGGTGGTTGCGCATATCCTGAGGAGGAAAAGGCCGCAAACCAAGTGCCAGATGTCGATCAATTAGCATCTGTCCAACGTGCTGTCAATGAATATCGTGAAGCTACAGGTGGCCTAGTACCGATTAAAAACAGTGAATTGGATACGGATATCTATATAAAATATTTAATCGATTTTGAAAAACTTATGCCAAAATATATTACGCAAATTCCAGGAAATGCATATGAAAAAGGCGGTATTTATCAATATATTATTTGGGATCCAGAAAACAGCGCCGAAGTAAAATTAGTAGATTTAAACTCTGCGGAGCGTATGCGAGAGATTAATATTCGCAAATTGGGCACACAGTATATTCCGACAAAGGGTGCAATTGCTGATAATGTCTACCAAATTAACTTTGAAAAATTAGGCTACAAATCAGAAGTAACAGTCAAAAGTCCGTATTCGGGTGCAGAATTACCGATATTTATGACAGGCGATGGCGAAATGCATGTGGATTATTCAATCGATTTAGGTCAGCTATTAAAAGAGGACAAGCCAGATGTAAAGCCAGGCGAGGATATTCGTCAATTACTTGTCGATAAATATCCAGTTGTTCCAGCCTATTCAGTGCCATACACTGTAGATGAAAAAGGCGAGCCAACCTATATGATGGACGCCTATAAAGCAGATGCAAAAAAGGCGAAGGAAGAAGCGGAAGCAGCTCAAGAGAGCGAAAGTAAAGCTACCGAATCGAAATAAAGTTTTAATTACCTCAATCGTTAGAGAACATCTAATGATTGAGGCTTTTTTATGCCAAAATAGCTGTCGAAATTAGTGTCCGAAATTAGTGCCAGGCACTCAAACAATTCAGAATAATTGCATGACATCGCGGAAATATCACACTGGTTCGCGGAATTACTACCTCATTCCTCGGAAAAACTACCTTGCTCCGTGGAATCAATTTTTCAACGGAAATATAAATTCTATTCATATTGCTACTGAGGAGCTTTTCATATTTATCTTCGTGGATGCATATAGTGAAAAAGCGTAGATAAAGGAGGCAGAAACCTTGAGTGAAGCAGTATTTAAAGAAATTGCAGAGCGCACAAATGGCGATGTTTATATTGGTGTTGTAGGTCCAGTTCGTGTAGGTAAATCAACATTTGTAAAAAAAGTAATGGAAGCTGTAGTGTTACCGAATATTGTGGATGATACAGAAAGAATGCGAGCACAGGACGAGCTGCCACAAAGCTCGCCAGGCCCAGTAATCATGACTGCTGAGCCGAAGTTTGTGCCTGCTCAAGCGACACGTATTGCGGTCGGCGAAGATGAAATGACATTCCAAATTCGTTTAGCAGATTGCGTTGGTTATGTCATTGATGGTACAAAGGGCTATGAGGATGAGAATGGTCCGAAATTTGTGCATACACCTTGGCATACAGAGCCAATTCCTTTCCAAGAAGCGGCGAAAATTGGCACGGATAAAGTGATTCGAGATCATGCTAATATCGGTATTGTTGTAACAACTGATGGAACTGTAAATGGTATTAGCCGTCGTGCCGCAGAAAAAGCGGAAGAAGAAATTGTTGCACAATTAAAGGAAATTGGAAAACCTTTTGTTATCGTGTTAAATTGTCAAATGCCAGCACGAGAAGAAACAGTACAGCTTCGAAATGAGCTGTTTGAACGTTATAACGTTCCAGTAATTGCGATTTCAATCGATCAAATGCGTGCTACTGATATTCAATATATTTTGCAAGAGGCGTTATTTGAGTTTCCAATTCGGACGATTGAGGTTGAGAAACCAGATTGGCTTGATGTACTAGATGCTACACATCCTCTAAACGTGGCATTAATTGATTCGATGGAAGAAGTACTGTCATCTGTCATGAAGATTCGAGACGTGCAACAAGCTTCTGATGCCTTTAAAGAGATTGATTTTATTGATCAAAGTGAAGTGATTCATGTAGATTCGGGAATCGGTACAGCCGTCATTCGAGTGTCATTACAAGGAGAATTGTATAAGGCAGTTTGTAATGAATGGTTAGATGAACCAATTGAATCAAAGCGTGATTGGTTGCTATTTATTAAAGAGGCTGCTGAAGCAAAAGAAGCACAAAAACGCTTTAAAGATGCAATAACTGAAGCGGATAATAGTGGATATGGTGTGACTTTACCAATGATGCAAGAGTTCGAACCAACTGCTCCAGAACTTATTAAGCAAAATAATTTCTATGGAGTTCGCATGAAGGCAACAGCGCCATCCTATCATATTATTCGAGTTGATATGGAATCAGAATTTGCTCCACTTATTGGCTCTGAATTCCACAGTCAGCAACTTCTGAAAGATTTAAATCATGCTTATTTACATGATCGTGATGCACTTTGGCAAACACAACTTTTTGGTACACCATTGCATGAAGTGTTAAAAGAAGGAATTCGCTACAAAATGAGTGCAGTGCCTACTACAGCTAAAAAACGTATGCGTCAAACAATTGAGCGTATGGTTAATGAAGGCGACAGAGGATTGGTTACTTTTATTTTATAGAGATAAAATGGAAATTAGAGAGCAAAAAAATAGTGCAGGGCTATTCGTTTTTATGCGAAAAGTCCTGTTATTTTTATTTTTTGGGTGAAAAACGCATATTTTGGTTATAATCATGAATGAATACAGTTGCGTCGCGGTTTCCTATGTGTTACTCTTTTTACAGAATTGGTTCATGACCCTTTGAGAGGAGGTGAATGGTGTGAATAAAACAGAATTAGTAAACTCTGTTGCTGAAGCTGCAGGTCTTTCTAAAAAAGACGCTTCTAAAGCAGTTGAAGCTGTATTTGATACAATTCAAGATGCTCTTGCAAAGGGTGACAAAGTACAATTAATTGGTTTTGGTAACTTTGAAGTACGTGAACGTGCGGCTCGTAAAGGTCGTAACCCACAAACTGGTAAAGAAATCGAAATCGCTGCTAGCAAGGTACCTGCTTTCAAACCAGGTAAAGCGCTTAAAGATGCTGTAAAATAATACACGTCTAGTAGTTACATAGAGCAGTCTTCATGTAAACGAGCATGAAGGCTGCTCTTTTTAACTTATTTATAAAATATAATGAATGGCAGTAATTCTATAAAATACAAAATTCTAGTCACAAGATGACTTTATTTTTTACTGTATACATAGCACGATAAACGAAAACTTTAAGAAGATATGTTGAATTTCTTTTAAATCAGGTAAGTCGTTTTGCGCTTAACTTTTGGATATGCTACGATGCATAGGGAAATGTGTAATGCTTTGATACGCAGGAGGGTTTTTACGAATGTCGAATGTTGATTTATTGAAAATAGAAGAAGCAGTAAAAATGATTTTAGAAGCTGTAGGCGAGGATATTAATCGTGAAGGATTGCTTGATACGCCAAAACGTGTTGCTAAAATGTATGCTGAAATGTTTAGTGGCTTACATGAAGATGCAAAAGATTATTTTAAAACTGTCTTCCATGAGGATCATGAAGAATTAGTGCTTGTAAAGGATATCCCATTTTATTCAATGTGTGAGCATCATTTAGTGCCGTTTTATGGCAAAGCACATGTGGCTTACATACCAAACGATGGCATTGTAGCGGGACTAAGTAAATTAGGTCGCGCGGTTGAAACAATTGCACGTCGTCCACAATTACAAGAACGTATTACTTCATCAGTAGCGGATACGATTATGGAAATGCTGTCTCCAAAAGGTGTTTATGTTGTAATCGAGGCAGAGCATATGTGCATGACAATGCGTGGTCTGAAAAAACCAGGATCTAAAACTGTTACATCTGTGGCACGAGGCATTTATGAACAAGATGAGGTAAAACGTAGAGAAGTCTTGTCATTTATTCAAATGTCTTAAACTGCTTGTCTAATTATGTTATGATGGACTAAGAATTTGTCGGATTTAAGGAGTGTACAGACAATGGCGCAAGATTATATAGTAATTCAGGCAGAAGAAGATGGCGTACATGTAATAGGCTTAACACGTGGTACGGATACGAAATTTCATCATTCTGAAAAATTAGATGCAGGGGAAGTCATGATTGCTCAATTTACTGAGCACACATCTGCCATGAAAATTCGTGGCAAAGCGCAAATCCATACAGCACATGGTGTTATCCAAAGTGAAGGAAAAAAGTAACGTAGGTATTGTATTGTAGCTTTTATCGGTAAGGTCCATATACAGTGCCGATGATTGTTAGTTATATTGTGCACGGATGCATGACACATACGAGAACAATAAGTATGTGTTCTTGAAACTGGTTTTTACGGGCAAGTAGATTTCCTACCAATTTTTTCTGAGCATTTCTATGGTGGAATTCTACTGCCCGTTCATGTTGGTGAAAGTAAAAACTTTTTATTCCGAAACGATGCTTATGCTATAATGACTCAGTGAGCAAACGTTAAGTCATATAGATGATTAACGTATTTGAAAGTGAAATGGAGTAAGGTCTATGAATGCAACATACATTCAAAATTCAATTGCACAGTTAAAAACAGAGATTTTCATGGATGTTCGTCATAGAACTTTGCAAAAATACACAGGAGTCCCTGTGCTCGATGAAAATCAACTGTTTTACTTGTTAGTTCCCTTTTTGAATGGCGAAGAGTGGCAACAAGAGCAAAGGGAAGCTGCAATAACTGTTGGAATTGTATATGCAGCTCTAGCGGCACATGATCATATTAAAGAACTAGATGCCACTTCAAAAGAACAGCAGCTAACCGTTTTAGCTGGGGATTTTTATAGTGGACGATATTATGAAATTTTAGCAATGTCAGGAAATGTCGCATTGATTCGGAATTTGTCACAAGGAATCGTGACACGCTGCGAACATCAAATCAAAGTATATGAGGCAGAACAGCGTACATTTGAACAATGGTGTTCTTCAATAAGCAATATTGAATCAGGTTTAATTGCAAAGTTTTTTGAGCTTTATGCATTGCATCATTATATTCCATTAATGGAAAAGAGTTTATTATTGTTACGATTAGAAAGAGAATGGGCTATGTATCAGCGTGGACAAAAATCTTTAATGTGTAAAGCGCTTGAACAAAGTGCATTACAGGCAGGTACGACCTTCAATGGTGTCTTACAAGATAAAATTGCCCGCTTAAAAACAGAGCTGTTGCAGGTGATAGACCAAGCATCATTTTTACAAAGTGATGTGAAACAAGCTCTACAAGCACGTGTAGAGGCATCTATTGCTTCTACAAACGGATAAGAGAGGTTTTACTAAAATGGCTAAATCGAAAGAAGAGCACGTTCACGAAGTATTTGAAAGTATTTCGGAAAACTATGATAAATTGAATGGCGTTATTAGCTTCCAAATGCATGTTGGCTGGCGTAACGATACGATGAAGCGTATGGCTGTCAAGCCTGGATCGAAAGCGCTGGATGTTTGTTGTGGAACAGCTGACTGGACAATTGCGTTAGCTGAGGCAGTTGGAAAAAGTGGCGAAGTAAAGGGATTGGATTTCAGTAAAAACATGCTGAAAGTGGGCGAACAAAAAATAACGCCTTATCCGCAAATTGAGCTTATACAAGGGAATGCAATGGAATTGCCTTTCCCAGACGATACATTTGACTATGTGACGATTGGTTTTGGTCTACGTAATGTTCCTGATTATTTGCAAGTGTTAAAAGAAATGCATCGCGTCGTAAAACCTGGTGGCATGGTTGTATGTTTAGAAACGTCGCAATCAGAAATTCCTGGTTATCGACAACTATTCCGTTTTTATTTTAAATTTATCATGCCGATATTTGGTAAAATTTTTGCGAAAAGCTATAAAGAATATTCCTGGTTACAGGAATCGGCAAATAATTTCCCAGGTATGAAAAAGCTAGCGGCAATGTTTGAACAGGCAGGTTTAGAAAAAGTAACGTACAAAGCATACAGTGGCGGTGCTGCGGCAATGCATATGGGCTTTAAAAAGATACGTTAATGGGGGAAGGTTTTCAAGCGTGGAAAAGATGAAGTTAAAACTACTCTATTCCGATTTGAAGTCAGATATTGATATCATCGAACAAGAATTAGAAAAAGCGGTGAATTCGTCTTCGCATTTAATTAACGATGCTTCTCTCCATTTATTACAAGCTGGTGGCAAACGAATCCGACCAATTTTTGTGTTGCTTGGCGCAAAATTTGGCGATTATGATATCGAAAAGATGAAAAATGTGGCTGTGCCTTTAGAGCTCATTCACATGGCGTCGCTAGTGCATGATGATGTGATTGATGATTCCGATATGCGACGAGGACGTCCAACTGTCAAATCCCAATGGAATAACAGAGTAGCAATGTACACGGGCGATTTTATTTTTGCGCGTGCACTTGAATACATCACAAAAATCGAGGACCCACTTGTTCATCAAATTTTGGCACGAACAATGGTGGAAATTTGTAACGGTGAAGTTATTCAAATCGAAGACAAGTTTAGATTGGATCAGGGCTTAAAGGATTATTTCAGACGTATTAAACGTAAAACGGCATTACTTATTTCTTCTAGCTGTGAGATTGGTGCAGTCGCAGCAGGTGTAGATGCCAAAACTGTAAGCCATTTGAAACGCTTTGGTTACTTTGTGGGCATGAGCTTTCAAATAATCGATGATGTATTAGATATTATGGCGACAGATAAAGAATTAGGGAAGCCAGCAGGTAGTGACTTATTACAAGGGAATATTACTTTACCGATTTTGTTATTAAAAGATGATGAACAGATGCAGCCTTATTTAGCAAAAGTGTTTGCGGGAACATTAACAGAGCCCGAGCGCCAAAAAATGTTGCAATATGTGCGTAAATCTGATGCGATTACACAAGCTAATAAAATGAGCGACAAGTATTTGAAAAAAGCTTTACAAGAAATAGATGCTTTACCAAAACATCCAATTAAGAAAAAGCTTCGTGACATCGCTTTGTTTATGGGCAAGCGTAAATTCTAGCTTTTTGTTGTGCTAAAGCTCATTTTTTGTTAATATTTATCGGTAGGTGTAAAACCTGTTAGACGAATTTAAGGAGTGTTTTAAACATGGCAATCGAACAAACTTTTTTAATGGTTAAACCTGATGGCGTAGAACGACAAGTAGTAGGAGATATCGTTGATCGTTTTGAACGTCGCGGTTTCTTATTAAAAGGCGCTAAATTAATGGTAATCCCTCAAGAATTAGCAGAAAAACACTATGCTGAGCATGCTGAACGTCCATTCTTCGGTGAATTAGTAGACTTCATCACTTCTGGTCCAGTATTCGCTATGGTATGGGAAGGCGAAAACGTAATTAAACTTGCTCGTACAATGATGGGTGCTACTAAACCAGAAGAATCTAACCCAGGTACAATCCGTGGTGACTACGCAACAACTGTTTCTCACAACATCATCCACGGTTCTGACTCTCTTGCATCTGCAGAGCGTGAAATTGGCTTATTCTTCGGTGAAGATTTAGTTTAATTTTATAAAATATAGAGCGATATCCATTAACTTGGAGTCGCTCTTTTTTTATTGCTTAAAATAATTTTAAAACAGTAAGCAGTAAGTGTTATCACTTTGCCATTCGTGGGGGTGTAAAATGACGAATCTTGGTTACTGAAGAAGGACTTCGCCTTTAGTTTAATCTACTCTATTTAAATACATAAAGAATTGTTAATAACGACTTCGTCATGTAAAATAAATGATATAATATTCAGATAATTCGTAACTAGTAAATAGTTTCATAAAGCGGTATATATTTTCTACTAAGCAAATAAACTTAAACGTAAATGAATTAAGGGGTATGACAGAATCGTTTTAGAAAAGGGGGATTTATATGAGAGAAGTAGTGATTGTAGCAGCTGTTCGTACAGCGGTAGGGCGAAGCAAAGGCGCTTTAAAAGATGTACGTGCAGATGACTTAGCAGCAGATGTACTACAGGAAGTTATTAAGCGAGCAGGTATCGACAAAGGACAAGTAGAGGATGTTATTTTTGGTTGTGTTACACAAACAGGTGAACAAGGTGCAAATATTGCACGTACAGCTTTATTAATGGCAGGTTTCCCAGAGAAGGTTCCAGGTGTAACGATTGATCGACAATGCGGTTCTAGCCAGCAAGCTGTCCATTTTGGAGCACAAGCTATTTTAGCAGGGGATATGGATGTGGTGATTGCTGGTGGTGTTGAAAGTATGACAAGGGTGCCAATGTTTTCAAATATGCAAACTGCCCATAAAGGAAAACGCTTACAAGAAAATTATCATATTATTCATCAAGGACTATCAGCTGAAAAAATGGCTGCAAAATGGCAGTTTTCAAAGGACATATTGAATAACTTTGCTTATGAAAGCCATAGACGAGCATTAGCAGCGATAGAGACAGGCCATTTTCAACAGGAAATTATGCCTGTCCATATAACACAAGAGGATGGAACCGTTACTACATTTGAAGTCGATGAAGGACCTCGCGCAGATACGACCATCGAACGATTACATGACTTGAAAACAGTTTTTCAAGAGCACGGAGTTATTACAGCTGGCAATGCAAGTCAAATGAGTGACGGTGCATCCGCTGTCGTGCTAATGTCGTTAGCAAAAGCACAGGAGCTAGGTATTCAACCGCTTGCAAAAATAGTGACACGCGTTGTAATAGGGTCAGATCCAACGCTTATGCTTACGGGCCCAATCGAGGCTACGAGACAAGCCTTAAAACGCGCAGGACTGTCAATTGAAGATATTGATACGTATGAGGTGAATGAAGCATTTGCCCCTGTTCCTCTTGCTTGGTTACATGAAATTGGTGCAGACCAAGCAAAGCTAAATCCAGATGGCGGAGCAATTGCTTTAGGACACCCACTAGGTGCTACTGGTACAAAGTTGTTAACGACGATGTTATATCGGATGCAACGTGAAAACTTACGCTACGGCCTACTCGCTATTTGCGAAGGTATGGGGATGGCCAATGCCACAATTATTGAAAAAATGTAAAGGGGTTGGGTTCTATGAACTGTCATGACGTTGTCGCGATTGTAACAGGTGGTGCATCAGGCTTAGGAGAAGCGACTGTACGAAAAATTGTTAACGAAGGCGGCAAAGCGGTCATTTTTGATGTTAATGATGAAAGAGGGCATAACATCACGCAGGAATTAGGCGAAAGTGTTCGCTACGCCCGCGTTGATGTGACACAAGAAGCAGATGTAGCTGCTGGGCTGGAGCATGCTATCGCTACATTTGGTCGAATTAACGTGGCGGTTAACTGTGCGGGGATTGCTGATGCAAGTAAAGTGATTTCAAAACGTGGAGTACATGCACTTGAGCTATTTTCTAAAGTAATTTCAGTTAATTTAATAGGCACATTTAATGTCATTCGACTTGCAGCCGAAAAAATGCAGCAAAACGAGCCCGACGAAGATGGACAACGAGGCGTTATTATTAATACAGCATCGGTTGCCGCTTTCGATGGTCAAATTGGACAAGCAGCTTATAGCGCCTCAAAGGGCGGAGTTGCTGCAATGACATTGCCGATTGCACGTGAGCTTGCAGATTGGGGAATACGCGTAATGACAATTGCGCCAGGGTTAATCGAAACTCCGATGTTTGCCTCATTAGCAGAGCCAGCTCGCACGGCACTAGCTAGTATGACGCCATTCCCAAAACGTCTTGGAAAACCATCTGAGTATGCGATGCTTGTGGAAAGTATTATTCATAATGTCATGCTCAATGGTGAGGTTATTCGCCTTGATGGTGCGATACGAATGCAGCCAAAATAATGGTTTGAAAAGTTTTTAGTGCTTGTGAAGTAAATGGATTCATTCTTAAATGTAAATATCTTTTTTGTAGCAGCAGTCGGCTTTAGTGTTAAAGCAAATTAAATGTGAAAACGAAAGGGAGCGATATTATGCATATGATGGATACACCTTTACTATTAACAAGTTTTTTAAATCGAGCTGAGCGATATTTTCATGCGAAGAAAATATATTCGCGTACTAGCGCTACAACAATTCATGAGTTTACCTATAAAGAGTTTGCGAAGCGTACCCGTAAATTAGCGGATGCTCTTACGACACTTGGTATGGATCGTGGTGTAAAAGTTGGTACTTTCGCTTGGAATCATCATCGCCATTTAGAGGCATATTTTGCTGTACCGTGTGCAGGGGCTGTGCTGCATATGATAAATATTCGACTAGCGCCTGAACATATCGTGTATGTAATAAATCATGCAGAAGATGATATTTTACTCATTGATGAAAATTTAGTGCCTGTTATTGCACCCATTGTGTCACAGCTTAAAACGGTGAAGCATTTTATTATCATGGGGGATGATGTTGAGTTAGAAAATTCGCCATTACCGAATGCTCTTTCCTATGAAGAACTTCTTGCAGTGGCAAATGATGATTTTGTCTTCCCTGATGATATTGATGAAAATGCACCAGCTGGTATGTGTTATACGAGTGCAACAACAGGCATGCCAAAGGGGGTTGTCTATACACATCGCAGTATAGTCCTTCATAGTATTACAGCGGGACTTTCTGATAGCATAGCAATATGCGAGCGCGATGTAGTGTTACCAGTCGTACCAATGTTTCATGCCAATGCCTGGGGCTTACCGTTTGCTAGTGTGTTATTTGGAGCGACGCAAGTATTACCAGGACCGATGTTTACGCCACAGCTATTACTCGATTTGTTTGAGCAGTACAAAGTAACGTTGACAGCGGGGGTTCCAACTATTTGGTTAGGCGTTTTACAAGAACAACGCCAACAGCCACGAGATTTATCTTCCTTACGTTCGATTATTTGTGGAGGTTCTGCATCTCCAATGGGTCTTGTGCGCGGCTTTGAGGAGGAGCAAAACATTCCGTATTATACAGGCTACGGTATGACAGAAACATCACCGCTTGTTAGCTTATCAACATACTTATCACACATGCAAAACTATACGACAGACGAAAAAATGCACGTTCGAACAACGCAAGGGATAACGGTACCTCTTCTTGATATGCGCATTGTAAATGAACATGGTGAGGTACCTTGGGATGGCAAGACAATGGGCGAAATTACATTAAGAGGCCCTTGGATTGCTAATGAGTATTATAAGGATGAGCGCACAACAGAAGCCTTTAAAGATGGTTGGTTATACACAGGAGATATTGCGGTTATGACGCCTGATGGATATATTAAAATTACAGATCGTACAAAAGATTTAATTAAGAGTGGTGGCGAATGGATTTCGTCAGTGGAGCTTGAAAATGCTTTGATGTCACATCCGAAAGTATTTGAAGCGGCAGTGGTGGCAATACCACATGAAAAGTGGCTGGAACGACCATTGGCATGTGTTGTTCCGAAACCTGAGCATAAAGACTCGATTATAAAGGAGGAGCTGTTGGACAGTTTGCGGTCACAGTTCCATAAAACATGGATTCCTGATGATGTAGTCTTTTTAGATGAAGTACCGAAAACATCTGTCGGAAAATTTATGAAAGCAAAGCTAAGGGAAAATTTAAAAGACTATCGTGTAGAAATTTAACTATCAATGAAAGCGTAAATTGACCGTCTTCATTTTAGAGTAGCGATAGAAGGCATCAGGAAGTGAAAACTCGATGCCTTCTTTTCGTTTTTGGAACGGATGATTGCGATTTCTGCACTGAAAAGCAAGCATTCTCCCGATTAAAAAGAGAATTGATTGAAGAACTTTCAAAAAAGGAAACTATTTTTTAGTTTTATCGTATAATCTATATAGATAGGGGGAAGAGAAAAAATGGAAATTGCTATTGTTGCTATTATTGGCGGCATTATGGTCGCTTTAGCTGGAATATTTACCGATGCACGTACAAAAGGGCAAAAATTAAAATTAAAAACAATTGAACAAGAAGTTGAATTAGAAAAGCTAAGATTGGAATCATATACAAAAGAAACAGAAAAATTACGACTAGAATTAGAACATTCGAAAGTGCTACTACTAGAAGAAAAGAAAAATACGACAAAGTAACATTGAATACAAGGAAAGACTATTTCAGTAAAGGCATTTTTCCGCTATAATGGAAATACGACGCTAGAGGGGAAGATGACTGTATGTCTGATTATGAACAATTTGTTGAAGGTATTAAGCGCAAAACTGGAATTGATTTAGCGTTATATAAAGAAGCGCAAATGAAAAGACGATTGACCTCACTCTACGAGAAAAAGGGATATCGTAATTTTGTTGATTTTCTAAAAGCACTCGAGCAAGATCGTGATTTGATGAATGAGTTTTTAGATCGAATGACGATTAATGTGTCTGAGTTTTATCGAAATGGAAAGCGCTGGGAAGTATTACAAAAGAAAATTTTCCCGAAGTTACTACAATCCAACAAGCGTTTGAAAATTTGGAGTGCTGCATGTTCAACTGGAGAAGAGCCATATTCATTAGCAATGGTATTATCGCAATTAGTACCATTATCGCAAATTCAAATAATCGCCACTGATTTAGATGAAAATGTAATTCAAAAGGCAAAGCTAGGTGTTTATCCGGAGCGTTCTTTAGCAGAGGTGCCAAAAGATATTCAAGCAAAGTATTTTGAGCAAGAAGGAAACTTCTACCGAGTTAAAGATGAAATTAAGCGCTGTGTCACATTTAAAAAGCATAATCTGCTTAACGATCATTACGATTCTCATTATGATCTAATCGTGTGTAGAAATGTTATGATATACTTTACGGAAGAAGCAAAGGATCAAATATATGCGAACTTCAGTAAAGCATTACGACAAGATGGCATATTATTTGTAGGATCAACGGAGCAAATTTTTAATCCATCTCGTTACGAATTTGAAGTAGAGGATACATTCTTCTATCGAAAAAAATAATTAATTAAATGATGAAAAGCTTTCGTACAGTAAATAAGATGACTGTCACGTACATAAATTGCCAAGACACTAGACATAGATGACCGTACGCTTTTCGCTTGCATAAGCAAAAAGCGTATTTTTTATTAAAGTAAATCGGTTTCACGTTAAAAAATCTTGGACTTATTGTGTGGCACTTAAGTAGTTAAAAAAACCTCTTTTTTTAAATAAATCGTTCAGAATATTCGCATATAATGCTATGCTGTCTATCTTTATTGATTTATGAATACGTGCTATGACATTTGCAAAAGGACTGTTTTTTTAGAGAATATATGTTATAGTGAAAAATACATACTTTAGCGAGTTGAAGGGAGAAAGCGTTTATGCGTTACTTAACAGCAGGAGAATCACACGGACCGCAATTAACTACAATAATTGAGGGTTTACCGTCACTTTTACCAATAACAGCAGAAAAAATTAACCATGATTTAAAACGTCGCCAAGGAGGTCATGGCCGTGGCCGTCGTATGCAAATCGAAACGGATACAGTAGAAATAGTAGGTGGTGTCCGCCACGGACAAACACTTGGCTCTCCTGTCGCGCTAGTTGTCACAAATGATGACTGGAAGCATTGGACGAAAATTATGGGCGCGGAACCATTAGCAGATGATGTTAATCCTGATGATATTAAACGTCAAATTTCACGTCCACGTCCAGGACATGCTGATTTAGTAGGAGGCATGAAATATGGCCATCGAGATTTACGAAATGTTTTAGAACGTTCTTCTGCACGTGAAACGACTGTCCGTGTTGCAGTAGGGGCTGTTGCGAAAGCATTATTAAATGAGCTCGGTATTTCAATTGTGTCACATGTAACGGAAATCGTAGGCATTAAAGCAGACACGTCTGTAATTGAAGGAAAGACTGTAGATGAAATTCGCACAATCGTCGAAGCAGATCCTTGCTACTGTGTAGATCCTGTTGCTTCAGCAAAAATGGTTGAGGCAATCGATGAAGCGAAAAAAGCAGGCGATTCTATTGGCGGTGTTGTTGAAGTAATCGTTGAAGGTATGCCAGCTGGTATTGGATCTTATGTTCATTACGACCGTAAACTAGATGCAAAATTAGCAGCAGCAATGTTGTCTATTAATGCTTTTAAAGGTGTTGAATTTGGTATTGGTTTTGAAATGGCTCGCCGTAAAGGTTCAGAAGTACATGACGAAATCATTTGGTCCCAAGAGCATGGCTATACTCGTGCTACGAATCGTCTTGGTGGCCTAGAAGGCGGAATGTCTACAGGCATGCCGATTGTTGTTCGAGGTGTTATGAAGCCAATTCCAACATTATATAAACCATTGCAAAGTATTGATATAGAGACAAAAGAACCGTTTAAAGCAAGCGTAGAACGTTCAGACAGCTGTGCAGTACCAGCAGCTTCAGTCGTAGCTGAACATGTTATTGCCTGGGAAATTGCCAACGCAATTATGGACCAATTCCATGGAGACCAACTACCACAATTAAAAGCACAAATCGAAGAACAACGCCGTTACGCAAAGGAGTTTTAATATATGCGTGTACCAGTAGCAACAAAATCACATCAATATGAGGTAGTGCTTGGGCATAATTTTTTAGCCGAAGCAGTGAAAACATTTGATGATAAACTGCAAAAAGCAGATAAGCTTATTGTTTTTACAGATGCCAATGTGTGGGCAGCCCAAGGGAAATATTTCAAGGGGAATTTCCCATATGCGTTTGAGGTATTTGTGCTACCAGGTGGTGAGGCTTGTAAAACATTTGAACAATACAATGCAGCACAAACTTTCTTGCTTGAACAAAAATGTTCACGTAAATCATTTATTTTTGCATTTGGTGGAGGCGCAGTTGGAGATTTAACAGGCTTTGTTGCAGCTACATATATGCGTGGAGTGCCCTTTATCCAAATACCAACGACGATTTTAGCGCATGACTCAGCAGTAGGCGGTAAAACAGCTATTAACCATCCACTAGGCAAAAATATGATTGGTGCGTTCTATCAACCAGAAGGGGTAATTTACGATACGGTCTTTACAGAAAGCTTACCTGAGCGTGAAGTGCGTTCAGGTACAGCAGAGGTCATTAAGCATGCGATGATATCAAATGCCATTTGGCTTCAAGAGCTAATGGCTGCAGATTCAGTTATCCATTTTAGTACATCTGAATTGGCCAAACATTTAAAAGCTGGCATTGAAGTAAAGGCGAAAATTGTGTCTGAGGATGAAACAGAGCAGTCAGTGCGCAAATATTTAAATTTGGGTCATACATATGGCCATGCAATAGAAGCAGCTGCGGGTTATGGGAAAGTTGCACATGGTGAAGCGGTGATGATTGGTCTTGTGTATTGTCTATTATTAAGTGAACGATATGGTAAGTTAAATCGTGAATTCACAACAGCATTTTTACGTTTTGCGCTGAATAATGGCTATCCTTTTGATGCGGTGAATGATTATACATTTGAACAATTAACAGACTATTTATTAAAAGATAAAAAAGCGGAATACGGTGTCCTACAATTTGTGTTACTCGAAGAAATTGGGAAGCCTTTTGTGCGACCAATTGAGTTAGCAGAATGCAAAGAGGTAGATGCTGAATTCCGACAGCTATTAGCGGAGGTGCTTGTATGATTCGTGGACTTAGAGGTGCAATTACAATTGAATTGGACAAGCCAGAGCTTGTATGGGATGAGACAGCGAGATTAGTGCGTGAGGTTGTGGCAGCAAATCATGTGGAGATAGAAGATATTGCATCAATCGTTATTTCAACGACACCAGATATTACATCGGCGTTTCCAGCACGTGCTGTAAGGTTAATGGACGGCTGGCAGTATGTCCCTGTTATGTGTATGCATGAAATGGATGTGCCAGATGCCCTGCCATTATGTATTCGTGTTTTAATCCATGCGAATGTGGAAATGGCACAAAAAGATGTTCAGCATATTTATTTAAATGATGCTGTGAAATTAAGACCAGATTTAGCCCAAGCTAAATAATAAGAGGAGATGTTTGAGATGAAATGGAAACAACAATTGGACGGTATGCAAGCATATAAGCCAGGTAAACCAATTGAAGAAGTACAACGTGAATTTGGCTTACAAGAAGTCGTAAAGTTAGCTTCAAATGAAAACCCATTTGGTTGTTCACCTAAGGTAACAGCATATTTACAAAATAGTGCAGTAAACTATGCAATCTATCCAGACGGCTATGCACAAAATTTACGTTCAGCTGTGGCAAAACATGTTGGTGTCAAAGAAACACAGCTTCTTTTTGGAAATGGTTCAGATGATATAATTGCAATTCTTACTCGTGCTCTGTTGTATCCAGGTGTGAATACAGTCATGGCAGATCCATCATTCTCACAATACATTCATAATGCTGAAATTGAAGGTGCGGAAGTTCGTAAAATCCCTTGTATTGAAGGTGCACACGATTTAGACGCAATGGCAGCAGCTATTGATGAACATACTTCTATTGTGTGGGTATGTAGTCCGAATAATCCAACAGGTGTAGTCATTGCAGATACAGATTTACGTGCATTTTTAGCGAAAGTACCAAGCGATGTGCTTGTAGTTTTAGATGAAGCGTATATCGAATATGTGACACATCCAGGTCATAAAGAAACGCTACCTTTAATTGATGAGTATCCAAATGTGATATTAATGCGCACATTTTCTAAAGCATACGGTCTTGCCGCATTCCGAGTAGGCTATGCAATTGGTCAACCAGAAGTCATTTCAAAACTGGATCCAGTACGTGCACCGTTCAATAATACAATTTTAAGTCAAGCTGTAGCGGCGATTGCATTAAGTGATCAAGACTTTTTAAAAACTTGCTGTGTAGCAAATGAAATAGGTAAAAAACAATACGTTGATTTTTGTGAAAAGCATAATTTGAAATACTACCCATCTGATACAAACTTTATTTTCTTTAACACGAATGCTGATAGTGATGTTGTTTTCCAAGAGCTTATGAAGCGTGGTTTTATTATTCGTAGTGGTAATGCTCTAGGTGCGCCAGGTTTTATCCGTGTAACAATTGGTACGGAAGCACAAAATGCAGCATTATTAGAGCATCTTGAAGAAGTGTTAAAAGAACAAGGGGTTTTTGCATGACACGCAAAGTGCTCGTTATTGGTTTAGGCTTAATTGGGGGCTCGATTGCTCTTGCTTTACAAAAGGCACCTGAAACTAAAATTATTGGCTATGACATGGATGAAAAAACCCGTGAACATGCCAAAACATTAAACATTGTTCATGATATTGTGACAGATCCAAAAGACGTTGCAGCAGAGGTAGATATCATTATTTTTGGAACGCCTGTCAACGCTACGCTCGAGTGGATGGAAAAATTAAAAACATGGCCGTTAAAAAATAAAGTTATTGTAACAGATACAGGTAGTACGAAAAAAATGATTATGCAAAAAGCCGGGGAGCTACGTGAGCTTGGTATTACGTTTATCGGTGGACACCCGATGGCAGGCTCTCATAAAAGTGGTGTATTAGCTGCCAAAGCGCATCTTTTCGAAAATGCGTATTATATGCTGACACCACTCGCAGGCGAAGAAATTATTAATATGGCTCAGCTAGAAAGCCTTTTAAAATTCACACATGCCAAAGTTGTTAGTGTATCCGCACGTGAGCACGATCATATGACGGCTGTAGTTAGTCACTTTCCGCATGTTATTGCTGCATCCCTTGTGCATCAATTAGGCGGGGAAAATGGTGAATACCCAATGACACGCTCACTTGCAGCAGGGGGGTTCAGAGATGTGACACGTATTGCATCCTCTAATCCGATTTTGTGGCGTGATATTACACTTCAAAATCGTGATGAATTAGTAGCACAGCTTGAAGGCTGGCAAACTGAAATGGATCGTGTCAAGGAACTGCTATTAAATGGTAGCTCAGCAGACATTGAAAGTTATTTCGCTATTGCTAAAGAGCTACGTGATGAATTGCCAATTAGTGCTGGAGCAATGTTTACTTCGTTTGACTTGTACGTAGATGTTCCTGACTATCCAGGGGTGATTTCTGAGGTAACAGGCCTACTAGCAGATGAAGCAATTAGCATTACAAATTTACGAATTGTAGAATCACGTGAAGATGTTTTCGGTATTCTTGTGATTAGCCTGCAAAGTGAAAGTGATCGTGAACGTGCCGCAGCATGTATTCAAAAGCGAGCAAACTTTGAAACGTATATTTCATAGATTAGTGCATTAACGTCTCATAAGAGGCGATGAATGGCTAAATACAATGAAGAAAGCGTCGATATATCGGCGCTTTCTATCTTCATATGGAGGCGAGAGATAATTATGAGTGAAAAAGTATTACAATATAATAAACCATCTTTACAAGGGCTATTAACAATCCCTGGTGATAAATCTGTTTCACATCGTTCTGTCATGTTTGGGGCGATTGCAACAGGGAAAACAACGGTTGACGGCTTTTTACTTGGTGAAGATTGTTTAAGCACTATTGATTGTTTCCGCAAGCTTGGTGTGAAGATTGATGTGGACGGTACAAATGTAACAATCGAAAGCGCTGGTATGGAAGCTTGGCAGGAACCTAGCGAGGTGCTTTACACAGGGAACTCTGGTACAACAACACGCTTAATGCTCGGGATTTTAGCTGGCTCCAAAGTACATAGCGTGATGACAGGAGATGCATCTATCGGTAAACGTCCGATGCGACGTGTGATTGATCCATTACGTCAAATGGGTGCTCACATTACAGGTCGTGCGGATGGACAATATACACCACTTGCCATACAAGGTACAAAGCTACAAGCTATTGACTATCAAATGCCTGTTGCCAGTGCACAAGTGAAATCAGCTATTTTACTAGCAGCTTTACGTGCGCAAGGTACAACAATTGTACGTGAAACAGAGGTGTCCCGTGACCATACTGAGCGCATGCTACGTCAATTTGGGGCGCAAATAACTGTAGCAGATGGGGTAATTACTTTTGAAGGCGGACAAACACTTTCAGGTACACATGTGTCAGTGCCAGGCGATATTTCATCAGCAGCATTTTTCTTAGTAGCAGGTGCAATTTGTCATGATAGTAAAATTGTCTTAGAAAATGTTGGGGTGAATCCAACGCGTGACGGTATTATAGAAGTTCTTCAGAACATGGGAGCCTCTATAACAATAGTAGCTAATGAAGACGGTCAATCTGAGCCAACTGCAACAATTACTGTTGAAACGTCTACGTTAAACGGAACTATTATTCAAGGGAATATGATTCCGAGATTAATCGACGAAATTCCAATTCTTGCACTTTTAGCAACACAGGCTCACGGTAAAACAATTATCAAGGATGCTGAGGAGCTCAAAGTCAAAGAAACGGATCGCATTACTGCCGTGGTGGATGAGCTGAAAAAACTAGGTGCTCATATTGAAGCAACTGAGGATGGTATGATTATCGAAGGACCAACGCCATTATATGGGGCAAGCCTGAAAACATACGGGGATCACCGTATCGGTATGATGGGCGCTGTGGCAGCGTTAATAACGGATGGGGCAGTGACATTAGACGATGCAGAATGCATCGCTGTTTCCTATCCGTCGTTTTTCGAGCATGTTGAGTCTGTGAAGAAATAGTCAACACTTGACTCCCCAATCCGTTTGGGGAGTTTTTTCTTGTTTCAAAAGAAAATATTTTGTAGCATAAAGATATACATGAAAGAATAGGTGAATGACTGTGAATAATGCAATGACGGAAATGATGCAAGCACTTGAGCAAGGGGATTTAGCTTTAATAGATCAGCTTCTAGAATCTTTTTTAATGAAGGAATTACCTGAGGAAATATACGCACTAGCGGAAGTTTTTATGCAATATGGTTACATGAAAGAAGCGGACCGTGTACTGGAGCATCTGCAATTTTTATTCCCAGAGGAGGCACAACTAAAAATTGACCGTGCCAACGTCTTAATGGAGCTTGGTGATGAGGACGAGGCATTAGACATGTTGTTAGCAGTCGAAGATACAGCCCCAGAGTATCCGCAAGCATTACTAGTGCTAGCCGATTATTATCAAATGCAAGGTTTATTTGAAGTGGCAGAAAAGCGCATTAACGAGGCGTTAGCGATCTTACCTGATGAGCCACTACTACATTTTGCTAAAGCAGAGTTATTATTTGAGACAGGACGTTTTCTAGAGGCTGCGCGCCTTTACGAAGAATTACATGAGCAACAAGAGGAATTTGCAGGCATCAGTCTCGTTGAACGACTAGCTGAAGTATATCGTGCGGGCGCTGCCTATGAAACAGCTTTAGACTATTATTTAGCAGCTCTAGATGACGAAGTGAAGCCAGATACTTTATTTGGTGCTGCATATGCTGCGTTCCAATCGCAAAAATATGAATTGGCGATTAATCAATTAGAAGACTTAAAAGAATTAGACCCTGACTATTTCTCAGCTTATTTATTGCTAGCGGAAAGCTATGCCATGACAGAGGACAATAAAAAAGCTTATGCAGCTATTAAAGAAGGCTTGAAGCGCGATGAGTACGATAAATCATTATTCTTATTTGCTGGTAAAATGGCATTAAAAAACGCTTTGCCAGAAGAAGCAGAAAATTATTTACGAGAAGCAATTGCGTTAGATCCTGAGTATATGGAAGCCGTGCTAACGCTTATTTCCGTATTTACGCAACAAGAACGCTATGAAGATGTCGTTGAATTATTTGAGACATTACAAAAAAATGATTTTGAATGGATAACTTTATATCCCTACGCTGCAGACGCATATGCAAATTTAGAATTGTACGACCGTGCATACGAATTTTACCGTTTGGCATATACTGATTTTAAGGAAGACGCAGCATTTTTAGAAAAATATGTTTATTTCTTATTAGAAGAAGGCAAGCGTTCAGAAGTTAAAGAAGTTCTCGGTCATTTAATCAAGCTTCAACCAGGTGAACCACAATGGCAAGAGATGTTAGAAGGCTTAGAATTAGAGTAAAGGAGGGAGTGGGTATGACTGCTTCTGTATCAGTTGTCGATAAAAAAGCATTTGTTCGCTGGTTTTTGAAAAATTACCAATTAAAACGTCGTGAGTGTGTATGGATTTTAAATTACTTATTAAGTAATGATGAGTTGTTAAAACGAATACGGTTTGTAGAAGAAGCGCACTATTGTCCTAGAGCTATGGTGATGTCTACAGTAGACTCAACAGGTGTACCATTTCGTTTTTATAAAGGCAATGTGATGACAGCAGATGCTGAAAAATCGTTCCATGACTTACGTTTACATGAACAAGAAGATATGTATATACAACTGAACTTTCCAAATATACCGCCAAGTGCACAATACTTAGCAGTTCTTGAAGAAAACCCTTATATGCCAGAAACATTAATTGTAAGTGAAAAAGACCGTTTACTGGCAGAAGAGTTACTTTCCAATAGTTTACTCGTATTCCAAGAAGAAAAATTACTTGCACAAATTGATGAAGCATTAGATAAAGGCGATGAAGAACGATTTTATGAATTGTCTAATTTGTTACAAGTTTTAAAAGAAACTGCTAATTTACAATAGTCTTAAGTCAATAGGTAAAAATTGAATGCCCTTTATCCACCTCTATATGGTAACATGACTAGTGAATGATTGTTTTCACTTTTTATTGGTTATCCTATAAAAGAGTGGAAAAGGGCATTTTTATATTTGTAACAGTAGGGGGGTTATTGGATGTATTTTAATGCTAACGATGTGACATCGTTTTTAGCGCAGAAGGATTTTATCGATACGGCAATTATTCCACTCGTAGGAATCGATTTTAGTGCTGAAAAATTGAAGCAAAGTGGGGCAGAATCAGATTTTTTGTTATCGCTTACAGCTTTTATCGAACAACAGTTTAAAGGCCGCTTACTAGTCATGCCACCATTTTCGTATAGTACTGCTTTAAAAAGCGAAGAAATGCCAGTGCAATTAGAAACACAATTACATACTGCTGGCTTTAAGCATGTGTTCTTCATTACTTGTGACCATTTTTGGACAAATATTGGAGATGTTGTAAATATTATTTGGTTACCGGCTATTCCACTAGAATCCATGGATATGAGCGTGAAAAATACCATTCTCGAAGATCAGTTACGTCAAGTAATACCTGCATTTTCGACCAAATGGTCACAAATTTAGCAATTTGTTTCAATAAATGTTCACATTCTCCAGGTTTCCACAGAATGCTATATTGACCAAGCTATGGACTTGATATATCATAGATATGTCCTAGTATTACTATTTGTAAAAGTATGTCCGTTGGACTGACCTTTAAAGTTAGAGGGGGGAAAAGGATGAGTAACAATCGAGTTTCACGTCGTCAATTTCTAAGCTACACACTTACTGGTGTTGGCGGATTTATGGCGGCAGGTATGTTGATGCCAATGGTTCGTTTTGCAATTGACCCAGTTTTACAAAAGCATGAGGGTGGGGATTTTATCAAAACGGAACATAAAGTCGCTGACATCAATGCAGAGCCAGTTAAAGTTGACTTCACATTTGAACAAGTTGACGCTTGGTACAAATCTAATGTTACAAACGTAGCTTGGGTTTACAAAGAAGGCGACCAAATAATTGCTCTATCACCTGTTTGTAAGCATTTAGGATGTATGGTGGACTGGAATGGCGATTCAGCACACCCAAATCAATTCTTCTGTCCTTGTCATGCAGGGCGTTACGAGAAAAACGGGAAAAACATTGCAGGTACACCGCCTCTAGGTCCGTTGGATGAATTTGAAGTACAAGAAAAAGATGGTTATTTAATGATTGGTCCAGCAAGAGCAAATACTCTAGTTTAATTTGTAAGGGGGTACGAATTCAGTGCTAAACAAAATTTATGATTGGGTCGATGAACGATTAGATATTACACCGATTTGGCGTGATATTGCCGACCACGAAGTGCCAGAGCACGTGAACCCTGCACACCATTTTTCAGCATTCGTTTACTGCTTCGGTGGATTAACATTTTTCATCACAGTAATTCAAATTCTATCTGGTATGTTCTTAACAATGTACTATGTACCAGACGTCGTGAATGCTTGGAAATCAGTTTATTATTTACAAAACGAAGTAGCATTCGGTGAAATCGTACGCGGTATGCACCACTGGGGAGCTTCATTAGTAATTGTAATGATGTTCTTACATACGCTTCGTGTATTCTTCACGGGTTCTTATAAAAAACCTCGTGAGTTAAACTGGATGGTTGGTGTAGGTATTTTTGGTGTAATGATGGGTCTTGGCTTTACAGGATACTTATTACCATGGGATATGAAAGCATTGTTCGCTACTAAAGTAGGTATCGAAATTGCGGCATCTGTACCATTTATTGGTTCGATGATTAAAGTATTATTAGCGGGTGACAGTACTATTCTTGGTGCTCAAACGTTAACACGATTCTTTGCGATTCATGTATTCTTCTTGCCTGCAGTATTGTTTGGGTTACTTGCAGCACACTTTATCATGATTCGACGTCAAGGAATTTCAGGGCCGTTGTAATAATTCTTGACGGTTCGATGATTTTTTAAAGGAGGGGACACTATGCATCGCGGAAAAGGAATGAAATTTGTCGGCGATTCTCGTATTAAAGCGAATCACAGAATGCCGAACGTTCCAAAGGATTATTCCGAATATCCAGGTAAAACTGAAGCTTTCTGGCCGAACTTCTTACTAAAAGAATGGATGGTAGGTGCTGTTTTCTTAATCGCTTATTTATTGTTAACAGTCGCTCACCCATCTCCACTTGAAGGGCCAGCTGATCCAACAAGAGCATACACGCCATTACCGGACTGGTACTTCTTATTCATGTACCAACTCTTAAAATACTCATTTGCTTCTGGTCCATATAATGTTATCGGAGCAATTGTCATTCCAGGTCTAGCATTTGGAGCGCTATTATTAATGCCATTTTTAGATAAGAGTCCAGAACGCCGTCCGTCTAAACGCCCGTTACCAACTGCGTTTATGTTATTAACATTGGCTGCTATGTTCTATTTAACTTGGGAGTCAGTTGTAAATCATGACTGGGAAGCTCAAAAAATTCAAGGTGCTATCGTGGAAACTGTAGAGTTCGATAAAGGCTCAGAAGGTTACCAAATCTATGCTGGCTCTGCATGTATTACATGTCATGGTGAAGGCTTAGAAGGTGGTGCTGGTGCGCCAACACTTATGAATACAGGCTTAACAGCTGATGAAATTAAAGACATTGCCCACAATGGTTCACCAAGTGGTAAAATGCCAGCAGGTTTATGGACAGGATCTGATGAAGATCTTCAAAAGCTAGCTGAATTTATCGAAAGCTTAAAAGCTGAATAATGTTAAAAAGAGTCGGGAAACTGACTCTTTTTTTCTAGCTTTTATTAAACATTTAGCACATAGGTTTGATATAATTAATTAGGAAAGTCTATGGATAAAACTTTATTTTGCAATGAGCCACTTGTTGTAACATAAAAGTGCCATAGAGGCTTAGCCGCCAAAAAATACATAAAAGTTAAAGAAAAAGACATCTTAGTATGGACGGATAGTAAAGGAGTTTTAATCATGCAAATGACACGTGCAAATATTTGGTACCTCCTTACGCATAAAACATTTTTAATAGTATTACTACTTATTAACTTATTAGGAACGATTTACGGCTATTATTGGTATGGCTGGCAATTAGCGATTACGAAGCCGATTTTTTATATTTTTGTACCAGATAGTCCGACTGCTAGTTTGTTTTTTTGTTTTGTGCTGTTGGCATGGATATTAGGAAAAAGATGGCCATTAATGGAAGTGTTAGCACTTGTCACATTAGTTAAATATGGTATTTGGGCAGATGTAATGAATCTCTGGACTCTCGTTGAAACAGGCTACATCGGCTGGCAAGGCTGGATGCTTATCGGCTCACATTTTGCGATGGCATTCCAAGGCGTCCTTTACATCGGTAAATATGTATTTTCATATTGGCATGTTGTGGTTGCAGCTGTATGGACATTGCATAATGATGTCATAGACTATGTATTTGGGCAAATGCCAATGTATCGTGATTTAGCTGAATATACAAGTGCCATTGGATATTTTACTTTTTGGTTATCAATTGCTTGTATTTTTATCGCTATTTTCTCAATTAGGTGGCGCAAATATTTGCCCAATTAGGGAAATCTCTATAGAATTATAGTATCGAGGTAGAAAGGGGTTAGAAAATTGTCAACAGGCATGTATATTGTTTATTTTGCGATTATTATGCTACTGCCATTGTACGCTCAAATGAAGGTAAAAGGTACGTATAATAAGTTTGCAAAGGAACGTACCATGAAGGGACAAACTGGTGCTGAGGTAGCAAGGGCGATCTTAGATGCGAACGGCTTGTACGATGTGCGAGTTGTGCCAACACAAGGTGTGTTATCTGATCACTACAACCCTGCGACAAAAACAGTCGCATTATCAGAAAGTAACTTTTATGAGGCAAGTGTAGCAGGTGCAGCAGTTGCTGCCCACGAAGTAGGCCATGCGATACAGCATAAAGAGGCATATTCAATGCTTACTTTACGTAGTAAGCTAGTTCCAGTTGCGAATATTTCATCTGGCTTCTCTTGGGTTTTCGTTATGATCGGGATTTTTTCAGGTTTATCTAATATGTTATTGTTAGGTATCGTCTTATTAGCAGCAGGCGTAGTGTTCCAATTAGTAACATTACCAGTTGAGTTCGACGCATCAAAGCGTGCTCTCGTGCAAATGAATTCACTTGGTATTATTACGAATGAAGAGGAACGTCCAGCACGTAAAGTGTTAAGTGCCGCTGCGTTAACTTATGTAGCTGCTACAGCAGTAGCTGTTTTAGAATTATTACGATTAATTTTAATCTTTACAAATATGCGTAATGACGACTAAGAAAAACTTGTTATAGTGGGATGACCACTATAACAAGCTTTTTTATTTGTATGATAAATCGCCGGTAGGACAGGGGAAATCGCCGATAGAAGTCCATAAATCGCCGGTAGGACAGGGGAAATCGCCGATAGAAGTCTATGAATCGCCGGTAGGACAAAAGAAATCGCCGATAGAAATCCATGAACCTGTTGAAAGCAACCGCCGTAGCGTACAATATCGTGTTTAGCAGCAAAAAGTGTTAGATTGAATTAGCATCAATCTAACACTTTTGCTCTTTTGCCTATTCTTAATGTAATGGTTGTTTTTGATCGTCGAGCGTGAAGCCTTCTCCAGCAACATCTCGAACTTCAGAAATAGAGACGAAGGCATGAGGATCGACCTCATGGATAATCGATTTTAAACGTACAACTTCATTGCGTCCAACAACGCAGTATATCACTTCTTTTTCCTGCTTAGTAAAGTGACCATGTCCTTCTAAAATCGTCACGCCTCTTTCCATACGTAACGAAATCAAATCTGCAATTGTGCTAGACTTCTCCGAAATAATGAGTGCTCCGCGCCCTGCATAGGCTCCGTCTTGAACAAAATCGATGACGCGTGCGCCTACGAACACTGCGACAAGCGTATACATCATAGAACGTGCATCTAAAAATGTTAGCCATGATAATAGTATAACAATAGCATCGAACATGAACATTGTTTTTCCCATACTCCAGCCTAGATATTTATGGCCTAGACGTGCTAATATATCCACACCGCCCGTAGTGCCACCATAGCGGAAAACAATACCGAGCCCTAGTCCAACGAAAACACCCGCAAACAATGCTACGAGGAATAAATCATCCTCTAAGTGAATTGTGAACTGATATTTCTGAAAGATTTTCAGGAAAATGGATACTGAAATTGTACCTATTAATGTGTAAATAAAAGATTTTTTACCAAGTAGACGCCAACCTAAAATAAACATTGGAATATTCAATATTAAATTAAGTAATGCAGGATCCCAACCTAGTGTAAAATAAAGAACAAGGGTAATCCCACTAAAACCACCTTCACCTAGCTGATTTTGCATGTTAAAGTGTACAAAACCAAAGCTAAAAATGGCTGCTCCGAGCATTATTGCGATAATATTACGAATTCTGATCTGTTTAAACATAAGACCTCCTGTAATTCCTAACTATGAAGTAGTGGTTTTATTATCTGTTATTTTATTGTTTTTGACAACAATGGTGTAAATTTTATACGATGGTAAATAGGAGTGTGATATTGGATGACAGAACAGATAACGATGCAAGCCTTGCAAAAACGTGTGGATGATTATATAGGGCAATTTAAGGAAGGTTATTTCCCTCCTTTTGAACTACTCGCACGTTTAACGGAGGAGCTTGGAGAATTGTCACGCGAAGTGCAAGACGTTTACGGACAGAAAAAGAAAAAAAGCACTGAAGAAACGAATAGTATTGAAGAAGAATTAGGTGACTTTTTCTTTGTTTTAGTATGCTTTGCTAATGCACAAGGTATAAAATTAGATGAGGCACTTTTACGCGTCATACATAAATTTGAAACGAGAGATAAGGATCGCTGGACAAGAAAGGAAGAGGAATAATGTCGATTCGTGTAGCAATTGCAGGGCCAAGAGGAAAAATGGGAGCTGAAGCTGTACATACAGTTATGAAACATGCCAAAATGGAGTTAGTAGCTGTACTAGATTATAAAGAGGTTGGCCAGACATTAGCTGATTTAGAAATGTTCCCAGCAAGCTATACAGCACCAATATTTACAGATATGAACGAGCTAGTAGAAGCGACTGCCCCTGACGTTTTAGTAGATTTAACGAATCCACATGCAGTATATAATCATACAAAAGAGGCTTTAAATTTAAATGTACGACCGGTTATTGGCACAACTGGTTTTACAGATGCTCAGCTTGAAGAATTATCAGCACTTGCTAATGAGAAGGAGTTAGGCTGCATTATCGCACCAAACTTTGCAATTGGGGCAATCCTGATGATGAAATTTGCTAAAGAAGCAGCAAAATACTTACCAGATGTAGAAATCATTGAAATGCACCATGACCAAAAGTTGGATGCGCCATCTGGTACTGGTGTCAAAACAGCACAACTGATCCAAGAGGTGCGAGCACAAAAAACGCAAGGTCATCCACAGGAAAAAGAAACGATTGAAGGAGCAAGAGGGGCTGATTTTGATGGTATGCGAATTCATTCTGTTCGTTTACCTGGTTTAGTGGCACATCAGCAAGTATTGTTTGGAGGAGACGGTCAACTATTAACAATCCGTCATGACTCATTAAATCGTAACTCCTTTATGTCCGGTGTTGCATTTTGTGTAGAAGAAGTTATGAAAATGGATCAGCTAGTTTATGGTTTAGAAAACATCATCTAAAGAACGGATGGAAAATTTATGAAAATCGCATTAATTGCACATGATCGCAAAAAAGATAATCTAGTACAGTTTGCTATCGCTTACCGTGATATTTTAAATGAACATACACTTTATGCAACAGGTACAACAGGGCAACGTGTTATGGAAGCTACAAGCTTAGAGGTTACACGTTTTCGCTCAGGTCCCCTTGGCGGGGATCAACAAATTGGCGCAATGATTGCCAATAATGATATGGATATGGTCATTTTCTTCCGTGACCCCTTAACAGCACAACCACATGAGCCGGATGTTTCTGCACTTATCCGTCTTTGTGATGTTTACCAAGTGCCACTGGCAACAAATATGGGAACTGCAGAAATACTACTAAAAGGCCTACAAGAGGGCTTTGTGGATTGGAGACTGATTCAAGAAAGACGAGACTAAAAAGACGTGAATTTAGAAAGGATGATTATCGAATGAGAAAGCTAAAAATCGGCATTACCTGTTATCCAACAGTTGGAGGCTCTGGTGTTATTGCAACAGAATTAGGAAAAATGCTTGCAGAGAGAGGGCACGAAATTCATTTCATCACCTCAAGCGTACCATTTCGATTGAATAAAATTTATCCGACCGTCTTTTTCCATGAAGTAGAAGTGAACAATTATTCAGTATTTCAGTATTCGCCGTATGATATTGCATTAGCGAGTAAAATGGCGGACGTGATTAAAGATGAAGGGTTAGACGTACTACATGTACATTATGCAATCCCACATGCCGTATGTGCGGTGCTAGCCCGAGAAATGAGTGGGCAAAATATTGGTATTGTGACAACACTCCATGGCACGGATATTTCCGTACTTGGACAGGATTCTACGCTGTCACAAGCTATCAAATATGGTATTGATAAGTCTGATATTGTAACTGCAGTTTCAGAGTCACTAAAAGAACAAACCTACGAACTTATTGATACTGTAAAGCCAATTGAAACGATTTATAACTTCGTGGATGAGCGTGTCTATCGTCCGCAAGATGCTGGTAACTTAAAAGAGCAGTTTGGCATTCAAGAAGATGAAAAAGTCATCATTCATGTTTCTAACTTCCGTAAAATTAAGAACCTCCCTCATATTATTGATGCGTTTATGAAAATCCGAGGAAATATAAAAGCGAAGCTATTGTTAGTAGGGGATGGACCCGAAAAGCATCGTGTGATGGATCAAGTAAAAGAAAGCCCGTATGTCAAGGACGTCTTATTTTTAGGTAAACAAGAAAATTTAGATGAATTGTACGCTATTAGTGATCTGAAGCTATTACTGTCACAACAGGAATCTTTTGGACTTGTATTGCTTGAAGCAATGGCTTGTGGTGTGCCATGTATTGGTACGACCGTTGGTGGAATACCAGAAGTCATTGATCATGGTGTAGATGGCTATTTAGTGGAATTAGGCGATACGGATGCTGTAGCTGACTATGCTGTTCAGTTATTGAACGATGAAGATAAGCTACTTCGTTTCCGCGAAGCAGCGATGCGAGCAGTTAGTGAAAAATTCCACTCATCTAAAATTGTCGAGCAGTATGAACAACTGTATGAAAAGGTTGCTGAAAAAAACCATGCAAAACAATAAAGAATGGCAAGCTGCTTTCTCAGTTATTGAACAATTAGAGGAAGCAGGCTTTGAGGCAGTTGTCGTAGGCGGAGCTGTGCGAGACGCCCTATTAAATCGTCAAGCACATGATGTAGACGTAGCGACAAATGCATTGCCACAAGAAGTTAAAACTGTTTTTAATCGTACCGTTGATATTGGTATTCAACATGGCACCGTGCTAGTTCTTGAGCCAACAGCACCAGTTGAAGTTACAACGTATCGCACAGATGGAGAGTATACTGATCATCGAAGACCTGAGGAAGTCCATTTTGTAAGGTCCCTGAAAGAGGATTTACAGCGCCGTGATTTTACGATGAATGCAATAGCTATGCGTCGAGATGGCACGTTTGTAGATTATTATAATGGGCAGCGTGATATTGAGTCTGGCGTTATTCGAGCAGTAGGAGAAGCAAAAGTGCGTTTTGCTGAGGATGCCTTACGAATGCTAAGGGCTGTGCGTTTTTCAGCACAGCTTGGCTTTACGATCGAAGCTGAGACACTTCAGGCAATACAGGAAAAGGCTTCAGATATTGCCTGGGTGGCCAAAGAGCGCATTAAGGCTGAACTTGATAAGCTGTGGGTAGGGAAAGATGTTTATAATGGCATTAAAAAGCTTGAAGAAAGTGGCTTAGTGTCCTATTTGCAAGGTGACTTCCAAGTCGAACAATGGCAAGGCTTTTCTGTACAAAATGCAACTTGCGGTTGGGCGTATTTTGCTCTTATACAAGGTGACCAATGGCAGGAAGTGTTGCGTGCCTATCGTTTATCGAATAAGGAAATGGCATTTGTTAAGGCTGTTTTAGGTGCGTTCCATGCGTTACAAAAGGGCTGGACAAGTATGGACTATTTTACGTATTCGCTAGAGGAGCTCGAAGCAGCACAATACTTTGCACAGTTGAAAGAGCTAATGAACCACTCGCAGCAAAGCATACGGGAGGTTCAGGCAAGCTTACCTATAAGACATCGCCAAGAGCTTGTAGTGAATGGAATGGATTTATTGCAATGGTCAGGACAAAAACGGGGACCATGGTTAAAAGAAGCTTTGCAATTAATATTAACGGCCGTTGTGAATGGGGAACTTACTAATGAGCAAAACCACATTAAGGATTGGTTTGAGCGCGAGTATGACCATAAAGGATAAATAGTTGATTTTATAATGAAAATAGTGCAAGTGACAAAAAGTGACCATTGAAATTTCGTCATTACAAGGTCACTTGCTTTATTTTTTTATTAGCATTTTGAGTGAAAACTAGAAACGATTTATACATATACAAAATTTCAATCAAGGTGGGGTGGATGATGATTGACCATCTAATAGGAGAGAGAGTTATACTGAGAGAGTTAGAGCAACACGATTGGAAAGCTGTACATGAATATGCATCTCAACCAATTGTTTGCCAATATCAACCATGGGGTCCTAATTCCGAAAAAGAGTCATATGAGTTTGTCACGCAAGTAATGTTGGAAGCTACAAACATGCCAAGAAGTCGCTTTGTTTTTGCTGTTATGGCAAAGGAACGGTTTATCGGTGCTGGGGAAATTAATATTCGAGATTTTACGAATAGACAAGGTGAGATTGGCTATATTATTCACCCAGACTATTGGGCAAAGGGGTATGCTACAGAAGTATCGAAGCTACTAATTGAATTTGGATTTAGTACATTAAATTTACACCGTATTTTTGCAACTTGTGACCCGAGAAATTTAGGCTCTGCAAAAGGGTTAGAAAAAATCGGCATGACTCAAGAAGGTAAATTACGACAAGATTTGTTATTAAGAGATGGCTGGCGAGATTCCCTTTTATACAGTATTTTAAAGCATGAATGGTAAATCTTATTGCATCTCTTGCTAACGAGACAAGTTCGTTATAGATGATATATTTGAAATGCCACTGTTGTGATTAGGTGCAATGAAGAAAAATACTAAAGGATTGGTTTGAGTATGAGTATGTCCATGAAGGATGAAATTTTAAAAAGATTATTAGCAGCTAGCGGTGAGGCAGTTTCAGGACAAGACTTGGCAGATTCACTAGGGGTGTCGCGTACTGCAATTTGGAAGCATATGCAGACGTTACAGGAGGAAGGCTACACTTTTGAAACGGTTAAGAAAAAAGGCTATGTGTTAACTGGTGTGCCGAATAGCTTAAGTCCAACACAATTAGAATTATTTTTAAAAACAGAGCGGTTAGGACGACAAATTCACTATTTTGATGTCGTGGATTCTACACAAATAATTGCGCATAAGCTAGCACAAGAAGGTGCCCCAGATGGAACGATTGTTATTGGTGAAGAACAAACGGCAGGGCGCGGTCGCATGTCTAGACCATGGGAATCAGCAAAAGGTACAGGTATTTGGATGACCATTATATTACGACCCGATGTATCACCACAGCAAGCATCTTCATTTACACTTGTCGTTGCCGTTGCAGTTACAATGGCCATTAAAACATTATATAAACATGTAGAGCCTGCAATAAAATGGCCAAATGATTTACTGATAAACGGCAAAAAATGTACAGGGATTTTAACAGAAATGCAGGCAGAGGCAGACCTTGTACAAGCTTTACTTGTTGGGATCGGTATCAATGCTAACCAGCAAGAAAAAGATTTTTCTCCTGACATCGCAAATATTGCCACATCGCTACGCATAGCTGCAGGAGAGGAAATTAATCGTGCTGCACTTGTCGCAACGATTTTACAATATTTAGAGCAGTTTACTGAGCTATTCGTAAAAGAGGGCTTCTCCAGTATTAAAGAGCTATGGGAGCAAATGTCATGCACAATAGGACAACGTATCGAAGTGACGACTTTACGAGAACGTTTTGAAGGCATTGCTAGCGGCATTACAGATGAAGGTGTGTTACAGCTAACATTAAATGATGGTACAATTCGAACAATTTATTCGGGGGATATTAAAATTTTATAAAAAATTAAATTACTCGACAATGCTTTTTGAAACAGGGGTAAAAGATAACTCTAGCGAAAAGCGACCGTTGTACCGGCCATGCCATTAACGGCATAGCAAAAAAGAGTTAGATTGATTGCAATCAATCTAACTCTTTTTTTATTTTATACCAGCATCTTGTTATCATTTTAGAGATAATGCTATATCTCCATGTAAAAGTGAAACGCTTAGCTGATTTTCTCCTGCAAGGAGCTGAGAAACCTTACTATTTTGCGAACTATCATTTACTGAAATATCTCCGAAGCTTGTATTCAATTCGAAACCTACATCACTTTTTTTATTGTCTAAGTGTAGCAAAGTATCTCCAAAGCTAGAGGTGATGTTGGATTGACCGTTCAGTGTCCCATTAATAGTAATATCCCCATGTTCACTTTCAACAACAAGACCGCTACTTTTAAATTGCTTGAGTGTTAAATCACCGAAAGACTGAGTAATCTCCGTTTTTTCTCCTGCAATATTCTTCAGTAGAATATCTCCATAATCTTCATTAAGGCTTAATTGCTTGTAATCGAATCCTTTAAGCGTTGTATCGCCAAAATTACTGTCAATAACTATGGAATTTAATTTTGTATCTTTTGGAACAGTAATTTTTATGGAAGGTGATTTGAATGTCCCGATGCCAATCGTCATACCGCTTTTTCTTTTACTTTTCGTTTCAACGGTCAAAGTGCCATCTTTCATACTATAAGTTACGTCCGTATTTTTCATAACGTTTGTTTCTAATGTATAGCTATCTGACTGAAGTATTTCAACATCCCCGTAGTCATTGTTTATGTGTAGATCTGTAAATGCTTCAAGTGCATAAAAATTATTTTCGAGCCCATTTTTTGCTGGGACAGTGAAGCCATTATCTTCTTTTATGATAAACCATCTTCCTCCAGAGGAAAAACCAATTACGGCAAGTAAAATACCTAAAGTAATCATACTAAGCGCAATGAGCTTATATCGCGAAATCATTTAAAATCCCCCTTTACGCTTTTTTGTAATTTTACGGAATAAACTTGCCAATACTTCCACACAAACAAGACCAATTTTCTTAATCAAGCGTGCTACGGCAGGGAAAAGTAAAACACCCAATCCTGTTACAATTAGTCCTATTCCCATAAAGAGCAATGCTGTTGGCCAGTGCTCTGTTAAAACAAAGAAGCCTGCAATGAGTGCCACAACACCGCCTAAAAAGATGCTTAGAACTGTTGCAACAATCGCCACAACAACGCTAAAAATGACTGCTCCAACCGATATCATAAGTGCTACCGCAACTGCTAGTATTGGTAAAGATAATGGTGCCGACAATATTGCAAGAATAATGAGCCAAATAGCGGTCATATTTTTCTTTGTAGAAGCGGGTGTTGCATCTAAATCCTTTAAAGCAAAGTCAGCCATTATTTGTGAAGCAACAACAGAGGGAGAACCTAGTTGTGAAATGACTTGCTGCTCATTTTCTGCGCCTGCTTCATCAAAATACTCTTCATAATAGACAAGCGCAGCATTTAGCTCATGCGCAGGAAGCCGACTTAATTTGCCTCGTAGCTTTTTTAAATAGCTTACTCTATCCATCTAATTTCCCTCCTAAAAGTACACAGTCAACTTTTTGCTTATACATTTGCCACTCCTGTAAAAGCTCTAGCAATCGTATACGCCCTTGCTCGGTTATTTGATAATACCGTCTATTTCTCCCTTGGTAGGGCTGGTCATATGTTGTTAGGTAGTTTGCTTTTTGTAAACGGCGTAAAACCGGATACAGCGTTGATTCGGATATATCCATCACAGATTGTACCTGCTGTGTTAATGAGTAGCCGTATGCATCCTCCTTATCAACAATCGCAAGTACACAAGCATCGAGTAATGCGGAGCCTAGCTGAAATGTCATCTTTCCACCTCACATTCAATTACCTATACAAGGTTTTATAATATATGCTGTATAGTATGCTGATAGTATATGACGTATAATATGTGTTTGTCAATTTTTGTGAAAAAATGTTCGAACGAAATACTAGGGGAAGTCCATTGCTAGAAAAAAATATTTGAAGATTAATTGGAATCTGTTATAGTAGTGCTGAAGGGCAGTATCCTTTGTGAACGGCACCTTCAAAAGCAATTTACAAATTACAACAAATATCTGCCTTGATCTTTATAGACAGGGACGGAAGAAAACGATGCGTTCAAAATTTAACTTGATTAAGTAGAAATAGCCTAACTATAAAAGTTGAAATGGCTGGTTTCTATTTGTTTAAATGAAGTTAAAACCTCATCGTCATGTCACGGATTTTTAGTTGCATAGCAAACAAAATCCTGCTGGTATGTTAACAACAATGAGGTAAAACGGTTCTGAACGAACACATGACCTTTCTGTCCATTTTAAGGAATAGAAAGGTCTTTTTGTTTTTTTCCTTAAAAAAAGGAGGACTACACAATGAAGACGACATCAGATTTTTTAAAAATGAAAGCAGCAGGAGAGAAAATCGTCATGTTAACAGCGTACGATTACCCTTCCGCAACATTTGCAGAAGAAGCAGGCGTTGAAATGATTCTCGTAGGGGATTCGCTTGGAATGGTAGTGCTTGGTTACCCTTCAACGATGCCAGTTACCGTAGCGGATATGGTTCACCATGCAAAAGCTGTCCGTCGAGGGGCAAAAAATACGTTTGTTATCGTGGATATGCCATTTGGGTCTTATCAAGGTGATATTAACGACACTTTAAAAACTGCGGTATCTATGATGCAGGAGACTGGTGCAGATGCTCTTAAGCTAGAGGGTGCGGGGGATGTACTGCCGGTTATAAGTAAATTAACATCAGCAGGGATCCCGGTCGTTGCGCACTTAGGCTTGCAACCGCAATTAGCAGGAGTGCTTGGGGGCTATAAGGTACAAGGGAAGACAGCCGAACAGGCAAAACAACTTATTGAGGATGCCAAAAAGTGTGAAGCTGCGGGCGCTTGTGCAATTGTATTAGAATGTATTCCACACCAGCTAACAGAGCTAGTTTCCGCTGCACTAATTATTCCTACGATTGGCATTGGCGCTGGACTTGAAGCAGATGGACAAGTGTTAGTTTTCCATGACATGCTTAGCTATGGATCACATCATGTACCAAAATTTGTGGAACGCTATGCCGATATGGGAAGTGAAGCAAGTAGTGGTATTGCTAATTTTGTAAATGCAGTGAAGACTGGGACATTCCCTACATTAAACCACTCCTTCACGATGAAGGATGAAGCATTGGATCAGCTATACGGAGGCGTTAAATAAATGAAAGTCATCACGACAATCGAAGCACTAACTGCAGAAATTCAAACAGCTAAGAAAGCGCAAAAAACAATTGGTTTAGTGCCAACGATGGGTTATTTGCATGAAGGCCATTTAACATTAGCGTCAAAAGCACGTGTAGAAAATGACCTTGTTGTTATGAGTATTTTCGTTAATCCGACGCAATTTGGTCCAAACGAGGACTTTGAAAGTTATCCTCGTGATTTAGAACGAGACACGGCTTTAGCACGATCTGTAGGTGTAGATATTGTTTTTGCACCAAGTGTTGAAGAAATATATCCGCATAATGGTGGTATTCGCATCTATGCAGGCGAGCAGGCAACAATTTTATGTGGCGCAAGCCGACCAGGGCATTTTGATGGCGTATTACAGGTCGTATCAATTTTATTTCACTTAACTCAGCCAACCCGTGCGTATTTCGGTCAAAAGGATGCACAGCAAGCGGCTATTATCGCTACGATGATACGTGATTATCATTTCCCGTTAGAAATGCGTGTCGTGCCTATCGTACGTGAGGAGGATGGCTTAGCAAAATCTTCGCGCAATGTCTATTTGAATGCTAAAGATCGAAGTGAAGCACCGGCTATATATGAGGCTTTACAGCTTGCTAGAGATAGCTTTCTAGCAAATGGTGATGCAACTGGGGCACTGGCAAAAGCAAAGGCGCACATCACTGCACGCACACATGGAAAAATTGATTATATTGAATTATTGGCTTACCCAGACCTACTACCAGTAACAGCTCAAACGGAACAAGTCCTTTTAGCAGCTGCTGTCTATATCGGTCAAACGCGATTAATCGATAATTGTATCTTTAATGTGAAAGAAGGAAAATAATATGTTACGCATGATGATGAATAGCAAAATCCACCGTGCTACTGTAACGGAAGCGGATTTAAATTATGTAGGATCCATCACAATTGATGAGGATATTTTAGATGCAGTTGGTATGCTACCAAACGAAAAAGTGCATATCGTAAATAATAATAATGGTGCTCGCTTTGAAACTTATATTATTGCAGGTGAGCGTGGCTCAGGTGTTATTTGTGTAAATGGTGCGGCAGCGCGCCTTGTACAACGCGGAGACATCGTCATTATTATCTCTTATGTTTATGTGGATAATGCAGAGGCAAAAGAACATAAACCAACAGTAGCGATTATGGGAGAAGGTAATACAATAAAAGAAATGATTGCCTACGAGCCTGAAGCAACTATATTGTAGTGCCAGTCACTCACACAATTCTGAAACAATTTTGAAATCAAGCAGCACTGTATGTAGGAAAATTTATTATAACTAAGTAAAAATCCACGAAGACTCCTGCGGGAATAGCACACAATGTAAGACGCAACAGGCGGCGCGATAGCGACGGTTGCGGCTTACATTGTGCCCGCGGAAAGCGAAGTGGATTTTTACGCTTTTAGAAGCCTATGTTTTGCTAGTTGTCTATGTAAAAGTGCCAGTCACTCAGACAATTCTGAAACAATTTTGAAATCAAGCAGCACTGCAAGTAAGAAAATTTATTATAACTAAGTAAAAATCCACGAAGACTCCTGCGGGAATAGCAAACAATGTAAGACGCAACAAGCGGCGCGATAGCGACGGTTGCGGCTTACAATGTGCCCGCGGAAAGTGAAGTGGATTTTTACGCTTTTAGAAGCCTATGTTTTGCTAGTCGTCTATGTAAAAGTGTCAGGCACTCACACAATTCTGAAACAATTTTGGAATTATGTAAAAGTGCCAGTCACTCAAACAATTTTCAAACAATTTTAAGGAGTTTTATGGAAAAACATTAGCGAAAAAGCGTTTTCTTTCATCCAAGATGGTGGAAGGATGACCAGCGCGATGAATTTATGATAAAATTCATCTATCTAATGTGAACTGTGAGTTGAGATGTATGATGGAAAGTCAAAAGTATGCAATTGTTGATTTGGAGACGACAGGTCATTCTCCAGCAAATGGTGACCGTATGATTCAAATTGCCATTGTAATTATGAAGGATTGGGAAATAGAACGAACTTATACAAAATTTATTCATCCAGGTAAATCTATTCCGTCCTTTATACAAGATTTAACGCATATTACGGACGAGGATGTCAAAGATGCCTTGCCGTTCGAGGCACATGCGGACTACATATATGAATTGATTGCCGATTGTGTTTTTGTCGCGCATAATACCGATTTTGACTTATCCTTTTTACAAGCAGAATTCAAACGAGCTGGTTTACCGAAATGGCATGGTAAGAAAATGGATACGGTAGAGCTAGCAAAAATTTTATTCCCTATGTCACTTAGTTTTAAGCTAGGTGATTTAGCAGCGGATTTAAATATTGAACTTGAAAATGCACATAGAGCGGACGATGACGCACTTGCAACAGCTGAGCTTTTTAAACGTAGTTGGAATGAGCTTCTAAAGCTTCCACAGCTAACGCTTGAACAAATGCATAAACGCTCGTTCCGTTTAAAATCTAATTTATCCCAGCTTTTCTTTGAGGCACTACAAATAAAACGCCATCAAAGTTCGACTGATGAACATATTACCTACTATCGCAATTTTGCGATTTGTGATGGTCGTCAAAAACAGGTTTTTAAGCCGGAACTAGCACCTTATCCTCAAACGGCAAAAGACAAAGAAGCAATGATGACAAAGGCTATGCCTAACTTCGAGCAACGACCTGCTCAATTTGCAATGATGGATACGATTTGGCAAGCATTAAACACGAAAGAAGAATGTATTATCGAGGCTTCTACAGGCATCGGTAAAACGGTTGGTTATCTTTTACCTTGTATTTTATATGCACGAGCGCACAATAAAAAGATAGCGATTAGTACGTATACAGCACATTTACAGGAGCAGCTTGTCGAAGAGGAACTACCAAAAATCGAAAAAATTCTTGGCACAAAAGTAAATGTTGCTGTACTTAAAGGCATGCAACATTATATTGACCTCGCACGCTTTGAGCAATGTATAGCATATGCAGATGAATCATATGACGATACCTTTACAATTTTACAATTGCTAGTATGGCTGACAAAAACCCAAACTGGTGTGTTAAGTGAACTTAATGTTTCTGGTGGAGGACAGCTATTTTTAGAAAAAATCCGCAAAATACCTGATGAAAAATCGACAAAAGGCTTTGATTTCTACGAGCAAGCATTAAAAAATAGTGCAACAGCGGATTGCATCGTGACGAATCACTCGATGGTAATTAGTGATTTAGTTCGTCAAACGCCAATTTTTACACAAATCGATGGTTGGATTATTGACGAAGCCCATCAAGTTATTCAAGCAGCTATGCAACAGGATGAAACGGTCTTTTCGTATACACAATGGAAATATGTTTTTGGCCAAATTGGTACAATGGAAGAAACAGCTCTCTTTCAGCAATTTAGTCAGGCTGCCAAGAAGAAGCAGCGCATTCCGATGCAAAGCTTACAGCAACTAGATAAACAATTTATACGTCTACAGCGTGTGTTTGACGAAACAATCCAGCGTGTAGTACAAAAAGTACAACAGCAAATTAAAGGCAAACAAACAAGTAGCAAGTGTACACTGTTTTTAGAGGATGTATTACTTGCAAAAGAGCCACTTTTACAAGTAAGCAAACTATTACAGCAATGGCTAGACCTTGCAGTAGATGCTGGAAAAGCTTTTGAAAATAATATTGAGCAATTAGACAAAAATGAAGTATTTATATTATCCGAGTGGCATTATTGGATTCGTGAAATGAAGCTAAGAATTGCTGAATGGGAGGAAATTTTCCTTTTACCACAGGATGATAATTCAGTGTGGTTTGAGTTTGATTTGCGCAGTGTACCAGGGAGTCTACATGTTTATAAAAAGCCAGTAAATGTCACACCAATAATTGAAAAGGTACTTGCACCACTCCGTAATCAAGCAAGTATCGTCTGGACTTCAGGAACATTAACTGTACCAGGCAATGAACGTTTTATTACACGTCAGCTAGGTATTTCAGACAGTGTGCATGTCGTACAGTTACAGGCACCTCCTTCGTATTATGCAGGTGCAAAGGCGTTTATCGTCACAGATATGCCGGACATTCAAAAAGTTACACAGGCGGAATATATTGAGGCAGTTGCGCACGCCATTACACGTACAGTTCGCATGACAGAAGGCCGCTGCTTTGTCTTATTTACTGCACAAGATATGCTGCGAAAAACAGTTGAACTAATACAAGATAGTGAACTACTCGATGACTATATGCTCTTTGCACAAGGTGTTACAGGTGGTAGTCGGATGCGTATTCTCAAATCGTTTCAGAAATTTAGCCAGGCAGTGTTATTTGGAACAAATAGCTTTTGGGAAGGAGTAGACGTCCCAGGTGACGCACTATCTTCCGTAATCGTTGTACGCCTGCCATTCTCTTCTCCAGAGGAGCCAGTGTTCAAGGCACGTGCCAAACACCTTACAATGCAAGGGCACAACTCCTTTACAGAGCTGTCTTTACCTGAAGCGATTATGCGTTTTAAGCAAGGTTTTGGCCGATTAATCCGTTCTTCGCAAGATAAGGGCGCATTTATTGTGTTAGATCGTCGTATTAGCTCAAAATCGTATGGAAAAGAATTTATTGATGCATTACCACCGATAGATGTGAGAAAACTACAATTACCAGAGCTTTTAAAGGAATTAAGCAATTGGCAAAAATAATAAAAGTCCCTTTTAGCATTATGCTAGAAGGGATTTTTAATAATTGGTGCAAAGAGGTGGCTTTTTCATTGTCATTAAAGTGTTGCAATAGACCATAACAGCAAGAATGAGGACGAAATGACTGTTGAACCCCTGTTAAGATGTTATCTATCACGTATAGGGGGATTAAATATGACGACAATAAAAACATTCAATGCGTTACATGCCACACAAGATTTATTATTATTAGGGAATGCCTGGGATTTACTATCTGCATTAACACTAGAAAAAGCAGGATTTAAAGCAATTGGTACTACAAGCTGGGGAATTGCGAATTCGCTCGGTTATGCAGATGGAGAATGTATAGATTTTAATAGACATTTAGCTATAATTAAAGCGATTACGGATAATGTAAATATCCCAGTTTCAGCAGATATTGAGGCAGGGTATGGCAGCGATACGAAAACAATTTTGGATAATGTATTAAGAACAGCCGATATTGGTGTAGCAGGTATCAATATTGAGGATTCACTAAAACAACAAAAAGGACTAAGAAATATGAATGAACATTGCTCCCTATTAGAAAAAATGAGAACAATGTTAGATCAGCATGGCTATAAAGACTTTTTTATTAATGCAAGGACAGATACATATTTTCAATCAGAGCAGCCATTTTTGGAAACAATGACAAGAGCAAAGGCATATGTGGACAGTGGTGCTAGTGGAATTTTTATACCAGGGCTGATAGATCATGAAGAAATAAAAGAAATTACTTCAGCTATAGATGCTCCCATTAATTTAATGTCGTTACCAGGTTTAACGAATTGTCAGACGCTACAAGAATTAGGCGTTAAACGTTTTAGCTTTGGCAATGCATTATCAGATACAATCATTGCTTATTTGACAAAAAATGCGACACAGTTAGTCGAGACGAGAGATACGTCATTTTTATATGAAAAATAGCTGAAGCAAGGAGGCATTTAATGGACAGTACCATAAATCTTTCATTTGATGAAATGTGGGAGAAAATAATGGCTTGTGATCGAACTTATGATGGATTATTTTTTACGGCAGTGAAAACGACAAAAATATATTGTCGTCCCTCGTGCAGATCAAGAAAACCGAAAAAAATAAATGTAGCATTTTACGATGATATAACAAAGGTTGAGCAAGCAGGCTTTCGTGCTTGCAAACGGTGTCAACCTGAAGTTGAGCACTCTCCACATGCGCAACTTATCAAAGCGGTTACATCATTTTTAATGAAAGAATACAAGCAATCGCTTACGTTGCAGCATATTGCCAATCATGTTGGGATAAGCCCATTCCATCTTGAACGATTATTTAAACAAGCAACGGCTGAAACCCCACGAACTTATTTAGAAAAAATAAGAATTGATAAAGCAGCACATTTACTAAAGAGTACGAATTTAACCATTTTAGAAATTTGCTTTGAAACTGGATTTCGCAGTTCTTCTAATTTTTACAAAGTTTTTCGTCGCCAAAAAAATTGCTCTCCTACTGAATATCGAAGCCTTCAATATAAGGAGCTATGAATATGAAACAGTCAGATGAAAAATGCCACATCGAGCTAAGTACGCCAATGCTATTTAATTATGATGAATGCTTATTATTTTTAGCTAGATCCGATCAAGAAGTACTGCATACGATAAAAGATAAAATTTTATACAAATTACTAAAAATTAATAATGAATTCATCCTATGTAAAATTGGCTATAGCGCACAAAAGATTCAGGTTCACTTTCCACTCAAAACGCCTTCCAAAGCTGCTATTGAACAAGTGATAGCTTATATAAGGGAATGGTTCGACTTAGATCGAAACTTGGCGCCTTTTTATAACATGGCACAACAAGATGCTATTTTGCAGCAACCTGTAAAAAAATATTATGGATTACGGATAATAGGTATTCCTGATTTATTTGAAGCACTTGTATGGGCGATTATCGGACAACAAATAAATTTAACATTCGCCTATACACTAAAAAAACGATTTGTTGAACATTTTGGTGAGAGTATGACGTATAAAGGGGAAACCTATTGGGTATTTCCAACATGTGAAAAAATCGCGTCTTTAGAAGTGGAAGATGTAAAAGCATTACAATTTACTGTTCGAAAAGCCGAATATATAATTACAATTGCACAAGAGATGGCAAGTGGTGAATTAAATAAAGAAAAATTGCTGAAGGAACAAAATCGTACGAGCATGAAGAAATTTCTTATGGCAATAAGAGGAGTTGGAGCATGGACTGCGGATTATGTCCTAATGAAATGTTTTCATAATCCAACCTCGTTTCCTATTGCAGATGTAGGGCTTCAAAATGCCTTAAAAACGCAATTAGCATTAGATCGAAAACCAACAATAGATGAATTAAAAGAGTTTGAAGTACAATGGCAAGGGTGGCAAGCATATGCAACCTTTTATTTATGGAGGTCATTATATGACAAAGTATAAATTGGATTACAATTCTCCTATCGGTATTATAGAAATTATAGGAAGTGATGAAGCTGTTTGTTCAATTATGTTTTCCGAGCGACAAGAAATAATAAATATCCAAAATGATTCAACACCGAAAATTTTACTTGATTGCCTAAAGCAATTGGATGAATATTTTCAAGGACAACGTTTTACTTTTACTTTTCCATATAGCGTTGAAGGCACCAACTTTCAAAACCGAGTATGGCAAGCATTGACTAATATAGGATACGCTGAAATAGGGACTTATAAAACGATTGCCATGTCAATTGGCAATGAAAAAGCGATAAGAGCTGTTGGCAATGCAAATGGCAAAAATAAACTAAGCATTGTTATTCCTTGTCATCGTATTATTGGCTCAAATGGAACTTTAACTGGTTATGCTGGCGGTTTATGGCGGAAAGAATGGTTACTTCAGCATGAAAAGTCATTTCATAAAGGTAAATAACGAGTACTAAATATTAAGCGCTAATAAATTTATTAGTGCTTTTTGTATGCTCTTTTGCAGTTATGGACTAGCAAAGCGTACCTTTGTATAAAAAAACAGTTATTGCGAAAAATAAGACCGTCATTATGAGTGTTGTAAATAACTTACATGACACATTGGCCAATGGTCAGTTTGCCATTAGTCATAGCAAAGTGTTGCATTTTACAATGGTGAAGGTTTACCTTTGCCGGACCTGTGATTTGCTTCGCCACTATAGAAGAAAGGAGGTACTACGAATGGGTGTATTATATAGGATTGCCTTAGTTCTCGTAATTATTGGTGCAATTAACTGGGGACTAATAGGATTTTTCAGATTTGATTTAGTCGCCTATTTATTTGGTGGACAAACAGCGGTATTGTCTAGATGGGTATATGCACTTGTCGGACTAGCTGGACTTGTATCAATTCCAATTCTCATGAAGCGTTTGGATGAGGATGCGGACTTCGATCCACATACTCGTATTAATAGCAATCCGAGTTATGGTATGGAGGCTGGGGAAGAAGCAGATTTCACAGATGTTCCAAAAACGAACAAAAAAGATATAAATAACAAGAAAAAGTAAGCACTAAAAAACTGATGGCCAAGTTGGTACATCAGTTTTTTAGTAACAAATAGCCGTCTCATATGCACAGTGAGACGGCTTGTATTTCTAGTCGTTATTACTAGGAAAAGCAAAGGATGATGCAGATTCTGTAGTATCTTCAAACCACTTTTCGGAAATTGTTTTAGCTTTCGTAAAGAAGCGGACTTGGTCTGGTCCAAACATATGACCTTCACCAAATTTTGAACGTTTCCAGCCCCCAAAATTATGGTAGCCGACAGGAATTGGGATAGGCACGTTTACGCCAACCATACCTACTTCAATTTCAGAAGTGAATTTACGAGCGGCTGCTCCATTATTTGTAAAGATAGTTACGCCGTTTCCTAACTCGTGATTATTAATTAAATCAATAGCTTCCTCCAATGTTTGCACACGTACGACATTACGAGCAGGTCCGAATACTTCCTGCTCATAAATCTCCATACCTGGTTTTACGTGATCCAATAATGTTGGGCCTAAATAAAAACCATTGGATTTTTTCGAAATTTCTGGTTGACGACCATCGCACACGATAGTAGCACCTTCTTTAAGACTGCGTTCAATAAAGCCTATGATGGCATCTTTCGATTGTTGAGTAATAACAGGACCAAAATCAACTTCTTTGTCAGTATAAGGTCCTACTTTTAAAGCTGAAATTTTATCAGCTAATATTTTTACAAGCTTTTCAGCTGTAGTTTCGCCAACTGGAATGATTGTAGAAATGGCCATACATCGTTGTGATGCAGCACCATAAGCTGCACCTAAAAAGGCATTTGCAACTTGTTCTAAATCTGCATCAGGCATAACAACCATATTGTTTTTGCCACCACCTAATGCTGTGACACGTTTCCCATGTTTAGAGCCTGTTGCATAAATATATTCAGCAACTGGTGTTGATCCGACAAATGAAATAGCCTCAATGGAAGGATTCGTTAAAAGCTCATTGACTGTATCCTTGTCACCATTAATGACTGTCCAAATCCCATCTGGTAAACCTGCTTCCTTCCAAAGCTCTGATAAAAAGAGTGCAGAGCAAGGAACACGCTCAGACGGTTTTAAAATAACGGCATTCCCTACAGCAACTGCCATACTTGTAATAGCAAGTGGAACCATCACGGGGAAATTAAAAGGGGAAATCGCTGCAACAACGCCAAGTGGTGCTTTTGCAGAATATGCATTAATATTCCCACCTACATTAACTGAATATTCGCCTTTTACTAAATGAGGGGCATTGATTGCCAAGTCAACAGACTCTAAGCCTCTTGTAATTTCACCTTTGGCATCTTCAATCGTTTTCCCGCTTTCTGTACAAATCAAGTCGATTAATTCATCCATGCGTGCTGTTAGTAATTGCCGAAACTTCAGCACAATTTCAGCACGTTTCCCAACGGAAAGTCCGCGCCAAGCTGGAAATGCATTTTTAGCACTAACGATTGCCGCTTGCACTTCTTCTTTTGTTGCAAGAGGGACACGTGCAATTACTGCTCCTGTACTAGGGTTATATACATTAGAAAAGTTCCCACTTTTGCCAACGACAATTTCCCCATTAATAAAATGCCCTAATTCTTTTACGCCTGTATTCGTTACCATTCTAAACATTCCTCCTTCAATTCTAGCAATGATGAACTATTCAATTTATAGCAATACTACTAAAACTTATTTCCAGTTATTAAAGCTGCGCTTATTTGCAACAGATGGCGTTTACTCCATTATTACTTTATATGAATAGCTTAATTGTTTTAGAAGGACAATCTATTGATTGAAAATTCAGATATAAATATTGAAAGGAGTACCATACTACAAACTACAATTAATGATGTGTTAACACATCCTCTATTAAAAAAGCTAAGTAGAGATTTGTTTTTGTAAATGGATTTGTTAAATCCATATCTAAAAGCACTTCTATTTTTTTAATTTTGTAAAGGACGGTATTACGATGTATAAATTGTCGTTCGCTAATTTTACTCGTACTGCCATTTTCCTCAAGAAAAATGCGTAAAAATGCTACATAATCCGTGTTGTGTAGCTCATCGTAGCGATGTAATTGACCTAATATATCTTGGCTAAAGGATTGCATTAATGGTTGGTTTTGAACGGCCATAATAATTTGATAGGCACCAATATCTTTATATTTATATAAAAATCGGTTGTTATGAAGCTGTGCTAATTGAATAACAGTTAATGATTCTTCATAGCTTTTACGTATATTTTCGTGCTCTTTTTGATAGTTTCCTTTACCGATAATCATATCGAGGGTGCCATTTTTTTGTTTAATTTTATCATAGATTTCTTCAACAATTTTCGAGAAGGGGGTGTTCGGTGTATTGATTTGTGCCCTATCAATTAAAAAAATGAGGTGATTTTTATACTTTAGTTTTAAAAACCGTTTATAGCGATGTTGAAATGCAAATTGGACCATGACCTCATATCTGTCAATGCTAGACTGGGAGCCTATCGTTGAGCAAGTGATGATGGCAAGCTCTCTACCTTGTGGGAATCCGAGTTGCGCTAGTTGTTCTTTTGTCGTGTCCATATGTTTTTTATAGTGAAAAAGTAAATTATAAAGGACCTTTTCTTCGATGGAATGCTCTTGATGATGGTTCGCAATAAATTGAAAAGTAGTTTTTAATAAATCAGCTATTCGACAATGCCAAGGCATTTGAAAAACAGGGAAATTATGCTCGTTAGCAAAAGTGATGATCGACTGTGGAATAGCAGAAATATAAGGGCCTATGTTAATAATAAAGCCTGCTACTTTTTTTGCGTAAGCTAACTTAACGAGTTGTTCTAAGGAATCTTCTTGCTGTGATAAGTTAATACCTGTAGTGACGACTAGTTCATTTGGTCGGCAAAACATAATTAAATCAATGCTTTCTACTACGTTAATACCGGTAACTCTGCGATGTGCTCCACTTTGTCCAGCTACTAATGTCAGCATAGGGAATTGAACTCCCTCCACAATTTTGCGAATCGTTCCCATAGTTTCCCCCCTTAATATGAACATAACTTACCATATATCATATGCAGATGCACATATTTTTTTAGTTTTATATCCATATCTCGTAAATTTTATCTAATTTAGAATGTTTATTAACTACTGTGAAAGAGAGGACTTGCATATGTATAAATGTAATAGTAGACGATTGCAAGATTCAATTGAACAATTTAGTCAGTTTGGGGCTACTATAAACGGTGGCGTAACACGTTTGTCTCTTTCGAATGAGGATGTTTTAGCTAGAGATTATTTTTGCAAGTGTTGCGAGGAATTAGGTATGGAAATCAAGGTGGATGATATGGCCAATATCTATGCCCTTCTACCAGGAAAAAAAGAAGTTCCTCCAATTGTCATGGGATCACATTTAGATTCTGTTGAAAAGGGTGGCAAGTTTGATGGTGTTTTAGGTGTTTTAACAGCTTTAGAAGCGATTAGAACATTGAAGGACAACGATGTAGAGCTAGATGTACCATTAATGATTGTTAATTTTACAAATGAAGAAGGTGCTCGCTTTGATCCAGCGATGATGAGCTCAGGCGTAATTGCTTCAAAATTTGAGAAGGACAAAATGCTACAGTCGGTTGATAAAAATGGCATGTCCTTTCAAGAGGCATTAAAAGCTAGTGGTTATGAGGGTGACCCGCAGCATCGTTTAAAAGAAGCACTCGCTTATATCGAACTCCATATTGAACAAGGGCCAGTACTAGAAGCGAAGCAATTAGAAATTGGCGTTGTCCAAGGTGTACTTGGAATGGTATGTTATGAAATTACTATCACAGGTGAATCTAATCATGCTGGCACGACCCCTATGTCAATGCGCAAAGATCCGATGATTGTTGCAGCAAAAACAATGTTGTCTTTACATGAACAGCTTGGGGAAATTGACGAACAATTAGTGTTTACGTTTGGACGAATGAATGTTTTCCCTAATATTCATACCGTTATTCCAAATAAAGTGACATTTACAATTGATTCGCGTCATCAAAAGCCTGATGTAATGCAAAGAGTTGAAGAAATATTGAATGCCTTACCGACAGAGGATATGGGTTGCCGCATACAGCCAGTTAAACTGTGGGGTAGAGATACGGTAATGTTTGATACACAAATTTGTGATGAAATCGAAATGTCATGCCAGCGCTTTGGTTATAGTGCTCATCGAATGTTTAGTGGTGCAGGACATGATGCGCAATATATAGCTAGTATGATTCCTTCAGCAATGATTTTTGTACCGAGTATTCATGGTAAGAGTCATTGCGAGGAGGAGGAAACATCGTTTGAAGATTGCGCAAAAGGAGCAGATGTACTACTTGAAACGGTACTAACAATGCAAACGAAATTTAGTATAGGGGCATCGTATACGTTAAATTAATTTTACTAGAATATTAATAGATAAGTACATTTGAACATGACGGACTCAGCTGTGCTAAGCGCAAGTTAAATTTTTATGGTGATTTTGCAAACTATCAGGCTACTAGAATAGATTCAACATAATTTACTTGAATTGACACGAAAGGTGAGGGATAGCATGAAAAAAATCATTCAAGGTGGACGAGTAGCAACTGCTTCAGATGTGTACGAGGCAGATATTCTTATAGAAAATGGAAAGATTGTACAAATTGGCAAAAATTTATCCGTAGAAGGCGCAGAAATTATTGATGCTACAGGCAAATATGTTATGCCAGGAGGGATTGATCCGCATACACATTTAGATATGCCCTTTAACAATACAGTGACAGATGATGACTGGAAATCTGGTACGATTGCGGCGGCGTTTGGTGGCACAACAACCATTTTAGACTTTTGCTTAACGGCTGGTGAAAAGAAACTTTCTACAGCTGTTGACAAGTGGCATGAAAAGGCAAAAGGGAAATCAGCGATTGATTATGGATTCCACTTAATGATTGGTGATTTAACGCCAGAGACAGAGGCGGAGTTACCGGTATTATTAGAGCAAGAAGGGATTACATCTGTAAAGGTCTTTATGGCTTATGCAAAAGAATTTCAAGCGACAGATCGCACGCTTTTTAAAGCTTTTAAAATTGCAAAAGATGTTGGCGCTACCGTTATGGTGCATTGTGAAAATGGCTCTGTAATCGACGAGCTTGTTGAAGAGGCGAGAAAAGCGGGACATAAAGAGCCTATTTACCACGCTCTTACTCGTCCAGCAGAGTTAGAAGGTGAAGCGACAAAACGTGCGATTGAACTAGCTCATTTAGCAGGCGCAACATTGTATGTTGTTCATGTTACTTGTAAAGAGGCGGTAGACGAAATTATCGCTGCGCGTGAAAAAGGCTACGACGTGTATGGAGAAACATGTCCACCTTATTTAACTTTAGATCAGTCTGCATTAGCACAACCAGGCTTTGAAGGGGCGAAATACGTTTGGTCACCACCACTTCGTCCGAAATATCATCAGGAGCATCTATGGAATGCGCTAAAAGCGAAGCAATTACAAACAATTGGTTCTGATCAATGCTCATTTAGCTTTAACGGTAAAAAACAATTAGGATTAAATGATTTTTCAAAAATTCCGAATGGTGGACCGTTTATTGAAGACCGCTTTAGCATCTTATATTCAGAAGGTGTCGCAAAGGGCAAAATATCAATTAATGAATTTGTCGATATGATTTCGACGAGTGCAGCAAAAATCTTCGGTCTATTCCCTCAAAAAGGGACAATTGCAATTGGCTCAGATGCTGATATTGTTATTTTCGATCCAGATGTAAAACGCGAAATTTCCGCTAAAACACATCATATGAATGTCGATTATAACGCGTATGAAGGCTGGGAAGTTACTGGTGAACCAATTTCTGTCCTTGTACGTGGTGAATACGTTATTAAAGAAAAAGAATTTGTCGGTATATTAGGTAGTGGGCGTTTTATAAAACGAGAGTTGAAAACATCTGCTGCAGAAACGATAAAAATATAACTTGGTTCAGCAGATTTTCCATTTTATAAGTGGGGAAAGTATAGCAAATAGCTCTTCGATTTAGTGAAGTTCACTCACCGGCTAAATCAAATAAGACATAATTGAATAAAAGGCAATGCATGGCCGATTGTTTTGACTGGAGAACAAGACAATCGGCTATTAAACAATGGCGAGTCACATCAAGAACACATGAGGGGGATGTGGAAATGGTTCCGATTCAAGAACATGAAATGACGAAGCAACTTAAACGTAATTTTGTTGAGTTAACTAGCAGAATGACAAAAAATGAAGCAATTGAAGAAGCAAATCGTTGTCTCTATTGTTATGACGCACCTTGTATTAAAGCTTGTCCAACGAGTATTCAAATACCAAATTTCATAAAAAAAATTGCATCAGGTAATATGAAGGGCTCTGCTACTACTATATTAGAAGCAAACCCAATTGGTGCAAGTTGTGCAAGAGTTTGTCCAACAGAGGAGCTCTGTGAGGGGGCATGTGTATTAAATTCCTCAACGAAGCCAATCAAAATTGGCGAACTACAGCGTTATGCTACTGATTGGGCAATGGAGACAAATGCACAGCTATTTAAGAAAGGCGAAAGTAATGGACTAAAGGTCGCTATTATTGGAGCTGGTCCAGCGGGTCTTTCTGCGGCACGTGAGCTTAGTCGTTTTGGTTATAGTGTCACAATCTATGAAGCTGAATCGAAAGCAGGTGGGCTAGGAAGCTATGGCATCGTGTCATTCCGATTACCAAATGAGGTAGCTGATTGGGAAGTTGAACAAATTGTGAAGCTTGGTGTAAACATTCAAACAAATACTAGGGTTGGAATTGATATTTCCGCAGATGAAATTTTAGAACAATTTGACAGTGTTATTTTAGCAGTTGGTATGGGAGCAGTGCCGAATCTTGGGATCGAGGGAGAAGAACTTGTCGGCGTCCACGATGCAATTGAGTTTGTAAAGCAAACAAAAGTGGGAGCGCTTCCAACTGAGATGGTAGGGAAACGCGTAGCTGTAATTGGTGCTGGTAATACAGCAATTGATGGGGCTACTTGTGCTGTGCGATTAGGTGCAGACAATGTGAAAATTCTTTATAGAAGAACTCAAAAAGAAATGACTGCCTATAAATTTGAATTTGAATTTGCCAAGCAAGATGGTGTGGAGTTTAACTGGTTAACTGCGCCGAAAAAAATTATCGGCAATGAAGCTGGTGAAGTTGTTGGCATTGAATGCACGAAAATGAAGCTAGGTGCACCAGGAGCAGATGGCCGCCAAAGACCAGAAGAAATAGCTGGGTCCAACTTTATAATAAGCGTCGATGCAGTCATTAAAGCGATTGGTCAAACACGTTTCGTATCATTAATTGAATCTTTTGGATTGCAGCATACACATGGGGTTGTCGATATTGATGAAACGACGATGCAAACATCCAATAAAAAAGTGTTTGCATGTGGTGATGTTGTGTTTGGAAACGGACAAGGTGAGGCAATGGTTGTAACAGCAGTTCAGCAAGGTAAAGATGCAGCTTATAAGATTCATGAGCGTTTAAGAAAACCAAGCGAGATTGCATAAGGGGGGAAGTGACATGGCAGATTTACGAATTGATTTAGCGGGGATCAAATCACCAAATCCATTTTGGCTTGCATCAGCACCGCCAACGAACTCAGGCTATCAAGTGCAACGTGCATTTGAAGCAGGGTGGGGTGGTGCTGTATGGAAAACATTAGGTGAACCGATTTTAAATGTTTCTTCACGATTTGCAGCGGTCAGTTATAACGGACAACGAGTGGCAGGCTTCAATAATATTGAATTAATTACAGATCGACCGTTAGAAGTAAACTTAAAAGAAATCTATGAAACGAAAAAAAGGTTCCCTGACCATGCCATTATTGCTTCCCTTATGGTAGAACCGAAGCAGGAAAAGTGGCATGAAATTGTAAAACGAGTAGAAGATGTGGGGGTAGATGGACTTGAGCTTAATTTTGGTTGTCCACATGGGATGGCAGAACGAGGAATGGGCTCCGCCTCTGGTCAAGTACCTGAATTGGTGGAAAAGCAAACGTATTGGGTGAAAGAAGCAGCACGTACACCAGTCATTGTGAAGTTAACACCTAACATAACGGATATAACAGTAACGGCTGAAGCGGCGACAAGAGGTGGGGCAGATGCTATTAGTATGATTAATACAATTAATAGCTTGGCAGGTGTCGATTTAGATACATGGAACACTGTGCCTCATGTTGCTGGTAAAGGAGCACATGGCGGCTATTGTGGTCCAGCTGTTAAGCCAATTGCATTAAATATGGTAGCAGAGTGCGCCCGTAATCCTCACATTAATGTTCCGATATCGGGTATAGGTGGTATTTCTAATTGGCAAGATGCCGCCGAGTTTATTTTAATGGGTGCTACAGGTGTGCAAGTATGTACAGCAGCGATGCACCACGGATTTAGTATTGTCGAAGATATGATTGATGGACTAAATAATTATTTAGATGATAAAGGAATTGCATCTGTGATGGACCTAGTCGGCCGCTCTGTTTCTCGCTATTCAGACTGGGGCAATTTAGATTTAAATTATAAAATAGTCGCTGAAATTAATAATGATGTATGTATTAACTGTAATAAGTGCCATATTGCATGCGAAGATACGTCTCATCAATGTATCGATTTATATACAGAAAATGGAGTGTCGATGTTAAAGGTTCGTGAGGAGGATTGCGTCGGTTGTAATTTATGCTCCATTGTGTGTCCAGTTGATGGCGCAATTACAATGGTTGAAAGAAAATCTGCTATTGCACCAATGACTTGGAATGAACGTCAATTAATTATGAGTAGTCTATCTAAATAAAACGTTCGACTGTTAAGTAGTAACTGTTATTCCACCTCCCTTTCCTGTAAAGGGAGGAAACCTCAAGTAGATGTCACGGAAAATTTCATTTAGTAGGGCAGTCATCCTTTGCCAGGTAATGTTTCACTACTAGAATGAAAAATCATGCTAGCGGCTCATGTCACAAATGATGAGCGATATCGACTGTACGCATCATTGGGATTGCTTGATGCCGATGCATAATCTAATAAAAAGGAGCGAAATGTATGGAACATGACGGGAATTATTTGAAATCCCCTGATTTACTTCCAGTGACACATCAACAAAGAAATATTGGAACATTCGGTTTTGCAGTTATTTGGATAGGAATGGCTATAGTATTAGCGGCTTTTGCCATTGGCGGTGCTGCTATTATTAGTTTACCTTTACCTATGGTAATTTTGGCTACGTTAATCGGTTCTTGTTTAATCGGTGTATTTATGACGTTAATTGGTGATATCGGGATAGAGCATGGCTTGTCTTTTCCTGTATATATGCGTGCTCCTTTCGGTACGTTTGGAACACATATACCGTCGTTAGTTCGAGGCGTGACAGCAGCCTGTTGGTTTGGTATAAACACATATTTCGGAGCAATGGCTATTAACGGTATTTTAAATTTACTATTTGATTTTAATAATTGGTTTTTATGCTTTCTTGTCTTTGCTGCCCTTCAGCTATTTAATACTTCATTAGGTATTAAATCAATTGAGCGGTTTGCAGATTTAGCGGCGCCGATTATAATATTGATTTCCTGTTGGATGTATATAACATTAGCTGATGCTGCCACAACTCAAGGAAAAGACGTTTGGTCTTGGGTTGAAACGCCAACTACAGGTGTAGCAGCTTTTACAGCATTTATGATTGTTATTATGGCGAATATGGGCTTCTGGGCTACATTAGCAGCCGATATGCCGTCCCTTTCTCGCTTCTTTAAAGCACCAAAAAATGAGCGCAATTGGTTTAAACGTAACAAAACGCAGCTAGTCGGCTCGTTAATTGTTATGCCTATTACGAATACGTTTATCGTTACAATCGGAGCAGTTTGTTATATGGCTGTCGCATCTGCTGATCCAATTAACGCATTACAGCAGAGCGCGAGCGGCTTTATTTTAGGGATACTTTTATTAATGATCGTTTTAGCACAATGGTCAACGAATACATCTGCTAATGTAATACCGGCAGCTACTATATTCTCAAATATTGGCGGGCCAAAAGTTCCGTTCTGGGTAGGCGTTGTCATTGCAGGGGTTATCGGAATCCTTGCACAGCCGTGGAGCTTGTTTGATGTTTTAGTGAACGCGCTATTAATTATAGGCGGTATATTAACAGCAATAGTCGGTATTTTATTCGCAGATTATTATTTGATTCGTAAACGACGTGTGAACGTAAAAGATTTGTATGAGTTAAATGGCCAATTCAAATATTTGAATGGCTTTAATTTAGCAGGTTTAATCGCTTGGATTATCGGTGGTGCAGTGGCAAATGTTTTTTCTGCGTATTCATCGTTAGTTGGATTCGGTGTAGGAGCGCTCGTTTACTATGTGTTAGCGAAGTATTGGTGGTTCAAAAAGTATCCACAAGCTGAAATAGAGGATCCAAGTGATGAAAAGTATTTAGGAATAACTGCTGGTCACAACTTGGATGAACTTTTTGGTCAAGAATTAGTGTCTCAGCCGGCAGCAAGTTCAGATGACGTTGAGACAGCAGATCAAGCTGATCCAATACTTGAAATAAAAGGTGCTGAGTAGAAAGTAAAAGAGGGGTGTGGATATGTCAGATTTCTTACAAAGTACGGAAGAAATAAAAAAGGTTGACGACTTTTTAGATAATGGCTTTAAAATCAAATATGTGTATGAAAACTTAAGTGGTATGTTTGTGGAGTTTGCTCGGCAGGATGAGGTAGTGCATTTGCAAATTCTTACCGCAGATGCGCGCAAATATTTTGCGGCAAAACTACAGGAACAAACATTGTTGCAATAATTCGATAAGACTTATAAATTGAAAAAATCCGCTGAACTTTCAGCGGATTTTATTTGTTGTAATCGGACAAAAAATTGTTTGAGTGCCTGTCACTTCCGTGGGCATTCTTATCCAGCAACTCACGCTTTTGCGATCTTGTTGCGTCTTACATTTCGTGCGTTCCCACAGAAGTCTAAATGAGTAGATAAAATTCAGAATTGTTTGAGTGCCTGTCACTCTAATTCATCGTGCTATGCTTCAGCCCGTATACAAAGTATATAATTAAGCCTAATATAAACCACAGTCCGCAAGCAATCCAAGTATGTACGGATAGCTGTGAAATTAAAAATAAACACATGAAGAATGACAAAATAGGTAACACAGGGAAGAATGGTACTTTAAAACCACCTGAAGGAATGTTTTTATTTTTTCTTAAATAAATGACACCAATTGAGACGATTGTGAAAGCTACGAGTGTTCCCATATTAACAAGCTCAGTAAGTTTTGATAAAGGAACGAAACCAGCACAGAAAGCAACGAGCACTGCGAATACCCAAGTATTTTTCACGGGTGTTTTGAATTTTGGACTTAGCTCTGCCATGCTTTTTGGCAGTAAACCATCACGACCTAGTGCATATAGTAAGCGTGTCCCTCCGTAGGACATAACAAGAATAACTGTCATCATTCCTAAAACTGCACCTAATGAAATGATACCAGCAATCCAATCTTGATGAACGAGCTGCATGACATAGCTTACAGGATCACTGACGTTTAGCTGCGTGTACGGCACCATGCCTGTTAGCACTAGTGAAACAACGACATAAAGAACAGTACATATTAATAGTGAACCAATTATTCCAATGGGCATATTCCGCTGAGGATTTTTTACTTCTTCAGCTGCTGATGAAACAGCATCAAATCCTAGGTAAGCGAAGAATACAAGTGCTGCGCCACCCAATACGCCGCTTACGCCAAATGGTAGAAATGGCTGCCAGTTTGTTGGCTCGACGTAAAATATACCAACGCCAATAAATAGTAAAATCACTGCAACTTTCAAGAACACCATAATGGAATTTAATCTTGTTGATTCTTTTATGCCAAGTGTTAAGAAAAATGCAGTAGCGAAAATTATGACAATTGCCGGTAAGTTAATATACGTACCAGCGGAGGGATTGAATGAACCCGAGATTGCAGTTGGCATCGAAATTTGGAAGCCAGCAAGTAAAGCACTTAAATAAGATGACCACCCTGTTGCAACGGCTGCAACGGCTAAGCCATACTCTAAAAGCAGCGCCCAGCCAACTAACCAAGCAACAATTTCCCCAAATACAATATATCCATATGTGTAGGCACTCCCAGTGACAGGTACACTCGATGAAAACTCAGAATAGCACATGCCAGCTAATGCACAAACGATAGCAGCTATGATAAATGAAAAAACAATTCCAGGTCCTGCGTGAGTGGCAGCAACTGTGCCAGGCAAGATGAAAATCCCTGTTCCAACAATAGCGCCAACGCCAAGCAATATAAGGTCAAAAGCGCCTAACGATTGTTTGAGCTGAATTGTTCCATCTTTTTTTAATAAATCAGCTATATTTTTTCTTCTAAATAATAAATTTCTCACATGTAAGCCTCTTTTTCATAGAAATATGTAAAAATATTATACTTTTTTGACTTTCAGGTCAATTGTTTTTGCTAATTTTCTGTTAAATTGGTGGAATTTTAAGAAATATTAAAATTAAATAAAAAATAATGGAATTATTTATGTGAAATAATAATTAAGAATATTCTGAAATAATTATTTGTATACATAAAATAATTTTTATTATTTATTTTAATTTTTATATTTGTAATGCAGTACGTCTCTTTATTTTAACAATGAATGATAAATCTCACATGGAGTTTTTACACTTATTCCTTGCTATAAGTGGATTTTAAGCGCCTTCAATTGTTTTGTATTAAAGCACATTACAACAAAGTTACAAGATAATACGCTTGCTGTTTTAATTCTACTATTAGCAAAAAATATGTTTTTCCTAAAAATACATTTGTATTTATCGGAAGAATTTATTATTATTTATAAAGTAAATTATCGAAGCAATATTAGTAGAAAGGGGCGTATACAAGTGGCAAAAAAAGAATTAAATAGAGGCTTGGAGGCACGACATATTCAAATGATTGCTCTTGGTGGTACCATAGGTGTAGGCCTATTTATGGGTTCTGCCAGTGCTATTCAATGGACTGGGCCATCCGTGCTCCTTGCATATGCTATATCAGGCATTTTTATATTTTTTATCATGCGTGCAATGGGTGAGATGCTTTATGTTGAGCCAAGTACGGGATCATTTGCAACATTCGGTTATAAATATATTCATCCATTAGCAGGTTATTTAACGGCATGGAGTAACTGGTTTCAGTGGGTTATCGTTGGGATGTCCGAAATTATCGCAGTCGGAACGTACATGCAGTATTGGTTCCCTGATTTGCCTGCGTGGATTCCTGGATTGATTGCCATGGTAATACTAGGTGTCGCCAACTTTGTTTCTGTTAAATCATTTGGGGAATTTGAGTTTTGGTTTGCGATGATAAAAATTGTCACGATTGTGCTAATGATTGTGGCGGGCTTTGGCCTAATCTTCTTTGGTATTGGCAATGGAGGCATTGCAATTGGTCTATCAAATCTTTGGGCTCACGGAGGCTTCTTTACTGGAGGATGGACAGGTTTCTTCTTTGCATTATCTTTAGTTGTTGCTGCTTACCAAGGAGTAGAGCTTATTGGGATTACAGCGGGAGAAGCAAAAAATCCTCAAACAACAATTACGAATGCGATACAAAGTATTATTTGGCGCATTTTAATTTTCTATATCGGTGCAATTTTCATTATTGTAACGGTTTATCCGTGGGATGAGTTAGGGACTATCGGCAGTCCGTTTGTTGCCACTTTCGCAAAAGTGGGTATTACTGCAGCGGCAGGTATCATTAACTTTGTCGTGATTACAGCAGCTATGAGTGGCTGTAATAGTGGAATTTATAGCGCTGGGCGCATGCTTTACACTCTTGCTATGAATGGTCAGGCACCTAAGTTTTTTGCAAAGCTTTCAAATAATGGTGTACCAATTCTAGGTACAGCTGGTGTGCTAGTTGGTTTAGTGGTTGGCGTTATTTTAAGCTACATTGCTCCAAAAAACCTATTTGTCTATGTTTATAGTGCTAGTGTACTGCCAGGGATGATTCCGTGGTTTGTCATTTTGATTAGTCAGATTCGTTTTAGAAAAATTAAAAGGTCGCAATTGGAAAATCACCCATTTAAAACTCCTTTTGCTCCTGTAACAAATTATGCTACAATTGCGTTTTTAATAATGGTACTCATCGGTATGTGGTTTAATGAGGATACACGAGTTTCATTAATTGTAGGGATTATTTTCCTTATTCTTATTACACTTAGCTATTATGTGTTCGGTATTGGGAAAAGTCGATCTGAAAATAAACATACAAAATAATAGAAAAGGATATATCTCTTACTCGAGATATATCCTTTTTTGTCATTACTAAAGAAACAATTAATACATATTTATTCAGAAAAAGGACAAACTACATGAATAATATGGTGATGGTTTATGCGAGGTACATATAAGCGTTAAATAGGGTGTGCCAATTTTAATAAGTCTTATAAGAGGGGAGAAATGACATGGAAGAAAAAAAACAGCAAGCAATTGAAAAAATAAAGGAAAAGATACAAGAAATTGATGATGTTGTTATTAAAGAGATGGTTACAGATGCAGGGATTGTCACGATTTTTTATTTCTCCTCTCTTATCGAGAAAATGACATTACAATCGATGGTTTTCATTCCGCTTGTGAATCATGTTAATCAAATATTTCAAGTATCAGAATCAGTTGACTTAGAAGATATAGATGTAATTATACAAAAATTAAATGCGGGTCAAACTTTATTATTTTTCCACAAACCTGCTTTATTACAGGTAATTGATACGTATAGTGCCCCTACACGTTCGATAACGAATACGGAAACGGAGTCAACAGTTATAGGGCCTCAAGATGCTTTTACAGAATCATTAGAGACCAATATTTCATTAGTAAAAAGACGAATCCAAAATCCGATGTTAAAAAATGAAACGCGCACTGTAGGAACCGAAACAAATATTAAAATTTCAATTTTGTACATGGACAATATCGTAAATAAAGAAAATTTAGACAGGCTACGAGAGCGAATTGATAATTTACAATATCCTTTTTTTACAGATATATCAGAGCTCAAGCAGCTGATTGAAGATAATCCGTTATCTCCTTTCCCGCAGCATTATATGAGCGTACGACCTGACAGTGTCAGTCAGTATCTTGTTGATGGAAGAATCGTTATTTTTATGGATAATAGCCAAGCAGCTATTGTTTGTCCGACATCCTTTTTCGAACTGTTTGTTTCTGTCGAAGATTATTATAACCGTTGGACAACGGCATCGTTGCTACGGATGCTTCGATTTTTCGGTTTTTTTATGACCATTATGATTACACCGATGTATATATCTGCTTTGACATTCCATCCTGAGATTTTACCATACGAGCTATTGTTAAACTTGCAGGAATCTAGAAGTAAAGTACCATTTCCACCACTAATAGAAGTTTTGTTTATAGAGCTAATTATTGAAGTGCTCCGCGAAGCTGGATCACGAATGCCTGCTAAAGTCGGGCAAACGATTGGTATCGTAGGAGGTATCGTTATTGGTACTGCGGCGGTTGAAGCTGGATTGCTTAGTAATATTTTAATTGTATTAGTTGCAACATCTGCCTTACTGTCATTCCTCCCACCAATCTTTTTATTGAGTAATACAAGTAGATTTATTCGTTATATTTTTATTTTATCAGCAGGGCTTTTTGGATTATACGGGTTAATGCTCGCATTTGCATGGCTATTTGCCCATTTATTACGATTAAATTCTTTAGGTACACCATATATGACTCCAGTTGTTCCTCGTAAAGCGAGAGATTTATTCGATGGTATTATTCGCTTTCCAATAAAATATTTAAACGAAAAGAAAGGTATTTCTAGAGCGCAAAAAAAATAAAAGCTGTTACAGAATTTGAGGTGGTTTAAGTTGAGTACAGATAAGAGCAAGAGGAAGCTATTAAATCCATATCATGTAGTTTTTTTGGCACAAAGCGTAATGATCGGTACTGGCATTCTCTCACTACCTCAGCAACTTAGTTCTTTAGGATATAGCCAGGCATTTATGCCACTACTTTTTGGCGTTATTGCGAGTGTTACACTTTACCCAATGATTTGGATTAATTCAAAATATCCAAACGAAAACCTTTTCCGTATAAATGAAATTCTACTCGGTAAGTGGTTAGGGAAATTTATCAACCTTTTTTTCGTTATTCAATTTATTATTTTTATTGCTGGGATTATTAGTAATTATATGCATCTCATTCAAAGTACTGCGCTTCAAGAGCAAACAATTACTGGACCTGTTTTGTGTTTTTTATTATTGCTTGTTTACATTGTTAGTGGAGGCATTAAATCTATTGCGAGATTTTGTATATTGACCTTTTTTCTAACGATTGGAATGGTATATTTTACACATTGGGCATTTGAAAAGGGCGATTTTAGTCATTTTCTACCTTTATATAATTTTTTTAGTGTGCACGACTTTTATGAAGCGATAAAAAGAGGTTATTTATCGATTTTAGGCTACGAGTTAATCATGTTTTATTTTCCTTACATTGTCGATCAAAAAAAAGCATACCGGCATACGTTAATAGGCATTTGGATAAGTATCCTAATTTGTTTTATCACAACAGCGATTAGTGTGATGTACTATTCTGAATGGCAGTTGGAAAATGTTGAATTCTCAGTATTAAATTTATTTAAAGCTGGAGAGTTTTCTTTTATTGAAAGGATTGATATTTTCGGCATTACATTATGGGTATTTTTAATATTATCTACGGTGGCTGCTTATTTATGGTGTGCGAAAAAAGGTGTAGATTCTTTACTATCTAAAAAAAGTAATGCTTATTTATATATTTTAGCAATAATTATTTTCTTTGTTGTTAAAATGCCTTTTTCAAGAGATTTTCAAGAAAAATTATTTTATGGTGCAAACTATGTTGCCTATATGTTAATTTTATGGCCCATTTTATTAATTATGGTTTATGCACTTCGAAAAAAGAAGCAGGTGCAATTATGAGCAAAAAACTTCTTTGTCTTATGCTTTTTTTACAGCTTTTATTTTTGGTTGCTTGTTCAGAACGAGAAAAAAAAGTACCACTTGAAGATGTCGGTATGGTTGGTATTATCGCCTTTGATTATATAGATAAGGACAGTATGAAACTAACCGTCGCAATTCCTCAATATTCACCTGAAGCACAACGGAGTACACAGACTTTTACGGTCGTCACGGACCTCGTCTCAAATGGTATTGTCGAAATAGAAAAGCTTTCAGACAAAAAAATTGTTTTTAATCAATTACGTGTAGTGTTGTTTAATGAGGAGTTTGCACGTCAGGGTAATGTGCGAAAAGTAATTCAACATTTATACCGAAATGCCGAAGTCGGTAATAAAGTACTTATTGCGATTGTGAAGGAAAAGGGAGAAGAAATGCTGAAATATAATTATCCTGATAAACCGAATATTAATTTTTATTTAAATGATTTATTGCAACCAAGCATTAACACAGCATTTAATCCTAACACAAACATTCACGATTTTATGTATACGATTACTAATCCTGTGTATGATCCTATTATTCCGTTTGTTGATAAAAACAGCGATAAAATTGAAATAAAAGGAATTGCCGTCTTTAAAGGTAACCAAATGTTTGAATTAATAAATCCAAAAGAGGCACTTATTATTCAAGCAATACAAGGAAGAAAAAACCTTGCCCCATTGGATATTACTATGGAACAGGGACATGGCAAAGAAAAACTATTAATTGACTTAGTTGAAAATGATGTGCACATAAAGAGCAATAAAAGTATGACTTCACCCAAGCTCACTATATCAATCGAGATAAAAGGAACATTAAGTGAGTACAAAGGCGAAAGAGAAAATGATTTATTTACAACGGAAAGTTTAGCAGAATTAGAAAAAGATGTAAATAAGGAGTTAGAGCAAGATATTAAAAAGTTTTTAAATAAACTTAATGAATGGCAAGTAGATCCAAGTGGTATAAGTGAATATTTCCGAATGTACTATTACGGAAAATGGACCATTGAAAAGAAGAGGGAAATCGTTAGTAAAGTAGCAATCGATGTTCATGTGAAAACATCAATCATTAGTACAGGAACATTAAAATAATCCTCTTTCCATAAAGCAAGGAAATTAAGTTTAAAGCACTATTAGCCAATACAAATGAATGCTAAAAATAGCTAAGTAAAGGATGAGAATCCCCGATAAACAGATTGTGTATAGTTTTTGAAAACGAGTGCCGCTCAGTCTATAAACTAAATAGGATAGATAGGAAATGGATAATGACAGCATCATTTTCACTGTTAAAAACAACGCAGGGCTTGAAACCCATAAGAAGTTCATAATCGGGTTTAACTCTTCAATTTTATTGTGAAGTAACCCAAAGTGTGTCGCAATACCATCAAATATATTTAAAAACGAAATGACCAAGCTAAGTAAAATAATATATGAAATATGAATTATTATTCCTCCTATACAATAATGAACTTGAAAACCAAGGGACATGTTATATAGGATAGCCATTTTCTGTGCAGTTTAAAAAATGAGGATAAGTGAAAATACCATATAGAAGGAAAGGCAATTTATCATGATTAAAATTGTGATAAATTGCCTTTTGCATGTTAGTAGTATGAGGTCCTTATGATTTTTGCATAATAAAGCTCAAATGTCTGCCACACTTTTTATCTTGACGGTAGGAGAAACCTTCGTCACTAAGAAATGTGCACGTATTATCAATTGTAATTTGATGTGAAGGAATGCCTGCAAGCTCACACTGCTTTTTCACAGTTTGTTGGTTATCGATGTGATACTTATTTGTTTGAGCATTGTAATACATAAAATCATCCGCATAGCCTAGACGATTAAATTGTTCGTAGACATCGGCATCTACTTCAAATTTCTGTTGGCTAAGAGCCATGCCAATTTGCACGTGGAAATCTTGAGGGCTACATTGCTCTGTCTCTATTAAATGCCGGAAGAGTTTGACTGTCACTTCTTTGACTGTCCCTTGCCAGCCTGAATGAATAACACCGATAACACCATGACGATTATTATAAAAAATGACAGGTACACAATCAGCCGTAAAACTACAAAGCATTAAATCCTTTTCAAAAGTATAGAGCGCATCAGTGTTCGCAATGGCTGTATCTTGTCGCAGTGCCCCTAACCCTTTATCGGCTAACGTCGCTCGATGAAAATTAGCACTGTGTGTTTGTTGCGTACAAATAAAATCATTTACATCACAGTGTAAGGTTGCCGCTAAATTTTTTCGATTGATTACTACATCATCTGGGCTTGTGCAAACGTGTAGTGCCATATTGTTTTGTTCGAGTTCCGTACTATCTTTTAAGGTAGTTCCTGCTATGAACTGCTCATTGTTGTAATAAATTTTAGTTTTCATATCATCACCCCGTTTAACTATATCGAATTGAATTGCCAATGTATAGCTTATGCAACGTGCATCTTAACTTACAGGCTAATTGACTGGCGCGCTGTATTTTTAATTGTATAAAATTGTACCTCTTACAACTGACATAATAGATTCATTACTAGTCATACAGTAACAAAGAAGAGGTTGCATTCTATCAAGTAAATTTAAAAGGAGCGTGTTTATGAGTCAATATTATTTTCTATTTATTTGCCAATTAGGCATGGGACTATTTTGGATTTTGACATACATACTTATAATTAAACGAAGCTTTCAAGATGAGAAATATGGTATGCCAATGGTTGCAATATGTGCCAATATTTCATGGGAATTTATCTTTACATTTATTTATCCGCAAAATGATTTACAAGGTGTTATTTCGTTTATATGGTTTGTACTCGATCTTGTCATTATGTGGCAATATTTAATATACGGGCGCAATGAATATAAAAAAAAGATTTCATCAAAACTTTTTTATACTTCATTCCTATTTACACTTATCGTAAGCTTTTTAATAATTATTTCACTCTCGCAAGAACTACATGATATGGAAGGAAAATACACGGCGTTTGTACAAAATTTAATGATGTCTGGACTATTTATCGGTTTATTGCTCGGGAGGGGAAGTTTAGCCGGGCAATCGATGTCCATTGCGGTTTGTAAAATGATTGGGACGTTATTTGCTGCCGTCGGTTTCTTTATATATTTTAGAACCCCATTCATTACGATCACCTCTATGGCAACCTTAATGTACGATTTACTGTATATCGCTTTAGTTTATCGGCTATCGAGAAAATGAATTTAAACATGAAAATGGTACATCGGAAACATCTCGATATACCATTTTTTTATGGATATTTTTACATAGATAACTGGGTAGAGATAAGTATTTCCTGTTAAAAAAAGTATAATTATTTTGCAAAACGCAAAAAATTATAAAAGAAAACAATTTTTTATGTAACGTAAGTAGATGATCCACGTCTACTCCCATTGAATCACAATAAAAAAGGAGTTTTTAACATGAAAAAAACAATAATGATACTATTAACGGCTATGCTTGCCATAGTAATTTCGGCTTGCTCTGGAGATAAAGGGTCAACAATTGAAGTAAAACAGTCTGCAAAGGAAATGGCAGACCAAATGTTAGAAAAAGTAGAGCAACCTGTTTTAATGGAATTATCTGCAGAAGAATTAAAGGATCTATACAATATTGATGCGGCAAAGCTTGAGGATTATTCAGTACGAATCCCAATGATGAATGTTAAATCAAATGAAATTGCTATATTCAAAGTAAAGGACGCTAAGGATATCCCAGACATCGAAGCGGCAGTAAAACAACGTGCAGAAAATGTCCAAAAACTATTTGAACAATATTTACCAGATCAATACGAAAATGCTAAAAACTACAAACTAATTACAAAAGGAAATTATGTACTACTAGTGATTTCTGATAGTGCCGACGAGCTGATAAAAGTTTACGATAGCTTCTTCGAAACAAAATAGCACATGGTATTTAGTAGCCTGCTCTTTCTATTCGTATTTTTGCCAATAGTGCTAACGCTTTATTATTGCTCGCCTCGAAAAATTAGAAATTTAATTTTATTTTTAATGAGCTTAATTTTTTATGCATGGGGTGAACCAGTTTATATCGTTATTATGCTAGTGTCTACGCTGACAGATTATAGTTTCGGTTTGTTATTAGATAAGCCAAATATGTCATCAGTCAAAAGAAAGGGCATTGTTGTATGCTCTATTATCGTCAATTTAATGCTGTTATCTTATTTTAAATATGCAGATTTTCTTATTCACAATGTGAATGCGTTACTTGGCACGGATATTCCGTTAACTGAACTACCTTTGCCAATCGGCATATCCTTTTATACGTTCCAATCCATGTCTTATATTATCGACGTCTACAGGGGAACAGCTAAAGCACAGCGGAACTGGATTGATTTCGGTACGTTTGTCGCACTGTTCCCACAATTAGTCGCTGGCCCAATCGTGACATATAATACGATTGCCCAACAACTCCAGCATCGTGCAGAAAGTATAAGTATGTTTGCAGAAGGTGTGCAGCGCTTTGTTATTGGCTTAGCGAAAAAGGTGCTACTTGCAAATAATATAGGCTTACTTTGGGACACGATTTCTAGCTCGAATGTAGAAACTATGCCGATGTTGACCGCTTGGTTAGGAATTATTGCTTTTGCCTTCCAAATCTATTTTGATTTTAGCGGGTATTCTGATATGGCGATTGGACTTGGCTTAATGTTTGGTTTTCGATTTAATGAAAATTTTAACAAGCCATATATTGCCCAAAGCATTACTGACTTTTGGAGAAGGTGGCATATTTCACTAAGCAGCTGGTTCCGAGATTATGTATACATTCCACTTGGTGGCAATCGCAGAGGATTAGCTATACAAATGCGCAACATTTTAATCGTTTGGCTACTTACAGGCTTTTGGCATGGAGCGAGTTGGAATTTTATATGGTGGGGGCTGTATTTCGGCGTCATCCTTATTGTTGAAAAATGGTGGGGGCTATCATTACTTTCTCGCCTACCACGTTGGACAAGACATTTATACGCTATTTTCCTAATTTTAATTGGATGGGTATTGTTTGCTTTCGATCAACCCTCTTTAATAGGAGCCTATTTGGCTGCGATGTTCGGATTCAATGGGCAATCACTTTGGAATAATGACACGGGGTACTATTTTTATACGAATGTAGTGCTACTACTCGTGTTAATCATTGCCTCAATACCGATGAAATTATGGAAGAAAACGAGTGAGTTATCATTAGTCCAAATTGCTTGGTACGGCTTATTGTATTTTCTTTCTGTAGCTTATTTAGTCGACGCTACGTTTAATCCATTTTTATATTTTCGTTTTTAAGGAGGTAGCCAAATTTGAAGCAAAATGCAGAGCGATTATTAGTTTTTGGTTTTGTCGGTACGATGCTGTTCTTTGCTCTTCTATTTTTCATTTTGCCTCATCAGCGCTTCTCTGAACTGGAAAATAGATATTTACAAGGAGCACCACGTTTAACATGGGATGATGTATTGTCGAAAAAATATGCCGAGGAAGTGGAGCGTTTCGTCACAGACCATTTCCCATTTCGGGACAAATGGTTATGGTTGAAATCAGCCACAGAAAAAGGCCGCTTGCAACAAGAGAATAATGACATCTACCAAGGGAAAGACGGCTATTTATTCGACAAGTTTACAGAACCAGATAATACGAAAGTGCAACAAGATATAAATGCAGTAAAGCAATTCGCCTATAAGCATCCAAAAGTGAACATGACATTTTTGCTTGCACCGACATCAATTGGGCTTTATCCAGAGCGCTTACCGTGGTTAGCTCCAACGTATCCTCAAAAGAAAGTCAATCAATTAATAGAAGGGCAATTGCACAATGACTTAACGTTTATCAATGGTTTTGATTTTTTAGAGCCACATGCAACTGAAACCATTTACTACCGTACGGACCATCATTGGACGACATATGGAGCCTATTTAGCGTATGTTGCGTATGCAAAGCAAATGGGGTGGGAGCCTCTTTCACAGAGCGATTTTTTAATTAAAAACGTTAGCAATTCATTTCTTGGAAGCTATCATACTCGAAGTCAATTCACGAATGTAACGCCTGATCAAATTCAAGCTTATATTCCACGTAAGCAAGTAAAGACAGAGATGTATATCGCAGATTCTAATCAAACCTTCACTACAATGTACGATACAAGCTTTCTTAAGAAAAAGGATCAATATTCTTATTTCTTAGGAGGAGTACATGCGCTGATGAAGCTTACGACAAAGCTTGACCCACAGCAGATAGAACAACAGAAGCTTTTAGTCATCAAAGACTCTTATGCTCATAACGTCATTCCATTTTTGACAAATCATATCCCTGAAATACATGTCATCGACCTGCGCTACTATAACGGTAATATAACGCAGTATATGAATGAAAATGGTATTGAAGATGTTCTGCTGTTGTTTAATACAACAACCTTCGTTGAAGATACTGCCATTTCCAAAATAAATAAATAAGAAAAAGTGCCAAGAAAAAGTGCCAAGAAAAAGTGCCAGTCACTCAAACAATTAGAAGGTAACGATATGGATGGTGTCTTTGCAAAGTGTCAGGCACTCAAACAATTTTGAATAGCCAAGTAAAAATTCACGAAGACTCCTGTGGGAACACACGAAATGTAAGACGCAACAAACCGCGCATACGCGAGGGTTGCGGCTTACAACGTGCCCGCGGAAAGCGAAGTGGATTTTTACGCTTTAAAAAGCGGATATGATGCTAGGTGCATGCCTATGCGAGTGTCAGGCACTCAAACAATTAGGCATTCAAACAATTTATTTTCTATTTATTGGGTATTAAATGAATGAAAAGGTATTAATTCTACTAAAAATATTGTAGTAATATATTCCTGTTACAACTATATTTCAAATTTATTACTAAAAAGTTGAGAGAAAAGACCGTTATTCTGGCAATCTATTCGTCAATTATTTCAGATGTAATACAACTGTAAAAATCCTTCCAAATATTTAGTGATGAATTATGTTGCAAAACTATTTACCATGAAAATAGAGCAAAACAGGAAGGAATGAATTACATGTTTAAAAAAGTAAAAAAAGCCGCGATGGCATCCGTATTATCAGTATCATTATTAGTACCAATCAGCGCAATGGCAGCTGATTCATATACAGTAGTAGCAGGTGATTCTCTTTGGAAAATTGCCGTAAACACTCAAACAGGTGTACAGGAGCTAATTGATGCAAATCCTCAACTAGCAAATCCTGATCAAATTAACGTAGGACAAAAAATTAATATTCCAACAAATGAGCAAGCATCTGTAGAACAAGAAGTAGTTAAACTTGTCAATGCAGAACGAGCAAAAGCAGGACTTCCAGCATTAAAAGAAGATTGGGAGCTTTCAAGAGTAGCAAAATATAAATCTCAAGACATGCATGATAAAAACTACTTCGATCATACAAGTCCAACATATGGCACACCTTTTACAATGATGAAAAACTTCGGTATTACGTATAAATCAGCTGGAGAAAATATTGCCAAAGGTCAAAAATCAGCTACTGAAGTCGTAAATGCTTGGATGAATAGTGAAGGACATCGAGCAAATATTCTAAACAAAAGCTATACACATATTGGTGTAGGCTTTGTGAAAGATGGTAACTACTGGTCTCAAATGTTTATTCAAAAATAATAAAAAAGAACTGTTCCAACGTAATAGGAACAGTTCTTTTTTTTGTACATTAACTAGTTGCTCAATCTTCGTTGCACATTCATCTGCTACAATTTTAGCACCCATACTATTAAAATGAATTCCAAATAATGTTAAATGGAGTCCGCGCTTTTTAGAAAGTTGATTAATGCGAGAAGCTTTTTTATAAAAAAGCACATCCTTTAAGGAAATTAAACAGAAATATTCATTATTTCTCCAAAGATCCTTAAACAAAACTAAAAAGAGCAACTAACAACAATCAATAGCTGTCAGATGCTCATTTTCATATTTACTTTTTTGTGTGGAGGATTGCCTGTGTGCGGGATTTGACACCTAGTTTTTGATAAATAGTAGATAAATAAACGCGAACAGTTCCATCTGATAAATTCAGCATCTTCGCAATTTCTCGATTGGTGACACCATTGGCTAAAAGATCGAGCAATTCCATTTCACGTGGTGTCAATATTTCGTTACGAACGACACTTGTTGTGCAACTTTGAAGATAATTGAAATAATAATCTGGGTAAGGATTCCATTTTAATGCATACGACTCTAATTGAAAATATTGCTCTAGAAGGGGGAGTAGCTCCTTCTCATCTAATAACGTCCGAATATAATAATATTTTGCTGCTAATTGTAACATCTCATGTAAAATATCTAATGCGATAGAAGTATTTCCTAAACGATGTTGGCAAATAACCTCTAGCACTGTCGCTTCTATAATCGTTGCAATTTGCTCATCTTGCTGAGCCTTCGTTTTAACTTGAATAACAAAAGATAATGCATCGTTTAGCTCGCCCTTTAATAACAGTAAACGAGCATAAACTAGCTGCCAAAATGGTTGCTTCGTTTTTGTTGCCTGTAATAGCATCTCTGCATTTCGACTATCTCCATCAACTATAAAACAATAAGCTTGCATAATTTGAATGGAAGTTCGCCAATGTTTTTCCGAAACATCTTCTAATACTTGTGCTAGCATCGCACGGGCTGTATTTGCTTGTTGTTGATGTGTGTAAATTTTTGCTTTTAATAAATACATAGGAATAAATAAACCAGCATCTTGATGATGATGACCTAAACCAATGGCGATTTCAAGCTCCTTTTGAGCATATTCTATTAAACTTCGTTCGTATAAAGATTCAGCAGCGACCCCATAGCTAAATGCTGTAACATTTGCAGTTTGTAACGATGTTTCTCGAAAAAGTTTCCCAACAGCTTCGCCATCTTCCATTATTTGAAGTTTCCCTTTTGAGCCGATACTAGTGCGAGACAGTTTGTATTCAAAAATATTATAAGGAATCGGAACGTTATCCCAACGAGAAGGAGCAGGCCCTTTAGCAAGCAGATTGCGCATAATTTCTTCAACTAACTGTAAATTCCCACCAGAAGCGACAATAGCATATGCTTTAGCACTTTCATATATATACGCCATCGCAGCATGCTCTTCTTGCTCCATCCAATGTTCTACATGTTGTCGCATTTCAAGCTCCTCCATAAGGGAAGTAGCTATTTTTGTATCCATTGTTGTAATAGAAGTTAGGAAGCCGATAACAAGCATTTCATATGGAACGATATAGTGAGCACTCCGAAGTTGATGTAACCAGCGCATGTATGTTGTTGTTTGTCCGGAAGCGTAGAGCTGTACAAGATGTTCTGTTATCCATGAAGCTGCTTGTTCATATTGTTCATATTTAAGTGCTAGCTCAATGGCAGAATTATAATTTCCCTGCTTGTAAATAGAATGAGCAACTTCTTGGACAATCAATTGTACTTGCTGAACTGAATATTGTTTGTTTAGTTCTAATTGTAAAGCTTCAGCAAATAAATGATGGTAGCGGAAAACAGGCTTTTTTGATTGCAGACGAATGATAAATAGACCTTTTGCTTCTAAATTTTCTAACAATTCAAGGCTATTCGATTGCTTTGTGAGCTGGTCACATATAGCAGGTTCTAGCTCGTGCAGTAAAGATGTCTGTATGAGAAACTTTTGTGTTGTTGACGGAAGGTTTTGAATAATTTCTTGCCATAGAAACTCAGAAATAAACGGCTGCGCGATATGATCGAACGCGTCCACCTGTTGTTCATTCGCCAAGCGCGTTAACAATAATCCAGCTACCCATCCTTCCGTTTTGTCTAAAACATTTTGTAAATGTTGTTGATTTAGTGGAACTGCATGTTTGCAGGAAAAAAATTGCTTAGTTTCTTGCAACGTAAAGCGTAAATGATCCACATTGAATTCTTGTAGCCATTGTTTAACACGCCACTTAGCAGTAGGGAGTGCAAGTGCTGTCCGAGTCGCAATATATATATGTGCCTCAGAAGGTAAGTACTCTATGAACTGAGTCATAAGTTGATGAATTGCGGGATTATCAATTACATGATAATCATCTAATACAATATGTATTGGTTTTGCTAAAGCATTGAGTTCTTCCAAAAATGAATTAATAAAAAATTCAAGTGTTGCTAAGTCTTGAGCATGTAATAGTGGAGCAAGTATTTGATCTATATTGCATTGATAAGCTTTGGCAACGGCATGCACAGCATAAGTCCAATAACGAATCGGATCATTTTCAGCTGCATCAAGTGAAACCCAAGCCACAGCTTCCTTACTATTTTCAAACCAGCTGCTTAGTAAAGTTGTTTTCCCATAGCCTGCTGGAGCACGTAAAATCGTTACTTTTTTATAAGTATGAAGTCGTAAAAGATCAAATAATTGTTTTCGCTCAATTAAATCAGGTGCGTTGAGAGGAATCGTTAATTTAGAAGACAATAGTGTAGTAGGCATCTTTTCTACCTCCTTTTCAAAATTTAGGATAATGATGTAATTAATTTTACTACAAGCTTCAGCATTATTACGAATGTTAATAGTCCTAACCATAACTTTGTTCGTTGACTTTTTCTATATATATATAGTAGAAACATGCGACTTTACGACACAGTAAATGACGAACATTTAATTTTGAACAATTCATCACTCTACAAAAGCGAGCATCTACTCAATTTTTATGGAGAGTTTTCTAATCGGTTAGATTATGTAAAATGAATAAAAATTACACCACTATAGATTGGTTAGTTACCTAGTTCTCCATAGTTTATATACAATTATTTAAGCAACTACCAATAAAAATGCATGAAAAGAAACACACTATCCTTACTAGTCGAATAAGATGTTGCTGTAAGTAAGTTAGAGGTAGGTGTTTGAACTTGAAGAGATGGATGGCTGTACTTTGTTTAGGATGTACTATTGCTTTGGCTGGTTGTCAAGAAAAATTAGAGAACGAACAAATTGAAACTGACGATGTAAAGCAGCCAGTGACGTACACGGAGGACAAGGAGCAGGAAGCTGGACCTGTCGTGGTTGAAATTGTTGATCCGCAATCTTTGGAAATCATCCACACCATATCACCACAGGAACTAGGCTATGAAACAGACCCTGAATCGTATAAAAAGAAAATTGAACAATTTGCACAGCAGTTAGCAAGAGGAACAGATACAGTAGTTGGTTTAGATAAGCGAATGGTACTCGACAAATTGGATGATAATGGTGGGATTATTAAAGGCAGTCCATTGATGATTTTAAAAGAAAGTGAATTGGTTGAAAAGGTGCTAGCTGCATCTGCAACGGGGGGCAAGGTAGAAATGCCATTGTATATTACAGAAAGTGGCTATTATCTTGAAGACATACCGTATTTAGAGGATGTTGTTGTGGCTTCTTATTCAACATACTTTAATTCATCAGATGCAGGAAGAAACAAAAATATTGAACTTTCAGCAAAGGCCATCAATAATGTTATTGTTGGGAGCGGGGATACTTTTTCTTTTAATACTGTCGTTGGACCTAGAGATGAAGAAAACGGTTATCAGCCTGCACCTGAAATTATTAATAAAAAACTTGTCATGGGCATCGGTGGGGGGATATGCCAAACTTCCTCAACGTTGTTTAATGCAGTCGATCAATTACCTATAAAATTCGTCGAGCGACACCATCATTCATTAGATGTTGGCTACGTCCCAAAGGGTAGAGATGCAACGGTGTCGTACGGTGGATTAGATTTTAGGTTTCAAAACACGAGCGATGTACCATTTTTGATAAAGGTGACCTATGGAAAAGATTTTTTAACAGTAGAAGTGCGAACATCAGAAAAATACCAAGCGGTTTTAAAAAAGCTTACAACTCAATAGAAAGCTAATCACGTGGTTAGCTTTGACGACAGCAGGCATCAAGAAATTTAATCTTGCTGCCTGTTATTTAGTTATTGGAGTAGAGGACGGCGACTCCTTTACGCAAACAAATTGCAGCGAACCATATGCTGAGCGGAAAACGCTAGCCCGTAGCGGAAATAACAAATTAAATGAAAAAAAGTATGTAGACACTTTTGAAGAGGTGTCTTTTTTGCGAGTGCAAGGATATCTGAAATTTGTTACTTGCTTCAAATGATATTTAATATTTCTGCTGGAGAAAATACTTTGTAATCAGGCTCTTCGGATTGAATAACCTCTATTGCGTCATATCCCCAATCAACCCAAATAATTGGAATACCAACTTTTTTGCATGCGATGATATCACGTTGCTCATCACCAACATATAACACGTCTGATCTTTTGATGTTCGATTCTTTTAAATATTTTTTAATTACTTTATCCTTTCCAAATATACGGCTAGAGCACAGTACTTCGGAGACTTGGTCAATGCCATTCATGTTTAAAAATTCCAAAATATTGTCTTTTGAATTAGAGGAGATAATCGCGATTGTATAACCTTTGCTTTCAATTTCCTTTAAAACATCTTTCATACCATGAAATAGATGAACTTCTTTTAATGACTGTTGATATAATCGGTAAAATTGAGGAAGTATAATAGGTAGCTTGTGTAGGGGGAAGTTAAATAATTTACTTCGTTCAGTAATTGATATTTTTTTTAGCGAATCAATATCCTCTAACTGTACTGCCTTAAATTCATATTTTTTGGCGATTATGTTCCATACAGAGGCGAGCACTGCTGTGGAATCTGCAAGTGTTCCATCAAAATCAAATATTATATGTTTCATTGTATTTTTTCTCCTTTAAGTTGTAGTTGGATTTATCATTATTATTTAGATGTATGTTTTAAATACATATAATCATTCGTTCATAATGACATGAATACAGAAAAAAAGAAACAGATAATGAGTTTTTCGTGTAGAGGACCTTGTGCATACATATTTGCAAATATTAAAAAACTTGTAAGAGAAGAAATGCAATACAATTATTTAATCCAATTCATCTAAAATTTTTGTGATAGTTTGACTAATTTTTTTCTTATTAAATCCCATTACATAAGCTTCCATCATAACGTTTTTTATAGAAAGTTCAAAATTGTGTAGTTTAGATTCTTCTACTACCTGATTTGATCTAGCGACAACTTTTGCTTTTACTCGATTCTCCATCTTTATAATCCCTTTTTTCTCAAGTTCATGATAGCTTTTTGAAACTGTATGTATGTTTATTCCTATATCTTTCGCCATATTTCGAACAGAAGGAAGACTATCATTGTGTTGAATTTGGCCTTTTGCAATAAGTTCAATAATTTGATTTACGACTTGTTTATAAATTTGCAATTGGCTACTCGTATCTATCTTCATTTGTAACATCGTAACCCCCCATAAGAATAATGTCCTTTGCTTGGATTTCGTTTTTTTTTGAAGAAAAATGTAGTTAAACATGTGTTAGGGTAAATAAATTATTCGTTTTGATAATATTATCATTATAGATAATAATGAATGGTAACATAAAATGAATGCAATAAAAAGATGCAATTCCAAAAAATGTGTGTTATTGTTATCATTATCAGTAATGATAATATAAATGAAAAGGAGAATTTTTAATGAAACTTCACTATGGGTTAAATGAATTGAAGGATATCGATTGGTTGGCAGTACTACAGATTGCATTACCGTTTATGGTAGTTGGACTCATTCTTATTCTAATTGCACTGTTTGATTTGTATCGGCACCGTAAGACAAGGGCAAATGTTCTTTTATGGGCAATAGTTATCTTATTTTTTAATACCATTGGACCCATTTTATATTTCACTATTGGACGAAAAGGAGAAAAAACTTATGAAGTTAGAAATTAAAGATGTCACAAAAAACTTTAAAACAAAGACAGCAGTCAATAACTTTACTATGGAAGTTGAAACTGGTCAGTGTGTGGGACTCATAGGGCCAAACGGTGCTGGAAAGTCTACGTTAATTAAAATCATTGCAGACATCTTATATGCAGATAAAGGCGAAGTACTTCTAAATGGGAAAAAAATTTCAAATATGAAAAAAGAAATAGGTTACCTTCCACAATACCCTGACTTTTTCCATTGGATGACAGCCAAAGAAACACTCTTCTTTATGGGACAGTTATCAGGTATAGCAAAAGAAAAGCTTATTGAGGAAGTACCAGCAATATTAAAAAAAGTTGGATTATTTAACGAACAAAATGAGAAAGTCCAAACATTTTCTGGGGGAATGAAGCAGAGATTGGGCATTGCCCAAACGCTTTTACATAAGCCATCTTTTATTGTCATGGATGAGCCTGTTTCGGCATTAGATCCAATAGGTAGGAGAGAGGTTTTAAATTTAATTCAAGAAATTAAACATGAAACGACTATTTTATTATCAACTCACATTTTAGGTGATGCAGAAGAAATCTGTGAACGATTTGTCATCATGAAACAAGGAAAGAAAATTGAAGATACGACATTAGATAAATTATTAACGCACAACAATGAATCGGTTGTTCATCTTGAAATAGCATCTGAAAACATGCTTTGGGTACAATTAGTTGAAAAGCTTCCATATGTGAAAAATGTAGAAGTAATCGGAAAAAGAATGAAAGTTACCCTTGAAAATGTTCAGAAAAATAAAGATATGTTACTCCGTGATGCGCTGGAAAACAAGATTGATATTGTTCGATTTGAAGTTGGAAGCAGTGAGACGTTAGAAGAAATCTTTTTAAAAATGGTGGTGAGTGTATGACACCTTTTTATATTTTAACTAAAAAAGAATATGTACAAATGTTTCGTGACTTTAAAGTTATTTGGTTACCTCTTGCTTTTATGTTTTTAGGCGCAACACAACCGGTTGTTACATACTATTTACCATCAATTTTAGCAGCGCTTGGTGGAAATCAAGGCATTACGATTGACCCTTTAATGATTCAGCAGGATGGAGCGCAGGTAATGGCCGCAACTCTTGGTTCGCAATTCGATCAGTTGGGCATTATGATTGTTGTCATTTCTATGATGGGCATTATTCAGTCAGATAAAGCAAATGGAATGCTTGATTTTATTCTAACAAGACCTGTAAAAGTAGGTTCATACATCGGTGGAAAGCTTTTTTCTAATTTCTCAGTTGTAGCTATTAGTGTGACATTTGGATATGTTGTATCTTACGTTTATGTAAATTTTTTGTTTAATAATATTTCATTTCTTGATATGATACTAGCCATTGTTTTTTATCAATTATGGGTTCTTTTTATGATTTCTTTTACTTCGATGGTGAGCACTATTTTTAATGGACAGGGCGTTATCGCTTTAATTAGTATCGTTTGCTTGTTTATTTTTAAAATAATTAGTGGCGTACATCCAATAATTGATTTATTAAATCCTGCAGGAATGAGTCAACATGCAATGATGGTATTAATAACGGGTTCAGTCGATTCGCATTTATACGGCAATATGTTAATTACTTTCATATGGATTTCTTTAACCGTAACGATTTCGCACTATTGGATTTCAGAAAAGAAATATCATAAAGATTAATATACAAGGAGAGGGAAACTACGAGTCCAATAATCCAAAAGCATTAGTTAGTTTGCTCTTAGTATCATAAAACAACGACATGAAAATTTTAGAAAAAATAGTGCCAGTCACTTTGAGTGACTGGCACTTTCTTGTGCACGTATTTTTTCTCGAGTTTTGACTAAATAATAGGCATTAACAGAAGATGCGATGGGGATAATGGCAGCTATGCCGATTCCCGCACAAAAAATTGTGATGAGCTCAGTGCTGAACACTTTAGAGTTGATGATTTCGCCAATCGAGTAGTTTAAATCTTTAAACCATATTAAAAGTCCTAAATAACCACCGAAAAAAGCGAAAAATAGCGTATTTGTATCTGTTCCTAAAATATCTTTCCCAATGCTTAAGCCTGATGTGAACAATTTTTTTCTGCTAATGAGAGGGTTGTGGTGAAAAATTTCATGCATGGACGAAGCGATGGAAATGGCGACGTCTAAAATGGCTCCAATTGTACTCATAATAATTACTGAAGCGCCAATTTGAACAAAGTTAACACCAATATAAAGTGAAAAGATACTAATTTCCTCTGTAGATTCTTCTCCAAACCCTTGAATCATAGACTTCCCTGTAACAACCGCAATAAAAAAGAGAAGTATGACAATGGTAATCATCGTCGAAATAAATGCGGTGATTGTTTTGCTATTCTTTTCATTTATATAAAATAGGCTAATCCAACTAATGATTGTGCAGGCAATAAATGTTAATACGATGGGGCTGTTTTTAGGATTAGTCATTAAAAAAATCGTTACAAAGAGCACCCCAAAATTTAAAAATAGAGAAAGAAAAGAGCGTACCCCTTTTTTCCCACCAATAACGATCATTAATATAAATAAAATAGCTGCTAGCCACACTAATACATTCATATCAATTTACCCTCTTTCGTTTAATGAAAAAAATAGAAGTATAAAGACTGATAGGGATTGTTAAGACAACGCCAATACCACCGGCTAGAGCACGAGCTAATTCTAATGAAAGATTCATGGAAAGTGTTAGCCCTAGCGTAGACGAATTTTTTAAATATAAAATAAGCATAGGAATGGAACCGCATATATACACAAAAAAACAAAATACTCGTAATTGTGCCCATCACATCTTTCCCAATATCAAGCCCTGAAACTTTTAAAGCTTTGTCAGAAATGGATGGATCTTGTTCATACAAAGCAAACATGGAAGAAGCCATAGTAATTGAAACATCCATTACAGCCCCTAATGCCCCGATAAATAAACCAGCCATAAAAACCATGCGATAAGGACGCGTTAGAAATTGCATTTCCTCGTATCGAAGGCCATTTTCAGATGTAATCCACAATACGAAAAAGCTGATAAGTAATGAAATGAACGTTCCTAAAAGTGTTGCCAGCATTGCCGCATAGGTTTTTTCATTTAATCCATTTATGAGTATTAATGAAACACCGGTAAATAGCAGAACACATACACCGCTAACGAATAACAAGCTGACGTTAGCGTGCTTTACATATAAATCCAATGCAAATGATAATATAAGTGCATTAACAATCAAACTGATTATTGAAAATAGCCCCTGTCTTTTGCCAACAATTAATAAGGCGAAAATAAAAATCCACGCAACGATTAATACGTATTGATCGCGCTTTGCGTCTAAAATCGAACCTGATAATTGCCCTTTTTGAGCTTTGTCTGCCTTTATAGAAACAAAAAGTTTGTTTCCGACCTTGTATTCGTGATCAAAAGCGCCAGAGGAAGAATACTCATTTGTTAAATGAATAAGTTGACCTTTGGCTTCTCCATTTTTCACTAATGCAGTTATTTGCTGCGTAAATAATTGATCATCATTACTATACATATCTGATATAGGTGTTGAATCTTCCAACTCTGTTTTTATCACTTCCGCAATTGGCCGCTCATAAAAGGATTCATTGTGAGAAACAAATAAAACGGAAGCCACAAAGCACAGCGCTAATAGGATATAGAATAAAATCCGTTTTTTATGAGAAATAGTAGTAAACAATAAAAAACCTCCAATGAGGGGAATTTGACTATGTTCGTAGCAAGTGAAGTGTCCGTTGTACTGAAGCTGCGTTGAACAATGACTCACATTAACATTCCTATTTTTCTATGTCAAGGCTGGTCAAAAGTAGTCACGTAGGAAGGAACGCTCTTAACCATTTAAGGTTTCCTTTTTAAGATAAAGGAGCATGCCGTCTATGATGGTTTGACGGTGGCATCCGTTGAATATTTAGTTATATTGACTTGCACGTATCATTTTTAGTCATTCCACTGAATATGTAAAAACATTCAGATAAAATTACATTGAATGTCTGTCATGAAACTGGGAGGGGAGTGACAAGCTATACAAAAAATGTGACCGTGTTATAGGAATGGCTTACATTATACCTTCATCAAAATACGAATACTAATAACATGGAATTGTTCTTCCACTGTTCCTTTTAAAAGGAGTGAGGTTGCCGAAGGAGGGTTTAGTAAAGAAAAAAGGACGATAACCACAATTATTTCACAATCGGCATATCGTCCTGTTTTAGTTTTAACGTATAGTTTTTGTTGAAGATTTGCTTTGTGTAGAAGAACTGAGAAGTTGTATTTGCTCTTCTAGTACTGTACTTGCGTTTTGTAAAAACTGTGAAATGAGAGCAAGCTCTTCTTGCTTGTAGGATGAAGCTAGTTGAAGCATGGCTTGGTGAAGTGACTCATACGTATGACGAATTTCTTCTTTCGATTCATATTCTGGGACTATAATGACCCTGCGACGATCATTAGGGTCATTTTCTCTACGCACATAACCGATTTTTTCAAGGCGATCAACTAATGCCGTAATGCTACCTGTAGCAAGGCCCGTTTTTTTTGAAAGCTCACCGGCAGTAATTGGACCAGTTTCACGCAAAATATCCAAAGAAATAAAATCATTATTGTATAGCCCAAGAGATGCGGCCACATTTTGCTGGTGTAATATTGTACGAGTTCCTAGCCCGCGCATAAGTGAAGTGAAATGTTCATGTGGATCAGTCATTTGATTTTCTTGATTGCTTGACAAAAGATAAGCCTCCTTTTAGACTATTAATATCTTGATGGTCGAGATATTAGATAGTCAAGATATTTGATGAGTGTGTAATTGTTTACGTGTTCATTCTAGCGAAGGTATTAATAATTTGTAAAGGGGTTTCTAAATGGAAGCATCGAAAAGTAATAGTAATACAAAATTAGTAGTGGCAGGTTTACTTCTTGCCATTTTTATGTCAGCAATTGACAATACAATTGTTGCGACTGCAATGGGAACAATCGTATCGCAACTTGGAGGCATGGACAAATTTGTTTGGGTTACTTCTGCTTATATGGTAACAACAATGGCTGGTATGCCTATTTTCGGTAAGTTATCCGATATGTATGGAAGAAAAAGATTTTTTATTTTTGGTTTAGGTGTTTTTTTACTTGGTTCGGCTCTTTGCGGTTTCGCTCATACAATTGAGCAACTTAGCATTTTCCGCGCGATTCAAGGGATTGGTGCAGGTGCGCTAATGCCAATCGCATTTACAATTGTATTTGACATCTTTCCACCAGAAAAAAGAGGGAAAATGGTAGGGCTACTTGGCGCTGTATTCGGTATCGCAAGTGTTGTAGGTCCACTTTTAGGCGCTTATATTACAGATCATTTTGGTTGGGAATGGGTTTTTTATATTAACTTGCCAATCGGCATCGTTTCATTAATGCTTATTATAAAAAATTATAAAGAATCCCCTGTTCTTACTAAACAGAAAATCGATTGGTGGGGAGCGGCTACACTTGTATTCGCTGTTATTAGTCTTATGTTCGCATTGGAGCTAGGTGGTAAACAGTTCGATTGGAGTTCTGCGCCGATAATTTCATTATTTATCAGTTTCGCTGTGTTCTTTATCGTGTTCTTTTTTGTAGAGCTGAAAGCAGAAGAACCAATACTTCCTTTCTTCTTATTTAAACGTCGATTATTTGCCTCTTCGCAAATGTTAGCGTTCTTATATGGTGGTACTTTTATTATTTTAACAGTATATATACCAATTTATGTGCAAGCTGTATATGGTGCTTCCGCAACGAATGCAGGGCTAATTTTGATGCCAATGATGTTGGGGTCTGTTGCAGGAAGTGCTTTTGGCGGTATTTTCTTAACGAAAATGAGCTATCGAAACTTAATGGTTATTTCAGTAATATCTTATTTTGCAGGTATGTTTTTACTAAGCACACTTACGCCAGATACGGCTCGAATACTTCTTACGCTGTATATGATTCTCGTAGGCTTTGGCATGGGCTTCTCTTTCTCATTATTACCGACAGCTTCACAGCATAATTTAGATGCTCGTTATCGCGGTACTGCAAATTCAACAAATTCGTTTCTTCGTACGCTAGGTATGACGATGGGCATTACAATCTTTGGCACAATTCAAAACAATGTATTTACTAGTAAGCTAACAGAAGGTTTCAAAAATATGGGGCAAGGATCAAATTCTGCAATGTTTGATGTTGGCGATATGAGAGAAATTTTTGAACCTAGTGTACGCGAAAATATCCCTGCAAATATTCTTGATATTATTGTGAATGCTATGTCTAACTCTGTGACACATGTGTTTCTTCTTGCACTCATTCCTATTGTTATTGCAGCCATTTTCGTTTTCATGATGGGGAACTCTCGAGTGATTGTTTCAGCTGAAAAAGACAACAAGGAAAATTAAATAAAATATCGTAAGAATTTAAGCTATTGATGATACTAGTAAGTCGTACTATGTTCAGGAGGATAATGATGAAAGAGACCATTTTTATTAAAGGTGCTTGGGAAAATAATTTGAAGAAAGTGTCGCTTTCCATACCTAAATATAAGCTAGTAGTACTGACTGGACCTTCTGGCTCAGGGAAATCAACGTTAGCTATGGATACACTTCAGCGGGAATGCCAGAGACAGTATTTAGATTCTATGGGAATGATGGCTAATGCGATTAGCAAGCCAAAGGTTGAGTTTATTCGTGGGCTGTCACCGTCAATTAGCGTCGGGCAGCATGTGACAAATCGAAATCCACGTTCAACGGTAGGAACAGTAACAGAAATTTATAAGTATATCCGATTTATCTTTGCCAGACTTGGGGAACAAGTTTGTACTTCATGTAATATGAGTATTCCTGCTTCTTTTGAACCAACAGAAGAGTTCGTAGAAGAGGATGAAGAAATAGACAATCAAATAATTAGTTGTCCTAATTGTCATGAACAGCAAGCGAAATTAGGCATGCTACATTTTTCATTTAACAAGCCAGAAGGTGCTTGTGAAACTTGTAGTGGCCTTGGTCATGTGGCGAGCATAAATGAGGCGATGGTGTTTAATCCTGAGCTCAGCTTACGCGACGGTGGCGTAGCTTCACTAAAGGGGGTCCATCGTGACATTCAAATGCGTATTTTAGTGGCAGCAGGAAAGCATTATGGATTTGAATTTGATCTTGATCTACCATTAAAAGATTACGATGATGTTCAGCGAGATTTATTATATTATGGCGTCGAGAGCGAGGAATTTAAACGTCACTATCCAAATAGTAAACCGGTCTCAGGAACAAAGTTTGAAGGAGTCATACCGAGCTTATGGAGACGATATAAGGAGAAAGAGGGAGAATCAGGGGCTAAAGAAAAAGAAGGAAGTTTCTTTCATGAACAACTTTGCCCAGATTGCCTTGGTGCACGCTTAAAGAAAGAAGTTCGTCAAGTAAAGGTAGCGGATGCAACAATTTCGGACGTATCTGAGTGGTCGCTTGAAGATGTATTCAAATGGACGAATAGCTTGCAAACGGCGTTACCTAAAGCAAGTCATCATTTATTGGTGCCTATTATCGAGGATATGTTAACAACACTTCAGCGGCTTATCGATGTTGGACTTGGTTACCTTTCATTGAACCGTCAGACGGTATCATTGTCTGGTGGGGAAACACAACGTCTACGACTTGCTACCATATTAGGTTCAGCTTTAACTGGCGTTCTGTATATTTTGGATGAACCGACAACCGGTCTTCATGCAAAGGATACAGCAGGTCTCATTCGAGTGCTTCAGGAATTACGTGATTTAGGTAATACTGTACTAGTTATCGAGCATGATGTTGAGATGATGCGAGCGGCAGATCATATCATTGATATCGGTCCTGGTGCGGGAATACATGGTGGTACTGTTGTAGGTGAAGGCAGTCTGGATGATTTAATGTCAAATGAGCAATCAGTGACTGGAGCTTATTTGGTAGAAGAATGCTCCCCTTCTCCTGTTCGAGTTCGTAGAGAGGGAAATGGACAGCATATCACGATTCAACAAGCAAAACTTCGAAATGTCGACATCCCTACTGCTTTTATTCCATTGGGGTGTCTTGTGTCAGTAACAGGCGTTTCAGGTTCGGGGAAATCTACGCTTGTTTTTGACATTCTTGCACAAGGAAAATCGAAAAACCTTGCCCAAATAGGATGTAAGGAAATTAGTGGGTTAGAGCATATCGAAAATATCGTTATCTTTGACCAATCGCCAATGGGAAGAGTACAGCGTTCTAATGTCGCTACTTATACGGATGTCTTTACTCACCTCCGCAAATTGTTTGCAGGATTGCCAGAAGCAAAAGAAAGAGAATTAACTTCAAAGCATTTCTCATTTAACTCTGCGGGTGGACGATGTGAAACATGCCAAGGTTTAGGGGTATTATCAGTAGATATGGATTTCCTAGCAGATATAGAAGTGACATGTACAAACTGCAAAGGGAAAAGATTTACTGACGAAGTGTTGCAAGTTAAATATGAAGGATACTCCATTTCAGATTTGCTAAATATGTCTGTGGAGGAGAGCTTACCAATTTTGAAATCGGAAACAAAGATTTCTCGCATGATTGAAATGCTATGTGAGGTTGGGTTGGGTTATCTTCAATGGGGGCAATCGGTCAAAACTTTATCTGGCGGTGAAGGACAGCGTATTAGGCTGGCAAACGAATTAAGTAAAGCATCCAAAAACCACACGCTTTATTTATTGGACGAACCTACGACAGGTCTTCATCCATCTGATATTAAATTGTTACATGCTTTATTAAACAGACTTGTCTGTGCCGGAAATACCGTTATCGTCGTCGAACATAGTCTAGAATTAATCCGTGAATCTGACTGGGTTATCGATATTGGACCTGAAGGAGGAGCCGCAGGTGGTAAGCTTGTAGCTGAAGGAACGCCAGAGCAAGTGGTAAAAGTATCGGATTCCTATACGGGGATGTTTCTGAAAGAAGTACTCGCCGAAGCGTTCTAATTACATTTAACAAACGGCACTTTAGAAAAATACCAAAAAGTGGAAAATTAAAAAGAATACGCTCTTTTAGTTAAGATGAAGGTTACTGTACATCTTTCTACTAAAAGAGCGTATTTATTTATTTATTTATTTATTTATGAACCATTCAAAAGTCCATGCAAACGTTACTATTTTAAATTATCCCCAAAGTCCCTTGCTCCTTATTCATACGCTCAATTATTAGCTGGTTGCTTTAATTTGCACATGTGGATTGTGCCAAGGCAATTAAACTGCACAAAATAGCCATTAAAAAATTTTAAGTGGATAATGTATTAAAATAATGTTATCGTATGAAGTAACTAAATAAACATATCCTTCAGGGTAGGGTGAAATTCCCAATCGGCGGTGATGAAGTAATTCAAAGTCCGTGAGCGCAAGCTGATTTGGTGCAAATCCAAAACCGACAGTTACAGTCTGGATGGGAGAAGGGTAGATGTGTAAGCTTTTTAAATTCATATGACTTTAAAAGGTCTATTTGGCTACGCTTATATTCAAAACTACTTCCCATCGCCTTCGTTGGGGAGTTTTTTTATTTAGTTAAAAATTTAATAGGTATCTGTTCTTCGGGGTAGGGTGAAATTCCCAATCGGCGGTGATGAAGCAATTCAAAGTCCGTGAGCGCAAGCTGATTTGGTGCAAATCCAAAACCGACAGTTATAGTCTGGATGGGAGAAGAACGATGAGATGGTAGCCTTTGGAAAATTTATTCCCATTAGGTTTATTTAGTGACGTCTTATGAATTAGAACTCCCAAACCCCATTTTTATATGGGGTTTTTTGTTTGTCTTGTTTAAGCAATTACAGGTCAAAATTTAAAAAGTAGAAAGTAGGTGAAAAAATGTTTACAGGTATTATTGAGGATGTTGGTACAGTAAAAACCTTGCAAAACGATAGACAAAGTATGAAAATAACTGTTATTTCGCCAAAGATAGTATCGGACGTGCAGCTAGGAGATAGTATAGCTGTCAATGGCGTGTGTTTGACAGTAACACAATATAATGAGCAGGAACTGACAATGGACGTAATGCCTGAAACAGTGAAAGCGACAAATTTGCAGCAACTCACGGTTGGTAATGCAGTAAATTTAGAGCGTGCAATGCCTGCGAATGGACGTTTTGGTGGTCATTTTGTTTCAGGGCATGTTGATGGAGTGGGAAAAATATTACGCAAACGTCCAATGGCCAATGCAGTATACATCGATATAGAACTTTCAGAGGAATTAACTAGCTATTGTATTCCTAAAAGTTCAATCACAATTGATGGAACGAGTTTAACGCTCTTCCATGTGGCAAAAAACAGCGTCACCGTATCGCTTATTCCACACACATACAAGGAAACCGTATTAGGGACAAAAAATGTTGGATCACCAGTCAATATTGAGACCGATTTAGTTGGTAAATACATTATGCACCAGCTACAGCGTGGTCAGCAATCACCGACCATTACAAAAGATTACTTAGCGAAGCATGGGTTTTAACCTGTCTTTGAAAGTAAAGAATGTACAGTAAATTAAAGTTTATTAGGAGGTGGCAATTTGCTACATTCAATTGAAGAAGCAATTGCAGATTTAAAACAAGGCAAAATGATTGTTGTCGTGGATGATGAAGACCGTGAAAATGAAGGGGATTTACTTGCCCTTGCAGAGTTCATGTCACCAGAAACGATAAACTTTATGGCCACATATGGAAGAGGGCTTATTTGTACGCCGATTTCACAGCAGCTTGCACAACAATTAGCGTTGCATCCAATGGTCATAAATAATACAGATCATCACCAAACGGCATTTACTGTAAGTATTGATTACAAAGATACAAAAACAGGCATTAGCGCCTTTGAACGTGCGTTGACAATTCGAAAAATGCTAGAGTCACAAGCGCAAGCAACTGATTTTCGTAGACCTGGGCATGTATTTCCCCTTATAGCAAAGGAAAATGGTGTTTTAGAACGTAGAGGGCATACGGAGGCAACTATCGATTTAGCAAGGCTTTGCCGAAGCATACAAGCTGGTGTTATTTGTGAAATCATGGGGGATGATGGTGAAATGCTTCGCTTTGATGACTTAGTCAAATATGCGGAAAAACACAAATTAAAAATGATTTCGATTGATGCATTAGCAGCCTATCGTCGTCAACAAATACAAGGAAAAAATTCACTTACAGTGTAAAAGAGGAGAATCAATTTATGGGGAAAACATTTGAAGCACAATTAATTGGCAATGATTTAAAAATAGCGGTAGTAGTTGGTCGATTTAATGAATTTATTACTAGTAAATTATTAAGCGGTGCAATGGATGGGCTAAAACGTCATGGTGTAGACGAGGATTTAATTGATGTTGCGTGGGTACCAGGTGCATTTGAAATTCCATTTATTGCAAAACAGCTAGCGGAAACAAAAAAATATGATGCCATTATTGGTCTTGGCACAGTTATTCGTGGCTCTACAACACATTATGATTATGTTTGTAACGAATCAGCAAAAGGCATAGCTAACGTTTCACTTACAACTAACATACCAGTTATTTTTGGTGTTGTCACAACTGAAAATATTGAGCAGGCAATTGAACGCGCTGGGACAAAATCTGGTAATAAAGGTTATGACGCAGCAATATCAGCTATTGAAATGGCGAATTTACAGAAAATGATTGGCTAAATTTCAATGACATAATGTATAGGTGAAAAGGATAACTGCATAATTTGCTGGACATTGGGAAAAATATTGTATGTGTATTTTAGTACAATAATTTATTTGAATCGAGTTCAGTAGGAGATGAGGAATATTCAATCAATGAATCAAAATATCGAATTGAAAACGTTGAAAGAACTATTTCAACGCTCTGCTGACGTAATATTTCAATCTTATACCTTTCAACAGCATAATGTTCATTTTATTACATGTGAATCAATGTTCGATCAGTTATTATTGAATAAGGTCATTATAAATCGAGTCCAATCTTTGTGCGAAAATGTTTCAACACCATTATTAGCAGAGCAAATAATAAATGAATTACACATTCCAAATCTTCAAAAAATAACGAATTTAGAAGTGGCTACTACACGTGTATATACAGGATATGCTTTGCTGTACTTTGAAAAGGAGAAAATTTTATTCTCAAGTAAAATTTCTAATAAGCCGAATCGAAATCCTGAAGAAACAAAAAATGAACTGGTAATTAAAGGACCGAGAGATGATTTTATAGAAGATGTCTTTATTAATATTGCTCTAATTCGCAAGCGACTACCAACTAATTCATTGAGTGTAGAAACAATGGAAATTGGTAGGCGTTCTAAAACAACTGTAGCCGTTCTTTATATGGAGGATATTGCCAATAAAACGATGGTGGATGAAGTGAAAACGCAATTACGTAAAGTTGATACAGATGTCGTGATTAATGGCGATATATTGATGGATGGGGTGGGCAAAACATCTAAAATTCTTCCCCTACATGATTATACAGGTCGCCCAGATTTTGCAGTACAAACGTTAAGTAGAGGACGCATTCTTATTTTAGTTGATGGAGTGTCCTATGTCATCATTACACCACCTAATATCTTTTTACTCTTTAAATCAGGTGAAGACAATGATTATCCAGCTATTGTAGGTTCTATAGAACGACTGCTACGAATCGTAGGCATATTAATAAGTATGCTTGCACCAGGTTTTTGGCTTGCCTTATCGACCTATCATCAAGAACAAATGCCAATTCTACTTTTAGCAACAGTTGTACAATCAAGAACGGGCTTGCCTTTTCCTACCTTACTGGAAATATTGCTCATGTTATTTATGTTTGAATTATTTCGAGAGGCAAGTCTCCGCTTACCATCTCTTTTGAGCGGAACCATGAGTGTTGTGGGAGGTTTAATTGTCGGAGATGCGGCGATTAAGGCAGGCATAACGAGTCCTTCAATGATAGTAGTAATTGCTATTTCAAGTATTGCGGCATATACACTTGTAAATCAATCGTTTGTAACGGCCATGAGTATTTTCCGTCTATTTGTCGTCTTAATGGCTTCTTTTTTTGGCTTATTTGGTTTCTTTTTGTCCCTATTCTTTATTCTTATTTATGTTGCGAATATACGCGTGCTAGGTGTACCGTACGTAAGTCTTGGTGCAGATTTGAATTGGTCTGATATCAAAAAATCTTTAATACGTGCAGCTCCAAGTGGATATAATAAACGCCCAAAATTTTTACAGCCTCAAGATAAAACTCGGTCTTCCAGTAAAAATTAATGATAGCCATTTTAAATAAATAATAAAGTTATTTTCATGCTTTGCTTGTAAAAACGCTTGGATTGGACAAAATACTTAATGAAGAGTATGGATTAGACTTATCTATATTTTTCTAGACCAATCACAAGGGGTGGATAGTTATGCCGAATGTTCAAGTAAGCTGTGCTGTATCAAATTGTGTTTTCCATGCCAAAGGTAATTTTTGTGGTGCTGAAAAGATAGCAATCGATATGGATAAACGTATCGATAAGAAACATGATGCAGAGTTTGCTTCTGATTTTGAAATGCATATGTCCAAAGAGGCGGCAAGTCAATCATCAGATACGTGTTGTAAAACATTCAGATCTAAAGAAAAATAAAAACTTTAGATGATAGGTATAGGTTGTTTAAATAATTGCAAATAGAGAATTAAGGGCAATATTTAAATAATTTATCTTTACCTTATAATTAATGATTTGGTCACTTTGAAAGTCGTCTTCCTATATGGAAGATGACTTCTTTTTTTAGCATTTTTTATAGTGCCTCTTGACCTTCCAGTTACTTGAAGGAATACGATAATATTATCATCCGATTGGAGTATAGGAGGTATGGAAATGGAAAAATACGAAGATTTAGTAGTAAGCGTAGTTTCGATAATGGGAGATGCTTATGACGTGGGTTTTCAACAAAGTAAGGAAATACAATCATCAGCTCATTTAATACAAGATGAACTGTTTCTTGCCTTATCAGCTACTTGTAATGCTCAAAAGGCTCAAGAGGCATTACAGAATATTTCGCCGAATCTTTTACAAGAGATAAAAGGGTTAGCTTCTGGTTTAGAACAGTCATATGAATCCGTTATAAAAATGTATAGTGGTTATAATATGACATTTCCAGATATGGGATGTACGTCGTTTGTGCATAATGGGCATTATGTGAGAAATTACGATTTTAGCCCTACTTTATATGATGCAAGATTTGTTTTTTCTAATCCGTCAGAAGGGTATGCAAGTGTTGGATTTAGCCAGCAAATCATTGGTAGGCTAGATGGAATGAATGAAAAAGGATTAGTTGTAGGACTTCATTTCGTTAATAATGAATGGGAAGGAGATGGCTTTCTTGCGTCAACAATTGTTCGAATATTACTGGATAATTGTAAAAATATTGAAGAAGCCATTTTACAATTAAAAAAAATCCCACATCGTTATTGCTACAACTACTCGATGATTGATCGAAGTGGAAAAGTGGTCGTGGTAGAGGCTACACCAACGGAGCAAATTGTTTTTGAACAACACTCATTTATGTGTACTAATCATTTTGAATCACAAGAATTGAAAGAGAAAAATAAAGCATCTATTGATAATTCAATACAACGCAAGCGCTATATAAATCATTTTGTTGCAAACGCATGTACGACTGCTATGTCTGCTTTTCAATATTTTAATGATGGAGATTCACCACTATTTTTTAAGCAATATAAAGAATACTTTGGTACATTGCACACAGTGCTATACTCACCAAATCAATTAGAAGTCATTGTGGGAATAGGGGAGAATAGTGAGCCACTTACGTTTTCCCTGCATCAATTTTTAAGGGGTGACCTTATTCTTCCGACAACCATAAAAGGAAAAATACTTCAGGCTATCTAATTCGTCATGCATAGTTTATAATTTAATAGATACTAGGGGGAATGGCATAACTTTTGTTGGGCTGTTCTCCTTTCCTTTTGTTGCTATTTCGCTTTTCGAAAGAAAATGAATTTATTTTATATAGTATAACAATTTGAAATTTTTATAAAAGATAAAATTGGATATAAGTTATATTTCAAAGGGATTTTTTTAAAACAAACATGAAAAAATGAAAATTACTATAGTATAATATTATTGCAGTTATCATAAATATTAAATGTTACAGTAGTAAATACACATAATTAAATATTTAATACAATAGATGAGGAAGTACCAGTTTGTATGAAAAAACGTAAAATTAAACTAATATTAGTATTAGCGACAGTATTATTGTCATTGTTCACAAGTTTAAATGTTGTCACTTCTTATGTGAAGATGAAAAAAACGGTGGAAGAGTCAATCGCTAACCAAAGTCTGGAAGCGGCTATATCCATTGCATCATCACTTGATGTCAAACAGTATCAGCAATTTTTAAATAATCCTGTGGAAAGTGAAGATTATTGGGAATTAAGAAGCTATTTAAATGATGCAAGAGAAAAACTGGGTGCCTTATTTGTGTATACATTAGAAATTGATAATCCTCAAGTATCAAAAGCGTTGATTGCTGGTGTACCTAATAGCTACACAGAAGGGTTTGAAATAGGACAAATTTGTACTGTGCCTGAGAAGCAAATCAAACTAGCTTATCGAGGGTTAACTTATGTTACGAATGTAATTGAGGATCCAGACCATGGCGATTATCTTTCTGTAGGAGCACCTATTAAGAATGAAAATGGACAAATTATTGGCTACCTTGGTATTGATATTGGTGCTGACAAAGTTAATGGCATTAAAGGAAAAGTTCTAGAAAATAATTTACTCATGTTTATTTATAATGGACTATTTATTTTAATCGTTATTGCTTCTTTCTTCTTTTTACAGAGATGGTATCAAAAAGAAGTGACGAAAGAAGTGGGGGTAACTGAAGATACATATCAAGCTGAAATTAAAGCGTTAATTACTTCTGTATCTTCATTAAGACATGATTTCACCAATCATATACAAGTGTTGCATGGGCTACTGCAACTAGGGGAGCAAGAACAAGCAAAACAATATTTATCTTCATTATCTAAAGATGTGCAGGCAATTAAATCACTAAAATTAAATATAAATCACCCTGGGCTTTCAATCTTGTTGCAAACGAAAAAACTTGCAGCCCAAAACCATAATATTGAGATGGATATATCTGTTTCACAGGATGCTTTTATTAATATTAAAACAACAGATTTAATTAAGTTATTATCAAATTTAATTGATAACGCTATTGATGCCACAACTGAATTGCCGGAGAGCGAACGTAAAATGACAATTTGTTGTCATGCGGATGAAACAAAGTACGTCTTTGAAATTATTAATACAGGACCGACAATATCTGAGCCGGAGCAAATATTTAAACAAGGGTTTACAACAAAAAAACCTGAATTCGGTAAAATAAGAGGGCAAGGATTATTTATCGTAAAAGAGGTTGTCAAAAAATATAATGGAAATATCTCTATTCAAACGACAGCCGAATTAGAAACGACAGCGACTGTAATCATTCCTCTAAAGTGAAATAGTGCAGTGCGATAAGTGCATGTATGTATTGCCATAACATTATAGGCTAAATCCAATTTGTTAGATTTAGCGACTCGATTTGTGTTTACAGGATTTAAAATCGTGATAAGGTTTCTATAAAAATAAGCAGACAGCTCCCTATATTATGTAGGGAGCTTTTGGTTTTGGAGTAAATTCACGTGTGTTGCGCATCATTTTATGTACAAAGTAAGTCATATATTAACAGTAAATCTTTAAGGTAGGTTAGGGGGCAAAGAAAGATTTGGAACAGTCAATTCTTGATTTACTGCGAGCTGGTGGCTTCATTTTATATGTTAGACATGGGGAGGCAACAGTTGGAAAGGATCAGCCATATTTTAATTTTCAATATTGCTATACACAACGTAATTTGTCTGACTACGGTCGAAGAGAGGCCGCTTACTATGGACAAATGCTTCGTTATTGGCAAATCCCGATTAATTCACCTATTATTGCAAGCCCGTTGTGTAGAACAATTGAGACAGCGCAGCTAGCATTCCCCACAATGTATATTCAAATCGACCCTTTTTGGTTTGAAATTAATAAACTAGGAGGGGACATATCAGCTATAGAACAACAGCATATTTTGAAAAATGTTCAATCTCAATTAGAAAAGACACCTCCCTTTGGGACAAATCAAGTAATTATAGCGCATAGTTTTCCAAATGGAATAGGGTTAGGTAAAATTCCTAATATGGGAACGGTCATTGTAAAGCCTAAAGGTGAAGGTAACGGTTATGAAATTATAAAACAGCTACCATTAACTGATTTAGCGACTTTAGGGAATCCTCTTTATAAATAGGTAGTGAAAGTTCAATGTATTCAACCTAATAAGCTTTTATTTCTAACCCTCTTATGAGTGTTCCGATTTTTTGAAAAGATGTTTTTACATGCTTATAATTTATTGTAAAATAGAGAATCTATGAATAGGTGGTTAATAATATGAAACGAGAGGGAATTGTTAAATGGTATAAAGAGGAAAAGGGCTATGGCCGTATTATGCTGAATGGTGAGGATAAAAATCACGTTTTTGTCCATTTTAGCTCAGTTTTATCGAATAATGAAAAATTTCCGGATGGCTATAGATTTCTTAAACAAGGTCAAAAAGTGTCCTTTGATTTAATTGAGCAGCCACATTCTACTGATCAAAAGCAAGTTGCGGAAAATGTTGAAATCCTATCAGACTAAATAGGAAGAAGTGTAATCAATTGTGCTATCTAATAGCTCAATTTTACGCTTAGTATATACACAAATTCTTTGATGTCTATAACACATGATGAAGTCTATCGTTACACAAATAATTATTACTGAGTAGACAATGTGAAGATTTCCCATGGGAATGATGGCGGACCGAGCTATCATTCGCGAAATAAGTAGGATGTTACAATCGTAGAATGCTACACAATAAGTGCTTAAAGAAGGTTATTTTAGATGGTCGTTATACTATTCGAATTTCTAACAATTTGCCTGAAAAAGTAATGAAAGCGACAGAGCAAAAAGCAATTGAGAAAAAAATGATGGAATTAGCTACTATTTCAATGAAATAAAATTAGTAAAACAAGCTGTTGCATTTTTGCTATAGATTTTGTTTCTGTATTATATTGCGTTAACTAAATTATATAGGCTTGAAAAATTCGCTTAAAAACATTATTTCTGAAATTAAAAGGGTAGGTCACTTAATATCTTGGTGAGCTACCTTTTCGCAATTATAAGCACATCTGGTAACAAAAAAGATGATAAATTGATTTAAGTAGAATTTATTGGGTAATATACATGTGCAATAGAAACTGCTCCTATTTTCTGAAAAATAAAATATTCTAATAATTTCAATTGTTGTATGGTAAAATTTATTTGGTACAGATGGTGTTATATAACAACATGAAGATAAATCAAATAGTTTTAATGTACAAAAAATCGCTTATAAAAAAGGAGGGAAAATATTAAATCGAAGCTTTAACTCTTGATAGATTTGATGAAAGCGTATACAGTAGCTAAGGAGGAAGGTGACTGAAAACCTTTTGATTTGTAAAACATAGGCTAGTTAGCAAAACTATAGAAGTCATAGCATTTTGCTATTTTGCTATGAATTAATTAAACGTAATTGTTTTGGTTAAAATTATGTGCCTTTGCGTACTATACATACTTTAGCGTATGAAACTTTCTGTCGAAAAAGTGAAAATTAGTTTAAAGGTACCTTGTGAATGTTAGTGAATCATGTAAAATAGAGTCGATTGCGGGCTATTAGACTAAAAGTTCTAGGGCTTTTTAAATAAGCGAAGTTTATGAAGTGTCCATTATTTTAAATAAGCGATGGATAAATTATTTTAGTAGTAGCATACTAAAATTTATTCAGTTGATTTTATTTTAAACGCAATGCTTTTAGCAGAGTTGGTATATGTAATGGAAAACCACTGTAATACCCTGGCAATGGGGGCAAGGTCTTGGTTTTAGTATAGACAAATGACTTTATGGACTGACTTCGCATTTTTTACTACTTTTTGATTAGTTTATTACTATAATATTGTAGTAGATATTTTATTCTTTAATTAGTTGTGATAGACTATTGTAAGTTTATAGTTGATACAGAAAAGGTGTGTAACTAGTTTACACCGACATCATTTCTGCAAATCTTAAAATATAAGGATGGTAAAAATGAGTAACAGAGTAACTAAATCAGACGTCATCTTAATTGGTGCCGGAATTATGAGTGCGACTTTGGGGACGATGCTCAAAGAATTAGCACCGGACTGGAATATTACTGTGTTTGAAAAACTTTCAAACGCCGGTGAGGAAAGCTCTAATGAATGGAATAATGCAGGAACAGGGCACGCAGCACTGTGCGAGCTTAACTACACTTCTGAAAAACCAGACGGTACTATCGATATTAGCAAAGCAATTAATGTTAATGAACAGTTCCAGGTTTCGATGCAGTTTTGGTCTTATCTTGTAAAAAACAAGCTTATCCAAAATCCGCAAGACTTTATTATGCCATTACCACATATGAGTATGGTAAGAGGCGAAAAAAATGTTGAGTATTTGAAAAAACGTTATGAAACAATGTCAAATAATCCTCTTTTCAAAGGTATGGAATTTTCTGATGACCCAGAAAAACTAATGGAATGGATTCCTCTTATTATGCAAGACCGTCCAGCAAATGAGGCCATTGCTGCAACAAAAATTGACACTGGTACAGACGTAAACTTCGGTGCTCTAACACGTATTTTATTTGACCACCTAAAACAAAAAGATGTAGATATCAACTACAACCATAGTGTCGAAAGTATTAAACGTACGAAAGACGGTTTATGGGAATTAAAAGTGCATGACAAAGATGGTTGTAAAATGGAGTACCATACAGCAAAATTCGTCTTCCTTGGTGCTGGCGGAGGAAGCTTAGAGTTACTACAAAAAACAGGCATTCCTGAAGGAAAACACATTGGTGGATTCCCTATCAGTGGATTATTTATGGTATGTAAAAATCAAGAAATTGTTGAACAACACCATGCTAAAGTATACGGTAAAGCTGCGGTTGGTGCGCCACCAATGTCTGTTCCACATTTAGACACTCGCTTTATCGATAACAAAAAATCATTATTATTTGGACCATTCGCTGGTTTCTCACCAAAGTTCTTGAAAACAGGTTCAAACATGGATTTATTTGCTTCTGTAAAACCGCATAATATTACTACTTTATTAGCGGCAGGAGTTAAAGAAATGTCATTAACAAAATACCTGATCCAACAACTTCTATTATCAAAAGATCAACGTATGGAAGAGTTACGTGAGTTTATCCCAACTGCTAAGAGTGAGGATTGGGATATTGTAGTTGCTGGTCAACGTGTACAAGTTATTAAAGATACTGAAGCAGGCGGTAAAGGAACACTGCAATTTGGTACTGAAGTAGTAAGTGCTGCTGACGGTTCAATCGCTGCATTATTAGGTGCATCACCAGGTGCTTCTACTGCCGTTCACGTTATGCTAGAAGTTATCAAAAAATGCTTCCCACAACAAGCAAACGAGTGGGAGCCAAAATTAAAAGAAATGATCCCTTCATACGGTATCTCATTACTACAAAACCCTGAGCTTCTTGAGGAAGTCCATGCTTCAACAGCGCAGGCACTTCGTCTAAACAAAAACTAATCATTAAAAAATATGAACCTTTGATCCATTTTGGATTGAAGGTTCTTTTTTCGTTGGAAAGGTCTAGCATTGTGACCTAAAATGGGGTTAGCACACCCTTGGTTTTCGTTTTATATAGCAAGAGACTCACATTAAAGGCAAAAAAAGTAGTTAGAATGAAAAGTATAAATGAACTAGCTATAGTTGTAAACAAAATAATTATCCAGTATACTTTTTTGGAAGGAAAGTATGAAAAGATTGTGAAAAGGGATGAATAAAAATGACATTTGAAGAAGTATTACCGCGTTTAAAAGCAGGCGAGAAAGTAATCCGTGAAGGATGGGGCGGTGCTGAATTATATGTGAAGCTTGTTGGACAAAGCGAGCATGACGGAGTAAATTTAAATCCCTATTTTTTAATCAATGTACGTGGTGAGGGCTATACGATGTTCACACCAACTGTCTGTGATTTATTAGCGGAAGATTGGAAAATCGTAAACTAAATGGCCGTGATTTAAGATGAAAATAGTATGCTAGGTGTTACTTAGTATGCTATTTTTTTGATGTCAAAGTAACCTTCTAATAGAACAAAGGGTAATCATAGCAACTGGATTTTTTACTATTAGTAGATTGCTTTTTATAGAGGAGAGATGTTATGAAGTTTGAAGAGTATATTGGCAAGACAGTTTTTATAACGGGTGCTGCCTCAGGTATTGGGCAGGCTCAAGCCGTTGCATTTTTAGAAAATGGGGCCAATGTTTTCGGTTTCGATATAGATGAGCAGGGGTTATTGAATTTACAAAAGCAATACCCAGAAAGCTTTGGTTTTATGGTAGGTAGTGTAGATCGGAAAAGTGATGTAGAGCAATCATTTGAAAAAGTACTGGTGATGTTTAAGAAAGTGGATATTTTACTAAATACTGCTGGCGTATTAGATGGTTTTGCAAAAACGCTTGATACTGATGAGGCACTTTGGGACAAAATTATGAATACGAATGTAAAGGGCACTTTTTTTGTCACGAATACGATATTACCCCATATGTTAAAACGCAAAGCTGGTACCATTGTTAATATGGCGTCTATTGCAGGGCTTATTGCAGGTGGTGGTGGTGCGGCATATACCGCATCTAAACATGCAATTGTAGGCTATACGAAACAATTAGATTTAGACTATTGCCGTGAGGGGATACGTGCCAATGCCATTGCGCCAGGTGCTATTCAAACTCCGATGACCAAAGCTGATTTTGAAGGCGATGGTGCAATGGCAAAATGGGTTGCCGACGAAACACCTGCAGGTCGTTGGGCACAACCAAGTGAAGTTGCGAATTTAACGCTTTTTTTGGCAAGTCATTCAGCTGATTATATGCACGGAGCTGTTATCCCGATTGATGGTGGATGGATAGCGAAATAGTGTTGTTCAATGTATCATTCTTCTGCTATAATACGCAAGTAAGCAAAAAACAGCTTACACTACGGCACTTCAGTAAGGGCATCACGCTCTCTTCCTTTGGTCGTAGTTAGTACTAAAATAGCAGATTGCTATTTTACAAAGGAGAATGCAAATTGAATACATCTATTGTTAAAGATTCATCGCGAACTTCTGTAAGGGAACTTACAAAGGTAGCACTGGTCGCAGCCTTGTATGTGGCTGTAACTGTAGTATTGTCAGTTATTAGTTTTGGAGCTGTCCAATTACGTCTATCAGAGATGTTCAACTATTTGGCACTGTACAATAAACGGTATGTTGTAGCAGTAACACTAGGCGTAGTATTAGCGAATTTTATGTCACCGACTTGGATTCTCGATGTCCCTATCGGTGGTATAGCAACATTTCTAGTATTAATTCTTTGTCGATCAGTAACGAAAAATATTAAGAGTGATAGTCGGAAAATGGTCATTACAGCATTGATTTTTGCACTATCGATGTTTACCGTTGCAGGCCAGTTAACCATTCTATATGATTTGCCGTTTTGGGCGACTTGGTTTACGGTTGGCGTCGGAGAGTTATTATCAATGACTGTCGGTGGAGTGACGATTCACTTATTAAATAAAAAAATAGATTTATCAAAATAAAAAAACACAGTCGCGAAAGCGACTGTGTTTTTTTCGTAATGCGATAGTAATCGCCGATAGAAGCTTGCGAATCGCCGATAGAAATGTTGTAATCGCCGATAGAAGCTCACGAATCGCCGGTAAAACGATGCAATCCGCCGATAGATTACGATAAAGAATTATTTAAATATAGGTGTTTTTTTCAATAAAACACAAACTGGTATGGCTACAATCATCCCGAGAATATTTTGAACTAAATCTCCAGGAATAGATGCCAATGGTGCAATCCAGTTAGCATATAAAATAGCTTCACCAACGTAATAAACAGCTATCATAAATGGAACAGAAATAATCATTGCGAAAAGATTGAAGGGAATGCTGTTTCCTTTACGTCCGTTCGACCAAGCGATTTTTCCTACGATATAGCCTTGTAAGCCACGAGCAACAAATGTAATAGGTGCCCACAACATCCAACCGGAAACGACGTCGAATAAACCCATGCCAATTGCACCTGCAATGGCTCCTTTTTTAGAACCAAAAAGAATAGATGCTGTAAAAAGCATGCCTGTTCCAAGATGTACTAATCCACCATTAGCTTTAATCGGTAGTTTAATATTTAATGTGAGCGTTGCCACGAAGACAAGTGCAATTAACATTGCCGATAGAATAAGATCAAAAGTTCTTGAATGTGAATAGCTTATTGTTTTTTGCATAGTTGAAAACCTTCCTTATTTTGCTTTATAGATATCAAAGCATAGTTGCGCAAAACCTTACTTTGTAAAACAATGTTGCATGCTAGGATAACCTTAGCAAAGGCTTGGCCTATTTAAAAGTATCAATTTTGCAAAAAAAATAGTGGTCAGTTTTTATGGAAATTCAAATAATAATTGTTGACATGGAGTAAACTCCATCTTTTAAAGTGAGAAAGGACAAAAAGAATGGAGTGATCCAATGATTATTATTACGTATGGATTAATCGGGGCATATGCACTATTATCAGAACTTGCAAGTTTGCTGCAGTGGAAAGAGAAAGGATAGCAACTGAGATCATTACTCTTTGTCATATTATCCACTAGTATTCTCTTAACAATATGGATGCCGTACAAAGAGTGAATACTTAAATTACTAATTATGGAATTTATTGCGCTTCATTTAGTAGCTACTATAGAAGGATTGTTAACAAATTAGATAAAAATTCTCTTCGTTTTGTGGTGAGATTAGAACACAATCTAACAAAACTCTAACATAATTTCCTCCTTCTTAAGCCAAACTAATTGAAATGCTTTAGGAGGGTAACGTACATGCAAACTTATAATGCAGGGGATATTGTTTATATTTTTTATCGCAATCCGCATATTCAAGATGTAGCGAATATACAGGAGGCGGCAGTCGTAAATAATCCAGAAAATCCAAATGAATTAGCGCTCTTTCTATATGAAACGTACTATCCGTTAACAAATGACTTTGTTATTTTTAGAAGTGAAATGGATGCTGAGCAAGCGTATAATCAGTATTTTCATTAGGAGGTAGAGGATGAGAAAACCATTTACACCTCAGCTAGTCTATTTTGAGCCTAATGCGCTCGATTATCCACTAGGACAGGAATTGAAAGAGAAATTTGAGAAGCTGGGTGTGGAAATCCGTTATACGACATCTCATAATCAGGTGCGGAATCTCCCAGGTGATAACGATTTGCAAAAGTATCGTATAGCAAAGTCAACGCTTGTCGTTGGTATTCGAAAAACGTTGAAATTTGATACATCTAAACCGTCAGCAGAATATGCCATTCCGTTTGCAACTGGATGTATGGGGCATTGTCATTATTGTTATTTGCAAACAACGATGGGCAGCAAGCCGTATATTCGTACGTATGTGAATGTCGATGAAATTCTTGAGGCTGCAGATCACTATATGGCAGAAAGAGCTCCTGAAATAACCCGATTTGAAGCATCTTGTACTTCAGATATTGTAGGAATTGATCATTTAACACATACGTTAAAGAAAGCTATTGAGCATTTTGGACAAAGTGAACATGGGTTGTTGCGATTCGTAACAAAATTCCATTATGTCGATCATTTATTAGATGCCAAACATAATGGTAGGACGAGGTTTCGTTTTAGTGTTAATGCGGATTATGTCATAAAAAACTTTGAGCCCGGTACATCACCTTTAGACTTGCGCATTGAAGCGGCTGGTAAAGTGGCGAGGGCGGGATATCCACTTGGCTTTATTGTCGCACCGATTTATCTTCATGAAGGTTGGGAGGAAGGGTATTATCATATGTTTGAGCGTCTTGATGCTGAATTACCACAAGATGTACGGGATGATATTACCTTTGAATTTATTCAGCACCGCTTTACAAAGCCAGCGAAAAGAGTCATTGAAAAAAATTATCCAATGACGAAATTAGAATTGGATGAAACAGCTAGAAGGTACAAGTGGGGCAAATATGGGATTGGCAAATATATTTATCAAAAAGAGGAAGAGGAAGACATTAAAGAACATCTTTACGGTTACATGAAGAAATTTTTCCCCAATGCTAAATTAGAATATTTTACGTAAAGACATACTGTAGCAGTAATTTAATACTATGAGTTTGCCTAATCTCGACACACCATTGTTTATGGTGTGTTTTTTAAGTAAATGTTGCTTCGTATAATCTTAATGTTGATGGTAACGCTAACAGTGATAGCAAAGAAAAGGGGGAGAAAACACCATGTATTCATTTCAACCAAGTTGTTGGTCAGAACATGGAGAGCTTACGGCTGTAATGCTTTGTGCACCTTCCAGTTTAGATGTGCCGGATTTAAAAACAGCAGAAAATGTGCAATGGAGCGCACCTGTTTTACATGCACGAGCAATGGACAATTTTATGGAGCTGAAGGGCACTTTACAGCATGCAGGCGTGCAAGTAATTGATTACTCAACGGAACTATTAGCAGAAGAGCAGCAGCTAAGCGAACAACTTCTAAATCGTTATTTTGTGCGTGATCTTGCATGTGTATTTGGCAAACAAATGCTGCCAGGTGAAGCAGGTAGTTCAATTAGACGTCCTGAATATGGACATGCCCATGCATTGCTTGAAAAATGGTTTCCTCAAAACTTTAAAGCATCTATGGAAACTGGCGATGTATTGGAGTTTGGGGATGTGATGGTGTTGAATAAGGATGCAGTGCTGATCAATATTGGCGTACGGACAACTAGACAGGGTGTGGAACGTGCGAAGCAAAAAATATTTGAAGCAGGATTTTCTGAAATTGGCATTATCGACTTGCCTCGGAGCTCAGACACACTCCACTTAGATATGAATTGTAATGTTGCGAACGAAGATGTTGTAATAGCGAAAAGCTTTATGCGATATTTTCCTATATATGTTTTGACTGCAAGTACAACTCGCTTTGATATGACGGAACAATTTTTTAATCGACATGGTTTCGATGTCTATTGGCTAGAAAAATATAATACGATCCCTGATATCAATTTTTTAAATTTAAATCCTGAGACATTGTTAGTAAGTAAAAAAGCAACAAAACAGCAATTTAAAAACCATCCAAAATTACAAAAGAAAAATATAGTAGAAATTGAAGTGACCGAACTTGAAAAAGGCGGTGGTGGTATACGCTGTATGACGTTACCATTGGTGCGGAAATTGTAAGAGGGGTGATCGAAATGGAGTCAAAAACAAGCAAAGGTCAAATGTCTTGGTGGCAGTTGTCTCTATTAGGTGTAGGTTGTACATTAGGGACAGGTTTTTTTCTAGGTACAAGCATGGCAATTGCCAAAAGCGGGCCTGCTGTTTTAATTCCATTTTTATTAGCAGCCATTGGAACGTATCTTGTCTATGATGCACTTGTGAAAATGTCTGTTGCCAATCCAGATAAAGGATCTTTTCGTACTTATGCTAAACAAGCATTTGGCAATTGGGCTGGCTTTAGTAATGGATGGGTATATTTGATTTCGGAAATATTGATAATGGGTAGTCAATTAATGGCATTGGGGATTTTTATCCAGTTTTGGTTTCCTGCCTTACCGCTATGGATGACCGCTTCTGGTTTCGGAGTACTCGGTTTGCTCATTATACTTACTGGAATGAAAGGCTTTGAAAAGTTTCAAAATATATTCGGGGCGATGAAGGCAGCTGCTGTCGTGATGTTCATCATAGTTGCTGTCGTCCTTTTAATAAAGGGGATAAATAGTGAGCCAAAGCAAATAAATGCTTTTGTTACTAACTTTCAAGGTTTTTTTGCTGAAGGTGTAAAGGGCATTTGGCTTGGACTACTATATGCTTTTTTTGCTTTTGGTGGCATAGAAGTGATGGGGCTTCTAGTAATTGACTTAAAAGATCCCAAGCAAGCACCGAAAGCTGGAAAAGTGATGATTATCATACTGACAACCATTTACGTAAGTGCTCTCGTATGTGCGCTTGTATTAGTGGGGTGGGAAACATTTACAATAAATGAAAGCCCGTTCATTACCGCCCTTACAGATTTTCACATACCATATGTAGCAGATATAATAACAGGCATTTTAATTATTGCCGGATTTTCCACGATGGTTGCTTCCTTGTACGCAGTGGTAACGATTTTAACGGCTTTAGCAGAAGATCATGATGCGCCATCGATATTAGCGAAAAAAGGGAAAATGAAAGTGCCATTACCTGCATTTCTTTTTCTAACAGTTGGTTTAACCGTCACCATTGTGATAGGCTTTCTTATTCCAGAAAAAATTTTTGAATATTTAATAACAGCAGCTGGGTTAATGTTAATTTATAATTGGCTTTTTATATTAGTGACGTATGCAAAGCTCATGACATTAACAAAGTGGCAACATGTAAAAAATGTTGTTGGGATGCTGTTAATAGCGGTAACCGTTTCGGGTACATTAGGTGACAAAACAAGCAGACTCGGTTTTTACATAAGCCTGCTTTTCATAGTCATCATTGCTGTTGCGACATTTATTGTTATGAAAAAGCGGAGCAACAATAGCTCCGCTTAATTATTTCTCTCTTTTGGAAAGGTTAATTGAAGATTTCCCCTTAAAAATGGACATGTTGAGGGACTATGCCCCTCATCGTCGCTTAAAAAATATTGTTTCCATTCATAATTGTCCTTTTGCCCATACCATTTTAAGTCTGGATGACCTGGAATTGCGTCATACAAATCGATGCGTTTTCTTATTAGCCTTTTTAATTTTTGGCCAAGCACAGTTGTATCATTAATGTCTTCAAACACCCAGCGTGGTTGAAAGGCCATAAGCAATGTTGAAAAATGGCGACTTTTTCGAAGTTGGTGGGCAGGTGTTGCACAAAATACAAAGTAAGGCTCCCCATCAAAACAAAATTCCCATGTATGAACAGAAGGGTCGGAGGGAATTTCTCTAGGCCATTCTTTTTCATCAAATGCAGTAACGTTGTTTAGCAATGTCCAAAATAGGGCTCTATAATCCTCTACCTCATAATTTTCAAGCATATCCTTTGGCGTTTCGAAAAAAATAGCATGTGAAGTATATTTTCCAGCAGATCGTGCGCAGTATCCATATTCTTTTAAGCAAGTTGCTAACGCTTTCGCTGATTGTAGCTCTCGGGGGTCTCCGATAAAGCTGAAGCGTAGTTGATTCGATAAAAAACCTGTTCTAGCAGGAATACAGGGGAACGTATTTGCTTCATCTGCAATCATTAAAGAAAAGTCTTTAAAGGCATCCTGTTGCCATAAAGGAAGGGATGGTAAATGTTGATCAAGCCAATTTTTTTCAAATACTACTCCCACATAAGTCACCTCCTTTATACATCATTAGACTATTAAAGGAGGGGCTAATCGGTGACGAATTATAAGGGATTATTTCTAACTAGTCTCCTTAGCACGGTATTTTGCCATTTACATAAATGTGATAAATCCAAGCAAACTCTTTCCTGTACATGCAGAATACGATAAGACGTTGTGAAACAATGAACTTTAGTGCATGGGCAGGTGAAATTGGCGATATCTTTTTTAAAATTTAAAGTATGTAAACCAATTGTTGAATTACATTGTAAATAAACAAGTATTCTATATTTAAATAATATGAACAATTTCTGAATTATTTAATTATTATATATTTTTAACTTTTGTTAATTTTAATGATTTGATAAGATAAAAGTAATATATTACATAAAAATATACGGGAGGTCTGTACTATAAAATTTCGGTATTCTTTGATATACAAAAGTTAAAAAAGGAGAGAATTTTAATAATGCCAAAATTACTTGTTGGAGATATATTTGCATTTTTTGCTACATTAGTCGCAATTTCAATTCCACTAACAATTATTGGTTTATTAATCTACATAGCTAAACTAATTAAAAACCTCGAAAAAAGGTGACCTCAAATCAAATTGCATTTGAGGTCACACTTATAGTCTGTCCTAACAATTAACGGAAGTAAATCATGCGTCTTAAAGCTTACCTTGTTGTTTAAAAACCTTCTGCTGCAAAATATCTAATGCGTGCTTAATTTCTTCTAAATCTTCTTCTGAAACATCTTGAATAAGGTGTTGAAAACGGACTTCAATACATCGAAAAGCCTCATCCATCATTTGTTCGCCATCTTCGGTGAGGCGCACATAATGTTTTCTACGATCCTCTGTATCACTAATTTTTTCAATTAAATTTTTCTCTTGTAGTTTCTTAAGCTCTCGACTTGTATTCGGTAACGACATTTGCTGACAATCACTAATTTCAGTAGTCGTAACAGGCTGGCTTACTTTTATATGTTCAAGAATTTTATATTGAACAGGAGTTATGGCGTCCGTTTTAACGTTTTGTGTTAACTCAGTTGTTACTTGATGAACGGTTGCTGTAAATGTAACAAATTGATTGAATAATGCATTCTTGTCCAAATATCTCACCTCTTACTGACAAGATAACAAATAACTTATCTTAAAACAATTATCATTTGACAACTAAATAAGTATTGCGTATTATTTACTTATCAAATGATAAGTAATGGAGGCAGTTATGAAAACATTAATTATTTATACGTATCCAAATCATCAAAGTTTGAATTATTCTTTTTTGCAGGAAGTTGTTAAAGGATGCAATGAAAATCCGTACATAAATGAATTACAAGTGGTTGATTTATATGAAGAAAAATTTGATCCGATTTTACACTTTAATGAACATAGACGACGTCGTGATATGTATCGTGATCCAAAACTAGAGAAATATAGAGAACAAATAACTTGGGCAGATAAGATTGTTTTTGTTTATCCAATTTGGTGGGGAAGACCGCCAGCAATGCTTTTAGGCTATATTGATCAATTATTTGCATCCAATTTTGCCTATAGAGATAAAAAGGGATTGTTTCCTGATGGTCTCTTAAAAGGGAAGTCAGTCGTTTGTGTTTCGACTATGAAAGGCCCTACTAAATATCCGCTTTTATGGTTGAATAATGCTCACAAAGTATTAATGCGAAAAGCATTGTTTAATTTTGTTGGAATTAAGAAAGTGAAGTTTTTTGAATTTGGGAATATGGAAAGTAAAAAGGGAGGACAACAAAAAAAGTTAGCAAAAGTTTATCAGTATTTTAGACAAGTAGCGTATTAGAAGAAGCGAAAGAGCATAGGGGTGAACAACTTTCACATCCTATGCTCTTAATTATTTGTATCAACACTATCTAAAGGGAGTGTTATCAAAAATTTTGTATGTTCAGCAAGTTTGCTTTGGACAGTAATAGTACCTTTGTGCATATCAGTAATTTTTTTTACAATGGATAATCCTAGTCCGCTACCTCCGTTTGCAGCGATTCTTGATTGATCTGCTTTATAAAAACGTTCAAAAATATGCTTTTGTTGCTCATCTGTTAAGCCGATGCCGTTATCACGAATGCTCACCATCACTGTGTCATTTTGGGCGGTCATCAAAATACGGATTTGGCCATTATTATGAGTAAATTTGATGCTGTTACTGAGTACATTCATCCACACTTGGTTCATTAAGTCCTCATCAGCCTTAATCGTTATGTGTTGTAATTGAATATCAATATCAATCTGCTTTTCTAACCAATTAGGCTCAAGAGCTAAAACAACATTACGCAACTGTTTATCTAGTCGATAGTACTTCGGTTCAAATGGATGGTGCTGTGATTCTAATGACGTTAGCTTTAACAAATTATCACTGATTTTTGATAGACGATGACTTTCCATTTCGATAATGGCTAAATAGTGCTGACGTTTCTCTTCAGTTAAATCCATATTTTTTAATGCCTTTGCAAAACCATTAATAGAGGTGAGGGGCGATTGAATTTCATGCGAAACATTTGAAATAAATTCTTGACGCATACGTTCTAATTCGCCTAATTCAACAGCCATATGATTAATCCCACTAATTAGTTGGCCAAAATGATCATTTTCATCATCAGACATTTTATCTAACTGTACATTGAAATCTCCTTTAGCCATTCGTCCAATGGCATCAACAATCGTATCCCAATAATTGTGCTGTCTTTTTAAACCGATTAAAAAAATGCAGGCGGCAGTGCAAGCAAATAGTACAAATACACCAAGAACTGTAGTTAATTGTCGCCAAAAACCTAGAAGATGTATGTCCACCCGCTGAAATAGCCAAGAAGTTACGTGGAAGGAAATAAAGGCAAATAATATATTCGCTAACAGAAACATGATAAAAATCATCAGGAGCTTAAAGAAAAATTTCCAATATTTCATAGTGCTAATTCCAAGCGATAGCCAAGTCCACGAATCGTACGGATAGAGAAGCCACTTTTTTCTTCAGGGAATCGTTCACGCAACCTTTTAATATGAACATCTACGGTACGTTCATCGCCTTCATAGTCAAATCCCCAAATTTCTTCAATTAGCTGCTCACGGGAAAATGTCTTTCCCGCATAACTTGCTAATGTAAATAATAGGTCGAATTCTTTTAGACGTAACGTAGTGCTTTCACCGTCATACAATAGCTCATATGTATGGCGGTTCATTTTAACATTTCCAATTTCAATCGTTTGAGAGAGTGCAATACGATACCGTTTTAAAATGGATTTAACGCGAACAATTAATTCGACAGGCTCAAATGGTTTGACTAAATAATCGTCTGTCCCTAGGTTAAATCCTTTTACCTTCTGTGCTGTTTCACCTTTAGCGGTTAGCATTAAAATCGGTAAATCACTGTTGAATGTCCGGATTTCCTTACATAATTGCCAACCGTCCATTTTAGGCATCATAATGTCCATAATCACCATGTCGATTTTTTCTGTATCCAATTTGGACAGTGCATCTACACCGTCCAATGCTTCTATTACGTCAAAACCTTCATTTTGTAAAAATACTTTTACTAATTCTCTAATATGGTCATCATCATCCACAACTAATAGTTTTGTCATGATAACAAATCCTTTCGTCTTTAATCTTTAATGCGCAATTGTTGTTTAGCAAACTCTCTATACATATCGTGTGTTTCAAATAATGTATCATGTGTCCCACAGCCTGTGATATGGCCTTTCTCTATAAATAATATTTGGTCGGCATCTACGACAGTAGAAAGACGGTGGGCGATTACGAGTGTTGTTCGTCCTTGCATTAAATTATCCAGTGCTTTTTGTACGTAAATTTCTGAATTACTATCAAGGCTAGAAGTCGCTTCATCTAGCATTAAAATTTGAGGATTACGTAACAAGGCTCTCGCAATCGAAATTCGTTGTCGTTGTCCACCTGAAAGCTTTATTCCTCGTTCGCCGACCTCGGTGTTAAATTTATCTGGCAGTTCATTGATAAATTGATCGGCGTAGGCCATTTTTGCCACTCGTTCAAGTTCATCGTCTGAAACAGCTCTGGCAATGCCGTAACAAATATTTTCACGAATTGTTCCTGATAGAAGCGCACTTTCTTGTGCGACATAGCCAATTTGATTTCTCCACGAATGAAGTGAAAATGTATCAATCGGTGTATCGCCAAGTGTAATCAAGCCATTTGTTGGTTGATAGTAGCGTTCTAACAGCGCAAAAGTCGTCGTCTTTCCTCCGCCACTCGGTCCGACAATGGCTGTGACTTTACCTGGCTCAATTGTAAAGTTGATATTTGATAAAATTGGTTCCTCTCCATAAGCAAAATCTACATTTTGGACATGGATTGGTTCATGTACAGTATCTAATTGTCGTCCTTCATAAATGTTTTCTTCTTCATGCTCAAGTAATGCACTGATACGTTCTGTAGCGCCCATCGCTTTTTGGAGCTGGGTAAAGAACATCGTTAATTGCGTCATCGGCATAATGATTTGAATTAAATATAAAATAAAGGCAACCATATCACCAGCTGTAAGTTCACCAGATGAAACACGAACACCGCCATAGCCAATGATTGCTACAAGCACACTCATTAGTACGAATGAAATTAAAGGTGAAATAAGTGCATGGATTTTTGCTTCTTTCAGACCGAAATTAAATAGATTAGTAATGCCTTTTTTGCCACGTTCATATTCGATATTCTCAGCATTTGAAGCTTTTACTAAACGTGTCTCAGGCAACACTTGATTAAGAATAGCGGTAAATTTAGCGGTTTCGTCTTGCATACCTTTTGAAATGACAAACATACGCTTTCCTAATAGCATTAAAATAATCATCGCGAGAGGAACAGCAATGAGCATAACTAATGTCATTTTCCAATCTAAAAATAATAGAATGATGACAGAACCGACAATCGAAATAACACCTGTTAAACAATTTGCAAGATGTTCAGTTATTAGCTCTTTTACTACAGCTGTGTCATTTGTTACACGACTTAACGTCTCACCAGTATCGTTATCATCATAATAAGGGATTGGTAAATGGAGCAATTTGCGCCATAATTGATCTCTCAATTTTGCCACAACCTGATGACCAACGCGATTTAAAAAATAAATGGAAAGTCCGCTGGCGATGGCTTGCACGATAAAAGCTATTCCTAGTAAAATAATTTGCCAATAATTAAGGGATTGTAACGAAAAGCCATCTACTAATTTTTTAGTGAACAGTGGCACGATAAATCCTACGCCAGTGGTCGCTATACTCATACATAAAGCGATTATTAACAAAAGCATCGGTGGTTGCGCCTGTTTTACAAGCCCCACAAAGCGTCGCCAATTTTTTATTGGTACTTCTTTAGTTGTTGTGTTATTCATTAATAATTATCCTCCTTGATTACGCTAAACAATAGAATCATTGTTTGTGTGACTTTACTATAGCATGCATTTATGAACTGAATATGAAATGAAAATAGCGTGCTAAATTAGAGTGACAGGCACTCAAACAATTCTGAAAAATTCTTGACCTTCAAGTAACTAGAAGGTTTATCATTGATATTGAAAGGTGTGTCGCTCTTGCATAACTATATGACCATTCAGGAATTTTCAAATAGAACAGGAATTTCAAAAAGTACGTTGCGTTTTTATGAATCGAAAAATTTATTGTTGCCAGTAGAACGGAGTGGAAATGGATATCGCGTATATGCAACGCATCAAATTGCAATAGTGAAATTGATTACCACTTTGCGTATAGCAGACGTACCTATTAAGGACATACAACATTATTTACTAGAAAATGACGAAGTAACTCGTCAAACAATGATGGATAATTGGATTCGTACTTTAAGGAAAAAACGGGAGCTCATCGATGTTAGCTTAAGGTTTTTAGAAAGTGATTCCATTCGAGAGGATATCTATCTAATCGATAAAAACAAAGAAAAAATAATTTGGTTCATTGAGCAATCCACAATGGGGAAGTTTGGTGAGCATTTTGCGAAAAGAGCCAATGAATTAAAGCAAAACAATATTCAAATTAACAGCTATTATGTAAATTATTTATCAGGACAAGAAGTGATAAAAGTACAAATCGGTTTTGGTGTAACAGAACATACAAATATAGATGGATTAACGGACGTTGATTTTATCGAACATATGCCTGCTTGTATCTGTCTAGCGCTACCATTCAAAGAGCATCTGACGGAAATAAAAGAAGGGTATCAAAAATTACTACAATATGCCCTCGAACATAGTTGGGTGCCAACCCATTCAATTCTCGAGTGGTACCGAGGGGAAGACTTTACACAATTAGATTTATTATTGCCTGTCATTCAATTGGAGCGAAGTGAGAGATGAGGAGTGAGATAGCTATTCAAAGTTTTTGAGGAAATTATATAATTTTTGTATCTGTATTTGTTGAATCATATTTAATAGTTATTACTACTATCTATCCACTGTTCATGTACATTTAGGTGAAGTGGTTTTTAAAAGCTAATTTTATAATAAAAAGTACCCTTACAAGAAATGAATTACATATTTATAGGAATGTGAGTAAACTTAATATAGAGGTGATTTTTAATTGCTATAACGCTATTAGGTATGGGTGCAACAATTGTTACAATGATTAAAAATATAAAAAAGATAGGTGGCAAATTTTAATGTCTAATAACTACACTTTCAATTCTCAAGAAGAACTAACGAGATTTATACAAAGTGAAATAATTAATACAACTGAAGCTTTAGATATTCTGCAATGCTCACGCCAAAATCTGAATAACTTAGTGAAACGTAATGTAGTAACACCAATTAAAGATTTACCTAGAGACAGGTTGTTTTATAAAGAAGATATTATTAACCGCAAAAATGATATGGATAATAGGGTAAACAAATAGTCTACAAGTATTATTAAAGCCTCCATTTAAATTAAAAACGCCTCAATAGTAATAGATTAAGGCGTCGATTAGTCTCATATATGTGATTCGTATTTTTTCGGGTTAGGTTGGTTTTTTTCAAGAAGCCAAATACGACTAACCTTACGACAAATGACTTCTCCTTTATTACATAACAATTTGATATGTGGTTGAGATAGTCCCCATAATTCGGATGCTTCGGCTATATCCATTACTTTAAATAACGGACTATCTGCGTCAGGTGTTTTATTACTCATTGTTATCACCCCGTTTATTGATTATTTCTAGTATGGTGTTAACTACAAAAAGAATCACAATTAAGACATATAATGCTAAGAAAACATAGTCTGACGTCTGTAGATTATTAAAGTCCATTGTTTGTGGAATTAAAATTGTCAATGCTACGATGATAATTATGTTAAATATTCTTGTGATTATCGTTTGCATATAGTTAGTAGCTTGATAGAATACTATGTTTAAAGAAGGGGCTAATCTCCTTAATATTTGCGACGCTTTAGCTTGGTAGGCTAACGTCGCTTTTTGTTGTTTTTCTTCATATGCTATAACTTTATAGTTAGTGAAGAATATGTATTTTATCTTAATCTACTTTGTCCACCTCCTTGTACATGAGCTTATTATACTATAAATGGAAATAAAAAACTGACGATTATTTACAATTTTACAAACCGAGGTATTCGACAGTGTGAACGTCAAATACCTCGGTTTTTTATTTAGCATTATATAGGCAGATGCAGATTACTACGAGCGTCTTCTCCGCCATCTACTTGCCATATTAGGTTGTGTTTGGCTTCTTTTTGAAGGATAAATTGGTTGAGGTACAAACTGTGAGACATTTTGTGTATGAATGGCATCGTGTGGCAATGTCTCTTTAGTAACTGACAAATCATGCTTGTTAGCCACTGTAGGTGCATGCTGTGTTGGATCGGTTGTCGTAGCAATGCTATGAGTACTATTCAAAAGTGGGGCAGTGTTCTCATTATTAGTTGGAATTGCTGTTACTGTGGCACTATGGTTTGCTGGAGTATGCTCTATTTCGACATGTGGCTCCGATACGGGATGAACATCTTTCATCACTAGGATTGGTCGCATCATATCATGATCCTCGTGCTCAAGAAAATGGCAATGCCACATGTAATTTCCGATATGGTCTTTCCAATGCATAATAATCTTTGTAACCTTCCCTGCATCAGCTTTTACAGTATCTTTCCAGCCTCTCTCAAAGTCACGTGGTTCTTCAGCTGGACCAGTAAATTCAAGCCTTCCTTCATTTTGATAGAGCTCCACATCGAATGGCCGTCGTTCAAGTATTTTAAATTGGATTAAATGTAGATGGATAGGGTGTATAAATGGAGTGGCATTAATAAAATTCCAGACTTCTATACTATCAAGAGCTGGCTTTTCAGTTGCAGGATCATGGTACATACGGTCATTTAATAATAGCATTGGTCTTCCAAAATCATCTGTCGACGCACTTAAAGGTAAGTTGCGTTCAATATGTGCATGGTGCGGATGTAAATCCATTGAAACGGCAAGCCTTTCAGGAATTTCGCTCGTATCTTCACAGCGCAGTGGGCAATTCACTTTAAATTGCATAATTACGCTCGTATGCTCGTCAACAAAATCTGTATCCCCATTAATTAATGTTATTTCCTGGCCTTCACACTTTGAAAAGTCAATGATGACATCCGTTCTTTCAGCGGGCAATAATTCCACAGAGTAAATTTCGTGAGGGGTTGTTAAAAAACCACCATCTGTTCCAAGCTGGATCATAGGCTGCTCATTAGAAAGGCTGATGACATAGCCTCTTCTATTCGAGCCATTTAGAAAACGGAAACGATATTTCCGAGGCTCAACATTTAAATAAGGCCATACTTTACCGTTCACAACAATTGTATTTCCCACAAAGCCTGGTGTAATCGATGGATGAACTGGCACGGGGAAAGGTGGTTCATCAGGATAGAAGAGAGAGCCATCTTCATTAAAGGATCTATCTGCAATTAATAGTGGATATTCATAATCACCGCACGGTAAGTTTGAGCGCTCCTCAATTGTATCTCGAAGCAAGTAGAAACCTGCAAGACCTGCGTAAACATTTAAGCGCGTTAATGCCATTGCGTGGTCATGATACCATAACGTTGTACCTGGCTGATGATTCGTGTATTCATGTATTTCTTTATTGAATTTCGGACCAGTATACACAAAGTCTCTTGTATACCAAGCTTCCGGATGACCATCACTTTCCCAGTCAACGTTGGCTCCGTGAAGATGTGTTACCGTTCTAACCTCTTGTGAATCGTTGGCTGCATGGAGAGTAAAATCTACAGGTAAAAAATGCTTTAAAGGTAATTGATTTTTGTATTTGACATAAATCGTTTTGTCTTTTGAGGCCTCAATGGTTGGTCCTGGGTAAAGTCCGTTATATCCCCAAATAGTGGATTTCGGAAAGTTTTTATGAAAACAATGTTCCGCTTCCATCATCTGCAACTCATAATATTCTTTCTTCGGCTGGCCGCTACTGTATTTTGGCTTTGCAGTAACAGGCTTCGGTAGTGCATCTACAAATTTAGGAATTGTTGCTGGATCTGATGGATTAATATTTTTATTCACAACATCACGTCCCTCACGTTTTTACAAAAAAATACTCAATCAACTACAATATATGGGTAAAAACAATGAGAAACGAGGACAATAATGGAATTATTTGTGCTAATATATATAAAAAAATATTGAATGTCAAAAATTCCTGCAAATAAGCTGTTATTCTAGCCCTGTATTAATTACACGTAAACGGAAGTAAGTTGATGGAGTAAAGGTTAAAGGTAATCGCGAAGACAGGTGAAATGTCATTTCAATCAAATACAATTGCTTCGTTTTTTGTGACTATAGAACATGGCGTGCACTCGATTCTAAAATATTATCATTCGATATATTTAGTAATTTATGGGATATGCTTGAAATGACGGACGAGGACATGGACTTCGCTTATAATTGATGTATAGGCTAACTGCTACATTAAAGTATTAAGGATAAGGAAAATTCCGAGCATAGAGAAGTGGTGATTATTTGGAGTTAACATTAGAAGAATTAAATAAAACAATCATGGAAATGCGGACGAAAGGGCGTTTAACAGAAGCTCTAAATCTTGCTGAACAGGGACTTTTAGTAGCATTAGAAAATGATAATCATAAGCATGGACTAGATTTATTCTTCCAAAAAATATTAATTCATCATGCTCTAGGCGATACATTAAGCATGGTGAGCCACATCCATGACTATGAGGCGTGCTGCCAAAAGTACGGCACGACAAAGGATTTTATGAATTATTATCTTGTTATGTCTTTAATATACGATTTAGTTGGTGTCAGAGAAAAAACAGTGGAAATGACCAAAAAATCGATTGAATTTGCTACACAGCTAAAAGATATTAAAATGCTTGTACGTTGCTATAGCAATCTGTGTTATCTTGAAGTTGAAAATGGCTGTTATCAGGAAGCGCTTAATGCTGCATTAATTGCAAGGAATTATAATAAGGAGCTTGAGAAAACACAGCCTGAATTGGCGAAGCTACAAGAAATCCGCATTAATAATAATATGGCTGATGTGTATATTCTAGAGGGCGATTTTGTCACTGGTCAAGCATTATTGGATCATACATTGAATTCGGATATTATTCAAAATCATAAACGAGAAAAGGTAGCCGCCTTGTTTGGCTATGGCTTTTTATATGAACATCAACAAAAGCTAGAAGAAGCGGTGAAATATTATAAGCAAGCGATAGATTTAGCGCAATCATATGGTGATAATCCAATTACAAAAAGGGTCATGCGTATGCTGTTAAACGTTCTCTATCAATTGGATTACCGAAATGAGATTTTTGATGTGCAACGAGCTTATATAGAACTTACAGAAAAAATGAGTGCTGACAATTTGCTTCAGCAAGTCATGAACTTAGATTTTAATAGACAAAAAGAGAAACTGGAAAAAAGGGCACTCTATGATCCTTTAACTGGTGTCCTTAATCGTCATTTTCTTGATAGTGAGCTAAATGATTGGTTAAAGGAGGCACAAATTTCTCAGCAATATGTTTGCGTCATTGTCCTCGATATCGACTATTTTAAAGCATACAATGATAAGTATGGTCACTTGTTGGGTGACATGGTGCTACAGCTCCTTGCTACTGGATTAAGGGGTTTTTTACGTAATGAAGATGCGGTCATTATACGTTATGGTGGAGATGAATTTATCGTTTGTCTTCGTCATGATAATCAATTGTTTATCAATGACTTTATTAAGGAGCTACATGCCTATATTTTAACTTTAAAAGTAGAACAAGACTTTGATAGTTATCCGTTAAAGATTAGTTTAGGCGCCTGTATGAATGACCAAGAAAATTATGAATACATTCAGCTTTTTAAGCAGGCAGACCGCAACTTATACAAAGCGAAAAATAATGGTCGTGCAAACTATGTCATCAGCTCAATATAAATAAATCTATCAAATGATATAGCCTCGTTCCCACTGTCGACAAAAGGCAGTGGGAATATATTTATATATGACTTTTATCCTTTTGGGTATAGTAAAAAAGTTATTTTTTTACAAATATACACCTTTCTTTACTGTGAAAAAAATAGGAACTTTTGACGATAAAGTACAGTCTTTTTAAGTGGAAGAGTAAAAAATGAAAATCACTCCTCGAATCATTTGAAAACGCTGGTTTATCAACGTACAATAAATGAAATTAGCAAACACGACAAGAGAATTTTGGTGTATAATGTTGTGGTATGAGGAAAGAAAGCAGGTTGACAAAAATGGTAAGCAAAATGAAAGTGTGCGCAGTTATAGACACACAAAAATATCAGGCATTCTTAGCGAAAAAAAAGCTAGGTGTGAAACATAAGGTGAATATATGAAAAACTGGTTGATTTTCATTTCTGTCTTTATGGTTTCCTTGTCACTTGTCATTAGTATTTTAGTACTCTGGAAAGCCGAGGCTCCATTTAGTTCAATTGAAGAACAGGCTGAACAGTTGGCGCTTGATGCCAAAGCCCTAGCAATTGTCACGGAGTCATACACATATAATGGCAAACATTCGTATGTTACTGTGTTCGGGGTAGACGAATACGGTGACAAAAAGGCTGTCTTTGTTCCAACGAATCTAGAAGAGGATTCCATTCAGGAAGTATTTTTGAAAGATGGTATTACGGAAAAGCAAGCATTATCGGTTTTTAAAAATGAAGGAAATGTCCAAAAGGTGCTTCATATGAAGTTAGGCTATGAGGAGGTAGGGGCTGTTTGGGAAATTTCTTACCTAAATAATCACGATAAACTCAACTATGTCTATATTTTATTTAAGGACGGCGACTGGTGGAAGCGCATTAAGAATTTATAAGAGGAGTAGATCCCGAATGAAAAAATTATTAGCAGACCGAGTGAAAACTTTAACACCATCTTCAACATTAGCAATTACTGCAAAAGCAAAAGAATTAAAAGAGCAAGGTATTGACGTAATAGGACTAGGTGCTGGTGAACCCGACTTTAACACACCGCGCAATATTCTAGATGCGGCTATTGAATCTATGGAAAAAGGTTTAACTAAATATACCCCTGCTGGCGGTCTGCCAGTGCTTAAGAAAGCTATTATTGATAAACTTCAACGCGACAACAATCTTACATATAAACCGAACGAGGTTATCGTAGGCGTTGGGGCAAAGCATATTCTTTACACTTTATTCCAAGTAATTTTGAATGAAGGTGATGAAGTAATCATCCCTATCCCTTATTGGGTATCGTATCCAGAACAAGTGAAATTAGCAGGCGGTGTGCCAGTATATGTTGAAGGGACACGTGAACAAGGCTATAAAATTACTGCAGATCAATTACGTGCAGCTGTTACCGATAAAACAAAAGCAGTTATCATTAACTCGCCAAGCAATCCATCTGGTATGATTTATTCTCGCGACGAGCTAGCAGAACTTGCTGCTGTTGCAGAAGAAAAAGATATTTTAATCGTGTCAGATGAAATTTATGAGAAGCTTGTATACAATGGTATTGAGCATTTTTCAATTGCGCAACTTTCAGACGCAATGAAAGCACGTACAATCGTAGTAAATGGTGTAGCAAAATCTCACTCTATGACAGGCTGGCGTATCGGATATGCAGCAGGTGATGCAGACATTATTAAACCAATGACTGACCTTGCTTCACACTCTACTTCAAACGCAACAACAACTGCACAATATGCAACAGTGGAAGCGTATAATGGACCTCAGGACACAGTAGAAGAAATGCGCCAAGCATTCGAATCTCGTCTTGAGAAAATTTATCCACAAGTAAGTGCAATTCCTGGCTTCAATGTATTAAAACCGCAAGGCGCATTTTATTTATTACCAGATGTAGCAGAAGCAATGGCACATACTGGTTATGATTCAGTCGATGCATTTGCTGCGGATATTTTAACAGAAGCAAACGTAGCAGTGATTCCAGGCTCTGGTTTTGGTGCACCAACTACTATGCGATTATCTTATGCTACATCTTTAGAATTATTGGAAGAGGCAGTCCGTCGTATTGATGCATTTGTAAAATCAAAATGGCAAGACTAATCCTTCTAACCAACTTTGGAGGATTTCTATGAAAAAAATTATGATTCAAGATATGCCACAGCATATCGGAGAAACAGTCAAGCTAGGTGCTTGGTTAGCTAACAAACGTTCAAGTGGTAAAATTGCTTTCTTACAACTGCGTGATGGTTCTGGCTTTGTACAGGGCGTTGTTGTGAAAGAAGAAGTAGGCGAAGAAATTTTTGCAATTGCAAAGGGTATGACGCAAGAAACTTCGATGTACGTTATTGGAGAGGTGAAAGCAGACGAACGTTCGAGTTTCGGCTGTGAGCTAGCAGTAACAGGAATTGAAGTGTTACACGCAGCAACAGATTTCCCAATTACACCAAAAGAGCATGGTCCTGAATTTTTAATGGATAACCGCCACTTATGGTTACGTTCTCGTAAACAACACGCGGTAATGAAAATTCGTAACGAAATTATTCGTGCAACTTACGAATTTTTCAACAACAACGGCTTTACAAAAATGGACCCACCAATTTTAACTGGATCAGCACCTGAAGGTACTTCTGAGCTATTCCACACAAAATATTTTGAAGAAGATGCCTACCTTTCTCAATCTGGTCAGCTTTATATGGAAGCGGCTGCGATGGCGTTAGGAAAAGTTTTTTCATTCGGTCCAACGTTCCGTGCTGAAAAATCTAAAACACGCCGTCACTTAATCGAGTTTTGGATGATTGAGCCAGAAATGGCGTTTGTAGAATTCGAAGAAAACTTAGAAGTACAAGAACAATATGTGGAGCATATTGTGCAGTCTGTTCTGGCAAACTGTACCCTAGAATTAGAGCGACTTGGTCGTGATACATCGACGCTTCAAAATATTAAAGCGCCATTCCCTCGTATTTCATACGATGATGCCATTAAACTATTACATGAACAAGGTTTTGATGACATTGAATGGGGTGATGATTTCGGTGCGCCACATGAAACAGCAATTGCGAATTCATTTGACAAACCTGTATTCATTACGTGCTACCCAACAGGTATCAAACCATTCTACATGCAACCACATCCAGATCGTGATGATGTAGTATTATGTGCCGACTTAATTGCGCCAGAAGGCTATGGGGAAATTATCGGTGGTTCAGAGCGTATCCATGACTATGATTTATTAAAAACTCGTCTTGAGGAACATAATCTATCATTAGATGCTTACGCATGGTACTTAGAGCTTCGTAAGCAAGGATCAGTACCACATTCTGGCTTCGGTTTAGGGCTAGAACGTACAGTGGCTTGGATTTCTGGAACAGAGCATATTCGCGAAACTATTCCATTCCCACGTCTATTAAACCGTCTATACCCTTAATCGGTTAGCAACAAACGAAAACAATTTAAAAGTCGCGTAGTGAAATTTCTACGCGGCTTTTCTACTTACTAGAAAAAGGAGTCATGTCTACATGAATACAAAAAATAATCGACTCCGTACATGGACCGAGCAGAGAACTATACAAATTCCTCAGCTCTTTTTTCAGTTTTATAAGGAGTTAAATATTGAGGATGATGAGGCGCTGATTGTCATGCACTTACTTGCCTTTCATGTGGAAGGAAATGATTTTCCTACACCAACAGATTTGATGAATCGTCTTACGATGCCTAGTAATGATATTACTTCTCGCTTACAGCGTCTAATGCAAAAGGGCTTTCTTGAGATTACACGGGATGTCGATTCAAATGGCACGCTATATGAAAAATATTCGGTGTACCCTCTTTGGGAACGTATATTGCAGATGATCGAAATGAAAGAACAAAAAAATTCAGCAGCTACACTTCGTCAAGAAGAGGGTGAAGTATTCCGTTTATTTGAAGAGGAAATGGGGCGTCTTTTATCTCCTTTAGAGCTAGAAAAAATCGGTTTTTGGCTAGATGAGGATAAGCACAGTCCTGCGCTTATTAAAGAGGCGTTAAAGGAAGCTGTGTTTGCTGGTAAATTGAGCATTCGCTATATTGATCGGATATTATTGGAGTGGAAAAAGAAAAATATTACGACACCACAAGCTGCACATAAACAAGGCGAACAGTTCCGTGAGAAACAAAGCTTGAATAGACCGCCAGCACGTACGTTACAGCAAGAAACACAGTCGACAAACAGAGTACCATTTTATAACTGGTTAGAAGAAAGAGAATAGGGGGCTTTTAGGGAATGTTAACAAAAAAACAGTGGGAGCATTGTCTAGCTGAAATGGACCGCATGTTTCCCAATGCGCATTGCGAACTTGTGCATGACAACCCGTTCGAGCTGACAATAGCCACGTTATTATCTGCACAATGTACGGATGTACTTGTCAATAAAGTAACAAAGACGTTGTTTCAAAAATATAAAAAGCCAGAAGATTATTTGGCAGTGAGCTTAGAAGAACTACAACAGGATATTCGTTCAATAGGTCTTTATCGCAATAAGGCTAAAAATATTCAACTTCTATGTGCGCGACTTTTAACTGAATATAATGGGCAAATTCCCGCAAGTCGGGAAGAGCTCGTGACATTGCCAGGCGTTGGTCGTAAGACGGCGAATGTTGTATTATCAGTAGCTTTTGATATTCCAGCACTTGCTGTTGATACACATGTAGAACGCGTATCTAAACGATTAGGTTTATGTCGCTGGAAGGATTCCGTGCTTGAAGTGGAAGAAACCATAATGAAGAAAACACCAATGGACAAATGGTCGAAAACCCATCATCAGTTAATTTTCTTTGGACGCTATCATTGTAAGGCACAAAATCCGGGCTGCCAAACATGTCCGTTACTCGATGATTGCAGAGAAGGGCAAAAGCGTTTAAAAAAAGGGCTGGTGAAGAACGCGTGAACATTGAGGCAATATCAAAAGAAAAAATAGATGAATGGTTTACAGAATGGACTATGCTGGAAGCTCAAATACATGCTGCCCATGATGCTCGTAACGGGGAAGCAAAGGGACTCATGGAAGAGGCTATCATATTGTTTGAACGTTTAGTTATCGAAGCAGGTGAAGAGGTAATGCCGATTAATGGGGTTGAGCGTATGGCCTTTATTAAAACGAAACCAGGACAATATGCGTGTTATCGTCAATTAGATGAATTATTTAAAGAAACAAAAAAACGAACAGCACGCTTGCGTCTACAGGCAACCAAAAACTAAGGAAGAAAAAAGCACGTAGAAGATGCAAATCAAAAAATCATATGCTATTAATAGAAAATGGGTTGTCCTTTAAGTTATGTAGAGGACAACCTTTTTTTATGAAAAAACAGGTGTAGAAAACATTTCGTTTTCTACACCTGTTTCATTTTAGTGAGAACCTCTTAAATCGTTACTCACCGTCATCATTGTCGTCCTCGTTTGGCACTACAGGATCAGTTGGCGTAACAGGAGGTTGGCTTCCGTTATTGTTGCCGTTGTTACCGCCATTCCCGTTATTGCCATTGTTTCCATTTCCGTTATTATTGCCATTGTGATTACCGTTGTTCCCATTGTTACCGTTATGATTGCCATTATTGCCTTGATCAGGCTGTGTTGGTTGTTCAATGTCCGGTTCATCTGGATCCTCAGTACCTACATCTTCATCAGGCATACTCGTTATCTGGAAGGATGTCGTTCCTGGTTCACTTCGCGTATCATCCACAATCGCTACGACAGAAATCGTGTAGTTACCATCTTCTAATGTGTTGCTAACTGTTAAACCTTTACTTTCAGTTGTTCCAAGTACAACCGTTTCTCCACCTTCTTTTGTAGCAGATACTTCAAAGGTAGTCGGCATTGGTTCATCCGTTTCTGGGTCAAGAATCGCATCATGTTCCCAGCTAATGTTGATAGATTGCCCAGCCAAATCTAAACTTGCACTTACATTGTAAGGTGTAGAAAGTTCAGGAGCTTTGTATTCATTTGAAACTTCTGTAGGTTCTGTACCACGAACAAATAGCTCTGTTTGACGTAATTCACTTGGTGTATAGTCACTTGCTAATTTCAGTGGGCTAGAGCCTACTTCGATTGTAGCTTCTACAACCGAGCTTGGTTTTTTGAAACGTTCTGTTTCAATGTTCGCAGAAAGATCTTTCATAATATCTTTAAATAAATGTTGTGGTAATCGGCGTTCATCCCAAGTTGTAATTGGGTCAGAACGTTTTTCGTAACCGCTCCAAATAGCAATTGAATAGTTGGTAGTGTAACCAGCAAACCAAGAATCTGGCACACTTGTACTTGGTAAATTATATTTGTTAAACTCGTCGTTTGAATAGTTTGTTGTACCTGTTTTACCAGCAATATCTAATCCTGAAACATTTGCTGCAGTACCAGATGCATCTGGTTTATTGCTGACAACATCACGCAACATGTCTGTTACCATGTATGCTGTATATTCTTCCATAGCAACATTAGGCTTTGGTGTATAGTCTTTCGATGATTTACCATCGCGATAAACAATTTTTGTAATGGCGTAAGGGTCAGTGTAAACACCGTTATTCCCAAAAGCTGCATAAGATGCTGCCATTTGAATAGGGGACATTGTAATGGCACCACCACCAATGGCATCCGCCTCGTAAGCATTCTCTGTTTCAATGCCTAAACGGCCAATAAACTCTTTTGCTTTGTCTGCGCCAACTTCTTTAAATGTTCTAACGGCTGGCACGTTTCGAGAAGCGTATAGAGCTTTACGTGCTGTCATAGTACCAAAATATTTACCATCCCAGTTTGTAATCGTTTGATTTGTACCTGTATATTTCATTGGATCATCCACAAGTGTTTGACCAGTTGACCATTTTAAATATTCAATAGCAGGACCGTAATCAAGTAATGGCTTCATTGTAGAGCCTGGATGATTCATTACTAAGTCATCCGCATAGTTAAAGCCACGGTTCCCATAGTTTCGTCCACCACCGACTGCTTGAATTTGACCTGTTTTTGTATCAACGACAGCAACACCAGATTCAATGTTTTCTGTAGGGAAATTACTGTCATCGTTCATGATGTTTTCTACAATTTGCTGCGCGTTTGGATCAAGTGTTGTGTAAACTTTAATGCCCTCTGCCATAGCAGTGCCATCACCATTTTTTTCAAGCTCATTAATAACGATATCTAGGAAGGCATCGTATTTAGAGCCAGCAAATGTTTGGCGTGTAGCGTCGTCTGCAAGACCTGCTAGCACATCTACTTTCTTCGCTTCTTCCATTTCAGCTTTTGTAATTTTTCCATGCTGGTACATTAAGCCTAAAACTGTATTTCGTCGTTTTTCTGCCAGTTCAGGATTTTTTAATGGATTGTAAGCGTTCGGACGCTGTACTAAGCCTGCTAGTAGTGCTTCTTCATCCAATGTTAAATCTTTTAACTCTTTGCCATAGAAATATTGAGCGGCTGTGCCAAAGCCATAGATACGGCCTGACATCAACATTTTATTAAAGTACATTTCAAATATTTCTTCTTTTGAATATTTACGTTCAAGTTGGAAGGCAAGCCATGCTTCTTGTGCTTTACGTTTTAATTTTTTCTCATTTTGTAAAAATGAGTTTTTGACAACTTGCTGCGTTAAAGTTGAAGCACCTTGTGCCCCGAAACCATCACGGAAGTTGGCAAGTATTGCACCACCTAGGCGATAAAAATCCATACCATGATGTTTAAAAAAGCGAACGTCTTCTGTTGCTAGAATGGCGTTAATCATATCTTCAGGGATTTCATCGTATGTTACGTATTTTCGGTTTTCAGCACCGATTGTGGCGAAAACGTCACCGTTTTTATCATAAAATTCAGATGAAACAGGGTCCTTTAGTAAATCTTCATTAAGCTCTGGTGCAGTGCTTGCATAATAAGCAAATACACCTGCTCCGCCGACTAAGCCAACAACTCCTATAATAAGTATCGTTAGGACAATGCGCTTCAACCACGTTTTGGTCGAAGATTTTGCTGCTTTCGGCGCTTTCTTTTTATTTTTTTGAGCGAGAGCCTTTTGATGCTCTCCGCGTGTTTGACGACGTTCACTCATTTTTTAATCTCCTCACTTTCAGAGCCATGACTTGTTGCTTCAATGAACTGCTGAAGAACGGGTAAATAATCGATACGTGGATAATAGCTTGTTGGAATTTCAAAAGCTTCCTTTTCGATGGTTGAAAAGGGAATCGATTTTCGTTCACCATTGTCCATTGCATGCCAGGCCTTTTGTAAAACTTCGTATGGCACTAAAAAATAGCGTTCAAATGCTGAAAAACGAACGATAATAAATGCCACACCATTGTGTTCCTTCACTTGCTGCATATGTTTCATTTGATGTCCATGTATATTTTTTAATGGAAAGCTCGTCTTGGATGCGGTTTCCTTAGCATCAAAATCAATATAATGCCCATTCCAAACGCCATTGTAGTCAGTTGTAGAGGGCGTTCGGAAATAAGCTTCACGAATTACAGCAGCACTTCGCGACGGATACTCTACTTTGACGATTTGTACGGGAACAGGTTTCTTATGAATAATAGCAAGTTGCCTTTCTAAATAAAAGTCGTTTGCTTCATTTATTTCATCTTCTAACGTCTTCCCTCGATTACTATAGGAAAAATCCTTTGTTTTCCCCTTTTTCTCAGCTTTTTGAATAGCTGGAGCAGGGGTGTAGACTTTCCCATTTGGATAACGAATTGTCACTTAGCTCACCTTCTATAATACTGCTATTATACACAATAGTTTACCATGATTCAGTATAACTTCACCACAGGCAGAACGTGGCGCTAAAGATGTTTACTATTGCTGATAGATTTGCATGATTCGCTGTTTAAAGTAGAAATTTCGCCAATAAAACAACTGCATTCGCCATTGAAATTGTTAAATGGATACACCCCTTTTTTCCTAGAACCGTTGGGAATCATTCTTTTTTAGCAATTTCATTAATAGTGCTCATTGGAAGTCGCTATTAAAAATTTATCGAAATTCTTCTTCTTTCAGCTAACTTACGCTTATTTTGTCACGCATGAAGGTTATTTTATACATGCGAGGAATACTTAAGTAAAGATAAAAGGGGGCGTTGTATTGAACAAATTAGGACAATTAGTTGCACAGTTGGATCTAGTCAATCAATTACTTTTAACGAGAGTGTCATTGGAAAACAATGCGCACAGCCTGCAATTTTTTATGCAGCTCAAATCTGTTAGCCAGAAAGTAAGCTTAGCAGAAAAGAACTGGCAAGTAAAGAATGCTTGTTCGCCTATTAGTAGTGAAAAACGATAGACTTTGGTACACTAATCTCATACAAATAAAAATGATTCATTTGATGCAATCATTTAAAGCCTTTAGCGGGTGTTAGCAATTATGCAAAGTAACTTTCAGGGTAGTCGGATATAAGAGAGGTCGGCACACATTCCTGAAAGTCAGCACTTTTCTTTAATTCTAATACATGTTAATTGTTGTAAACGAAAAGTGCTTGCGACAATTATGCTAAAGGTACATTTGATACGAGATGAGGTGCGAAATTGTTACTAATACAGCAAACTTCCATATTAATAGATGAATGTGAAAAATGTGTTGCACGCTTTTGGCAAATGCGTGAGGAGGATCGTACGCCAGACTTTTTTGCAGAGGTCAAGCCACATGCTGATACGATTCATCAACTATTGAAAGAGTGGCAACAAGAAGCAAATGCTTGGATTCAAAAAAACAAACCGAAATATATGCATTCAGGACAAATTGCTTCAGCGGTTGAATCGATGGAGCAATTTGTTGTGCAATCATTTTATAAAGAAACAAGTAAAAAACGTTTTTTAGATGCAACTCATTCTACTTCCTACACGCTAAATAATTTTTATCGCTTAGTGAAGGAGGGGCAATCCGATGCTATCGAAAAAACGGACGATTAGTGCGTTATTAAATGAGTGGCGATATGATGAGGAACTTAAAGAGCGGATAATTCATTGGCAAACATTAGACGGACGCGATGCCAAACTTGCTCCTTTTCCACAAAATCTACATCCTTCACTTATCAAAGCATTACATGCACGTGGCATCGAACAATTATATACACATCAGCGAGAAGCGTTTGATTTGGCGACTAGCCACAAATCATTTACTGCAGTTACACCGACCGCCTCAGGTAAATCATATTGCTATCATTTACCTGTACTACAAAAGATTTTAGAAGATCGAAATGCACGTGCAATTTATCTTTTTCCGACAAAAGCGTTAGCGCAGGATCAGAAAAATGATTTAAATGAACTGATTGAGCAGAGTGGAGAGGACATTTTAAGCTATACGTATGATGGTGATACAGCTCCTGGTATACGCCAAAAGGTTCGAAAAGCAGGTCATATCGTGATGACGAATCCAGATATGCTGCACTCAGGTATTTTGCCGCATCATACAAAATGGGTGTCGCTCTTTGAAAATTTGCAGTATATCGTTATTGATGAATTGCATACATATAAGGGTGTATTTGGTTCACATGTAGCGCATGTTATTCGAAGACTGAAACGCATTTGTGAATTTTATGGCAGTAAACCTGTTTTTATTTGTACGTCTGCAACCATTAAAAATCCAAAAGAACTAGCGGAAAATTTAACGAACGAAACGCAAACGTTAATTGCGGATTCAGGAGCACCGGTTGGCAAAAAAACATTCCTATTTTATAATCCACCAATTATCCATAAAACTTTTGGTGTACGTCGAAGTGCAGTTTTAGAGGTAAGTGATTTGGCAAAAAGGCTGTATACAGCAGGAATTCAAACGATTATTTTTGCAAAAAGCCGAGTGCGTGTTGAGATGATAGTTACCTATTTAAAGGAACTGACTCGCAATAAATTACAAGACGAATCTGTACGTGGCTATCGAGGGGGGTATTTACCCTCAGAGCGACGTGTTATTGAACGTGGGCTTCGAAATGGAACAATTCAAACTGTAGTGAGTACGAATGCACTGGAGCTTGGCGTAGATATTGGTCAACTACAGGCATGCATTATGACGGGTTACCCGGGAAATATTGCGAGTGCATGGCAGCAAGCGGGACGTGCTGGGCGTCGTCAAGACGAAGCACTCATTATATATGTAGCACAATCGACTGCACTAGATCAGTACGTTGTAGATCATCCACTATTTTTACTGGGGAGCGAACCTGAGGAAGCACGCATTTATCCTGAAAATATGTTGATTTTAATGGATCATTTAAAATGTGCAGCTTTTGAGTTACCTTTTTCAACAAATGATTCGTATGAAGAATTTGAAATACAAGAATTACTCGAGTATTTAGCAGAGGAAGGTGTTGTTTTCAAAACGAGTGAAAAGTGGCATTGGATGAATGACCGTTTTCCGGCACACGATATTAGCCTTCGTTCAGCATCTCAAGAAAATGTTGTTATCATCGATATGACTGTACCTGCTCGTACAAAGGTAATTGGAGAAATGGATCGTCATAGTGCAATGACACTATTACATGAGGAAGCTATCTATTTGCACCAGGGTATTCAATTCCAAGTAGAAAAACTTGATTGGGAAGAAAAAAAAGCTTTTGTGCGTGAAGTAGATGTAGATTATTACACGGATGCTAATTTAGCTGTGGAAATGAAAGTACTTGAAGAAGATCGAAGCCGAAACTACCAAGGTGGGACGATTAGTTTTGGTGACGTAGGATTAGTAGCACAAGCTACCATCTTTAAAAAAATTCGCTTTGGTACGCATGATAACATAGGCTCTGGCCCAATTCATCTCCCGCCAGATGAAATGCATACAAGTTCTTCATGGCTCTCGTTTTTAGCGCCGGAAAAATGGACTGAAGAAGAGTTGACGGATGCTATGACGGGTGCAGCCTATGCGATGAATGCCTTTATCCCATTATTTATTCAATGTGATAGTAGTGATGTAGCGGTAGTGCCACAAGTGAAGGCGACGCACAACGAACAACCTACGTTTTTTGTCTATGATAAGTATCCAGGTGGTATTGGTTTAAGTGACAAAGTTTATGATTTATGGGAGGACTTAGTGATGAAGGCACAGCAGCATATTACAGCCTGTCCTTGTAAGTCTGGTTGCCCATCCTGCATTGGTCCACAAGAATCAATCATTAATTCAAAAAGTAAAGTTGTCAAACTTCTTCAATTGCTTAACGAAAATCATTAGTTTACAAAAGAAGGTTTGAAAGTAGTAATAAAAACGATTTTTTATTAAGTAATGTAACACTCTACGAAGGTGAATACCGATGGAGCTATAACTATATAAACAAGGAATTGCATTGGAGGATGATGGCTATTTTAAACTCGATGAACCTGTGTCATGTACACAATTTATTGCATTGATGTACCGTGCAATGAATTGATAACAAAAAAAGCACATCTTCTCTCTTTTTACATAAGGGAGAAGATGTGCTTTACTAATTATACAGACTTTTAAATTATAAACTTAGACAATCTATATGTTGGGGGAGATAGACGAGTAATTACTTCCATCTTCCAAATGATTATAATTAAACAATCTAATTGTTAAATATCTTATAATAAGCGCTTCGTAATTTTTGAAATCCTTTACATGGAGGCGCTATTCTTATAGAAATAATTAATAATGTTAATCTTACAAACTTATTCGCAAGCGACATATTTATAGAGAAGTAAACGTTGCATAGATAAATCATTAAAATTCATTTTGGCACGTATGATAACATTGGCTTAAATCATGATCTCACACGATACACAATAAGACATGTATATCAAGTGACTCGAGGTTTAATCTATGAGACTAATTATTTGCAAAATGAAAGTAAAAGATAGCTTGCACAAGTATTAAAAATTTTACAGGCAGAAAATGAGTGAAGTTAATGTCTTACGAAAATAAAATACTACAAATGAAAAAAATGCTAGGAAAAAAAGTAGAAAAACAGGTAGCTAACGAAGAACAAATCTTTCAAAAGCCGAGCGCTCCTCACTATGCGGGTCAGTGGGAAAAGGCAGGTCTTACGCGCATCGAAAATGACTTTGGCATCGTTTTTAAACGACAAGTGCATTATCCATTCAATTATCAGCACGGTCACTATCAATTGCAGTCATTTTTTGACGCGCTAACAAAATGGCAAAGTGCTGATTTTGAACATCCTTATGCATTAAATATGGGTGAGCAAGTACTGTTTTTTGATACAGAAACGACTGGGTTAAAAGGTGTTGGGACACAAATTTTTCTTCTGGGCTTTTTAGAACTGACGGATCATGATTTTGTCTTAACTCAATATGTTTTAGCAGATCCAGGGCATGAAGCTGCCCTGTTATTTGAATCTAGGCTTTGGCAAAAAACAGCGACGATTATTACGTATAATGGTAAAAGTTTTGATTGGCCACAACTTGAAACACGTTGGACCCTCAACCAAAAAGTATTACCTAAATTACGAACACAGCGCCAAATAGATTTACTGCATAGCTCGAAGCGATTATGGAAAAATGATATGGAGCGCATGAAATTAAAATCAGTAGAAGAGGAGAAGCTTGGCTTTTCTCGTATAGGCGATATCCCTGGCTATTTAGCACCAATCATTTATCTTGATGCTGTGAAAAGTGGTGTGCCTGATGCACTTATGAAGGTCCTTATTCATAACGAATGGGATTTGCTATCGCTCATAACCTTGTATGTTCATTCTACTAACTTATTATTTGAAGAGGCGAGCGATGAATCAGCCAATACTTACACGAATATCGGGAAATGGTATGCTGATCTAAAGAAAAGCCCCCAAAGTGTTAACGTTTTAGAAAAGGTAACGACACAATTTGATGCGCGAGAAGCGGGCAATGCTCAATTTTATTTGGCAATTCAATTTAAAAAAAATAAGCAATTTAGCGATGCAATCGATGCTTTTGTTGCTTCACTCCACTTTATAGAGCCACGAAAAAAGTTGCATGCTTTAGAACAATTAGCTATGCTCTATGAGCATCAAATGAAAGATTACAAGCAGGCCATTAATTATACATTAGAAGGCATACAATTGATTACTTCGACTGAGGAATGGCGAATGGAACAAAAACAAAAATGGGCAATTTCTTGGGAAAAGAGGTTGCACAGATTAGGAAATAAGCAATAATTTCCCGGGTAAGCGCAAGAAACGACAAGTTTAGCCTTACAATTGATGGTTTCAGACGATATAATGTTAGGAAATATGCTATAATGAATTCGTGTATGTAGTGCGAGGAAGGGCGATGTGAATGGACATTAAATTAACTTCAAAAATGATTCTTGAAAAGGAATTTAAGAAAAACTTTAAAGGCTACAATGTAGAAGAGGTCGATTCTTTTCTTGATGAAATAATTCAAGATTACGAAACGTTTGAAAAAGTTGTTGCTCAACTGAAAGAAGAGAATAAACAGCTAAAAGAAGAAATAGAAAATACGCCAAAGAGACAACCGCAACCAGCTGTTTCAGCAGCAGGTACAACCAACTTTGATATTCTTAAACGACTTTCAAATTTAGAAAAACATGTATTTGGTAGCAAGCTTTACGAATAATTTTTATCATATACATTGTATTTATCATAAAACTCTAGTATAATCTTCGTATCATCATGAAATTCGAGTAATCGCTGCGACGCTAGACGTCGTAGAGGAAAGTCCATGCTCACACGGTTCTGCGATGGCCGTAGTGTTCGTGCTTACTGAAAAAATAAGGTAAGGCAGCTTAAAGCTGACGGCGGAAGGAAGACCTAAGTCTATTTGATATGGTTGACACTTCCTGAAAGTGCCACAGTGACGAAGCTTGTTTGGAAACATACAAGGTGGAACGAGGTAAACCCCACGAGTGAGAAACCCAAATTATGGTAGGGGCACTCTCTTGAAGGAATTGAACGGATAGAGGGACAGAGTTTGCTCTGTAGATAGATGATTACTGCCCGGTCGTACGAGGCGCAAGCTGTTTGAGTACTCGGGAACAAAACATGGCTTATTGAATTTTTTGATGCTTAACTATGAAATAACAAGCGCTCTCCAATTCGGTGGAGAGCTTTTCTTTTGAACTAATTAAAGTTGTATCTATTACTTATGATGTCTAGTCATGCGCGATATACGCCTAAGGTTAGGCTAACACCATGTTGGCCGCGCCTTTGTCGATACGCTTCGAAGTCATAACATCACCGTTATCGTATGGACGCGACATACATACCTACGCAAAAAGTAGGAACGCGCTTTTCTAAAAATAAGGGTAGTATCGATAGATAGGATGGAGCGGAAACATGGGCGGAGTAATTAATAATCTGGAGAAGATTAATTCGATTTCTAAATACCCCACTTCCTTACTGAAGAAAATTTTTGAAAATGTATCTGAAGGCATTATGATTACGGATAAACATAAGAAAATAGAGATGGTTAATCCAGCATTTGAATTCGTTACAGGCTATAAACGCGATGAAGTGATGGGGAAAACGCCCGCGGTGTTGCAGTCAGGTGTACATGAGTTATCCTTCTATTTGACAATGTGGGAAAAGATTCGACAAGAAGGAATATGGCAAGGTGAAATTTGGAATCGTCGTAAAACAGGAGACGTGTATCCTGAATGGTTAACAATTGTTAGCATCACAAACGATATGGGAGAAATCACAAATTATTGTGGTATTTTCACAGATCTCTCTGAAAGAAAAATAGTAGAAAATGAACTAGAAAAACGTTTGTTAACAGATTCCTTAACAGATGTATCAAATCGATTTGCTTATATTGAGAGAATGGATAGCCTACTAGAATCGTCTTCTACTATTTCTCATTCAGTACAGCATGCTGTCTATTTCCTTGATTTGGACAGATTTAAACAAATAAATGATACGTTAGGTCATGCAGTAGGTGATACGATTCTTGTAGAAGCAGCAAAACGTATTCAAACATTGCTAAAAAACAAAGATATCATTGCTAGGTACGGCGGAGATGAATTTATCGTTACATTAACGAATGTAAAAAATGTTCGAGAAGCTGCGAAATTTGCTGAGCAAATTATTGGAATTATAGAACAACCGATGAATATAAATGGACAAGATGTCTTTATCTCCACAAGTATTGGGATTAGTATGTATCCTGCTGATGGGGTGACGTCTGAGCAACTTATTACTTGTTCAGATAAAGCGATGACCTATTCTAAAAAGAATGGTCTTAATAGCTATTCATTTTATTTTGATGAATTGCAAACTGACAGTCAGCGTGTTCTATTGCTAGATTCAGAGTTACGTAGAGCAATTGAAAATCGCGAATTTGAGCTGCATTTCCAACCGAAAATTACGGTGGAAAATGAACATATTCAAGGACTTGAGGCACTCGTTCGCTGGAATAATGAAAGACTTGGATTTGTATCTCCAGCAGAATTTATTCCATATGCTGAGGAGACAGGTCTTATCATTCCTTTAAGCGAAGTTATTATTGAAATGGCTTGTGAAGCAGCAATTAAATTACAACAATTTGGTCGTAAAATTCCGATTGCAATTAATATTTCAAGCATTCATTTTAAACAGCAAAACTTTTTAGAGTCGATTCAGACAATATTGGAACGATATAACACGTCAGCAAACAATTTTGAAATAGAAGTTACAGAGCGCACTGTCATGAATAGTGCTTCGGAAACGGTTAGCAAGCTCGTTCGACTAAAGCAACTAGGCTTTAAAATTTCGATTGATGATTTTGGTACAGGCTATTCATCGCTGAGCTATTTAGTTCGATTCCCTCTCGATTGTTTAAAAATTGATCGTAGCTTCATTCAACATATTAGTTCGCTCGATGAAAAACAGGCAGTTGTAGATGCCATTATTCAAATGTCACATCGTCTAAAAATGAAAGTTGTAGCAGAAGGTGTAGAACAAGCGCAACAAGTGGATATACTACGGAAAATGAACTGTGATATTATCCAAGGCTATTATTACAGCAAACCATTACCACTTCCCGAATTGCTGGAGTATATCGAGTTTTGGGAAATTGAACATCAAGGAAGGAAATAATGTATGGCAAACTATAAATTAGTAGCAACGGCTGCAATGGGCTTAGAAGCGATTGTAGCACAAGAAGTACAGGCTCTCGGTTACGAAACGACAGTCGAAAATGGCAAGGTTTATTTTGAAGGTGATGAAACGGCCATTGCCCGCACGAACTTATGGCTCCGTGTAGCAGATCGTGTGAAAATTGTTGTAGGACAATTTCCTGCAAAGTCTTTTGAGCAACTGTTTGAAAGTGTAAAGGCGTTACCATGGGAAAAATATTTACCAGTAGACGCATCATTTCCTGTGTCAGGAAAATCGGTAAAGTCTAAATTATTTAGTGTGCCAGATTGCCAAGCAATTACGAAAAAAGCAATTGTAGAACGCATGAAGCAGCATTACAAACGTCTTGGATTTTTAGATGAATCTGGTGCAACTTATAAAATTGAAGTTTCAATTTTAAAAGATGTGGCTACACTTACCATTGATACTTCTGGCGCTGGCTTACATAAGCGTGGCTACCGACAAGCTCAAGGGGAAGCACCGTTAAAAGAAACTTTAGCCGCTGCACTCGTTCAGATTTCAAAATGGAATCCGAATCGACCATTTGTAGATCCATTTTGTGGGTCAGGTACGATTGCTCTAGAAGCAGCAATGTTCGGACAAAATATCGCACCAGGCTATAACCGAGAATTTATTTCGGAGAGTTGGCCTTGGATGAAAGCGAAAATTTGGGAAGCGGTTCGAGATGAAGCAGATAGCATAGCCAATTATGATCAACCACTTGAGATTATTGGTTCAGATATTGATCATCGCATGGTGAGTATTGCGCAAGAAAATGCCCTCGAAGCAGGTTTTGGGGACATTATTACGTTCAAACAAATGCAAGCTCGTGATTTTACAACACTGCTTACAGATGGCGTTATGATTGGGAATCCACCATACGGTGAACGTATTGGTGATGTAGAAGTTGTGGAGCAGGTCATTCGTGATTTAGGTCAAGTCATGAAAAACTACCCAACTTGGTCAGTGTACATGCTGTCCTCCATGAAAAACTTTGAAGAATTGTACGGTCGTCAATCGACGAAAAGACGTAAGTTATTCAATGGTTTTATTGAAACGAATTATTATCAATACTGGGGACAAAAGTCTAAAAGAGACTAACTAGAGTAACGGAAGGTGAGATTTTTTCTTATCTTCCGTTTCGTCGCGTATAATAGGAACAGATTGTATGAGGGGGAACGTCAATTGCGTAAATCTTTACCATTTGCATTAACGAAGGATCGCTCGTTTTTCGAGTCATTAGGTGACTGGATGGGAGACGTCCTTTATGATGAATTACCAGAAAAGGGATTTGAATGCCGAGATGAGCAAATTTTTATGGCTTATCAAATTGAACAGGCTTTAAAAGAGAAAAATGTATTATTTGCTGAAGCGGGAGTAGGGACAGGGAAAACGATTGCTTATTTATTACCTGCTGTATCCTATGCACGCTATACAGGTAAACCAGCATTAATAGCCTGTGCAGATGAAACATTAATCGATCAGCTCGTTAAAGAGGGCGGCGATATTTATAAATTACAAAAAACACTCGGTTTAGAAATTGATGTACGTTTAGCGAAATCACGTGATCAATATTTATGCTTAAAGCGTTTCGAGGAAGCTGAAAAAGTCGAAACAGATGAGTGGATTGATGATATAGCATTTTCAATTCCTGACGGCGTATATGCCCAAGGCTCGATGATTGCTGTGCAACCATACGGTGACCGCAGTGATTATCCAACGGTTAGTGATGAAGATTGGCACAAAGTGAATTATAACGCGATTATGCAATGTTCTGTATGTGATCTGCGTAATCGTTGCGGTCAAACCCTTCACCGTGCACATTACCGTAAATCAACGGATTTAATTATTTGCTCGCAAGACTTTTTAATGGAGCATTTAGCAACGAAAGAGTCGCGTGAACGTGAAGGACAGTTAGCGTTACTTCCAGAAGTATCGATGATGGTGCTAGATGAAGGACATTTATTAGAGTACGCTGCGCAGAAAGCAATGACGTACAAAGTTCAAGCAACGACGATTGTTCCACTATTAGAACGTTTAATGGTAGACGGTGTCCGTGAACGAACTTTGTATGCAATGGAAAAATTACAAGACGATCACGAACTATTTTTTGATCAGCTGCGTGATGATATTGTAGCTTCTGAGGAAGAACGTAAGCGTATAAACAAATCTGCAACACTTTTAAAATACGGTAAACAACTTATTCAAGATGTCGAAATACTGCTTGAGGAATTTGTTTTTGAATCAGAAATGTATATGATTCCAGAGTATGAGTTAAATATGGCAGAAGAGTATTTGGAGCAATATCAAGCTTCACTTCGCATTTTTACAGCGCAAGGTGATGCAGTTGACTGGCTAGAGGAAACAGATGGTGAGGAAACGCTTGTCATTATGCCACGACTTATTACAGAAGTTTTAGAAGAAAAATTATTCTCGAAAAAGCTTCCTATTGTATTTTCTTCTGCAACACTATCTGTCAATAAGGATTTCTCATATATTGCTTATAGTCTTGGTATTCATAATTACCAATCATTCTCAGTTCCGTCACCTTTTGATTACGAAGCGGTGATGAGAATTTACTTGCATGAACTATCTCAAAATAATAAAACAGCTCGTGTCCAACAACTGTTGGGAGATGGTGAAAAAACATTAATATTATTTAAATCAAAACAAGCGATGTTAAACTTTAAAGCGGAATTGCCTCTTATGGAACGTATGCATGTTGCATTTGAGGGAGATCGTGAACTATCTGCAATTGTTCGTGATTTCCAAGAAGGTACTGTTAAAACGTTATGTTCCTATCATTTATGGGAAGGTTTAGATTTACCTGAAGAAGCACTGACACGTGTCATAATTTATGACTTGCCTTTCCCTCCACATGATCCATTGTTTGACGCAAAACGGACATTTGCTGAAAATCCGTATGAAGAAGTAGAATTACCTTTTATGCAATTACGTCTACAACAAGGAATGGGACGATTAATTCGTACATCTAACGATCATGGTGATATTCATATTTTGTTAAATGAGGAAGAAGCCAAACAGCGTGAAACATTTGAAAATATTTTAGCAGTAACACCAGAAATAAAATAGAAAAAAGCGAGTTTGCCATCGATGCAAACTCGCTTTTTTAATATATTGAAATAATAATAACGTCATGATATTTATATAATGTCGAAAAAAAGTGTTGAATATTTCTCTTTTAAACTATATAGTTCTTTGTAATGTGATGTAATTGATTGAAGCACAAAATTTTTCTTCTTGAAAATAATTTTGCAGAAGGTTTATAATGATGACAAGAAATTTAAGGAATAGTTACGATTACTGGTGAGTATTCTATGATAGGGGGTGGACCTGTCGAGCATTCAAACGCTGTGTAGTAAATATACAAACTTATCCGAAACAGATATCGAGAAGTTAGTAGAGCTTGAAACTACACTTTCCTATTATGCTGAATTGACAGATTGCTATATGTTTATAGATTGCATGGTGGAAAATTTACCACATGCAATTGTTGTGGCAGAGGCATTCCCTACAAAAGAAATTGGTTTATACGAAAAATCAGTGATTGGAAAAATCGTATTTGAAAGCTTTGAACCAGCAGTATTTGCAGCTTTTAAATATAAAGAAAAATCATCCATTTCCCGAGCAATCACACAGGAAGGTATAACCGTTGAACAAAATGTTGTTCCTGTTTTTAATGACGAGGGACAGGTTATTGCCATGTTGATTCAAGAAAAAAAGGTCAAAATGCAAACTGCACCAAAGGATGATTTTCAAAATATGCCTTTTGCTTTAATTGAGCATATTGTCGAGCCAAATTCGCAACCAATTCCTGTTGTGTCTGATTTATTAGTAGAGTCAATTATTCTCACAAATCATGAAAACAAAGTGATTTATAGCAATCCAGCAGGCTACCGTTTTATTACGGAGCTTTCAGGGCTAGAGCATTTTAACAATATTGCGTTGGATAAAATTTTACCTTTTTTACAAGAGGTCTATGATAAAGGCGACGATGTCTTTTTCTTAGAAATTACGATTGATCGTAAATCGTTTATAGTGAAAAAAATTCCAATTCGCAGTCAACATGATAAAGTGACACTTCTTATTATTCATGATCTGACAGAGTTAAAGCTGAAAGAAAATGAACTGATGATGAAGACATTTGCTATACGAGAAATTCACCATCGTGTGAAAAATAATTTACAAACGGTTACAAGCCTATTGCGATTGCAAATGCGAAATGACCTAGCAGCTTCAAATGCAAGTGCTTTTCAAGAGGCATTAAATCGAATATATAGTATTTCCTCTGTCTATGAACTTATTTTAGAAAATGAGGATAATGCGGAAGAAAAAGTGGACGTTATCGCTTTGTCTAAAAAGATAGGGCATAAAATGATTGGTACTACCAATACACAATCCATTCAATTAGTCTTCCACGATGATGATATTCAGCTATATTGTCATTCGAAAAAAGCTGTTTCACTCGCATTAATTATTTGTGAGCTACTACAAAATGCATTAAAGTATGCTTTTATCGAGCGCGAGGAAGGAATAATCGATATTCAATTTCTTCAGGATGCTTCTTATATTTCACTTCATATTTCCGACAACGGCGTTGGCATGCACGAGGTGAAGGCATCATTTGGAATGGAGATTATTACAAGGCTTGTTGAATATGATTTAGCTGGCACATTTACAATTATCCCTAGTGAACAAGGTACACATACTCAAATTCAGTTTCCTGTAAGTGAGGAGGTATTTATCCTAAATGACTAGGAAAGTAATGATTGTCGAAGATGAATCACTTATCGCTATCGATTTGAAATTTATGCTAGAAGATAATGGCTATGAAGTCGTTGCTCAAGCAAATAATGGAGAATCAGCGATTGAGCTAGCTTTTACACATAAGCCACAGTTGATTTTAATGGACATCAAAATGCCGAAACTAGATGGTTTAAAAGCAAGTAAAATTATTGAACAGCAGTTAGGTATACCCGTACTGTTTATATCAGCTTACAGTGAAAAAGAATTGTTATTGTACATGAAACAGGACAATATTTTAGGTTATGTTATGAAACCGTTTTCTGAGAAAAATGTCTTGCCAGCGCTAGAAGTGGCATTTCATCAAATCGATAAATTCAACCGTCTGAACGGTGAAATATTGCATAAGCAAAGTGAATTAGAAAAGCGGAAACTAATCGAACGAGCGAAAGGGTTACTGATGCAATCAGAAAAACTTAGCGAGGACGAGGCTTATAAAAAAATTCGCAATGAGAGTATGCAAAGTCAGCAGGAAATGGTGACAATAGCAAAACGAATTATTCATACATTACAAGTTAATAGATGAAGCAAAGACGCTTAAAGAGAATTTTTCTTTAATGCGTCTTTTTTTCTATATATTTATCAAAATCAAAGGGGGGGATGAGTAAGATGGCAATGATAGGAACGATAATCGTTTATATTATTATGATTTGTGCCGTTTTAGGTGCGATCGGAGCAATTCGAGATGCAGAGTATGGGATTGGTAAAGAATTTATGAATGGTATCCATACTGTAGGGCATATTTTTGTACCCGCAGCAGGAATCATGGCAGCTATACCTTACTTAACGTGGTTTATTAGTCACTTTATTAGTCCGGTTTTTGAATGGATTGGAGCTGATCCAGCAATAGCCGCAACAACAATTTTAGCGTCGGACATGGGGGGATATCAATTAGCAAATGCCTTAAAGGAATCCTATGAAGGATGGGTGATGGCACTTGTTGTTGGTTTTATGTCAGGTGCAACAATTGTATTCTCAATTCCGATGGGTCTTGCGATGTTAGACAAGCGTGATCATAAGTATATGGCATTAGGAATTATGGCGGGCGTTTTAACAATTCCGATTGGTGCATTTATTTCATCAATCATGATTGTGATGTTTAACACGGAAGTTCGTGAAGTCATTAGTACTACATCTGCACCAACTTATGTTTTTGCCATTTCTATTTTACAAATATTACTTAATTTATTGCCTTTATTTATTTTTGTAATCTTAATTGCGTTAGGGCTAAAGCTCATTCCAAATGGCATGATCAAAGGTTTTATGATTTTTGGACGTGTAATGGATGCGGCGATTAAGCTTGTACTTGTGTTCTCGATTGTTGAAATTTTTACGGGTCTTTTTACAAAGATTTTTGGGGCATGGGGCTTTGATCCAATCATGGCAGATAGTGTTGACCAATTCCGTGCATTAGAAACGGCTGGTTATATCGGTATTATGTTAGCGGGTGCATTCCCAATGGTCTACTTAATCCGAAAATATGCTTCTAAACCGCTAGAAACAGCAGGTGAAAAATTAGGTCTTTCATCGGTAGGAAGTGCAGGGATTTTAGCAACGAGTGCAAATATTTTAGCTATGTTTACACTCATTCGTCAGATGCCGCCAAAAGATAAAGTAATCAACATTGCCTTTGGAGTTTGTTCAGCCTTCCTGTTAGGTGATCATTTATCATTTACTGCTAATTTCCAGCCAACAATTATTTTACCTGTAATGGCAGGGAAGCTTTTAGCAGGAATCATTGCCATTTTCTTTGCCTATAAGCTATCAGTACCTACAGCATTAAAATTGGAACAAGAAGATCGAAAGGCAGGCATCATTAAAGAGGGAGAATATTTAACAGATCAAAAGTCTTGATAGAAAGAAGTGATGTCGTATGAGTGAAGAAAAGAAACGATTTATTCAGGAATTTGTGCCGGGTAAGCAACTAACGTTGAGTCATTTAATAGCAAATCCAGATCCTGAAATGTTTCAAAAACTTGGTATTCAAGAAGCGGGTGCACTTGGCATTATGACTTGTACACCGAGTGAAACAGTCATTATTGCTGGGGATATAGCTACAAAGGCCGCGAATGTAAAACTAGGGTTTTTAGATCGTTTTACGGGCAGTCTCGTTATTGTGGGTAGTGTCTCTGAAGTTGAAATGGCGATGTTAGAAATTAATCGTTTTCTTTCAGAAATGCTAGGTTATACGCCATCTAAAATAACGAAGTCATAGGATGTGCCATATGAAAAATCGAGTAATGATAATAGGCGGTGTGCAAGCTGGTAAGTCAACGCTAATGAATGCGTTATTAGGCAAAGATAGAAAAGCCAATAAAACGCAAGCACTCGTTTTTGATGACTGGATTGTTGATACACCTGGAGAATATATAGAAAATCCGATGTATTACAGAAATATTATGGCAACATCGCTCGAAGTGACGCATGTAATTTATTTACAGGATGCCACATCCACAAGGAGTGTTTTTCCACCACAATTTAGCTTGGGCATTCCTAAAATACAAATTGGCGTCATTACCAAAATAGATGCACCTCTTGCAGATGTGGAAAGAGCAACAACTTTATTAAAAAACGTTATGACACACGGTCCAATCGTTCAAACATCTTCGTGGCAAATGCTTGGTATTGAGTATATTGCACCGCTAATTCAGCTCAATTCAGACGAGGAAATTCGCCAATTTGTTAAGGATCGTGATAGTCCCTATCTTATTTATTGTTCTTAGTGGCGTAGAGGGAGGCATAAGTTGAAAACAGAAAAAATTTATAGTGCAGGCATTGATATTGGGACAAGTACAACAAAGATGGTTGTTAGTAGTTTTCTGTTGAAAAACGTTGCTGGTGTGACACATGTGCCGCGGATAGAAATAATTGAAAAAACGGTGTTACATCAAAGTCCTATTATTAAAACACCGTTTCTCAATGATGACATTATCGATATGGAACAGATAGAACAATTTATATTTCAGCAATATCAACTTGCTCAAATTTCACCGGCAGATATATCAACAGGTGCCATTATTATTACGGGTGAATCTGCTACGAAGGAAAATGCCAGTGAGGTTGTCCATGCAATTGCTGACTCAGCAGGTCATTTTCTAGTTGCGACTGCAGGGCCAGATTTAGAGGGAATTATTGCCGCCAAAGGTGCAGGTACTGTCCAACTGTCAAAAAACACAGGCAAAGTCATTGCCAATATAGATATTGGTGGCGGTACGGCTAATATCGCAGTTATGCAGTACGGTGAAGTCATTGGCACATGTACATTGCATGTTGGTGGTAGATTAATTGAATTTTATAATGGCAAAATTCTTTCTATTTCTCCACCTATTAAGAAGCTCATGGAGAAGTGGCCAAAACCATTACAGCTAGGGGATTCGGCAGACGATGCTCGCGTTGGGCAGCTTATTCAAGAAATGGTGCGCTTCTTAGCTAAGACATTAAGTGGGCAAGAAATTGATGCCGAGCATCCATTGTTATTAGGACATTTGCCAAATTGGCATAAGCCAGTCGATGCAATCGTCTTTTCAGGAGGGGTAGCTTCCTGTATATATAACCATGATTGTACGCATCGTCAGTACGATGATATCGGCGATAAACTAGCAAATATGCTATTACAGCATGAGCAACTGCAAACATTTTTATGGCTACAGCCACAAGAAACTGCACGAGCAACAGTGACTGGTGCAGGTACACAAACAACTGAAATTAGTGGTGCCACCATTCAAGTGGATGCAGATGTTTTACCGTTAAAAAATGTCCCTGTATTTAATTGCCATATGAGTATCGCATCAAAAGCGTTTGATCATATGGTAAAGACAGCAGTGGATAGAGCAGATGCACTCTTTTCGATAGAGGATAAACACGCTCCATTTGCACTTTATTTTAGTGAGTTACCGTACTTAAGTTTTCAGGATGTCCATACATTATGCGAGGCCATTTTACAGCATTTAGGAACAAGAAGCTCCAAGGACATACCAATTATCATAGTCATTCAATCAGATTATGCAAAGGTTATAGGGCAAACGTTGCAAGCTATTAATCCAATGGTTCCTATACTATGTATCGATCAAATTAAAGTAGAAACAGGTGATTATATTGACATTGGGCAAGTGCTACCTTCTGGTGTTGTCCCTGTTGTTGTCAAAACACTAGCTTTCCACTCAAAGTAAGGAGGATGAATGTGAATCTATCGGTGATATTTGGTGGAGAAAAATATAAATTTCATTCATTAAAAGACGTAATGGCTAAGGCCAATGAAGAAAAATCGGGAGATCGGCTAGCGGGTATTGCTGCTGAAACCGTACAGCAACGAATTGCAGCAAAAGCTGTGCTAAGTGAATTACTAGTCAAGGATATACGAGAGAATCCTTTAGTTCCTCCAGAAAATGATGAGGTCACACGCATTATTGAAGGGGATATCAATGAACAAATTTACGGAGAAATAAAAAATTGGAGCATTGAACAACTTAGAGAATATATTTTATCGAATGATACAGGAGATCGAGAGTTAAAGCGCTTAAGTAAGGGCATGAATTCAGAAATTATTGCAGCTGTTACAAAGCTTATGTCTAACTTGGATCTTGTTCATGCGGCCAATAAGGTAGAAATACTCTCAACGTGCAATATTACGATTGGGCAAAAGGGTACGCTTTCCTCAAGACTACAGCCCAACCACCCAACAGATAATATTGACGGGATTATTGCTTCTTTAAAAGAAGGATTGTCTTATGGAATAGGCGATGCCGTTATTGGCATTAACCCTGTAGACGATTCTGTCGAAAGCGTTAAAAAAGTTTTACATGCTACAAAAGAATTTATTAATGATTGGTCGATTCCTACACAGAACTGTGTATTGGCTCATATTACAACACAAATGAAGGCCATTAAGCAAGGGGCGCCAGCCGATATGATTTTCCAAAGTATTGCTGGTACTGAAATTGCCAACCGCTCGTTTGGTATTTCTGCAGACTTAATTCGAGAAGCAGAGGAGCTTGTGAAAAAACAAGGAACGGGAACTGGCCCTAATTTATTTTACTTTGAAACAGGGCAAGGCTCGGAGCTTTCGGCAGAAGCACATATGGGCATTGACCAAGTAACATTGGAATCACGCAATTATGGATTCGCAAGACATTTTAATCCTTATATTGTCAATACAGTTGTTGGTTTCATCGGTCCTGAGTATTTGTATAACAACAAACAAGTTATTCGAGCAGGGCTAGAAGACCACTTTATGGGTAAAATGCACGGCATTCCAATGGGAGTAGATATTTGTTACACGAATCATATAAAGGCAGACCAAAATGATGTAGAAGATTTAAGTGTGTTACTAACCGCAGCAGGCGTGAACTTTATTATTGCAGCACCTATGGGAGACGATATTATGTTGAACTACCAGTCAATGAGTTTCCATGATGTTGCAACGTTGCTTCAAACATTTGGTAAAAAACCGGCGCCCGAATATTTAGCTTGGTTAGAAAAAATGGGCATTTACGAAAATGGGCGACTTTCAGCTAGAGCTGGCGATTTATCGATATTTGAAAGGTAGGTGAGACCATTGAATGAACAGCTAGTATCCATGATTACGCAGCTTGTTATGGAGAAAATGAAAATGAGTAACGATACATCAAACAATTTATCTGAAGAAATAACTACACCGACTGTAGAACAGAGAGAACCACTTATTAAGTTCTATGAAACAGCAGTTAATCATTCTGAAGCGCTACCAAATCCAATTGCGACATCAGATCAACCATTAATTAAGCTTTACAATCATGCATCATCTACACAAGAATATTCGCACAGTGCAACGATTGAAGACCATCCTTCTACAGCGGAACCTGCTAAGGCATTTCAGTTTGAAGCGGAAACTATATCTGAAAGTGTACAAGCGGCAAAAAAACATACACCTGCAAGAATTGGTGTAGGTAGAGCAGGAACAAGGCCAAAAACAAAAACTTGGTTGAAGTTCCGCCTCGATCATGCAGCAGCAGTAGATGCCGTATATGGAGAAGTGACAGAAGAGCTATTGCAAAAATTGAATGTCTTTCAAGTAACAACACGAGTAACTGATAAAGAAGAATACATTACTAGACCGGATTTAGGTCGTCGCTTATCGGATGAAGCGAAAGCACTTATTCAATCATCATGCAAAGCACGTCCAACAGTCCAAATCATTATTTCTAACGGCTTAAGTGCGAGTGCGATTGAAGAAAATGTACAGGATGTTTATTTAGCATTACAGCAAAGTCTTAGCAATTTAAATATTGAAATAGGCACTACTTTTTATATAGATAAAGGGCGTGTTGCCTTAATGGATGAGATTGGCGAACTATTGCAAGCAGAGGTCATTGTTTATTTAATTGGTGAACGTCCTGGGCTTGTGTCAGCTGAGTCGATGAGTGCGTATTTATGTTATCAGCCGAGAATGGGCACAGTCGAAGCGGATCGAATGGTTATATCAAACATTCATAAAGGTGGTATTCCGCCACTTGAGGCAGGTGCTTATTTAGGTACAGTCGTTCAAAAAATATTGCAATACAAGGCTAGTGGCGTAAATCTTGTCGCTAAAGAAGGTTAGGAGGGAAGTAATGAATCCTCAAAAAATAATGGCTGAAATTTTGGCAATGCAGATGATTCCTAGAGTGAATAGAGAATTAGCAGCACAGCTTGAGCTAAAGCCAAATCAGCATAGCATTGGGCTGGTCACACTAACGATTGATGATGTCGGATATGTGGCATTAGACGAAGCGACGAAAAAAGCTGATGTGGCTGTCGTTTATGCAAAAAGCTTTTATGCAGGTGCGGCACATGCGTCAGGCCCATTATCTGGTGAAATGATTGGCATTATTGCGGGAAGCTCACCAGACGAAATTCGCAGTGGGTTGGAAGCAATTGAACAAAAGATTCAATTCGATACTTATTTTGAAGCAATTAATGGCAATGAAAGCCATGCTCTTTTTGCGCATACTGTTGCAAGCTGTGGAACCTATTTGGCCGAGCTAGCAGATGTGAAGGTTGGCACTGCACTCGCTTACTTAATCGCACCACCAATTGAGGCGGTCGTTGGTTTAGATGCCGCTTTAAAAGCAGCGGACGTAGAGCTAAAACTATTTTTTGGACCACCTTCAGAAACTAACTTTGGTGGTGGCATAGTAAGTGGCAGTCAGTCTTCATGTCAAGCTGCTGCAGACGCTTTTAGAGAAGCAATAGAAAATGTTGCGAGAAATCCCGTTATTTAGAAAGGAGGCGGCTTTATGGCTTCTTTAGATAAAGATTTATTAGCCATTCAGGAAATGAGAGATGCCGTTAGACAGGCAAATACAGCACAAGCAGCCTATATGCAATTTTCACAGCAACAAGTGGATACTATTGTAAAGGCTGTGGCGGATGCCGCATTTAAAGAGGCAGAACGATTAGGCAAAATGGCTGTACAAGAAACAGGGATGGGTATCCCAAATCATAAAAAAATGAAAAATGAAGTTGCTTCTAGAGATGTTTATGAAGATATAAAAGATTTAAAGACTGTTGGTGTAATAGGCTCTGATCGTATAAAGAAAGTTACAGAGATTGCTAGCCCGTTTGGTGTTATTGCAGGTATTGTGCCAACAACGAATCCTACTTCAACTGCCATCTTTAAAACACTTATTTCATTAAAGACGAGAAATGGTCTTGTTCTGAGCCCACATCCTTATGCTGTTAAATGTACAAAGGAAGCTTTAGATATTTGTAGAGTGGCGGCGGAAAAGGCTGGAGCACCAGAAGGGTTGTTGCAATGTTTAACAATGTCTTCAATGGAAGCGACGCAACAATTAATGAAGCATCCTAATATTCATTTAATTTTAGCAACGGGTGGCGGTGCATTGGTAAAAGCGGCATACAGCTCTGGAAAGCCTGCGTATGGAGTAGGGCCAGGAAATGTGCCGGCTTATATCGAAAAATCAGCCAATATCCAAAAAGCTAGTCGTCAGCTTGTACAAAGCAAATCGTTTGATAATGGCACAATTTGTGCAACAGAGCAGGCCATTATCGTGGATAAAGCTATTGCAGAGCAAGTTTTAGCAGAGTTAAAGAAACAGCATGCGTATATTTTAAGTGCAGAAGAGAAGTTGAAGATGGAGAAGCTGATTTCTCCTGTGCCAGGAAAAGTAAACCCACAAATTGTTGGGAAATCAGCAGTGAGCTTGGCCAATTTAGTCGGAATTGTCGTGCCAGAAGAGACGAAAGTACTTGTTGGGTTGGAGACGATGATCGGTAAAAATATTCCATTTTCACTGGAAAAGCTTTCACCGATATTTGCGTTCTACACAGTAGAGGACAGCACAGAGGCTAAACAAGTGATGATCGATCTACTGAACATAGGGGGACGAGGTCATTCATGCTCAATTCATACGGAAAATGCAGCGTTAGCAGAGCAGTTTTCGCTGGATTTACCAGTGTCGCGTATTGTCATTAACACATTATCTTCGATTGGTGCAGTTGGCGGTACGACTGGATTAGCCCCATCCTTTACATTAGGCTGTGGTACATTTGGCGGCAATATTACGTCCGATAACATTACAGCTAGACATTTATTAAATATTAAGCGTATGGCATATGGCATTAAAGATGTTGAGGTGCCAAAACCGGAATTCGATATAGAGCCGGTAGTAGAGAATATCAAGGCGCAAGCACCATCACTAGATACAGAAGTGGTGCAACAAATTGTCGATCAAGTATTAAAGCAAATCACATTACAAACTAAATAATTTGGAGGAATGACAAATGAGTACAGCATTAGGAATGGTAGAAACAAAAGGTCTTGTAGGAGCAATTGAAGCGGCGGATGCAATGGTGAAGGCTGCAAGTGTTAATTTAGTTGGAAAAGTACATGTTGGTGGCGGAATTGTCACTGTCTTAGTTCGAGGCGATGTAGGCGCAGTAAAAGCAGCAACGGATGCAGGTGCAGCAGCAGCTCAACGTGTTGGAGAACTTCTATCTGTGCATGTAATTCCACGCCCGCATAACGAACTAGAATTAATCTTGCCAAAAGCAGAAGCTTAATTACAGCTTTGAAAGGGAGGCATTCATCTCTTACTGTAGATGGAGATGAATGCCTGCCATCAGCAAAAAATAATTGTTACTAGATTTAGAGGTGGCTAACTTGAACATAAAATCAAACGCTTTTCCAGTTGCCATTTCAGCTCGTCATATACATGTAAGTGAAGAGGATTTACAAGCACTATTTGGTCCAAACGCAACGTTGACGAAGGATTTTGATCTTTCTCAGCCAGGACAGTTTGCAGCAAAAGAGCGTGTTTCTATTGAAGGACCAAAAGGTGTTATTCACAATGTGCGTGTATTAGGACCTGTTAGAGCAGCAACGCAAGTGGAAATTAGTCGAACAGATGCAATGAAATTAGGTTTAACCCCTCCTGTAAGGCAATCGGGAGATATCGCAAATTCAGCTAGCATCAAACTAATTAATCAACGACAAGAAATTATGATAGAGCAGGGAGTCATTATTGCACAAGCACATATTCATATGACAGAAGAAGATGCGCGAGTATTTGAAGTCAACAATAATGAATTAGTCTCTGTAGAAGTTGACAGTGAAAGACCTGTAACATTCCGCGGCGTAGTCGTGCGTGTATCGAATGATTTTAGCTTAGAAATGCATATCGATACAGATGAAGCGAATGCAGGCTTTATTGAACAGCAAGCAAAGGGAAGAATTGTTAAATCATTTTAATAAGGAGGAGGTTTGATGCAGGAACAATTAGTGCAAAAAATCGTTGAAGAAGTTTTACAGCAAGTATTAAAAAATCAGCCTTCCCCACCAGATGACGGTAAAATTCCTATCGGTGTATCAGCTCGACATGTTCATCTTGCACAGGCAGAAGTGGAGCAACTTTTTGGCGAAAATTATCAATTAACGCCAAAATTTGAGCTGTCACAGCCAGGCCAATTTGCAGCTGAAGAAACGGTAGTTATTGCTGGACCTAAAGGCTCTATTGAAAGGGTTCGCATATTAGGTCCAGCACGCGCTTTAACACAAGTGGAAGTTAGCTGGACAGATGCGATGAAACTTGGCGTCAAGCCACCATTAAGAGTATCTGGAGATATTAAAGGCTCAAGCCCTGTTACGCTAATTGGACCAAAAGGTAGTGTCGTACTAACAGAAGGCCTCATTATTGCACAAGCTCATATTCATATGTCACCTGCAGATAGTGTGAGATTCCAAGTAGTGGATGGGCAGTCAGTGCAAATCAACGTTCAGGGAATACGGCCTATTATTTTATCCAATGTGATTATTCGCGTGTCTGAACGCTATCGCTTGGAAATGCATATTGATACAGATGAAGCAAATGCAGGCTTGATTCAACAAGGCGCTTTTGCTGAAATCGTCAATGGCCAAGCGATTGAACCGATGACTGCGAAAGAACGCCCTGTAGTCGTAAAGCAAACGCCGGAAAAACAATCGATTTATCATTTTGAAAAAAAGCTCCTTTCACAGGTGGAAGTGCTTGAAATAGAAGCTCAAGAAATTGTTGTGCCGAAAAGAACCATCGTAACAGCGCTAGCTTATGACAAAATAAGAGAGTTGAATAAAAAATTAACGATTCGCTCTGAATAATAAGTATTATCCAGGCAACATAAAGAGGGTGAGTTCATGCAGATGGGAAGAGTGATTGGAAGCGTTTGGGCAACACGCAAGGAAGAAGGGTTGAATGGCTTAAAGCTATTAATTATTCAACCAATTGACTCTAATCAGCAACCAATTCGCACGGAAATGGTTGCGGCTGATCGCATAGGAGCAGGCATTGGCGATGATGTGCTCATTACGAGTGGGGGATCATCCCGTTATATTATGAAAGATAATCCACTTCCTATTGATGCAGTTGTAATAGGTATTATAGATTCAACAGATGTTATGCGAGGTGAGGACAATGAGTAGTGCAATTGGCATGATAGAAACAAAGGGATTAGTAGGCTCTTACGAAGCAGCAGATGCGATGATTAAGGCATCTGATGTCACGATTGTCAAACAAGAATTTGTGGATGGTGGTATCGTGACCATCGTCGTAAAAGGTGATGTTGGATCGGTACAAGCAGCAGTCGATGCTGGCAAAGAGGCAGCTAAGCGCGTTGGAGAATTGTTAAGCGCTCATGTCATTCCTAGACCTGACGAAGAAGTATTCAACATGATTAAAGGACCAGAAACGCCAAAGAAAAAAATAGCACCAACCCCCGTGCGTGCTAAAAAAACGACAGAACCTACGGACAATTGAGGTGAAGCATAATGGCATTTCGCAAAAATAAAATTGCTGTTATTGGAGCTGGTCACACTGGTGCAACATTAAGCTTATTCTTGGCACAAAAGGAATTAGGTGATGTAGTGTTGCTAGATATTCCAGAAGCCGAAAATCCCACAAAAGGAAAGGCACTGGATTTATTACAAACAGGACCGATTGAAAAGTTTAATGTATCTATACATGGAACGAGTAATTATGAGGATATTGCAGGTGCATCTATCGTTATTATTACGGCAGGTATACCTCGGAAACCAGGAATGAGTCGAGATGATTTAGTTACAACAAATGCTAAAATCATTCAGCATGTTTCGAAACAAATAAAACAGTATGCCCCTAATAGCATTGTAGTCGTTTTAAGCAATCCTGTTGATGCAATGACTTATGTTTGCTATAAGGAAACAGGCTTTCCCAAAAATCGTATCATCGGACAATCTGGTGTGTTAGATACCGCGCGATTTAATGCATTTATAGCGCAAGAGTTACAAATTGCTCCCGAAGATGTATCAGGGTTTGTATTAGGTGGACATGGTGATGAAATGGTGCCATTAATCCGCTATTCCTATGCAGGGGGCATCCCATTAGAAAAGCTTATCCCGCAACATAGACTACAGCAAATCGTCGAACGTACACGTAAAGGTGGCGGCGAAATTGTTGGTTTATTAGGAAATGGCAGTGCTTATTATGCACCAGCAGCAGCCTGTGCTCAAATGGTCGAAATTATTATGAAGGATCAGCGAAAAATTATTCCTTCGATCGCCCTGTTAGAAGGGGAGTACGGCTACAATGATTTATTTTTAGGTGTACCGACGATTTTAGGCGGCAATGGCATTGAATCGGTCATTGAATTACACCTGACACATGAAGAAAAAACGGCACTCAATCAATCAGCAGAAGCCGTTAAGCAAGTATTACAAATTTGCCAAAACATTTAACTAGTATCTTTTAATTTATATAGCGTTTCCCCAACGATATATAAATTGTTTTAAAATATGTTTGATTGGAAACCGAACATGAACATGAACGTGAAAACTAGTTGAAATCCCCAATTTAAAATAGAGGCTCCCTTCATATAGAAGGGAGCTACTTTTATTTGAAATAATTATAGAGACTATTACCGATATTTGCGTAATCGCCTGAAGAACTACGCAAACCGCCAATAGAATCATAGAAATCGCCGGTAAACCTATGAAAACCGCCGATTAACCTACCGAAATCGCTGGTAAGGTATGGGGAGATGCAATCTAGCGGGAGTCTCCGTGGATTATTACTCGGCTAGTCATTAATTACCAAACTGGCAGTCTATATAGATTTCAATTGTCAGAATTGTTTGGGTGACTGGCACAGAAGAAGGCTATGACCGCTACAATGCCCAAGGTTAAAAAAGCCACTATCCGTGATATTTCAGTCGCAATGTATGAAAGTAGTAATCCCAACAAACCTCCAACAATAAAATACCAGAAATATTTCATTTGAAACCCTTTTTTCTTTTTTAGTAGTCTCTAGGTGATTTTTATTATACAAAGATTTCATTAAATTTTCAGGAGAGCTTTTCTTCAAAATTCAAAAGTCCAAAATATACAAAATATTCGAAAATATGCTAAACTAATAAGGTGAAAAAAGGGGGATGATTGGATATGACTGTACAGCAATTTACAGACTATGTGAAAAAAATGCAGCACTATCAGGAAGCGCTAGGTGTGATGTATTGGGATATGCGCACTGGTGCTCCTAAGAAGGGATTAGCGCAGCGTTCAGAAGTAGTGGGCACATTATCGGCCTCCTTATTTGATATGCAAACGAGTGAACAATTAGGGAAACTACTAACTGCTTTAGAAGCACAAAAAACAGATCTTGATTATGTTACACGACGTTTAGTGGAGGAAGTACGCAAAAATTACGATCAAAATAAAAAGATTCCAGCTGAAGAGTATAAAGAATATGTTATTTTACAAGCGAAAGCAGAAACGGTTTGGGAAGAAGCAAAAGCAACGAATAATTTTGCGCAATTTTTACCTTATTTAGAGGAAATCATTCAATGGCAAAAGAAATTTATTCAATATTGGGGCATTAAAAACGGCTCTACATACAATACGTTACTCGATTTATATGAACCAGATATGACTACCGATGTGCTAGATCAAGTATTTGGTGAATTACGTGAAACGATAGTGTCACTTGTACAAAAAATCGCAGCTTCTCCGAATAAACCAGATACAAGTATGTTATTTAAACAATTTCCGAGAGAAGCACAGCGAGCATTATCATTAGAAATGCTTGAACATCTTGGCTATGATTTTGATGCGGGTCGCTTAGATGAAAGTGTCCATCCATTTATGATTGGCATTAATCATGGGGATGCGCGTATTACAACGAAATATGATGAGAATGATTTCCGTTCGGCCATCTTTGGCACAATTCATGAATGTGGGCATGCCATGTATGAGCAAAATATTGATGCCAAACTTGCTGGTACACCGTTAGCAATGGGAACATCGACGGGCATCCATGAATCGCAATCACTATTCTATGAAAATCTTGTCGGACGAAATGAAAAGTTTTGGGAGCATAACTATGAACGCTTGCAAAAGCATTCGCCAGAACAGTTTGGAGATATCCCTTTAAGTGATTTCCTTCGTGCCATTAATATGGTAGAACCATCGCTAATTCGCATTGAAGCGGATGAGCTAACGTATCCACTGCATATTATGATTCGTTACGAAATTGAACGTGATTTGTTCAATGGAGACTTGCAAGCCAAAGATCTTCCAGAAGTGTGGAATGCAAAGTATGAAGAATACTTAGGCATCCGACCTGACAACGATGCGAAGGGCGTTTTACAAGACGTGCACTGGGCAGGGGGGATGTTTGGTTACTTCCCATCCTACGCACTAGGGATGATATATGCAGCGCAATGGAAGCATGCGATGGATAAAGATATTCCAAACTTCGATGACTTACTTGCAAATGGCGAGCTCCTGCCAATACGTGAGTGGTTAACGGAGAAAGTACATCAATACGGTGCGCTGAAAAAGCCGTTCGAGCTATTACAAGAGGCGACAGGTGAAGGCTTAAATGCCAAGTATCTTGCAAACTACTTACAAGAAAAATATACAAAGCTCTATCAGCTATAAAAAACAAGCGATTTCTCTACAATGAGAAATCGCTTGTTGCTTTACCAAAGCTTATAGCATTTTTTGAGACTGCTGGTGAGTTAGAGATAATAAAAAAAATGGAATTATTTAAGCGAATATAATTAACGCTATTAATTACAAGTCAAGATTTAAAGTATTATCCTTGGAGATTCAAAAATATGTAAAAATACCAATATAGACCAGCGATAGTTTCGATTAAAGGTAATGACATTGTTCGGATTTGGATGATTACATTAAAGGCGATTGGCATGCTAGTAATTCACCCTATCCTGTAAGATATAGAGGGTGATTTACTTTTTTTTTGAAAAAGTAAATGACAACGCAAGAATCGTTACAATAAGTGTAGCGAAACTAAACATGAGCGTTATAGACTCATAAACTGTCATTGGAACCATCTCCTTTATTTTCGTTTGAAACGAATTTTTGGAATAAAAGATGACCAATCACCCTTAATATCTCGATCTACTACATGTAGAAATCATACCTTTATTGGCGTTTAATATTAAAAAAGCGAACACTAATTCTTTTGTACGATTATAAGGGAATTAGTGTTTTTTTATTTGTTACGATACATTCTGCAATCCCTGGAAAATCAATAAATGGATTCCGATTGCCTTGAAGTTCATGGATAGCTAGGTTGCGATGCTTTTCATAGATAGATACTGGAAAAGATTGATGCCATTTTAACAATAAGAAGATATTCTCTAGTTCTTTTTTTATTATGTTTGGATAGCGAATTAGGAAATAGAGTGTTGCTCTAGCAACGATTCCTTTGCCGTATTCTGGTTCGAATTTACTTTCTTCAGCTTTGCCGCAGCCATCTTTGATTCCTAAAATTAATCCTTCAGGGACATAATCATGGAAATCATAATAAGGGTAGTTGCTGCGACTACTATTGCAAGTAGGATTGCAGGCGAATAAATGATGCAAGTCTCCTCTCATTGGTTCTTTTTTATCGAACCATGATTGAGGCACTACATGTTCACAGTTAAATAGATTATCCGATAAGATGCTTATTAACCCTTTTGCCTGCATTTCGTGGAGCCGAACGTCCTCCTCTATGACAGAAAGGGGATCCATCCTTTGTCCAGAATAAAGACTTTTTAATGAACCGTTTTCCTGTAAATCAACCCATGGGTACACATAACGGTGCGGGCTGTAGTTTAACTGATTTGTATGTGTTTTTTTGAGCAATGTGTGAAGGCTGTCTAAAAGAGTAGTATTCGTGAATGAAATGCTATGATAGTATTGATTTCTGACTTCCTTATCTTTCTTTTCATCATAATAGGGTCGATTTTCCTGATAGTTTAAAAAGTCTGACTTGGCCGTTTCCCATTCACAGTATAGCAAATCTAGTTTTTCCATTATATTTTCAACGCCTGTCCAGATAATTTTTGGTTGAATACATCCGATAAGTATTCCTCTGTTGTTAAGTACAGCATTCCGTTGCCTTCGAGTTTTGGCGAGTTTCCTAAAGGAATCGTTCTTTTTATTAATTGTGCATACAGCTCAGCCTCTGTCAGATTTCGCTCAAAGTTTCTGTTGGCATTCTCTTTTATGAGTGCAAGTGCACCAGATATATGCGGTGTTGCCATCGAAGTTCCGCTTAGTTTTGCATAAGTTCCGTTTAAATACGTTGAAAGGATTTCTTCACCTGGGGCTACTAAGTCGACTTCATTATTCGAATTTGAAAAATAAGAAGATCTGCGTTGCAGGTTAATGGAACCGACGCTGATGACTTCATTGTAGCAGGCAGGATAGGCCAATTCATTTGAAGAACTCTGTCCATCTCCCTCATTACCAGCAGCACAAACGACTAGTATTTGATTAGTGATTGCGTTTTGAATAGCTTGGTGTAACTCAGGTACATCGACAGATCCTCCGAGGCTCATGGAGATGATATCCACCCTTTGTTCAACTGCATAGTTAATACCATTTATGATCCAGTCGTATTGCCCTGATCCATTTTTATCAAGCACTTTTAAAATCAATAAACTTGCCTCAGGTGCAACACCAACTACTCCTGTGTAGTTATTGATTGCAGCAATTGTGCCAGCTACATGGGTTCCATGGCCATTATAATCGATGTATCGATCAGGTTGTCCATCATCATCATGAGTGAAATTCCACCCACCGATAATACGGCCACTCAAATCAGGATGGGTGACGTCGCAGCCTGTGTCCAATATTGCAACAGTAATCCCCTTCCCTTTAGAATTTTCCCAAACTTTTGGTGCTGCAATAAGTTCAATACCTTCTGGCACCACTTCGACCACTTCGACCACTTCATTCACTTGAAACGGAATTAAATGTAACTTTTGCTTCATTTGTATCCCTCCTGAAAGAAATTAGGTTTTAAGTGTATTATTGGTAATTACTAATATTCTAACAATTCTGAATTTTGATTAACAGTTACAATAGACGTGTTTTTATCTAAAATATCAGATTTTTAATAGTGAAAATAGTATTGGTATCTATTAGTCAATATTGCATGATAACATCTTAAAGATTGTGGATGTTTGTACTTAAAATAAACTGCATTGGAGAAGTTGAAGTTCATGGAACAGTTGATGCTTATAAAGGTATAATTAATACGTTTCCATAAACTTTCTAAAGATACAACATTAGCTGAAATAGAAAATCTATTCTCTACGCTATTTCACGATGGTGAAAAGGGCTATAAAAATCCAATACAATGCGTTGGTAAAATTACAATTCGAGCAAAAAAGAAAATGGTGAAATTGTATTTTTAGGATAGAAATTTTGTTGGAAGAAGGACACGATTGAGGGGAAAATGGAATTTAAAGTTTTCAATAAAGGGCCATTAAATTGAGAAACATATTTTAAAGAATATTGTTAAGGGCAAAAGAAAATGTGAGGATTTTCATTTAAACAAAATGGACCAAACATATTTAAATCAATTCATCAATAATAACTTTGAAAAAATTGGGGAGAGTGAGAAATAGATAAAGAATATTTACTTTAATATAAAAGTGTTTTAAAATTCTTTAAATACTTAAATTTACAAGGAGGCATATTATGGAACAAAACATTCCTGAATCAATTGATGAATATATTTTACAATATCCTCAAGAGATTCAAGAAATATTAAAAACAATAAGAAAGGTTATAAAGGAATCAGCACCAAATGCCGAGGAAAAAATAAGTTACCGAATGCCTACTTTTGTATTAAACGGAAATCTGGTACATTTTGCTGCATACAAAAATCATATAGGCTTCTACCCAACTTCAAGCGGGATTAATAATTTTCAGGATGAATTATCGGGATATAAAACCTCTAAAGGTGCAGTTCAATTCCCAATTGAAAAACCCATCCCTTATGGATTAATTAGTCAAATAGTAAAATTTAGGGTTGCTGAAAACCAAAGTAAAGTGGAAGGGAAAATGAAAAGAAATAATTTGTAGATGGCAAATTTCCCTTTGTTTATGAACTGTAACAAAAATCATAATAACAGGATTTTTCAACAATCGGCGCGATTCTATAATATGGATCAGCGCTCGTTTTCATTAGAGGGTTAGATTATTGAATAACATGCTTTTGTAAATGTAACTAGACGATTCTTTGGGTGCTTTTTTCATCTAACATTGTAGTATAGTTAAATGTAAAAGGGGGGACAGAGGATGGATAACCAATATTTCGTAGGTTGGGGTACATTGGCATTGATAAATGCTGCACTTGCACAAGGGAAAAATAGAACGGGGTTAAATTGGTTCTTACTTTCACTTGTATTAGGTCCATTGGCAACACTAATTTTGTTATTTGTTGAAAAGAGACAGTAACACGTCATATTAGTGCAGCAAGGATTTATAACGAATACATAAATAAACTTAATAACTTCCTAAATACAAGTTAATCTGATTTTCAACCATTGGGCGTTGTGAAAAGAATCAGTGCTCATTTTTATTAAAGGACCAGATTGTGGAGGATGAGTTCAAGAGGGTGAGCATAATGTCATGTAGCCAAGTGTCAATGAGCAGTTTATTATATACTTTTGTTTTTTGAAAGCGCGGCGTGAAGTCATTTGATTTCTAAGAAATAACACTCTTTAAGGAAACTGGCAAAGCAAATGACGCTTAGATGCTTGACCTGTTAACCTGCTTAAAAGGCAAATTAAAGTATTAAGAAATTTTAAAAGAGCTTTGCTTGCCCTTAAAATAAAGGATTGCGTAGCTCTTTCTAAGATTTTATGCAATTTAAAGAACATGCCCAACAAGTAGAAAAGCTACAATCGGGAAACGTTGCTTCCACAACAACAATTTTATTTTTCTAATACTATACAATATTGTTTTTTATAGTTTTCATTGTTCCAATTGTACATTTGTAACAGATGATTGAGAGATAATTCGTTATGATTAAATCTACTATACGGTGTATTTAGTTCATTATCATCATGACCGATCCATACTCGCCATAGTTCTATTATCTGTCCTTCTCTAATATTGTCTTTTAAGTAATCCAATAATTGCTTTACTCTTAATTCTGAATAGCTAAAATTTACTTCATATATAAATGGATATCCAGTATATTCACTTACATTATAGTAACAGTCTTTATTAATGACTAACTCATTTAAATCCTCTTTATTTTCAACAAATAATACTTGGGTATTCGGATCCATCTTCTCCCAAGGTACCAATTCATGCGGTTTTATTTCTAATTCAATAGCTTCTTTGACCGTAATATACTTTGCTTTGGATTCTATTTCAGGCATTTCAAAATTTGTTGCTATAAATGAACAAGAGCTCATTTAAATACCTCCAAAACTTTATATTTTATAACATTAATTTACTTTTTAATTAAGTATAACATTCCCAACTCGTCGTTTGGTAACACCTTTTTACTTAACATTGTAAAATTGATACCACCTTTGTGTAACAAACCTGCTTACAACGCTAATGGGCATATTCACGAAATAAATGTACTAAAATGGTTATTTTCTGTTTTACTATTTATACCAAAGCCGTACACATTTGTTTCATTCTTATTCCTCAATCAGGCCATTTTATTGCATAACATTTTTTAAGGTATGTTACCAAAAGACGGTTTGTGGACTTTAATATGTAACTTTATCCCATAAAATTCGTTCTTAATTTAAATAAGAGCTTTTTTCCAATTTTAGTAATGGTAGAATTCTTTTATATATGAAGGTGGATAGATACTTTTGATATTTTTAATGAAATTCAAATCACCTTAGTATTAGCTCTATTTTTTGAAAATAATGTATAATTTGGAATTAGGGGATTTAAATCTGAAAAAAATATTGTAGGAGGGGGAAATTTGTTATATTTCGCTTTATTTATTGGTGTTGTTTTAATTGTAATTATGAATAAGCTTACACATGCTTTTAAATTATCAAGCACGTTGGGGTTGCTTGGTCAAATCAGTGCATCACTTGTAATCATAATGGTCGGAAACCTCGAGGTTAGTCATATTAGTCTAGGTAAACACTTTGAATTAGGATATTTGGCGGTTCCATTTACTTTATTACTTCTTGTAGGTTTTACAAATGTAATGAATATAGAAAAAGTGCAAAAGCCTTCAATATTGCTGTTGCCATTCGTTTCTTTAGTTTTTCTCTCAATAGCAGCTTTCTTCATAGGTCATCCATTTGTTTTAATAACGGGGATTTGTTCCAGTTTAACGCTTATGTTTATTCTGCTATACGGCTATTTTACAGGTAAAGTATTTGTGGGGAGAATGCTTACTACGTCAATAGGCTTCATAATAGCTGTGCTTTCAATATCCCTCATTGAAACATCTATTGTAACAATTTATATTCCGTTATTTACTTTAGCACTACCATTCACTTTATATTATTTAATTCAAGATAAAATTACGAATGTACAATCTATTACAGTTAGCTTTTTAACAGCTATTTTATTTGGTTTATTAATGTATATAGTTCCTTTTTATACAATATGGTATTTCATTGTTGGTTTAACGAGTATTTTGGTGATTACTCAATTTTCACGTAAATATCGATTTATTTAGAAACGAAACTTCTTATTCAACTAACGTGGCTTTAGTGAAACAAATATTTATAAAGTAGACAAAAAAAATCTAAAGAAACGTTCCAAAAAACAAGCGATTTCTCTTCAATGAGAAATCGCTTGTCGCTTTACCAAAGCTTAAAGCCTTTTGAGCCAGCTGGTGAGTTAGAGATAATATCAAAGATTGGAATTGTATAAGCAAAAATGATTAATGCTACTAAAATTACAAGCCATACTTTAAAGTTTTCAAGGATTGGTGGTGTTGGACCACTGCTTTCATGGATTGGACCAATAGGGAATTCCTCTTCACCTTTTGGCGCAAACCAAACTAGTTTTATTACGATGTACGTAATGACTAAAATCGCAATGAATAAAATAGTACCGCCAACAGCTTGAGCAATTTGATATGGAATCCAATCATATGCTTGTTGAGCACCGCCATACTCTGAGTAGTCAGAGCGACGAGGAGCACCGATTAAACCTGCAATATGCATTGCACCGGACATAATGGTCATGCCGACGCCCCATAAAACACCCGAAACAATACCAAGTGAATTTAACGACTTCGTTAGTGTACGACCAGTTAAATGAGGTATTAACCAGAACGCTGCACCGAAGTATGTTAACACTACTGCACTAGCAAATGTCAAATGGAAGTGTCCAGTAACCCAAATTGTATTATGGATGAGTTGGTTCATTTGATAAGATGCATTAACAATACCGCCTGCACCACCAGGGATGAATGATAGCATACCGATGAACGGAACTACGAAGCGTGCATCTTTCCACGGTAATTTTTTAAACCAACCAAAAATACCTTTACCACCAAGTTCGCGACCACGTAATTCAAATGTTGCGAATAGGGAGAATGCTGTCATTAAGGAAGGGACAACAACTGCCATTGTTAAAACAACTTGAATGAATTTCCATGTTGTATCAATACCTGGCTCTGTTAATTGGTGATGTAAACCAACGGGTACAGAGAAGATTAAAAACAGCATAAATGATAAGCGAGCTAATGAGTCAGAGAAAACTTTCCCGCCAATGACTTTTGGAATAACAACATACCATACCATATAGGCAGGCAATAACCAGAAATAAACGAGTGCGTGACCGAAATACCAGAATAATGTTCGAGAAAGTAACACATCAACACGTTCAATGAGACCAAGAGACCAAGGTAACAGTTGGAATAAAACAGAAACTGCTACACCTAAAGAGGCCACGAACCACAGTAAATTATTGACTACTACCATAAAAGATAATAGTGGTGAAGTTTGGCCTTTATGTTCTTTTCGCCACTGAACGTAACGTAATATTTGTCCGGCTGCACCAATCCAAGAGCCGACTACTACGAGCGTTAAGCCGAGATAGAAAATCCAATGTGCTTGCAGTGGTGCATAAAAAGTATAGAGAACAGTTGCTTTATTTAATAGCACCATGACTGCTGCTGCTGCTGTACCGATAGTCATTAACCAAAAACCGATCCAACCGAGTAATCGTTGTTTATCTGAAAGTGTACCAGATGTTCGGCTAACCCCAGCAATTTGGAAACCGAATATAAAGAACGTTGTTAAAATAAGACCGAGTAATACGCCGTGAACAGTTAATACTTGATAATAACCAATACCTGCTGGTAATGTGAATTGTCCTGAACGTACAAAAACTTGTAATAAACCAGCTAGACCACCTAATAATAATGCGATAAATGCCACATAAATATGGGCAAGTGCTAGTTTCGCATCACGACGATCCACCTTTGTCAAATTATTATTTAGACTCATTTGGATCCACCACCTTTAGCATAGAATGCATAAGCGTATGTCCTGTACCGCAGTATTCATTACATACTATTAAAAATTCCCCAGCTTGATTGATTTCAGCTACATATTCAGATATATAACCAGGTTCAAGCATCATGTTAATATTTGTACCTGCGATTTCAAATCCATGTATAACGTCTTCACTTGTCGCGATAAATTTTACCTTTGAACCAAGTGGTACTTCAATTTCGGGTGGATTGTAAAAGAAAGCAGATGCCAAAATGACAACTTCGTAATCCCAATCCTTACCTTCTACTTTGTGTACACCTGGATTCGTAAACGGTGCAATTTCTTTCACTTTTTCATAATCGATGGTTTTCTTATTACTGTTTGGATGAGAGCCTTGGTGAAACGCACCAATACCAAGAATAATAAGAAATGCAACTAAAGTAGCTACTCCAAATACAAGCCAGTACTTCTCGTATTTATGTATATGCATATCTCTGTCGTCCTTCCTCTGTCGTATTACTTACATCTTGTTGACGAAATAGTCCTTTTTGCTAATAAAATTAAAAGCGCTCAATGAATAAATTGAAGCAGTAAATCCAAATTAAAATAATGATAATGCCGATTCCAAACACTCCATAAAGTGAGCCTTTTAGATTATCTTCTGACTTTTTTTTGTTGGCCATTTTTTACTCCCTCCTACGCTTTCATAGTGGCTTTCTTAAAGTCATGATATGGTAAATCAAATCTTTTTGATGTGAAAAAAATCACACAACAGAGTGGATTGTGTGAAAGAAATGTGAAATATAGTTGAAATACGAAAGGAGCTGACTCAAATATGAGCCAACTCCTTTTTATGCAGATAACGATTTCGTATTCATAAATACTAGCTATAATTGCATAGAATGTATAGTTTGAAAGAATCCAGATTATGCTCTTATTACTTCTTCCTCAATCGTTAGTAATACTGTTAATGCACCAACGTCTGGAATAGTAACGGGTAGTACAAATGCTTTTTCAAAACCGTATAATTTTGTGTTTCCTACCATTACTGTTGGCGGTGTAATATCTATATCTAGGCTTTCTTGTCCTACTGCTGTACATAGATTACCTGCAATCATGTTTCCGAATTCGCCTGTAAAAGACTCTAGCATTTCGCCTTCAAGTGGCATGCCGAACATAGAGCTGCCGATACCACTAAATATGTCAGGGGAGGAATCTATGATTACACGTCCCTTTACATCTCCAATAAGGCCTATTAGTACACCCATTTGCTGTTGTTGAAAGGGCTCCGAAATAATACTTGGTGATTTCACTTGAATATCCATAGGGAGAATCGTTTTTAATGCATGGATTGTCCCGTTTAAAATAGTTTGAAAGTACTTCGAATTACTCATCATTACCGCATCCTTTTTCCGACTTTTCTACATCTTACCATGTTAAAAGGGTAAGATGAAAGTATGTCTTGACGAAATAGGGCGAAATTTATATTATATTAATGAGAATGATTTTCAAAATCAGTTAATTCACGCTACGGCATTCGTTGCTTTAGCATACTATTTATAAGAAAAGGAGCGGTTAGCAATGACATTCGTATTTATCGGAGCAACAGTTGCTATTTATATTGGAGTGGGGAAATACGTCATGAAACAGGCGACTGCCCATTTAAAATAAAAGCGCTTTCGTTAGTGCTTTTGTTTTCAACATTTTTTACTATAAATGAATATATACCTAAAGAGTATGACCTGCGTCATACTCTTTAATTAACGTAAAAATTTCAGGAGTGGAGTTATTTATGGATTCATTATGTAATTGTAAAGAACTTGTGCAAATAAAAGTGGAAGCAGATTTTGGTTCTGATCCGTTATGGTGTAAGGTTTGTGGCTTTAACTTGGATATGGATAAAATGGAAATTTCTCCTTCTTTAAAGATACAGCTAAGATCATGGATAAATGATTATGGTGTTTGGGTAAAATGTGATTCTGATAGCTTAATTGTTGGAGGTGAAAATTTAGAAAAACAACATAATGAAGTAGGGCTTAAATTAACAGAAAAAGTGAAAAATGAGTTGAAAAATATTAATATTGTATTTCAACCTTCTACTATGTATTTGGATAGTAATTAAAAAGTAAAGAATTACTTACTTTAATCTATAGAATTCTTTTGTCTAAAATCTGAGAGTATGACTTATGTCATACTCTTTTTTTATGGAATTTTACAATTTGCGGCTTCAATTTAGATATGAATAAAATGAGCAATCGATAGTTTAATAGATAAGAAGAAAATTTAGAAAAATAAAATTATTTCATAGCATGGAGAGTATTTGTTGCCGTTGTTTGTTAGAATTAAAAAGAAAATTTCTCTACAACAAGAAGCCATGCAATCAGTAGTATCTACTAAAGTAAAAAAACAAAATAAAAATGGATGGGCACTAAAGCTACGTCCAATAGAAATTTAGGTGATGAAAATGACAAAAATATTATTAACTGGATTTGTACCATTTTTAGATTATAAAATTAATCCCACTATGCAAATTGTTGAATATTTAAACGGAAATTTGATGGACGGCTATGAAATTGTGGGACGTACACTATCCGTAGATTTTCAGCAATCCGCACAGCAGTTGAAACAATATATTGCGGAAATAAAGCCTGAAATTATTATTTCATTAGGATTAGCTGGAGGTCGTTTCAAAATAACACCAGAGCGAATTGCGATTAACGTTAAAGATGGAGAGCCAGATAACAATGGCTATACACCTGTAGATGAAAGCATATATGATGGTGGTGAGGATGCCTATATTACAAATTTACCTATTCGAAGTATGGTTGATCGATTATGTAAAGAAGGATATCCTGCAGAAATTTCAAATACCGCGGGGACCTATTTATGCAATAACATTATGTATGAAGGGCTAGTTTATGCAACGCAACATGAAGGAATTCGTGCTGGATTTATTCATATTCCTGCATCTTTCGAATTAGCTATACAGCATGGGAAAATACCAGGTTGGAACATTCAAGATTTAATAACTTGCATTAAGCTTTGTATCGAGGAAACAATTCATGCAACAACAAATAATTGAGTTTCCTCATACAATGTGGATTAGTCGACACACGATCCGTTTTGCCTTTAATGAAGTAATATCACAAGAAAATTTTCTTATTGTGCAAAAGTTTAATAGCTTTCTTAAAAAAGTACTACATTCAAATCTCATTGAAAGTGTAGCTAGCTATCATACTGTTACAGCATATGTTAAAGACAAAATTGATTTAGTTTTTTTACAAGAACAATGGCTTTTCATGCAAATTACCTCTCAAGTCGATGAAGGAACAAATCGTCAGCTACAAATTCCAGTTTGTTATGATGAGGAATTTGCTTTGGATATGCACCGTGTGATGGATTATACAGGCTTATCATTTGAGGACATAAAAAAAATGCACATGTCTAAAACATATAGTGTATATTTAATTGGCTTTTTACCTGGGTTTCCATACTTAGGTGAGTTAGATAGCAAATTATTTGTACCTCGATTAAAAAAGCCACGGAATTTCGTGTCTGCAAGTTCTGTAGGAATTGGAGGGTTACAAACAGGGATTTATCCTCTCGATTCACCAGGTGGGTGGAATATTATTGGTAAGACGCCGTTCAATTTATTTGATATTAATGGGAAAGACATTTTTATCTTTTCTCTTGGGGATCAAGTACAATTTTATGAAATTACCAAACCTGAGTTTTTAGAAATAAAAAGTAAAGGAGTGTAGCAATTGAAGCCACTTCTTATGGTTAAAAAACAAGGTGTTTATGGGAGTCTGCAAGATCAAGGGAGATACGGCTACCGTGCGTATGGTATTCCTTTATCTGGGCCTATGGACAAAATATCATTTCGAGTTGCCCATTCTATTTTAAACAATGGGAAGTATCAAACATCATTTGAGATGTTTATAGGTGGTTTTGAATTTCAAGCTTTAAATGAGGGAACGTATGTATTGACTGGCGCAACTTGTGATTGTTTAGTAAATGGTAGCCCCATCGAAATGTGGAAAACCTTTCAATTAGTAAAGGGAGATATTTTATCCATAAAAAGCGTTACCCATGGCTCTATTGTATATCTAACGCCTAAAGGTGGATTTCGAACAGATCCAATACTTGGTAGTAAGTCATGCTTACCCATCGTCGGTAATGCGATTAATGTAGGAAGTATCTTATATGGACAGAACGGAGAGACGTTACGATTTACAAGAGGGTTATATGCACCTTTTCGTCCTATAGTTAATACAGCTATTACAGTAAGAATTTTTAAAGGTCCTCATTTTGATTTATTTACAGAAGAGAGTAAACAACAATTTTTGAATAACTCATATCAGTTTGCTGGTGGAAATCGTATGGGCTATTATTTCAAAGGTAACGTCTTACTTTTAAAAGACATAAAAGACATTCTTTCAGAAGCAACTCAATATGGGACAATTCAAGTTCCACAAAGTGGTGAGCCTATTGTTTTAATGGCAGATGCCCAAACGGTTGGCGGCTATCCAATCATTGCAACAATACACGAAGATGATTTACATAAAGTTGCTCAAATGCGCATGTTTAACACAATAAGATTTGCATTAATGGAGGAATAGATATGCCAATTGATATTAATTGCGATATGGGTGAAAGTGTGGATGCTTTTACACAAGACAAAGATGAAGAAATTTTAGACTATGTGACATCAATCAATATTGCCTGTGGCTATCATGCAGGGAATCATACAATGATGCATAAAACTGTACGAAATGCCATCCGTAAAAACGTTCTTATTGGAGCTCATCCGGGATATCCTGATCTTCAAGGATTTGGCCGTCGAAATATGGATTTTAGTGCAGATGAAATATATAATATGATCATTTATCAAGTAGGAGCTTTGCAAGCATTTGTTTCAGTGGAAAAAGGAACACTTCATCATGTGAAGCCACATGGAGCGCTCTATAATCAAAGTGCTAATAATATAGAAAAAGCAACAGCTATTGTCAATGCAGTATATGATCTAAATCCAACTTATGTTTTATATTGTTTGGCTGGTAGTGAAATGGTGAAAATTGCAAAGAAGAAGGGTTTACCAGTATACGAGGAAGTTTTTTCAGATCGTAATTACAATGAAGACGGTACGTTAGTAAGTCGAGAAGACGCAAATGCGTTAATTCAATCTGAGGAAGAAATGTTCGTTCATGTCAAAAGTATTTTGACTTCGAATGAAGTAATGTCGGTGCAACAAAAGAAAATCAAGATTTCTGCGCAAACATTATGTATACATGGAGATGGCCCACATGCATTAGCCTATGCAAAAAAAATTTATGAATTAAGAAAACAATTCGGTTAAGTGAATAGGTAGTATGGATGCTCTAAAATAGGCATTAAATTAATTTAGAGCATCCATACAGATAACATAGCTAATAGTTATATCGCATACTTAATTGCTGTATTTAATAGCAAAATAAGCAGACTGAAATTTTACGATTGATTAAATAATAGTTGATAATTCAACAGCTTCAATAATTATTGGAGTTCCAGCGGCGATAGAAGCTGTAACTATGTTAAAAGTTAGTTCAGTTGAGGAAACTGAATAGGCATCACCTTCCTGTAGCACACCATTGATATATAAATTATAGTACCCATTAATTATGACTGGGAAAGCAGTTGCTGCAGTACCGCTGTCAGTTAAAAAAGTTGTTGCAGCAAGCGTTGTGCCATCTGTAATTGCAAGCGGGGTAGCTAAAATATTGAAAAACCTTGTGGATGTGCTAGAAACATTGACATTGATATTAATAATGGAAAGCGCCATGTGTTCACCTCCTTTCAAAAGTTTTAGTTCACTTCAGTGAAAAAACCAATAGATTCGATAATAATTGGCGTCCCTCTATAAATCGTTGCGTTATCAGCATTTAAGCTTAGGGAAGTCGAAGTTACGGAATAAATCCCACCTTCTTGCATGACGGCATTAATAAAGAGATTTACATAGCCATTTGGATGTTCTATGGAAAATTCTGTTACTGTTGCTCCGTTATCATCTGAAAATAGATTAGCGGCAAGTGTGACCCCGTTCGTCAAATGAATATCTGCTGTCGCTATATAAAAATATCTATTCACTTTAGGTATAATTCTTTCATCGGAAACGATGATGGGAGGAGGTGCAATAACAGGGACATTAAGAGCTGTTATACGTGGCCATATAAATCTATCTTCACAGTCACATAAATGAATAATCTGACGACAATCTTTTTCCTTTACCATATATATAATCACTCCTTTAATTTATTTGTGCCCCTTGCTCCTATCTTCTTGAAAACTTTTCTTATTTAAATATTAAAGGGAGTTAATAATTAAGTTGGTATTGTTATTCACCTTTTCATAGTTCGCTATCCTTCTAAAATATGAAAAAAATCACAAGAAACTTAGTTATGCATCCATTGTGAGGGTAAATGTAGTAGATTTTTTTAGAAGAATCTTGCAATGTCATTTTGGATAAACATGACTTTGTTGACGAATATTACGTCTGAAACCTTGATATATATGCTTTTCAAAGTAAATTAGTGTTATACTTTGCATATCTAATAAGGTAGAATACTAATTGTGAATAATTAAAAGGGTAAAGGGGTTTACGTTTTATGAAAGAATTTGAACAACAACTGGAAGGGCTTTTAAAGCAAGCTTCGTTACAATACATAATATATCAGCATAACGGTGATACAGAGCGTATGGATAAGACATCCCTATTTGCACGTAAATTACAACAAAAAGAGTATGTCATTGGCTTTGCTGGCCATTTCTCTGCTGGTAAATCAAGTATGATTAACGCTTTATCTGGTGAGAATTTACTTGCTTCCAGTCCGATTCCGACGAGTGCGAATATCGTAAAAGTCCATAAATCCGAAGAGGATTTTGCCATTGTCTATATGCACAATGAAAAGCCAGTTAAGTTTGAAGCAGGGTATGATTTTAAAACCGTAAAAGAACTTAGTAAAAATGGGGATCTTGTATCGCAAATTGAAATTGGTCATAGTGCGTCTACATTACCAATGGGCGTAACGGTGATGGATACACCTGGTGTAGATTCAACAGATGATGCACATCGCATGTCTACAGAATCAGCACTCCATATTGCAGATATTGTATTCTATACAATGGACTATAATCATGTTCAATCTGAGTTGAACTTTCAATTTACTAAACAACTAATGAAATACAATCCAAATGTCTATTTAATCGTTAATATGATTGATAAACATAAGGAAAATGAATTAAGCTTCGAAGAATTTAAAGCAACTGTCCACAATTCGTTCTCTGCATGGGGCGTAGTGCCAAAGGGTGTATTTTTCACTTCTTTAAGAGAGCCAGAGCATCCAAATAATGATTTTGAAGCTGTTAAAAAGATTGTTATGGATAGCATGAACGATTGGCAAGATCAGCTTGTTCATACAGCGACAAATACGCTGCGTTTATTGCAAAGCGAGCATGACAATTATTTAATGGAAGAAAAGCAAGATCGTTTAGTTATCGATGAGGACATATTGAGTGCTGATGATTGGGCACACCATCAAGATATTTTAGAGCAATATAATAAATTAAGTCGTCAAGTAGAATTATTCTCTGTGGAAGCGTGGAATGAAACTTTCGAAGAAGAACGTAAAGAATTACTTGCAAATGCGGCAATAATGCCAGCAGATGTACGCGATAAATTACGTCTTTACTTAGAAAGTAAGCAGGAAGGGTTTAAAGTAGGCGGTTTATTTTCAGCAAAGAAAAAAACCGAGGAGGAACGCAATCGTCGTAAAGATGATGCGTATAGTGCGTATCAAACAGTTGTCCATGCACAAATTACGGGTCACTTAAAAGCACTAATGAAAAAAGCATTAAAAGATGTCGGTGCTTTAAGTGAAGAGCGCGCACAAGCAGTGGATGCCTATGTGTTTGATTTACCATTTTCATTGATTGAACAACAAGTGCAAGTCGGGGCAATATTAACTGGAGATGCAGTTCTCAATTTTGCCAACCGTGTTGCCGAGGCAACAAAGCGTTATTTTATTCAAGAAACAGATGTGTGGAAAGATGCACAAGCAACAACGTTACAAGCTGTTGCAACTGAAACCGCTGCTCCATCTAAGTTGAAAATGGCTGGGATGCAAGCGAAAGTAGATGCTATTCAAGCAGTGCTAGAAATCGAAGGCTATCAGCAATATAGTGCAGGAGTAATGCATCAAGCAAGCAATGAAATTCGAAAAGAAGCGAATTATCAGCTCGAAGTTTGGGATAAAGCGTTTGAGCAGGACTTAGCTGATATTCGAATATTTGACGAATCCATGTTAAAGCCAAAGGAAGAGGTTTTGCAGCAAGAGGAAGCACAGCAGGCGGTAAGTGCTGCGAGCTTGCCAATTGATGGTGTTATTAAGCGTGCATTGCATACAGCAAATGCAGTAAAAGAAGTACAAGGTTTTGCTGAAGTAGCAAGTTATTTAGAAAACAAAGTAGAGCGATTACAGAAAAAAGATTTTACGATTGCATTATTCGGTGCGTTTAGTGCTGGGAAATCTTCATTCTCTAATGCACTAATGGGTGCAAATGTTTTACCTGTATCACCTAACCCAACAACGGCGGCTATTAATAAAATTCGACCAGTGACACCAGAGCATCCTCATGAAACAGCAGATGTCCAGCTAAAAACTACTGCACAAATGCTTGAGGATATCCAAGGTTCATATGAGGCAATTGGTTTAACCGTTACATCGTTAGAAGAAGCGTTTAACCGCGCAGATGAGGGACTTGCGGTACAGCTTACAGATGAGCGATTAAATGTGCATAAATCGTTTATCCGTGCATACAAAGAAGGCTACCCAACATTTAAATCAGAACTAGGTCAAGTTTTACGTGTAGAGCGAGAAGAATTTGAAAAATTTGTCGCACAAGAAAATAAATCATGCTTCGTAGATAATATTGACTTCTACTATGATAGTCCGATAACGCGTATGGGTGTAACACTTGTTGATACGCCAGGAGCAGATTCAATCAACGCACGTCACACTGGGGTTGCTTTTGAATATATTCGTAATGCAGATGCCATTTTATTTATTACGTACTATAATCATGCATTTGCGAAAGCTGACCGTGAGTTCTTAATCCAATTAGGACGTGTCAAAGATGCGTTTGAACTTGATAAAATGTTCTTTATCGTCAATGCAATTGATTTGGCGACGACAGAAGAAGAGCAAGAAGATGTCAAAGGCTATGTTCGTTCGGAATTACAACGATTTGGCATTCGCTTCCCTCGACTATACGGGGTATCAAGCTTAATGGCTTTAAAAGAAAAAGTAGAGGGCGGGTCATTTGCATCCGGTATGCCTCCGTTTGAGGATGCTTTCCATACATTCTTAAATGACGAACTAAGTGCATTAGCGGTGCAAGCACTTGCAGAAGAAGTTGATAAAACAGAGCAACGTTTAGGGGATTTAATTGCTCAAACAGAGGAAAACTTAAAACGTAAAGATGAACGTTTGGCGGAGCTAACAACGCTTGAACAGCACGTTAAATCTAAGTTTAATGCGTTAAATACTAGCATGATGGAAAGTGAGACAAAGCAGGAATTAGATGAGTTACTGTATTACGTCTTGCAGCGTGTTTATTATCGCTACCCTGAATTCTTTAAGGAAGGCTATAACCCGTCAACTTTTGCCGCTATGCCTGCACAGCAAGCATTAGAGCATGCGTTGAAAGAAGTGTTACAAAGTTTACGTTTTGACTTTACGCAGGAAATGCGCGTTACAAACTTCCGCTTATCACAATTTATTAGTAAGAAAATGCAACTGCGCTTTAAAGATGAAGTACGTGAGTTAAAAGAAATGAACCGTAGTTTCTCATTTTTAGCATTTGAATCATCAGAGCCAGATTTATTAGCATTTGAAGGTCCATTTGCCGATATTTCAAAATATGTAAGTGTGAAATCGCATTTCCGCAATCAAAAGGCATTCTTTGAGAAAAATGAAAAAATGAAGTTAAGTGAAGCGTTAGAAGCATTAACAAAACCAGATGCACAAAACTATTTAGATGGACAAAAAGTATCTCTAATGACTTGGGCAATTACCTTTATCCTTGAGGAAGCAGAGAGATTACGTCTGCATATATACCATCAGGCATTAGAGCAAATTGCTACTGAACGACTTGCATTACAAGAAGAGAGTCGACTAGCATCGTGGAAATCAATTTACGCACAACTACAATACGCATGAGGTGATTCACGTGGGAAAAGTATTCAAAACAGTTGAGGAAATTCAAGTTGATAATGTCCGTTTTGTGGATGCTCGCTATGATTTACAGAACAAAGAATCAGGAAAACAAGCATTTGAAGCAGGTCATGCACCTGGTGCTGTGTATTTAGATTTAGAGCAGGATTTATCGGATATGACAAGTGAAAATGGCCGTCATCCGATGCCGAGTAAGGAAAAGCTAACGTCTGTATTTCAAGAATTAGGCCTCCGCTATGAAGATCAAATCGTCGTTTATGATCAGGGGGCATCACCGTTTGCACCGCGCGCTTGGTGGATGCTAACGTATGCAGGCTTCCCGAATGTCGTTATTGTCAACGGGGGAGTGGCAGCGCTTGAAAACAAAGTGACTTTCACAAAGGATATTGTCAAATATGCCCCAACGACAATCGACTTTAATTGGCAAGATTATCTTTATGCACCGCGTGAAGCAGTGAAAGCCATTGTGGATGGAGAGCAGACAGCAACGCTATTAGATGCACGTGCCGCTGCTCGCTACCGTGGTGAGGTTGAACCACTTGATAAAGTAGCTGGCCATATTCCAACTGCTAAAAACTTTGATTGGGAGCAATTAAAGGTAGAAAATACACTGCAAGCCAATGATGCGCTGCGTGCAAAAGTTGCACAAGATGAACATATTGTTGTGTATTGTGGTAGTGGTGTCACAGCATCACCACTCTATGCAGTACTTGCCGATGAAGGCTACGAAAATATTCAGCTCTATACAGGTAGCTTTAGTGACTGGATTACTGAATATGATGTAGAAACAGGAACAAATGAATAATTTATTGTAATAAAACGCTCACATAAAGTGGGCGTTTTTTCTTTCTTCAAAATAGAATTGCTAGTCCGTTTAATAAATGGTAACATGCGCCAAAAAATGACTCGCCATTCATTTTGTGCTACAATTTTTTTTACAAAGGGGAAGGGGGAGAAAATATGTTTAAACTAGAGAAAAGCATTGCTATTGAACAAAATGATGACGTGCACTGTGCACATGGTAAGGTAGCTGTTCAAGGTATTGGCATGAGTGTATATAGCTTTTATGTGGATGGCTTACTAATTGATACAGGTTCGAACTCACTTACAGAGGAATTTCAATCTTTTTTTCGAGAGCTACCGATTGAACAAGTTGCCTTGACTCATTCGCATGAGGATCATTCAGGTAATGCTGCATGGATACAGCAACATATGGGTGTCCCTATTTATGTTCATCATGAGTCGGTTGCGGATTGTGCACAAGATGGAAACTATCAGTTGTATCGTCAAGCGCTATGGGGACAGCGACCAGCGTTTATTGCACAGCCGTTTCGTGACACGCTTGAAACAAAAACGGCTACATGGGATATTATTGCTACACCAGGACATACAACAGATCATTTGTCTTTTTATAATCGTGCAACAGGTGCCATGTTTACAGGTGATTTATATATTCAAACGAAAACAAAAGTTGTACTTGATGAGGAAAACGTTGTACATACTTTGGCATCGTTAAAAAAACTACTACACTATGATTTTGAAAAGGTATATTGCTGCCATGCAGGTTATCTCGCAGATGGTCGGGCAAAAATTATCGAAAAAATTGCCTATTTAGAAGAACTGGAGGGAGAAGTTCGGAAGCTCTATGAACGTGGCTTCTCTGTAGATGATATAACGAAAGCAATCTTTCGTAGAGATTACCCGATTACAAAAGTATCGGGAGAACAATGGTCGTCCAAACATATTATTACGGCTTTTACGAATCAATTTATGCAAGAGTCCTTACGTTAAGGGCACTTCAATCTTTTTTCGTTTAAATGCCGTTGATTTCCGCTGTGATGATACGCTTTCCGCCGGCACACTGTAAGCCACAACCTTCGCTAACGTATGTCTGCTGCGTATTACATTTTGTGCCGTCCTCCGCTCCAATCAACTGAATATAAGGCATCAAGTTGTAATACTTGATACTTTTTTTCGACACGCTGAGAGTCCTTATACTAAGGACTCTTTTTTTATGAATTTTAGGGTGAGGTAGGTAAAGTTCTACATTCCTCTGTAAAAAAATGATAGCATGTAAGAAATTTTCGATTTAATAATAAAAATGTTTGTGAAAAAATGTGAAGAAAATGTGGCAAAGATAGTTGTAACAATGGATACGCTTACATAAGTTTGTGAAATTCTTCTCATTTACTGTAGAAAAATACTATGTGAAAAGTTGAACAGGCTTAGCGCCGATATAAGTGCATTTTGGTAATGGCGAAACAGGTTGTTTATTATTTCGATATAATTGATTGTGAAATTGATAACAAAACAAAAAAATGTATTTATCGACGAATAATGCTGATTTATCAAAGAAAATTTTGCTTTTAGAGTTATTTTCGTTGACTGTTATTTCACAAAGTATTATGATTCTGACATACAATAAAAACATAAAAAGGGGCGGATAGAATGGATATTATGAAAAAAGCGTTAGATATGCATGCACATTATAGTGGAAAATTAGAGGTGATTTCAAAGGTTCCTGTACAAGACTCTTATGACCTTAGTCTTGCATATTCACCAGGTGTAGCGGCACCATGTATCGAAATTGAAAAAAACCCATCTCTTGTCTATGACTATACAATGAAGGGGAATATGGTTGCGATTGTTTCGGATGGTACTGCAGTGTTAGGTTTAGGGGATATTGGACCGAAGGCAGCACTACCTGTTATGGAAGGAAAGGCAATCTTATTAAAGCGTTTTGCCAATGTTGATGCTTTCCCAATTTGTTTAGATACAAAAAGCACAGATGAAATCGTCAGCATTGTGAAGGCGCTTGCGCCAACATTTGGTGCTGTTAATCTAGAAGATATTTCGGCACCGCGTTGCTTTGAAATTGAAGATCGTCTACGTCAAGAATGCGATATTCCAGTATTTCATGATGATCAACATGGCACAGCAATAGTTGTAGGAGCGGGCATGATTAATGCGAATCGAATCGTTAAAAAAGATGTTGCGACGATGAAAGTAGTCATTAATGGTGCGGGTGCAGCAGGCATCGCCATTTTACGTATTCTTGTGCAAATGGGGTATAAAAATATTTATATGTGCGATACAAAAGGGATTATTTATGAAGGTCGCGCGGAAGGTATGAACCCGATTAAAGAGGCAGTTGCACATTTAACTAATCCAGAAAAAATTCATGGTACGTTGGAAGACGCACTTGTAGGTGCAGATGTCTTTATCGGCGTGTCTGTTGCGAATTTATTAACAGAAGCACATATTACATCTATGAATGAAAATCCGGTTGTCTTTGCATTAGCAAACCCGAATCCAGAAATTACGTATGAAAATGCTAAAGCTTGGGGCGTTCGTATTATGGGTACTGGGCGATCAGATTACCCAAATCAAATTAATAATGTTTTAGCTTTCCCGGGAATTTTCCGCGGAGCATTAGATGTACGTGCTACAGATATTAATGAGGATATGAAATTAGCGGCAGTTGAAGCTATTGCTTCTCTTGTTAGCGATGAAGAATTAACAGAAGAATATATTGTGCCTAAATCTTTAGATGTGCGTGTTGTTGAAATTGTTTCACGTGCTGTCAGTGGGGCAGCTGTTGCATCTGGTGTATCTGAGTTATTCCAGCAACAGACGGTACTTTCCGTTTAATCTGTAGAAAGTCGGTTTTAAACTAAAAAATCTCCCCTCTCATTTGAGAGTGGGAGATTTTTATTACATCATGCTAATACCGATAAGGCCAATAAAGAGAACAGCAACCAATACAAAGACAATGACTCCTCCGATGATAGAAGGAATAACTATTGTAAAAAATGCTTTCCAATTCGAGATTTGATGTGCTTCCGCTACAACAGCCACTGTCGTGACGAAGGACCAAATGCTAACAACAGCTGTCACTAACATCGTTATCCAAAAAATCCAAGGAACAGACCCTAATAAGTTAGTATCCATTAACGATTCAGGAGATGTAATTAGCCAAATTAAATAGAAAGGAATGGCTAAAATAAATGGTACAGCAGTTAAGCTTAGTGCTTTAAATAAGTCTGAATACGTTGCAGTACCTTTGAATAATTTACCAAACAACCAGAAAATAAGGGTAGAAAAGGCTGTGCCGATAATAGCCGCGATTGGCGCTAAAATTACACAAAATAGCACGATAATCCAAGGGGATACGTCAAGCAAGAAATTACTATCTATAAGGCCAGAAAGCAAAGAACCGATATAACCGATGGACATGACAAGAATTGCATAACCAATCGTTTTAGCATCAATCATGTAGCGTGCTGCTTGCTTTGGATGCATCCAAGTAGACAGAAACGGATTAACTTTTGGCCTTTCTTGTTGCGTTGTTTCATTATAGTTTTCCATTAAACTACCTCCTGTGATGATAATATTGCTTCTACTCAATATACGAGTGAAGTGGTGAAAGGTTTCAAAAATTGTCTTAAATGGGACTAAATTTTTTTGCCCAACGTATTTGAGCATAAATGAAAGACATACTTATAGCTACAGGGAATTATCGGTAATTTATAACAGTGAGGTGTTTTGCAAAAGAAGAAAAAACCTTCTAAGTAAATGGATTACTTAGAAGGGGATTAGTTATTAGTCTGCTAACATAATTTTTTCAAGTTCTAATGGCTCGATGTATTGTTCGCCTTTGTATGCACGCATATTACCGCCAGAAATTTCATCAATTAATAATATTTCATTTGTTTGTGCATCACGGCCGAATTCTAATTTAATATCGTAAAGCGTTAAGCCTTTTTTTGCTAGCTCTGCACCGACGAATTTAGAAATTTCAATTGTGCGTTGTTTTAAAATTGCATATTCTTCATGTGATAACAGGTTTAACATTGCTAAAGCATCTTCAGAAATTGGAGGATCTAGACGATCGTCATCTTTGATTGTTACCTCAACGAAAGAATCCAAAGGTTGTCCTTCTTGTACATAAGCGCCATAGCGTCGTAGGAAAGAGCCAACAGCTTTGAAGCGACAAATGACTTCTAATCCTTTGCCGAAAACTGTTGCGGGCTTTACAGTCATTGTAGCATCGTCGAAGTTTGCATCTACGTAGTGAGTAGGGACACCTTGTTCATTTAGTTTTGAGTAGAAATAAGAAGTTAAGCGAAGACCAGCTAGGCCAGCACCATCAATTGTTAAACCTACAGTATTTGCACCAGGGTCAAATACGCCGTTTTCTCCAGTTACATCATCTTTAAATTTTAATAAGTAATGACCATCTTCTAACTTGAACACATTTTTCGTTTTACCTGTATACAATAATTCCACTTAAAACCCTCCAATATTTCATAGTACCTTATAATTATAACACGAATGTTTAGAATGTTTAATATAAAAAACGTTCGTTATAATCTTATTTATGCTTATTTTTTTACATGTTTTATACAAAAAAATAAGATGATAACGAATATTCGTTATCATCTTAAGTGAAATTAAGAAAATTTAAAATTTTAATAAAGGATTCTAGTTACTAGATGGTAGAATAACCGAATAAATTGTATCAAAGGTTATTTAATAGATACCTTCAGAAAGCATTCCATCAGCAACTTTTACAAAGCCGGCGATGTTAGCCCCAACTACTAGGTTTCCTGGATAGCCATATTTATCAGCAGCAGCTTTACTATCTGCATAAATATTTTTCATAATTTGGTGTAACTTCGCATCTACTTCTTCAAATGACCAGAATATACGGCTAGAATCTTGTGCCATTTCTAGTGCTGATACCGCCACGCCACCAGCATTAGCTGCTTTAGCAGGCCCAAATAATACACCAGCGTTTAAAAATTCGTTAATTGCTTCAAGATCAGATGGCATATTGGCACCTTCACCGATTGCTTTTACACCATTTGAAATTAATGTACGAGCAGCGTCGCCGTTAATTTCGTTTTGTGTTGCACATGGTAGCGCAATATCACATGGAATAGACCAAATTCCTGTACAACCTTCTGTAAATGTAGCATTTGGACGGTAGTCGACGTAAGTTGATATACGGTCACTTTTTACTTCTTTAATTTCTTTAATGACATCAAGATCTAATCCATCTGCATCATAGATATAGCCTGAAGAATCAGAGCAAGCAACAACTTTTGCACCGTATGCCTGAGCTTTTTCAATTGCATAAGTTGATACATTCCCAGAACCAGAAATAACAACAGTTTTACCGTCAAATGAATCATTTACGTCTTTTAACATTTCTTCAACAAAGTATACTGTACCGTAACCAGTTGCTTCTTTACGAGCTAATGAACCACCGTAACCAGGCGTTTTACCTGTTAATACTCCAGATTCGTTTGCTTTTGTAAGGCGCTTGTATTGCCCCCATAAATAACCTACTTCACGAGCACCTACACCGATATCACCAGCAGGAACATCGACATCTGGACCAATATGACGGTATAATTCAGTCATGAATGCTTGGCAGAAACGCATGATTTCTGAATCGGATTTGCCTTTTGGATTAAAGTTAGATCCACCTTTACCACCACCGATTGGTTGACCAGTTAATGCGTTTTTAAAGATCTGCTCAAAGCCTAAAAACTTAATAATAGATTCGTTTACTGAAGGGTGGAAGCGAAGCCCGCCTTTATAAGGTCCCATGACGTTGCTGTACTGTACACGATAACCACGGTTTACTTGTACTTGGTTGTTATCATCTTGCCATGCTACACGGAATGAAATGATGCGATCTGGCTCAACGATACGAGAAAGAATATTTGCCTTAATATATTCTGGATGTTGTGCAAATACAGGCACTAATGAAATGAAAATTTCTTCAGCTGCTTGTAAAAACTCCGCTTGATGACTGTTTTGGTTTTTCAGTTGCTCGAACACGCCGTCAACGTATTCTTTTGCTAATTGATCGTTGCTTACAGTTGTTGTTGTCATATTGAAAACCTCCAATTTAATTGATAGGTGTATCGTATATCTATTTTTCACACTATTCAATAAAATACTTTTTCCAAGTCGAATAAGTTTGTGAAAAAATGAGCAATCGGGGTCTTGAAATTGTTATATCAAAATAATATAGAGGTGCTTGATTCATCTAATTATGAGAAAGGAATGATGCTTTATTGTGAAGGTATTAATTGACGCTGATGCCTGTCCAGTCGTGGATTTAGCGCTATCTATATCATCTGAGTTTGAGATTGAAACTATCTTGTTTTGCGATACATCACACCGTATCGAACGTGATAATGTAATAACAATTATTGTGCCGAAGGGGCCAGATTCGGTTGATTTCACGCTAGTGAATGCGCTTTCAAAACATGATATTGTGATTACGCAGGATTACGGTTTAGCAGCCATGGTTTTGGCAAGAGGAGGCTATCCAATCGATCAAAATGGTAGGGAAATGTCTAGTGAAAATATCGAACGTTTGCTCGATATGCGCCATGTTGGTCAGAAGATTAGACGTGCAGGCGGACGAACCAAGGGACCTAAAAAAAGAACGAAAGAAAACAATATGTTGTTTGAAATGAAATTTCGACAAATTTGTGAACGAGCAATTTTAGCGCAAAAAATGGAGGGGTCTGCAGATGGAAAATAAACTAAAAAACGAATTATTTCACCTATATCCGAAACTAGAAAAGATTAAAAATAGGGATACTGTTTTTTGGGAAAACACAAAAAGGATGAAAAAAGCGAGTACAACTCTCTTTTCAATAGAAGAGGTTGACGATGCGGAAGAAACGCTAAAACGCTTTTCTTCCTATTTAATTATCGCATTTCCTGAGCTAGTAGAAAGCAAAGGACTGATTGAGTCTTCTATTCAACAGATTGATGAAATGAAGCTAGCACTTGAAAAAGAGTTCCGAATATCAGTTCCCGGTCAAATATTTTTGAAATGTGATCATGCGCTACCTATTTCGGGTTCAATCAAGGCACGAGGTGGTATATATGAAGTTTTAAAGCATGCCGAGCTATTGGCAATTGCGAATGGTAAGTTGAAAGTAGACGATGATTATGCAGTGTTTGCCACAGAAGAACTACGAACGTTCTTCCAGCAATACACGATTGCGGTAGGCTCAACAGGAAATCTAGGTCTTAGTATCGGCATAATGGGCAAAAAACTAGGGTTCAATGTCGTTGTACATATGTCGAGTGACGCAAAGGAATGGAAGAAGGCATTATTAAGAGCAAAAGGGGCAACGGTCATTGAATATAAGGCAGATTATAGTGTAGCTGTAGAACAGGGAAGACAGGAAGCTTCGCAAAATCCAATGTGCCATTTTATTGATGATGAGAATTCAAAAGATTTATTTGCGGGTTATGCAGTGGCAGCGAAGCGCTTAAAAGTCCAATTACAAGAGGCAAATATTCAAGTGGATGATGCACATCCATTGTTCGTTTATTTACCATGTGGTGTTGGTGGTGGACCTGGTGGGGTTGCATATGGTTTACGAGAATTGTTTGGGGAACATGTTCATATTTTCTTTGCTGAACCAACCGCTTCACCTTGTATGACCATTGGGCTCATGACTGGCTTACATGATGAAATCAGTGTAGAAGATATCGGCTTGGATAATAAAACAGAAGCGGATGGTCTAGCTGTCGGACGTGCTTCAAAATTCGTTGGGAAAGTGATGGAAACATATATAAGTGGCTGTTTTACAGTGAAAGATGAAGAATTGTTTACTTCACTCGGTTTAGCCATGGAATCAGAAGATCTATTTTTAGAACCATCTGCACATGCGGGGATGTTCGGACCAATGCAGTTGATGACTAATGGGCGAGATTATTTAGAGAAGCATCATTTATTAGATAAAATGGAGCAAGCTACACATCTTGTCTGGGCAACAGGGGGCAGTATGGTGCCACAGGAGATGCGCGAGGAATATTTTAAAAAACTCGTTAGATAGTTTCATACAGTAAAAATAGACTGCTGATCGATTTTATCGTCAGGCAGTCTATTTTTGGTAAAGTATGTGTTATTTTTGTTGGGCCGCTAAAAATACTTTATGCGCTGCGTTAACACCTGCACCTGGCTCAAAGTCGTAAGAAAAGTCTTGCAGTGCCGCCTCCATTAAAGAAACCGCTTGTAAAACATCACTAGGGAAGCAGTACCCCATATGGCCAAATCTGAAAATTTCTCCTTGTAAATGACCTAATCCACCCGCAAAATCTAGATGGTATCTTTGTTTAAGATGTGTCAAAAATTCACCTAATGCAATCCCTTTAGGAGCCATTATTGCTGTAATAGTAGGCGAAGCGTATTCATCGGCTGTCAAAAGCTCAATATTAAGTGCTTTCATCGCACTGCGTACCATGTTTTTCATCAGTTCATGACGGGCAACAGTTTGAGAAAATCCACCTTCTTGTTCAATAAGTTTACACACTTCGTGTAGACCATAAATTAGTGTAATGGCAGGGGTATTCGGTGTCATACCTTTCTCTGCCCAATCGCGATAGCTTAATAAATTCAAGTAATAAGATGGTGCTTTATTTTCTTCAATGACCTTCCATGCCCTGTCGCTTACACTAACGAGAGAAAGGCCAGGTGGAAGCATCATCGCTTTTTGTGAGCCTGTTACGAGAATATCAATGCCCCATGCATCCATTTCAGCAGGAGCACCACCAATACAGCTTACGCCATCAACAATTACTAAAGCATCACTTTCTTCACGAACAACCTGTGCTAATTCTGCAATTGGATTTAAAATACCTGTTGAAGTTTCATTATACGTAACAAAAACGGCTTTAATATTTTGCAAAGGTTGTAAAAAGGTACGTAACTCTTCAGCTGTGCATGCTTGTCCCCATTGTTTCGCAAGCTTATGTACGTTAAAGCCATATTTTTCACAAATCGAAACGAAGTAATCCCCAAAAGCGCCTACCGTAATGACGACAACGTCTTCACCTGCACAAACTGTATTGACAGCTGCTGCTTCTAATGCTGCTGTACCACCAGATGGAAGCAATAAAATGTCCTGTTTAGTGCCGAAAATAGGTTTAATGAGCTCAGTTGTTTCACGATATAGCTCCACAAATTCATTGCTTCGATGGCTGAAGATATCTCGGTTCATCGCAAGCTGAACCTTTTTTGGAATAGGTGTCGGCCCTGGATGTCTTAAAATATTTTCATACATAATTAAAAATCCCCTTTGCTTTAAAAGTTAGAAAGTCTAAATTTTCTAACTATAATATAGCATATCCAACGTAATTTCTGACTTCTTTTTTAAAAAAATATTGGAAATATGAGGAAGAAGTGTTTGCTAAAATAAATTGTATAAAATAGGAATAGAAAAACTTACTTAAGCAAAAAAAAATCCTCTTTCATTCTTTTGAACGAAAGAGGACTATAAACGCTGAAATTTATACTATGAATGGGCGTTTCATTCGCATTAAGCCGTAAATGGCAAAGAATAGGCCGCCAGTAATAATGGATAAGATCATATAGAGAACAGCTTTGCCGGTATCTCCAGTCCAACGATATAAGAGACGATAGGAGTAATAAATCCAATAGCAAAACATAACGAGTGACGCGATTACACCAACAGCAGGAATAAACGAAACGATAAACAATCCTGCATAAATTAAGGTCGTTTTTTTCGCTGCAGCACGAATTGTCACATCATCATCACCGTTAGCCGTTAGTAGGAAAAGGCTGTAAATGTTTATAATAGGAATCCAAGCAATATAAGCTATATCGCTAAAGCCATTTGTTTTAGATGTCATAAAATAAATTAGTGCATTAACAATATACCCAATAATTAACATTGCGAAAAATATTAAAAGAAACACAACCATAAAGCCACCGAAGACTGCATCATAATCACTATAATACGGATCATAATAACTCATCAAAAAACCTCCCTTTCAACAAATTTAATAATTAACTTAAGATTTAAATCCATAACAATTCCCAAGAAATTTTTAGCAATATTCCGAGATATATAGACTAAATATTTCAGAGAACATTAAATCACTTTATGAATTCATCCCGTTTTTCATGCTATGTAAATAAAAAATGCAATTATTTAAGTAAATATATAGGTATGTAAGTGCTACTTTTATGATTAGTTAGTCACAGTGAAATTAAGTAAAGGATGTTCACAATCCTCTCATTTGTAAAAAAGCAATCCACAAGTCGGGATATATGACTCTTGGATTGCTTTTCCTATTTTAACTTTTAAGTAAATAAACATACAAAAAGTTGAGAGTGCTTTGGTGTGAAATTTCTCCTCATTCAAATTCAACTTCCGATTTTTTTTTACTAAAAACTAAATCAAGTTGTTGACCTTTGTGTAACACAAACCTTTATATTCATTATTAACAAAATAATAAATATTCCGAAGATTTGGAATTTAAAAGTGGATGGGGGAGTTATTTTGAAACGACAAACATTAATGCGAACACTTACTTTATCACAAGTTGTATTTTTAGGTATTGCCTGGAATAATCCGATGGTGTTCTTCAATACTTATGGAATCGCTACTGTCACTTCCCAAGGTGTCATCATGGGGGCTTATATCATCGCCTTTGTTGCAATCCTATTCACCGCATTCAGTTATGGAAAGATGGCAAAAGCATTTCCCATTGCAGGTTCTGCTTATACATTCACACAAAAATCAATTAATCCACAACTTGGCTTTTTAATTGGTTGGACAATCATGTTGGATTATATGTTGACTCCAATGGTCACTTGTTTAATGTCTACTGTTTTTTTACATGCGGTATTTCCTGAGGTCCCTCACGCGCTGTGGATTATCCTATTAACTGCAACTATTGTAATACCAAGCATCTTAGGGGTTAAGTTTACTGCTTCCACGGGTAAGATTTTTGTTCTGGCTCAAGTCATTTTTGTTTGTATCTTTTGGATTTTGACTATTAAAAGTTTAATGGCTGGTATAGGTGCAGGGACGCTATTTTCCATTCAGCCTTTATTCAATACAGAAATTGAACTGCCTGTAATATTGGCAGGTGCTTCAATTCTGTGTTTCAGTTTTCTTGGCTTTGACTCACTGACTACATTGTCTGAAGAAACAATTAATCCTGAAAAGACAATTCCTAGAGCAATCATTATCATGTTGGTGACTATTGGTGTTCTTTATATTGGGTCGGCTTATTTAGCACAATTGGTTCACCCAGGCTTTACATTTGAAAGCACTGATTCTGCAGCGATGGAAGTTGTCTATTTAGTCGGAGGGAATTTGTTTAAATCTATATTTGTAACCGCGGTTATTTTGGGGAATTTCTCTTCTGGTGTAGCTTCTACTACAAGTGCATCGCGTGTCCTGTATGCTATGGGGCGAGATTCTGTACTGCCTAAAAAAGTATTTGGTCATATTCACTCACGATTTAAAACACCTTCAACAGGAATAATTGTAATCGGTCTCATTTCATTGCTTGGAATTGTTATGACACTCGACCAAGTCATTAAGTTTATTAATTTTGGGGCACTGATTGCGTTCGCTTCAGTTAATTTATCCGTTATAGTGCATTATTTTATTCGCAATGGTAAACGCAATACTTTAACCGAATACATTCGATATCTGCTAATGCCTTTGCTTGGAGCAGGATTTACGTTATGGCTTTGGTCTCACTTAGAATTAGATGCATTAATTTTAGGAAGTATCTGGATGGCGATTGGCTTTGGATATCTGATGTATATGACCAAATTTTTCAGACAGGAATTACCAGAATTCAGTTTTGATAAGGATGTAATTCCTGAAAATGTACTTATAGAAGATTTGTAATGAATAAATGATTTACTTGTCATTTATATAAGTAGGAATTCAAGTGAAAGGGGTGAGGCGATTATAATTAGCGATTTTCAGCGATTGCTAGTTAATCAAAAATAGTGCTATCAGAAGGGGTTATATAACTCTACGAATTGATTAATCTCTTATATTGTATGAGAGGATAAATATGCGTTTGTGTAAATATGGAAAATATTAATTTAGGGAGGTATTAAAATGCTAAATTTAAAGATGTTTATTAATGGAGAATGGTTGGATTCAGTGAATAAAGAGAAACGTAATATTATCAATCCGGCAAATAGCGAAGTAATTGCAGAGGCTCCTAGAGCAAATATAGATGAAACACAAAATGCTATTAATGCAGCACGAATTGCTTTTGATTCTGGTATTTGGTCAAACTTGCCTGTTTCTGAAAGAGCATCTTATTTATTTAAAATTGCGGATAAACTTGAGGAGAATGCATCAGAGCTAAGTGAACTTGAAATGTTAAATACAGGCAAGCCCCTTAGAGAAGCAGAGTTCGATGTAGGAGATGCAGTGAATTGTTTCCGATATTATGGCGGTCTAGTCACAAAACCAAATGGTCAAACATATTCAGTTGCCGACCCGGTACAAGCGCTTGTTGTGAGGGAACCTGTAGGTGTATGTGGTCTGATTGCCCCTTGGAATTTCCCGTTATTAACTGGCGCATGGAAAATTGCGCCTGCGCTAGCAGCTGGAAATACGATTATCTTTAAGCCATCAGAGTTAACGCCGATCACTACTATGAAACTTTTTGAAATTATTGAAGAAGTCGGGATTCCGAAAGGTGTTGCGAATTTGGTTACTGGAGGAGGTTCTACTGTCGGAAATGAATTGGCAGAGAGCGATAAAGTCGATATGGTTTCCTTTACTGGCAGTACATCAGTGGGCAGATCCATCATGAAGGCAGCATCAGGAAATATTAAGAAGGTGGCACTTGAATTAGGTGGTAAATCGCCTAATATCGTCTTTGCTGACGCAGATTTTGAAACAGCAGTTGATTATGCGTTATATGGAATATTTGTAAATGCGGGTCAAGTGTGCAATTCAGGTTCAAGATTGCTTCTCGAAGAAAGCATTCATGACAAGTTCGTTGAAAGCCTAATTAGTAAAGCGAACAATATTCGTGTCGGACGAGGCGATGATCCACATACTCAAATGGGCGCTCTTGTAGGAGAAGATCATATGAACTCGGTGCTAAATTATATTCAAATCGGTATTGATGAAGGCGCAAAATTAGTTTGTGGCGGTAAACGGATTACAAGTAAAGGGCTTGAACACGGTTGTTTTATTGAGCCAACAATATTTATAGAAACAACGCCAGACATGAAAATTGTCCAAGAAGAAATATTCGGTCCTGTTCTAGTTGTGCAAAAGTTCAAAGATGAAGCGGAAGCTATTAAACTCGCAAATGATACGCCTTACGGACTTGCAGCTGGGGTATTCTCTCAAGATGGCGCAAAAGCATTACGAGTGATTAAAAAAATTAGAGCAGGTATTACATCGATTAATGCATACAATCTTGCTTACAACGAAGCTCCATGGGGTGGATATAAGCAGAGTGGACTTGGCCGAGGTTTAGGTACTTTTGGTTTAGATGAATTTTCAGAAGTGAAGCAAATAAATATAAATTTAGAAGTTAGTCCGACAAATTGGTTTGAGAGTTAAAGAGTGAGATAAAGAGAAATTCATGAAAGTTGTTTGTTGACGTAAAGTTTTGAAAATGGAAAGGGGAAATAATTAATGGTATGGAATTTTAATTTCAATTTACCTACTTCAATTGAGTTTGGTAATGGGACAGTGAAAAATGTAGGGAAAAGAGCCAAAGAATTAGGTAGTAAAAAAGCGCTCATTATTACAGATAAAGGACTTGCACAAACAGGGATTTTAAAAAAGGTAACTGACTCGTTGGAACAGGAAGGGATTCCATTCCTTGTATATGATGACATTATGCCGAATCCGAAAGACGTAGATTGCGTAAAAGCCTATGAACAATTTAAAAATGAAAATATTGATTTGTTGGTTGGTCTCGGTGGTGGTAGTTCAATGGATACTGCCAAAGCAATTGGGGTACTTTTCACGCATGAAGGGGAGTTAAAAGATCGCTATGGTTTCAATTTGTTGGATCACGACATTACACCCCTTATCTGTATCCCTACCACATCGGGTACAGGTAGTGAGGTGACGACAGGTTCTGTCATTACAGATACAATCACTAAACAGAAAGAGGCTATCCTTGATATAAAATTAGCACCAAAACTAGCGATAGTAGACCCTGAATTGACACTGTCTCTACCTAAATCAATAACTGCTGCTACTGGTATGGATGCATTGACACATGCAATCGAAGCCTATACGAGCAATATTGCTGAACCGATTTCAGATGCACTCAGTCTTTATGCTATCGAAATAATTGCTAAGTATCTTCCACTCGCTGTTGAAAACGGGAACGATGTAGAAGCTAGGCAAAATATGCTTGGTGGAAGTTTGATTGCAGGAATGGCATTTACTCACGCAGACTTAGGTGCGGTACACGCAATGGCTGAACCGCTTGGAGGACTATATGATACACCACATGGGGTGGCAAATTCTATCTTCCTTCCATATGTGTTTGAATATAATATCCCTTCCAATGTGGAAAAGCATGCGACGGTAGCTGTGAAACTTGGTGCGAGAACGGAAGGAAAGACCATCGAGGAAATTGCTCAAGAAGGTGTTGTTTTGCTACACGAACTATCAAACAAAATCGGTATACCAAAATTTAGTGATTTAGATAATGTTCATCCTGATGATTTCGAGTTTCTTGCTGAAGGTGCATTCAATCATTTATGTACAATGACCAATTCACGTAAGTTATCGAAGGATGATTACTTGAAATTGTTTCAAATGACTTATGGTATGAAAGAGCAACATGTATCTAAATAACATCACAGTACACACGGGGGATTCTGTGTTAGGAATGTAATAGTAGTATGGAAGGGGAATAATAATGGTTAAACACAATGAGAAACAGATTTTAAATTTGCCATTTACAGGAATATGCACGTTTGGAAAATATCCAATCTGCGATGATTTAGAGCAGCTAAGTGCCGATGTAGCGGTTATCGGAGTGCCGAATGACATGGGTACGCAATGGAAATCGGGTGCCAGAATGGGACCACGAGGAATCAGGGAAGGATCAACGCTTTACAGTTTTGGATTAGATGGAGCTTATGACATCGAAAATGATATCACATATCTCGGACCCAATTGGAAAGTAGTAGATTGTGGCGATGTGGATATGGTACATGGCGACCTTATGCAATGTCACGAAAATACAGAAGCGGCGATTCGCAAAATTGTTTCAAAGGGCGCGATGCCAGTAGTACTTGGAGGAGATCATTCTATTACTGCTGCAGTAGGAAAAGGATTGGAAGAATTAGGTCCATTTCATGTTATACAAATTGATGCTCATCTAGATTGGGCGGATCACCGCTCTGGAATGCGTTATGGTCATGGGAACTGTATCCGTCGTTTATCTGAGCTAGATTACGTACAAAAAATATTCCAATTAGGGATTCGTGGTATAAGTAGTAGTAAAAAAGAAGATGTTGATGCTGCAAGAGCGTATGGTAGCGTGATATTATCTCCCCGACAAATGAGAAAAATGGGGCTTGAAGAAGTGCTGAAACAAATACCAGCAGGAGAAAAATATTATGTAACGATTGATATTGATGGCTTGGATCCATCTATCGCTCCGGGGACGGGTACACCCTCCCCAGGTGGATTACTTTACGATGAAGTAAATGAATTACTGCAAGGGATTGCACAAAGGGGAGAAGTGATTGGGTTCGATTTAGTAGAAGTAGCACCACCTTATGATCCGACTGGTATAACGGGGCAAGTAGCTGCTCGACTAATGCTTGATTTACTTAGTTATGTTTTGAAAGAGAAGGAGATTGAAAGGGAAGCGGAAATGGAAAAAGTACGCCAAAAAGAAGGACTGTTAAACTGAAATTAATTTTTCTTGTAACTAGTAAGTAATTCTTGAAAAACTTGGGCATATATTCACTGAAAATGGGATTGAAATAAAACCTTGACAAATAATCAGAAAAAAATGCATAGTTTGAATAAGAAGCTCGTATTTCAATCGTCCTATAAAGGAGTACAAATTGATTTTGGAATAAATTCAAGTAGGTAGGAAAAAATTGAGCATAATCTTTATCACTTCCTCGATAAAGTTTGTTAAATGTAAACTAATCAAACCTGAATGATTTCAATTTGGTCAGTTTTTTAGAAACCTACTATATTAGGAGGTAAGCTAATTGAAAGAAAAACTGACCATCGGCGAAATGGCAAAGTTGCGTGGTGTGACTTCGGAGACATTACGTCACTATGACAGGATCGACTTGTTCAAGCCGCAATTCGTCGATCCTCTTTCAGGCTATCGTTACTACTCTATTTTCCAATATGAGATTCTAGGGACGATTAAAGAATTAAGGCAACTTAGAATGACTACGGATGAAATAAAGGAATATCTTAATGAACGCAATTTCAGTAAATCATTGGAAATAATGAAAGCAAAACATGAAGAACTTGTTTCCAATCTTAAAGAATTAAATGAAATGGAAGAAAATATAAGAGAAAAAATTGCCTATTTGGAACAGGTAGAAAAAGAAAGTGAGCTACAGAAAGTCATATTCCGTGAAATGAAGAGTAGACGATTACTTACATTGCATGAAAAAATTAATGATAACTTTGAGCTTTGTTATGGTGTCCTGAATTTAGAAAATATGCTAACAGAAAAGACGCCTATTCTTGCTACCAACAGACTAGGCATTATTATAGAAGAAACGAATCTTAAAACGGAGCGTTTTGAAGAGCCTTCTACTATTTTTATTGTAGCGAAAAACAAGGAAGTTATTCCGAATACATATGAGCTGACTGTTCCAGGAGGATTATTTGCCTGTATCAGATACAATGGAGAATTATTGACAAGTCGTAGTGAGAGTTTAAGAAAGATGCTTCAACAACTTAAAATAAATGGTTATCAAATTATCGGTGATGCATTGCAAATAATGCATATAGATATTACAATTTCGGATAAACCAAATGAGATTACCTTTGAAATCCAAGTTCCTGTACGAAAAATGTAAAAATAGCAATTTTATTATGAAATACAGAGAAACTCCATTTTGCTCGACTACTATTCAAAATGGAGTTATTTTTTACTATAAAAAATGCATCTATCGGATTATTGTTAAAAATTTTGATAAATCTAGTTCCCCCAAGATTTATCTACTAGACAAAAGGAGGGCAGTTTGCATGTGTAGTCCAATTTAAAAATCACCCATTTGAATGAATTTCATTTCGTGAAAAATGGGGGAGGAAAGTTTACATGAACAGTCCAATTTAAAAATCACCCATTTCGATAAATTTAATTTCTTGAAAATGGGGGTTTATTATGAAATTGGGTAGAAATTTTTCATTATTACTGATCGGTCAGTCACTGGCAAATATAGGTGATGTTTTATATATAGTGAGCATTATTCATTTAATTTACGTTGTAACGGAATCGGCTATTGCAGCATCATTTGTGCCATTTACAATTGCTTCATCAATGTTTGTATCAAGCATATTGACTCCGCTTTTGTTTGGAAAAGTGAATTTAAAATGGTTAATGGCAGGTTCGCAAATAGGAAAGACCTGTTTATTATTTTTATTAGGGCTACTGTTATATGTAACAACAGCGACTAACTTTTACTTGTTGTTTATTGTTATAAGTATGGTTGCATTTCTTGATGGTTGCGCGAATCCAATAAGACAGACATTGGTTCCACATTATGTGAAAGACGAACAATTATTGAAGGCAAATGGCATTGACGAAGCAGTCACTCAATTTATTCAAACCGTTATGTGGTTCGTAGGTAGCCTATTTTTACTTTTTCTAAGTTCCCAGCAAGTAGTTTGGGTAGTGGGCTGTTTGTTTACAGTGGCCAGTATTGTCTTATGCTTGTTAGAAAATGTTGACCATCAATCACTTGCACAACAAGGGAAAATAGAACAAGTTATCAAAGGCTGGAAATTACTTTGGCATACGCCACTGTTAAGAAGGATTGTTTGGATAGATTTTCTCGAATCGATTGCAGGTACGGTTTGGATTGCTGCAATTATATTGGTATTTGTCACGGATGCTTTACTAGTTGACGAGCAATGGTGGGGCTTTTTGAATGGCACATTTTTTGTAGGTTTAATAGCAGGAAGCGTTTATTGTGTTAAATATACATCTTTTATTGAGCGGCAATTAGCGAAAGTGATGTTTATTGGTTCTTTGTTTATGTTTATAGCAACCATTTTTTTTAGTGTTAATAGTATTCCAATTATCGCATTATTATTAACTTTTTGCGTTGGGTTTTTTGGCCAAATAAAGAGCATCCCACAACATACGGTTATTCAAACGAGTGTCCCAAAAGGAGAACTGTCCTCTGTATATACTTCTTTAAGTGCGATTTCTACGGGGGCATTTGGCATTTCCTCTCTTATGATGGGAATAATTGCAGATGTTATAGGCGTAAGACTAGTCTTTTTGATTTCGGGGCTATTACTTGCAGTCGTAAGTGTCATTATAGTGAAAAATAGGCATTTGTTTAGTCGTAAAATTATTAAATGATAATAAGCGAAAGAGGCTCACATTCCTACTATTGGATGTAGCCTCTTTTTTTGGATACGTTATTTAAATTTAAAGGTTTCATAGTTGATGTCGATATCGCTACTGTTGGATTTGAAATGCTTAATAAAGTACTTCACCATTTTCTCAGGGCCACACAAAAAGATGCTCGTATGCACTGGCACTGAATAATGATCGAAAGTAAGTCTGTCCATGGTGGTCGTATCGATAAAATTCACTTTAAAATGCTTATTGTTTTCTGCGTATTTTTGTAAAAAAATTTTATAGATAGCATCGTTTTCTCCACGGAACGTGTAAAATAATTCAATTTCGCGATCAGTAGGTTGCGATTGTAAATACGATATAAAAGGCGTAATACCTACACCACCAGCTATCCAAATTTGTTGTTGATAACCTTTGTCAAAGTTTAGATGACCGTAGGGGCCTTCAATGGATACTTGTGTTTGCAATTGTATTTGTGTATTTACCTTTTTAGTAAAATCGCCAAGTGCCTTAATCGATACAAAAATTTTATGACCATCTCCGCCTGAAATGGAGAAGGGGTGTGGTGCTTTTTCTAAACCATCTTGGAATATTTTTAAAAAGATATACTGACCATGACGATAGGGGAATTTTCGATCTAATGTTAATTCTAATTCAACTGCGCTAGCACCCATCTTTCGGATGCCTGTAACGTTACCTGTATGTTTAAATCGCATATCTTGATACATTGTAAGCATATATAAAGCGGACATTGTCCCTATAATGGCAGTTATTGCAGTAAAAATACCGAGGGGTGTCACTTGAAATAAATCATACTTGCTTGAAAAGTAGACATGGTAAAGGCCAATCGCATACGGTAAAAGCAATAAACGGTGAATATAGCGCCAATGCTCATATTTCAGAAATTTTGCTAATAGTGCAATGGCGATTAGCCCGATAAAGCCATATTGCGCAAGCTCACCAAATTTCTTTGCTAATTCATTGAGCGGAGTTTCTATCCCTTTATCCCCATGTGGCACTAAATCTTGCAATTGACTGTGTAAAATCACTAGCCCTAATGATAGAATCGCCAAATACTTATGATATTTATAGACATGTTCTAAGCCATGAAACCACCGTTCGAGAATTTTATTTCTTGTGGCAAGTAAAAAAACAAGAAAGAATCCTGTAATTGCCATGCCCCCAATAATATGGCTGAGCCTATTTAACTCATGTAAAGTTTCAATCGGCGTCGCACAATACCATAGTAACGCACTCCCAAGCATCGTGATGAAAATAAATAGCATTCCTTTATACGTTTTCATAGCTACCTCCCGTAGTCATTTTTCACGTTAGACCTACTAGATATACAATTTCATTACAAAAATTTTAGGCTCGCTTTGGAGAATTTCGAAAGTAGTCAACGTAAAGTAAAAAAATAAAACGTATGTTTGGAATGTATGTTCTCTTTTGGAGGAGAATATGTTACATTAGGAAAGTAAAATTACAGTACATAGAGAGGGAGTAATTATGCAAGGGAATACACACATCATTGGAGGCATCACAGCTAGCCTTGCCTTTGCTCAAATTTCAAATGATAATCCATTCGTATTAGTTGGAGCTGGTATTATCGGAGCATTAATTCCGGATATTTGCCATGGCGGAAGCAAAATTGGGCGGACATTTCCCATCATTTCAAAAATTGTTAACAAGCTATTTGGACATCGTTCCTTTACACATAGTTTACTGTTTTTGTTTCTTGTAGCGACACTGTTACACGCAATAATCCCATATGAATCGATTATTGCGGGACTTTTAGTAGGCATGGTGAGTCATATTGTCCTCGATATGGGGACGAAACAAGGGGTGAAGCTATTTTTCCCGATAAACATGTCAGTGCGCTTTCCTTTAACAACGAAAACTGGCGGAAAAGTAGAAAAAGTTGTCTTTACATTATTATCGGTACTTTCTCTATATTTCGGCTATGAGCTAATTAGTCGATTCGTCAGCGTCATATGAACAATAAAGCCCTTGTGTGAGACCAATCTCAACACAAGGGCTTTTGAATTTTTATGAATTGTAGTGAATTGTGTGGGTGCCAGGCACCTATTTTTGAATCTCTTCTACAGTTTGCTCTACTTCAGCGCGCGTCATTTTTTCACGACCTTCTTGCATTGCTTTTAATGTTTTATGGGCTAAAGCAAGTGGAAGACGACAGAACAATAAAATCGTACGCTTATTGATTGCCTTCATATAAAGATCTGCTTTCGCTAGGTTTTCCTCGGCATAGGCAAACAAATCTTCTCGTGTCCAACCGTCCGGCACAAAGCTTACACCACGCTCGTCTAAATCCTCATGCTGATTACGTAAAATATTGACTGCTTGTAGTCCTCGACCGTAGCCAATTGCTAATTCGCGATCTGTTTGAACGTCTGCACCCCATGCCCATAACTCTGACAGCATTGTCCCAACGAGTCCTGCAACATAGTATGTATAGTCATCCAAATCTTCACGTGTATGCACTTGCCAATTTGCTTTTGCCCATTTTGCCATGCCATATGCCATTTCACTTGTAGATGCTTGGACAATTTCTCGAGAGCCGTCTGGGCAAAATGTTAGCCAATCCGCTAAACGAAGGGAAACTTCGGGTAATTGTTCAGCGTATGGAGCTAGTAAAGTATTATAGGCTACTTCATCGAACTCTTCTTTTAATAATTCACTTGTTGCGGAAAGTAAATCGAATTTCACATCATTCGAAAGTTCTTCATGGTCTTCGATTTCGTCAATGGCACGCATCGCTAAATATGCAGCAGCAACTGACATTTTTAAATCATTTTTTAAAAAAGTAATAGGTATATAAAATGTGCGACTCGTTTCTTTTAAAACTTGCATCGCTTCTTTATAAAGTGTTTTTTTATCTTTCACGTGTTTTTCCTCCGTTCAAATAGTCAAGCCTCAATGTATATCGTATCGCAAAATTGAGGAAAGTGAAAACAGATTGTTCAAATATCGGTCATATTCTTTGAAAACGCTTCAAAATTATGATAAAGTTTAATAGTAAACTATTTAAACATATACAGTTTGACAGAAAACTGCATTAGTTTTAAAGTGCTAGGCGACTGTTTGTAATTAAAGTTACATAACAACGCTAAATACGCTTAGGCGAAATAGAAGAGAGAGGAAGTTTTTTTTAATGGGACGTTTAGACAACAAAATCGCAATTATTACAGGTGGCGCATCAGGAATGGGCGCTTCAATGGCAGAGCTATTCACTAAAGAGGGCGCAATCGTAATTGCTGCTGATATTAACGAAGAAAATTTAGCAAAAATTTCTGAATTAGAAAACGTAGAAGGCATGAAATTAGACGTTTCTTCTGATGAAAACTGGGCTGAATTTACAAAAGCGGTTGTTGAAAAATATGGTCGTATCGATATTTTAATCAACAATGCTGGTATTTCTTCACAAAAATCTCCACAAGATATTACAGACCAAGATTGGGCTATCATGCACAAAATTAACTCATTCGGTCCTTTCTTAGGAATTAAACATGTTTCTAAATACATGAAAGAAGCTGGAAAAGGCTCAATCGTTAATACATCATCATACACTGCTATTATCGGTTCTGGCTTAAACTCTTATACAGCTTCAAAAGGTTCTTTACGCGCAATCGCACGTGCAGCAGCTGCTGAATTAGGTAGATCTAACATTCGTGTAAACACAGTATTCCCTGGTGTAATTGAAACACCAATGACTGCTAACATCGGTCAATTCAAAGAAGCAATGGACATGTTAGTTCGTGCTACTCCAATGGGTCGTCTTGGACAACCAGAAGAAGTTGCAAACGCTATTTTATTCTTAGCATCTGATGAAGCTTCTTACATCACAGGTGGCGAGCTTGTAATTGATGGCGGATACTCTGCACAATAATTAGCTTTTTTAGAATGTTATAATAAAAAGAGTCGACTGTTTTAACAGCGGCTCTTTTTTTTGCATAAAATGTAAATATTTATTGCATTTATCTATTAATTTTGCTATTTTTCATGTTTTTTTTCATGAAAGTTTGCCAAGTTATTGCACAATCATTTCAACAGCGGTAAAGTTTAGGGAGGGCGAATATTCACTTGCGCCTCGGCTTAATTATCGCTGACGTTTCGCTTTCGCGCAGAACCAGTGTGTCAGGATTTTGAATTGTGCATACACAATAAACTCCTTTCGAAATCGTTGACAATCGCCGGAGGCATGAACTTTAATCAGTTAGCGTTTAGACACTCACTGAATAAAAGAGTAAACTAGTATTCATCTAACCATCTATTTAGGTAGGAAAAATTTTTCTGCTGAATAAAGTTAAAGGAGAATGGTATGCCAAAGGCTATAGGTATTGATGCAGGCGGCACATTGACGAAGGTTGCCTACTTAGACGAGCAAAACGAACTTATTTTAACAACTTTTCCGTCAAATGATTTGCAGACTGTAATGGAGTGGATTAAAAATAATCCAGATATTGAGGATATTGGTGTTACGGGGGGACGTACAGAACAATTACTTGATGTCATAAAAACAATGAAATCGATTCATTATATAGTAGAATTTGAAGCTACATTGAAGGGTGTTCGTTTTTTACTAAATAAAGAAGGATATTACTTTGAGCGTAGTATGATTACCAATATTGGAACGGGAACTTCCATTCATTATATGGAAGATAATACACATATTCGCGTTGGTGGTACAGGCGTAGGCGGCGGCACATTAATTGGATTGTCAGCGCTTACAACAGGAATTACAGATTACAATGAAATCCGTGAGCTGGCTACAAGAGGTAATCGTGAAGGTGTCGATTTACTTGTAAAAGATATTTATCAAGGAATGGATACGCCAATTGACGGGCATTTGACTGCAAGTAATTTTGGTAAAGTCGGTATTACGGAGGAAGTGAAACATCCTCCAGAGGATATTATTGCGACTGTGCAAGGACTTGTTGGTGAGGTTATTACGACACTAAGTATTCAATATGCCGAGGAAAAAAATGCGCAGCATATCGTTTATATTGGCTCAACTCTTAGTCATAATGACCACCTTACACATGTTATTGCCAATTATACACGGACGAAAAAACATACACCTATATTTATCAATGACCACGGTTTTTCAGGTGCAGTCGGTGCTTTACTTAATATAACTGAATATACAATTGTCTAAATGACAAATAAAAATGTACATTACTAATGATTATTGGTGATGTACATTTTTTCTATTTTAAACGGAATGGAGAAGCTTATTTGTTTAAAATCCCCCGTGTTTTTGAATGCAAATCTTGCCATTGTATCTTCTCCCATTGAAGTTTTCCCCAAAGCATAATTCCTTCACTCCTGAGCAAATTACAAGTAGGAGGTGAATAGTTATGGGCAATAGAAATAACAAAAACAGCAAAAAAACAATGAATGCAAGGACACACAATCCTTTTGGAACTTACAAAAGTAAAGACCTTGATGACAGTAATAGTAATAACAATAACCCAAACGATAATCTAAATGAAGAATTCAGTGCGGAATTTGATGCCAAAGCGAAAAATAAAAACAATAAAACCAATCATGATAAAAATCAACAATCTAATAAAAAGAGCTAAATTGGAGGGAGTTAGCAATGGCAAAGAAAAGTAAAACAAGCTTTAAAAAGAAAAAGAAGGAAGATACACATAAAAGAAATGATCGGGAAGAATATTCAGCAGAATTTAATAAAGTAATTCATAATAACCCTCAACAACCAAGTACAAAAAGACCCTAAAATATTGGATGCTCCAAAGATAACATCTGGAGCATTTATTTTTTGTAGTTAAAGCAAAGCTATACCGAGATTACATAATAAGAACAGTGCCATTTTCTTCAATAAAGCTGAGAAACATAATGATTTTTTATTTGTTGCACATTCTATAAAAAGAAAGGAGCTCAAAACATGCGCAAATTACTTGTAGCACTTGGATTTTTTATGATACCTCAAGCCGTGCCACTACCGATGCTGGATGCACATGCCGAGGTAACGCCTGCCTATGCTAAATGGGGGAAACTCGCTATTGAAAAGACACAATCATCATACCCCAATTCAAAAATTATCGACTACTTACATGAGGGTAGTGAAGTGAATGAAGAGGCAACCATAGAAAAATTTAAGCTTTGGTTAAAAGAGGGAGACAAAGAATTCGGTGTTTATGTAAGAATTAAGTATACGACTGAAACACAAAAAGTGTTGGATGTTGAGCTTCAGGAAACAGCTAAATAGAGGATGCCCGATTCGGCATCCTCTTCATCTTTATCCTTCTACTTTTTGAATAAATTCACGCATTAATCCAGGTAAATCAGGCCAAGCGTGACCACTAACAAGGTTGCCATCTGTGTGTAAATTTGCTTCGATATACGTACCACCCGCTACTTGGACTTCTGGTTTGCAGGCAATATAGGCAGTAAGTTCACGTCCTTTAAGTACATCTGGAATTGTTGCAAAAATTTGTGCCGCGTGGCATACCGCAGCAATAGGTTTATTCGCCTCAAAGAAATGGCTCACAATCGCTGGGACATGCTCATTTAATCGAATGTATTCAGGCGCGCGACCACCAGGGATGATTAAGCCATCAAATTGTGTTGGGTCGATATCCGCAAAGGCTGCCGTTGCTTCTAAGCCATAAGCTGGACGCTCTATATAAGTGTCCACACCCTCAACAAAATCATGACAAACGGTTTGTAGTTTTTTTACTGACGGTGCAGCAATGGACACTTCGTAGCCAGCTTCTAAACAACGGTAATATGGATAATAAATCTCCAATGCCTCTACAGCATCGCCTGCGATGATTAGTATGTTTTTCCCCATGTTCCCATCTCCCTTTTTATAAGTCTAGTAGCTGTATTCGACATTTATTGTAAATTCCCTGCTAACACGGATAAAAGCATTGAATCGCCAATAAACTTCTCGGAATCGCCAAGAAATGCATGAAAAACGCCACAAAACCCGAAAGAAATGCTGATAAAATCCAATAAATCGCAGATTGCAGCAAAAACAACATACTTTACAACCTAAAAAATGAGGCGTATAGTATTTATTTAGCTAGGTAAATAATTAAGGAGAGTGATAATATGAATCCCGTTTTCCATGCTTTATTTCAAAAAAGTCGCTATTTAACAAATTGCTTGAATGAAGTATTGAAACAGCACCAGCTGTATAGCTCGCAATGGACAATTTTATATTGCTTACATACACATGGTCCAATGACATTGACACAAATTTGGAAATATTTGAATGTCGAAGCGCCAAGTATAACGAGAGCTATTTCCAGGCTAGAAACTTTAGGCTGGGTGGAACGAATTGATGGAGAGGATAAGCGCGAAAAAATTGTGACATTATCAGCGATGGCGGAGGAACAACTACCGAAGATTACTGAAACGATCTTAGCGTTTGAGGAGGAAATGGTAGGTTCACTTACTGTTGAAGAGCAGTCACAATTTATAAATCTATTGCAAAAAATGAAAGGTTGATTGATGTGCAGCAAGAGGGCAACACACAAATATGGACGAAGCGGTTCATTAGTTTATTTATAACAAATATATCGGTATTTTTTGTTTTTTATGGTTTGGTAACGACTTTGCCACTGTATGCGATCGGCGAGCTACACCAAACAGATAAGGATGCGGGATTACTATTATCAGGTTTCTTATTATCAGCTATCATTGTACGTCCGTTTTCAGGTAAATTATTGGATGTGTTCGGCAAGAAAAAGCTTTTAGTCATTGCGATTGTAGGTTATTTCTTATGTACGATATTATATTTATTTATTCATCCATTTGGTCTTTTATTAGCATTACGTTTTGTGCAAGGGATTTTCTTTAGTATTATTACGACAGCAGCAGGTTCTTTAGCAGCAGATATTGTACCAAACAGTCGCAAAGGCACAGGGTTAGGTTATTTTACAATGTCCACGAATTTAGCAGTTGTTATTGGTCCATTTATCGGTTTACTTCTTATTCAATATAGCAGTTTTAATGTATTATTTATTGTCATGAGTATTTGTGTTTTAGCGGGTGGTATACTAGCTGTAACGATTAATACAGATGATTTACCGAAACCCGATCATCAAGGGAAACTAACTTTTAAATTCAATGATTTATTTGAACGAAAAGCGTTACCAGTAGCGGCTATTGCCAGCTTGGTTGCGTTTGCCTATGCTAGTGTATTATCATTTTTGTCAGTGTACGCACAGCAAAAGGATCTAATGTCTGTGGCAAGTTTCTTTTATGCAGTGTTTGCAGCGGCCATGCTAATTACACGACCTTATACTGGGAAGCTTTATGATACGAAAGGGCCGCAATTTGTAATTATCCCTGGTATTATTTCATTTGCAATTGGATTAATCCTCCTTGCGAATGTTTCAGGACCAGCGTTATTCTTATTTTCGGCAGTTTTTGTTGGATTTGGCTACGGAGCGGTAACAACAAGCTTACAAGCACTAGCTGTCCAATCAACAGCCCATACTCGTAGTGGCTACGCAACAGCAACATACTTTACAATGTTTGACCTTGGTATTGCCCTTGGATCATATATTTTAGGGATGGTCGCAGTGCAAGTAGGGTATGCATCCGTCTATTTAACAGGTGCAGGTGTACTCGGCGTTGTCTTTATGATTTATTTACTGCGTTTAGCAAAGTTAAAATCAAAAAAGGTGGCACATATTCAATAGCAATAACCGCTGAAAATTGCCGGTAAAAAATAAAAATCGCCCATTACTATTGTAAAGGGCGATTTTATTTTGGCTTTACCGTTGAGTTTATAAGAAAAACAGTTAGGACATGCCTAACTGTTTTCATATAAATTATAAACGACCATAACCTACAAAGTATTTCTTCCAGTAGGTGCTGTTAATGTTAGCGATGCTAACGCCGCCGTCACTTGCATTAATCATTTGGTTATTTCCGATATAAATACCTGCGTGAGAAATACCTGCTTTATAAGTATTAGCGAAAAATACTAAATCACCTACTTGTGGCGAACTTACCTTTTTTGCTGCATAATAAAAGCCTGCTGCTGATTTACGGCTCGTTGAAATACCGGCATTATTATATACATAAGTGATATAGCCTGAGCAATCAAAACCTGTGCTCGGTTTACTACCTCCAAATGTATATTTTACACCTAATTGCTGTTTCGCAATTTGGATAAGGTTTGCCGGTGTTTTAGCAGGGGTGCTAGGAGCCTTATTAGCTGTGCTATTTAGAGTTAATGTTTGTCCAACTCGAATATTTGATGAAGTTAGGTTATTCCAACTCATCAAAGTTTGATAAGAAATGCCGTTTTGAGTGGCAATCTTCCAAAGAGAATCCCCAGATTTAACTGTATATGTTGCAGCTGATGCTGTGTCAATTGTTGAAAAAAGTACAGAAGAGCCTAACGCTAATACTGCTAATTTCATCCCCCACTTATTTCGTTTATTCTTTTTCATAATATGTATCCTCCTAAAAACATTAAAACGTATTACTTGGTACAATAATGATATTAACACGCTTATATTACAGTTCTATGTCAACAAAATAACATTAAGGATACATTTAATATAATATTGAAGTGATTTTCAATGAGAGTAAGACTTAAGCATCAAAAAACTAGCCATGCGCATCGCAAAGCTAGTTCTTTTTTTTATTTTGTATTTAATTGGAGCGCAGGACCGAAGAATTCGTAATGAATTTGACCGTCAACGATATTGCATTCATGTAAAGCATTAATAGCAGCTTCCATAAATGGAGTTGGTCCGCAAATATACACTTGTGTATCTTTTGTTAAAAGAGGGCGTAATACGTTAGCGTTAATGTACTCATTTTTTTCAGAGTATAACACTTTATGATGTGCATTACTGTCTTTTTTGAATACACTGAACAGCTTGCTTAAACCAGTTGGGCCGTTTAATGCGTTCATTTTATTTTGAATGTCTTCATGGAAAGCAAGAACATTTTCATTACGTGCACATTGAATGAATGTAACGTTTTCTTTATTTTGAATTGTTTGTAACATCGCATTTAAAGGTGTTACGCCAATCCCACCACTAATGAATAGTACTGGTGCATTTGTTGGTTCATATGTGAAGACACCTGCTGGCGCACTAACGTCAATTGTTGTGCCCAGTGTAGCATCGTGTAAAAAGTTTGATACTTTTCCTTTAGGATTGTGCTGACTTTCACGTTTCACAGAAATACGGAATTCTTGTTCATTACTTGGTTGAGATAAAGTATATTGACGATTTAATAAATATTCTTCTCCTGAAGCAGTTACTCGAATAGAAACATATTGTCCTGGTTTATAAGCTGGTACTTTTGAGCCGTCTGTTGGCTGTAAGTAGAATGATGTAACATCATCGCTTTCTTTTACAGTGCGAGCAATTTTGAACTGTTTAAATGCACGCCACCCATTATTTTGCTCAGCAGCTTTATATAAATCTTCTTCTACTGAAATAAAAATATCTGCAATTACACCATAAGCTTTACTCCATGCTTCGATGATTTCGTCAGTCGCCGCATCACCTAACACTTCTTTAATTGCTGCAAGCAGGTATTGACCTACAATCGGATAATGCTCAGGTAAAACCCCAAGACTAACGTGTTTATGTGCAATTTGTACGACTACAGGAACGATTGGTTCTAAGTTATCGATATGCTGAGCCGCTGCATAAACTGTATTTGCTAAAGCGCCTTGTTGGCGACCTTGAGTTTGGTTTGTGTGATTAAAAATATTTAATAATGATGGATTATCCTTAAATAAGTTGCTATAGAATGTTTTTGTAATGGCTATGCCGTGCACCTCTAATACTGGTACTGTTGATTTAATAACGTTAATTGTGTGTTGATCTAACATGCTGAACACGTCCTTTCGTGATTTACTATATTCCTAAAGTATCTTTAAAGCAATATATAAAATACATCTTTAACAAAATGGACACAAACATGTATCTATAATACTTCTTTTAATTGAAATTCGTGAGAAGCTATTGTTATATTTTTTTGATATAAATAAAATGAGCGATAGAATATTGGAGTTTATTGAATTTTTTATGTAATTTTAGTGCGAAGTTAATATTGTATACATAATTTAAACCGTAATGATTGTAGCGCTTGTCTACTGTTTTTATATTTTAAAATAATAATATTAGATAGAGAAGCTAACGCAGTTATAAATATGGCGAAGTAAGTAAAACGCAGTAGCGCATATAGTATGAGCAAGGTTTCTTTAATAGGGATAGTTTTTAATTATAATAGTTTATTTTCAGTTTATATTTCTCCTTTACAGTAAGAGAAGAAGGAGGAATGAAATTTGTTAGAGTTAGTGAATATACGAAAAGTTTATAAAACAGAAAGCTTTGAACAAGTTTCTTTAGAAGAAGTAAATATTGCATTTCGCAAAAGTGAATTTGTTTCTATTTTAGGTCCTAGCGGATCGGGAAAAACAACTTGTTTAAATATAATTGGAGGTTTAGACCGATACACTTCTGGTGACTTGAAAATAAATGGCCGTTCAAGTACTTCTTTTAAAGCAGAAGATTGGGATGCTTATCGAAATAATACTGTTGGTTTTATTTTTCAAAACTATAATCTTATTTCTCATTTATCAGTCATGGATAATGTTGAAATGGGGATGACTTTAAGCGGTGTTAACTCCGCAGAGCGACGCAATAGAGCTAAAGAGGTATTAATTAAGGTGGGGCTGGAAAATCATCTTTACAAAAAGCCCAATCAATTATCTGGTGGTCAAATGCAACGTGTTGCAATTGCAAGAGCTCTCGTGAATAATCCCGAAATAATCTTAGCTGATGAACCAACAGGAGCATTGGATACTGAAACTAGTGTTCAAATTATGGAATTGATTAAGGAAATAGCAAAAGAAAAATTGGTTATTATGGTTACGCATAATCCTGAATTAGCTGAAGAGTATTCCAATCGTATTATTCAATTCTCAGATGGTCAAATAAAGAATGACTCGCATCCTTATCGAGAGGTAGAAGGTTCGAGTGATTACCAATTAAAAAAGACAAGCATGAGTTTTTTGACTGCTTTAAAAAGCTCCGGTAGAAATGTGATTACAAAGAAATGGCGTACAGGGTTAACTGCATTTGCTTCTAGTGTGGGAATTATAGGAGTGGCCCTAGTACTTGCACTTTCCAATGGTTTCAGTGAAAAAATTTCAGAATATGAATCTGAAATGTTGTCGGGTTTTCCAATTACAGTAAGTAATGGTGTGGTGAACACAATTCCAACACAGCCAGTTGTAGTAGACAGTGAGGAAATCAAAGCATATTCAAACAATGAATCAATAATGGCATATAATTCAAAGGAAGTAACTGTAGAGCAAAAAAGACATGAGAATATACTATCTTCTGAATATATTAATTATGTGAATAAAATTGATGAGAAATATATAAATGGAATCTCCACAACAAGATCTGTTTCATTACCTATTCTAAAAAAACAAGATAATGTAGCAACGAAGTTAAATATGAATAATTTAATGTTTACAACATATCCAGTGTCAGATCATAATTCTGATTCAACTGCCTATCTAGAAAAGAATTTTGATTTGTTAGAAGGTTCGTTCCCTTCAAAGGAAACAGACTTATTATTAGTAGTAGATGAATATAACCGTATAGAAGAAACGGCCTTAAAAGAACTAGGGTTCAATAGAAAAGAAATAGCACTAAAAGACGTGATTGGTACTGAATATAAGTTACTTCCCAACGACCTGTATTATATAAAATCAGGAGATACCTTTGTAGTAAATGGAAACCCATCAGACTTGTCAAATATTTATAATAACGAAAAAGGAAAAACCTTGAAAATTTCTGGTGTTATTCGATTAAAAGAGGATGCAACTGTTTCTAAATTACCTAGTGGTATTGCCTATTCAGATCAATTAGCACAAGACTTTATTGCGAATGCCCAAGCTTCTGAAATCGTTAAAGTACAGGAATCAGTCGATTATAATGTCTTAACGGGTGAATTGTTAAGTGAAGAAACAGGACCAAATCAAATAACTAAAGATAATATGTTAAGTATGCTTGGCGCATCCTCTATTCCTACATCTATTTCCATTTATCCTATGAATTTGGATGCGAAAGATTCAATAAAGTCTTATTTGGATAAATGGAATGACAAAGTCAATGAGGATAAGAAAATAGAATACACTGATATGGCTAGCATGATGACAAGTATGCTCGGTTCAATCGTGAATATGATTAGTTACGTATTGATCGCATTTGCTTCTATTTCGCTAGTTGTTTCGATGATTATGATCGGAATTATTGTCTATGTTTCAGTTCTAGAAAGAACAAAGGAAATAGGTATTTTGCGTGCGCTTGGGGCAAGAACAAAAGATATCACCAGATTATTTAATGCCGAAACATTTATTATTGGTGCTGCTTCTGGCATCATTGGTGTAGGAATTACTTATTTATTGACAATCCCGATAAATAAGATTATTTATCATCTAACTGATTTTGATAAAGTAGCACATTTAAATCCGTTACATGCTGTTACTCTCATTGCATTAAGTATTGTTTTGACACTGGTTGGTGGACTTTTACCTTCTAAAATGGCAGCCAAAAAAGACCCAGTGACAGCTTTAAGAAGTGAATAATACGTTAAAAGCCCAAATTCTTTATAAATGAGAATTTGGGCTTTACGTTATTTTAAGGTAACGAAAAATGTACTGCCATTTTCTATTTCACTTTGAACATGAACATCCCCATCGCATAGTTCCACTATACGTTTTACAATCGAAAGACCTAAGCCACTACCAGCTTTGGAATGAGATGTATCACCTTGATAAAATTTATCAAAAATATGAGCTTTTGTCAGCTTATCCATGCCAGGGCCGTTATCTTGAATTACAAATAGAATACTGCTATTTATTTTTGTAAGACTAATATTTATTAGTCCACCCCGTTCAGAAAATTTAATAGCGTTTTCTAAGAGGTTATACCAAATTTGCTGTGTCAAGTCTTCATTTCCAATATAAATTACATGATCTAACTCTACATTTACTGTAAGCTCTTTAGCAGACCATTTAGGTTCCATTAAAACGATTGTCCTTCTTATCTGTTCATCCATCCTGAATGTGGCTTTATCAGTAATAATTCCAAGATTTTCATACTTGGAGAGAGTGAGAATACTGGTGGAAAGATCAGCTAAACGTTCTGATTCCTTAATGATTATATCAAGATACTCCTGTCTATCTTCCTCACTAAGATTATTTTCCTTGAGAAGCTTTGCAAACCCGCGCAGAGATACAATAGGTGTTTTAAATTCATGAGAAAAATTGTTAACAAAATCACTTCTCAAAGTTTCAATACTTGAAAGCTCTTGAGTCATTTTATTAAAGCTCTGAGACAGTTCTTCCAATTCCCCAATGCCCTTTATATCTACCTTAACATTAAAGTCACCACTGGCCACTTTATGAATGGCATCTATTACTTTACGGATCGGGTTTAGCGCTTTTTTACTAAGAAATGCAGTAAATGCTGTTCCGAGTAAAATGCAAAAACCCAAAAAGTAAATTAGCGGAAGTACGTGAAATTCGGGGTTTTGCCTTTTATTTTGAGCAGTTTGGCTAGAAGAAGATATAATGTCCATGTACTGTAGTAGTATGGTAATCCCACCGGCCACCAGAAATGTTGTCATCAAAACTCCGAACACAAAGAGTACCAAAGTAATAGTAAGGCTCAGACGCTTTTTCACAAATTCTTTCATGCTTTTTTCACAGCCTTATAACCAAGGCCACGTACAGTAAGAATTTCAATCTCTGGCCATTCACGAAATTTGTCTCGTAAGCGATTAACATGAACATTGAGTGTTCTGTCATCGGTTTGAGATTCTACCCCCCATATCTCATCCATGAGCTGTAAACGTGTAAAAATCATGTTTGGATATGAAAGTAACTTAAATAAAAGGTTAAACTCTTTTTGTGGCAGGGTTATAGTCATATCTTCACGGGAGACGGTAAGGGCATCATAATCGAGAACGACTTGTCCGACTGATAGTCGATGTTCACTAGCAATCTTTGATCTGCGGAGAAGTGCCTTGATACGAAGTATCATTTCCTGTTCGTCTATTGGCTTTGTCATATAATCATCTGTTCCTACAAGGAACCCTTTTCTTTTATCTTCTGGCTCCTGCTTAGCTGTAACCATTAATATAGGTAAATGTTCCCATGAAAGTCTGAGTAGACGTGTTAGTTCATAACCGTCCATATTTGGCATCATTAAATCAACTACTACTAAATCAACGTGTTGCTTATCCATTAATTTAAGAGCTACGAAAGCGTCTTCTGCACCGTATGCTTCAAAACCATTCTGCTTTAATACTGCGCACATTAGCTTTCGAGTATTTGTATCATCTTCAACAATCAATATTTTAAACATATAAAATGCCTCCATACAGTTAGTATTACATATTAAACTATACATATGAAATGTAAACTGAATATCAACTATCATGTATACACTCATAAGAATGGGAAAAAACAACTTTAAGAAGGTTTTAATATTTTAATATCTCTTTTTTACATACAAAAAAAGAAAACAGAACCAACATGAATTAGCGATTCTGTCTATCATATCTAATATAATGTGCATCATTTTATTAGACTAGCTAATAGTACAATTAACAATTTGTTCTTGAATTTTAATAAAATTTAAAAGTAGTGTTTTTTGTATAACGCTTTAAGTAAACCAAAACTTGTTCTAATCACAGTGTTTAAGAGTTTGAAGATATATTAGCTTTATTTCCGGTAATCGGAAAACCATAGGATAGAAGGGTTTCATTTTAAGACACAATTTTTGATAAACAGGTTGAAGTCTATTAAGTCGAACATGAAACCAAATGCCTGCTCGGCCGTAAATATATTATGCAATCCTTTGAAAGTGATACATACATATATCTAATGAGGAGGTTTCCAATGAATCAATCTAATGCAATAACGGAATGCCCGAAATGCGGTGGAGCAGAATTAGGGAAGGGCAAACATCATGGATATGCCGTGATGCACCCAACGAATAAGATGAGTTTTGGCTCAGAGGTTGAATATATTCTTTGTACTGATTGTGGGTATATCATTGAAAGCTATGTAAAAAAACCAGAGAAATTTAAGGGGACGCTTTAGTTTGTGTTAAAAACGATTGATGAGTATTTGCATTATTGCACTTTTTATATGATTTTATAATAGGGTTGATGGACGTACAAAAAGGGAGCGATTAACAAGCGCATCAGAATAATGTACGTCTTTTTTGCATTTAGCTATTAAAGGAATAAAAAGTGATTTTGTCGAATAATCAATAGAGAATATATGGGATTTGTGAGGAGGAGCCTTTGTGACTAAGATTGCAATCATTTCAGGTATCCATGGGAATAAAACGGCTTTGGAAGCTGTTTTAAAAGATATTCGATTAAGAAAGATTGAAAGAATTTTTTGTTTAGGAGATATAATCGGTAAAGGACCTCAAGGATCTGAATGTATAGAACTCATCCAAAAAAATTGCGAGCGAGTAGTTCGAGGCAATTGGGATGTCTTTATTCAATCACCTACGGATAATGAGTTTATCCAGTGGTACAAAGATCGATTAACAGAAAAAGATTTTGAGTATTTAAATTCGTTACCATTTCATATCGATTTGGAATTAAACGGACAACTAATAAGGTTTTTCCATGCCTCTCCAAGAAGTGAATTTGAACGTATTTTGGATAGTCATCCAATTGAAAAACGTTTATCGATGTTTGAGAATAATGAAATAACAAATTCAATCCATTTCAATAAACTTCCTGATATAGTATTCTACGGCGATATTCATACAACTTTTTTACATACATATACAAATGGTATTTTGTGTAACGTTGGGAGCGTCGGAAATTCACTTGACTTAACTTCAGCGTCATATGCAATTCTAGATGGAACACAATCAAATAATGCCATTCAATTTATTAGAGTAGATTATGATAGAGAAGCTGAGCTTAAGGTTGCTGAAGAGTTGGGTTTACCGCAATTAGATAAATATTATGATGAAATTATGTTAGGGAGATATCGGGGGGCATAAATCATATCACCTATATATTCAAGGATAAAATGAACCAAGCAGAATCCATTGAGTTCAAACCATATAAACCATAGTTAAACTTACTTAGGGCGTTATTCCAAAGAGGGATAAACGCTTTTTTATTTAGGTTAGTATGTACAATGAACTTAACTGTCAGAGATGTTAGATTAATGTTTTATATTATTACTTCTAATGAATTGTAATTTGGCAATGGCTCTGGCTAAGATACTAGAAAAAAGTGTATAGTAGATAAAAAGGATTGTTAAAAAATTTAAAATTGAGGTTACTTTATGAATAATTATTTATCGCTAAAAGACCATGTTTATAATTATATCGTAGATCAAATTAATAATGGAAATCTGATTGCTGGAAAAAAGGTAAATGAAAGTGCTATTAGCGAAAGCCTAAATGTCAGTAGGACACCGGTTAGAGAGGCGTTAATACAACTTTCTTCCGAAGGGCTATTAGAAAATGTGCCAAGAAAAGGATTTGTAATTAAAAACCTTACGACGGAAGAAGCCAAAGAAACATATTTTATTATTGGGGCATTGGATGGCTTGGCTGCTGCTTTAGCGGCACCTTTTTTAACTGAGAAACATATGAATGAAATGGAATTTTATATTCAAAGTATTGATTTGGCCATTAATACTGGCAATTTCTCTATGTATCATAAAATGCAGGAAGCTTTTCATGGCGTGTATTTATCGGTTTGCCCAAACAAAAGTCTTGTAAACCTGCTATTACAATTAGAAAAGAAGTTTTTGAAAAACTTTCATCATGCTGATGAGCCAGAAATTACAAAAAAACGACTGTCTCAAACAAACAATGAACATCGAAAAATGGTGGAACTATTTAAAAAAGGCGAGATAGTTGAATTAGAGAGATACATGAAAGAAGTACATTGGAATATTGATAAAGCAGAGCTTATACCACTTTAGGTGCTATTTTGCTCGCTTAAACACGAAAAGTAATTCTGTTTTTAAATAAACAGAATTATTTTTTTGTTGAAAAAATTTAAATATAATATACAATATACAATATACAGAAATGAATGATTCAGTTTACCCTTGAAATTTTAGAACAAGAGATTAGGGTGAAAATTAAAAAAATCAGCTTTTTAGGAGGATATAAACAGTGAACAGTAAAAATTTTGATTTAGCTAAACAATTGCGTCACGAATTACATCAACATCCCGAACTTTCTAATGAAGAAGTATGGACAAAACAGCACTTAATTGAGTTTTTGAAAACGTATACAAAGTTAGTGATTGTTGATAAAGGAAATTGGTTTTATGCCATTTATCATGCAGAATCAGCTAAGCAAAATATTGCTTTTCGTGCTGATTATGATGCATTGCCAATGGATGAAGTGATTGATCTTCCATGGGCTTCTCAATTCCCAGGAAAAGCACATAAATGCGGTCATGATGGACATGCAGCGACATTAGCGGCATTTGCACTTGAAGTCGATCAACTAGGTGCAGACAAAAATATCTATTTCCTCTTCCAACCAGCGGAAGAAACAGGGGATGGGGCCATTCAATGTGTTGATTTCATTAAGGAACACAATATCGATGAAATTTTCGCCTACCATAATATGAGTGGTCTTCCTTACAAAACTGTAGGAATTATTGATGGTACAGCTTTATGTGCATCAAAAGGAATGACCATTCATATGAAAGGTTCACCTACACATGCTAGTCAGCCAGAAAAGGGCATCAATCCAGCGTTTGCCATTGCAAATATTGTGAATGCAATTCCTAAATTTATTTCCCCTAAATTAAATAATGGACTTGTTCTTTGTACAGTTGTACAAATCGATGTAGGTGAACACGCTTTTGGAATTGCTGCATCGACAGGTGATCTTCGTTTAACAATACGTGCCCTTTATGAAGATGAGCTGAATAGACTACAAGAAAATCTTGAAAATTTTGCAAAAGATCAAGCACAACAATACGGTTTGCAAGTAAGTTTTGATTATAATGATGAATTCCCTGAAACGTTCAATCATAAAGAAAGTGCAGACAAAATACGTGCCGTTGCGAAATCTGAAGGAATGACATTACTTGAACTAGATGAAGCTTTTCGTGGATCCGAAGATTTTGGCCATTTTACAAAGCTAACAAAGGGAGCTTACTGCTTCATTGGTAATGGAGAAGATTACCCGCATGTTCATACACATGAGTATGATTTCCGTGACGAATTGATTGAATCAGGTGTGAATCTATTTAAAGCATTAATTAAATAAACGAGTAAGAGAGATTTGGAGGATTTTTTATGTCAGCAAAGGAAAAACAAAAAGGCATTAATTTTCCACATGTTTACATAATGTTTATGCTAGTAATGCTACTAGTTGTGTTACTATCGTGGATTGTTCCGAGTGGGGAGTATGAACGGATAGTAAATCCAGATACGGGTATTACCGAACTAAACACTGACAATTTTTCATATGTGGAGCAAGCAAAGCCGATAGGATTCATGGATTTTTTCACAGCTTTACATAACGGGGTTGTGCAATCAGCAGATATCATTGTGATGTTGCTATTTGCAAGTGGAGCGCTATTTATTCTTGAAAAGTCTGGTGCGATTGCAGCAGGTATCCATAAATTATTAAGCGTCGCAGCAGGAAAAGAAAAACTAATTATCATCTCATTGCTCGTACTGTTCTCCGTATTAGGAACAATTGGATTCGGGGAAGGGGGTATTCCATTCATTCCGCTTGCGATGGCAGTCGTAATGGGATTGGGATATGACCGCATCACAGCTTTCGCTATCCCGACAGTTGGTTTAGCTATTGGTTTTACAGCTGGAGTTGTAAATTTCTATACGACAGGTGTAAGTCAAACGATTGTTGGCTTACCTATCTATTCTGGACTAGTATTCCGTATCGTTGCTTTAATCGTCTTTATTATTATTTCGATGATTTACATTGTGCGTTATGCGAATAAAACAAAAGCAGATCCAAGTAAAAGTATTGTTGCTGCTGAATATTTAGAAGAAATTGAGCATACAAAAACAGCTGAGTACGAAGAAGAAGAATTTACATTGTCAAGAAAGTTGGCATTATTAGGTTTAGTTGTCGTTTTAGTTGGTAGTGCATTCGGTGCTATTAAACTAGGATGGGGGATGCCTGAACTTTCTGCTGTTTATGCTATTTACGCTGTCTTATTAGTAATCATTTTAAAACTTAAGCCTAGTGAGGCCGCTGAAACGTTTGGTGTTGGCGCAGCTAGACTTTTACCTACAGGGCTTGCAATCGGGTTTGCTCGTTCGGTCATGATTTTAATGACGCAAGCACAAATAATTGATACAGCGGTACATTCATTATCGAATATATTAAACAATACGGGAACGATTATTACTTTATTAGTACTATTTATCGTTGTTATTTTCTTTAACTTCTTCGTTGTTTCGGGAAGCGGTAAGGCAATTATTTTAATGCCCATTATGGGACCTTTAGGGAAAATATTAGGGATTAATCAACAAGTAATGGTTGTAGTGTATCAATTCGGTGATGGCTTTACGAATTATTTATGGCCGACTTCTGGTGGGCTAATGGCAGCGCTTGGCATGTCGAATGTTAGCTATTCTGCCTGGGTTAAATTCTCAATGAAACTATTCATTATACTACATTTTGCGGCATTTGTCTTAATATTAATCGCGCATTACATGGGGTTAGGTCCATTCTAATAGATTAGTTCATTCAAAACTTTGAAGTTCTACACAACGATTAAACGATAAAGGGGATTTCTACATGATGAATATTTTAGAACATTCTAAGAAATATGAAGAACAAATTATAAAAGATCGTCGCTATTTGCATCAGTATCCAGAAATCGGATTTGAACTACCGAACACACAAAAGTATATCCAACAACGCTTAGACGAAATGGGTATAGCCCATAAGCAATGTGGGGTAGTACCACCTGAAATTAAAGAAAAATATGCAATAGCAGGATTTGGTTCACAAGATCAATGTACGGGTGTAGTTGCGACAATTGGACAGGGGGCTCCATGTATTCTTCTTCGCGCAGATATGGATGCATTACCAATTCAAGAAGAAGTTGAATGTGAATTTACATCCAAAAATCCAGGTGTAATGCATGCTTGTGGTCATGACTCACATGTTGCAATGCTTTTAGGCGCAGCACAAATTTTGAAGGACTATGAAGCGGAGTTACAGGGGACGGTTAAATTATTGTTCCAACCTGGGGAAGAGTGGGGGTATGGCTCAAAACTAATGATTGATGATGGTTTGCTGCAAAATCCAAAAGTAGATGCCGCATTTGGTATTCACATTATGCCAGATCAACAAGCAGGCACATTATCTGTCCATAAAGGCACGTTAACACAAGCAATGGATACGTATATCGTCAATATTCAAGGAAATGGTGGACATAGCTCACAGCCCCATAAAACAATTGATTCGAATATGATTATGAATCAACTGTATACAAGTTTAAACCTATTAATGACACGTGAAGCTGATCCAAATCATAGTGTTACATTTTCAGTAGGTGCTATGGCTGGTGGTACGGCGACAAATATTATTCCAGACAAAGCTGTTTTACAAGGAAATATGAGAAGCTATGATCAACAAACACGAGACCATTTATGTAAACGCATCCCAGAGATGATAGACCATACTGTAAAAGCATGGCGTGGAGAATATCATACAATCGAATTCCATACGCCAACAACATATAACAATCCAGAATTTATTGAAGCTATTACGCCATTTTTAGAAAATGTAGTAGGAGCCGAAAATGTGGTGGATAACGGATATCTCGGTGGTTCAGAAGACTTTTCTTACATCTCGCAAGAAGTACCTTCTGCATTTGTGGTGCTAGGAACAGGAAAAGAAGGCGAGGCACCTGTGCACAACCCTCGTATGCGTCAAAATGAGGACATTTTTAAATATGGTGCTGCCTTACATGCAAATGTGGCAATTGAATGGTTAAAACAACAGCATAAATAAGAATCTACTTTGAATACAGTTCAGCCGGAGCTTTCTGGTTGGGCTGTTTTTAATGAGCGCTTGCCGTTAACGCTCATATAGGGCTTGAATAATTCTAGTAAAGTATTCTAATAATTCAATTAAGATATTGACAACAATGCGCCATTTTGATATTCTTTAACACGTTAGTAGTTTAGCAAGAGAAAGCGAAACTATTATTTCTATTAATTAATATAAAATGTTAGGGGATATTAAATAATGAAGCGCATTTTCACAATACTTTGCATGCTTACAGCGGTACTAGCTTTAGCAGCTTGTGGTACTTCTGGTGAAAAATCGAGTTCAGCTGATGGCTCGAAGGATTCAGATAAATCAACAGAAAAAGTTATAATCGGAATTGATGATAAGTTTGCACCATTAGGATTCCGTGATGATAAAAACGAAATCGTTGGCTTTGATATTGACTTAGCACGTGCTGCTGCTGAACATATGGGAGTGGAAGCTGAATTCCAACCAATCGATTGGAAAACGAAAGAGGCTGAGTTAATTAGTGGTCGCATCGATTTAATATGGAATGGTTATACAATTACTGACGAGCGTAAAGAAAAGGTGTTATTTACAAAGCCTTATTTAGAAAATGCGCAAGCAGTAATGACATTAAAAAAATCTTCTATTAAAGCACTAAGCGATTTAGCAGGAAAAGAAGTCGGTCTTCAAGCGCAATCTTCGGCTGCAGAGGCATTAAATGCAAACCCAATTCACAAAGAAGTGAAAAACGTCACAGAGTTTGCAGATAATGTGTTAGCTTTAACAGATTTAAAAACAGGCCGTTTAGATGCTGTCATTATTGATGCAGTTGTAGCGGAATACTACATGACGCAAGAGCCTGAAACATTCAAACTATTAGATGAATCATTAGCACCTGAGCAATATGGAATTGGTGTCAAACCAGGAAACGAAGCATTATTAGAAAAGCTACAAGCCGCTTTAGATAAAATGAATGAAGATGGCACAGCTGCAGAAATTTCTACAAAGTGGTTTGGTGAAGATAAGGTATTGAAATAGAGTAAATGTCTCATGTACTGACGAGCTGGATTGCCACCTGTGCTTACTGGTCGTAATCCAGCTATTCGTAATAGATAATTGAATGTTATCAGTCGGCAAGAGTTTCCTCGTGAAACTCTTATCTTTTTGGAGGGAAAATAGTTATGGCGGATTACTGGCAAACAATGATTTTGCCGATGCTTGATGGCGCAAAAATGACGGTGCTGCTGTTCATTATAGCCATTCTTGTATCGATTCCATTTGGGTTCTTGCTTACATTAGCTGTGAAAAGTCGTATTAAACCATTGTCTTGGTTTGCTCATACGTATATTTATGTCATGCGCGGTACACCGCTGTTACTACAGTTATTATTAATTTGCTTCGGTTTACCGATGGTGCCAGTGATTGGTGAATATATGGTACTTGATCGCTTTGTTGCTGCCTGTCTTGGCTTTATTTTAAATTACGCTGCGTACTTTGCAGAAATATTCCGAGGTGGCTTATTAGCAATAGATAAAGGCCAATACGAAGCGGCACAAGTATTAGGCTTGTCAAAATGGCAAACAACGACACGCATTATTTTGCCACAAATGTTTCGTGTAGCATTACCTGCTTTATCGAATGAATCGGTCACATTAATTAAAGATACGGCACTTCTTTACGCTGTAGCTGTACCAGAATTGCTGCATTTTGCACAAACAGCTGTAAACCGTGACTTTACGATTGTGCCATTCTTTATTGCTGGCGCGATTTATTTAGTGATGACGCTTGTCTTAACGGTATTCTTTAAGTGGCTAGAAAAACGTTTTAAATTTGAATAGAGGTGACACAGATGGCACTGCTTGAAGTATCGAATTTGAAGAAATCCTTTGGCGAGTTAGAGGTGTTAAAGACGATCACCTTTAATATAGAAAAGAACGATGTTGTGGCTGTTATTGGTCCTTCTGGATCTGGTAAAAGCACAATGCTACGAAGTTTAATTCATTTAGAAGAAATTAATGGGGGAAGCATTTGTGTTGATGGTGACTACTTAGTACAAGACGGTGTATATGCCAAGCAACAAGATATTAAAAAAATGACAGCGAAAATGGGCATGGTATTTCAGCATTTTAACCTATTCCCACATTTAACAGTACAGCAAAACCTTGAAATAGCACCAGGCTTACTAAAAACGGAGTCATCAGATGCCATTGCACGTCGCTGCCAAGATTTACTGCAAAAAATCGGGCTTGCTGACAAAGCGAATGCGTACCCAGCGAATTTATCTGGTGGGCAAAAGCAACGTGTTGCCATTGCGCGAGCGCTTATGATGAATCCACAAATTTTATTATTTGATGAGCCGACTTCTGCACTTGATCCAGAACTGACAGGAGAAGTATTAAAAGTAATGAAGGATTTAGCAGAAGAACATATGACAATGATTGTTGTGACGCACGAAATGGGCTTTGCACGTGAAGTCGCAAACAAAGTTGTCTTTATGGATGGTGGCGACATTATCGAAGCAAATCATCCAGAAGAATTCTTTACTAATCCACAGCATGAACGGACGAAAGCATTTTTACAAAGGAATTTAAAATAATTTAGAAGCTGTCTCATTTGAGATGGCTTTTCTTATGGATATCAATACTGGCGTTGATTTCCGCTACAGGTGGACGCTTTCCGCGGGCACACCGTAAGCCGCACCCCCGCTACGCGCGGATTGTTGCGTCTTACGTTTTGTGCGTTCCCGCAGGAGTCGCCACCCTTCGCTCCAATCAACTCTGATAAACGTTAAGCTTCAAAAGAATACAAAAATAGAAGGCATCGAGTTACTTCACGATGTCTTTTATAGAAATAAATACTGCCGTTGATTTCCGCTACAGGTGGACGCTTTCCGTGGGCACACCGTAAGCCGCACCCCTCGCTACGCGCGGATTGTTGCGTCTTACGTTTTGTGCGTTCCCGCAGGAGTCGCCACCCTTCGCTCCAATCAACTCTGATAAACGTTAAGCTTCAAAAG
>NZ_JBIVOH010000002.1:0-284945 GCF_044754025.1 Lysinibacillus sp. NPDC093197 | reverse complement strand
AAAGAATACAAAAATAGAAGGCATCGAGTTACTTCACGATGTCTTTTTTATAGAAATAAATACTGGCGTTGATTTCCGCTACAGGTGGACGCTTTCCGCGGGCACACCGTAAGCCACAACCCTCGCTACGCGCGGATCGTTGCGTCTTACGTTTTGTGCGTTCCCGCAGGAGTCGCCACCCTTCGCTCCAATCAACTCTGATAAACGTTAAGCTTCATAAGAATACAAAAATAGAAGGCATCGAGTTACTTCACGATGTCTTTTATAGAAATAAATACTGCCGTTGATTTCTGCTACAGGTGGACGCTTTCCGCAGGCACACCGTAAGCCGCACCCCCGCTACGCGCGGATTGTTGCGTCTTACGTTTTGTGCGTTCCCGCAGGAGTCGCCACCTTTCGCTCCAATCAACTCTGATAACGTTAAGCTTCAAAAGCATCAAAAATAGAAGACATCGAGTTACTTCACGATGTCTTTTTTTATAGATATCAATACTGGCGTTGATTTCCGCGGGTACACATTAACGCTAGGATGACCCTTTTAAAATCGCCAATAAAATTAAAGGTAACGCCACGAAAACCTTAGGAAACGCCACTAAACTAATAGCAATCGCCATTACGTAAAATTTGCAAGAAAATCTACATAAAATTTATTGACACTTTTTATAGTGAGAATTTAGAATAATCTTAAAAAAATCTTCTCTTGAAAAACTTTAATTGTCTTGTAGAGAACTAAAAGGATTTATATACATAAATCTATATTAATTTTCCAACATGACCATCCCTTAACTTCGAAACAACCTACAGAATAACTCTCTTTACAATAAGAGAGCCCATCCATGTTGGAATTAATTTTAACAACTACATAGCAAGGAGGTGCACGCTATCAATAAAAAATTGGGAGTCTTTTTGTCACTGATTATTTTCTTCTTTTGTAATGTTGCCTTCGGACAATTGGTAATTAAAAGTGATAACCAATATATAAAAGTAGCTGTACTGGATAGTGGTATTAATAAAGAGTTGGATTTCTTTCAAGGCGTTGCATTTGAAGAAGTCAATCTAATTCATCCTGGGGAAAAGATTGTTGATGATTTTAATCATGGTACGCCAGTCGCGGGAATTATTATAGGGGAAGGTGATGCGCCAATTGGTAGAAATTTAAAAATATATGATATTAAATTGTTAGATGAAAATGGCAATGGTTCAATTGAGGATTTAATAGAAGCTATTAACTGGTGTATAGATAAAAAGGTAGATTTTATGAATATTAGTTTTGGCTTTCAAACGCCAAATGCTGAACTTGAATCTATTATTGAAAAAGCAAAAGAGCAAGGGATTACTATTGTCGCCGCCGCTGGCAATACATATGGCTTAGCAACCGACTACCCAGCAAAATTGGATGGTGTACTGTCCATCGGTTCAATGAATGAAAAAAATAAACGATCCTCTTTTTCGGCTATTGGAAAAATTGATTATGTTTTTAAGGGGGAAGATGTACAAAGTATTAATCATCATGGTCAAGCATCTGTCTTTACAGGAACCTCTTTTGCAGCTGCTTATGCAACACATCTATTCATTCAATTGAAAGAGACATATAAAGAAGTTGAGACAAAAGATTTTAACTCATTTATACAACAATATACTGTGACAAAAGATTTTTGGAATGAAGCTGAATATGGCAAAGGTACAATATTTATACAATAATAAAGGAGAAATGAAACGATGAAATGGAAAAAACACTTCATATCTATTATTATTGCCCTCTTGCTATTTGCAAATATTGGGCCCAATTTGATTGCTGCACAGGATTATGATGTAGTGTCTGATGAGCCTATTGTGATGATTTCTATAGATGATATACATGACGTTAATCCAGAAGAATACCAACAAGAACTATACGATGAATTAAATAAAAATCTTGTTTATTCAGACGATAGTACGATAAATATTCGGAATATTGAAATATACGATAACGAATTACTTGTCCAAACAACTTTTACGTCCGAGGCTTTGAATGCAGATTTAGACATCAAGTTTAATAGTGAAAGCGAAGAAATATTCATCGATAGTGTTATCGAAGAAAACGGCACTGTAGAGCAAAACCATTATCGTGTGACGATGCAACAACTAGAAGATGGCCATTACAGTACAATCTTTACGGATTTAGAAACGTATGAAACGTATGAAACTAATCCTGTAAGGTTACAGCCATACGTAATACCACCATTAGTATACATAATTGGTGGTGCGGTCGTTAGATATACAGTACAAAAATTCGGGTTTAAACAAGTCCTGAAAATTGGCAAACGTACATTTTACAGCAAGTCAAAAGATGCAGCGAAAAAAGCTGTAGCCAACTTTACAGATATCACGTTGGATGTAGGTGGTGGTAAAAAGGTTTATTTTACTAAGGCTAAAATGAGACATATTCTAGAAAATCATCATCCAAATTATTGGACTGGAAATGAAGGGAAATCGTTTTTTGATCCAGATTTATCGGTTAATGATATTAAAAATATTGTTACAACAGTAATAGATAAGAATAAATTTGCTATATCTAGAAGATTAATTGATGGAAAAGATATAAATGTGTTTGCTAAAGTGAATGGAATTGAATATAAAATTGTAATTAATAAGTATGGACACGTCAGTTCTGCATACCCTGTCGGAAAATAAATAGAAAGTATGGTGTTTAGTATGGATACTTTAAAGATCGCAACATTTATTGGGAGAGAAGATATAAATGTTCCTATTTATAAAATCGAAAGTTTTCCTATTACCAATCCATTAGCAGTGGAAATGGCACAGAAGATATTAGAAGAAAACGAAGGTGATTACTTATGTGGCTTTTTAAGCTTGATTTATAATAATGTGGTGATTTTTGGAGAAGAGCAAATAACGGAAAGTTTATTAGATACATGGAGTAGTTTAAGTAATATTTTAGAAAGTAGATATGATGGGAGCAAAGAGGAGATAAATTTTTTGGATAATTATCCCTATTACTATACTACAATTCAAGAAATTGATCAATTTTATGAAATTCAACTTGATCGAAACCAGCGCTTTTTCGTGCCTATCGAGCCATTTCGAAATGAAGTGAAGAGAGAATTTTTCGCATTCATGGAGTTTTGTAAAAATCTTCAGTTTTCTGAGGAGAGTTCTTATCGTGGACTTTTAGAGACATATGATGAATTACTTCAACTTGAAGATAGAAAAATTTAGACGGCAAAATTATAACAGGAGACTGCTTCATAAATTCAAGCAGTCCCCACATTATATTTTTCTTGGAATACCATAAATGTGAAGTGTCGTATGAATAAACTAAAAATCGAAACATTTATAGGGGAAGAAGAATAACAATGCTTTTCTAGATTATACAATTGAAAGTTACTCTTTTATAAATCCATTAACTATCAACATGGCAAAGGTACAATAATAAAGCGGAAATGAAAAGATGAAATGGAAGAAACACTTCATATCTATAATTATTGCCCTCTTGCTATTTGCAAATATTGGGCCCAATTTAATTGCTGCACAGGATTATGATGTAGTGTCTGATGAGCCTATTGTGATGGTTTCTATAGATAATTTACATGACGTTAATCCAAAAGAATACCAACAAGAACTATACGATGAATTAAATAAAAATCTTGTTTATTCAGACGATAGTACGATAAATATTCGGAATATTGAAATATACGATAACGAATTACTTGTCCAAACAACTTTTACGTCCGAGGCTTTGAATGCAGATTTAGACATCAAGTTTAATAGTGAAAGCGAAGAAATATTCATCGATAGTGTTATCGAAGAAAACGGCACTGTAGAGCAAAACTATTATCGTGTGACGATGCAACAACTGGAAGATGGCCATTACAGTACGATATTTACGGATTTAGAAACGCATGAAACCTATGAAAACAATCCTGTAAGGTTACAGCCATACGTAATACCTCCACTTGTATACATAATTGGTGGCGCGGTCATTAGATATACAGTACAAAAATTCGGGTTTAAACAAGTCCTGAAAATTGGAAAACGCACATTTTATAGCAAGTCAAAAGATGCAGCGAAAAAAGCTGTAGCCAACTTTACAGATATCACGTTGGATGTAGGTGGTGGTAAAAAGGTATATTTTACAAAAGCTAAAATGCGACATATTTTAGAAAATCATCATCCAAATTATTGGACTGGAAATGAAGGGAAATCGTTTTTTGATCCAGATTTATCGGTTAATGATATTAAAAATATTGTCACAACAGTAATAAATAAGAATAAAGTTGCTATATCTAGACAGCTAAATAAAATGGAAGGGATAGAGGTGCGAGCCGAAGTAAATGGAATTGAATATAAAGTGAAGCTAAATAGGCATGGACATGTAAATTCAGCTTTTCCAGTAGGAAAATAAAAAATAGGCGGATGGTTTATATGAACAATATAGAAATTAATACATTTATAGGAAGAAGATATTATAGCAATTTTCCAGAAGTAGTAACTGAAGCTATTCCTATTTCCAATCCATTAGCAGTTGAAAAGGCACAGAAGATATTAGAAGAAAACGAAGGTGATTACTTATGTGGCTTTGTCAGCTTGATTTATAATGATGTGATTATTTTTGGCGAAGAGCAATTAACGGAAAGTTTATTAGAAACGTGGAGTGATTTAATTTATATTTTTAATAATCACTACGATGGAAGTATTCATGGGATTGATTTTCTAGATAATTGTCAGTACCTTGATACTGCAATCCAAGTAATTGACCAGTATTATGAAATTCGTTTGGATAATACCCAGCGCTTTCTAGTGCCTATTGAGCTTTTCAAAAATGAAGTGAAGAAAGAATTTTTTAAATTTGTGGAGTTTTGCAAGAATAAAAAACTACAGTTTTCCGAAGAAAGTTCTTATCTGGGCCTTCTAGAAACGTATGATGAATTAATACAAAATGAATAAGATCAAAACTTGACGGCTAAAATCTAAAATTTATTAGGGTGACTGCTTGTTTTTAGCGAGCAGTTCCCACAACTTTGTTTTTGGGGATTACTCATAAGTGTGAGGTGTCGTATGAATAAACTAAAGATCGAAACATTTATAGGCGAAGAAGATTTAACTGCTCCCGAATATAAAATCGAAAGTTTTTCTATTACCAATCCATTAGCTGTGGAAAAGGCCCAGAAGATTTTAGAAGAAAACGAGGGCGATTACTTATGTGGCTTTGTTAGCTTAATTTATAATAATGTGGTTATTTTTGGAGAAGTGCAATTAACGGAGGATTTATTAGATACGTGGTGTGATTTAAACTATATTTTAGATTACAGATATGACGGAAGAAGTAGTGATATTACTTTTTTAGATAATTATAGAGGAAATGCATTAGTTAAAGAAATTGACCAGTTTTATGAAATTAAACTAAATCACCAGTGTTTTCTCGTCCCTATAGAACCATTTCGAAATGAAGTGAAGAAAGGATTTCTAAAATTTGCGGAGTTTTGTAAAAATGAAAAACTACAGTTTGCGGAAGAAAGTTTATATCGGGGAATTTTAGAAACGTATGAAGAATTAATTCAAAATGAAGAAGAAAAAACCTAGATGGCAAAATATAGATAGGAAACTGCTGATTTTATCAAGCAGTCCCACATTGTATTTTTCTTAGAATACCATAAATGTGAGGTGTCGTATGAACAATCTTAAGATTGAAACATTTATTGGTCGACAATATTATAGCTCTTTTCCAGAAGTAATAACTGAGGCAGTTTCTATTACGAATCCTTTAGCTTTTGAAAAGGCTCAAAGGATTTTGGAAGAAAATGAAGGGAATTACTTATGTGGGTTTGTAAGCTTAATATATAATGATGTAGTTATTTTTGGAGAAGATCAATTAACGGAAAATTTATTGGATACTTGGAGTGATTTAGTTTATATTTTGGACCACAGATATGATGGTAGTATTCATAATATCATCTTTTTGGACAATGCAACTTATGATGCTGAAATTGAAATAATTGATCAACATTATCAAATTCACCTTGATAGTTCCCATAGCTTCCGATTGCCTATAGAGCCATTTAAAAATGGGGTAAAAAAAGGTTTTATTGCATTTATGGACTTTTGTAAAAATGGCAACTTTATATTCTCGGAGGAAAGTTTATATAAAAGTCATTTAAAAACATATAACGAATTACTTTATGATAAAGGTAAATGAAATTAGTGGAAAAGGGACTGCTTATCTCAAAGCAGTTCCCAAAATTTAAGGGATTTAACATGAGACTCATTTTCAAAGAAAGTATGGTGCTTTCCATGAATAACCTTAAGATCGCAACATTTATAGGGAGAGAAGATATAAATGCCCAAGTTTATAAAATCGAAAGTTTTCCTATTACCAATCCATTAGCAGTGGAAATGGCACAAAAGATATTAGAAGAAAACGAAGGTGATTACTTATGTGGCTTTGTAAGCTTGATTTATAATAATGTGGTGATTTTTGGAGAAGAACAAATAACGGAAAGTTTATTAGATACATGGAGTAGTTTAAGTAATATTTTAGAAAGTAGATATGATGGGAGCAAAGAGGAGATAAATTTTTTGGATAATTATCCCTATTACTATACTACAATTCAAGAAGTTGATCAATCTTATGAAATACAACTAGATTGTCACCAACGCTTTCTAGTTCCTATCGAACTTTTCAAAAATGAAGTGAAAAAGGAATTTTTCAAATTTGTGGAATTCTGTAAAAATGAGAAATTACAGTTTTCTGAGGAGAGTTCTTATCGTGGACTTTTAGAAACATACGAAGAATTAATTCAAAATGAAAAGGAAAAAACTTAGATGGCAAAATATAGACAGGAGACTGCTTGAATTTATCAAGCAGTCCTACATTGTATTTTTCTTAGAATACTATAAATGTGAGGTGTCATATGAAAAATCTTAAGATTGAAACATTTATTGGTCGACAATATTATAGCAATTTTCCAGAAGTAATAACTAAAGCTATTCCTATTACCAATCCATTAGAGGTAGAAAAGGCACAGAAAATTTTAGAAGAGAACGAGGGCGATTATTTAAGTGGATTTGTTTCCTTGATTTTTAATGATGAGATTATTTTTTGTGAAGAGCAATTAACTGAATGCTTATTAGATACTTGGAGTACTTTAAGTTATGTTTTAAAAAGTAGATATGATGGAAGCGGTCATCGAATAGTTTTTTTAGATAATGGTAAATATTTTGATACTGTAATTGAAAGTACGGGACGGTATTATCGAATTCAACTTGATTCTTCTCAGGAGTTCCTCTTGCCAAAAGAGGAATTCCTGAATGAACTGAAGAAGGAGTTTTTTGAATTTGTGGAGTTTTGCAAGAATAAAAAACTACAGTTTTCCGAAGAAAGTTCTTATCTGGGCCTTCTAGAAACGTATGATGAATTAATACAAAATGAATAAGATCAAAACTTGACGGCTAAAATCTAAAATTTATTAGGGAGACCGCTTGTTTTTAGCGAGCAGTCCCCACAACTTTGTTTTTGGGGATTACTCATAAGTGTGAGGTGTCTTATGAATAAACTAAAAATCGAAACATTTATAGGGGAAGAAGAAATAAATGCTCCTGTTTATAAAATAGAAAGTTTCCCCATTACCAATCCTTTAGCGGTAGAAAAGGCACAGAAGATTTTAGAAGAAAACGAGGGCGATTACTTAAGTGGCTTTGTGAGTTTGATTTATAATGATGTGGTGATTTTTGGAGAAGAGCAAATAACGGAAAGTTTATTAGAAACGTGGAGTGATTTAATTTATATTTTTAATAGTCACTATGATGGAAGAAGTCATGGAATTGTTTTTCTAGATAATGCTTCTTATAATGATACGGTAATTCAAGAAAATGGTCAGTTTTATGAAATTCAATTGGATTGTTCACAGAGCTTTCTCGTACCTATAGAAATATTCAAAAATGAAGTGAAGAAAGAATTTTATAAATTTGTGGAGTTTTGTAAAAATGAAAAACTTCAGTTTTCCGAAGAGAGTTCTTATTGTGGGCTATTAGAAACGTATGATGAATTACTTGGCACATAACATTTTATAGAAATTTCCTACTTAACTTAATACACATGCCCAAAGTTTTTTCTCAAAACAAGTACATGAATGTTATGAAAAATTAATGATGAGCTTAATAATTTTATAAAATAGTCATATTGACAAATTAAATTAATTGAGTATAATGACAATTAATATCTGCATAACTAAGATTTGTGTCGCACATTTCGGAGTATAAGAATAAAGGCTATGATAAGAACTAGTAACAATCACGTAGACATACAGAAAGGTACCGGTTGCTGAGAGGTACATGTTGGACGATTGTGAATACATCTTGGAGCTGTGTACCGAAAAGCATTGTCTGAGTAGGCTACAACGGTTTAGCATCCGTAATCATGTGCTAAAGTATAGTGAGTTTGTACTTATTGAGGTAAGCAATGCGAGTTGTTTACATTTTAAAGGTGGTAACACGTGTTCAACGTCCTTTTCCGATTGGGAAAGGGCGTTTTTATTTTGCCTATTCTTATAGAACTTTCAATATTAGCAATAATATTACAAGGAGATGTTAAAATGTTTCAAAAACCAGAAGAACAGCTAAAAATTATTTTAAAAGGTGTACATGAGGTTGTAAATAAAGATGAGCTTTTAGCGAAGCTTGAAAAATCATTTAATCAACAGAAGCCACTGAACATTAAGCTCGGATTAGATCCATCAGCACCTGATATTCATTTAGGACATGCGGTTGTCCTGCGTAAAATGAAGCAATTACAAAATCTTGGTCACCAAATTATTATTTTAATTGGTGATTTCACAGGTCGAATCGGAGACCCAACAGGGAAAGCGAAAGGACGGAAAGCGTTGAGCGATGAGCAAGTACGATTGAATGCACAAACGTACTGTGATCAAATTTTCAAGATTTTAGATGCAGAAAAAACGATTGTTAAATTTAATAGTGAATGGCTGTCTAAAATGACATTTGAAGAGGTCATTAAATTAGCAGCAACGACATCCGTTGCCCGTATTTTAGAGCGTGACGATTTCCAAAAACGCTACAACAATCACACACCGATTGGCATCCATGAATTTTTCTATCCGCTCATGCAGGCATATGACTCGGTTCATCTAAATGCGGATATCGAGCTTGGCGGAACTGACCAAACCTTCAATATTTTAATGGGCCGTACTTTACAAAAGCATTTCGGACAAGAAAAACAAGTCGCGCTTTTTATGCCGTTACTTGAAGGACTAGATGGAGTCGAAAAAATGAGTAAAAGCTTAGGCAATTATATCGGTATTGATGAGTCGGCTAAAGTCATGTTTAAAAAAGTGATGGAAGTGCAAGATGATTTAATCGTGAAATACTATGAATTAGCCACGGATGAGCATCTAGACGTTGTCGAACAAGTAAAGAGTGATTTAGCAAATGGCTTAAACCCACGTGATATTAAACTACAGCTCGCAAATATTATTACGACATTATACTGGGGCAAAGAAGAGACAAAACAAGCACTTGAGTACTTCACAACAGCCTTTACCAACAAGGATATTCCAGAAAATATCCCAGAATTATTAATAGAGATTGATGCAGAAACAATTGTAGATATCATTCCTCAACTCATAGATAGAGAATTTGTAAAAAGTAAAAGTGAATTTATGCGCTTAATTAAACAAAACGGTGTTCAAATCAATAAAGAAAAAATTAATACTGATGATTTAAATCGTGTATTAATAAATGGCGAAGTATTACAAATTGGGAAAAAGCGATTTATTCGTTTAATTAAATAATTTATAAATCAGTAGATTTAAAAGTTCTTATCGCGGGCTTTTAGAAACATACAATGAGTTCATTCATGAATGAAAGAGCTAACAGGGGATTGCTCGAGCAGTCCCCACTTATTGTTTTAATTTTTTTCTTTTTGAATTGCTTTACGCGCTAATGCGTCTGCTGCTTTATTTTGCCCATCTGGGATCCATTTGATGAAGAATAAATCAAAGTTGCTTGCAAGTTTTAATGCTTGCTCAAGATAGGGTTTAAATTCTTCATTTTTAACATATTCTTTTTCTATAGACGCAACGACAACCTTTGAATCGGAGCGAACGGAGACAATGCTCGTACCAAGCTTTTGTGCTTCCTCTAGACCGCGCACTAATGCGGTGAATTCGGCAATATGATTATTTGTATGACCGATATACTCACTAACTTGTACGTGATGGCCTTCTCCTTTAATAAAAATCCCAATGCCGCTAGGACCAGGATTACCTGCACTTGCAGCATCTATATAGACCTCTAACATGAAAATCCCTACTTTGCGATTAGACTTCAATTTTATTGTACAGCAATGGTGTTGTTTGACAACCTTCAATTTAAATCAAACATTTTTTACTAAATAAGGATGAACAAAATAGTTGCTTGAACACAACGTTCACTTCATAATAGAAAGACATGAAATTTGGACGTGAAAGGGGCGAAGGTTCTTAATGGAAAAAGTGACGGTTATGAAAGATATTGATGAACTACATGATATGTACTGTGCTGATTGCTTAGTCATTAAGCAACTACGCAAAGAACGTGGGAAACCAGAAGCCCATCGTTTTTGTATTGAGGAATGTACAGTAGGGGAGCGTCTACAATTTCTTGGTGAAGAGCTAATGAAAGTTTATAGCAAATAAGAGCCAGAGATGTGGAATCTCTCACAAAAATACTTAAAAAGAAATATTTATGCACGTAATTAATCATATTTCCTTTCTTGCTTGCATAAATAACTATATGATCGGAAATAATAAAATTGGTTGGTTACCATAGAAAAAGCTACCTTGTGTTCTGCGATGCAGATTACAAACGTAGCTTTTTTCTATTTTTAGTGTAAATCGCTGGTAAACATAAAGAAATCGCCGATAGAAGCACGTGAATCGCCAGTAAACAAAGAGAAATCGCCGATAAAAGTACGTGAATCGCCAGTAAACTCGTGAGAATCGCCATTAAAAGCCAGCGAATCGCCACGAAAATCTAAGGAATCGTCACTAAACCTGTGAAAATACCGCCATAGCAAAAAGTGTTAGATTGACTGCAATCAATCTAACACTTTTTCTTTTTTTATTTAGTTGAAGCGTATTGACTTAAATCTTGATAGTATTTTGTTAAAGAGGAAGGCGAAATATCGAAAGTCGCTGCAATTTCTTTAACTGTTAAAGATAGCGATTCAAACAGTTCTTTTTCTTGACCGTAGCGAATGGCACCCGCTGCGATTGCTGCTTCTTTACGTGCAGATGGTTGTCCTTCGATTAAGTAATCCTCTAATAATTCTAGCATTGGTGCTGTTTCACGCTCATTTTGCTCAAGGAATTCCTTCACTTGCGCAATAACACCGTTTTCGAAGCTTGTAAATTCTTCACCCTTGTAGCCATTAGACACAAGTAGCTCCCAGAATGAAAGATGATCTTCTTTTAAGAATGACTGAGCTTTTTTGTTAGAAGCCTCGAAGTTTTCTTTTAACTTCACAAATACCTTTTCATGGTCTTGTGGGAAGAATATAAGAGTAGACACCGCTAAATAATGCGCTTCTTGCTTCGTGCCATCTGGTAAGATGAACGCAAAGACATGCATTCCCTCAGGAATTGGCTTATCATTTTCGCGACGAATATAAATATCTTCATTAGATAGGACATGACTAGCTTTGAAATATTTTTCTTCTACAACAGTCACTGTACCGATGAATAATGTTGGTTGTGACCAGCCTTCTAGCACTTTTAAAGTAGAAGGTCTAACCGTTTTTTTCTTCGTTTTCTTTAAGTAACCTTTCCAAATAGATGGCTCTTGATGGAAGAAGAAATCGTCTAAAGCAATCGCTTCAATAAGCTCACGTTGAAGCACGCTCTCTAATTTTGGCTGCCATGTGCCAACATGCTCGATATATGCACGAACATCTTTGCGTTCTGGATATTCTAGATAAAATGTTTGTAGTACACGCTCTAGTTCTTCGATTGCTACAGCTTCTACTGTAACTTGCTGTTTACCTTCACAACATTTTTTGTATTTTTTGCCGCTACCGCATGGGCATGGATCATTACGTTTTACCATAATTAGAAACACTTCCTTTGAAAATTGTTAGTCGATTTTTGCTAAATAAATTGCGTACTCTTAATAATAACGGTACTTTTGTACGAAGAAAAATGATTATCTATTTCGAAATATCAAAAAAGTTAATGGGGCGAGCCCTGATTCTAGTATATGTATATGTTTTCTCGCTTAGAACTAAAAAAATGAAAACCATCTACGCCCTAGAAGAGTGCGTAGATGGTAACGTTAAAAAGTTAAGAAAAAGAATAGCTTCTATTAAGCTTCAATCTCTTCTGTTAGGCTTTCTAGTTCATCGATTAAATGACCAATGTAAGCAATCGTCTCACGAAGCGGTTGATCTGTCGTCACATCAACGCCTGCCATTTGGGCAAGCTCTACAGGTGATTTTGTGCCACCCGCTTGAAGGACAGTTAGCCATTCGTCTACTGCAGTACTACCTTCTTTTAAAATACGTTGCGATACTTGTGTAGAGATTGTTAAGCCAGCACTATATGTGTACGGGTATAAGCCCATATAGTAATGAGGTTGACGCATCCAAGTAAGCTCTGCACCTTCTGCAATATTAACAGTATCTCCCCAGAATTCTTCTAAAACCGTACGTTTTAATTGGTTTAATACAGTTGCATTAACAGATTCACCTGCGTCCACTAATTCATATACTTTACGCTGATATGCTGCTTCTAATAAATGTGTAACAAAGTTATGATAATACGTTTTCGATACGATGTTTGAAATGACCCAACGTTTGAAACGTTTATCGTCATTATGTGTCAGTAAATAGTTTGCTAGAAGCATCTCATTCATTGTAGACGGAGCCTCAATAAAGTATAGAGATGGGCGACTATTTAAATAAGATTGATGTCCATGTGCATTAACAAAATGGCCTGCGTGACCCAGCTCATGGATAAGCGTAAATACTTCATTCATGCGTTCATTCCATGACATTAAAATGTATGGATGACTGCCGTACGGACTTGAACAAAATGCACCAGTAGATTTACCCTTATTTGGTGCGTAATCAATCCAGCGCTCGTTGAACGCTCTTTCAATCATTTGCTCATAATCTTTACCCATAACAGCCAATGATTTTTCAACATAATCTTTTGCTTCTGCCATTGTTAACTTTGGATCATAGCTAGGATCAAGTGCTATTTTTAAATCAGCAAACGTCATTTCTTCTAATCCATGCGCTTTTTGCACAAGTTTTGCATAACGACGCATATGTGGGGCAAGCTCTTTCGTAATAAGGTCAATTTGACGATTATAAAGTGAACGATCTACATCTTGGTCAAACAATAAATAGTCAATAACAGAGTCGAAGCCCCGTAAATCAGCGATTGTTTTCTCTTGCTGAATATGTGTGTTATACACTTTTGCCGTTGTATGCTGATACTCACGAAGTTTGTTAGAAAATGCATTAAAAGCTGCATGGCGAATAGTTGTATCAGTTTCAAGCTCCCAATCATTTTCGAATAATACGTAGCTTAGCGGATGCTTCTTACCATTTGCCTCAAACTCGCCAAAATGCATATCTACGAGCTTTGTCGTGTTATAGATTTCATATGGCGCTTCAAACGTAGAGCTTAACGCAGCGAGCGTTTTTTCTACTTCTGGATGTAATTGATGAGGCTTTTGCTTTAATAGCTCTGTAATATAGCGCTTATAAAGCGGACTTGATGCTGCAGCTTCCTCTAAAATGGCTTTATCCAACGCAAGCAATTCACTGTGTACAAATGCGATGGAACTGCTAATTTTACCAACTGCGGTACCAAATTTTGCTGCGCGCATTTGTGCAACTTCGTCCGTACGATCAGCCTGGATATTTAAGCTTGCATACGTTCCGATTGGGACAATGCCTACTTGTAATGCTTCATAAGCTGTAAGTACATCAATTACTTTTTGAGCATCAGTAATTGTACCTTTGTATGTGCTTTCGAATTTTACTGCCTCCTTAACAAACTGAGCTAAAGCAGGTTCAAAATCAGCATCATTTTCAAGTAAATCTAGTAAATTCCAAGTTTCCTCAACTGCAACATCTTTTCGTAATGGTAATACTTCCATGTAAGAACACCCCTTTTAACGTAAGTGATACCATTATAACGAAACTATTTCGAAAAGTGAAATAATTATAGGTAGAAGTTTGCAATATTAATAGCGCTTTTTTGCGATTGAAACGTTCAAAGAAGACTTCCACTATAAATAATAATTGTTAACTATGCAATTAGATGTTTGAAAATGTGTCAGTAGGGAAAATATGAGGTATAGCCAATACACAATATAACGCATACTAAAGGCTAGTATATGAATTATTGGAGGAGATATTATGACACAAAATTTAAACAAACAATTGAACAAGCTAGTAGCAACATGGTCTGTACTGTATACAAAATTGCATAACTACCATTGGTATGTAACGGGCAGTTCCTTTTTCACACTCCATGCAAAATTTGAAGAGTTATATAATGAAACAACATTAAATTTAGATGAAATTGCAGAGCGTATTCTTTCAAAAGAAGGAAAACCAGTTGCCACTTTAAAAGAACATCTTGAGCTTTCTTATATCGAAGAAGCAACTGGTAAAGAAACGACAGAAGAGATGGTCGCAACAACGATTTCAGATTTCCAAACGCTCATGAAGGCTTTAAATTCCGCAATGGAGTTGGCGGCTGAAGAGGGAGACGATCGTACAGAAGACTTACTAAATGCGATGTATCAGTCACTTGAGAAACATGCTTGGATGTTAAAGGCATATCTTAACGAGTAGTCATGAAACGAGTACACTAAGCGACTAAAAAGAAATAGGTAAAGGCAATTCCTCTGATACGAACGTGTCTTGAGTGGGCCATAAAAATTAGGAGGACATAAACAGCATGATTGAACAAAATCCACATATTGAAGTGGCACACTCGAAAGAGGAAATGCTAGCAATATTAACAAATATGCATAGTCAAGGCTATCAAACAAATGATATTCATATTATTGCCAAAGACTCTACTCCATTTGAAGACATTAAATGGGAAACCGATGTGAAAACACATGAGGCAGGTAATTGGGTAGATCAATTTAAATCATGGTTTACAGGTGAATCGGCGATAAAGGAAGGCATCAAGCGTTTTCATTTAACTGATGGGCAAACAGCCTATTATGCACAGCTTGTTGAACATGGCTCCATTGTTATATTTGCTGAGAAGGCAGATACGGACGGTCCGTTAGAAATAGCGGTCGACCAAGAGGGAAACCCATATCGTCATGATCCTCTTGAGCCTCGAATGACAGCACCCGAACCATTTATTGATACGATAGATAACGTCGAGACACCTCAGCAGCGGGAAAATCGCTTAAAGGCTGAAGAAAGCATGGAAGAAATGGAACATTTGAATAAAGACAAAACAGAGTGAAAATACCCCCTTCAAAGTGATGAAGGGGGTATTTTTTATATTTTAAGCATTAATGAATATGTTGTTCTCGTTCATTCCATTAACAATGATAATAGAAAAAATGACGGATAAACTGGAAGGAAAGCACTTATGCCAAAGGGAAGAAAAACGACCTTAGATGAATGAATTCAAATTGTTTTATTTTGTTTAAAGAACGACAACAATTATCAACTAACAGCAAATACGTATCAAGTATCGTACCAACAAGTTTACCAGTGGGTAAAAAAATATGAGGCGGGTGACGAACAATCGCTGAAAGATAAACGTGGGCGAAATAAAGAAGAACATGAGCGAACAACAGAAGAGAAATTCAAGGTAGAAATTAAACAACTTGAACATGAAAATGAGCGACTACGTACAGAAAATGCATTGTTAAAAAAGCTAGAGGAGCTCGAGGGGAGGAAAGTAATGTAATTAATAAATATATGGCCGTTCAAGCATTGCATCACAACGACAACTTGTCGATCTCTCTACTATGTGAATTCGCAGGGATTGCACGCTCTGCTTACTATAAATGGACACAGCGTACACCAACGACCAGACAGCAGGAAAATGATAAGATTTTAAAAGAAATAAGTGAGCTACATGAAAAGGGACAAGCAAATTATGGCTATCGCAAAATGCAGCAGCATCTAAACCAGAAATTTAATAAACAATTTAATCATAAACGGATTTTGCGATTAATGAAGCAAGTAAGCTTTCAATTAATAAGTAGTGAAAATCAAATGAAGGCTGCCATGAAAAGGTCTAAGGAAAATATATTAGATGATGAGTAGACACAGTGGGAAATTTATGATTAAGGTTAATGCCAATAAAACTTTCATCATTTAAAGCTCAAAACGCTAGTATTCTAGCGTTTTGAGTATTTTTATTTTCCAGAGGATTATTGTTTAAAAATTATCTCTCAAAGTTTAGATGTAGCTCATATTTTATAAAAATAAAAATAATTCTTAAAAATGTAATGACTTTTAAAGGTGAAATAATTATAATGCGGTTAAAATATTTCCTAGTTTGAAAATAGAAGGTTCTTTTAAGAAATTCATAAAGACTATTGGTGTTTTTTGATTATATTTTTTTGCAGAGTTCATGTGTAGAAAGAGGTGAATGTTTTCAAATCTAAAAGAATAAAATTTGTTTTTTTAGGTTCTTTACCTATTTTATTTTGTATTTTTTTATTTGCCAAATTGGATAATAATAGTTCTGATTTAAGCTGGTCAGAAAAAATTGTTGGTTTTGATAAAAATGAATATGATATACCAGTAAAAATAGCTATTTTAGATAGTGGCATAAATAAAGAGCATTCTGATTTACAAGATGTAGATTTTATAGAATATAATGCGATTTCTAAAAAGAAAGAAAAAGTTCATGATGATTATGGACATGGTACAGCTATAGCTGGAATTATTGCAGCTAAAGGAGGGAAAGTAAAGGGGATTTTAGCTAATCCTATAATTTATGATGTTAAAGTAATTAATGAAAACGGAGAAGCTAAATTAGACACAGTGATAGAAGGGATTAATTGGAGTATTAAAAATGAAGTTGATATAATTAATATCAGTTTTGGCTTTATCAATGATCGTAAAGATTTAAAAATTGCTATTGAAGAGGCTATAAAAAGTGGGATTATAATTATTGCTGCAGCAGGGAATACTATGGGGATTTCAGTTGACTATCCGGCTAAATATGATGTGGTACTTTCTATAGCATCATTAGATGAAAACTTAAAGATTGATTCATATTCTGCTATTGATAAAGTGGATTATTCAGCTCCTGGTGTTGATATTTTATCAACAAATAAAGATGGGGATTATGAGTTGTTTTCAGGAACTTCTTTTGCGACTGCCTATGCAACTGGAATAATTGCTTCGATATTAAAACAAGAAAATATTGAAGAGAAAAAAGATTTATTAGATGTTATAGGCAATTATATTGTGAATGTAGGAAATGACAAAGGATATGGAAAAGGGCTATTGACGCTTAATAAAAATATTTTGGAGGAAAGGAAATGAAAAAATGTTTAATCCAATTATTAGTTGTAGCTTTAGTATTTAATATAACATATTCAGCGATGGGTCTTGCGAGCAATTTTAGTGATGATTCTATTGAAGCAAATGCGAGAAAAATTGATTTGGATGTAGACTAGTTTTCAATGAATGAAATTGGAATAAGTTCGCATTTGATTTCAGAATATTTTGATTTTTATTCATATATGCATATAAACATTGATTCTGGTGAGATGTTTGTTAATTTAAAAGAAAATGGAAAAGACAGAGAGTATGATTTAATCTTTGTGGAAATCGAAGGAGAAAATTTCAAAGCACTTCTTGTAGATAAAGATACTGAAGAGGTATTCTTAATGAATACAATTGATGCAAATGCATCAGCAATTCTAGTTTTAGCTATTGTTATTCAACAAGGTGCAAGATGGGCCATTAAAAAGTATGGAGAAAAAGCACTTATAAGTGCTTTTGGAAAATATGCTCTAAGTAATGCAATAAAAAAATTGCCCAATTTCATTGTTAAAAATAAACATTTGAGTAGTAGTACTAGCAATTGGGCAAAATTTAATACTAACAGTCAGACAACTGCCAAAGGTTGGATAAAAGAAGCATTACAGAAAGCCTCGGTTTCAGATTTTGAAATAAATTATAATGATAAATTATCATTTAAGTTTGACGTAAATCTTAATAAAAAAATAGGTACAAAAGGTGAAACAAAAATAAGAATAGTGATAGGATATGATGGTAATATATGGACGGCATTTCCAGTAAAATAAAATTTGAATATGAATTTTTAAGTGAATCAGATGCCATTTCTAATAAAGATAAGAGAAATGTTTCGTTAATCTTGGGAGTAGAGGCTATCTTTAAAATTAAAATTAATGAAGCGTTATATTTTGAAGAAGAACTAGCTTTTTTAGAATTTTATAAGTCTCTGTATGTGTGGAAAGAACGTATCAAAGAAATTGAAAGGTTGGATTTCCATTATTATTCAGTAGAGTATGATGATTATAAAGATGGAGCGATTATTTCTTTGATACCTTTTTCTAATAAAGCTAGGTTAAAATCCATTTGGGCAAAATCTAATGTTTATAATGTTTTTGACTTAGATTATATTGTTAATGAATTTTTAGTTTTAGAGAAAAAACTTAAAGAAGATATTGAAAGCTATTTTAATATTGAATTAGGCAAGTTTATTAAACATATTCCATATAGTAAGCAGTTATACAAATTTGATATTGAGTGATTTGTCAATTCGATAACTTAAAAACAGTAGCCACCGATCAAATAAAATTGATAGGTGGTTTACTAGTTTAAAAATATCTTTTATTTATTGAATATTAAAACTAAACTAAATCATTTTCAGAAAGTTAATCGATAAAAGTTGCTTCCGAATCACTCCATTTATAATAAACCAATTTTAAATTATGTCCAATCATTTCAAATTCTTCATCACTAAAATAGGACGCTATTTTAAAATAATACTATTTGGCGTTCTGTTTATTAAATTCACCAAACTAATAGTGTATTGAGTATTAGGAGTTTAACTAGAAAATTTTTTTATTTTTTATTCTATTTAATCTGTCCAAACTTGACAGGTTTTATTAAGTTGTTGCATACTAAAAACCTAAAAATACTATAATTTGGAGGGGTAATGATGCCACAAGATTTAAACAAGGAATTGAATAAACTAGTAGCAACTTGGTCAGTACTGTATACGAAACTACATAACTATCATTGGTATGTAACCGGTAATGCCTTTTTTACACTCCATGCAAAATTTGAAGAATTATATAATGAAATTACAATAAACTTTGATGATACGGCAGAGCGTATACTGTCAAAAGGTGGAGAGCCGATTGCTACGTTAAAAGAATATCTCGAGCTATCACATGTTGAAGAAGCGACAGGTAAAGAAACTGCTGATGAAATGGTAGCAACGATTGTTTCAGACTTTGAAAAACAAATGCAAGCTATTCATCATGCTATGCAGCTAGCAGCAGAGGAAGGGGATGACCGTACTGAAGATTTATTAAATGGTATGTATTTATCCCTTGAAAAACATACTTGGATGTTGAAAGCCTTTCTTGATAAAAAATATGCATAATGAATATTGGCACTTGGAGTAAAGTTAATCGCTCCAAGTGCTTTTTTATACCGATTAATAAAATAAGACAAAAACGCAACAGAAAACAATATGATATGACAAATATTACAGTTATATAAAGGATGCATAAAAAGGGTTTTTTGTGAAAGGAGCAGGGTACATACATAGTAAGCCTTACAAAATTAGGAGGAATTGAACATGATGAATGAACAAAACCCAAAAATTGAAGTTGCACATACGAGAGAAGAGATGTTTCATATTTTAAAATGTATGCGCATGGAAGGTTATAACACAGATGAAATTCATATTATTTCTAGAGAAGCACACGAAATTGATGATGTAAAATCAAATGTTGATGTGAAAACACATGAGGCAGGTAACTGGTTTGACCAAATTAAATCATGGTTTACAGGTGAAACAGCTGTTACGGAAGGTTTAAAACGATTTGATCTGACAGAGGGGCAAACAGCTTATTACGCTCAGCTTGTTGAAGAAGGAGCCATCGTATTATATGCGGAGCATGATAATGTAAATCCTTCAACATCTACACTGATTGCAGATTCAAAACGCGCTCAACTTGACCCATTCGATACACATGTAACGCCACCTCAATCTATCGTTGATGAGACACCAGCACAACGCGAAGAGCGACTAAAAGCTGAAGAGCAAATGAATGAAGCTGAACAAATGAGAAGATATTTATAAAGGATTTAACTAGCTTGCAAACAAGTGAAAAGTGAAATGGTATGCACTCCATTTCACTTTTTGCTGTTTTTTTATTACAGTGTCCGTTGAAGCGTTAAATAAAAAAGACCCTGAGAAATTACATTTCAGGGTCTTCGTATAATTAATGCATCACTTTTTCTTGTTCATGTTTTCGCATAAATCGAAGAACATGAAGTTGCTCTAATTGAGCGACAAGATTACCAATTAAAATAAAGCTTCCACCGATAAGTAATTTTACCGTTAGTCCTTCGCCGATGAACATCATCGCAAACATCGCTGCGAAAATAGGTTCTAATGAGAAAATTAGTCCTGTATGTGTAGCAGAAGTGTACTGTTGTGCAACAGTTTGGCCAACGAAGCAAAATGCACTACAGATAATACCAAGCCCTAAAATCGCAATCCATGAAGTAGTTGAATTCGGAAGTGTTGGTGCTTCAAAAAGTAGTGTTAAAACAAGCGCATAAATTCCAGCAAAACCGAGCTGGTAAATACCATAAGAAATCGATTCTACGCTACGTGTAAAATGACCGTTTAACAGTAAATAAATCGAATAACATAATGCCGCGATTGCAACTAATATATCGCCCATTTGAAATGTAAAAGATTGTTGAATAGTTAATACTGTAATACCAATCATCGTGCAAATAATTGCAAAACTTACTGCTTTTGATGGCAACTTTTTCTCGATAAAGCTACTGAAAATGGGCACTAAGACTACTGTAAGGCTTAAAATAAATCCTGCATTTGAAACAGAAGTTGTCTCTAATCCAAATAAGCTAAGTGCAAAGACAATGAATAACAGAAAACCTTGAATAGCTGCGTATTTCAATGTTTTGAAATTGACCTTTATCATACGTTTATAAAAAATAATGCCTGCTGCCAAAAATGCGATGATACAGCGTAACGCTACCACATTAAATACAGCTAATGTTTCAAGTCCCATTACCATAAACGTATAAGACAATCCCCAAAACATTGTAACTATGACCATTAATAAATTTGCTTTCCCTTGATTACTCATTATGCACCTTCTATCTCTGTGTACTAAAACAGTTTCATACTAAAATTTACTATATATCTTGTATTGTGATTAGTAAAACGAATGTTTATAATGATTAGTATTAAAAAAATTCATGTATATATGAGGGAATGTGAATGAGTTTAGTCAAATATGAGATTTTAAATAAAGTTGCAGAAGTTTCAAGCTTTACGAAAGCGGCTGACGCTCTTGGATTAACCCAATCGGCAGTTAGTCATGCTGTTTCCAGCTTAGAGAAAGAATGTGGATTTGCCCTTATTCATCGAAGTCGAACAGGTGTGACATTAACGAGCGAGGGACAAACAATGCTTCGGGCTATGCGAAATGTTCTTGATGCGGACGAATTATTACAACAAGAAGCGGCCCATATTCTTGGTGTAACTAGAGGGAAATTGCGAATAGGTGTTATTTCTAGTATTTCTTCCAACTGGATGCCAGAAATTATCCGTATTATGGACAATCAGTTTCCAGGTATACAAGTAGAGTTACGTGAAGGGGACTATTATGAAATTGAACAGTGGCTACAAAGTGGTGAAGTTGATGCTGGTTTTCTTAATGGTCAAAAATCGGAGCAATTTCAATTTATCGAATTGGTCCAAGACCCCCTTTTATGTATAGTGTCTGATCAAAGCTCTCTCTATAATCGTTCAGAAATTGATATTACTGAACTAGAAGACATGCCTTTTATAATGACATCGTATCGAGGAACTAATGATGTAAAAGTAATTTTAGAGCAGTACCATGTTAAACCGAATATTCGATTTGAGCTATCGGAGGAGGTTGGGATTATTTCGATGATTTCACACCATTTAGGCATTACTATTTTACCTCGATTAGTGATTAACCGATTACCGTCCTCATTAAGGGCTATCCCACTAAAGCAAGGTGGTTATCGTACGATAGGGCTAGCCATGAAACATCAAGCCTCACCGGTAACGAAAAAGTTTGCGGAAATTTTAAGTGTGTGGCTAAAAGAACAAAATAAGAAATAGGTTATTTAAGCTTTTTACGTTAAAATAGAACATGTAGATTGCTTATTAATTTGTTATTTTTCAAAAATGATAGTTTGAAAAGAAAAGGTGAGTGTGAGTGGGGACATTACAAGGAAAAACCGTACTCATTACAAGTGGGGGAACACTTGAAAAATGGGATCGTGTGCGAGGGCATACGAATTTATCGAAGGGGTCAATGGGCTGTTATTTGGCTGAAGCAGCTCTTGCCGAAGGTGCAGACGTCATCTATATGCATGGCTATTTTGCACAATTACCGATTAATCAAGATAAAATGCGTACAGTACGCTTTGAAGGTATTGAAGATTTAAGTGACAAGGTTCGTCATGCTGTACAAAATGAACAAGTAGACATCGTTATTATGGCAGCTGCAGGCTCTGATTGGGTCATTGATAAAGTATACGATCAATCGGGGAATTTAATGGAAGGTGCAGGGAAGATGCCGTCTGACGAGCCCCCTGTTATTCACTTTAAAAAAGCACCAAAAGTGTTAGGGCAAATAAAGGGTTGGCAGCCAAATGTCACTTTAGTAGGATTTAAGCTAGAGGCAACGGACGATGAGGAGTTTTTACTGTCCCGTGCACGTCTTCGTATGGAAACAGCCAATGCACAGTTGATGGTTGCCAATAGTTCACAATCTTTATATGGCGGACAAGAGCCACATTGGATTGTACCTGCACAAGGACAACCTATCAAAGTCATTGGTAAACAAGAAACGGCAAAAGTGTTAATGGAATACTTACAAAACGAATAAAGAGCAGCTGTGTAGAATATATAATTCTGCACAGCTTTTTTATGTTTTGAACATTCATACTAATGCTTTCAAGATCTTAAGATTGGAATTTAAGAAAATTTAGAGCAATAAAAATGTACCTTTTCTCTCTATTGCATAGTATTCGACTAGGTTTTATAATATTTATATTGACAATAGGTTTTCTGAATTATAGAATTATTTCCAAGAAACGTAAACTCTTATCGCGAGAGGTCTGGAGGAATGAGGCATAATGAAGTCTCGGCAACTGAGTTAATCGGTGCCAACTCCAGCAAAGTTATCTGAGAGATAAGGGGAGGCATCAAATCGTCTTGATGCGTGGATCTCTTTTATACACAAAAGTATGAAAAAAGAAGGGGTGTATCGTATGTCTCAACTGTCTAAGATTGATGATAAGAAATTAGAAGTTATTGCGAAGGCTATTCAAAATTTAGAATTTGGTGAAGTGCAAATTACAATTCAAGATGGAGTTATTGTCCAAATTAATCGACTGGAAAAACAAAGATTTCCTCAAAAAAAGTAAAGCTTTAAAAGAAGCATAGAAATTAACTCGGGACCAAATTTTAAGCTTATTGTCGCCACATAGTGTCCTGAGTTAATGTGCAACATTCATGCACTTGATTCATGTTCCAATATTGTACGCATGTGCAGATTGTTCGTAATGCAAAATATTATTAACGTACAAACAAAAAAAGTAGGCATCTCAAAATAAAATTTGAAATACCTACTTTTTTATTATTCGTAAAAACTCGTTGGGATTTGACCAATATGCCTACGATGATAAAGCAATGGCTCCTTCTGCGCATTATCAATTTCTAAAATATGACCAATGAAAATCGTATGGTCTCCTGCATCGATTTTTTTATATGTTTCGCATTGCAGCGTAGCTAAAGTATCATGTAATATTGGCAAACCATGTAAAGAATTAGACCATTTTACTTGCGCAAATCGGTCAGGGATTTTGCTTGAAAATACCGTACATAATTGTGTTTGATCGTTCGCTAAAATATTTACCGCAAATTTGTCCGTATTACTAAAAAGTGGATGCAGCTGCGATTTTTTGTCCAATGACCATAGGATAAGGAGCGGATCTATGGAAACAGATGCAAAGGAATTGACCGTTAAGCCAATCGGTTCATTCACATCATTGTAAGCTGTGACAACTGTGACACCTGTTGGATAATTACCTAAAGCCTGTTTAAAAGCAGTTACTTTGTCCGTCATACAATCACCTCTTATTATTTTATGGAGAATACGGGTTGTTTGTTCTTGTAGCATTTTTTCTGGTGCTATTATGGATAGCCTACAAAATAATCCAGCAACTGTAAAGCTGATTAATAACGATTATTTTAAAAAAATCATCAATTGAAAGGATTTTTTTTATGCTTTTTAAAGCTGATTATTACCTGGATATCCAGACTTCTACTTTATATTGTATCTTTAGTCATTAGTGTCAGTAGCAGTTATAGAGCCGGATGGAGATATTAAAGGGATAGATTATTTAGTTAAAATATCTAGTTTTTAAGAGGGGAATGACTTTAACGTTAAAATTTATTTAAAATTGATAGAGAAAAAAATGTATGGTAAAATCTAAGCAAAAATTTTTATCGTTAATATTCTGCATAACGGAACTATTTTTACTTTAATAAAAATAGCTTGATTTATTGATACTTTGCCTATTGAATGAGTTAAGTATTTTCAAATTACTTATGCCTAGGAGGTAGTTAGTGTTAATCGGTTGAAGGTTGTTAAATGTATTCCATCAGGACCATTATGAAATAAATGGTATACCAATACTCACGTACTAGGGATTAAAGATGGGCATATTAGACAACTATATCCAAAAAACTAATGTGAGGTGAATATATGATGGAAGTAGTAACAATTAATGAATTTGTTGTAAAAAGAATTATCGACGATTTGGAAGATGCAGTCAACAATCCTGATAAATATACGATAAGCATAAACGATAATTGGGATGAATTTGTTTCTTTTATCAATAACACTCAAAATAAATATATAGAAGAAGACGGTCTTCTTAGACTTGATGGTGGGTTATCGATTAAATGCTATAATAAAGAAATTTTAGGTGTTCGATATTGGGACTATCTCCCTGAGCTATGGGGATATATTGTCAATGTGATTGAAGATTACTTAGAGGACGGCATTGGGAAAAGTTATTTTCCTGATCAACCAGTTAAAATACAATTAAAGCAATTAAAAAATAAAAAAGTACAATTTTTATTTGATAACGACGATCATGTGTTAGAATTTGAACAAAAAATGCTATTAGGTATCTTTTTAAATCGTGCTGAAGTCTTTTTTACTGTTCTTGTAAAAGAACTTGATTTGACTAAATATAGCTACGAAATTGAAAAAATTCAAAAATTAAAAACCCGGATATGAATCAATTTATATTGAGTGCAACTAATCAAAAAGTGTTAGATTGATTGAATCAATCTAACACTTTTTCTATACCGTTGATGTCCGCTGCGGCGGTGTTTTCCGCTCAGCACAGTAAGCCATAACCCTCGCTATTGTGCAGAGTGCCTCCGCCTTTCATTGTGTGCTGTTATGAACAGGAGTCACCAACTTCGCTACCATCTTAGCCAACAACAACAGGCTTTTCAGTGCCTTCGTTGCCTTTGTTTTGTCCACTATTACCTGGAATAATACGATCTTCAGTTTCTTTATCGAAGAAGTGTACTTTATTCATATCCAATGCCAGTGGCAATACTTGGCCTGGTTTAGCAGTGGCATTGGAATCTACACGTGCAATAAATTGATGACCTTCGATTTGTGAATAGAGCATAATCTCTGCGCCCATTAATTCAGCTACTTCAATTGTTACATCGACTCTTGAACCTGGAGTTGATTCGATAAATGCTTGTTCATCGTGGAAATCTTCAGGACGAATACCCATAATAACTTCTTTATTGTTATAGCCTTGCGCAAGTAAGTCTTTCATTCTTTCTTGTGGCACAGTAATGGACGTATTCCTAATGTGGAATTTGCCATCTGTAAGTGTACCCGTAAAGAAGTTCATAGCAGGGGAGCCGATAAAGCCGCCGACAAATACATTATTCGGTTGCTCATACACTTCTTTTGGTGCACCTACTTGTTGAATAATGCCATCTTTCATAACAACGAGGCGAGTAGCCATTGTCATGGCTTCTGTTTGGTCATGTGTAACGTATATTGTTGTCGTTTGTAAACGTTGATGAAGCTTTGTAATTTCAGCTCGCATTTGTACGCGAAGTTTCGCATCCAAGTTTGATAAAGGCTCATCCATTAAAAAGACTTTTGCATCACGCACGATGGCACGTCCTAAAGCGACACGTTGACGTTGACCACCTGAAAGTGCTTTCGGTTTACGATTTAAGTATTCTTCCAGCCCTAAGATACGCGCTGCCTCGTTCACGCGGCGATTAATTTCATCTTTCGGTAATTTGCGCAGCTTTAAGCCAAATGCCATATTTTCAAATACGCTCATATGTGGGTATAAGGCATAGTTTTGGAATACCATGGCGATATCGCGATCTTTAGGCGCCACATCATTCATTCGCTTTCCATCAATGATTAAATCTCCTTGTGAGATTTCCTCTAGACCGGCAACCATACGTAATGTAGTAGATTTACCACAACCTGAAGGACCTACGAAAACAATAAATTCCTTATCTTCAATATCAAGATTGAAATCCTTTACTGCTGTGACATTTTTGTCATAGATCTTAAAAATATGTTGTAATTTTAATTCAGCCAATTTCGCCATCTCCCTTATGTAAGTGTTTTTTTAGAGTATAAGAGAAAAATATGTAAAATGTATACGTATACATTACACAAAACATGTTTGGGCACATTGTACAACTATTGATAATTTTCTGATTTCAACAGTATCATTGCAAGAGAAACAAAAGTAGCGTTTGCAAAGGACCGAATATCTATACCAGTGTTTTCAATAAATTTGTCCAATCGATATTGCAGGCTATTGCGATGGATATAGAGCTTTTTTGCAGTTAAAGAAGCATTTAAATTACATTGCAAAAAAACTTGAATAGTATGAAGCATTTCTTGCCCTTCAATACTTTCTACAAAAAGATCGGACAGTATATCTTTTTTTACAAACGATGGTGAATGAATCATCAATAATGGTAAAGCTTCGTAAAATGTAATGGTCTTTTCACGATTTGCATAACGATGAATTGTGTTAAAGCATTTGAATTCATGGTCAAATTTTTCTTTCAATAAATAATTTGCTTGATGTAGTTGACCGATATAACTATAAATTTCAACAAAAAAATCACTAGTGAATGTATCACTTAGCTGATTAAACGACTCTTGATCGAAAACTACTTGTGGCTTTTCATCTATTATCATACCTTGTGTGTCATTGATCATTAAAATGATTGGTTGCTGAAATCCACCAGTAATCGCTTCTTTAAAGTTGTTAAAATCATCAATTGGTTGTTTCAGATAGAAATAAAAAAAGCGTAATGTTTTTACATCTTGTAAAAACGGTACCTCTTTTGCATCATTAAATAAAAAATCATACCACTTCTGCTGAATATTCGAATTATTTTGTTCGATAGTAAGATGCTCAACGGGAAGGAATAAAGTTTTTAATAGATTGTGTTCTGAATTGGAAAGGGCTGTTTTGCTAATCCCAAATTTCCTGCCATCTTCTGTTTGGAACCAATATCGATTATTATCTTGCGCATTATATGTAGTCGTAAAAGCTGTTTGAAAAAGATTTTCTAGTTTTTCAAGCATTTGTTTCTCCTTTTTAGACTGATTGTAAACAATTTTCAGCCTTACTGTAAAATAATATCGCCAATCATTATTTAATTGTCTTGATGAGAAGCGCTACATAACAGCTGTATTATGTTATTTAAAGTAGCAATTATAAGGTAATTCTTTTTTTATGCATACAAAAGGTGAAATTTTTCTCCAAAAAATAAAAAAATAAAGAAAATTATTTACATTTTATTTTGAATTGTTATAATATTAATTGTAAGCGTTAACAGTTGGTGGTTTAGATTAAGGTCATGCATTGCTTACGAAGTACAGTAATTTTTTCGTGATGTTATGTCACATAAGGTTTTATTAAAATTAATTAGGTGGTGTTCAAAGTTGAATTTAGAAAAATATAAAGGTATCATTCCTGCTTTTTATGCTTGTTATGATGATCAAGGGGAAATATCTGAGAACCGCACAAAAGAACTTTGCGACTATTTATTCAACAAAGGCGTTAAAGGGCTTTATGTTGGTGGAAGTTCAGGGGAATGTATTTATCACAACCTTGAAGAAAGAAAAGCAACACTAAAATATGTGGCAGAACATGTAAAAGGGAAGCTCACGTTAATCGCTCATGTTGGGGCACCATCGACAAGGGATAGTGTGATTTTAGCAAAATATGCTGAGGAGTTAGGCTATGATGCTGTCTCTGCTATTCCACCTATTTACTTTAAGTTTTCTGAAAGTTCAGTTTATAAATACTGGACTGAAATTATGGATGCAACGAATATGCCATTTATTATTTACAATATCCCGCAAACAACAGGGTTTGATCTTTCAATTAATCTATTTAAGAAATTATTAGAAAATAAGAAAGTGATAGGCGTAAAAAATTCTTCGATGCCAGTTATGGATATTGAAAGATTTAAGTCTACTGCAGGTGAAGATTTTATTGTATTTAATGGACCTGATGAACAATATGTTTCAGGCAGAGTAATTGGTGCAGATAGTGGGATTGGTGGAACATATGGCGCGATGCCAGAACTTTTTATCAAGGCAGAGGAATTTGTATCAAATGGGGATTTCGCAAATGCGAGAAAAATTCAGCATGATATTAATGATATTATCGTTGCTTTATGTTCATTAAATGGTTCCATGTATTCGACGATTAAAGAAGTTTTAAAATTAAATGGGGTTACAATTGGCAGTGTCAGAGGACCATTAGAGCCAGTATCTGGTGAGGATTTAAATAAAGTAGCAGGCATTAAGGCGTTAATCGATCAAACAATATTAAAGTACAAAGAGAGCTAATAAGAGATTCGAAGTTTTGAAATTCTCAAAGGAATGCGGGTATTGTTGCACATTAGGAGGGAGGACACAAGCCTATTATAAGGCTTGTCTTTCATAAAGGTAATTTTAATTTGTAAATTAAATTATTAAGGGGGAGTAGTTTATGTTTAAAAGGCGTTATCTAACAACCGCAATAGCAATTTTGTTTGTACTCTCAGTGCTAGCAGGTTGTACAAGTAATTCTACAGATAGTTCTAAATCTAGTTCTTCTGATGAGGTAGAACTAAAAGTTTGGTTAACTCCACAGTGGAAAGGTGTTTTGGATTCTTCTGAAGATGGAGCAGATTATGATAGCTTTTTCAAACATGCAGGGGAGCGATTTGCTGCTGAGTATAAGGACCACAAAGTAAAGGTTAATGTAGAAGTTATTGCAGGTGATCAACGTGATGAGCTATTAAACGTAAGTCTTAATGGTGGAACACCTCCAGATGTATTTTTTGAAAGTGTGTTTGCAATGGGCGACTATGCTCATAGAGGTGCTTTAGTACCGTTAAATGATATCGTTGATGATGAATCGAAAAAAGATATTGCACAAGGTTATTGGGATAGCGTGACATTTGGTGATGATGTGTACTTCTTCCCATTCTCACATAACCCAGGTACTTTAACTTACAACGCAGATATGTTTAAAGCTGCTGGACTAGATGAGTATATTGGTGGAGAGCATGAAATCAAAACTTGGACTCTAGCTGACTATGAAAAAATTCTAAACAAGTTAAAAACAGATTTACCGAAAGATAAATATTCAAATGCGTATCCAATGGGATTATACGCGCTAAATAATCAAGGTGATACTTGGAATCTTGCTTATTTAAGAATGTTTGGCAATAAGTTCTTTGATAACAATGGAAATTTAATCATTGATGACGCAAGTGGTGTGAAAGCTGCAAATTGGTTAAAGAAAATTTATGATGAGGGCTTAACAAACCCAGGTGCAGAATCCGTTTCTTCAAACGATGTGAACGCGATGTTCCAAAATCAACAGCTTGCAATTAGTTTTACAAACGCAATTTTATTCAATAATGCAATGGCTGATATGGAAAGTGGAAAAGCGCCTAAGTTTGATATAAGACTGGCTAATATTCCTTCTGAGAGCGGGGACCCATTAACATTTACTTATGTAACAGGTGCAGCCGTTTTTGATACAAAAGACGAAACAAGAATTAAAATTAGTAAGGATTTCGTGAAATTTATTTCTACAGATCCTGAACTTGTGAAGGCATCTAAAAATGGCGTACCAGTTAGAACAACTGTTGCTGATGAGTTTAAATCAGAAAAACCTTACTTTGAGGCGTATTCTGCTAATGATCCGTACATGTTTAATTTCACTGGAAATGTACCTGGATACAGCCAATTAAGACAAGTTTTATATCCAGAATTACAAGCTTTATATACTGGTGGTAAAACGGCAGATGAGGCTGTGAAAAATTACCAAACGAATGGTAATAAAGTTATAGAGGAATCGAAAGTAGACTCTGTAATTTATAATAAATAGCTCTCCGCGTATATAACTTTACAACAATTTAAGCCCCTTTATTTTGGGGCTTAAATTGTAGAAAGGTAAATGATACCGATGAAAATCAATAAAAAATCTTTTAAAGAAAATATGACAGGATACTTGTTTATTGGACCTCAAATATTACTTTTTTTAGTATTTTTAGTTTACCCTATCATTGAAGGGATTCGTTTAAGTTTATTTAAGATTAACTATCAGAATGAAATATTTGTTGGGTTTGAAAACTATCGAAAATTATTTAGTGATCCTGTTTTCGTGCAATCTACAATCAACACCATTATTTTTGTTGTTTTCATTGTGGCATTAACAGTAATTTTCGCTCTGTTTGTTGCCTCTACTGTTTTTGATAAAAATGCAAAATATGTGTCCTTCATACAAGGAGCATATTATATTCCGGTCATGGTTTCGATGGTTGTTATGAGTATGATTTGGAGTTTTTTGCTAAATCCAGCAAATGGACTTATACCATTTTTAGCGAGAAAAATGGAAACCTCAGTCAATTTTTTAGGGGATACACATTGGGTACTGCCTGTAATTATTTTCGTAACCTTTGCGACAAATGTAGGGCAGGCAATCATTCTTTATATTGCTTCAATGATTGGAGTGCAAAAGGAACTTTTTGAAGCAGCAGAAGTCGATGGTGCAAGCCGAATGAAAATAATATTTAAGATTATTATCCCAATGGTAAAACCAACAACGATTTACATTATTATTATGAACATTATTGCTGTACTCAAAATATTTGTCGTAATACAGCTATTAACAGGTGGGGGTCCAAACAACGCCTCTACGACACTTATGTATTACTTATATAATAATGCATTTAAGTATAATCAGCTTGGTATTGCTTCTGCAGTAGGTGTAATTATGTTCCTCATTACATTAGTGTTATCTACTCCACAGCTAAGAGCTATGTTTAAGAAGGATTAGAGGTGAATGAGTATGTTAAGAAATAAGAACAAGAGGAAAAGAGAAAAAATAGAAATTATAACAAACTGCATTGTTATATTTTTCGCTGTTTTAAGTCTTTTCCCATTATATTGGCTTGTGACGAGTTCTTTAAAGAACAGTGCTGATGTTGTGAAGATGCCACCAGATTGGTTTCCTAAAAGCTTAAACTTTAGTAACTATGTGGATGTGTTTAATAATCAGCCTGCTCTAACGTGGACGTATAATAGTTTATTTGTAGCGCTGATGTCTACATTTGCATTAATTGTTGTTAGTTCCCTTGCAGCTTATGCATTTTCACAGCTGAAATTTAAAGGGAAAAATGTTATTTTCATTATTTTTATTTCAAGTTTAATGATTCCAAAAGAAGTTATGATTGTTCCACTGTTTAGAATTATTCAAGACTTAAATATGGTAAATACGTTAAGTGGTATGATTTGGCCTAATGTAGCAACAGCATTTGGCGTTTTTTTACTAAAAGGATTTTTTGATACAATTCCTGATTCTTTAAGAGAAGCCGCAAAAATCGATGGTGCCAGCGAATTTCGTATATTTTATAAAATCATGCTGCCACTAGTTAAACCGGGTATTGGTGCGTTATTTATTCTTAATTTTGTTCAGGTTTGGAATGATTACTTATGGCAACTCGTTGTAGGCCAAGATGTTAACTCAAAAACACTAATGGTAGGTATTGCAACCTTAATGCAAGACTTAAATCCAAACTTTGCTTATAAGATGGCGGGTGCTACTGTAGCAGCAATTCCTATGCTACTAATATTTATTTTCTTCCAGAAGTATTTTACAAAAGGAATTACGATTGGGGCAGATAAGTAATATGATTATCCATGGAGATGTATGCAAATGAATAAAAAACAGAAAGTTTTTGAAAATATTAAAAGACAACTGATTGTTTCATGTCAGGCACTTCCAGAAGAACCTCTACACAGCTCTTTTATTATGGGGAAAATGGCTTATGCAGCGATGCTTGGAGGGGCTAAGGGAATTAGAGCAAATAGTATTGAAGATATTAGAGAAATAAAGAGTATGGTTGACCTACCCATTATTGGCATTATTAAAAAGTCATCTGACGAATCGGATGTGTGTATTACACCGACTGCTAAAGAGGTCGAATTGCTTTACAAGGAGGGGGTAGATATTATCGCTCTTGATGCCACAAAAAGACTTAGACCTGACGGCACTACAATAAGTGAAATATTCCCTGAAATTAGACAGAAGTATAAAGATCAGATTTTTATGGCGGATTGCTCTACTTATGAAGAGGCTAAAGAGGCGTATGAATTAGGGTTTGATTGCTTAGGTACAACATTGAGCGGTTATACAGAATATACAAATGATAAAAAATTACCCGATTTAGAGTTGATTAAAAGACTAATCCAAAGTTTCCCTATTCCTGTCATTGCTGAAGGCGGCATTTGGACTCCCGACGAACTAAAGCGCGTTTTTGATCTTGGCGTTCATACAGCAGTTGTTGGTACTGCTATTACAAGACCGATGGAAATTACTAAAAGATTTGTTAGTGCGATTCAATCAGTATAAAGTAAATTAGATAGTCAGGCTAAAGGGATGATTGAAGTGAAGATATTAGCAGCTGATATTGGCGGTACATCGATAAAAGTTGGCATGTCTGATGAAAATGGGCAAATAGAAGTATTTAAAGAATATGATACAGAAAGTAAAAAAGGTGGAAAGTATTTAGTTGAAAAACTAATTAAGATAATAAATGAGTATCAGGGCTTTCATGCAATAGGTATTAGCACAGCAGGACAGGTAAATAGTACAGATGGATCTATAATTTATGCTAATGATAATATTCCAAATTATACTGGTACTCAACTAAAGGCTATCCTTGAAAAACAATTTAAAGTTCCTGTTAAAGTTGAAAATGATGTCAACGCAGCTGCATTAGGAGAAAAGTATTTTGGTGCTGCAAAGAACTATAAAGATTTTCTTTGTATAACATATGGTACGGGTATTGGGGGTGCCATAATAATAGACTCTAAAATATATAAAGGTCATAATGGATTGGCAGCAGAATTTGGGCATGTTATTACCCATCCATTCGGTGAAAATTGTAACTGTGGTAAGAATGGATGCTATGAATCGTATGCATCTACAACCTCTTTAATAAAAAGAGCACAGGAAGTAAACGCTGACTTTATAAATGGTAGAGTCATTTTCGAAAGAATGCTTCAAGGAGATAAAAGTTTAGAAAAAGTTCTTCAGGATTGGATTTTAGAAGTAGCATTTGGGTTAGCTTCCTTCATTCACATTTTTAATCCACAAGCGATTATTATAGGTGGTGGTGTAATGGAGCAAGAAAATCTCGTCAACAATATAGCGGATAAAGTTAAATTGTTAACGATGGAGAGTTTCTCGGATGTAAAAATCATGAAAGCCTCACTTGGAAATAAAGCTGGCATTCTTGGCGCAGTATCACTTCATTTAAGAGGCGATTAATAGAAGGAGTACTATTATGGGAAATCAAGATATATTTTCACTTATTCATTCGAGATACAACTCATTTACTAACACGGAAAAAAAGGTAGCAGATTATATTCTCGAAAATATAAAAGATGTCATTTACATGTCAATTACTGATTTAGCTGACGAATGTAACGTAGGCGAGTCAAGCGTGTTTCGATTCTGTAAAACGATGGATCTTAAAGGGTATCAAGAGTTTAAAATTATGCTTGCACATAGCATTACGCTAGATAATGAAACCCCGCAACTTTCCAGTGCGATTACGATGCAGGATACGATTGCAGAATTATCGTCAAAGGTTTTATCGTCCAATGTCCATGCGTTGACTGAAACCTATAATCTACTATCGGAAAGCGATATTGCGCATGCTGTCGAGTGCATGATAAATGCTCAAAGAATACACTTTTTCGGCGTAGGTTCTTCCTTAATGACAGCAATGGAAGCAAAAAATAAATTTATGAGAATTACCAATAAAACTGAGTGCTCAGTGGATTCTCATCTTCAAATTATGTCTGCTGCTTTAATGACTGAGCAAGATGTAGCTGTTCTAATATCCTATTCAGGTTCAACGAAAGATACGATTGAAGTAGCAAAAGTAGCAAAAGAAAGAGGCGCAAAAATTATTTCGATAACGAGATTTGCAAAATCTCCTTTGACAAGTTTCGCAGATATTACACTGCTTTGTGGTGCAAATGAAGGCCCACTTCAAGGGGGCAGTTTATCTGCAAAAATATCACAGCTTTATCTTTTAGATTTACTTTATCTTGAATACTTCAAAAAAACGAACAAAGAATCTGTTCATAACAAAGAACTAACTGCTCAAGCAGTTATTGAAAAGATGTTTTAGAGGGAAACTTGAGGTTGCTGAAAGCTCGTAATATGTGGAATGGCTAAGCTAAATGAATTGAGAGGTAAGATAGAATGGATCAATCAATTGTTTTAATCAATGCAAAAATTTATGCAGAAAATCAGATTATTTCCGATGGATTTATTAAAATTGATGGAATAAAAATTCAAGAAACAGGCTGGATGACCAACTATAAAGCAGATGATCAATTCTATGTTATCGACTTACAAGGACAATCAGTAATACCTGGCATGATTGATATTCACACGCACGGGACGTCTGGGGCTGATGTAATGGATGCAGAAATCGCATCTTTTGAAACAATTGTCCGAGCATTACCACAGGAAGGTACTACAAGCTTTCTAGCAACTACTATGACCCAATCTGATGAGAATATTTCAAAAGCATTGAAAAATGCAGCGAGCTTTATAAAAAGTTATCAAAAACCAGGACAGTCTGAGGTGCTTGGCGTTCATCTTGAAGGGCCCTTTGTTAATCCTAGCATGGCAGGAGCACAACCAGTTGATTTTATCATCCAGCCGGAAATCCCACTTTTTGAAAAGTGGCAAGAACTTGCTGAAGGAACAATTAAACTGGTTACGTTGGCTCCTGAGCAAAAGGGCGGATTGGAATTCATTCGCTATCTTAAAGAAAATGAAATTGTCATTTCAATTGGTCATTCAGATGCGACATTTGCAGATGTAAAAAAGGCAATAGGGGCTGGCGCTACGCAAGTTACTCATTTGTTTAATCAGATGAAAGGATTGCATCATCGAGAGCCTGGTGTTGTGGGCGCTGCTTTGCTTCTTGAAGAATTATATGCAGAGTTAATTGTTGATGGCATTCATGTATGTCCAGCAATGATTCAGTTAGCTTATCAAAACAAAAAAAGCGAAAAACTAATTTTAATTACAGATTCCATACGGGCAAAATGCTTAAAAAATGGCAACTACGATTTAGGCGGTCAAAAGGTCATTGTGAAAGATGGAATGGCTGTATTAGAGAATGGCACATTAGCAGGCAGTGTTTTAAAACTAAGTGATGCGCTAAAAAATATGCTGAAATATTGTGGTGACTGTACGCTCGAGGATGTTATTAAAATGACATCAACGAATCCTGCAAAACAGTTAAATATAAGTGATCGAAAAGGAATTATTAAAGCTGGCATGGATGCAGATTTAGTTGTGTTAAACAATGTTTATGATGTGCAGATGACATTTTGCAGAGGGATTTTATCCTATCAAAAAGAAAGCCTGATGGAGGACTAGCATTATTTATCTTCTAATCGTTTTTAGCTATGAGCTTTAAAAGCTAGAGATAAATAATTGTATTGTAAATCTCTTTGTTAATATACCCTAGCAAACTATATATAGGGGAGACAAAGGGAACGATTAACAAAGAACGCGAAAACTTTCTTGAAACTAGTCATTTAATAGTTTTGAAAATTGGCGCGTTCTTAAACGAATTATTGATAAACTTGCTTTTGCGACTTCCAGCGCAGACTATATACCACTAAGGTTGTCAATTCTACCTCATTTCTCTTTTAGTTTTCCTTTAAAAAACAAAGTAAAGATTTTTTTAACAATTAAATATTCGGAATATTAAGAATTTCAATAAGGTGATCTAGAAATAAATGCAATCCCCAAAGGAGGTGATTGGAGATATTTTGTCATTATCTATAAAAAGAAATTTGATGTAATTTCCATATTAGGAGGAGGAGAAATTATGAAAAAATTTTTGGTAGCAGCTATGACATCAATGTTGGTTTTGGGCGTAGGTATTGGAAGTAAAGTAGAAGCTTCTAAAGGCGGAGATTCAGTGGAAAGAATAACATGGGAACATGCAGGAGAACTTGAGGCACAAAAAGGATTTGAAAAGAATATTGGGACAGCTGGCGTGTTATCTGGCTCATATAAAGATTATTTAATTGTAGGAGGCGGCGCGAATTTCCCTTATGATACAGTACTAAATGGAGGCGCAAAGCAACATTACTCAGATATATATGTTTATAAAAAAGAGAAAGATCAATTAACATTGGTGGAACATACGAATCTTAACCATGAAATTGGCTATGGATCTTCCGTAACGACAGAAAAAGGAATCTATTATATTGGTGGCAGTCCTGACAAAGAATATGCAGACGATATTACTTTACTAACGATTGATAAAAATAAAAAATTGAAAGTAGAAAAAGTAGGAGATCTTCCATTTACTATTAGTGATGGAATAGCTGCTGAGAAAGATGGGAAATTGTATATTGGGCTAGGTAAGCAAAATGCAAAAGAAAGCAATAAGTTATACGAGTACGATCTAAAAACATCCAAAACTAGAGAGCTAGCTTCAATACCAGGAGAAAGTGTTAGAAATCAAAGCGTAGCTCAAATATTAGATGGAAATCTCTATGTATTTAGTGGTGGAGGATCGATTGCTTATACAGATGGCTACAAATACAATATCGAGAAAAACCAATGGTCAAAAGTTTCTTCTGTAAAAGTAAATGGGAAAGAAATTTCTTTACTTGGCGCAAATTCGGTCAAATTAAATAAAAATGAAATGTTGGTGATCGGCGGCTTTAATAAAGCAGTATATGATAATGCTGTTAAAAATTTAGGATCATTAAAAGATGAAGAATTATTGGCATTTAGAACAAAATACTTTACTGCTGATCCTTATGAGTTTAATTGGAATAAAGATGTACTAATCTATAATGCGCAAAAGGATACTTGGCGCTCTGTAGGAAAAGTTCCATTTGATGCACCTTGTGGAGAGGGCTTAGTGTTAATGGATAAAAATATTTACTCTATTAATGGAGAAATTAAACCAGGCGTAAGAACGAACGCAATTTATGCAGGAACATTACTTACAAATTAAGGACATGATGCTATTTTAGCAAGAATAACTTGTCTATGTGGTGGGAAAGCACGATATGTAAGCCGCAATAAACCGCACATTAGTGAGGGTTGCGGCTTACGTTGTGCTCGCGGAAAGCGTCCGCACGTAGCGGAAATTAAACGTATTGTATGATTCACTCCCCGAGTTCCTTCATTTTATTATCTATATATATCTTCAATGATTTCACCTTCTACAAATGAAGGTATTTCTAACCCTAGTAAATCGTAAATCGTCGGTGCTATATCTAAATTTGATGTGGTTTTAATTTCTTTCCCTTTTGAAAATTCTGCTCCAGTTGCGATAAAAATAGGTCTAAGCATGCTTCTGTTTGCATCTCCTCCATGTGTCCCTAATTCAATCGGAGGCGTTATATTTTCTTCAATGTCGCTACCAATAACATAACCAGGTGCACCAATTAATACGACATCGCCTGCATTTTGATGCTCCAAAAGCGTTATATTTTCATTTTTCAATACACTTTCATAAGGATGGACTCTTGGTTCTAACAGATGGCTCCAAATATTTTTGACATGCTGTTGAACAGTAGCGAACGAATAATTGTCCGTTTGTATGGCAGACTTCATTTTTTTCATTTCATATCGAATCATTGCTCCTTTGTTATATGTGACTTCGACCTCTTTAAAAGCTTGGATGATTTGGTCACGGACATGATTATATTCTTCTTGAGGAACAATTCCGCCTTTTTCACGGTTTTGCAGGTTAATGTATACATTTGCTGCTGATCCACTTGGAATGGCGTATGCTTTTGATTGTGCATAATTAATTTTATTTTTATCTTGTGGATCGACCGCTAATAACCCTGCATCTTGCAGTACTTTGTTAGGCGAAAGAGTAGAATGGGCAGGTTCCATTCCATGATCTGAGACGACAAATAAATAATCATTGTCTTTTAGGGAATTTAATGTTTCACCAACTACTTCGTCGGCTAATTGATACGACCACTCGATATAGCTCATATATTTTTTTGACTTTTCATCTGAATAGTCTGGCTGACGAGGGTCTATTAATAAATACTTATGTTGTTCATGATCAATATGCGGTGTATAAAACATGAGCAAATCAGGATTATATTGCTGTTTTACATAAAGCGAAACTTTTGTGACCCACATGATATGTCGTTTACTAATCTCTTCATATTCCTTTCTCGTAATCCATCCTTTCTCAAGGGCACTATCATCATCTTGTGCTGGATAAAATCCAAATTCCTTCTCAATATCTTCGGCAAATCCTTTAGGACCACTAATTCGACTAGAAGTTACAGCTGTACGGTATAACTTTACAGGACTGCTAAGATCTTCGTTTTCTACTCTCATTTTGAACCAAAAACCCGCAGATTGATGATCTTTTATTTGGATTGGAAGTGACTCCCATATGTTTCCTTTTACAATATCGTCCTCAGAATCTACTTTTTTATCTTCAGATAATATAAACGTGTCATAGTTTTCAGTTTGATCATCCGTTGAGTCAATCGCCAAAATGTGGAGGAGACGATCTTTTTCATTTTTCATTTTAATGGAGAATTTCGCTTCCTTTAAAGGACTGAAGCTTTTAGGAGATTGAACCCATTCAGTAGTTTTCTTAAAGGTTAACGATTCCAACTTACTTGGAGACCAAGTTTCTCCAAAATATATTGAATAATCGCCTTGTTTATCCACTTTGGGATTAGCACCAGGAAAAGCGATGGTGGCCGTTGTTTTCCCTTGTTTTCGAGCTTCTACCCATAAAGGAGGTACTTCGATTTCTGCCTGAAAACCGCTTTCTTCATTATCTAAAGCTGTGTTTGGTTCATGAAAATGATTACTTACGATGCCGGTTTGTTTCGGTGTAGCCCCTGTTGCAATTGCTGCATGTGAAGGCGCAGTAAGAGAAGGGGTAATCGTAATAGGCTTTTCCGCAGTTACGCCATTTTCTAGCAGCTGCTTGATATGAGGTAGTTTATTCTCTTGCACATATTTTTTAGTATAGTCATTTTTCATTCCGTCAAACGAGATAAGGATGACCTTTCGATCCATTTCGTGATTTTCCTTTGCCTCTACTTCCTTCATCATGGTAAATAGGCAAAAATTAAGGATGATTAGGCCTACATACAAAAATTTTTTCATTTTCTTATCCTTTCTGACCGCTAGCTCTTCTTAAAAAAATTGGTTTGTCCAAAAAAGGCACAATAACAAAAAACAAAATGAAGCATGTCTGTTATATCAATATTTTTGACTATGAAAAGGAGCATCTAAAAGTCAGAAAATTGACTACAGAAATCGCTCCTTATAAACTCTAGCTGATTTTGTTTAATTCATTTATTAATAAATTACCCTTTTTCCTATGTATGAAACTTTTCTGTAGTTACGTGCTGCCCCTAAGGAAACGAGGAGGGGGTAAAGAGGCGAGGACGTAAATTGTTCGTAGTGTAAAAGACTTACTAAAGTCAAAAGGATAAAAATTAGCAATTCGAAATGTGATGATGTTCATTTTAAAAAGCAGATAATTATAATATATGGACTATTTTGGAACTATTTGAATTTTGGGACGTATTAATAATAATAAATTAAACTTCTAAGAGGCTAAGGAGGAGGTTTTTATGAAAAAATGGTCACCTTATTTATGGAAATTATTTTGGGTTATAGGTTTATTTTTATTAACAATTATCAGTTATGAGATTAAAAATGAAATTAAAGTTATGTCAGATTCAACATTTAGTATAGCTCCTGTTTTTTGGACTAATTTTATTACTCTCTTTATGTGGGGTGTCTATTTATCACTTCTTTTTATAAAAAAATGGACCATTAATATAAATTTGCCTTTACTTATTTGCGTGTTCACTCCGTGTTTTCTCATTTCAATATTTCTGCCAATCGCTACAATTTTGCCATTAGCTTTACCTATAGGCGGTGTATGGTTTAGTAAAGTCATAAGTTCCTATTTCATTGAAATAGTTGCAGGTTTAACATTCATGCTAAGCATTTTTAATAATTTAAAAAGTGATCGTGAATCAAATAGTTTATGACAATATACATAACGATCTATAGTTGTGATTAATCTCTACTCTTCCAAATATCCAATTAAACATCTTTAATTATTTGAATATTCCTAATTTTGATTTAAACCTAGAAAACTAACAGGTAAAGTATATAATGAAAGGACAAAAAGGGGGAAGAAGAATGACTTTGTATTTTGATCATATCGTTCATCAAGTTCAATCACCGGAAAATATGAAAGTCTTTTTAAATAAACGTCATATCCATACGGTAAATGGTGGTCAGCACACAATGTGGGGAACGTATAACACATTAAGCTATTTTGGGTTAAGCTATATTGAACAAATAGCGGTTTATGATTATGCGCTATTTGAGGAAGCGGCGAAATTACCGTATTCCTTACATTATACTTTTAAACAGGACAATGAGCGCTATGGTTTTTCTAGAATTGCTTTACGCACTACAAAAATAGAAGAAGAGGCACAGCGTTTACGTGCGCTTGGCTTAGAAGTTTATGGACCAGATGCTTGTAGTCGAACACGACCAGATGGATCAGTTGTTGAATGGAAACTGTTACATTTCGGGAAACAAGAGCAAGTAATCGATTTTCCATTTTTTATAGAATGGGCTGATGGGGATGAGGAGCGTTACGCACAATTAGAGGCAAGTGGCGCACTAAAAACAACACAAAATATTTCGATGGAGTCAGTACAGTTTTATGTCCAAGATGCGAGGGCAACGGCAAAGATATGGCAAGAAGTATTACAATTATCAGAGCCTGAAGTTCACTCGGAATTTGTTTCATTATATTTGCCTAATATTCGTTTAGATTTTTACGAAGAAGCTGCCGCAACAAAAATGATGCTTGGTCGAAAATGTGAAGGGCCGTTCGGTGTTACGTTGAGAGATACAGATCGGACGAAGGAAACTTTAATTTCTCCAGGAGCATTTTATTGGCTTAACCCATAGTTACAAAAAAACAAAGAAGGAGCTGTTCATCAAATGAACAGCTCCTTGTCGCTTATAATTTCACAACATTTGACGCTTGAGGACCACGATTGCCTTCCACTACATCAAATGAAACCTTCTGTCCTTCTTCAAGTGTACGGAAGCCTTCCTCTTGTATGCCCGTAAAATGTACAAATACATCTTCTCCATCATCACATTCAATAAAGCCATAACCTTTTTCGTTATTGAACCACTTTACGATTCCTTGTTGCATAAGCATTCGCCTCCAATGCGCTCGAATGTAAAATACTATCAATTAACATGTGGCATAATTGATAAAAAATGAAAAAATTGCATTTTCTCTTAGAACATACATGAATTGATTACAGTTGTCAATTGATTGTCGAAATATTGCGTAACTAACTGTGTTTTCTTTCTCAATAAAGTCTATAATGGAGTTAAATAATATAGAAAGTAGGGTGCCAAATGACAACGAGAAATCATCCTTTATCAGATCTAGAAATCGCTAGTCAAGCGGTTATGAAGCCTATTATAGATATAGCAAAAGCGGCAGGTATTCCAGAAGATGCACTAGAACAATATGGCCGCTACAAGGCAAAAATAGATCCTATAAAAATTACAGCACAGGGCGATGATGCGAAGGTCGTGTTAGTGACAGCGATAAGTCCAACTCCAGCTGGTGAAGGAAAATCAACAGTAACGGTTGGGTTGGCAGATGCACTTCATCAACTAAAGAAAAATGTAGTTGTCGCATTGCGTGAGCCTTCCCTTGGCCCGGTAATGGGTGTAAAAGGAGGCGCGACAGGTGGAGGATATGCTCAAGTTGTACCAATGGAAGATATAAACTTGCATTTCACTGGCGACTTGCATGCCATCACAACAGCCAACAATGCGTTATCAGCCTTTATAGATAATCATATCCACCAAGGTAATGCATTAAACATTGATCCTCGCCGTATCATTTGGAAACGAGTAATGGACTTAAATGACCGTGCTCTAAGAAAAGTGGTTATCGGTCTTGGTGGTCCTGTACAAGGTATGCCACGTGAGGACGGCTTTGATATAACAGTAGCCTCTGAAATAATGGCCGTATTTTGTTTAGCAACAAGCATAGACGATTTACGTGAGCGCTTAGCAAGCATCGTCATCGGTTATACGTATAATCGTGAGCCGGTATTTGTGCGTGATTTACAAGTAGAAGGCGCACTAACTTTACTACTAAAAGATGCCTTCAAACCAAACTTAGTGCAAACATTGGAAGGGACACCTGCTATTATTCATGGCGGTCCATTTGCAAATATTGCACACGGCTGTAACTCGATTATGGCAACACAAACAGCACGTAAGCTAGCGGATATCGTTGTAACTGAGGCGGGCTTCGGTTCAGATTTAGGTGCTGAAAAGTTCATGAACATTAAAGCGCGTAAAGCTGGCTTTAAACCAAGTGCCGTAGTGATTGTGGCAACAATTCGTGCATTGAAAATGCATGGCGGTGTAGCAAAAACAGCACTTGTTGGAGAAAACGTGCCTGCGTTGTTACAAGGCATTGAAAACTTAGCAAAACACGTGGAAACGATTCGTACATTCGGTGTTGAACCAATTATCGCATTAAACCGTTTTATTACGGACACAGAAGCGGAACTTGAAGCAGTGCTAAACTGGTGTCAAGAAAATGATGTTCGCATTGCCCGTACAAATGTCTGGGAAGAGGGCGGCAAAGGCGGTTTAGTCTTAGCAGAGCAAGTACTCTCGGTCCTTGAAGAAGAAAATAATTTCTCTCCTTTATACGATGTAGCAGAATCGATTGAAGAAAAAGTTCGTACAATTGTACAAAAGGTCTATGGAGGGAAAGATGTCCAATTTACAGACCAAGCGAAAAAGCAAATCGTGCAAATCGAAAAATTCGGCTGGGACGTTCTGCCGATTTGTATGGCAAAAACGCAATATTCGTTATCTGATCAACCAACGTTACTTGGTCGTCCAGAAGGATTCACAGTAACGATTCGTGAAGTCATTCCAAAGCTTGGTGCAGGCTTCTTAGTTTGTCTAACAGGTGATATTATGACAATGCCTGGTTTACCAAAACAGCCAGCTGCCTTACGTATGGATGTTGATAGTGAAGGACATGCGGTAGGTTTATTCTAAATAATATACAATATTAAAGGCTGCTCCTTTTTAGTCAGAAAGGGCAGCTTTTATATTTTAAAAAAAGATAAGGTAGATATCGTTTATGAATTATCTATCGCCGTACTTCTTCTATGTTCTCTGTTTAGGATATGTATTTTTATAATTATGTAGTTTAAGGCTCTGGTGTATACCCAGGGTTTTTTTGTTTTTATAACTAATAAAAGTGAATTTATGAAATGTAATATTTGGTTGTTTTTATAAGTAGAAACCTAAAAATGGTAAGAACAAGTGGGTTTTTACTATAAATTTAATTGTCAAATGAATTTTTATTTATAAAATACATTGAATTTTCTTTTTCTTTTAAATATAATTTACTTAATTGTTAATCGGAACACTGTTCCGATTATAGGAACATGGAGGGATGAAGACTTGAAAATTGCAACAGATATCGGCGGTACATTTACTGACCTAGTTTACACAGATGAGATGGGAAATCTTCATTTTGACAAAGGACATACGACTCCAGGTCATTTTGAGGACGGTATTTTAAATGTATTAGGGCGACACGTTACAGAAGATTCATTGATTGAATCATTTATTCACGGTTCAACGGTCATTATTAATACATTGACGGAAAGAAAAGGGGGCGTAGTCGGGCTGATTACAACGAAAGGCTTCCGTGATGTATTAGAGATTGCTCGTGGTAATCGTCCAGACCTATATAATTTTAAATATAAAAAACCAGAACCGTTTGTAGAGCGTTACTTACGACAAGAAATTGATGAGCGCATCGATTTTAAAGGAAATATTATGAAAGCGCTTAATACCGATGAAGTTGGAGCAATTGTTAGGAAATTCAAGGAATTAGGTGTGGAGGCTATTGCTATTTCATTAATCCATGGCTATAAAAACCCAATTCATGAATTACAGCTAAAAGAAGAAATTGAAAAGCTTTGGCCAGAGGTGTACATCACACTTTCGAGCGAAACGATTAAAGAATACCGAGAATATGAAAGAACAAATACTACTGTTTTAAATTCATATGTAAAACCAATTGCACATGCTTATTTAAAAAACCTAAAAGAAAAATTAAGCTCGATTGGTATAACAGATCATTTGAAAATAATGCAATCAAACGGAGGAACGACAAGCTTTGATAAAGCGATGGAATTGCCAATTAATCTAGTTGAATCTGGACCTGTAGCGGGTATGTTTGGTGCTGCAAAACTAGGAGAGCTTTTAAATGAATCGAATATAATTGCATTTGATGTTGGCGGAACGACAGCAAAATGTTCACTCATTACTGAAGGAAAAGTAAATGTTACAACAGATTACTATATTGAAAGAAATGAAAAATTTGCAGGCTATCCGATTAAAACACCTGTTGTAGATATTGTTGAAATCGGTAATGGTGGTGGTTCCATCGCTCGTGTCGATCAATTCGGCTCCTTAAAAGTTGGTCCAGATTCTGCTGGGGCAAATCCAGGACCTGTTGCTTATGGCTTAGGAAATACGCAGCCAACAATTACAGATGCAAATGTCTATTTAGGTAGATTATCATTAGAAAACTTCGATAATCCAGTGTCTATTGACAAAGTGGAGGAAGCACTTACTGAAGCAATCGCGAAACCGTTTAATGTGACAGCAGAAGAAGCAGCACAAGGAATTTTAGATATTGCCAATTCTAATATGCTAAATGCTCTAAAGCTCATTTCTATTCGTAAAGGCTATGACCCTGAGGATTTTACAATGGTTGCCTTTGGTGGCGGTGGTCCACTACATGCGATTAATTTAGCTAAAGAACTAGGCATGAAGAAAGTTATTATTCCATATGGCTCATCGGTCTTTTCAGCATTAGGGATGATGATGACAGAATATCGACAAGATTATATTCAAACCAGCTTAATGAATTTTGATAATCATCATTTAACAGCTATTCAAAAAAATATTGATGAGGCTATTGAAAATGCTTATGCGGAAGCACCTTTATCGAAGGAACATTATTATTTCGAGATTAATTATGATTTGCGTTATAAAGGTCAAGAACATGCAGTTAAATTAAATGCATCAAATATTTCGATTCATGAAAAAGAGCTAGCTCAATTAGCAGAAGCTTTCCATATCAAACATAAACAGGAGTTCGCTTTTGACTTACCAGAGACTTCAATAGAGTTGGTAAATTTACATCTTACGATTTATGGAAAAGATGAAGCGGTCCAGTTTAAGGAGTTAGATTTCTCACATATTGATGCTTCTACATGTATAAAAGCAAAACGAAAGTTATACGTCAAAGAAACAGGCTGGGTTGAGGTTAACGTATACGATCAACAAAAGTTAGTACCTGGCTATGTTATTGCTGGTCCTGCTATTGTGGAAAGTCCTACATCTACAGTTGTGATAAATGACAAGCAATCTATTGAAATAGATAAATATGGCAATCTAATTGTAGAGATGGAGGGGGAATAACACATGAAAAAAGATATTTTTGCTATAGAAATTATTCAAGATTCCTTGCTGGCCATTGGAGATGAGATGTTTGTTGCATTAGCACGCTCATCTATGAGCCCCGTTATCTATGAGGTTTTAGATTATGCCTGCGGTTTAACTGATGCCAAAGGGAATTTAATTAGCCAAGGTAATGGTGTGACAAGTTTTATTGGAATGTTGAGTCCAATGGTTCAACGTGTCATAGAAAAATTTGATAATGGGAGAAAATTAAACGAAGGTGATGTCATCATAATAAATGACCCTTATGTTGGGGGAGGCTCGCATTTATCAGATGTAGGATTAGTTTTACCAATTTTCTACAATGGAGAAATTATTGCTTATTCTGCAAATAAAGCACATTGGACCGAAGTAGGTGGGATGGACCCTGGTTCATTTACAAGTAATTCGAATGAAATCTATCAGGAAGGTCTTCAGTTACCAGGTGTAAAGCTTTATCAAAAGGGGGAGCTTAACGAAGGCATTTATGAAATCATATCTACAAATGTTCGTCTACCAGAGCTATCTATTGGAGATATGTTTGCACAAGTAGCAGCCTTGAAAACAGGTGAAAAACGGATTTCAGAGCTTTGTCGGAAATTTGGTGCTGAATCGGTGAAGTTGTCCATTCAAAAATTATTGGACAAGGGTGAAAAAATTGTAGAGCTTGAGCTTCAACATCTACCAAAAGGTGAATTTTATGCGGAAGACTTTATTGAAGGCGATCCATTAAAAGGTGGACCTTATCCAATTAAAGTGAAAGTAACGATTAGCGATGAAGAATTTATTTGTGACTTTAGAGGCTCACACCCTGCGGTGGATGTGCCAGTAAACTGTTCACAATTTGGCCTAATGGCTAGTGTTCGTGTCATGTTCTTAGCATTACTTGGAGATATTGACGTGATTAATGAAGGTGTCTTTACACGCTTAACAATTCTTACAGATGATAATTCAATTGTATCAGCCAAGCGTCCACATCCTGTTTCGATGAACTTTGAGGCACGTATTGGGGCAGCAGACTTAATTTGGAAGGCACTTGCACCTCATTTACCTGAAAGATTATCAGCAGGGCATTTACAGTCTGTTTGTACATTTATTTTAACAGGCAAAAATCCTGAAAATAATGAATCATTCCTAATTGTTGAGCCTTCAGTAGGTGGCTGGGGAGCGTCAAATGATGACGATGGACAAAGTGGGCAATATTGTATGGGAGATGGAGAAACGTATAATCTTCCTGTTGAAATTGCAGAGACAAAATACGGTATTCAAATTGATGAATATAGCTTAAATTGCGATGGTGCGGGTGCAGGGCAATATAGAGGTGGCTTAGGTGTACGCCGAGTTTATACCGTTAATCATGATAGCCAAAAGGTTTCTGTTAACTTAGGTAGACATAAATTTGCACCATTTGGCTTAAATGATGGTGAGGAAGGCTCGCATAACTATCTAATTATTCATAAAAAAGATGGTACAAAGCTGGGACCAGTAGGAGTACTCGCCAATTATGAATTACAGAAAGGCGATCGTATTGAACTTGTCACAGCAACTGGGGGAGGCTATGGCAATCCACAAGAGAGAAGTACGAAAGCAATTGAAAAAGATCTATTAAATGGATATATTTCTTTAGAGGTAGCTGAAAAACATTACGGTTACCAAAACGCATAAAAGGAGAAATATATAAATGACTGTCAAGACATTAAAAAACTCATTGGATATACTAGAATGCTTTGCAACTACAGAAAGCGCATTAGGTGTACGTGAAATTGCACGCATGACAAAATTGCATACAAGTGTTGTGCAAAGAACAATCAATACATTTACTGAAGCAGGGTATTTATTACAGGATGAAGCTACAAAAAAATATAAATTAGGTTATAAAATGTTTATATTTCATGACATGCTCTCCCATACAAATGACCCTCACTTTACAATTTATGAATTGATGCAAAGTCTTGCAAGTGAAATCAATGAATCAGTCTTTCTAACTTATATGGATAATGAGTATGGAGTCACAACAAAAATTGCTGAAAGTAGTAAGAATATAAAATATGCGGTGTCCTTAGGTACAAAAACACCGCTTTATATTGGTGCTTCCTGTAAAGTTATGTTTGCCTATTTAGACAAAGAAAGGCAGCTTGAATTGTTAGCGTATTTTCATGAAAAGCAGTCTGAAGAGGAGCATAAAAAGCTACTTGATAGTTTACAAGAGGAGTTACAAGCCATTCGACAAAATAAGTGGTGTGTTACTGTCGGGGAGTACAATGAACATGCTTTTGGTATAAGTGTACCATTATTCAATTATAAGAAAGAAATCATGGCATCTCTAACGATTTCTGGCTTAGTATATGACATTGACGATCAAAGGGAGAAATACATGCTTGAACAGTTAGTGAAAATTGCGCATCAAATTCAATCTCACATATCTAAACTATAACAACAATAGGGGACCTGACACTATGAATAATAAAGTACTACATCCGCGGGCTTTGGAGCCCGTAACTTTACTAATGATTGTCTTAACATCTGTTGTAGGTGCAATTATTGGAATACAGCTAATTACGACTTTAGGAATTTCTGCTAATACATCCATCATTGGTGCGATATTTGCGATGATTTTAGGAAGAATTCCAATTGGAAAGCTAATTGCATTCAAATCCGTGCATAGACAAAATATTATACAGACTGCAATATCATCGGCTACTTTTAGTGCCGCGAGTAGTTTAATGTTGCCAATTGGAATTCCATATGTTTTAGGTTATGAAAATTTAGTTTTGCCATTGTTTATTGGTGTTATATTAGCGATGTTTGTGGATGCTTTATTATTATATAAATTTTTTGATACAAAGATTTTCCCAGCAACAGGTACTTGGCCACCAGGGATTGCAACAGCAGAGGCTATTAAAGCTGGTGATAAAGGTGGTAAAAATGCAAAGGTTTTAATTGGCGGAGTGTTAATCGGTATAGTGGGGTCCGTTCTTAAAATTCCAATGTCAGCTTTTGGGGTAGCATTTATCGGAAATATTTGGGCGCTTACTATGTTTGGAATTGGTCTTTTACTGAGAGCTTATTCTGTTCAATTATTTAATGTCGATTTGAATGAATATTATATTCCACATGGCGTTATGATTGGAGCGGGCATTGTAGCCCTTTTCCAGGTTGCTTTTAATTTGCTAAGTAAAAGAGCGACTGAAAAGTCAGAAGAATTAATCTATTCAAAAGACCAAAAAGAAATTCGACAAGGTTTTGGTGTAGGTTTTATTGCTTATTTAGCGATTGCATTATTAATTGCTTTAATAGGTGGTATGATTTCACATATGTCTTTTGGAATGCTCATTGGCTTTATCATTTTTGCAACAATTGCAGCATTTGTTCACGAACTTATCGTTGGGATTGCTGCAATGCATGCAGGCTGGTTCCCTGCATTTGCAGTAGCGTTTATCACACTAATTGTCGGAATATTAATTGGTTTCCCGGCACCTGCTCTTGCTTTGTTAGCTGGCTTTAGTGCGGCAACAGGGGTAGCATTTGCAGATATGGGTTATGACTTGAAAACAGGTTTTATTTTACGTGGAAATGGCAGTGATCCTGTATTAGAAAAAGAAGGACGTAAACAGCAAATGATTGCTGGTATGCTAGCATTTTCAATAGCTGCTGTTGTAGTTTTACTTTCCTATCAATCGTATTTTGAACAGGGTTTAGTAGCACCTGTCAACCATGTATACGCAGCCACTATCCAATCAGGAGTGACTGGTGACGTAGCAAAACAGCTATTGATCTGGGCGATTCCTGGAGCATTGATTCAACTAATTGGCGGTTCAAAGAGACAAATGGGTATTCTGTTTGCTACTGGTTTATTACTAATCAATCCTATAGCTGGTTGGGCAGTGTTAGTAGGTATTTTACTTCGTGTTATTTTCACTTATATGACAAAAGGTAAGAGAGAATCTGAAATGACTGTTTTTGCAGCAGGTGTTATTGCTGGAGACGCTTTATATAGTTTCTTTTCTTCCATTCTGAAAATAGGAAAATAGAAAGGGGGTAAGTGCAGATGGTAAAGGTGTTAACGTATGAGGATGGTTTAGCTGCTGTTTATGGAGGGGCAATCCTAGGAGGCGGCGGTGGCGGCCTCCTAGGGGAAGGCTTAAAGTTAGTGGAGGAAATTTTCGCTGCTGGAAACCCTCAACTTATCGATCTAAAGGCATTAAACCATGAAGATTTAGTAGCCTGTGTAGCGATGGTTGGAGCACCTTCAGCGGAAGAACAATATGTATCCAATGAACAGCTATGTTGGAGCTATCAACAGATGAATGCGTATATGGATCATCGATTAAAAGGAATTATTACGAATGAAAATGGTGCTATAACGACAATCAATGGTTGGTTACAATCTGTATTATTGAACGTACCAGTTGTTGATGCCCCTTGTAATGGACGGGCTCACCCGACTGCCATAATGGGTTCCTTAAACCTACATGAGCAACAAGATTATCAATCTGTTCAATTTTATGCAGGTGGAAAAGATGATTACGCTATTCAAGGCTTAGCTGAAGGTAATTTACAAAACACAGCAAAAACAGTTCGTCATGCTTCTATTCTAGCTGGAGGAATGGTAGCGGTGACACGTAATCCAGTAACAATAGGCTATTTGAAGGAACATGGAGCACCAAATGCAATATCTGCCGCTATTAAGCTCGGATATAGCTTCCTAAATGGGCGAACAATGGATGAAAAATTAGATAATATTATTCAACTGTTAAATGGAGAGCATATCGTATCTGGAGCAGTAAAGGATTTTTCTTTGATAAAGGAGAATGGCTTTGATGTCGGTAGCTTAACTGTGGAGGATGTTGAATTAACATTCTGGAATGAATATATGACATTATCAAAGGCAGGGACCATTCAATCGAGATTTCCAGATTTAATAATGACATTTGATATTGAAGGGATGGTACCTGTTCCAAGTGCTAGCATTAAAGAAGGCATGCATATAGCTGTTATTCAAGTTGATCAAAGCCATTTAAATTTAAGCTCAACGATGAAAAATGCCAAGCTATTACAGGAAATTGATACGGTTATTGGTAAGGGTTTGTAAAAAGAAAAAATGCTAAAATAGCAAGAAAGCAACCTAATTCATAAAAGCTGCCAACATCTCATCGAGATGGGCAGCTTTTATTGTTCCTTCAGCGGGAGGGTATTACATACGATCAATTTCTTTCCTACTTCCTTCATAACGTATTTCTTACTTATGGCTTAAATGAACTTTCATTGTCTAAATGAATTATCGAATATTGTTAACGCGACTCTAATGAAGCGGCTTTTCGCAAAATGATCGCATAGTTGGTTATACATTAATCATTAAATGGAAAAGTTACGTTCAAACATATACGGTAAAAGCATTGTAGAAGGTAACATCGTTTAATGATAAATCCATAAAGCCTTGCTACATTTGGTCAAAGCCTTCGCGGACGCGAAAACAAAGCTAACTCGTTGTTCACATTTTTGTATTGTACTTCCACTATGCGGGTTAACAAACTTGAAATTTTAGGGAAAGTGTTCACTTTTATTGAAGATGATCGGTTACACTATACGCATTTCTTTGTAAAACAATATTTAATTGTATACCCGCTGAAGTTATTTAAAACTGTAAAAACACATAGCTTTTGTACATTACGCAAATTGTGAGCTTACAGAACAATAAAGTTTGTTCTGTATATTTATACTACAATATTCTGAATAATTAGTCAATTGATATGTGTTTTTTATTTGTTTTTCCTATATAAAAGGCGACATCGTTACCAACTTCCCATAGCAATACAGTATAATAGGCAAAGAGAAAGGACTGATTAATAATATGAATGAGTTAAAGAATAAGGTACGTAGCATATATGAGCAATTTGATGCGAGTCATGACTTTCAACATATTGAGCGCGTTTATCAAAATGCGTTAGCGATTTTACATACAGAGCCTAAAGCAGATGCAGACGTTGTGAAAATGGCGGTGCTTTTGCACGATGTAAGTGATAAAAAGTATACAGATAGTAAAGAGCAAGAAGAACAGTTGATTAATGAATTGAAAATAAGTGAAGCTAAAAAACAACATATTCGTGATTGTATCGCACAAGTGTCATTTAATGGAGGAAATGAGTTAGAGGCAACTTCTATTGAAGCGAAAATTGTACGTGATGCTGATCGTTTAGATGCAATTGGAGCGATTGGCATTGCGCGGACATTTGCTTATGGTGGTGCCAAAGGTCGGAAATTATATGATGACACAGAGGAAGCAAGAACAACAATGTCTGAGGAAGATTATCGTAGTAAAAATACGTCGTCCGTTACCCATTTTTACGAAAAGCTATTATTATTAAAAGATTTAATGACGACTGATAAAGGCAAGCAAATGGCTAATGAACGCCATCAATTTATGGTATGCTTTTTAGAGCAATTACAAAATGAAAGAGATGGAAAAGCATAATGAGTCATTTAATCGTACAAAATTTAACGAAGACAGTGGGCGATAAAACGCTCTTTCAAAATATTGAATTTACAATATACGAAGGGGAACGTGCGGGTCTAATTGGCATAAACGGAACAGGGAAATCAACATTGCTATCAATTTTAGCCGGTCAAATCGAAGCGGATGCAATAGAGATTGATCGCCCAAATAAATATCGTGTTGCTTATTTACCGCAAGAACCTACATTTAATAGTGGCGAAACGGTACTACAGGCAGTGTTTGCCGGTGATTCTCCCGTTTTACAACTTAACCGTCAATATGAAGAAATTGTTGCAGCGCTCGCGTTAAATCCAACCTCAGAAAGCTTACAAAAAACATTGTTTAGCTTACAGCAGCGCATGGACGAGGAGCAAGCTTGGGACGTCAATGCACTTGCTAAAACTGCGCTGACAAAGCTAGGCATTGAAATGTTCGATAAGGAAGTGTTAACCCTTTCTGGTGGCCAACAAAAACGTGTCGCTTTAGCGAAAGTATTAATTGAACCAGCAGACCTTTATTTATTAGATGAGCCGACCAACCATTTAGATGTTCAGTCAACAGAATGGCTACAGGAAATGGTGTTACGCTTAAAGGGAGCTGTTATTTTCATTACCCATGATCGTTATTTCTTAGATGAATTGTCAACGCATATTTATGAAATAGCAGACCAAACGCTATATCGACATACAGGGAATTATGGCGACTTTTTAGAGGCTCGTGCAATTCGCGAGGAAATGGCTGCTGCATCAGCCCAAAAAGATCGCAATCGTTATCGTTCAGAGTTAAAATGGATTCGCCGTGGTGCGAAGGCACGCTCAACAAAGCAAAAGGCACGTATTCAGCGCTTCGAACAGCTAGAAGATAACTTAGAGCGCAAGTCAGATGATGTTTCTCTTGAACTGGGTTTAGCAACAACGCGACTTGGACGAAAAGTATTAGAGGCTGAAAATATATCAAAGGCTTTCGGTTCGCAAAAAATAGTAGAGCATTTTACGTTTTTACTGCAACAGGGCGATCGAATCGGGATAATTGGTGCCAATGGCGTTGGAAAGTCAACTTTACTCAACATGCTTGCTGGTGAACTGTCGCCAGACAAAGGCGAAATTCATGTCGGTTCTACTGTAAAACTTGCACATTTTAAACAAACGTTACCGAAGATGAATGAAAATGAGCGCATGATTGAATATATTCGTGAAGCGTCAAATGATATTACAGATGCAGAAGGTGTACGCTATTCTGCTGCGCAAATGTTGGAGCGTTTTTTATTTCCGCTACATGCACACGGTACGCCGATTGGTAAGTTATCAGGTGGGGAACGCAAGCGTCTGCACTTATTAAGACTATTAATGGAGCAACCGAATGTGCTATTGCTGGATGAGCCAACCAATGACTTAGATATTGAAACACTTGGGGTATTAGAGGACTTTATCGAACATTTCCCAGGTGTCGTTATTACTATTTCTCACGATCGCTTCTTCCTTGATCGTATTGCCAAAAAACTATGGGTTTTAGACGGACAAGGCCATGTAGATGAGTCACTTGATATTTATAGTGATTATTTACAGAAGCGGGAGCAGGAAACGTCTGTGAAGGTGGAAGCACCGAAAGCTGACAAGCAGAAGGTCGAGAAGCCGAAATCAGATAAGAAAAAACTATCATTTAAAGAACAAAAAGAATGGGAAACCATTGCAGATGATATAGAAAAAACAGAGACTTCAATTATGGAAACTGAAGAAGGTATTGCAAACGCTGGCGCTGATTTTACTAAACTACAAGAGTTAACAGCTAAATTAGATGAGTTGAATGCCCATTATGAGCATCTGATTGAAAGATGGTCATACTTAGATGAAATCGTAAACGGATAAGGAGCGTATAACATGAAAATTATTACAATTGAGCCGACACCAAGTCCCAATTCTATGAAGATTATCGTCGATACGGAGTTACCGTTTGGCAAAAGCTTTAACTTTACTAAGGACAATAAAGACGAAGCTACTGGTGAAGCGGCAGCTATTTTAGCCATTGAGGGGGTTAAAGGTGTTTATCATGTAGCAGATTTCTTTGCAGTTGAGCGTAATGCAAAATACGCATGGGAAAGTATTTTATCGAGCATTCGACAAGTTTTAGGTGAGGATGTAACGGAAGCTAGTGATATACAAATTGCTAATGAATTTTACGGTGAAGTTTATGTCCATGTACAGTTTTACAAACAGGTGCCATTGCAAGTAAAGGTATTCGATAATCAACGCGAATACCGTGTAAGCTGTGGTGAACGCTTTGTCGATGCCTTCAATAAAATTATTGAAACAGATGTTGATGAAAACTATATCTTCCAACGTAAATGGATTGATTACGGTGTTCGTTATGGCGAGCTTGAGGAAATTGCTGAAGCGGTCAAACAGGAAATTGATGTAACTTATTCTGCACAACGTTTAGCTGACATTGTGGCAACGATTAATGATACAGAAAAGGTTTACCAAAAGCCTGCTAAACTAAAAATAACGGTGGAGCAGTTCCAACAGCCAGAATGGGAAAAACGGTTCCAATTACTTGACCAAATGGCGGATCCAGAGCTAGATGACCTGCCACTTTTAGATTTAGCGCTGCAAGATGACCAAATGTCTATTCGTCGCTTGGCAACAGTTTACTTAGGCATGATAGAAGATGTTGCAGTTGTACCGTATTTGGAAAAAGCATTACACGATAAAAGTGCAGCCGTGCGCCGTACTGCGGGAGACTGTATGAGTGACCTTGGCTTGGTGGAATTTGAAGAGGCGATGCAACAAGCATTGCAAGATAAAAATAAGCTTGTTCGTTGGCGCGCAGCGATGTATTTGTATGAAGTAGGGACAGAGCAATCATTACAAGCGTTAAAGGCAGTTGAAGAAGATAAAGAGTTTGAAGTGAAGCTTCAAGTAAAAATGGCCATCGCTCGTATTGAACAAGGTGAAGAAGCAAAAGGCTCTGTATGGAAGCAAATGACAGAATCACGTCAGCAATAGAAGCAAAAAATGCAAGAGCATCTAAACGTAGATGCTCTTGTTGTGCTTTGTAAAGAGAAGTTGATTTTCGAAATCGCCGATAAAACCTTGGGAATCGCCGATAAAACAGCTGGAATCGCCAATAGAACCTTGGAAATCGCCGGTAAAACTATTGAAATCGCCAATAGAACATCAGAAATCGCCGGTAAATTCTTCAGAATTACTTATAGGGTATGGTAAATATGATGAGCAATATTAGTTAAGTAGTAGGTGAAGCCGCTTTTTCAAAAGCTTTTTTAAAGGCATGCATATAATTTTCAATTGCACGTTGACTGATTTTTGCTTGAGGGACCATGTGTTCAAAGCCATGGAAGCAACCTGGATATAGATGGAATTCTGTCGGTACACCCGCCTTTGTCAGTCTCGCAATATATTCGATTGTTTCATCTCGGAATGGATCTAAATCTCCTATAAATGTATACGTAGGAGGAAGATTGCTATAATCCTCTGCATGGAGAGGAGCCGCATAAATAGGCGCATCCACAGCATAATTTGGGCCTAAATACATTTCCCATGCAAGGTGATTTTGTGGACCGTTCCATACTCGAGCATCTGTAATTTCGTCATTTGAAGGTAAAATACAACGATTATCAATCATTGGATATAGTGGCATTTGGAAAGCAATTTTAGGTCCTTTTCGATCCCGAGCCAAGAGTGAAACAGCAGCAGTTAATCCGCCTCCCGCGCTTGCACCATGGACAGCAAGACGTGTTACATCAATGCCTAATTCACTTGCATTTGCTGCTACCCATTCGAGTGCTGTATAGCAATCTTCTACACCAGCAGGGTAAGGGTGCTCTGGCGCTAAGCGATAGCCAACGGAAACGACCACACAATCTAATTGTGAAACAAGCATCTGACAACTTGCATCAAACATTTCAATAGACCCAATGATAAAACCGCCACCATGGATATACAAAATAGCAGGCAAAGTTCCGTATTTTTCAGTTGGTTCGTAAATTCGAATACGTACATCTGGTGCCCCGTTAGGACTAGTAATAAAGCGTTCTGTCGTTGTAACGTTTTCCATTTTTACTTCTTCGCTGCCAAGCGCTTCATTCATGACACTTCGTGATTCAGCAATATTCTCTCTTGTTAAATTTAGTTCCTGCATAGCTGATAAGAACGTTGTTAACTCAGGATGTACTCGATTTTCCAATTGCATGCCCTCCTTATTTTTGAAAACGCTATCATTTTAATTGTGAATAAAATATCACAATTAAAATATAGTACAATGATTAAGAGAAGTCAAACAAAAAGATAGAGTATTTTGAAAATTGGGGGAATGACAATGCAGCTCCTTATCCAATCGGGTGATCTTGGCCCGAAATGGTTTCATGTAGCATTGCGAGCAATCGTCCTAATGGCGGAATCGAATGAACTACTAAAAAGTAATTATATTGCGGAGACGCTAGGGGAGGATGCTACCTTCGTCAGGAAAATTCTTGCGAAGCTTGCAGAACGGGACTATGTACAGGCACATAGTGGTCGCTACGGTGGCTATTGTCTAAATAAAACACCAGCGCAAATTACAATGCAAGATATATATAGTGTGCTAGGAAATGACAATGAAATACCCTATTGGTCAGTGCCATCTACTGGTTCAGAACGTTTTATCTCGATGATTATTGCGAAAGCGGAAAAAACGTTTCAATCCGTACTGGCAGATTATACGATTCAAGATATTTTGGATAATAGAAGTAAATAGGGTGTAGGCGAGCAGTCACCGACAAGGTAGAACATTTAAAAAATAACACTATTAAATTAGCTACTTTTGATGCTGTTTTTAAAAGAATTGGAGATTAGATTTTGATAATATCTAATTAAAAATTTAAAAATGGAGGTGCATCTATCTGTGCATAGAGATATCGACTATCAATGGCGGATTACAAAATACAATCCTGCTTATCGAAATGCAGAAGGACATTATTTGAGGGATGAGTGGACAAGTGCTTCAGAAATTGGAAAATCTTTTCTTGGAGAAATATTAACGTTAGACGACTATTTACAGGTCGAGAAAGCATATGTCGATACGGTGATGAAATTTCTTGAGGTTTATCAAATTGAGAACGTACGACTGATTCATCTTGAGACGTATGGTTTGAGTAACGTTGATAAAACTTCGCCTTTATATGACCCATCGTTTGATACATTTCCATTGGCAGAAGATATGCTAGTAACGATTGATGAAATTCCTATTGTCTGTAAAATGGCGCTGAGAGATTATATTTATTGTCAACTGATTACCGAGGATTTCTTTGTCCAGTTCGGTGATGACTATTATCTATTTATTGGTGCTAATAGCATACAACAGGAAGCGATACAATTTGCGAGCGAGCAGAGACTTTTTGTAGAACAAATGATATCGCCGTATTATCTTTCTGAAAAAAATGTTATTCGAGAAGTGGCATGGAGCTTTCCTGGAGAAACAATAATAGAAGATAGTGAAATATTGAAAGATATGTCTTTAGAGGAGTTACAAACTATTTTTCAACTCTCTTCTATTCATCCAGTCACAGGCTCTTACAAAATTACAGAGGATAATGCGAAGTTTTTCCAAAAGAAAATCAAGCATAAAATGGACTTTAATAAGTATGAATACTATTTATTAGCTGGGAGTTAAGTAAATAGAGGTGTTCGAAGCCGTTTAATATAATATATGAACACAATCACTCGCCTAAAATGTTACATTTAAAGCGTTTTGGGCGAGTGTATGTTATTAGAAACCACTGTTTATTTGGTAAGGAGCTAATATACTAACATTTATAGTTATTGAAACATAGTAGTTTGTGTTTCCCCGAAATTCAAAATATTAAAGAGATAATAATTGAAATGCAATTAAATGACTTTATGCACGAAAATTACCCTAATTTACAACTTAGACCACCTTTATTTTATAGCTGGGATATAGGGATTCGCTTTGAACTAGGTGTTAATTGGAAATGGGAATTTGACTATCCAGATAACCCATATGTATTGGGGTGTTACAAAAGAGCCATTACGTTATTTGAAGCCCTGCATGCGCCAACAGAAAATATTTTTGTCGTGATGGATATCCATGATTTTAAAAATAATAGAAACTTAAAACGTAAATTTAAAAATTTTCCGCGCTATGTGAACAAGTCTTTAATGTTGAAATTAAGCCATGAGGCGTTACCATATATATTCCCTGAAGATGATGAAGAAGGGATATTTTTAACAAATAGATTTACTTTACAATGCAAAACATCCGATTTTAACTATAAACTATTGTTAAAAGCCATTTGCAATCAAGACTTGGAATTGAAACCGTATCTTGCCCATAGTGTTTACTTTATTAATAGTAATAGAAAAACCATTTTTCACGTCTATGATGACAGAGGTTGTGATTTGTTGGCAACTTCTCCCGCTGGAATAAAAGATATTTACGAGAGGCATAATGACTGGATTTTAGACTATGACAGAGCGGAAATTGATAAGGTATTTAAGAGAACTCCATAAATTAGTGTCTCCTATTTTTATAATAATCCACGAATAATAGACAAATAAAACACTCACCAGAAACGTTGCCGTAACAGCGTTTTTGGCGAGTGTTTTCTATTTATTTTACTTTCCACTAATATACATATATTTTATATCGAAAATATTAGCAAAAAAAGTTCCTGCGATTCTATGAATGATTATCATTTTGGCAAATATATTAGTAAATATACAATATGAAAATATGATTTGTAAATATTTTCTAATATAAAGGGGGCCTACTGAATGCAAGAACTAACTATAAAGAGAACGGAAACGTATAAACGAGATCGTGAAACGGTCATTGCGCTAACACAAAAGCTCGTTCGTATCGAAAGTGTCTATCGCGAAAATGATCCTCATGGTAATGAAGAGGAAGTAGCCAATTACGTCGCACAATATTTACGAGATATCAGTATTGAAACGTTTGTTGAGGAGGTTGTACCTGGAAGACCGAATGTCATTGGTATTATTGATTCGGGAAAGCCAGGGAAAACCCTACTATTTGAAGGGCATACAGATGTCGTAACCGAAGGCAATCGTGAGGCATGGACATATGATCCGTTCGGTGCGGAAATTATTGATGGGCGTATGTATGGTCGTGGAACAAACGATACAAAAGGAAATCTCGCGTGTATGATTACCGCTTGTCAATCATTGCTACTAGATGGCGAGGAATTTACGGGCAAGATTATTTTATGCATTCCATGTGATGAAGAGGGTCTTATGCTTGGCATTAAGCATTTTATTCGCAATGGCTGGGCGGATGGCGTAGATGGGGCCATTATTTGTGAGCCGCAAGAAAACAATGTATGTATTGCACAACGTGGGGCCATTCGATTACAGGTCGATATTTTCGGCAAAATGGCACATGGCGCGATTTCTTGGAGTGGCATTAATCCGAATTGGCGTATGGCACGTTTGATCGTTGAGCTTGAAAAATTAGAAAAAGAAGAACAGGCACGTTTAGGACGTGACCCAATGCTCAACTGGCCATCGATTACACCTACGATTTTACGGGCTCCTGTAAAAGGGGATGCGCAAATTAATGTTATTCCTGATCATTGTATGACGACGCTAGATATTCGCACTGTACCAGCGCAAGATCATGATGAATTACTAGGGAAAATTGATGCGATTATTCAACGACTACAAGCAGATGATCCAGACTTTAAAGTGGCGCTTACGGTGCTTGATAATCGCCCTGCTACCGCTACTGCGAAAGAACAGCCAGTTGTACAGGCTATTTATGAAGCAGTGGCAGAAGTGACGCAAAAAGAGCCGATTTATAACGGTGTGCCAGGTGCAACGGATGGTACTTTCCTTCATGTACATGGTGTACCCATCGTCACGGTTGGGGCGGGTGATCGTGAAATTCCGCATCAAATTAATGAATATGTCGATATTGAAGAACTGGCAGAAACGACGGCCATTTACCGTTTAGCGGCATTAAAGTTTTTAGCAGGTGATGCGTAATGGTCAAAATTGCTGTTATTCCTGGAGATGGTATAGGCAAGGAAGTAATGGTGGAAGCGTTAAAAGTGCTCGAACAACTAAAGCAAGATGATCCAACTCTACAAATTGAAACGACCATTTTTCCATGGAGCTCGGATTACTACATGCAACATGGCACTATGATGCCAAAAGATGCACTTACAATATTAAGGAACTATGATGCAATTTTATTCGGTGCAATCGGTGATGCTCGTGTACCAGATGATGTTACAGTATGGGAATTCATTATGCCCATTCGCAAACAATTCCAGCAATATGTAAATTTCAGGCCGGTCAAAACGCTACAAGGTATTGCGTCACCACTCGTAAATGGCAGGGATATAGATATGGTTATTTTTCGTGAAAATACAGAAGGTGAATATTCCAATAGCGGTGGCCATATTTATCATAATCAACCACAGGAAATGGCCATTCAAAATACGATTATGACACGGCTCGGCGTTGAAAAAATCGTACAAGCAGCCTGTGACTATGCATGTAAATATGGTAAGTCGAAAATTACAAGTGCTACAAAATCAAATGCCATTATTCATTCCATGAAATTTTGGGATGAGCATACGAAACATATTGTGGAAAAAGCCTCGCCAACATTAACGCTAGAATCTATTTATATTGATGCATTAGTCGCTTATTTTGTAGAGCGTCCTCAAGATTTTGAAGTTGTTGTGGCATCCAATTTATTTGGTGATATTTTATCGGATTTAGGGTCAGCAATTGTCGGAGGTCTTGGATTGTCTCCTTCGGCAAATTTAAATCCTGAAAAGGAGTTTCCATCGATGTTCGAGCCAGTGCATGGTTCTGCACCCAATATTGCAGGGAAAGGGATTGCCAATCCGATTGCACAAATTTGGTCTCTTGGATTATTGCTTGGGCATGTTGGTAGAGCAGACGCAGAAAACCGAGTTGTTTCAGCGATTGAAGCTGTACTTAAAGAGGGTGCCGTAAAAACAGCGGATATTGGAGGACAAGCGACAACCTCACAAATGGGCGATGCCATTTGTCAGGCGCTTGTAAACATAAGACAAACAGCAGGGGGTGTGTAACATGGCGGTGGCACAGCAAGTTATTATTGTGACAGGTGCTGGTGGAGGCATGGGGAAAGCAATTATTCAAGGGTTGCTTGAACAAGGGAATATTGTAATCGGTATTGATTTATCAGTTGCTTCACTGACTAACCTAGCGCATGAATCTTTACAAACGTACGAGATAAATGTTCTACAAGAAGAAAGTATTCAGGCGATTACGAAAGAAGTTTTCGCGAAATATGGACAAATTGATGGACTCGTCAATGCACTAGGAATTGCACAAGCTGCAACACCAATTGAGCAAGTAACGATGGATGACTGGAATCGACTTATGGACGTAAATGTGAAAAGTTTATTTATTACGACAAAGGCTGTTGTTCCTTATATGAAGGAGCGAAAAAAAGGTTCGATTGTGACGATTGCGTCTATTTCCGCAGTGCGTCCCCGTCCTGGCTTGCAGGCTTATATTGCTTCAAAAGGAGCAGCAGAAAGCTTTACACGCGGGTTGGCCATTGAGCTTGCATCTCATCAAATTCGTGTTAATACTATTCATCCAGGACCAGCAAATACGCAGATGCTAGCACAGTTTACAGCAGATGGTGCTGATACAGAGCAAACAAAGCACAATGTCTTTATACAATCAGTGCCACTTGGTCGTTTAGTCGATCCAACTGATATAGCAGGTGCAGTAAATTATTTACTATCAGACGCAGCAACAATGGTGACAGGCACAACGTTACATGTTGACGGTGGCCGTGGCTTATAGGAGGGGTACGATGCAAGTTATTCCGATGCTAATAAATGGTAAGTGGGTACAAGGGGATGGTAAGGGGTTAATAGATGTCGTAAATCCATCTACTGGTGAAGTACTCGCGCAACTAAAGAATGCTAGTAAGGAACAAGTAGACAATGCAGTACGTGCGGCTCGTCATGCATATGAAAGTGAAGAGTGGCGCCAAGTGAAAGCTTTTGAGCGAGGTCAGCTACTTATCCAATTAGCCCAATATATACGTATGCATGCTGAAGAATGGAGTTTGCTAGAGTGTCGTGATGTTGGTAAGCCTTTGACACAGGCAAGGGCAGATGTTGAAGCGGCTGCTCGCTACTTTGAATTTTACGGCGGAGCGGCAGACAAAATTATGGGAGACACAATTCCTATCGAAGACGGTATTTTAAATGCGGTAGTTTTAGAACCAGTTGGGGTTACTGTCCATATTGTGCCTTGGAACTATCCTTTACAAATTACAGCAAGAAGCGTTGCCGCAGCTATTGCAACAGGGAACGCAGTAATTGTTAAAAGTGCTGAGGATACTCCTTTGACGACGCATGCTTTGACGAAATGGTTTGCTGGAAAATTGCCGAAAGGAATTTTTCAGCATATAACAGGCTTAGGTCGAGATGTAGGACCATTTTTAACAACACATTCTGATATTGACCATATAACTTTTACAGGCTCTGTCCCTACGGGTATTGAAGTGATGAAGGCAGCAGCTCAAAATATTGTTCCTGTCACTTTAGAACTTGGTGGCAAATCGCCGAATATAGTCTTTGCAGATGCGCCGATGGAACAGGCATTAGAAGGGGTAGTCCGTGCTATTATCCAAAATGCTGGGCAAACATGTTCAGCGGGTGCGCGGTTACTTATTGAAAAAGATGTGAAAGAGGCGTTCGTCGCACAGCTAGTTACGAAATTTCAAGCATTGAAGGTCGGCCCAGGAGAAGCGGATGTTGATATGGGGCCACTTTTAAACAAACGGCAATACTTGAAGATTTCCACACTTCTGCAGCAGGCGAAAGAAAATGGCTATGTCATCTCTGGTGGCGAAACAATTACGATTAAAGGCTATGAAAAAGGCTATTATATTCAACCGACAATTCTCGATGGCGTAGATGCCAATGCTGCACTCGCGCAGGAGGAGATTTTCGGACCAGTGTTAACTATATTGACGTTTACAACAATAGATGAAGCAATTGCATTAGCGAACGGAACCGATTATGGATTAGTAGCAGGTGTTTGGTCAAAAGATTTAGACACAGCACATTATGTGGCAAGTCGGGTGAAGGCTGGACAAGTGTTCGTCAATAATTATGGCGCAGCGGGTGGAATTCAAATGCCGTTTGGAGGTTATAAAAAGAGCGGTATAGGTCGTGAAAAGGGCTTTGTTGCATTAAGAAATTATACGCAAATGAAAAATATTGCAATACGCTATACGACACCCAATCTCGACCGTGAGTAGGAGGGTAGGATGTGGAACAAGCAAAAGACAAGCAAGTATTGTTGGAGGTTAATCACTTAAATGTACAATTTCATTTGAAAAATGGTAAAAAGGCAAAAGTAGTTGATGATGTAAGCTTTGTTATTCATAAAGGTGAAACCGTTGCACTTGTTGGAGAATCGGGCAGTGGCAAGAGTATAACATCGCTGTCAATTATGCGTTTGCTTCCGATGCCACCTGGAGAAATTACTAAAGGGGATATCATTTTAAATGGAAAAAATCTATTACATTATAAAAATAAAGAGATGAGTATGATACGTGGCAATGAAGTGAGTATGATTTTTCAAGAGCCGATGACGTCACTTGATCCTGTTTTTACAATCGGCAATCAAATGATGGAAGCGATTCGAAGGCATCAAAAAGTCTCCAAAAAACAAGCAAAAGAAATGTCACTACACCTATTAAAAGAAGTGGGCATTGCAAATACGGAAAAAATTATAACAGAATATCCACATCAGTTATCAGGTGGGATGCGTCAGCGTGTAATGATTGCAATTGCCATGTCCAATAATCCACAGCTATTAATCGCAGATGAGCCTACAACAGCTTTAGATGTAACCGTGCAAGCGCAAATCTTAAAGCTAATGATGAAAATGAAAAAAGAACAGCACTCAGCCATTTTGTTTATTACACACGATATGAGTGTTGTTGCTGAAACGGCAGACCGTGTGATGGTCATGTATGCTGGACAAATTGTGGAAGAGGCGCCTGTCCGAGAGCTCTTTCTCCAGCCCAAACATCCTTACACAGTTGCTTTATTAAAAACGATGCCTAGTCTTGAAACAGACATGACTAGATTACCTTCTATCCCTGGCACTGTGCCACCAGCCTATGCACTGCCGGATGGCTGTCGTTTCGCACCGCGTTGTCCATTTGTTATGGAGCATTGTCGTCAAATAACGCCACAGACTAGGCTTATCCAGCCTGACCATAGCGTACGGTGTCATTTATTCACGGAGGAAGGAGCACTTACACATGACGGAGAGAGAAGTTTTACTTGAAATTCATCATTTAAAAGCCTACTTTCCTGTGAAACGCAAGTCTATGAAGGAAGAGAAAAAAGTCGTCAAGGCTGTTGATGATATTTCAATTGAAATCTTCCGAGGTGAGACACTTGGGATTGTAGGAGAGTCAGGTTCAGGTAAGTCCACGTTTGGCCGTACAATTTTAAAGCTCGTTGAACCGACAGATGGGGAAATTTTATATAAAGGCCAACCTATTCAACAGTTGAAGGGACGCCATTTACAAAAATATCGCAACCAAATGCAAATGATATTTCAAGATCCGTTCGCATCGTTAAATCCAAGGATGCGTATTGGCTCCATTATTGAGGAACCGATGGCATTACAATTAACGTTGTCAAAAGAACAACGTAAAAAAAGAGTTAGCGAGCTTTTACAAAAGGTTGGTTTACCTGATGATGCTATGCATAAGTTTCCCCATGAATTCTCGGGTGGGCAACGACAACGAATCGGTATTGCTCGTGCACTTGCCATCAATCCAGAGTTTATTATTGCAGATGAGCCTGTTTCTGCATTAGATGTTTCGATACAATCACAAGTATTAAATTTAATGATGGATTTACAGGATGAATTTCATTTAACGTATTTATTTATTTCACATGATTTAAGTGTTGTAAAACATATAAGTGATCGTGTTGCGGTGCTGTATTTAGGGAGAGTAGTAGAGCTAGGCGCGAAAAAAGAGTTGTATGCAAATCCCCTCCATCCATATACACAGGCATTACTATCTGCGATACCTACTGTCAATTTTGATGAACCAAAGCAATTAGTGCCATTACAAGGGGAGCTACCAAGCCCTATGAATCCACCGATTGGCTGTGTATTCCATACGCGCTGTCCATTTGCTATGGAGAAGTGTCGTCTGGAGCGACCTATACTGCAACAAATAGATGCACAGCAGCAAGTAGCATGTTTTTTACATGAATAAAAATCTGAATATTAAATTTATTTTACTAAGAAAGTCATTATATAACCATTTCTAAAGGGGGTGGATAGATGTTCGGCAATATTACCGACGTACCTGGCGTGAAAGTTGGTCATGTAGAAAATAAAGAGGGGATAACGGGATGCACTGTCATTCTAGTAGAAAATGGAGCAGTTTGTGGCGTCGATGTACGAGGCTCTGCACCAGGTACTCGTGAAACGGATGCTCTTGATCCAATCAATGAAATTCAGCAAGTACATGGCATTTGCTTAGCTGGTGGGAGTGCATTTGGCTTAGATGCCGCAACAGGTGTCATGCATTACTTAGAAGAGCAAGATGTTGGAGTAGATGCTGGTATTGCAAAAATACCAATTGTACCTAGTGCTGTATTGTTTGACTTATTTATCGGTGATGCACATACAAGACCGACAGCTCAGATGGGCTATGAGGCAGCGGAAAATGCGACAATTGGACCTTTTGCAAACGGCAATATAGGTGCTGGATATGGCGCTACAGTAGGTAAGCTAGCAGGTCCGCAATATTGTATGAAAGGAGGATTGGGCAGCAGCTCGCTGGAAGGCAAAGAGGGGCTTGTAGTAGGAGCACTTGTAGCGGTAAATGCAGTAGGTGATATAAAGGATCCCAATACAAGAGCAACCATTGCGGGAGCACGTAACCGAGAAACGGGTCAATGGATGGATAGCTGTACGTATTTAGAAGAGCATGGACAATCACAGGCACTATCTGGCACAAATACGACAATTGGCGTTGTTGCTATGAATGCTATGTTTACAAAGTCAGAGGCGAAAAAAATTGCACAGCTTGCACAAAATGCGTTAGCACGCACGATTTATCCTGTCCATACAATGCTAGATGGCGATACGATTTTTGTTTTGGGCACTGGACATCAAACGTATCCAGTAGACTATCTTGGACACTTAGCAACTAAGGTCGTAGAGGAAGCAATTATTGCTGGGGTTAAATGTGCTGCTAAATTAGAGGATGTTGAAAGCTATACTAGTATTTCAAAACACGGTCAAAGGGCAAAGGGGGAGAAACGATTTGAAGCAGATTAGAAATTGGTTTTTACTAATGCTGTTATTGCTAGTAGGGTTGATTATTAGTGCATGTTCAAATGATGAGGATAAGAAAAATACAAATCAAGTCAGTACAAATGCGCCAGTAACAACGGAAACACCACAAGAAATTGTTGTCCGTATTAATGATGACCCGGATTTTTTAGATCCTCATAAAGCGACAGCGTCCATTTCCTATCAAATGATTCTCAATATTTTTGAAGGGCTAATGGCTCCTGAAACAGATGGGTCATTAAAACAAGGGCTGGCGGAAAGCTATGATATTTCGGAGGATGGTTTAACTTATACATTTAAAATCCGTTCAGGCGTGAAATTTCATAACGGTGAGGATTTAACAATAGAAGATATTCAATATTCTTTTGATCGCTTAATGGGCAAAAATGGTGGAGAAAAAATGTCGAATAACTTTGATAATGTGGCGTCTACCGAAGCACCAGATGCTACGACCTTTGTTATTAAGTTAAAAGAACCAAATTCTAATTTCTTATATTCACTTACTGCTCGCCAATCAGCCATTATACCGAAAAATAATGATGGCAAACACAATGAAAATCCAATTGGGACTGGTCCGTTCGCCTATGTAAAATATGCTCCTGGTTCAAATTTAGTACTGAAAAAGAATGATAGCTATTGGAAGGAAGGCTTGCCTTACTTAGATAAAGTAACCTTCACTTTCCAATCAGATGATCAAGCAGCCATTATGAGCTTAATGGCAAATGAGGTTGACTTAACTAGTGTTCCTTGGCAACGTGTCAATGAAGTCGAGAGTAGTCATCATTTATCGCATCAAAACAATAACTCTTCCTTAATCGTGACGTTTAATGAAACGAAAGCGCCATTTGATAATGTGAAAGTGCGTCAGGCGATGAACTATGCGATTAGTAAATCGGATATTATCGACTCGGTTTTTGCAGGCTATGCTGTACCACTTGGCTCGAACATGAGTCCGGCAATGGGGGACTATCAAAAGAAAGGTTTAGAGAACATGTATAAGCTTGATGTGGACAAGGCGAAAGCATTATTAGCAGAAGCGGGTTACCCAGACGGCTTTAAAACAAAAATTACAGTGTCCTCACATAACGATATTTATTCGAATATAGCGCAAATTGTTGCGGCTAACTTAAAGGAAATTGGTGTGGATGTAGAAATTGAAGTAGTGGAATGGGGTATTTGGCTTGATCGTGTGTACTTCGGCCGCGACTATAATATGACAACGATTGATTTAACAGGCCGAGCATCTGCCTATGAAATACTAAATGACTATATCTCTACAAATGATAGTGAAAACTTCTTCTTATTTAAGAATGATGAGTACGACAAAATCATGGCAGACGTGTTAAAAGAAACAGATACTGCAAAGCAAATCGACTACTACCAGCGTGCACAAGAAATTTTAGCAGAGCAGGCAGTGTCCGTTTATGTGGCGGATTACCAAATCGTGTGGGGATCTGATAAACAAGTGACAGGTCTGAAGAGCTATCCATTCTGGTTCCACGATATGTCGGAGGTAAAATTCTCAAACTAGAAAGAGATGATTGCAAATGATGTATATCATACGTCGATTCATCCTGTTAATAACAACGATTCTTCTAGTGTCGATCATTACATTTGGTGTTTTTCAAATTTTACCTGGGGATCCTGTTCGAACAATGTTAGGAACGGAAGCGGATCCTACACAAATAGAAAATTTGCGGTCTGAGCTTGGTTTGGACCGCCCCCTTTATGAACAATACGCTGATTGGATGAAGGGGTTATTGACAGGGGAATTAGGCAATTCAATTCGTTTCTCAATGCCTGTAAAAGATTTATTGTTTGATAGACTTCCTGTAACGATGTCATTAGCATTGCTCACACTAACCATTGTATTACTCGTTTCCTTGCCGCTTGGCATGTTTGCAGCGAGAAGACAAAATAAGCTGAGTGATGTGTCATTATCGACATTGACACAAATCGGAATGGCTGTACCTTCATTTTGGCTTGGTATGATGCTTATTTTATATGTCGGAATGAAATTTAGCTTCTTTAAAATTAGCGGCTATATCCCGTGGACACAAAGTGTATCTGGTGCGTTAAGTACGCTTGTACTCCCAGCGTTAACAATTGCTATACCCCAAATTGCTGTCAACTTCCGTTACGTGCGAACTGCAATTTTAGAACAAATGCAGCTGGATTATGTTCGAACAATACGCAGTAAAGGAATGTCGGAGCAAAATGTCATGTATAAGCATGTTTTAAAAAATGCGATGATACCGATATTAACGGTCTTTGGATTAATTATGGCAGAAGTGGTGGCAGGGACAATTATCGTCGAGCAAGTATTTTCATTGCCAGGTGTTGGTCAGTTACTCATTACTGCGATAAGTAATCGCGATTTCCCTTTAGTTCAAGGAATCGTTATGTATATTACTGTTGCAGTAGTTGTAATTAATTTTATCGTCGATATTTTATATTCCGTTTTAGATCCAAGAATCCGATTACGATGAGAGGTGGATGCAATGAAAACTGTACAGCGCTACATGAAAAATATAAATTTAATCATTGGTCTACTCGTCATAGTCGGATTTTTACTTGTAATGGTCATTAGCTTCTTTTATACACCGCATGATGTCAATACGATGAATATACCAGAAAAATTGCACAGTCCGAGTAGTAAGTATCTTTTTGGGACAGACGAATTCGGGCGTGATATTTTTAGTCGTATGATGAAAGGCACACAAACAGCATTTGCGGTCGGCTTATTAACGGTATTTATTGGCTCAACATTTGGTATTTTAATTGGTGGAATAGCCGGGTACATCGGTGGCTGGGTAGATGAAATTTTTATGCGTTTGATGGATGCTTTAATGGCATTTCCAGGGATTATTTTAGCTTTAATGCTAGTAGCTGTTTTCGGACCTGGTGTAGTCAATACGGCGATAGCACTTGGGGTTATCGCAATACCAGCCATCGCTAGAATCGCACGCAGTGGTTTTGTCCAACATCGTGATGCCGAATACGTATTGGCTGCTAAATTAATTGGTGTAAAGCCTTATAAAATTATGTTCCGCCACATTTTGCCTAATATATCATCACAAATTATTGTGGCAGCAACGGTTACCTTTGCTACAGCAATGCTCGCTGAAGCAGCACTTAGTTATTTAGGGCTTGGCGTACAGCCACCAAATCCTAGCTGGGGACGTATGTTAAAAGATTCTCAGGCTTATTTAGTGAAAGCATCTTGGTATACATTTGCACCAGGAGGAGCCATTACGATGTTAGTACTAGGATTGTATATGCTGAGCAATGCCTTACGTGATTATCTGGATCCTCGTTCAAAATCATAAAAAAAGGCTATTGTCATGACGATAAAAAACATTCTATACTATATAGATTACGCATGCTAAATACGAGGAGGCACTCTATATGAACACTACAATTATTACAACAGAAAATGACTTACAAACAGCTTTTGCTATTCGGAAAGCTGTCTTTATAGAAGAACAACAAATTCCAGCATCAGAAGAATACGATGAATTTGATGCGCTCGATGCAGCATGTGATCACATTCTTGTATATTACAATGCGCAGCCTGTTGGTACAGGTCGTTTACGCGTTGTAGATGGCTATGGGAAGCTTGAGCGAATTTGTATTTTAGAGGAATTTCGTAAATATGGGCTAGGAAAAGTAATTATTCAAACGCTAGAGGCATTAACACAAGAAAAGGGCTTAACGAAATCAAAATTAAGTGCGCAAGTATATGCAGAAGGCTTTTATGAGAAGCTCGGTTATACACGTACAGGTGAAGAATATATGGATGCAGGAATCCCACATATTTTAATGAAAAAGCAATTTATTAAAGCTTAATTTTAAAAGTCAATTAATACCGCGTATTACTGCTACAAAAAAGAGGTCTTCTCAAATGATTTTTGAGAAGACCTTACTAGTTATTAAAAATTACTTAGTTGTAGGATGCCATACACCTTGTTCGTTTTTAACAAAATTAATTTTGAATGTAAAATCCTTAGATTGTATAAGTATAGTTCCTTTCATTGCATCTAGTTGTTCAAATTCTGCTTCCTCAATACCATTAAAATTATAAGCACTTAAAAGCATCTGAATTTCCTTTGTATAATACTGTTCCTTTATTTTTTGATTATTTAAATGCGAAAAGCGTCACCCTTTGTGGCAAATGTAAAAAATACATCCTGCGTAATTTCCTCAGCGAGTTGCCTGTCTTTCACATATAAATAGCTTAGATGGAATAGGTATTCACCGTATTCGTCCACTAGCTGCTCCATAAAACTACCACCTTACTTGTCTTTTAATGATTAGACGAAAAAATTTAACGAGATTGTTCAAAAAAATAAAAATTGTCAAAATTACTAGTATTGAAATTTAATAGACGGCTCTATATGATTATTAAAAAAGATGTGTAGGAGGGGATATGTACATGATTAGACATATTGTGATGTGGAATCATAAAGATGAGTTTAACGAAGAACAACAAACACAGAATGCACAAATCGTCAAAACAGAGTTAGAAAGCCTGACAGATAAAATTAACGGGATTATCTCATTACATGTTATCACAAATCCATTAGCATCTAGTAATCGACAAATAGTATTGAATAGCCTATTTGAAAGCGATGAACATCTGCAACAATATCAAATTCATCCTGACCATGTTCGTGTTAGCCAGTTAGTAGGCTCATTAATGAAAGATAGAATATGTATTGATTTTGAAGAAAATCTATAAAACAAACTCCATTTTGAATTTTTTCAAAATGGAGTTTGTTGTTTTAAAACGATAATGGCATTTCCTGAAGTGTTGAATAAGATGTGATAGCACCATGTTTTGTTGTGGATGCACCGGCATAATGATTAGCATAGGTAAGGAGGGGCGTAGCAAACGTTTCGCAAAATGCTTCTACAGTCTCTGCTGTAATGTTTTTCTGCAATAAAACACTTAAGATGGCTCCGATAAAGGCATCACCTGCACCTGTTGTATCAATTGCTTGCACAACTTCAGCAGCAGCTTTCACATGTTGTTGCCTCGTATAAAGAGTAGCGCCTTGTGCACCATGGGTCACAAAAATAACTTGGACATTCCCTTGGAATAATGATTGAACGGCATGTTGTTCATCGTCTAGATGCGTTAAAAACGATAGTTCCTCGTCAGAAAGCTTCACGATATGCGCGTGCGGAATAAAATTTAAAATCGTTTGTCGACATAGTTCAGCGTCATGCCAAAGAGGAAGTCGCACGTTTGGATCAAAGGATACGAGACTGCCTTTATGATGTGCTTGCCCAATGATAGCCTCATGTGTTTGCTTCATTGAACTGTCTACTAAGTTCACCGAGCAAAAGTGGAGAATGTCTTTCGCTGTAAGTAAATTAGCTGGTAATTGTTCTGGTCGATATAGTAAATCAGCGGCATTTCTACGGTAAAATAAAAAGTCACGGTCTCCATTGGCTGACAAAGAAACAAAGGCGAGGCTTGTTTCACCTTCAGTTGTTTGCGCAATATATTGGGTGTCCACGCCAGCTTGTTTTACTGTATTAATTAAAAAGTCACCAAATGCATCTTGCCCTACCTGTGAAAGTAAAGCAGCATGCTGTCCTAATTTTGCACAGACAGCGGCCACATTGGCAGGAGCACCTCCAGCATTTTTTGTGAATTGTGCTACTGAACAAAGCGAGTCACTTTGTTCAGTAGGGGTAAAGTCAATTAACAGCTCACCGATTGCATATAGTTTACGCATACAATTCCTCCTCTTACGATAGAAAGTTCATTCCTTTAACTTAGCTTTTTGATTAGGGATGTAAATTGTATAAAAAATCCCTCCGAAAATTAAAACAATGCCAACAGTTTGCATAATGCTAGGCATGAAATCGAGCAATAGCATATCTAATAAAATAGCAACGACTGGATCTACGAATACTAAAACAGAAACTAGTATAGTAGATAGATTGCGAATACTATCGAAAAATAAATAATAAACGAATCCAGTATGAATAAAGCCTGTACCTAAAATATAAAGCCAATTCGTTGTAGTTAATCCTTCAAATAGTGAAAAGTCCACAAAAGGTAATAGTATGACGATACCAACAGTCGTTTGTAAAAATGTTAATGCATAGGAGCTTAAATTTTTAATCGTTCTACTCGTTAACATTGTAAATGCATAAAACAAAGCAGAGAGTAGTGCCCAAACGAAGCCTGACTGCATAAATTCAGACAACGAAATAAAATTATGTAAACCGATAATAAATATACTACCGATAAAACAAGTCAATGTTGCGACAAGCGCTTGTACAGTCATTTTTTCCTTTAACAACAAGGCCCCTAAAATAAGCACAAATATAGGTGCCAAATTATAAATTGAAATGGCAATCGAGATTGACATCTCTTCAAATGCTTTAAATAAAAATACCCAGTTTAAGACGATAAAGACACCGCATAGAAGTGTACGCGCTATTTCTTTTTTGTCCCATACTTCGGTTTTATGGCCACCTGTCATTAGCCATAAGAAACAAAGAAAGAGGGTAGCACAAATACAACGGATAAAGACTAGCTCAATAGCTGGTACGCCAGTATGGATGGTGAAAAAGCCGATGGAGCCGAAAATGGCCATCGATACAGTAAGTTTTATTACTGCAGAAATATTCATTTCAAACCTTCTTTCTAGTAGATATACAATAGCTACTGTTTTTTTAGTGTTATTATGTTAGTAAAGAAACCGACAGTGTAGTTTACTGTCGGCTCTTTATATTGGAAATAATCGTTACTCGCGGATTTGCCCATTCCCATGGATAAAATACTTTGTTGATGTTAATGCAGGTAAGCCCATTGGTCCACGTGCGTGTAATTTTTGTGTACTAATACCAATTTCGGCGCCATAGCCGAATTCAAAGCCATCTGTAAAGCGAGTAGAGGCATTATGGTAAACGGCTGCCGCATCTACATTATTTAAAAATGTATCTGCTACAAGTGGATCTTCCGTAATAATGGCTTCTGAGTGGTTTGTACCGTATTGATTAATGTGCTCGATGGCCTCAAATACGTTTTCGACAACTTTGACGCTTATTTTTAAATCTAAATATTCCGTAGCAAAATCTTCCTCTGTAGCGAGCTGTGCGAAATCTACCGCTTGGCAAACTGTTGCATCACCGATAATTGTTACGTCTGCTTCGTGCAAAGCGTTTAGCAGCTTTGTTCCGTATTCATTAAACCAATCCGGATGAATAAGTAAGCTTTCAGCAGCGTTACAAACAGAAGGACGTTGTGTTTTAGCATTTCGACAAATTCTTTCTGCTTTTATGTAATCAGCAGTTTGGTCAACATAAATATGACAATTGCCTGCTCCAGTTTCAAGCACTGGCACTGAAGCTTCACGAACAACTAAATCGATAAGTGCCTTACCACCACGAGGAATTAATACATCCAGGTATTCTTTTAAATGGAATAATTCCTTTGCTGTTTCACGACTTGTATCTTCGATTAGTTGAACTGCATCAACAGGGATAGCCGTTTTTTCAAGTGCTCGGTGAATACTCGCAACAAGCGCTATATTTGAAAATTTAGCTGAAGAGCTTCCTCGTAAAATAACGGCATTGCCTGTTTTCAACGATAATGTTGCAGCATCAACGGTCACATTTGGTCGTGCTTCATAAATCATGCCAATCACACCGATCGGTACCATACGCTTTTCAATATGCAAGCCGTTTTCTTTGTCAATGTGCTCAAGTATTGTGCCAACAGGGTCGTTTAACGTTACAAGTAAATGAATGGCATCTGCCATTGCTGTAATTCGGTCCTTGTTTAACATAATGCGATCAAGTGTTGAAGCGGGCATACCTTTTTCTTTGCCACTTGCTAAGTCCTTTAAGTTTTCTGCAATTAGCAAATCTTGATCGATGATTAATTGCTCAGCAATTTTAGTTAACGCATCATTTTTCTCGCAAGTTGTTTTAATATTTAATACATAGCTTGCTGCCTTTGCGCGTTGTCCTTTTTGATATACTTCACTCGTCATCTTTATGCCTCCCTAATTCGTTTGTATTTTTAACCATTTGTCTCGATGAATGACTTCTATTGGATAGTTTGTTAATTCATCGGTCCGTTTTCCCATCGCATGTGCTAGCTCAAGTGATGAGTATAAAACTTCGCCACGTCCAATAAGCCTATTTTCACTATAAACCTCTACAACGTCACCTTGTTCAAAGTCTCCTTCAACACGGTAGACACCAGCTGGTAGTAAGCTTTTACCATTTTCTAATAAGGCAATTTCCGCACCGTTATCTACAAAGATTTTACCAGAAATTTCCGTAAGTGCAATCCACTGTTTATTATTTGTTAATATAGCGAGCGCTTCATGCTCTACATATGTCCCATCTCCATGTCCATCCATAATATCGACGAGCTTATGCGCACCGTAGCCCGTGCCGATAAACACTTTAACACCAGCATTTAAAGCTGCCCGCGCTGCCAATAGTTTAGACTCCATACCACCTGTTCCGACTTTTGAGCCTGCACCATCAGCGAAGCCAAGCATTTCATCTGTTACTTCTGTTAACCGATCAATGCGCTTCGCTTGGGGATTTTTATTAGGATTTGCATCGTATAAGCCGTTGATGTCTGTAAGGATAATGAGCTGGTCTGCATGAACAAGTCCACTTACAAGTGCGGATAGCATATCATTATCGCCAAAAGTTAACTCACTGACAGATACAGTATCGTTTTCATTAATAATTGGGAGCATAGCCCGCTCTAACAATTCCTCAAATGTTGCATAGGCATTTTTATAGCGTTCTTTTTTCGAAAAATCAGTACGTGTAAGTAAGATCTGAGCAGGCATAATATCATAAATACTAAAAAGGGCATGATATGTTTGGATAAGCAAACTTTGGCCGACTGCAGCAGCCGCTTGTTTTCCTTTAACTGTCACTGGACGAGAAGGGTAGCCTAATTGTTTAAAGCCTGCTGCTACAGCACCTGAAGATACAAGTAAAACTTCATGGCCACATTTTTTTAATTCTGCAATAGCTTGCACATGATCCATTAAGCGTACTTTGTCAATTTCACCTTTTGCATTCGTTAAGGAGCTACTGCCAATTTTTACAACGATTCTTTTTCTTTCCATCACATTTCCTCCAGTTCATCAATCATGGTCGCCACTTGTCTTACTACATGAAAATGTTTGTTAAATAACAATAAAAAAACCTTTTCATCCTAAAAATTAGGACGAAAAGGTTTGCTTTCCGTGGTACCACCTACATTGAATATCTTGAGATATTCCACTTTCCTCATAACGCTTGAGACTGCGCCTAGTTTGGCTAGGACGTTTCACGAAGTAGGTTCAGTAGTCTTTTTTGTACAATGCCTTGCAGCCGGTGGGCATCGCTCTCTAAGCAATTAGTTTCTACGTACTAGTCTTCGTTCGCTTTGTTGGTATTGATTATTGTAGAGAGGTCCGTACCATATATTATGACCACAGGCTCTCGTTCGTACTAGTAATTGAATAAAGAATGCACTACTTCTGTGTGTCTGTCAAGCTGAATAGAAAAATTCTGTGAAAATGAGGACAAAATGCTGAATTTGCGAACATTCTACTAAAAAGGGGATGTCCTAAAACATACTTAAAGTGACAAATAGATAAACAAATTATTTAAACCACCAAATGGCGACAAATAAAGGTAACATCGCCAAAATCATCACAAAAAAACTCCACAATATTTGTTTTCCTGTTGTCATATTTTTTGGCTTAATGCTCATTTTTTCATAGAGTTGGTTGATGGCGCGTTGCTCTTTTGCGTAGAGCATTGATTGAAATTCATCATAATCTTGTATATAACTTGACGGGGTTCTGGGGCTGAAACGTAAATTTCGGATATCGTCCGTTATATCTTTCTCGCCAATCCGATAAGTAATAACTGGTGCCAAGCCAGAGGATTGCGTTGCTTGAACGTCGATATCATGAGTTTTCATTTTATAAAATACATTCCCTTGCTCGTCCTCCAATTCTTGAACAATATCGCTTACTGCCATCGACGAATCACCTCTTTCTTCATACAATATGGACCAAAAATATAGTATTAATTTTCATTATAATGTATGGGCGAGGAAAAATGTTATGTGAACGAGCATTAATTGAAACAATAAATTTTTTGTAAAAATTCTATATATAGTCATAAACTCACAACTAAAGTAGCGAGTGTCGTGTAGTATAATGAAAATACAACCATTCTAATTATGGTTTTTTCTAAAGTTAGTGGAAAGAAGGAGAATAATTGGAATTTTCAACGTTACTAACGTTTTTAGGTGCAGCAATCATATTAACAGTAATGCCAGGGCCGGACAATTTATTTGTCCTTGCGCAAAGCATTACACAAGATAAAAAGGCAGGCATTGCGACTTCATTAGGTCTATGTACAGGTTTGCTTGTTCATATCGGAGCTGCAGTTTTAGGAATTTCAGCTATTATTTATCAATCAACGGTTATCTTTTCCATTGTCAAATTTGCAGGTGCCGCCTATTTATTATATTTAGCATGGCAATCATTGCGAGCAAAAGATGATCCATTTACATTGAAGCAACAAAATATTCAAGCTTTTGGTTTGCTGTATCGCAAAGGAATCTTGATGAATGTGATAAATCCAAAGGTTTCTTTATTTTTCTTAGCACTATTGCCACAGTTTGTAAATCCAATACACGGCTATGTGGCGTTACAAATGCTTATTTTGGGTATGGTATTTTTAGTGCAGGCACTGATTTTATTCTCGTTATTTAGTATTTTTGCAGGGAAAGATAAAAAAGTCATTATAGGGAAGCCAGCAATTGCTAAACGCTCGAATATGGTACAAGGCATTCTATTTACCTTTATCGGTATACAAATCGCACTAAGTAAACAATAAAAGGAGGAGGCTATATGGCAATTTTACATATTACCTTTAGCTTGTCTACACACGGTTCTATTAAACACGCGATACGACAACACCATTTACAGCGAGAAGAGTCGGTGATTTGTGTCAATGATGTTTTCTCAATCGGACCACTTGCAAGCTTGGAAGATCGAAAAAATTGGTTAGAATCTAATGTTTTTAAGGATATAGAAGAAAAAGAATTATACGAGGACATCCATAAGAAGTGGACGAAATCAATTGCCAGCATCCCTTGTGATTTGGATGTTTGGATTTGGTATAGCCAAAATTCACATGAAGAAATTGGTTTGCGTTATGTAATGAGCGAGTTTGTAACTAAATGCAGCATGGTATTTGGAATAGATACAACCGCAGCTTTAAACCGAATCCATCCAGATATGTCTATTCGCCATACTGGAGAACTATCATCGGACTTGCTTATGAAACTTCGATCGGATGCTAAACGGTTTACACTCGAGGAGTGTCGGCGACTTGCTAAAGAATGGGAAGAGCTAAAGCAAAATCCAAGTACATTGCGAGTTTGGCAAAATGGTATTGTTCATGCAGAGGAGGACAGTTACGATGCAACTATTATTGAATGTGCAAAAGATTTACAAGCTAACAATGAGGAGCTATGGCTTTCACCAGTGAGTGTCATTGGGCAAACTTTCAATAAAATCGAGGACTACATGAGCGAAGCCTTTTTAGAATATCGAATTTTCACCATGGCTAGGCAAGGGCTATTTGAAATTAGCGGTGACACGACGGATATGTTTTCTTATCAAATAAAATATTTAGGGAAATAATTAGTTTCCTACAATAACTTTTAAATCATAAAATTAAAAGCGGAAGAATGCTATAAAGCATCCTTCCGCTTTTAGTCGTTGTTCCTTGAAGGTCCCATTTTCTCATAATAATCAAAGACAAATTTCTGAAATTGTCGTGCGGAAGGGGAAAGGTAACGATTTTCAATCCAAGCCATTCCGATAATACGTTCACAGACCATATCTTCAACATGAATTTTTACGACTTTTTTTGGATTAAGATCTTCATCATCAGGTAGTAGTGATACGCCAAGGCCGGCGCCTACAAATCCCGCAACGGTCGAGACCTCATCTCCCTCATAGGTAATTTTAGGTTTAATGCCCGCTGCGTTTAATAATCGATCTGCAGTACGGCGCAATGCATAGCCTTTTTTCATAAGCACAAAGTTTTCATGCTCCAGTTCCTTCATTGTAATGCTTTTACGATTGGCAAGGTGGTGATCAATTGGCACCATAATGTAAAGCTCATCTCGCCACAGTTCCTTCCAGCATACAGGTGGTTCTGTGTTAATAGCTGCAAGTAGGCAAAGATCAAGCTCACCTGCAAGTAATTGCTTTAATTGTGAGTGTGAATAGTTTTGTGTGAAATGAAAGCGGATTTGCGGGTGTTGCTGACGAAAGGCGCGGATCAAATCAGGTACAATACTTGTTCCAAGTGTATGTAAAAAGCCCAGTGACACATCTCCAAGCTCAGGATTATTAAGCTCTTGTAATTCTAAAACTGCCTTTTCATATTCTTTGCGCATACGCTGCACTCGATATAAAAACTGTTCTCCATAACGATTTAGCATGATGGAACGTCCTTGGCGGTCAAATAAAGGAACACCTAATTCCTCCTCAAGCTTAGAGATTGAGCGACTAAGTGCAGGCTGTGAAATCGCTAATACATCCGCAGCACGTGTCATATGTTCAAGCTTTGCTACTGTTGCAAAATACTCCAATTGTTGCCATTCCATTTTTTTCACCTCCAATAATAGTATTACTATTAGTTACCTGCATTATAACGGTAAAAGTATAGGAAGTATAGGCAACGTGGAAAAATTTTATATAGTATAACAATGGAATTTTAATAAAGTAATTTTTATTATTTTTAACCATCCCTAAATGGTGATTATACAAGGCTTCGACCTTACATCATTCATGCATGAAAGGTATCGAAACGATAAAAACTATAAATTGTACATTATGAATAAAGGGTGTTAAGATAGACACATAAAATACACAAATACAAATTTCCGTGAAGGGGATATTATAAAATGAAGTTATCAAAGCCGCAACCTCTAACAATTGAGGGAGGCAAAAAAGCCGTACTATTACTGCATGGATTTACAGGTAGCACAAAAGATGTGAAAAAGCTAGGGGAATTTTTATCAACACGTGGTTATACTGTTCATGCACCTATCTATAGTGGTCATGGGGTAGAACCAGAAGCCCTACTTGAAACAAAGCCTGAAGACTGGTGGAATGATGTAGTAGAAGGCTACAACTTCCTAAAAAATAAAGGCCATGAAGAAATCGCAGTAGTAGGAATTTCACTTGGCGGTGTCTTTTCGTTAAAAGTAGCAGAGCAATTTCCTGTTAAAGGAGTTGTTGCCATGTGTGCGCCGATAACACGCGATAGCTCAAAAGGATTATTTACGCGTTTATATAACTACGCAAGACTATATAAACACTTTGAAAACAAATCAAAAGACCAAATTATCTCTGAATTACATGAATTGCGAATTACACCAAAAGATTCTTTAGATGGCGTTACACGCTTAACTGAAGAAACGCGTGAAGATTTACCAGCTATTAAAGCGCCAACTTTAGTACTGCAAGGATTATTAGACGATGAGCTATATCAACAAAGCGCTCCGTTTATTTTAGATACAGTTAAAACAGATGATAAAGAAATTATTTGGTATGAAAATTCAGGTCATATTATCACATTAGATAAAGAACGTGAGAAAGTTTATGAAGACGTGTACAATTTTTTAAACCATATTGAATGGTCTGTGGCAAACTAAGAGCTGTCTTCTGACAGCTCTTTTCATTTTTTACTTTTCCTTATTAGCTAGTAACTGTACAATTAGCAATCAACTACGCAAAAACTATTGTTTTTATAATAAATGCCTGTTACCATAGTGAAATTGTAGTGAAAATTCATTCGATTTAACTTGTTTTAGCAACCCCTCTACTTCTATAAGTGGGACGAACCAAATAGCCACTGAATTAAGTGTAAGCTTAAACTTGTCTGAATCAGGTTAAAGCCCCGGCGGCTATCACAGATTTTTACAAGTGCTTTTCGAGCAAGCTCGAAAAAATCTGGACGTAACTACGTCAAGGTAATTTGCTATAGTTAAACACATCTAAGGAGTACATCAATTATGCAAAAGAAAATACCTTTTTCTACTTATGCAGTCATAGGAACAATGTTATTTGGACTGTATTTTGGAGCGGGGAATCTTATTTTTCCAATTCAACTTGGACAACTTGCAGGAACAAACTTTTGGTTTGCACTGATCGGTTTTTTAGTTACCGCGATCGGTTTACCATTTTTGGGCATTTTAGCGATTGGTTTATCGGGCAGTAATGGTCTGCGTGATTTAGCGAGCCGTATTCATCCTTTATTTGGCGTTATTTTTTCACTAGCGCTATACTTAACAATCGGTCCCTTTTTTGCAATTCCTCGAACTGCTACAGTACCATTTGTCGTTGGTTTTGAACCGTATATCAATGCGGAATATACAACAATTTTACTAGCTCTGTTTAGCTTTATATTTTTTGCAATAGTTTATTATTTCTCGTTAAATCCGGCGAAGATTATGGACTATATAGGTAAGGTGTTAACACCAGCTTTTTTAGTTGTATTATTTATTTTAATTATTATTAGTATTGTGAAGCCAATGGGTCATTTCCAACAGCCAATCGGTGATTATATCCAGTCATCCTTTATGACAGGCTTTAAAGAAGGCTACAATACGATGGATGCACTAGCGTCACTAGCATTTGGTATCGTCGTTATCAATGCTATTAAAAGTGCAGGTATTACAGATAGAAAAGAAATTGCCAAAGCAACATGGACATCAGGTATCTTTGCGATGGCATTGATGACACTAATTTACGGGCTCATTACGTATATGGGCGCATCGAGTATAGAGGCTGTCGGAACATTTGAAAATGGTGGATTGATTTTCGCAGCAGTAGCTGACCATTATTTTGGCTCATTTGGTGCGATTTTATTGGCTGTAATTATTGTGCTAGCTTGTTTAAAAACAAGTATTGGCTTAATTACTTCTTGTAGTGAATTTTTCCATGAAGTTTTTCCAAAAATAAGCTATAAATGGTTTGTTTTCATTTTGTGTGTTGTGTCATTTTCAATTGCCAACTTTGGTTTAAATAATATTATTCAATTTGCGATTCCAGTGTTGATGTTCTTATATCCACTTGCGATTGTCCTTATTTTACTTGCTTTAAGCTCTTCGCTATTTAACAATAAGCAAACAGTTTATGCATCTGCAATGTTCTTAACATTTTTCGTTAGCCTAATCGATGGCTACAATGCACTCGTTAATAGTATTCCAGGTGCAAAATTAAGCCTGTTGGATTCAGTAGCTGAGTTGTATTCAAATGTTTTACCTTTGTATAATATCGGTTTAGGCTGGATTTTACCGGCTGTAATTGGTGTCATTATTGGATTAGCAATGCCATCAAGAAAAGTATCAACAATTAACTAACATATGAGAAAGCACACACATAATAAATGATGGATGTGTGCTTTTATTTGTAAAAATATTATATGCAGAAAATTTATTCAATTTAATTTATAATGATACTTAGTATTGTTATAAGGAGTGAGCATATGCATGAGATTTGGATGTTTACAGCAGTGGCATTGATGATTGTGATGGTGCCAGGAGTGGATTCGCTTCTAGTGTTAAAAAATACAATCATCCATGGAAAGAAAGCAGGTTTTTTTACAATGTTGGGGATTATTCTTGCTCTTGTAGTTTGGACAACCCTTGCTGTACTTGGCCTAGCTACGATTATCTCAAAATCAATGGTCGTATTTTTAGCGATAAAATATGCAGGTGCCGCGTATTTAATATATTTAGGCATTCAATCTTGGCGTGCAAGGGCACAAAATATGATATTACAAGAAGAGCGACCTTTACAGGAAGATCCAGAAAAAAATGTATCGCTTAGCTGTATGACCCAAGGCATTACGACTGATCTATTAAACCCAAAAACATTGCTATTATATGTAACGTTAATGCCTCAATTTATTCAGCCAAATTTTAATATAAACTCTCAATTAATCGTGTTAGCAGGCATTTTAATCGCGTTATCAATTGTTTGGTTGGGCATTGTGATACTCGTTATGAATGTCATTCGAAAATGGTTTATGAAACAGACGGTGCAGGCAATATTTAATAAAATTACGGGTGTTATGTTAGTAGGAATAGGCATACGTATTGCAACTGAAAAAGTATAGAGCGAGAAAAATGCACGCAAAGGTATATTCCTTTGCGTGCATTTTAAATAGGCTTAGTAAGCAGTCCATCCACCATCAACGGCAATGATTTGTCCATTCACAAAGCTTGCTTCATCTGAGCCTAAGAAAATAGCAAGTTGTGCAATTTCTTCGGGTTGTCCAGCACGTGGATTGATTGCTAATCCTAGTGACTGACGAGCCGCACCAACTTCGCTCATATTAGTCATTGATGCAGCGATATTTGTCATAACAGCACCTGGTGCAATACCATTACAACGAATGTTTTGGTTTGCATACATAAATGCTGTATTTTTTGTTAAACCAACTACGGCATGTTTGGATGCAGTATAGGCAGCACCAGCACGAGCACCGTATAATCCGCCAGCAGAAATATTATTAACGAAAACACCATGTCCTTGCTCAAGGAAAATCTTTGTTGCCATGCGCATTGAACGCATAACAGCAGTTGTGTTTACGGCAAATACTTTATCCCAACGCTCGTCAGAAATCTCACCGACAGGCTCCATTCCATCCATAATGCCCGCATTGTTAACTAAAATATCTAATTTACCATATGCATTTTTTGTTTCATCGAATAAGCGTTGCATGTCCTCAGTCGAAGCAACATTTGTTTGTATAGCAATAGCTGTGCCGCCATTTGCTTGAATACCATCAGCAACAGTCTGTGCACCGTCTAAATTTAAATCTGATACAACAACTTGAGCACCTTCTTTTGCATAACCTTCTGCAATTGCTTTTCCCATACCTGAAGCTGCACCTGTAACGATTGCTACTTTACCTTCTAATCTCATGTCAAAAGACCTCCTATTAGATCGAATTTTCCTTAGGACAAAGTTACTTTGTCCTAAAGCTTAACCAGAAATAAATAGACACTCGCATCTACTACTTCTGATTATGTATTGAACATGTGTTCATTAAAATATTATAATACTCATGTAAGCGATTTCAATATGCAGAATTCGTAGAACTGTTCAGTAATCAACACATTTAAATTATTTGTTTAATATGGGGGTGAAAATTTTGACCGTTAACGATTTGCGGGTAGTAAAAACAAAGCAAGCGTTACATAATGCATTGCTTACTTTGTTAAGCGACAAACCGTTAGAAAATATCTCGATTGCGGAAATATGCCGTGTAGCAAAAGTGAATAGGGGCACATTTTATTTACATTATGAACAAAAAGAGAAGCTGTTTGAGGAATACTTTCAAGAAATTGTGGAGGATTTATATAATTCCTATGAGGAACCATACCGTGCTGCATCGACCATTATTAAAAATGAGCTGGATCCAAATACAATTCGAATTTTTCATCATATAGAACGGTTTAAACGATTTTATCGAATCGTCTTTTCAAAAAATGTACCGCTAACCTATTATTATATGTTATTTAATGAAATTCAATCACTTTTAAAAAGAGACTTAGCACAAAATAAAATAGGCAAAATAACAACTGACTTTTATAGTGCCTATCAAGCAAATGCAATTATCGGCATGATTATTGAGTGGTATCGGCATGATTTTGCCGAAAGTGCTAGTGAACTAAATCAGCAGTTTGCGGCAATTTTACGTTTTGAAGAAAGTTACGACAATCGCCGGTAATCCACGGTAAAACGCCGGTAAATCCAGGGGAATCGCCGGTAATCACGGAGAAATCGCCGATAAACTCATGCCAATCGCCGGTAAAACATAGTAAAAAGAGTTAGATTGATAGCAGTCAATCTAACTCTTTTTTTCTTATAGCTTAGCCTTTTTTTATTGCGGTGTAGTTGCGCTTAATTTTTGTTCCATTTTAGGTCTTTTTAGGGCAACCGCAACAGTAGCAACAACGAGTGTGACAGCAATGATAATAGCTAACGAACTACTATTATGAATTAGACTTTCAGAGCTACCTCCAAATATTATTGTATAATAGCCATCAGCCCCGTAAGTTGCTGGCAAAAGGGAAGCGACGCGATGATAAAAGTCTGAAAGCATTGCATTCGGAACGAGTACGCCAGAAGTGACAAGCTGTAAGGAAAGTGCGCAAATATTAAAGACCATGCCGAGATTACCAAATACAATGACAAAGACCTGTGCTAAACATAGAAAAGCCCAAAACATGAAAGCTTGGAATAGATATATAGTGAAAAAGCTTTCGTTACTTGAAATTGTAAATAAATGCATCAATCCTATTGTTAGTAATGGAAGAATAAAAGCAACGGCAATATTTACAAGCTGTCTAGCAATAAATAAAGACCATTTCGAAACAGTATGCTGTACGATTTCAGCTGCCTGCTGATGTTGCATAATCATCACCATTGCACCGACAAATGATGAAATAATAACCATTAACGGTACGAAATTTGCCGCAAAGCCTTTGACGTCATTCGTTTTAATAATAGTAGATTCAACTGTTCGGTCTTTTACACCCATAATGGTTGAAGCAACAGTATCTTGAACTTGAAGTGCTGTATTTTGTTCTAAAGGAAGCTGTGCAAACTGTTGTGAAAATGCCTTTATCATCTCTCCTTGCTGCACTGGGTACAGGCTATGATTGACTTCTTCTGTAGCTTGCTTTGCTACGCTCTCCATCATTGTTTTGGCAAGGCTTGCGTTCGCTTGATTTATGGAATAAATAATTTTAGCTTCTTCTCCAGCCTGTAACTGGGCAGAAAAATCAGCAGGTATGTGAATAATCATATTTATATGTCGCTGATCCAAATCTTTTTCTGCCTTTTTAATCGAGGTGAACTCTTTCGTAGCAAAAGGCAATGATTCTTTCAATCCGCTAATGACTTCTTGACCAACAGCTGAATCTTCACTAATCAAGCCAATCGTTAAGTTATTTGCTCTATCACTTATGCCGTCGTATGCGGTCATCCAGATAGAAAAAAATATTAATTGAAATGCAATCGTAGCGGCAATACCAATATAAGTTTCGCGAATTTTAAATAAAGCTTGTAATCCTTTCATTATAAACCTCCTATAAGTAAGTACTTACTTGCACCTCTGAGAAAAATTTTTTCTAGGAAATTAATCCCCTAGAAAAAATTGCAACACTTGTGTTAATCAGTTCTTCAGTTGGAAGGGTAGAAACGGTCGTACCTAATCGAGCGCGTGAAATAAAGTGACCGAAATTAAGGGCAATAAGAGAAAGTGCAGCGGCTTCATAGTTGACCTCACGGATTTTCCCTTTATGGTGCATCTCCTCAAAATATTGAATTAACTCATTTTTGAAGATGAGGGGAACATTAGCTATTTCATTACTGATTTCTGGAAATTGCATAGATTCCTTAAAGCCAATCATCACAAGGTCCTTTATAGACATCATATATTCAAAATATTTCATTGAAAAATGGTTTAAATCTGTTTCTAAATCCCATGTAACCTCTTCATGCATCATTTTTTGCAAAATAGGGTTGTAAGAAAATCTGTCCACAATGGTCTTCAAAATCCCTTGTTTATTGCCAAAGTGGCGAAAAATCGTTACTTCATTGACCTGTGCTAAGTCGGCAATTGCCTTCGTTGTCGCTGCGGTGTAGCCCTTTTCACTTATTAGCTGTATGGCTGCTTCAATAATTCGTTCTGCTGTTTCTTTCGTTGTCAATAAAATACAACCTCCAATGCAAGTGATTACTTACATATTAACATGAGTGATTTGTATTAGCAATAGCTCAAAAAGAATCATTCGCCAGTTTTGGCATTGACAACTATATCGGGCGCTGATATATTTTACTTATATCGTCAGTCGATATATTGTTTGGCGATATAGAGGGAGGTATTTTTTATGACACAAACACAGGAATATCCGCCTTTAACAGAAGGTGTTTATTATATTTTATTAGCATTATTCGAAGCTCGTCATGGCTATGGCATTATGCAATTAGTCGAGGAAATGAGTAAAGGTCGTGTTCGTCTTGGCGCAGGTACGATATATGGCGCTATTAAAACATTGTTGGAACGACAATGGATAGAAGCATTAGATGGTGATGGTCGTAAGAAGGAATATATAATTACGGAAAGTGGGAAAAATGTAATAGAATATGAAATTTTACGATTAAGGGAACTTTTTGACAATGGTATCCGTATAACAAATGGGAAAGCCTAAAACGCATTTTTTATAAGAGGTGTTGATATGAAAAAAATTAAATTTCGCTTTTTTCTGGACTATGAAAAAGAAGAGAAATGGGTCAATAAAATGGCCGAACAAGGATGGCATTTACGAAGAAATATAATCAGCTTCTTTGTATTTGAACAAGGCGAGCCTGGAAAATATATTTATCGTAATGAATTGGTAGTAGGTGAAAAGAAAGATTATTGCGAATTTTTAGAGTCGTTAAATATTGAATGTGTTTCTAAATTCGGTGTTTGGGCATATTATCGTAAAGAAGCAGCTGATGGAGCATTTGAATTATACTCAGATGCACCTTCTAAAATAAAATATTTAAAATCAATTAGTAGGCTGTTTATTCCAATTGCCATTCTAAGTGTTTTAATAGGATTTTTCAATATATTCACGGGGCTTACAGCATCTCCAACAACGTTTATATCTATTAATCTTGGTTTTTTAAATGTATTTTTAGGGATTTTAATGTATGTACCAATTAGAAAAATTCAAAGACGCAAAAAGCATCTAGAACATGATTTACATATATTTGAGGGGTAAGGAGGATAAATATGACATTACAATTACAGCAGGTCACAAAAAAATACAAAGATTTCACAGCGGTTGATAATTTAAATTTCACGATTGAAAAAGGGGAAATTTTTGGATTAATTGGTCAAAATGGTGCAGGAAAGACAACGACATTCCGTATGATTTTAGACTTGCAGGAAACTACAGCAGGCACGATATCATGGAATGGAAAGCCTGTGAATTCAATAAACCGTGACGTCCTTGGTTATTTACCAGAGGAACGTGGAATTTTCCCAACAATGAAGGTTGAGGAGCAGCTCTACTTTTTCGGAGAGCTACGAGGCATGAAAAAAGCAGAGCTTAAGAGGGATATTGATTTCTGGATTAGCCGTTTTGATTTAGAAGAAAAACGCAAAGATAAAGCGGAGACGTTGTCTAAAGGAAATCAACAAAAGGTACAGTTAATTGCAAGCTTTATTCATAAACCACAATTTTTAATTTTAGATGAGCCATTTAGTGGTCTTGACCCAGTGAATAAAGATTTACTGAAAGATGCCATTTTACTGCTAAAAGAACAAGGAACAACAATTTTATTTTCGAGTCACCAAATGGATAATGTCGAAGAACTTTGTGATCACTTATGTCTTCTGAAGCGGGGAGTATCACTTTTTTCCGGCAGTTTATTAGATTTAAAGAAACAGTATGGCAAAACGAAGCTGTCTGTACGAACTGATTATTCTACTACGGAGTTACTTCAGCTCGAAGGTGTTAAAGACATACGTGTGGAAAAAGAGCAAACAGTGTTAATGCTTGAGGATGAGCATTATGCAGAAAGTATTTTCCAACGTTTATCTGCTGGTAAGTACATCGAAAAATTTAGCTTAGACTATTTAACACTGGATGAAATTTTTAAAGATAAGGTAGGTGGCAGCGTTGTCGAAGTTTAGTTTGTTAATGAAGCAATTATATAGATCAAAATTGAAATCAAAATCATTTATTTTAATGACGCTTCTATACGTGCTTGCAATGTCTGTTGCTATTTTTTGGTCAGATATTAAAGAGCTCTTCACAGGGAACGATGAAGCACAGCAAATCGCTATTGTTAATGATACGACAGCAGATTTAAGTGGAATCTTTGTGTCTAATAGTGATATGGCGTTTATTCAAGATGAGACAAATCTAGAGAAGTTAGAGCAAAAAGTAAAAGATGGGGAACTTGCTGCTATTGTTGAAGTGAGTGATCAGAACGGTCAGTTGCATGCAGAAATTTCAACGTTTAAACCTTTGAAATTAAATGATCAATCGACGATATCTTCTTTATTGCAATATGCTGGACAGCATTACGCTGTACAAAAACTATCCCTATCGTCAGAGCAGGCAGCTCAAATAATGGCTGCCAAAACGATTATTTCAAATAAAAATTTAAATGAAGAAACTACTGGTGGAAAAAGTGAGGAAGAGAAACAATCAGGGCTATGGGTATCCTATGCTGTCGGCATTTTAATTTACTTCTTTATTTCCACATTCTTATCGATGATTACAACTGAAATTGCTTCTGAAAAAGGCTCACGCGCTATGGAAATGCTATTAGTAAGTGTGAAACCTGCCACGCATTTTAAAGCAAAAATTGCAGGTGTCCTGCTACTTGCAATGACACAAATGGCGATTATTGCAGTTGTCTTCCTTTTCTATGCAAAGTTCGCGAAAGACGGCGTTATTTGGGAAATGGCAGCAAGTATTGTTAAGGAATTATCGCTTGGATATGTGCTTTATGCAATCCTGTTTTTACTGTTAACAATTGTTTTATACTTGATTGTTGGCGCATTATTCGGCTCATTGGTGTCTAAAGTAGAGGAAGCAGGTCAAGTGCTAATGCCTGCAATGATGATTACCTTAATTGGCTTTTATGTAATGCTTTCGGGAATTGGTAATCCCGATACAATTATTATTAAAGTTTTCTCTTATATTCCTTTCACATCGGGTATGGTGATGCCAATGCGTATTGGAGCGACAGATATAGGTATGATTGAGCCTTTACTATCACTTGGCATTTTAGTAGTGACAATTATTGTTGCATATTTATTTAGCTTATCATTCTACAAACGTAGCGTCTTAACATATAGTACAGGCGGCGTGATTCAAAAGTTCAAAACGGTATTAAAAGTAACAACATAATGATGGAAAGCAGCTATTTAAAAGTAGCTGCTTTTTTAAATAAAGAAAACGGTAATTCCCGTTCTAATCACTCCCTTAGCGCAGACATGGCTGCAACTAATTTTAAGCTTGTCTGTTCCTGCTGAAGTGTCACGCTTGCCACGCTAATCAACGTGTATAATTAACTGAAATAATTGGTACTACTAACCTGCACTCAAAGGAAACGGAGTAACTTTTATAAATGCAACATGGTTAAAGTAGATGAGTGCTCTAAGCTATTGCTTACAGTCTGACAGCTATTGGGATATGGCTGTTTTCGACATCAATATACTAATTTTTAGAAAAGATGTAAGGCGAATTGAAGATTCAGTCGAATTTTTAGTTCAAACAGGCTATAATTTGAGGAGAAGGAATGATGGACTGCTCTGTGAAAGAGCTAAATTCTACGCATTTAAACTGCCCATTAGACCGAAACTTTAACTAAATCGAACGTGTATTGCTAAAACAGATGAAACTTTTTCATCTACTAATCGTATGTAATAGAAGAGATTAATCGCAGGGGGTATTACTTATGTCTGAAATGAACAATGACCTATTTAAATCAAAAGATCCATTCGCAACTGAAAAACCACTACTACAACCTAACCCATTAATGCAAGCTGAACCATTGCAAACACCGACATTGATTTCTGAGCAAGAACTATCACAAATTGCTCAAAATCAGCTTGCTTTAAAGAAGGATCCAGAGGTTCATGCACTTGCTCAAAAAATTGATGTAAAAGACCAAATCGCTATGTTAGAGCTAGGAAAAGAAACGGCGAATGGCATTTCTACATTTTCAGATAAAATGCTGGCAACAATGAGAGCTAGTAAGCTGGAAGAATCCAGTGTATTGTTAAATAATTTAAATAAAGTGATGGATAAATTCGATCCGCAAGATTTTGCAGAACAGAAAAAAGCGGGCTTTCTTACAAAGCTGTTTAGCAAAGGAAAAGAACAATTAGAAAGATTTTTATCTAAATATGACAGCATGAATAAAGAAGTTGATGTAATTTATCGTGAAATTCAAAAGTATGAAGTTGAAATGAAACGTAATACTATCGATTTGGAAAACTTATACGACCAAAACTTAGATTATTTCCAAACATTAAGTAAATTTGTTGCGGCGATTGAAGTAAAGGCAGATGAAGTTCGTGCTGCATTACCAATGTTAGAGCAAAAAGCGCAAACAGGTGACCAACTAGCTGCAATGGAATTTGAAACGATGCAACGTGCTGTAGAATTACTTGAGCAACGACGTTATGATTTAGAAATGGCACAGCAAGTATCGTTCCAATCTGCACCACAAATTCGCTTAATGCAGCAAGGTAATAATCATCTAATCGGTAAAATAAACTCTGCATTTGTAACGACTATTCCAATTTTTAAACAAGGTTTAATCCACGCAGTAACATTAAAGCGCCAAAAGCTTATCTCAGATTCAATGAGTGAACTGGATCGCCGCACAAATGAAATGCTTGTGCGCAATGCAGAAAACATTAGCAAAAACAGTGTCAATATTGCACGTGCTGCTGGTAGCCCAAGCATTAAAATCGAAACTATTGAAACAACATGGCAAACAATTATGGCAGGTATTCAAGAAACAAAGCAAATTCAAGCAGAAACTGCGAGAAACCGCGAGGAAGGCCGCAAACGTATCGAAAAATTACAGCTTGAATATGAAAAATTAAAAAAAATGTAATGATTGCATAGACTGTCATCAAACTCGAAAACATATGGAGTTTGTTGATAGTCTTTTTTTATTAAATATTTATTGAACTTGAGATGATTCCATTGCACTTAAAAAATCTTGCTATATTTTGGGGAATACTACTACTTAATAAGTACAACATTATATTTTCATATAGTGAGTCTGACGAGTAACTTTAAGTGCAAAAAATGCATTCAAAGTTACAACTATTTTGGAATAATGCACAGAATTTTCTTGCAATTAAGTTATTAACATGATATTTTGTTTTTATAGAAGGTTAAACGATTTACTAAAACGTTTAACTAAAGGCAAGGAGATTTGATATGACAACTCTGAAAGATATTGCAGAACACGCTAATGTAAGCGCTTGTACCGTTTCTAGATATTTAAACCAAAATATTGTTGTGAAAAAAGAAACAGAGGAAAGAATCCAACTCGCCATTAAAGAACTGGGATATGTACCAAATGTAGTTGCAAAAGCATTAAAGCGTAAGGAAACTACGAATGTTGCGGTAATCTTACCAAAGATTAATAGTCTTTATTATTCTGAGATCACTTCTGGAATTAGTCAAACTTTAGGAAAACATCATTATAATTTATTTATTTATGAAGTAGACAATTTAAATTTAAGTGAAAATGAAATACTACAACTTATGCGTGAAAATATGGTAGCTGGAATTATCATTATTGGGTTATTTTCTGACCTATCATTTAAAGATAATATTCCTAGTTTTTTAGAATGTGGTATTCCTGTTGTCTTTACAAATAGATGTATTCCGTACTCCGGTTTTCCATTAGTGTATCCGGATTTAACCAAAGCAGGTAGGATAGGGGCAGAATATCTATTTTCAAAAGGTAAAAATAAATTAGCTTTAGTTCATAAAAAGTTGCCTAACGATGTACTTGAATTATTCTTGGAAGGAATTAGTCAAGCAAGCAAGTATGAGCAAAAGCCTTTAATTATAGAAATCGACGATCATATGAATTTATCAAAAGATTGTGTGCCAATTCTTCTTGAAAACAATATTGATGGTGCATTTGTACTTAATGAATTGAGTGCAGTTTATTTAACTAAGGCATTAGTACATCATAATGTTCGGATATGTGAGGATCTTGCTGTTTTGAGTTTGGGGAATTCTCTATTGTCACAAATTTCTACACCTGAGCTAACTTGTGTAGATTTGCAGAACCAGGAATTAGGCATAAGAAGTGCTGAGATTATTCTGAGCGAAATTCAAAAAGAAAAGTTTGAACCAGTAACTATATTAGAACCGTTTATTGTTGAACGGAAATCTTCATGATTTTTGTAAGATAAATTTAAATAGAAGCAAATATAAGGAACTATTGGTTAAACGTTTAACTATTTTCATTTATTAAAAAGATTTTCTAAATTAGTTAAACGTTTAACCAATTTATCTTAAAGTTAATGTACCAACGTGGTTAAACGATTAACAAAAGAAATACATCTATTTAGTTAATCGTTTAACTAATAAGTTATTTTCGATAGGTTAAGAGCACTGCTCTTCTTATAAAACATCAATATATAACGAAAGGGAGTACGAACTATGAAACAAAAAGAGACGAATCATCTTGAGAAAGTCCGGGATATTTACGAGATTTTAAACGGTAGAATGGAAGCAGATCTGCTTATACAAAATGTAAATATTTTGGATGTGCATGGGGAAACGGTCTATCAAGGGTCTTTACTAATCTATGATAAGCGTATTGTAGCTCTAAATCCAGATGAATCAATCGCTAAAGTAAAAGAAGTATTTGATGGACAAGGGCTATACGCTATTCCAGGATTAATAGATGCACATTTGCATTTTGAATCTCAGCTGGCTCATCCAGTAGCCTTGGGCGAAGCAATGGTCCCTAATGGAACAACGACAATATTTGCTGAAACCTTAGATCTTCTAAGTGCAGCTGGTGAGGATGGGGTAAGAGCGGCTCAAGGTCTATTCCGTGATTATGAAAAATTGCCCTACAGATTATATGCATTTGCCCCTGGAAAGAAAGTAGCAGCATCGGTAACGGAGGAAGTCTTAAATATGGAGCCAGTAATCGGGCTAGGCGAATTTGAACATTTTACTTATAGTAAGGGGGATGAGGATGACTTCCTGAAGGCTTCCTGGGTAAGAGAAAAAGGGGGATTTATGAACGGGCATTGGGGCTTGACTGCTCTTCCAGATATGATCTTAAATTATTTACCTGCCATTGGTACATCCAATAATCATGATGTTTGGAATGGGGACGATATTGAGAAAAGTATTCGTTACGGTTTTCCAACCCAAATTAAGTTTGGTGTAGGGAGCAGTGAAGTAATAAAAACATTGCTTCGTTCCATTGTAGACCGTAAATTTCCAACCGATAATTTTATGTTATGTACGGATAATATCTCAATTGAAAGGTTACTTAAGATGGGGCATATGGATTGGATTATCTCACTCTGTACGGAGATGGGGATCAGCCCGATAAAAGCTATTAAAATGGCAACATTAAATACAGCCAAATCCTACCACATGGAAGATAAAATTGGATCTTTAACACCTGGGCGTTTTGCAGACATTGTATTGACAGACAGCTTATCGAAAATAAATCCACTTTATGTATTTAAAGATGGTGAATTGATTGCACAAGACAAAAAATTATTAAAGAAAATCGAGATAGACTACTCTTCCATGTGTACGGAGGGTGTACAGGGGTTAGAGGACTTAACACCGGCTGAGTTAGACATTGTACCTTTTGAAGTTTCCGAAGATGGGACAAAAGCAAAAGTCTATTTATTTGATGTATATGGGCGAGGTCATGAAAAGTTTTACCAAGAAATTTGGGTGCCAATAGTAAATGGCAAGATTATTCCGGAATATCAAGGTGAGAAATTAAGCCGCCTGTCTGTTATCCAACGATATGCAGATGGAAAACGCCATGTTGTAAATGGATTATTTAAAGGTGTTTATATCGAACATGGTGCAGTAGCAACTTTCTGGTCAGCGCCATCACCATATTTCGTTGTAGTTGGACAGGAAAGTGAAGAGATGTGCTTCTGTGCAAAAGAAGTTGATAAATATTCTGGAGCATGTATTGTATCAGACGATAAAGCGATTAAAAGTGTGATGCCTCTTGAAATTTATGGCGCCATGGCTAATATGAATGTGGATGAATTAACCAATAGTGCTGACGCCATTGATGCAGCTTTGGAAGAAATGGGTAACCGCAACGAAGGGGAGCCGGTAGTGAATAAACTTTTAAGTTTGTTTATTTCTCTGCATCGTTTCCGCATCATGAAATAAGACTCAATAAATCCTGTGCATATTACTTACACCTTATTTAGGCTGTTTAGAGAAACATTTTAATGATACATGTGCGGTGAGAAAATTATTTTCTACCAAGAGGCACTAGTGCTAAATGTTCCACTCAAGATTTACATGATTGGCAATACTATAAAATTTCACAAGGGGTAAAGGGAGGATTTTTATGCAAAATGAAAGCGTTTTAAAATCCGATAAAAACAGTTTAATAAAAAGATGGATTGTATATATCATTGGAATATATATATTGTCAATTGGTGTTAGTTTAGCAATAACAGCGGGGATTGGCATTTCACCTCAAAGTGCCTTTCAAAGAGTTTTTGTTGTGCATTTTGATTGGTTAACACAGGGAAAGGCAAATTTCATTTTAGAGTGTATCATGTTAGTGTTGGCATTTTTAGTCTACAGAAAGGGTTTTAAGTTATACCATATTATGGGGCTTGTTGCTTCGGCGATATTTGCAGTTTTTTTAGATTTCAATCTATCTCTTACATTTACTTACCTCAATCTTCCTGAGTATTGGACGAAATTTTTAACACTTGTTATTGGAGATGCATTTTTAGCTTTTGGTGTATTCCTTATGCTTCAATCTAAAGTTGTTCTAATGCCTATTGATAATTTCGTTAATGCTGTTCAACTAAGGACTGGATTTAAATGGGGGAATGTTAAAACGTGCTTTGATTTGACTTTACTTGCTTTAGCACTAATCTTCGGTCTTATTTTAGCAGGTAAAATTATGTTTATTCGAGAAGGCACAGTTTTAAACGCTATACTTGTTGGACAATATATTAAACTATTTACTTACATGTACAAAAGAAATAAGGAAAAAAAAGGATTTGAAATTACTCAACCGATAGCAAAATAATTCAATTGCAAAAATAATAAACATAAACTAACTCCCCAAAGCAGCTTAATTTTGAGGAGTTTTTTATTATGATCCAACGGCTTTACTGAAAATATTAGCAAATGCATGTCAATATCGGCATAACTATTTAAAAGCTAATGGATTTCTAATATAAGATTTATTTTTCTTCATAGGCTCTGTTTTTTTAATTTTTTAGCTAGTTTCGAAGACTTGTTATGAGTTGTTTTATTAAGGGTTTTCCTAAATCCTCTAATTTTGCATTATCTAACTGCAAACCCCAATAATAAATGGCTCCCATCAAACTTTGTACAATCATCTGAAAAAATTTTTCCGTAGAATCAAAGTGTCGAATTGAATGATCTTCTTTTCCTTCTTCAATTATTTGGTGAAGAATGACATACAGTTTACGATTTTCATTTGTGAAAAAAGTATGCTCATTACTTATGATGGCTGCGGAGTATATAACCCGCATTAAATCCTTTCCCATCTCTTCCTCAATACAACGGAATACAGCTAGACAGAAGGCTTCCAGTCGTTCTATTGCTAAAGTATATTGTTGCTTCAATTCCTCATAGATATGTACATAGCTTTTGTCCATTTCCATAAAACGCATCATAAAAATGCTTGATTTAGATGGGAAATGTTGATAAAAGGACCCCTTTGATGTTTTACTTTCCTTGACAATTCGATCCACAGAAACATTATCGTAGCCAAGCGTTTTAAATAATTCAAGTGCTACAGTCATGATATGAAGTTGTGTTTGAATGCCTTTTGTTGTTTTATTCTCTAAATCCATTATGTTTCGCTCCTTAAAGAAAGAATTTTCTAAAATGTTTGACTATTATTTATTCTCATTATATCATCAGACTATAGTCTAGTCTAATAAGGAGTGATAATAAAAATGGAAAAGCTGAGAAAAGCTGAAGAGCTAGAATTTTTGTTTAAGGATTCTATGCGTCTATTAGTAGGAGGGTTTGGCATTTCTGGTACACCGTTAACATTATTAGATGCTGTTGCGAAGTTTGAGGCAGGAAATTATGAAGTTGTCAGCAATAATCTTGGGGATGAAGGGAAAGGTCTTTATAAAGTGTTCGAGGCAGGAAAAATCGATAAAGCAATTGGTTCATTTTTCACGATTAACAAAGAAGCTATAATGGCTTGGTCAATGGGAAATTTAAAAATTGATTTAATGCCCCAAGGTACTTTAGCAGAGGCAATTCGTAGTGGGGGTGCTGGCATCGGTGGTTTTTATACGCCAACAGGTGTTGGAACAAGACTAGCAGAAGGAAAGGAAGTTCGAGAGATTGATGGTGTTCGTTATTTATTTGAGAAGGCAATCAAAGGGGATATTGCCCTCATTAAAGCCGCGAAAGCCGATAAAGCGGGCAATTTGGTTTATCACACAACTGCAAGAAACTTTAATCCGATAATGGCAACGGCTGCAGAAACAGTCATTGTGGAAGTCGATGAAATCGTTGAAATAGGGGAGCTAAATCCTGAGGAAATTATAACACCCCATATTTTTGTAGATTACGTTATTGAAAGTAAGTACATCAAACAAGGGGGGGCCTATGTTGAAGCTAAGTAGTCGTGAAATAATTGCAATGCATATTGCAAGTGAGCTAAAAGATGGCGATGTAGTCAACCTAGGCGTGGGAATTCCAACGCTAGTCTCAAAATATATTGATGATAAAAAGATATATTTCCAAACTGAAAATGGCTTAATTGGCATGGGGCCACCGCCTCATGAAAATGAGCAAGATATAGATTTAATAGATGCCGGGAAAGCTCCTGTCACAATTACGCCAGAAGCAGCTTTTTTTGATAGCGCTTTCTCATTTGCGATGATACGAGGGAAACATGTGGATGTAGCTGTTCTAGGCGCATTGGAGATTGATCGTTATGGCGAAATTGCGAACTGGTCTGTACCGAATCAACCCATTTTAGGTGTCGGTGGCGCAATGGATTTAGTCGCTGGTGCGAAGAAGGTAATTGTAGCAAGTACCCTTTTCACCAAAAATGGTTCTTCTAAACTTGTAGAAACTTTAACGTTGGATTCTAGCGGTGAGCGTCGTGTTAATCAACTTGTTACGGAGTATGCGAACTTTTTATTCCAAAATGGTGAGATTTTCATTAAGGATATTTATGGGGATTTAACATTTGAAGAATTAGAATCACGCATTGGATTACCATTAAAACGAAAAATTAGTATCTAATTGAAGGAGGAAGCCTATGTGGAGTTTAATTACGATTACAATTTCATTAATATTATTAATCGTATTAGCACTAAGAGGATTTAGTATTATCATTATTGCTCCAGTTGTAAGTTTATTCGTTATGGTGACGAATGGGTTTCCAATTTTAGAAACGTTCCAAGAAACGTACATGACTGGTTTTATCAATTACGTTCGAAATTATTTTCTAATTTTTTTATTTGCAGCAATGTTCGGTAAGCTAATGGATGATAGTGGAGCGGCTCGTCAAATCGCCAATCTTTTACTTCGAATTATCGGAAAAGATAGTAAATATAAAGTGTTAGTAGCAATTATGGTTATCTGTGCGTTCTTAACGTATGGAGGTATAAGTTTATTCGTAGTTATTTTCGCAGTATTACCAATAGCAAAGCCATTATTCAAAGAGTTAGATATTCCGTGGCATCTATTTATGGCAGCGTTTTTTACAGGGATTGGGACCTTTACAATGACGATGTTACCAGGAACCCCTTCTGTACAGAACATTATCCCAACAAACTACCTTGGTACAACGGTTACAGCAGCTCCATTATTAGGGATTATCGCAGCCGTTTTTGTTATTGCGATAAACCTATGGTATATGAAATTTGCGTTAAAACGTTCAGAACAACGCAAGGAAACTTATGCAGGTATGACAAACCCAGATAATAATGGCAAAGATGGTATTAAAGATATTTACGAGGGCCGTTCATTACCAAATGCATTTTTGAGTTTAATTCCGCCAATTGCCTTGTTAATCGCTCTGAATATCTTCAAGGTTGAAATCATTTACACGCTAATGGGCGTTGTATTATTAACAACGGTATTGTTCTGGAAATACATTGAAGTCAAGAAAAATACACTTAACGAAGGCGCTGTATCAGCGGTACTGCCAATTATTAATACGAGTGCGGATGTTGGATATGGTTCGGTAATAGCGATTACTACTGGTTTCAGTATTTTTAATGAAGCAATGGCGCAAATTCCAGGTAGTCCGCTTATTTCACTTTTCCTAGCAACTACAGCACTTGCTGGAATTACTGGATCTTCAAGTGGTGGGCTAGGAATTGCAATGGAAGCGCTATCATCGACTTACTTGAAAATGGGGTTAAATCCTGATGCAATGCATAGAGTAGCCGCAATTGCTTCGGGCGGTCTAGACTCGCTACCACATAATGGGGCTGTTATTACAATTTTAGTAGCTTCAAAGTTAACCCATAAGGATGCCTATAAACATATCTTTGTCGTTTCGGTTATTGCACCATTAATTGCAAGTATTCCAATGCTAATAGCAGCAATTTTATTATATTAATACTTAAGGGGGAAGGAAGATGATTCAAAAAATTGGGGTTATAGGATCTGGAACAATGGGATTTGGTATTGCTTTTCAATTTATCACGAATGGAATACCTGTTGTTTTACAAGATATTAACGAAGAATCTCTACGATTAGCTAGTGAAAAACTGAATACGTATCTGACAATTTTCAGGGAAGAGGGGACAGTGTTCGAAGATTCGGATAAAACGATTGTTGATCGTTTAACATTTACTACAAAAATAGAAGAGCTTGCTGATTGTGATTTAGTCATAGAATCTGCCACGGAAAATCTTGAGCTTAAGCAGAAAATTTTTAAGCAGCTTGATGAGGTTTGTGCTGATCATACAATTTTAACATCAAATACTTCAAGCTTAAAACTTTCAGAAATCGTTCGTTATGTAGAGAAGCGAAAAGATAAAGTGATGTTAACACATTTTTTTAACCCTGCGCATATTGTACCGCTTGTGGAGCTGCTTAAAGGTCCTGATACTAAGCAAGAGACATACGATGAAGTTGACGCATTAATGAAAAAAGTGGGCAAAGTGACAATTAAAGTTCGTGTTGAAGTACCAGGCTTAGTAGCAAATCGTATTCAAGTAGCGTTAGCACGTGAAGCATTAGCATTGTTAGAAGACGGTGTTGTGTCAGAACAGGATTTAGAAAAGGCAATATTCGCAGGTCCAGGTTTCCGATTTGCCTCAAGTGGTTTATTGAAAATTATCGATTTTGGTGGATTGGATGTTTGGGGCATAGTATTGGATCAATTACAGCCAGCAATTGAATCTAAGGTTCGCTCGTATAGTGTGATTAAGGATAAAACTGAACAAGGCTACCTAGGTGTCAAAGCTTCTAAAGGTTTCTTTGAATATCCTGGAAAAGGTTTAGATGAATACGTAATCGAGCGTGATCGGTCATTAATTCAACAACTAAAAACATTTACTACTATTCAAAGGGGGATTGAACATGCGTAATATTTTAGTGACTGGTGCAGGTGGAGGTCTAGGATCAGCAATGGTGGAGAAGTTTGTCACTGAAGGAGATTACGTATTCGCTGCCGATGTAAAGTTAGAAGCTGCACAGGCAGTAGCTGACTTATATCCAGGGAAGGTTGAAGCAGTTGAGTTAGATGTTTCAAATACAAATTCAGTTCAGCAAGTAATAAATCGTATTTGTGAAAATCACGAACTCCATGTGCTAGTGAATAATGCGGGCTTACAATACCGTGCTAGAATTGAAGATTTTCCAGAAGATCAGTGGGATTTACTTCAAAGTGTCATGCTAAAAGGACCGTTCTTAATGACGAAATATGTATTCCCGTATATGAAAAAGCAAAAACATGGTCGGATAGTTAATATTTCTTCGGTTCATGGTGAACTAGCAACACCCGAAAAAGTGGCATATGTTGCAGCAAAGCACGGTGTAATTGGTTTAACACGTGTAGCATCACTTGAAGGTGCCGCGCATGGGATTACGGTAAATGCTATTCTACCTGGACCAGTGAAAACACCTTTACTTGTGAAACAATTAAAAGATCTTGAAGAAAGTAGAGGTATGACTGAAGCAGAGGCATTAACTGAAATTGTATATCCGAAGCAAGCAATGCAACGTTTTATTACAGCTGAAGAAATTGCAGATAGTGTATACTTCATTTCTTCAAAACATGCAACGGCTATAACTGGCGAAGCACTTAATGTTTCGGGTGGGATGTAAAAAAAGGGGGATTAACCATGTCAGCATATATTGTAAATGGTAGTAGAACAGCATTTGGTTCTTTTGGAGGTGCCTTTGCTAATACAACTGATATCGATCTCGGTGTTGTCGTTGTAAAAGAAGCATTAAAACGTTCAGGACTTATGGCAAATCAGATTGAAGAAATTGTGTTTGGTAATATCATTCAAACAACAAGTTCTTCGGCATATTTAGCGCGACACATCGGATTAAAAAGTGGTTTATCGGAGGATAGTACTGCACTTACAGTTAATCGTTTATGTGGGTCGGGCTTACAAGCAATTGTTTCAGCAGCACAAGAAATTGAACTTGGAAATATTCAAGCGGCAATTGCTGGAGGTACAGAAAATATGAGCCAAGCACCTCAAGTATTACGAGGTACACGCTTTGGATCGCCTAATAAAGCACCAATCGTAGAAGATATGTTGTGGGCGACTTTATATGATGAGGTCGCAGGATGTGGTATGGGGATGACGGCTGAAAACTTAGCGGAGAAATATGAAATATCACGTGAAGAACAAGATGAGTTCTCCTACAACTCACATAAACGTGCAGCGGAAGCTCGTCGTTCAGGTCGTTTTGCAGAGGAAATTGCACCAGTATTAGTAAAGACACGTAAAGGTATGATTGAGATAACTGAGGATGAACATATACGCGAGGAGATTTCGATGGAAGCCCTAGCAAAACTAAAACCGGCATTTAAAAAAGACGGCTCAGTATCAGCAGGGAACGCAAGTGGTATTAATGACGGTGCCGCAGCAATCGTTCTTGTATCGGAAGCTTACTTACAGGAGCATCAGTTAAAGCCATTAGCAAAAATCGTCACTTCCGCAACGGCAGGTGTTGATCCAACAATTATGGGAATTGGCCCAGCTCCAGCGATTCGTAAATTATTGAAAAAAGTAAATTTAACATTAGAAGATATCGGATTGTTTGAACTAAATGAAGCATTCGCTGCACAGTCATTAGCAGTTTTAAAGGAGTTAGGTATTGATCAAGAAAAAGTGAATGTCAATGGCGGAGCAGTAGCACTTGGGCATCCAGTCGGTGCAAGTGGTGCACGTATTACTTACTCGCTTGCATTAGAAATGCAAAAACGAGGCGTTAGATACGGCGTAGCAAGCTTATGCATTGGCGGCGGACAAGGCATTGCTATTTTACTAGAAAATCCAACAGTGTAGTAGTGCAATATGAATTCACACTGCTTGGGGGTTTCTAACATCTAAAAACTTATAGTGCGTATTAATAGAAGTAAAAAGATTTTATTTTACAGGAAAGTTTGTTTAAAAATCATCATATCTCTTAGCATTCTAAGAGATATGATGATTTTTTTGTAGATATTTTTGATAATAGAATCGCGATAACAGTATATTTCCAATATAGTCTATGCTGCTATTTACTATTGAAATTTAGTGGTGTATTTAAGCTAGTGCTCCTTGCAAATAAACAGGGTGTTTTTTATTTTGACAAGAATGGATTTTCTCATTACGATATAATAAATGAGAATGATTATCACATAACAAGGTGATGATTTTAAACAAAGCAATCAGTGATGTGAGCAATTTTTTACTCGTTTGTGAATGAGAAGAACGATGAACAATAAAAAAATTGACGAATGTCACAGTTAAACAAAACTAAATAGACTAATAAAAATAGTATTAGAAGCAGGATATAATATTTAAGACAGGAGTTGATGAGTAATGAAGTATCAAGTTCTTAGTCGAATACCACTAAAAAACCTAATGGATTTAAAGATTGATTTTGCTTTTAAGCATCTTTTTGGTAGTGAACGAAATAAACAACTAACAATTGTTTTTCTGAATGCTATATTAAACTGGACAGGTAGCAACAAAATAAAAGAAATAACGTTTATCAACCATGAAGTAGGTGGGGAGTATAAAGAGGATAAACAATCCCGCTTAGATATTGTCGTAAAAACAGAAAAAGAAGATATAATTAATATAGAAATACAATTAGCGAATAAAAATGACATGTTCAAACGAACTTTATTTTATTGGTCAAGGCTGTATAATTTGCAGTTACAAAAAGGAAAAGGTTATTATACACTGAATCCAACCATTACTATAAATATTTGTGATTTTACATTGTTCAAAGATATTGCTCATTATCATAGTACGTATCATTTATATGAAGATAAGACTTTACAGCGTGTACAAAAATCAGATGATGTTTTAGAAATTCATTTTATAGAAATGAATAAATTTTTAAAGGCTTGGCTAATGGAAGAACTAAATCCTATTGAAGATATAATCGTAAAATGGTTGCTATTGCTTGTTATGGTAGATGGTCGCAAGCAGAAAGTATATGAAGATATTTATAAAGTATTGGAGGAATTAGCGATGAAAGACAGAAACTTACGTGAAGCGTTTGAAGCGTGGGAAGAACTAAGTCAAGATCCAGAATCCATTATAGCGTACGAATCACGAGTCAAATTTATGATTGACGAAGTGGCAACATTAGAAGATGCAAAATACCATGCAGAACAAGCAGGGATTGAAAAGGGAATGCAAGAAGGCATTCAAGAAGGAATGCAAAAAGGCATTCAAGAAGGTATAAAAGCCATTGCAAGAAAGATGATAGTAAAAGGAAATAGCAATGAAGAGATTATGGAGTTAACAAGTTTAACGTTTGAAGAAATTCAAGTGTTAAGACAGGATGTAGAATGATAGATAAATTAAGCTCAAATAACTTACTAGTTATTTGAGCTTTTTTATATTTTTTTGAAAATCTTCATATTTTGCAGTTAAATTATTTTATCTTTAGATAATATCTTTTAATCTCATGTTTTACCCTTCGAATTGTTACCAACGAGTGTAAAACTAATTCCACCTAAGTGAAAACATGTTATTTAAGCATAATCAGTAGTAATTTATGAAAAAATAACTATAATTTTATTCACTTTTACTCTATTATTTGTAATAGTATTTCTCTTAACAAAAAACTTGACTAAACAAATAGGAATTAAGATAATAACAAAGTAGTTTTAATAATTATATAAATAAAATTTATTTGATAAAGTGGGGAAAATAATGTTTGCTGCGATAAATGGAACGAAAATTTATTTTGACGTAGAAGGTTCAGGGTATATTCCGGTAGGACCAAAAATGGTGAAAAAACCAGTACTTATTGCCGTACATGGTGGACCAGGTAGTGATCACTCTGATTTCAAGCCATGGTTAACGCCACTATCAGAATTCTATCAGATTGTTTATTTAGATCAAAGATGCAATGGTCAATCAGAGCGTGTAGATGTAACGACAGCAACATTTGATCAGTTAGCAGATGATATCGAAGCGTTACGCAATTATTTAGGCTTAGAAAAAGTTGCTGTGCTAGGCCATTCTTTCGGTGGGATGATTGCCCAAGTATTTGCTACGCGCTACCCGCAATCAGTGAGTAAGCTCTTATTAATTAATACTGCACCAAGCTATGAATTCTATAAGGAAGCTAAAGAGTTTGCACAACGAATTGGAACGGAAAAACAAATTCAAACTATTCCAGAGTTATTTGAAGGTAACATCCGTGACGACGATCATTTAATTCAATGGTGGGATATTTGCTGGGATTTATACTGGTACAACTATCAGGAAGAACTAGGTGGCGATACAGGAAGTCGTCCAATCGGTTCCTTAGAAATTACAAACTATACGTTCAAACATTTAATGCCACAATACGATGTACGCTCACAAATTGCCAACCTTGAAGTGCCTACATTAATTGTAGCGGGCCGTCACGATTGGATTACACCGTTAACACAGTCAGAAGTAATGCATTCATTAATTAAAAATTCGCAATTAACTGTATTTGAAGAGAGTGGGCATATGCCATTCATCGAAGAGCATGGAGACTTCTTAATCGTAGTACGAGAATTTTTATTAAAGGACTGATTCAAGATGCATACCACATTACAAGCCTGGCATAAACAACGTCATTTAGAAGTAACGGGAGCACAAGGCGATTTAAGTTTAATCGCAATGCATGAGTTAACGAGTGAAACAACAGTTAAACAAATTGCTGGAAGCTGGAAGCCGACAAACCCATCTGTACCAGGTCTTACCTTAACGGCATTAGCTGAAGACCAATTATTTATAAACGGTGTGCTAGTGGAAGGTATGGTGAATATTATTGCGGATGAAACTATCGTTCAAACTACTAACGGCATTTCTGCAATGGCTACAAGTCAGCCAGGCTCTATGCATTTACTAGCCATTTGGGATGAAAACAGCTCTGCACTTCAAACGTTTAGTCATATTGATTCGTACGAATTGAACGAACAAGCAATTTATAATGGAAAGCTTATCAAAGATGATGCGATAATTGAGTTTTCTCACACGGGAGATGACAATCGTGCAGCGCGTATTCATGAATCAATAGGTGTTATTGAAGTGGAAATTGGCGGAGCGCTATATAGATTACGACCTTTTCAATCTGGACTACACTCAATTATTATTTTCCAAGATGCAACAAGTGGTAACGAAACATACGGTATGGGTCGTATGTTAATCATCGAACTATTAGACGATGATACAGTGCTTCTTGATTTTAATAAAGCCTTTTTACCGCCATGCGCATTTTCACCTTACTTTAACTGTCCGATGCCACCTATGAGCAATCGCATTCAAAGTAAAGTGAAGGCAGGCGAAAAGCAAATCATTTCATTGGATTCATAATAAAGCATCTAAATTAGAGAAATAGGAGAAATAGCAATGTTCAAAAACTCAAAAAAGGTTATGTTAGCGTTATTAACAATGGTAGTACTAGTTGTTTTAGCAGCTTGTGGTAACGATAAATCTTCTTCTGAAGGGAAGAGCAGCGATAAAAATGTTATTAATATCGGTGTTACGTATCCAGCTAGCAACATTAATCCATTACAACCTAGTGGATTAGTTTCTACTTATGTTTCAAATTTATTATTTTTACCATTAGTTGATTTAGATTCAAAATTAAACTATCAGCCAATGCTAGCTGATTCTATTACAACAGAAAATAATCAAACATTTACAATTAATTTAAACAAAGAAGCTAAATGGACAGATGGCACAGATATTACAACCGATGACGTAATCTTTACATTGGAATTAATGGCAAACCCTGTTGTGGCGTCAAACTATGCTTATATGTTTGCAATTGTTGAAGGCTTAGATGATAGTGGTTACTTACCACAAGGTTCCACTTCTATTTCAGGCGTTACAAAAGTAGACGAAGATACAATTCAAATTAAAACTAAAAAACCAACGACATTATCCATCTTCCAAGATACAGTAGGTCGTTATTTACTAACATTACCGAAGGCACAACTTGAAACACTTGCAGTTGAAGAGCTAAATGCAAGTGATTTCATGCAAAACCCAACAGTAACTTCTGGTCCATTTATCATTTCAAAAATGGATCGTGCACATTTTGTAGAAATGGTACCAAATAAAGATTACTTCAAAGGTGCTTCTACATTAGATCAATTAAACTTTAAAGTATTACAAGGGAATCAAATTGCTGCTCAATTAAAGAGCGGTGAAATTGATATGAATATCCCTTCAGCAGGTGTTATTCCCGTTTCAGATTATGCAAATGTGCAAGGTTTAGATACATTAAACACGGCTTATGGTGAGCCATTAGCTACACAATATATGTATATTAATGAAAACGTTGTGCCAGATGTGAAGCAACGTCAAGCGATTTCATATGCTATGAACCGTCAGTTAATTATTGATAATTTATTAAAAGGTGCTGGTGAAGTAACGGATGGCTTCTTCCCAAGCAATAGCCCGTACTTAAATGAAGGTATGAAACCAGTTAAGTATGACCTAGAAAAAGCAAAACAATTATTAGCTGAGTCTAGATGGGATTCAAGCAAAAAGTTGAAATTAGCTGTATTATCAGGTGATGCAACGTTAGAGCAAGCTGCAAACATCATCGTAGAAAACCTACGAGAGGCAGGTATTACAGCTGAAATCCAAATGATGGATTTCGGTACAATTATCGATGAAATCGTAAGTCAGAAGTATGATTTAGCGATTTTAACAGTATCCATTACACCAATTAACCCACTTCCGGATATTGCTTACTTCTTAGGAGAAGGTAATCCAAACGCTTATAACAATGCACGTGTCAATGAAATTTTAGCTGCATTAGCGACTGAAGTAGATGAAGTGAAAATTAAAGCGTTATACGGTGAATTACAAGAAATAACACAACAAGAAGTACCAATGCCATCAATTTATGCTACAACAGCATTAGGCGCAGTTAATAAACGAGTTCAAGGCGCTACACCAAGCGACTTCGGTATGTTCATTAACGTACACGAGTGGACTGTTAAATAAAGAGAGAGATAGGACGTGTTTTAATGGAGAGTTTGCTAAGCGTAAAACAGCTGAAAACGGCATTCGAAACTGAATATGGAAAAGTAGTCAGTGTCGACGATGTTAGCTTTGATGTAAAAAAAGGTGAAACATTGGGGATTGTTGGTGAGTCGGGAAGCGGGAAAAGCGTAACAGCACTCTCTATTATGCGTCTATTAGGGAAACGCGGTTCAATTGAGCAAGGTGAGATTACATTAGAAGATAAAAACTTAACAGCTCTTTCTAATAAGGAATTTCAATCGTTACGAGGGAAAGAAATTTCAATGATTTTTCAAGAGCCAATGACCGCGTTAAATCCTGTTTTTACAATTGGCCATCAGCTAATAGAGGCCATTTTACTCCATACAGATGTCGATAAAAAGGAAGCAAAAGCAATTGCTCAAAATATGTTAGATAAAGTTGGTATACCTAATGCTAAACGTGTGATGAAGCAATTCCCCTTCTCTTTATCAGGTGGAATGCGACAACGTGTCATGATTGCAATAGCTTTAGTATGTAAACCAAAGCTATTAATTGCGGACGAACCGACAACGGCGCTTGATGTAACGGTACAAGCACAAATCATGCGCTTAATGAATGAATTGTGTTATGAGCTGCAGACATCTGTTTTACTTATTACACATGATTTAGGTGTCGTTGCAGAAATGGCAGATCGTGTCATCGTTATGTATGCAGGGCAAGTTGTCGAAGAAGCAGATGTTTTTACATTGTTTGAACGACCATTACATCCATATACAATGGGCCTAATGGATTCAATTCCATCAATGGATTTTGACGGAAAACAATTAAAGGCAATACCAGGTACGATACCAGGGCGTTATCAAAATATTGTTGGCTGTCGTTTTGCAAACCGTTGCGCTTTTGCAACAGAGCATTGTAAAAAACAGCAACCACCATTAATTGAAGTTGAAAAAGGGCATAAAACGAGATGTTTTGAATGGCAAAAGGTCGCACAAGGAGGAGAGCAGAAATGAAAAAGGAAACAGAGCAAAACAACTCTCCGTTACTTGTATTAGAAGATGTTAAAACGTACTATCCGTTTAAAACAGGCTTTATGAATTTAAAAACCGATTATGTGAAAGCAGTAGATGGCGTTTCATTCGAAATTTACGAAGGGGAAACAGTTGGGCTTGTAGGAGAATCTGGATGTGGGAAATCAACGTTAGGGCGCACGATTATCGGTCTAGAACCGAAAACAGGGGGACGTATTCTATTTAATGGTCAACAAATGGATTATCGAACAGACCGCGTTAGCTTAAGTCAACAAATCCAAATTGTTTTCCAAGATCCATATTCTTCTTTAAATCCAAGACAAACAATCGGATCATTACTTGCAGAACCGCTACGCGTACATAAAATAGTCCCGACGAATGAGATAGCGCAGGAAGTAGACCGATTACTTGCGTTAGTGGGGCTACCAACGACAGCAAAAGAGCGTTACCCACACGAGTTTTCGGGTGGTCAACGCCAACGTGTCGGCATTGCTCGTGCGTTATCATTACGACCAAGATTATTAATTTGTGATGAGCCTGTATCGGCATTAGATGTATCGATTCAAGCGCAAATTTTAAACTTGTTTAAACAGCTTCAAAATGAATTAGGGTTAACATACTTATTCATTGCGCACGGTTTAGGTGCAATGAAATATATTAGTGATCGTATTGCAGTAATGTATGCGGGCAAAATTGTGGAGATGGGTAAAACAGAACAAATTTTCTTAAACCCTCAACATGATTATACAAAAAAATTATTAAATGCTTATCCGAAGCCAGATCCGACAAAACGAAGTATTATTCGCCGTGAAAAGGGGACAGATGCATGCTAGGATATATTTTAAGACGATTATTAATCGCCGTCCCCGTTTTATTTGGTGTATCGGTTATTAACTTCATTATTATGCGAATGGCACCAGGAAATCCTGTCGATATGCTCGTGAGCCCTAAGTTACCAGAGGCCGCAAGACAGGCTAAAATGATAGAATTAGGACTAAATGATCCAGCCTACATTCAATATTGGAATTGGTTAAAAAACTTAGTGTTGCATGGCGATTTAGGCTATTCAATGATTACGTATGAGCCTGTAACCGAGTTAATTGCGAGCCGAATGGGTCCGACAATTATTTTAATGGGAACAGCGTTAATATTAGGGTTAATTATTGCGATTCCAATTGGCATTTATAGTGCAACGAAGCAATATTCGAAACTTGATTATACATTTGTAACGGGTTCATTTTTAGGAGTTTCCATTCCAAACTTCTTCTTGGCTTTATTATTAGTATATATTTTCTCAATTCAATTAAATTGGTTACCTTCAGGCGGTATGAAAGAATTAGGTGCTGAAGGAAGCTTCGGATCACTTTTATGGCATATGATTTTACCAGTGACAGTGCTTGTCGCAAGCGTTGCTGGGAGAAACATCCGTTATGTGCGTTCGGGCATGCTTGAAATTATGGGACAAGATTTTTTACGTACAGCTCGTGCAAAAGGAGTAAAAGAATTTTTCGTTGTGAATAAACATGCGATGCGAAATGCTTTAATTCCAATTGTAACAATTATCGGATTAGAGATTTCGATTTTATTTGGTGGAGCAGTTGTAATTGAGCAAATTTTCTCCTGGCCAGGTATTGGTCAGCTTACGCTTTCTTCCATTATGAGCCGTGATTACTCTACCATTATGGGATTAAACTTAGTAGCTGCATTCATTGTTATTGCTTCAAATATTTTAACGGATATTGTATACGCATTTGTCGACCCACGTATTCGCAAAAGCTATGTTGGGGGTGGCAAACGATGAGTTTATTTAAACGGTATTTTAATAAAAAACAGTATGATACAGAACACACGGTCACTTGGAATGAAGAATTTGCTGTAGCAAATACGAAGAGCCTATTTTGGAAAAGATTCAAAAAGCATAAATTAGCTGTAATTGGACTATGGTTTTTAGCGATTGTAACGATTGCTGCCATTTTTGCACCGTTTATTGTACCGTTTGATCCAGCTGAAATTACAAGCGAATTTAGTGCACCACCTTCATGGCAGCACTTACTAGGTACAGATCAAGTAGGACGAGACGTGTTTAGTCGCGTCATTTATGCGGCACGTGTTTCGTTAGCTGTAGGTATTGGTGCGGTGGCAATTTCGGCGATTATTGGTACTGTATTAGGGTTAATTTCTGGTTATTTTGGTGGCATTATAGATGGGATTATTATGCGTATTACAGATATGTTTATGTCATTTCCATATATTTTGTTTATTTTAGTTGTTGCTAGTATTGTAGGACCAGGGTTAACGAATATCATTCTTATTTTAGGGGTGTTAGGCTGGCCAGGTATAGCACGACTTGTGCGCGGCAATGTTTTAGCGATTAAGCAATCGGACTATGTGAAAGCAAGTATTGCTCTAGGATATAAGACGCCACGTATTTTGTTTAAGCATATTTTACCGAATACCATTGCACCTATTTTGATTTTCGCTACTTCTGGTGTTGCAGGGGCAATATTAGATGAAGCAGCATTAAGCTTTTTAGGCTTAGGCGTACAGCCGCCAGATGCAAGTTGGGGGAATATGCTTTCAAATGCCCAATCGATTTCGATTTTAACGGATCAACCGTGGCTTTGGATTCCACCAGGTATTTTAATATTATGTACAGTTTTATCAATTAACTATATTGGGGATGCATTGCGAGACGCACTTGACCCACACAATTCAAAGTAGCAAAAGGGGCAAATCCGAAAAAACATTATTTTTCGGATTTGGCTTTTTTTGATTTTGGATCATACTCTAGCAATTGAAATTAAACGAATGTAATTTGGAGCTTACATTTTCCTAGAAAAGAAAAAACGGATTTGGAAAATTACACGTTTTCCAAATCCGTTTTATTTATTCGACTTTACCGTAATAATCAATAATTTTTAAGAATATTGTTGCGATATTTAGCAATGCACGCTCATCAAAATCGAATTTCGGATGGTGGTGAGGGAATTGTGTATTTGCATGTTCATTGGCAGAGCCAACGTGAATAAAGTTTCCTGGTACATGTTGTAAGTAATAGGCAAAATCTTCGGCACCCAAGACTGCAGTTTTAATTTCGAAAGCTTCTTCTGTGAATTGTTCTTTAATTAATTGTTCAACAATAACAGATTCCTTTTCTGTATTAATTAAAACAGGATAGCCTTTTAAATAATCGATTTCATAGTCTACATAATTTGAAACTTTTAAGCCATCTAAAATAGCGAAAATTTCTTTTTCAATTTGATTCCGTACATTTTGATTTAATGTACGAACAGTACCTTCTAATGTAGCAGTGTCTGCAATAACATTAAAGGCATTTCCTGCGTGTAAGCTACCAACTGTTACAACCGCTGCCTCAGTTGGATTTACTCTGCGGCTAACGATTTGCTGGAAATTTTGAATAAGCTGAGTCGCTGCAATGATTGAATCTTTTGTCGTATGTGGGTAAGCTCCATGTCCACCTTTACCGAATAATTTAATCGTAAATGCGTCAACAGAGGCCATTATTGGACCAGCTGCAGTTGAAATTTTTCCTAAAGGTAAATCGGAAGCTAAATGAGCTCCAAATACAAAATCAACACCATCAAGCGCGCCATCCTCAATCATAAATTTTGCTCCACCTGGTGGTTTTTCTTCAGCAGGTTGGAAAATTAAACGGATAGAGCCTCTTAATTGATCTTTATTTTGCTGTACAATTTTTGCAAATGCAAGTAGTGCAGCAGTATGTCCATCATGACCACAAGCGTGCATAACGCCAGGTACTGTCGATTTATAGGGTACGTCTTTTTCATCATTGATTGGCAGGGCATCGAAATCGGCACGGAACGCGAGTGTTTTTCCTGGTAAAGCGCCATCAATGTTAGCGACGATTCCATTTTTGCCAACGCGTTCGCGGAATGGGATACCATATTCTTTTAATGTATTTGCAATAAAAATGGATGTTTTTTCTTCTTCAAATGATAATTCAGGGTGCATATGCATATAACGACGATTAGCTACAATTTCATCGAAAAGTGTATGTAATTGTTCTACTTGATTTTGAAAACTCACAAGATCACCTCTATCTAAATGTATGAAAATGATAATACGTTGATTAAACCAAGTTGTCAAGTATGATATAGATATATAAAAGCTTTATGAAAAAGTTTTCTTAGGTCCAATCCAATCGCTCTTGTTTTTTAATGTAAGTGGAATCTTGCGAAAAAATATTCTTCTTAGATAAGCACAAGAAGATAAAGGATAAAAGAAGGACGATTTTAACTGATTTTGTTGAAAAGGAATACTTATTTACGCTTAAACAAGCATTCTAGCATTTGATTCTCGCTCCATGCGGACGCTTCCTCAGGTGCATCGAAAACTGCAACCCTCGCTAATGTGCACCTTGTTGCATTTATATACTTTGTGTTTCTACAGGAGTTACCACCTCGGTTTTAATCATTTAAACACGCAGGTAGATAAATTCTATTTTATAAAAAGGGGAGGGCATAGTCTTTGATGGAGTTGAAGATATTGGCAGTGATTCTAATATAATAGCTTATTATCCTTATTGTATACTAAAACATCATTTAGCATCGTGTCAGTTAAACTACGTGGAATAGTTTCCAGAGTAATATATAAATTTGTAAAGTTGTCGTTAAAAAGTGCAACTTCAAATAAGTGCTTAGTATTGCCTTCATTTACAACTATATAATTTATTTTCTCATTATAGTTACCACTTAAAAGAATATAATTACCTCGATTTGTATGTATGATATTGATATTCTTATCTAAAATATTAGATTTTACAAAAATAATTTTTAATTTTTTGTTAACATAATTCACTTTGAAAACTGCATATCCCTTTTCATTACCATACTCAAATAAAACAATCTTTGAATTAGATTTTGAAATGTCATATTCTTCTATCGATGAAATCTCTATATCGTCCTCTAATTGTTGTTGAATACTAGTAGTCATTGCACTCTCGTTCGATTCAATAGAATAAGTTCTTTGTATAATTAAAAATACAGTAAATATTAGAAGAATAGAAATAATTATTATGTAATTTTTCATGTTAAATCCCCCTTTATTTTGAATTTATTAAGTATAGTTTAAATAGTATTTATTAATATTTCCTTGCTACTTCCTCTAAAATTTTTTACCTTACTAAATGTACATTAAATGAAAATAGAAGAAGCTCAAATAACTTCCGAATGTTATTTGAGCTTTATATTTTAGTGACAATCTTACAAACATTCAAAAGTCAAAGTGATGCAAGGCTTGAAGAATACACTTCGAGTACGCCAAGCCTCCTCACTTAAGCGACTGCGCCAATGCAACCAAGCTTTTTACCCCTTCTCTTATTTGCTTTTCATTTGCATAAGAATAACTTAAACGTATCCAAGAAGATTTTTGTTTTAATGGATCGCATATTTGCCCTGGCACAAAGGATATAGATTGTTCGATACTTTTCGATAATAATAAATAATTCAGTTGAAAGTTGATCAGGGAGCTGCACCCATAAATTCAGACCACCATTTGGACTGCCCCATTGCCAACCTGTTACTGCTAGCTCTTCTTCCATAATTTCTTTTCGTATTTGTAGGCGATTGCTCTCTAGGGAATGACTGGTGGGAATGGTATTACACGTAAGTCCATCGCCGCGAGCTCCTAAGTGCCAAAGAGGCGGATGAACTGGGTGTAAGTGTCAGCTCGGTCTAAAGAGAACGCATTGAGGTGAGCGGAGCCGTATTGCCCCATTATCAGGAAGTGGCTGAAGTGATTATTACAAAAGGAAAAGTAAAACTCCTACAAAATGGTGATTGGAAATCCTATAAAGGAGGTGACACATTCGTAGTTCCCAAAGGGGTCGTTCACACTGTTACCAATTACGATATCGAACCTACTGAGCGAGTAAGTATCTTTATCCAGGTTCATGAAGGAATCCAAAACGAAAACTTCGCGTCACATATAGTAGAGTCGGAAAAATAAGTTGATATACGAGAAGGAGCAATCCGTTAATATTTTGGATTGCTCTTTGTATTTTGGTCAATTATTTCGTTATGTTAATTGTTTTATGTGAATATAAATTCCAAGGAGACCTTGACCCTTGATCATGTGTATAAATAGTCTTATATCCTGAACCATCACTTCTGAAAATACCGAGTGACGGGAATAAGGTGTGGTACCCTCTGATTTTTGTAGTCCCATCTTTATAAATTTCTGTACGGAACTCGTATTCTACATTTGGCGCTAAGGTGTAATAAGGGTGAGCTGCTTTGTGAATGAAATTAATATCAATCATTGAACTAGTTTTTTTAGTAGCTCCTAAATAAACATTATTACTAGATGCTTGTTTTCGGTCAACAAATGTATATGTTCCATTGGAGTTTTTTGTGTAACGATTTGTCCAACCAATTGATTTTGTTTCCTCAACTGCTAAAGTTGACCAATTAATTGATGCTTCTAGTGATAATCGAGTACTTCCTTGGGAAGTTATTGTAGTACGATTATCTGTTCCGTAATAGTAGCTTCCAATTGGTGCTGGAATATATCCAGGATATTTAGAAGTATTTAAAATCATTGTATTTATTTTTATCCATGTATTTGTTGATATTGCTAAAGGCATTATTTGGGGCTTTGCTCTATAATTTTGAAGAGAAATTTTTTGGACATTTTCCTCTAAAGTTTTAACTGGAGTAGAAATTTCTATTAAATCGAAAGGATTTTCCTCTATTTCTTTATATACTTGTGAGAATAAATTGTTAGCAGATATATTCACATCATCTGTTAGCAAATAATTCAGGAAATCTATTTTTACTTGTTCGATTATTTGCTCAAATCGGGTATTAGTAAAAGGTATTTCACCAGTAATTGTATATTGATATTCGGTATTTGCTGATGGAGTATTATCTATGTAATGGCTTTCTTTTGTTACTCCTATGAATTGATTATCTCTATAAATATAATATTCAGTAATATTATCTACATCAGGCCAGTCTAAAATGATACTTGATGTTGTAGAAAATGTGTCTATTCCTATTTCTTCATTATTAGATGAAGTAGTATATATTTTTATATGTGAGTTTGAGAATACTTGGTCGTTATAATCAATAGCTGCTATTTCATATTCATTAAGGCTACCTTCAGAAAGATTTTTACTTTCGAATTGTGCTTCAGTTCCCTCGTACAATATTTCGTGGTTGTGTTTAACTATATATTTTTTTGCTTTAGGTATGGAGTTCCATTTTACAATCATCTCATTAGCATTTTTATTTACTTGGAAATCTGAAAAATTTTGATTGAAGGATTCATCTTCATAAGCGAAGACAGAAATAGATGGTATTAACAAAAATGATAAACAAATTGCAAATAGGTATAAAAAAAGTTTTTTGTTTTCCATATATATTCCTCCTTGTTTTTAGATTAATTAAATAATAACTAAATTCCGTATTAGATATCAAGGAACGAAGAAATAAAAAAATTTATAGAATAAGAGTATTATATAGCAACTTAAAATATTTGATTGAGCGTAGTGTATCAGTTAATCTTTTAGAAAAGAAGAAACACTTCGAGTTCTAGAGTATTTTCAGTAGGCGACATCTGAATGAAAACATAAAACATTATCGCTTATTACGAAATGTGAGTGAAGGAGTGAAAATATGTTTAACAGAAAATTGTTAGCAGCTTTTGTAACAACAGTCATATGTTACTTTATCGTACCTTTTTTCTTTAACGATTTTACGAACTCTTATTTCGCAATCGGGCTTGGCGTGAGTATTATTTCAGTTCCCATACTATTTACTATTGGAATTTTAGCTTCCTTGTTGATTGAATTACGAACTAAACATATCTTACTTGCTTATATGAAACATTTTGGCTGTGGATTAATTTGTGTTTGTGTGCTTTTGCTGTTAACTGACTGGGATATAGAATTATTTTTTATTTACACATTAATAGCATTTGTTTATGTTACCGTTTTCTTTATTAGTGATAAGTTAATTAAACGTAATCAATGAAGATATCTATAATACATTTGAAGATTAATTTGAAAAATAGGTTGCTACTCAATCAAAAAGATAATTGATAATTTGGGGATTTTCATTCTTTTCATAAATACTAGGCAATAAATTAATGGCTATTCTGAGTCTAATATTCATCGAAAAAAGGTAATTATAAGCTACAAATTAAATGAAACGGATATAGAGTGTAATAACATAAAAGTATAATTATGGTAATTTTAAAGAGGAGTTGTTGGTTATGTGGAAATTTACTAAATGTAACACCAGGTAATATTGCAGACAAAAATGTTCTAGAAAGCAAATAGATAAGAAAGTAGTCGTAATAATATTTTAAAAAGAGATGTTTTTAAGCTACATCTCTTTTTTATGCTAATCTTTCCAATCTTTATTTTCCTAAACATCTGTTATTGTGAGAGATGCCAACTTTAACCAAACAGCTATACCTGTAGTCTCATAATCCTATTAAATGCAATGCAAGTATGAAAATCCCCAAGACGCCAAGGGGACTGTTCTTAAGGATATAAAAAAATAACTTGGTTGTTTAAGAATTATTTCAACCTAATTTTTAAAATAGAATGATAAAGGAGAACTAAGTTTATGGAAGTTTCAAAGGGTGTAGAAATTTTGGAGCTCGAATTTAATGGAATCATCATTTATCCAACTCTTTTATGGGATCAGGAAATGGCTGTGTTAATAGATACTGGATTTCCGGGACAATTTGAAGATTTGCACGTAGCAATGGAGAAGGTAGGGGTATCGTTTGATAAACTAAAGGTTGTCATTTTAACGCATCAGGATATCGATCATATAGGCAGTCTCCCAGAAATATTGCAGGTTTGTGGAAGTAATATTAAAGTTTATGCGCACGTACTAGATAAGCCTTATATCGAGGGGGATTTGCCTCTTTTGAAAGACGGGCACATAGAAAACCCACCTAAAGGAATAGTGAACGACACTTTAAAAGATGGTCAAGAATTGCCGTATTGCGGAGGCATTCGTGTTATCCATACGCCAGGGCATACGCAGGGTCATGTCAGCCTATACTTCAAACAAAGTAAAACGCTTGTTGCTGGAGATTCGATGTATAGTGAGAACGGAGTATTGAGGGGAGTTCATGTTCCAACGACATTGGATATAAGGGAAGCTCAACAATCTTTAAAGAAATACTTAGAGTTAGACATTGAATCGGTAGTTTGTTACCACGGCGGATTGAGTTCTGGAAATATGAAAAAGCAAATTCAGAAATTGTTAATTAATGACAGAAAGTGATGCATTAATCAAACGAAGGTTTAGAGGTAATATAGTACTAAGGGCTCCTTGTGTTGTACACAGGGAGTTTTTTATTTTGACAAAATGTGCTTTTCTCATTATGATAAGATAAATGAGAATGATTATCATATAAAAGGAAGCTGAAGGATGTTAAACAAAGCAATCCCATTACACGAACAATTTAGTAATGGAGTGAGAAAAAAATGACGAACAAAATGGATCTATCGGCATTAACATGTGAAAAAATGCAAGATGGCACACTTGCTGTCAAAACGACAGAAACACTTATGATGTTAACGCAAAGTCGCTATAAAGAATTAATGCATATTGAACAATTGTATAATGCCATGCATATTGATTTAGATGAAAAGCAAATTGTATTAGAGCAAGAGCGAAAAAATTTAAAAAAACAAAATACTAAGCTTACTGAAGACATGCAAAAATTGACACAGCAAAATGCGGTGTTACAAAAAAAGCTAACGGAGTATAATTGTGCCGTCGACGAGCTGAAGGAGCTCCGCCGACAAAATACCAACTTGCTAATTGAGCTTAGTAAATACACGGCCCTGTCTAGGGAATCTCTCTCAGGTCCTTTAAAATCGATGATTCGAGATATGCGGGAGCAGGGGGTAGGCATAAAAGAAATTCATATTCGCATTAAGCGACAAATTAATCCTGATATTAGTTATAGTATGGTACGAAAATATATTTCTGAGCTTGAAAATGAAAATAAAGCGTAATGTCAGGTGTTTTAGCAATAAACAATATGTTCATAGTAAAATTGTGCATTTACAGTTGCCGGTCAAAGTCCTATAATTAGTCTATTCTTTCACATTATAAATAAACGTCAAACTTGTGAAATTACGAGAGTGTCGTAATTGATTTAAGAAGAGTAGGAGAATTAAAGACAATGTCAAATGAGAAAAAAGGGGTATTGGCAGCGTTTTTTGCCTATGCCATTTGGGGAGCATTCCCACTTTACTGGAAACTACTTGAGCATGTGCCAAGTATGGAAATTTTATTAGGGCGTGTAATATGGTCCTTCGTCTTTACAGTACTAGCAGTCATTATTTTCGGTATGCGCAAAGATTTATTAGCTGATTTAAAATATTTATGGACACACCAGAAGATTTTTTGGCAGTTAGCATGTGCATCTTTTGTCATTTCAATGAATTGGTACTTATATATTTGGGCTGTAACCCATGAACATTTGATTGAGACAAGCCTTGGCTATTATATTAATCCACTATTGTCGGTCATTTTTGGTGTTGTCTTCTTTAAAGAGACATTGAGTCGGGCACAATGGGTTGCTACAGCCATTGCGTTTATTGCGGTTATCATACTAACTGTAAATTATGGTACAGTACCTTGGGTGGCGATTTTAATTGCCCTAACGTTCGCTATTTATGGGGTACTGAAAAAGAAAATTACACTTGATGCAACAAGGGGCCTAGCCATTGAAACTATGTTTATTCTCCCATTTGCGTTAGGCTATTACGTCTATTTATTTTCAACAAGCCAAGCATCTTTCTTACATGTTAATACACAAACAGATGTATTAATGATTGTGAGCGGTATTGTGACAGCTGTGCCTTTAGTTTTATTTGCTAAAGGTGCTCAAAATATTCCGCTTTACCTATTAGGCTTTATACAATATGTAGCGCCAACAATTGTTTTAATTTTGGGCGTTGTACTGTATAAAGAACCATTCAGTCAAGTTGAACTACTGGCATTCAGCATTATTTGGGTAGCCTTAATATTGTTCTCAGGTTCGAAAATTATAGAAATAAGAAAAGCACATCATAAATCTGCGTAGCGAAAAGGACTTGTAGAGTACTCTACAAGTCCTTTCACCATGTAGACAAGCATCAAGTAGTTAACTCTTGATGCTTTGTCATTTTTTATCCTTATAATGAAAAAACTTGCTCAGTTGATTTGTACGGAGGGCGGTGACTCCAGCCGGAACGCACACAATGTAAAACGCAATAAACCGCGCCGCGCGTTAGGGAGGGTTGCGGTTTACATTGTGTCGGTGGAAAGCGTCCGCCTGTAGCGGAAATCAACAGCTTCTACGGTTCCTTTAAGAATCGATTTGTGCTTTAATCGTAAAATACGTTTCCTCAATTTTTTGCTTATAAGGTAGGTCGATTAAATCTTTCGAATCAAGGTATGCTTTTTTGGCAATTTCGTAAGCAGTTGTTAGCTTGCCAAACTGTGCGTAGCATAGCGCTTTATAGGAAAAACATTCATTCATACTTAGCAAATCATAAGGGTGTGAAACTGAAATGGGGATTTCTGTAAAATGGGTAAATGTTGCTAGTGATTCTGTATAACGACCAAGTAAATACAATGATTTTCCCTTTTCAGCATAATAAAAGTTTTTATTTAGTTTTGTTGAATCTGTAAGGGCATTAAAATGTTCAATTTCAACTAATGCTTTTTCATACTCATGTGTATAATTGTTATAATAATGGGATTTTAAGACGTAGATAAAGGCATCGACATCATCTTGTTCAACAAAAATACGATACTGCTCCAACTTCATCATCATTTGGTCAGCCTGCTCGAAATCACCATCAATCATGGCACAATAGGAACCAATACGATACAAATCATCGATATGATAAAACAGTTGGTTTTGATGGGCATGTTCAATGGTTTCGTTAATTAATTTTTTACCTGCCTCATGCTCACCAATGGCTAGCTGAAAAATACTAATATAATAAGACATTTTCCCCGTATCACGTGAATCTAGCTGATAGTTTTCGCGGGCAACTTCCTCTTTCACTTGTAAAATACATCGATAGGCTTCTTCATATAAGCGATTTTCTGATAAAATGCCAAGCTGGAGCATGTAGGTTTTGAACCAATGACTCCACAAATTGATTTCTTTAAATATTTGGCGCGCTTGTTGAAGCGGTGGTTCCCATGTCGTTAAACCTGCAACGTACTGCGCATTCGCATAAATATATAATAAACGCCCAGCTTCATAGCTAAGTGGTAAATCGTCTATGTATGGGTGAATGATATCAACGATTTGCTGATGGTTGTCCGCATCGTCAAACTTTACCTCAGCAAACATAATTTCTACTTGCTCCAAAAGATGACGAATATCAGATGATGTCACTTGTTCAAGTAATTCGCTTGCTTTCACACCAAGACGTTCCGCAATATAATCTAAGCTTTCCATAGATGGCTTCGCTTTATCATTTTCTATTTGACTTAGCATACCTTTTGTTAGACGATCAGCAGCAAGTGCCTCTAATGTTAATTTTCGTTCTTTTCGTAATTTGCGAATCCTCATGCCTAAAGAGTCCACTGCCTCGCCTCCTTTCTTCACTACTAACAATAATAACTATTCTTCGCAAAGTCTATACATTTACCCAAAACAGCCGAGAGTGCTAGGTACGACCTAGAATTTTTAGTTTGTTTAATTATATTAAACTTTTTGTTGCAAGAAAAGTAAATGATGTGGTATATTTTGTTTAATAAAATTAAACTTTTAAATTTAAATAAAATATGGAGGGATTTTTTCGATGGATGAAGCAGCAAAATATAAAAAGGCGACCTATCATTTGTGGACCTTTACGGCAAGTAAAATGATTGCAATGTTAGGGTCACATGTGTTGTCCTTTGGTATTAGTTTGTATATTTTAGCGATGACAGGTTCTGCCACAAGCTTTGCAACAAACATGATTTGTTCCATATTGCCTCGGGCTCTCGTTGCACCATTAGCCGGTTATGTTGCAGATAATTATTCTAAAAAACGAACGATTTTATTAGCGCAAGCTGGAACGATTTTGACGATGGCAGGTTTACTGCTGTATACAGAGATGTTTGGTATGTCGGTCAATGCGATTTATGTGACAACAGTTTTTTATACACTCTGTTCTGCATTTTCAGGTGTAACCTTTACTTCAGCTATTGCTACACTTGTAAATCCAGAACGTTTACAGCGCGCAATGTCATTTAATCAAATGTCAATGTCCGTTGCAGCCGTTGGAGGTCCAGTAATCGGGGGGATGATGTACGGATTTTTCTCGATGGAAGTTTTTTTAATTGTGCATATGATTGCCTATGCGATTGCTTTTTGCTTAGAGGCAACGATGAATTTTAATTTGTACAGTACAAGAGGGGACGATGTTAAAACTGAAAAGATATGGAAAGGGCTTGTTAGCGGCTTTAGCTATATTAAGCAACACAAAGTTATTAAAGTTGTGATGTGGTTATCATTGTGGATTAATTTATTTTTCTCAGCAATCGTAGTCGGTGGAACGTATGTGGTTATCGAGTTACTCAAGGTCAAACCTACTCATTTTGGTTTTGTTGAAGCGGCAGGTGCGCTCGGCATGCTAGTAGCTTCCATCTATTTTGCAACACGTGGCGAGATTAAAGTGCCACTTCGTTTTTCTAAATTTTGTTTATTGTTGTTATCAAGTAGCTTAGCATTTGCGGTTATCCCGTTAGTTACGGATTTTTCATATTCCATGATTGTTGTCTTTTATATTATGCTCTACTTCATTTTTGCCATTTTTGAAATGGGCGTAAATATGCCTCTAGGCGTATTTATGCAAAAGCTTATATCTGAGGAATACCGCGGACGTGTATTTGGTCTCATGGAAACTATGGCTATGTCCATGATGCCAATTGGTATGCTCGTTTATGGTATTTTGTACGATATGTTACCAGCAACCGGTATTTTACTTGTCACAAGTGCGATTATAGTTGTAATGACACTTGTATTACTACGCACAGCTGTCTTAAAAGAAGCTCACCCAGAATTTTACGAAGAAACGACGATGGCAGAAAGAGTAGCAAATTAATTATCCAAAAGGATATATTCTATTAATGGTAACGGGGGATTAATGGCGATTTCATAGGTTTTATGGGCGATAACAAAGGTTTTTCTGAGCGGTAGCGAGAGGTTTATCCTGAATAGTAGAAGTGTTACTAGCAATAATGCTTGTTCTACCTACAATAATACAAATTTCACCATAGCAACAGGCATGCATAGTTTCCCGTGCATGCCTGTGCTACGTTTATTGATCCTCGATGACGATATATGTTGCTTTAATAGGGCCGTGGACACCAACGACAGGAATCATTTCGATATCTGCGGAATTACTTGGACCCGTAATAAAATTAATACAGGAAGCAATATGTTCACCATTTTGAACTTTTTTGCTAATCCATCGAGCTGCTTGGGTAATTCGTGGAACAATTGTACTTTTAGGAATTAAAATAATCGACTTTTCGGGTAAAAAGCTAACCGATCTCCCTTTATGCTTGTCGCTGAATAGCACGGCGGTACCTGATTCGGCTAATGTCATCTCACTAATGGTGATACCGATGTTTGCTTTTTCAGCTTGTCGGATATTTTCCTCTGGCTGTGTCTCATTCCATACATAAAGTTGAATATTTGTTTGTGGCCATTGTGTATGCATCATATGTGATAATCCAAAGTGATCAAAGCGTTCGTCTTGCCATGTGATGACAGAGCGACCACCGTAGATATCTACGACTGCTTGTAAATCAGCTGCTAGATTAGCTGTATTGGTTATGAGCATATTTGTATTAATATTTTTACATTGCTCCTCTAAGACGGCTACTAAATCATCCTTTGTAGCATCTTTTAAAACACGGTCCTGTGGCTGATATTGCCAAATCGGCTTAGTTAACTCTGTTTTTGGTGCTCGTCCGAGTTGATTGGCAATATTAGATAAAAATGCATCTCTATTTAGAATGCTTCCTGCCATTATTCAGACCCTCCTTTAGTACGGTTGTTAAACCAGCTACGGAAGTTTTCCTTATTCGGTGCAGGGAAATCCCTCGCTTCGGTCCATGCTTTTAATGGCCCTGGGCCGTTTGATATTTTATTGTCCTTTGTAAATGGTGACATTGCTGGCGATGCCATTTTCGTTGCCATCTTATATAAAGTAGGGGAAGAAGCACCTAAGCCGAACGCTTTCATGAGAAGCTTTTCAGACACTGGAGCCTTCCCTTCATTTTCAACGATGACTTGACGGTGCCGGTGTATCAGTTGATGTAATGGGATTTTGACAGGGCAAGCATCTGTGCAAGCACCGCATAAAGTAGAAGCATATGGTAACTCTTTGAAATCATCATACCCTCCCAAAAGTGGTGATAGTACAACACCGACTGGTCCAGAGTAAATCGAACCATACGTATGGCCACCAACATGACGGTAAACAGGGCACGCGTTGATACATGCTGCACAGCGAATGCATTGCAATATAGGCTGGAATTCACCACCTAAAATATTCGAACGGCCATTGTCGACGATAACTAAATGGAATTCTTCTGGCCCATCTGTATCGTTCTCATCTTTTATACCTGTTAACGTTGTAATATAACTTGTTAGCTTTTGCCCAACAGCACTTCTTGTTAATAAACTGACAAGCACTTCCATTTCCTCAAATGTAGGAACAATACGTTCCATTCCCATCACTGTAATTTGTGTTTTAGGTAAAGCAGTTACTAAGTCAGCATTACCTTCATTTGTAACGAGCGTAATTGAGCCACTTTCTGCGATAGCAAAGTTACAGCCTGTAATACCAATATCTGCTGTTAAGTATTCATTTCGTAGTTTTTCACGAACATAAAGTGCCAGTTCTTCCGGTTTTTCTGTTTTGTCATAGCCTTGTTTTTCTTTAAAAATATCTCGAATTTGTTCTTTATTTTTATGCAATGCTGGCACGACGATATGAGAGGGTGGTTCATGGTCACCAACTTGCAAAATATATTCACCAAGGTCTGTTTCAATCACTTCACAGCCTAATTGTTCGAGAGCAGGGTTTAAATTAATTTCTTCCGTTACCATTGATTTAGATTTAACAATTTTCTTTGCTTGCTTCTCTATTGCAATCTGTTGGATATAGGTAGTTGCTTCTTCAGCAGTTTTAGCGAAATACACATGTCCACCACGTTTTGCAACATTTTCACTAAGCTGGTATAAGTAATAATCTAAATTGGCAAGTACATGTTGTCGAATTTCCTCACCATGGGAACGCCATTCTTCCCAGTGTCCAAGCTCATTTGCTTGTTGTAAACGACGTGTTTGAAAGCGTTCTTGAGCACTTGATACTGCGCCGCGCATAAAAGTATTTTCTAGCTCTTTCGTTACTCGCTGGTTAAACCTATCATCGCTTGTTTTCATTGCCATTCGATTATCCTCCTCTAAATGCAATTTATCGGCAGTTTAGCACTTCCGCAATATGCATGACTTTTATTGGTTTCCCTTGCCGCTCAATTCGACCGCCGATATTGATTAAACAGCCAGCGTCCGCACCAATTAAAATATCTGCTTCAGTTTCTTCCACGTTTTGTACTTTTTCACTGACCATTTCTCCAGAAATATTCCCCATCTTTACCGAAAATGTGCCACCAAAACCGCAACAGCGTTCTTTTCCTGGGAGCTCCACGTATTGTAAGCCTTTAACATGCCCTAATAATTTAATAGGAGCTTCTTTCACACCAAGCAGTCTGGTCATATGGCAAGAAGTGTGAAAAGTTGCCTTACCTTCTAAATGGGCACCTACATCTTCAACTTGTAAAACATTTACAATAAATTCAGTGAATTCGTATGTTTTTTCTGCTAATACCTGCGCTTTATGTTCCCATATAGGATCTCCTTTAAATACTTCAGGATATTCTTTAAACATATAGGCACAAGAGCCAGAAGGGGAGACGACATACTCTGCATGTTCAAAAGCTGTAATCATTTTTTTCATAGCATTTTTGGAATCTTGGACGTAGCCGCTATTGTAGGCAGGCTGTCCACAGCAAATTTGATTTTCTGGAAAGTCGATGTCACAGCCGAGTCTCTCTAATACTTCAACGACAGCTTTTCCTACATCACCTTGAAACATATCGACTAAACAAGTCGCAAACAATGTTACTTTCATGCTCATCACTCCTTATGTGATAATTTCCTATTCAAACGATTAATCAACTGGTCATCAGATGACTTGGTATGTAAATAGATTGTTTTAATAATACTACAACCTTCTGGATTGTTGAAAGTGTTAATTGCAAATTTTCAAAAAAATAGTAGCTACCCATATTACATAGGCAGCTACATTTACTTAATGACTCGTTTCGAAGTATTGCATTAAAACTTCCTCGACGTTGCTTAAATGAGAGGACATCGCATGCTTCGCTAGCTCTTCGTTTTGTTGCTTAATAGCGAGGAAAATTTGCATATGCTCATCATATAATTTTTCACTAGTTGTCTTTTTCGAATACAGCCAAATACGGCGTGTTTCTTTCATCGTATCAATCATTAAACCAGATACTTGGTCTAAAATTGTTGCCAGCAGGGGATTTTGAGAGGCAGCTGAAATTGCTGCGTGAAATTGAAAGTCTGCTTTTTCGCCTAGCTCACCATCGCCTTGTGCAAGTTTCATGTCATCTAAAATACGAAGCATTGTTTGTAAATCTTCTTCAGTTCGATGGATGGCAGCGCTCGCAGCAGCACCCACTTCAATAATTTTCCGTACTTTTAATAAATGAGAGATATCTTTTTTATTTGTTAAAGTTAGTGTTGAAAATGGGAAATCAAGTTTTTGGGAAGGAGTGCTCTTAACAAAAGTCCCGGAACCTTGTTTGATTTCAATTAAGCCCATTGCTTTTAGGGCGGATAAGGCTTCCCTAATGGCAGATCTACTAACTTGTAATTGTTCAGCAAGTTGCTCTACTGAATCAAGACGATCTCCGGGCTTCAGTTCACCAGCCCGAATTTTTTCATAGAGCATTTCTGATACTTCCTCATATATTTTTTTTTGTTTAATTTTCTTTAATTCCAAGGAGCTACACCTCATTCATCTCGATCGATTGCTCTACATTATAACTTTATTATACATGATGAATAGAATTTTACTTACTGTTTAAAGTGAATAGTATAGATTGTCCATTCATGCAAGCTTTGCGGAAGTGACTATTTCAATAAGTTAAAAAGAATTATGAAAAATTATTGAATTTTTAAAATATAGTTAATATAATTTTATCATATAGTCATCAGATGACCTAATCTATTATTGTTTGGAGGGCTTATGAAAATTAAAAGAATATGTTTGTAATAATTTGTAGGTGTTGCTAAAGGGATAACTTCATTTGTAGTTTCTACAATGACAATGCGTAAGTATGAGCATGTAGCCAATTGGTTTACAACTCAGGAAACGAATCAAATTGTGGTTTGTTGTTGCTTACAGTCATTAGTTTGGGAGAAATTTTTATTTGGGGGTATGTAATTTGACATTTACACAAAATTTTACAGCTGTTGGGGGTAGTTTGACATGGTCTGCAATTGTGGCAGTTATTCCCATTCTTTATTTTTTCTGGGCATTAGCGATTAAAAAAATGAAAGGCTATTTGGCAGGCGTAACGACTTTGCTTGTTTCTTTAATTTTGGCTACTATTGCTTTTAAAGTGCCAGTAGGGACTGCGATAATGTCCGCTACACAGGGGGCTGTTTATGGACTATTACCAATTGGGTGGATTATCATAACATCTGTTTTCTTATACAATATCACCGTAAAAACAGGGAATTTTAATATAATTCGTCAATCTGTCTTAACCATTACGGAAGACCGACGTATTCAAGCATTACTCGTAGCGTTTTCATTTGGAGCCTTCTTAGAAGGAGCTGCCGGTTTTGGGGCACCGGTTGCTATTTCTGCTGCGTTATTAGTAGGGCTTGGCTTTAACCCGTTGTATGCTGCAGGCCTTTGTTTAATTGCCAATACTGCACCAGTTGCATTCGGAGCCATTGGTGTTCCGATTACTGCAATGGAAGGGCCAACGGGAATCGCAGCATTTGAAATTTCAAAAATGGTAGGACGTCAATTACCCTTTTTAGCAGTATTTATTCCATTCTTTTTAGTGTTAATAATGACTGGCTTTAAAAAAGCTTGGGAAGTAATGCCAGCCATTTTAGTGTCAGGTATATCATTTGCGGTGACACAGTTTTTGAGCTCGAATTTTTTAGGCCCTGAATTACCCGATGTTTTATCTGCATTAGTATCGCTCTTTGCACTAGCTATTTTCATGAAATTTTGGCAACCTAAAACGATTTATCGCTTTGCTTCAGAACGCGAAGCGACCGCTGATTCAACGGCAATAAAAGAGTCGTATAGAGGAGGAACAATATTAAAGTCTTGGTCACCATTTATCATTTTGACAGCTTTTATTTCTTGTTGGGGAATACCGATAGTCAAAAGTGCTTTAACGGGAAATTATGAAGGGACAAATATCATTTTAAAAGGTATCAATGTAGTAGGACAAGCGGTGACATTTACAGCAGAAGTACCGCTTTTACATAATCAAGTATTAAATGGCACTACAGAGGAACCAATAGCAGCATTTTATAAACTAGAATTGTTAGGCGCAGCGGGCACAGCAATATTATTAGCTGCAATCGTTTCTAAATTTATTTTTCACGTTTCTTGGCACGAATGGGGTAAAACTTTTTTTGAAACGTTAAATGAAATTAAGTTTCCACTAATTACGATTTGTAGTGTTGTAGCATATGCTTATGTCACAAATACTGCTGGGATGATGACAACACTTGCATTGGTGCTAGCTAAAACAGGCGTACTGTTCCCATTTTTCGCTCCTGTACTAGGCTGGCTAGGTGTATTTATTACGGGATCTGATACATCTTCCAATGTATTATTTGCCAAGTTACAGCAAGTTACAGCTGAATCTGTTGGTATGGAACCAGTGCTATCGCTTGCTGCTAATGCCTCGGGGGGCGTGACAGGGAAAATGATTTCGCCACAATCTATCGCAGTAGCAGCTGCCGCGGTTGGACTTGTCAGTAGAGAATCGGAATTGATTCGTTTTGCGTTAAAGTATAGTGTTATGCTGCTGTTATTTATTTGTTTACTAACATTCTTACAAAGTAATGTCCTAGCTTGGATGATTCCTTAAGGGGATTGAATAGTTTTAATGAAAGGCATTGAGAATGAATTTCTCAATGTCTTTTTTTATCGAATTGTCGTGCGGAGCGGAGGATAGGGCACTGCTACAAAGCGTTCACTCGACATAAAAATACTGTTTTAACTTCTAATATTATAGTGAATTTCATTGACAGAAAAACGCTCCGAGAGCATAATTCAGAAGTACATTTGTAAACATATCAAAATTTCACGTTTTTTGTCGCTTTTCGTCATGAAACGTTCACAAGCTAAAAGGGCGCAATTTCCATTGTTTTTTGGTACGATGGAGGCAGTAACTGTAAGGAGAGAATGAAAAAATATGGAAACTGATATTAACGTATTTTTAGCGTTTGGCGCAGGCTTTTTAAGCTTCATTTCACCGTGTACGCTCCCACTGTATCCTGCATTTTTATCATACATAACGGGAATGACATTAGATGAGCTAAAATCTGAACGGGGCATGATGCAAAAGCGTGCTATTTTGCATACGCTATTCTTTTTACTAGGTTTTTCAATTATTTTTATAATGATTGGCCTTGGCGCATCTTTAGCAAGAGAGTTTTTCCTTAATTATCAAACATTGTTACGTCAAATCGGCGCAATTTTAATTGTTATCTTTGGCTTAATGATTGTAGGATTACTTCAAATTGATTTTTTAATGAAAGATCGGAAATTCCAATTTAAAAATCGGCCATCCGGCTATTTAGGTTCGATTTTAATCGGTATTGCATTTGCAGCGGGTTGGACACCGTGTACAGGACCTATCTTAATGTCCATTATTACACTAGCTGGAGCAAATCCTTCTTCAGGGTTTAGCTATATGTTTGCTTATTATTTAGGATTTGCGATACCATTCTTTGTGCTATCATTCTTTATTTCACGTATGAATTGGATTCGCAACCATAGTCAAAAAATCGTAAAAGTCGGCGGCTATATTATGATTGCTGTAGGGATATTGTTATTCTTCGACGGTTTAACGTACATCACACGATTATTACAGCCTATTTTTGGTGGATTTATTGGCTTCTAATCTGCTAAACTTAATGGCATACTGTACTTTAACGTGGAGGGAGATGAATACGTGCCTACAGTTTTAGTAGTGGATGATACGCTTTTTATGCGTGTTACAATCAGTAATATGTTTAATGAATGGGGTTACGAGGTAGTCGGCAATGCAGTGAATGGTAAGGAAGCTGTAGAGCTGTATCGAGAGTTACAACCAGATCTTGTAACAATGGATGTAACGATGCCCGTAATGACAGGTATTGCGGCTGTAAAAAGAATCGTCCCAGAATTTCCTAATGCAAAGATTGTTATGATTACTGCTTTAGGTCAACAAAAATTAATTGTAGAAGCGCTTGAAAGTGGTGCGAAAGATTTTATAACGAAGCCTTTCGAACCGGAAAGATTAAGGGCTATAGCAGACCAATTAGTTGGTCAAAATTGCTAATTTAACATCAGAGGAGGATTTTTTATGTTAAGCAATATCCCTTCTCACTATTATGTTATAGGTTCGACTATAATGGCCATTATAATGGGTAGCTTCGTTATGGTAATACGTATGCGAGCTTCCAAAAAACCTACAAATGAGAAGAAAATTATTATTCCACCGATTGCAATGTCTTCAGGTGCGTTAATGTTTTTATTTGCACAATTTCGAGTGCCACCTATGCAAATTTTAGAAGCAGCTGCTGTAGGCGTAGTGTTCTCAACAATTTTAATTGCTACTTCTAAATTTGAAGTAAAAGGTAAGGATATTTATTTAAAACGTTCAAAAGCGTTTGTATTTATTTTAGTTGGACTGTTAATATTCCGTGTTGTGGCGAAAATGATATTAAGTAACTCAATAGATGTCGGTGAGTTAGCAGGCATGTTTTGGATTTTAGCATTTGCTATGCTAGTCCCATGGCGAATTGCTATGCTTATTCAATTTAAAAAAATCAAAAAAACAATACCGCTCAAAAATATGTAATGAGAAAAACTACACTTGCACTTGTGCTGTTGTAGTTTTTTTATGTCAAAGCGACTTCGAAGAAATAAGTTGTGCTTTTGCTACAAGCCAACAGTAATCGTGGTATACTAGGAAGCATGTTAAAAAATGAGGAGTTTATTACATGAAATATTTTAAACCACAGATGCAGCAGCTAGTAAAAGAAAACCGTGAATTACATGATCGACTAAAAGAGCTGATGGCTGACATGGATTTGCAAAAAAATTACGCATTAAAGGCGCTATATCATGCAGAAGTAGCAGATGGTGGACGTTACCAACAAGATTATCAAGCGTTAGATCATTTATTTAAATAATCTATTTATCAAGAGACTAGGGGTAAACCTATTGAAATCGCCGATAAAGGTGAAAGAATCGCCAGAAAAACAGTAGAAATCGCCGGTAAAAGTGCAAGAATCGCCAGAAAAACAGTAGAAATCGCTGGTAAAGTTGCGAGAATCACCAGTAAAACTCGCGAATCACCGGTAAACCTTCAGAAAGAAACCGCCATAGCGGCGGACATCTACGCCATAGCAAAAAAGTGTTGGATTGATTGAAGTCAATCTAACACTTTTTCTCTTTTATTCAAACAGATGTTCATACGGGGAAACATCAATTTGCAGTTGATCTAATTTTTTGCGTAAAAACTTATGATCACGTTTAGGTGTAGCTTGAATATAGCCACGAATGATTAAGTCATTATCAATAGCTTTAGCTTTCTCTTCTAAAGCAAGCTCCCCAATTTTACCCGCAATTTTTTCTTTTGCGACTTGTCTAAATAACTCAGGTACTGGGCTCACAAGCTCATAAAGAAGCTCCTTCTCAGGTTGTCCCCATAGATGAATCGTTTTATCTAAATAAAATTCCTGCCAATCTAAATCCGATTTCCCATCCTGTTTTGGTAATGCCTTTAAAAATTTACGGAACATGAAAAATCCGCCTATTGCCATTAGCGAGATAAGGACGACTACCCAAAATAAAATAAACCATAAAAACCAACCATCTAACAAATCGTTCACCTCTTTGTCTTCACTCACTCTATTATAAAAGCTTCTACAAAAAAATTCATCCTTATTGTGCCTGTTTTTACAATAAGGTGAGGTATTTAATAATATTGTTGCGGATTTTGCTAAATTAATTTGGCGATAATCGGAAAATAATAAAAGAAAGTGTGTTTTAATAAAGTGAATCTTTCTTTGGACAGGGAATTATTCGATAGATTTTTTCTTAGAATTATCAAGTTTTTATTCTTTATTATATGGGATTTTTGTTTAGGAAATAAAGTTGATGAAAGCGGATGCTGTTTTCAAGATTCTAAACTAAGGAGGTAAAGATATGACTTTATATTCTGTACTTGTAGCGAATAGCGCTTTACAAACAGTTGATTGTACAGGGATTGCAGAAATTACAGTTAGAGAATTAAAAAAATTATATCCAATTACAGAAAGTACAGCAGCACAGCCTTGGCATTTGATGGATGATGATGCACTTATTTTACATGCGCCAGATGAAGAGGCTTTTGGTCATTTGAATATTTTTGAATGGGGGAATCCTCCGTATGATTTGAAATATTATAGTGAAAAAGCCTTTGTATACGGTATTGAAGGAAATTGGGGGTCTCAATTTTTAACGGACTTGTTAATCTATTTGAAACAACATATAAAACCTGAGCAAAACGCTGAAATTATTAGGTTTTGGGCAGGAGAAAACGACCGAAAACTAAAAAATCATAGTATCAATATTGAAGAAATCGAATTGCATCACCTTGAGATCATTCAAAGCGAACAATACATACGTTTTGCCTTTGAATAACGATACTTCACATAGTACAAGTAGGATTATTCTGCATTATTATAACGCCTCATTATACAAAAAAATCCCTCTTTCAAATGAAAGTAGGGATTTTGGTTTTTAGTTAAGGGTTTTTATAAAGCAATATTCTCCTAACCCGCTTCAACAAGATTCATTTCCCTCATTAACATTCATTTGTACGTTTGTCAGTTTGGGCTGCTTCCAGATGAGACGTTGCAGCAATATACCTGTCATGCCAATAATGGTTAGTCCAAGTCCAATTGTTTTAAATGTGGTTAATATCCCTAATTGTGTAATGAGTAGTCCGCCAAGAAGAGGGCCTGCAATAAAAAGGATACTCATTAAGGAATCGATTATACCTGTGACTCTTCCTATCGCTTCCTTAGGGGGTTCTGTTTGAATGAGATAATTTATGGCTGTAAACGTTAACCCGTTGCCGATTCCACCAACAATCGAAAGAATAATAGCAAGTGCTATGAAATTGTATTGCAATAGGAATCCAAACCCTCCAGTCATTACACCAATTAGAAGACTTCCGACACCGAAAAACCAACCAAATTTAGAGATTTTTTTAAATTTGGTTAGAAGGATGACAACAAGAAGGGAACCAATTCCGATAGCAGAAATTGCCCAGCCAGTAAATGCTGGCTTGTTGGGGAACACCTCACTAAACAAAGTAACAATTTGTGCGTCAATCATTTGTATTGTTAAGGTGCTGAATATCCCGAAAATTATGCTCGCTAAAAGGACTTTGCTTTTTAATACAATATGCCAACCTTCTTGCCAAGATTGTAGAAATCCAGATTGTAAATCTTCTATTTTTTTATTTGATTCGATTTCTTGTACCTTAATTTGTGTAAGCAGTATGCCAGAAATAATGAAAGCTATCGCATTAATTGCAATGGATACATTTGGAGAAAATATTCCTGCTACTGAACCCCCTATAAGTGGGCCAATGACCTTTACTAACTGAAACAGACTGCCATTAATAGTGATGGCTTGCATGATATTTTTTTCGTCCACAATACTTCTCATTAATCCTTGCTGTGCAGGAAGGCTTAATACCCCGGCAGTGTTTCGTAAAAATAGGATGGGCAAAGCTAACCAAGGTGTCGGCGTAAAGACAAGCAACAAAGTTAACGCTGCACGAAACCAGTCAGAATAGATAAGGATTTTTCGTTTATTTCTTCGATCTGCAAATACGCCCGCAAATTGTCCTAAAAGTATACTAGGTATGGCATACATAATAGGAATAAGTGCAATCAGCATCGGGTCAGCCTTCCATGTATACCTAAATAAAATAAGGACCCCAACAAAATCAAACCAGTTTCCTAAATTGGCTAAAGTATTGGCAGAAAAAAATTTAATGAAATTGCCATTGCGCCATATTGATATTTCTTTATTCATAAATAATCCCTCCACGCTCGTGTCTCTACTAACGAGCATAACGAGCAATTATCAGAGGAATATCAGAGGAAATGAAATTTTTCATTATTATTTTAAGTTGTATTGTAACTGATATTCGATTTTACTATGTATTTCATTTAATTTGTACTTGGATATGTACTGTTGTTTTAATTCTTTATAATCAGTTTGTAGTGTACCACTCACGCCAAAATCATCTACGCAAAATAAAATCATATTGATGTTCATTAACACCCCAGGTATGAATTTAGCTTCCAAAAGTAGCTGAAACGCTTCATCAAAATAATCTTTAGCTTTTGATTCATTGTTTTTAAGAAGCCAATAGCAACCTTTAATAATTGATAAATTCGCATTTTCTCTTAGATAAGGAAAACTTGCAAGCTTATTTTCTGTTTCTTCCATCCTTTCCTCTATCTTTAGAATGTCCTTTTGAAGTAAGGTAAGCCATAGTTCAGAAAGCAAGATTAAGGGGATGAAACCTTCCAAGTTTTTCTTATAAATCTCATTTTTAGATCGATGAAGAAGGGTAGCGGCTTTATCTAGTTGTTTAGTAAATATCAATAATGATAGACGGTTTAACAACTTTATTTCTAAACGATGATATTCAGGTATTTCCTCTGCAGATAAAGCGCAAGTAAAGTAATCTAAGCATTTCTTCTTATCTGGTTCAATTAATGAATAGATATGCAATAGATAAAAGCATTTTTCCCAAAAGTTGATTTCTTGCGCATCAAGAAACCAACTGAAATCTCCTTTCATGAAATGGAGATACAGAAGGTTAGGCAAATCGATTTGGAAGCCAAACACATTCTGATTTTCTGCTAATAGTTTTAGGGCATCTCCCTGCCCGTAGCGATGATACTTGCGAAAAAGACTTTTAACTTGAGTAGATACTTCGTCGTCCTTTAATAATGGACTTTTCTGTACCTCTTTTATTGACAAAAGGTATCCTTGACCTCTAATTGTTTCAATTTCAACGACGGATGAAAGAGGTTGAATTTTCTTCCTAACCCTATAAATATGATCATCTACAGTTCTATCGACTGGATTTTCCATAGGCCACACAGCGTTTAACAGTTCCTCCCTTGAAAAAATGCGGGAAGGATTTTGATATAAATATTTAAATAGATGATATTCCCTCGGTAAAAATACAATTTTTTCGGAACGATATGTTACGTTATAATCGGTTTTGGAAAACTGAATCTTTTCCATTCCTTCACCTCAACTAAATGGGATATTTTTATAGCTCATTTTAACAGATAGATTATTTAAAGCCTAGTTACTATTCCAATAGAATGAACATACGATGCTTGTCAAAATTCCATTCAAGATGGAGAGTATGTTAAAGCAGAAATTTGAATACTATCCTTTTCTCAATGTAGTAGCTGGAGTTAAAATGCCGTCTATTAATCTTTTAGTAATTGGCATAAAGAAATTAAGTATGAGCCCTCCTAAGCTAACCGTTAATAAAGTGCCAACACCAATCGGTCCATTAAAAAGCATTGCTAAGAGTAAAAACAACAGATAAATGGATGTTCTCGCAAATAATATACTTTTCCCTGTTAATTGTTGTACGACTAATGTTAATCGATCCACTGGAATTGGTGCAAAATTTGTTTGTAAATAGGTGGCAGTTCCTAAGCCAATAATAATCAAACCTATTCCAAAGCAAATGGTTTTGCTAAACCACATTTCTGGTGTTAACAAATTGTGTAATAAAAATAACCACATATCAATCCCAATCCCTGTAATAAATGCAGTTATTAATCCTAAAAACTCTGGCCTTTGTTTTGCTAATATTGCATTACAACCGATCAAAATTAAAGCTAAAATTACTTCCCAGCTCCCCACTGTTAGTCCTACATTAATAGATAGTCCTACCAAAAGTGCATCAAAAGGAGAAGTTCCAAGATTTGATTGAATAGTGAAAGAAATACCAAGGGTTAATAATAAAATTCCTAATACATATAAGCAATATTTCACTTTTTTGCGACCTCTCTACCATTGGTTTTTTGTTGCATTTGCAACAAAGTTAGGTTAGATTCAATATATATTCTTTTTGTTGCATTTGCAATAAAAAAACGGAGGAGTTAATTTATGGAGGAAATTCTTCGTGAAATTGGCATGATTTCAAGAGCGTTAGATTCAATAAGTAATATAGAATTTAAAGAATATGACCTGACAAAAGGGCAGTATTTATATCTTGTACGAATTTGTGAAAATCCAGGCATCATACAAGAAAAGCTAGCAGAGATGATTAAAGTAGATCGAACAACAGCAGCTCGGGCTATAAAAAAACTAGAGATGAATGGCTTTATTGAAAAGAAAGAGGATGACCATAACAAAAAAATAAAAAAACTATTTCCAACAGAAAAAGGAAAAATGATTTTTCCAATTATCAAAAGGGAAAATGATTATTCCAACAGTGTCGCGTTAGCAGGGTTTTCCGAACGTGAAGCAGAAACGATTTTTCATCTTCTCCAAAGAGTTCGGAAAAATATAGAAGTAGACTGGGAATTTGTGAAAAAGGGAAATAAGCGAGATTATTGAATTTAAATAAAGGGGCTGTATTAAAATGACTGTGAAAATAACGAAGTGCAACTTGGAAGATTTACATATACTCCGAGAAATAAGTATTGAAACGTTCAATGATACATTTAGCAATCAAAATTCGCCTGAAAATATGAAAGCGTATTTGGATAGCGCATTTACCTCTAAACAATTAGAGATGGAACTAGCCAATCGTTTTTCACAATTTTATTTCATTTGGTGCGATGAAGAAGTTGCGGGTTATTTAAAAGTCAATGTACATGATGCCCAATCAGAAAAAATGGGGGATGAGTACTTAGAAATTGAGAGAATTTATATAAGAAACAAGTTTCAAAGAAAAGGGCTCGGAAAATACCTAATCGATAAAGCGATAGAAATTGCTAAAGAACAACGCAAAAGCAACATCTGGCTAGGTGTTTGGGAAAAGAACGAAAATGCAATAAGCTTTTATAAAAATATAGGCTTTGCTCAAACAGGAGCACACTCATTTTATATGGGTGATGAAGAACAAATTGATATTATCATGACTAAACCACTCATTTAAATGATTAAGGAGGACATATATGTATATTCCTAAATACTATAAAGTCACGGATGTTAATGAAATTGAAGAATTTATTCAAATGAACTCTTTTGCTACACTTGTAACAACAAAACAAGGAAAACCAATTGCGACTCACTTGCCTTTAATGTTCAATAAAAAGGGCGACAATTATTATCTTACTGGGCATATGGCATATGGAAACCCTCAGTGGAGAACATTTGAATCTAGTGACGATGTGCTCGTTATGTTTCAGGGCCCGAATGCGTATATTTCTTCTTCTTGGTATTCACATGAAAATGTTCCAACGTGGAATTATCAGGCTGTTCACATCTATGGCAAGGCTAATATTATAGAAAAAGAAGAATTAATCGACGATTTAACAATGCTGTTAGAAAAATATGAGAAGGATAGAGAGAAACCTATTTTGTGGGATAATCTTTCTCCTGAGCTTTTAGAAAAGGAAATGAAAGGTATTGTCGGTTTTAAAATAAAGATTGGCGAAGTTCAAGCTGCCTATAAATTAAGTCAGAACCGTAATGAAGATGATTATAAAAACATCATTGATCAATTAAAAAATGAAGAAGCCCCACATTCGAAACAAATGGCATTATTAATGGAAAAGAGATGCAAAAAGCAAATATAGACGTATATTTAGAAATGGTGTTTATTAATTGCCTGCATGAATTGTTTTAAGAATATCTGGAAATGTAAATATGTTATTTTTAGAAAAAATAGCAGTTAAAAAGGAGATTTTTAAGTGGAAAATTTACAATCGATTGAACAATTTGAAGAACTTAAAAAAGGAGAACGCACAATATTTGTTTTTTCAGCAGATTGGTGTGGAGATTGTCGATTCATTGATCCTATAATGCCTACAATTGAAGAAAACTATAGTCAATATAGTTTTGTAAAGATTGACCGTGATGATTTCATCGATTTATGTGTTGAATTAGATGTATTTGGTATTCCAAGCTTTGTAGCTTTCGATAAAGGCAATGAAGTTGGGCGATTTGTTAGCAAGGACCGTAAAACACAGGAAGAGATTGAAGCTTTTATTGATGGATTAGCATCATAATGTAAGAGGGGAATTCTCGACATTTGAAATTCCTGTAAGTATATTATTTAAATTTATTTGCAAAAGCTATAGGGGCGAAACTTCCTCCTATAGCTTTATTCGTATTTTTATCTTATTTCAAGTTGTTGCATATGTAATACAGCGTTCCACAAAGTCTAATACGTCTTCGGAAATCGGATATAGCCCAGTTTCCTCAACGGGTAGTTTTCTAACCTCCCAAAACTTCTCTATCAATTCTGTATCTCCTTGAAAAGTGTCATTTGATAGCGCTATTAATTTGGAACCAATTTGAAAACCTTCGTCTGTTTCGGCTTTAATATTGTGCTCTATACACCATTCAATTCGTCGTAGTAATGCAATATATTGCTGTGTTGTTTTATCATTGTTACTGAGATTTGGGATTATTTCTTGTAAAAATGACTGTTCATCATCTTGGAAATAATCGATCCACTTTTTGGGGATGTTTTGTGAATTCTCAACAAGTTCAATAACATGCTCCCACGATAAAGACTCTTCCAAATCAATCATATTAATTAATGAAGTCGTATTAGAAATGCTTGTTTGTAGTTGGGACAGTTGTTCTTGTAAGTAATTATGATGCGAAATTAAAATTTGTTTATAGGAGAGTTTATCTAATAAATCACGTATAGTGTCGAGTGGAAGTGAAAGTGATTTTAAAATGATGATTTTCTCTAATCTAAATAAATCCTTTTCTGAATAGTACCGTCGGCCATTCTCATCTTTAAAACTAGGTGTAAGGAGATTCACCTGATCATAATAACGAAGTGTACGAATAGATACATGCCGCTGTTTCGATACCTCGCCAGTAGTCCATTGTTTCATTTCATTTCCTCCTGAAAAAAAGGTTGCAGGTGACGTAACGTCATCTAATACACTTGGATTATACCATAAAGAGGAAGAGGGATAATGGATGGAAATAAAGCAAATGAACTGGAAAGAACAAGACTGTTGGGGATGGAAAGAATTCATCTTTTTAATATTACTTGAATTTGTGATTGTCATCGGTTGTATTAAATTTATTGTTAAACCGATTTATTTTCACTTATTTAATAATGAACTATATGCTGGAACGTTAACGGGGTTAACAATTGCGATTACACTTCTTTTCGGTGTTTATTTTATAGCCCTACGTCCTAAAAAACTTTCTTGGCGTGAAGTAGGATTAAAATCAATCGCTCTGAAGGATTGGAAACTCATTCTTATATATTCTATTATGTTGTTAGTTGGTGCTGTAATAATTGTCGTGCTTACTAGTTTTATAGGAATTTCCGTAGAGAACAGCAAAACAGATGCAATGCAGCAAAGCGTAACTTTTTTCACGGTTTTCATTGCTTTTATCTCTGCGGCTGTTATCTCCCCAATATACGAGGAAATTTTTTATCGTGGTTTTTTATATCGTTGGTTTCGTACACGCGTAGGATTTACTGGTGCCATTTTAATTAGCTCGCTCATCTTTACAATTGTTCATATACCGACATATAATGTAATGCCAGTAAATTTCTTTAGTGGTGTCATTTTTGCTTTAGCATATGAACGCACTAATTCGATTTGGGCACCAATATGGATTCACGGAATTACGAATGGAATTATGGTTTTGCTAACAAGTATGGGATGAAAATTATTCAACTATAGGACAAATTGAAAAAGGTAGGGGATCTGCAATAATGAAAAATATTTTTAATCCTACGCATACAGCAGAAATTTTACAGCGGATAGATAAATTAAGTCCTAATTCACAACCCGAATGGGGAAAAATGGATGTTGCTCAAATGCTTGCACATTGCTCAGCTTTCCAAGACATTGCAATGGGAAATGCATTTCCGACAAGGAGTTGGTTAGGTGTAATCGTAGGGGGATTTGCAAAACCAATGATTTACAATGAAAAGACATTACCTCACAATATGTCTACAATTCCAACCATTTTGATTGCAGATGCTAGAGAATTTGCTACAGAAAAAGAAAAGCTTAAACAAAAAATTACGACCTTCCAACAGAACGGACCAGAGAAGTGTACAGCGCATCCTCATCCCTTTTTTGGAAAACTCACTCCAGAGCAATGGGGAAAAGGAATATACAAGCACCTTGACCATCATTTAAAACAGTTTGAAGTGTAATCAATGTAAAGATTTTTCAGTCCAATAAAAAGCCTCCTAACTAATAAATGAGTTAGGAGGTTTTTGCTATTTCGACCTATTTATCATCCTCGTACCAAGGATTTAAGTGAATAAGAACTTCTTCTACATTAGGATGCTTTTCCATTATCGTTTTCTTTATTTTACGGATAATATCATGACCTTCTTGAACTGTTAAACCTCCAGGTACACTTACACGCAGATCCACCAATACATAATGGCCGTGCTCTCTAGCTCGTAGACGATCTATACGTTTTACTTCTGGAATTGTTAGAATTAATGTTTCGAAATTATCCAGTGTATCACGACTTACACTTTTCTCCATAAGTGTGTCTATAGCTTCTAATAACATCCCATAGGCAAGTTTGAAAACTAATATTGTCACTATGATACCAGCAATTGGATCCCCATATGTAAGGATATGAATATTAGTAAATTCCCCAACGAGCGCAAGCCCAATTCCCAATACAGCAGCTATGGAAGCATACACATCTGCAAGATGATCATATGCAGTGGCAATTAAGCCTTTACTATTTGTTCTTTTGCCAATTTTAATCGTATATACGTATAAAATGAGTTTCCAAACGAGTGAAATGATTGCAGTAATAAACGCAATTAGACTTGCTTTTTCTGGTTCATGAAAGAATGCTTTGATCGATTCATAAGCAATATACAATGCTGCTATTATTAAAATGATCCCTACAATAGCGGAACTGATTACTTCAGCCTTCCCATGTCCGTAAGGATGATCTTCGTCGGCAGGGCGTTTAGAAATACGCATCGATGTTAAAGCGGCACCGCTTGCAATAACATCCCCGGCATTATGATAACCATCTGCTAGAAGCACTGGACTATGGAAGAGAGTACCAACTACAATTTTTAAAATTGTTAATACGATGTTACTTATTAAACTAATCCATCCAGCAACAATTGAAGCATCGGAATTTGTGCTTTGATTCATAAAAGTATACCTCCAATAAAATTCTTTCCTAAAAGCAACAAAAACCTTTGACTATTTTTAAGTCAAAGGTTTTGTTTAAAAAAATATAGTTTTCGTGAACTTGAAATTTGAATCATATTCTCACTCCTATATAGGCGTCCACTGAGTGTAACACATTATATTCGTTGGTTCAATAATGGTTTGTCTCATTTTTTCAATAATCCTGTCTTTAAAACAGGCTAAATTAATTTTAATAAATACAGCTTACTTTATCGGATGAGATACCTCAGCCAGTTAGCGATATTTTCATTTTATAATACTCATTATGACTGCAGTAAGATCAAAAAAACCATGCCTCATTTTACTCAAGAACTTGTTCTCCTTAAAGCAAATGAATTATTATTTCACTTTACGATACCATATTATAACAGGAATTAGTAATAATGATAAAAGGCCACCAGTTAAAGATAATACTGCGTAACTTGAATTGGCTACAATTACCCCCGAAAGAGCTCCTCCTGTAGCACCAGCTAACGCAATAAAAACGTCAATTGTTCCTTGAATTTTAGCACGTGTTGATGGTTCTGTAGCATCAACAATTTGAGCAGTTCCACTAATTAAGCCAAAATTCCATCCTAATCCTAATAAAGAAAGGGCCAATATGAGCATAAACATTGAATCATTTGGTGCATATGCAGCGACTAAACCTGCAAACAGTAACGTAACACCTGCAGCAATACTCATAGCTGTTCTACCAATCTTGTCTACAAGAATTCCAGTTACAAGGGAAGGGAGATACATCGATCCAACATGAAAACCAATCACGATACCTACAGCACTTAAACTATGTCCATGATGTTGCATATGAATTGGCGTCATTGTCATAATAGCAACCATAACGATTTGCGTGAGGACCATGACAACTGCGCCTACAATAATACCATTTTTATTCATTAAAGGACTAGAATGCGTGATAACGCCTTCAGCGTCTTGTTGTTTATAAGCTTCTATTGACTTTGCTAGCAGTAAGGGATCAGGACGAAGCATGATGAAAAGGACCAATCCTGCCATAATAAATGCTACTGCAGATAATATAAATGGGCCAGCTAATGAAGGAATACCAATAGAAAGGGCAAATTTCCCCATCACCTCAACTAAATTTGGTCCTGCTACAGCACCGAAAGTCGTCATAACCATCGTAGTACTAATAGCCTTTGCTCGTTGTTTTTTATCTGCTAAATCTGTCCCTGCATATCGAGCCTGTAAATTTGTTGCTGTTCCTGCCCCGTATACAAGTAGCGAAGCGAACAATAAGAAAACACTATTGAGTATAGCTGCAATGACAACGCCAATCGCCCCAAGCCCACCCGTAATAAAACCTGTAGTTAGACCAATGCGACGTCCGTAGCGTTGAGAAAGTTTCCCAACTATAAAAGCTGATATCGCAGAACCTAATGTGAATAGGGCAGAGGGTAATCCAGCAACTGCGTCCGTCCCAAGCATTTGTTGCGCTAACAGTGCCCCTACAGTAATACCGGCTGCAAGACCTGCTCCACCAAAAATTTGTGATAAGCTCACTACAATTAAAACTCTTTTATACATTTTTTTCAGTTTTTCGGGGGAATTTACATAACGCCCGATTGAATTATTCGCACTAGCCAATTATATGTAACACCATCTTTCTAGCTATTTGATTAACTTAATTTAATAAGTTAGCACTTTATTAACCCATTTACCAAGCTTAACATAATCATACAATTGTAGAAATATTACATCTGGTAAAGTTTCTATCACTGTTGAAGCGTTTGCCAAATACCAAGAACATCTTATTTTCCTTATCTCAATTCTTAATCCAATAGAGAAAAAGAATCTATACCATTTAAAAAAAGGTAGACTTTTACATCTGTGTGCTTTTGGGGATATAATTGACATAAACATTTGAGGTATTACAAGCAGTTTAGATTCGAGATCACGACGCATTTTATTCATATAAAGAGTATTTCAGACCTTAAATAAAAATTTTAAGTTGAAAGGATGTAGAATAATGAAGCAAATCATTGCACTAGGTGGTGGTGGATTTTCGATGGAGCCTGAAAATCCTTTGTTGGATAAATATATTCTTCATCAATCTAAGAAATCAAATCCGAAAATCTGTTTTATTGCAACAGCAAGTGGAGATTCAGAAAATTATATTTCTCGATTTTATCATTTCTTTGAAAAACAGGACTGTCAACCATCACATTTATCACTATTTAACCCACCTACAAGAGAATTAGAAAGTTTCTTACTGGAGAAAGACATTATTTATGTTGGTGGTGGTAATACAAAGAATTTATTAGTTTTATGGAAAGAGTGGGGATTGGACACCATTTTGAGGAAAGCTTGGGAGCAAGGAATAGTACTGGCTGGTATTAGTGCTGGTTCCATTTGTTGGTTTGAGGAAGGGGTTACAGATTCTTATGGAGATGGGCTTGAACCATTAAAGTGTTTAGGGCTCCTAAAAGGTAGTAATTGTCCTCACTACGACGGAGAAGCCGATAGAAGACCTTCGTATCAAAAGTTAATTGCTACTAATAGCATTAAACCTGGTATTGCAGCTGATGACGGTGTGGCTATTCATTTCATTGACCAAGAAGTCGGTCATATTGTGAGCTCAAGACCAAACGCTAAGGCGTATAAAGTTTATAACGATAAGGAAATTACTGAGGTTGAACTTGAAACAAATTATTTAGGTGCTATTTAAATAATTGCATGAATATTTATCATAGTATCTGAAATTGTTTGAGTGCCTGGCACTAAGCCGCAACCCTCGCTAATGCACGGTTAGTTGCGGCTTACGTATTGTACGTTTTGAGCCGGCATCTAAGTGGGAAAATTGTTTGAGTGCCTGGCACTTTATATTAGATAATCCCACGTTCTAAACTGTTACTTTCTAAAGTTGATTTTTGAGGGAGAAGACTGACAACTATTGTTACGATTGCATTGATGATTAACATATATAAACCATTGTTAATATCTAAAATAAATGAAGGTAAATTAGGGAATAAAGTTGCCATCGTTGTGCCTGTGCCTGCTGAAAATAAAGCTATTGAAATACCAACGATTATACCAGCGATTGCACCTTGTTTTGTCACGAAGTTTTTCTTCAGTAAACTAAAAATTAGAGCAGGGAAAAGCTGTATGATAAAGTTATAGCTAATTAATTGTAGCAATACGAGCGCACCACTTGAATTTAATGATAAGTATAAACTAATAATCGCAGCAATAATTGCGAAAGATCGTGCAATATTCATTTGCTTACGTGCCGAAGTATTTGGTTTCAATTGAACATAAATATTAGAAGTTATCATTGAACCAATTGTAATAAGCATAACTGAACATGGTACTAATGAAGCCAGTAATCCAGCCGCTCCAATTAATCCTACAAACCATGGATCAAATGTTTGAAATACTAATTGAATTAATGCCAAATCACTTTCTGCGCCTGATAGATTTGGGATTGTTAATATCGCTGCTAATCCGATAAAGCATGAAAATAGCTGCATTAATGAATACAGCGGCATCAAAATCGTATTTTTTCGAAGTGCCTTGTCACTTTTTGCTGCATATGCTGATAAAAATGTATGTGGCCAAATATATACTCCTAGCGCCATTAATATGATGGTAGAGATAAACCATACGAGACTTAGACCCGCATCTGGAAAGAACAATACTTGAGGTTTCACTTCAGAAATATTTTTTATCATGGATCCAACACCATCATGATAATGAAATGGTAAGTACAAACCTAAAAATAAAAGTACGCCAAATGTTAAAATGTCCTTAATCAAAGCGACGCGAGAAGAACCGTGGAGCCCTGAAATTAATGTATAGATGACAACAATAAAGCTTCCAACCCATATTGCTGTTGTAGACGATATAACCCCGTATGATGCAACAGAAACAATCAGTCCTAACCCTTTTAATGCCATGACAATCATAGGGATAATTGCAACTACACCAACAATCGTAATGAGCTTTCCTAAAAATGGACTCGTATATTTCTTTTCAAAAAAGCCACCTTGCGATATTAAATTATGCTCTTTACTGTAACGTCTGATTTTTGGTAATAGGAAATAGCCTAGTACGCAACCAATTGAAATATAAGTCATAATATAAAGCGTTGCAATGCCACTATTATAAGCTAGTCCCACTAATCCAGTAAGGGAAAATGCGGTAAAAAATTCTCCTGCTAATAAGAAGAAAGTAACGATAGCACCCATGCCTCGTCCACCTAATGCCCATTCTTCCATATTCTCATTTTTACCTCTACCAGCTTTAATTGCCCAATACATACAGACAATGACAAAGGAAATCATAATTGTAATAGAAATATTCATTCTACATCCTCCTCATCATGCTGGTCGAACTTATACATAATCAAAGTAGTTAGTGAAGTTAGAACGACACAAAGAACAATCCAAAACATTGAAAAAGGGAGCCCTAATATATAAGGGTCAACCCGATTCGTTAAAGGTACACCAACAAGAAAACCTAGAACTGGAATAAACGCTAGATAATATAATGGTTTCAAATTAATCAACCTCCTCAAGTGCTTTTTCTAATAGGGGATGTACAAACTGTTGTATCCGCTTCATACCTTCTTCTAAATCATGCATTGAACATGCATACGAAATACGGATATACCCTTCGCCATATTCAGAAAATCCGTATCCTGGTATGACTGCCACTTTCTCTTTTTCCACAAGCTGATGAACAAAATCATTTGAACTTAAGCCTGTTTTTTCAATAGAAACAAATAAATAAAACGCACCATCTGGTTCAATTGCTTCTAAGCCAATGTCCGTTATCCGTTGAAAAATAAAGTTACGTCGTATTTCATATTGTTGGCGCATTTCTTCGACTTCTGGTAAATCATGATTTAATGCGTTAATGGCAGCGTATTGACTAACTGAGTTTGCACATACACAGTTAAATGCATGAACTTTAAACATTTCTTCTGTTATATAAGCAGGGGCTAATGTGTAGCCAATTCGCCAACCTGTCATAGCGTGGGACTTTGATAAACCATTGATGACAATGCATTGCTCTTTCATGGCTGGGAATGAAGCGATTGACATATGTTTCAAACCATATGTTAGTTCACTGTATATTTCATCTGAAATGATAAAAATATCTTTACCTCTTAATAGGTTTGCTATTTCTTCTAATTCATGAGCCTCTAACATAGTACCTGTAGGGTTTGATGGATATGGTAAAACGACACATTTTGTTTTTTCTGTTAAGTTTTCTTCGATTAATTTTGCAGAGATTTTACAATTATTTTTACGTGTATCAACAAATACAGGTGTTGCGTAGCACAAACGAATAAGTGGTTCATAACCAGGGTAAATAGGTGCTGGTAAAATGACTTCATCACCAGGCTCTAAAATCGTACGGAATGCAATATCTAACGCTTCGCTTGCACCCACAGTAATTAAAATCTCATCTTCTGGATTATAATGGAGTTGGTAGCGTCTTTTCACAAAGTTAGCAGCAGCCTGTCTAAGTTCAAGTACACCTGCGTTATGTGTATAACCAGTTTTATGTGCATCAATAGCTTGTTTTCCTGCTTCTAAAATAGAATGTGGTGTTACAAAATCTGGTTGTCCAATTGTAAGATTAATAATTGACGGGTCATTTGCCACCTTGTTTCCAATTTCACGTATTGCAGAAATTTTAATGTCTTTGATCGTTTTATTAAGTAAATATTTCACGTTGTTCTCCTTCTCCTATCTATTTATTTGGGGACAGTTTAGTAATATGCAAAAAGCATGCCAATTTGAAAACATTGATAAATCAAGGTTTTTAATAAATACCTCATTGAAATAATGGTTCAAATTTGACTCATTGATTCGTTTTCGATTCAGTTTTGTATAACTCTCCGATATCAAATGCTATCGTTTGTTACATCAGGGTTTAAAAATGAGTCGTTTTCGAATCGAAAATACTGTTTTTCTTTACTATTGACCTGTAAATGGACATTATTTTATTGATTAACAAATAATAGAACGGCTCATTTTTATAGATTATTTATTAAACTTTGATAGAATTGAATGAAATAATATAGAATTTGGTGATTCGAATGGATAAATTAGCTCTTTTTCAAGATGAAAAGAATCAATTTTTTTTAGATATTATGAACACTATTAAGGATGGTATTTGGGTACTTGATAAAAATGGAACCGTCATTTGGGTAAATGATGCTGCAAAGCGGGGACTGTTTGATGTTGATGAAGTGGACTTAATCAATCAAAGTGTATTTGACATGGAAAAAAGGGGGTTATTTTCACCTTCAATTGCCCGTCTTGTATTGAAAAATAAGCAGTTTGTTAATACAGTCCAAGTTATAAAGAACAACCAGAAATTACTAGTATCTGGGGATTATATTACTGACGAAAATGGTGAAATTGAATTTATTGTTACCCATGCTCGCACGCTAAGTGAAGCATTTAATATGAATATGGAATTAGAAAAGGCAGAAGATCTTTTACAACGTTATAAAAACCAAATTCGGGAAATGATTAGGCATCAAAATAAAGAGCAAGAGCTAGAAACATTTGTTGGAAAAAGTAAAGCTTTTCACGCTGCTATTGAGTGGCTTGAAAAAGTGGCAGATGTGGATACAACCGTTTTAATTACGGGGGAAACAGGCGTAGGGAAGAGCGCTTTTGCTCAAAAAATGCACCAATTAAGTAACCGCAGTGACAAACCTTTTGTCCACTTAAATTGTGGTGCTATTCCTGAATCTTTAATTGAATCGGAGCTTTTCGGCTATAAGAAAGGTGCATTTACAGGAGCCAATAATAACGGAAAAATAGGGCTCATCGCTGCTGCGGAAAATGGCATATTATTTCTTGACGAAATTAGTGAACTCCCATTGCAAATACAGTCTAAATTACTTTTGTTCCTTCAAAATAAAACGTATACACCGATTGGAGATACACAAGTCCATCAAGCAGACGTTCGAGTCATTGCTGGCTCAAATGCTAATTTACTAGAAATGACGAAAGCTGGACAATTTCGGGCTGATTTATATTACCGCTTAAATATCTTGCCACTAACTATCCCTCCTTTGAGGGAACGCAGGGAAGATATCGTACCTCTTTTAGATTTTTTCTTAAAAAAATATAATAATAAATATCAAAAAGACCGTAGCTTATCTGGTAAGCTAACTAATATTTTATATAACTACGATTGGCCAGGAAATATTAGAGAATTAGAAAATCTATTAGAACGATTGGTCATTACTGCTCCCAATAAAGTGATTAATGAACAGGACCTTCCGAGTGACTTTCGTCATGAAGAGACAGCTAATATGCTGGATACCTTGCCTGAAGGTCAATCCTTAACCGAATACCTTAATCATATTGAAAAAGAGATTATTGAAAAAACGTATAATCAACTTCAAAGTACAAGAAAAACAGCTGCTAAACTAGGCGTCACCCAGGCGTATATTGCAAGAAGGTTCAAAAAATATAATTTAAACATTACAGAAACGAAAAATTTGACTAGTACGGAATAACGTTTAAAGAGGGGGAGTCAGAAAATCTCTATCGTTAAAAATGAAGGATAAAGGAAGTGGAAAATTTATTTGAAAAGAACATTTTTTTATAGTTTTTATAGTTTAGCTTTTATTTTAATGCTAGTTGTTCAACTATTTAACCGTAAATATCCTTTTCTTGAAGCATTGATGCATACATTTATATTTACATTTACGATTATGATTTGCCATATCATATCTGAGAAAATAAATAAGACCAATCCGTGATGAGCAGTACCTAATTGGTATTAAAAAGAAGTATTCACTGACGGTTGGCGTTTGGAGGTATAGAATGAGGGCTGAGCAAATTATAGCAAAAGCAATCTGTCTATTTAGAAATGACGATTTAATACTTGTCGCCGAAGGTTTTGATGAAGTAAAAGGGGAATTTTACTATCGGCCAATTGGTGGGAAAATTGAATTCGGAGAGACAAGTGCGCAAGCAATACAGAGAGAAGTACTTGAAGAAATAGAGGCAAATATACATAATTTAAACTATATAGGAACAATTGAAAACATATTTACATATAACGGTGACCTTGGACACGAAGTAGTATTTGTATATGATGCTGAATTTGTAGACAAGTCCTTTTATGCAAACCCTTCTTTTCTTGGAAAAGAAGATAATGGTGCAACGTTCAAATTGCTATGGAAGGCAATTAGTGATTTTACAAATAATAAATTAACTTTAGTTCCCGATGGATTATTCGATTTGCTTTGAATAGCTACTTGAGTTAGGAACCTTCTTACTCTAAAGAAACAAATAAAATATTGTTAAGTCGTTCGGATAGTCGGACGGCTTTTTTAGTAGTGTATTTTTCACGGTAGTTTATTTTGTGGTGGTAAACTGCTGCTTGTTTCAAAATAAAATTTCAAATTAATGTCCCTTTGCATAAGAAATAGACGTATATAGTGTGCAGAAAGGGGGTGTTACCGATGCAAAAAACGAATTTTTTAGGTGCTACGCTTCGCTTAAAGTATTTAGCAGGACACAATGAAAAAAATGAGCCGAAGTTCGCAATCAAAACATACCGTAATTTAAATGGTACGCATACAACAGCGGCGTTAGTAGCGGTAGCTAAAGCGATTGCAAGTCTTTCATCTCAGCCACTCGACAGTATTATGAAGCAAGAAACAACAGAATTATCGTAAATTCAGTAAAAACAAGGGGTGATTAAAATGGCAAAAGTGTTAGAGTTACAGTTTGAAACAGAGATGGGGAAGACGGCAACGATTGCGATTGATGCACCGAAGCCAAATGTTACACCTGCTGAAATACAACAAGTAATGCAAACGATTATTACGAACAGTGTATTTGGTGGACAAGCTGGTGCTTTTGTTGGCATGAAAGGTGCACGAATAATTGATCGTCAAGTTTCAGAATTTGAACTAGGTATGAATTGATTGAAATGGTCTTTGCACTAAACTGCAAAGACCCTTTTTAAGAAGTCAGCAAAATGTCGAAAGGAGGGTGCGGTATGGAACAGTGGCTGAATATGGTATCCAATATTGGCTTTCCGATCCTCATGTCGTTTTATTTATTACATCGAGTAGAAGTAAAGCTTGATGCGATACATGATGTGCTTGTTTCGATTAAGGATAGGTGATTTCACACAGAAGCATTATGCTAAAGTGATATGCTAACTTTTTTTTGCATGCTACCAAGACATTCCTCAATTAAATTGACAATATAGAGTGTGAAACACAATGAGAAAAAGTGTTAGATTATTTAATATCTAACACTTTTTCTGTAAAACTTGATGTCGCTATAGTGGAGACTTATTGTGAGCGTCACGTTAATCTAGAAACGTCGCAGTTTTCTTTTTTTAAACTTAACATTATTTAAGTTGTGGTTCATTCTTTTTAATTAAGTTTATAATATCTTTTGTAGAAATATTTTCTTGTTCATTTTTCGAGTATATATCCAATAAATATACTAGATTATTACTTGTAATCAAATAAATAATAACTCGAAATCCACCAGACTTACCTTGCTTCGCACTTGTATTTGCCATTCTTTTTTTGAAAATTTTAAACCTTTTTTTACTATTTTCGAATTTTACACCTATACCCTGGATAGGTTCGCCTAATTCAGCACCTACTTCGATTTCATCAATTAATGCTTCAAAATCATCAACTATCTTTGGATACCGCTTTAGTAATCGCTTAAACTCCTTTTCAAATGTAGGAGTTGTGTTAACTCTATACTTCATTACTATTTCTCTTCACGTAAATCTTTTAAAAAAGAACGTGCTGATTTTTTAGGTAGTAAGCTTTGTTCAATTAAATCAACTTCTTGAATTGCATTTGATATTTGATGATTTCTATTAGAGGGAATGGACTTGTTTGAGACTTTTTTTATAGTTTCAGTAGTTGTCATATCTTTTTTTTCCTCCTTATCACACACTAAACTCACCGCCTTATTTAAATACAACTATATATATTAAGCATAGACGGTGTGCAATCCTTTAAATAAATCATAGCAAATTGCGTCAATCTATCAAGCTTTTCAGTATATTCATTGAGATTTTACTATAATTCGATAGACTATTTTGTTAAATTTCAACACAACATGTCTTATTTGTTTGATGTCTGGATTGAATTGGGTGGCGGCAGCATTTCTACTGTTATTTTGTTTTGCACCGCGTCGAAGTAAAGCTTGATGCGATACATGATGTACTTGTTTCGATTAAGGATAGGTGATTTCACAAAGATGTAAGAAAGCTGTCACTACAGGTAGTTGTCAACGCTTACACCATTCGATAAGATGAGGGTAATGTTGGTAGGGAGTGTGTGAAGATGAAAAATAAGGTAATAGGATTCGTGTTACTATTAGCTTTAGTTACAGCACTTAGTGCATGTGGAAATGTGAAGTTTAAAGCTGATTATAGTTATGAAATACAAGATTTTGACCATGTCAATCAACGTGGAGAAAATGTTTCACTTGAAAGTTTAAAAGGCAAACCTTGGTTAGGTATGTATATTTTCACGAATTGTAATTCAGTTTGTCCACCCATGACGTTTAACATGACGCAAATACAAGAAAAGCTTATGAAAAAAGGAATAGAGGATTATAATCTTGTTGCTTTTTCAGTAGATCCTGAAGTTGATACACCTGAAGTGCTAGCTGACTATTTAGCAAGATATACCGTACCTGATGAATCGAAATGGAATCTCCTTACGGGGTATTCTCAGTCATATATTGAACAATTTGCAGTGAAATCCACAAAATTACTAGTAAAAGATGACCCGAATTCAGATCAAGTTATCCACGGTATCCAATTTTTCTTAGTCGATAAAGATGGTATCCTTGTAAAACAATATGACGGCTATGCGAAGGACGCATCAGATGTACCAATCGATACGATCGTGGGCGATTTAGAAACATATATAGAGGAAAACTTATAAAATGAAAGCTAGTGCTAAATGGATATAGCACTAGCTTTTTTGCGCAATCGTTTATATTTTCAACGGAATCTTCATCTTAACGACTGTTCCCCAACCTTTTTTGCTTAAAATCGTAAGCCCTCCATGCTCACCAAAGGCGACGAGGAGTCGCTTGTGTGTATTACTTAACCCAATATGGCTGTATTGCTCATTTTGCTGAAGACGCTCACGTACGATTTGTAGCTGACTTCTGTCCATGCCTTTTCCATTATCGATAACGACTAAGGTCATCAAATCGGCTTGAACGGTCATTTTAATTTTAATCTGACAAAGCTGCTTTTTTGGTTTCCCATGCTCGATGGCATTTTCAATTAACGGCTGAATCGTCAACTTTTTCACTTTAAATGGCATAATATCATCATCATATTCCCATAGAACGTGAAATTGATTTTGATGACGCGCTTTCAAAATATCAATATAATGCTTCGTGTATTTAATTTCCTCCATTATTGGAACCATACTTGATTCATCATCTAGTGAGTAGCGGAGAATCGTCGCTAAATTATCAATCATGTCGTTTAATTCATTTGGTTTCCCTGTTAACGATATCGCGCGCCAGTTCAATGTTTCCAGTGTGTTAAATAAAAAATGTGGGTTCAATTGGGATTGTAGGGCGGCTAGTTCTAACGTTTGCTCCTTGTATTTTTTCTCAGCTAGCTTTCTTTTCAAAGTATTTTGTTCCGTAAAATTCAATAAAACTTTATGTGTAATTAGACTATACACATCATTAACTGGGATTGAAATGTCAGGTAATGCACCGCCCTGTTCAGCAGATTGGAAAATAGCTAATATTTTTCGCATATGAACAGTTGCTTTTCTTGTTACCCAGTAGGCATAGATGACACTGCCGATGATGCAAATCGCTGAAAGAAATAATACAAGCTTCAACAGCTTCTTAGGTACTTGATAAAGACTCGTTTTAGGATTGATCGATAAAAATGTCCAGTCATATTTTGATGACTCCATTTTAGAAATAACGTATGGCTTGCCATCAATCGTCATATCAAAAAATGAATTAGGATTAGATGTTAGCCTTTGTATAATTCGGTTACCTAGCTCATAATTTTGCTCGTTAAAAATAATATTATTTTTATTGTCCACGATGACTAAATTGCGTCCAACTGTCGTTGACAATGACGCGAGCTGTTGCTGTAAATAGTCTGCTTTAATATTTAACACAAGCACGCCGTTATTTTTAGGAATGGTCCGATACATCGTAATAATATTTAAAGGTGTATCCATTTGGTTATTCGTTATACGTTTAATGGTCCTTGATTCAGCCCACGTTTCCTCATAACCGAGATGGGTCACAAAGCTGTGATACCAATTAAAATCGAGTGTATTTCTTAATTCGACCAAACCAGTTGTTGTCGTCGATAAATACTTTCCAGAATCGTTTTTTACATAGATGTATATCGAGTGGATATATTCTCTAGCTTCTTTTGGTGCATCAATAAAATTTTTTAATGTGACAAGGTCCTTATAGTCTTGATGAGTAAGTGTTGGCTTATCCATAAGCTGCTGCAGGTTGTCAAATTGATTTGTACTAGAAATAATATAGCTATTTAACGAATCGAGCTCATAAAAAATAAGCTCGATATTTTCCTTTGTTTGCGTTAAAAGATCTGTATTGCGATCAATAATATCCTGTAATACATATTGTTGAATTAAAAAAATGGATAATGCCCCTAATACAATGAGTGGAATAAGCATTGGTATTAATAAGCTAATTAAGTTTTTTAAAAAATAGGTGCGTATGTAATGGTTAGTCAATGTGAAGATCACACTCCTCGTTTCGATATTCACGAGGTGTTTTACCATAATATTTACGGAATGTCCGAGTGAAATTTTTAGCATTGCTATAACCCGTTAATTCACTTATTTCGTAAATTTTATAGTCAGGGTTTTTTAAAAAAATCGCTGCCTTTTCCATTTTTACTTCTACGACAAAATCAGAGAAGTTGCGGCCTGTTTTTTCCTTGAAATATTTACTGATGTAGACTGGATTTAAATGAACTAGCTGTGATGCACCTTCAAGGGAAGCATGTTGGTAATGCTCGTTAACATATTTTAATATCGTTTCAATGACCTTATCTTGATTAAAGTCCGTTTTAAAAGTTACATATTTTTCGTCGAGCTGTGCTTTAATCTTTGTGAAAACTGTGACAAGCTCACTGTATTTTGTTGGTTTGGTTATATAGTTTTTGACACCATATTGGATAGCTTGCTGTGCATAATCAAAATCTTTGTAACCACTTAAAAATACGACATGGATTGGTGATTTTTGTTCATCGAGCTGTTTAGCAATTTCGATTCCTGTTAGCTCTGACATTCTTATATCCGTGAGTAACACGTCGACATGATGGTTATTAATAAAAGCTAAAGCCTCTATACCATTTTCAACTGCACCAACTATTTCAAAACCAATTTCTTCCCATGGAAAATAACTGCTTAAGCCATTACGAATTTCAAACTCATCGTCAGCAATTAATAGTTTATACATCGCAAATCATCACCTTTTAAATAATTAGAAATATTAAAATAATTACTTTTTATCATACTCTATTTATAAAGTTTATGAATCTTAAATGTTGAAAATTGATACTTTAAGTAAGTGTAAGGGACTAACATATTAAAAAAAGATACTATTTTGTCTAATAATAGCCCTTTTTTCAACAATATTATTACGGTTTAATTAAAAGTATATTAATTATTTAGCAATTTAGTGTTTTCAGATAATTGATATATTTAACAAATGTGCAAGGGGATTATGAACGAGGGGGAGTCTTTAACTTAGTAGAAAAATATCAAAATATAATAGTAGACAAAAAAGTCGAGTAACACCAATTAAAACAGTGAAATGTCGAATGAGACCGAAGTGTTTGCAGGAAGGGTGACAGCAATGATTCAAGTCAACAATTTAAAAAAATCCTTTGGCCCCTTACAAGTTTTAAAGGGGGTAGATTTACAAGTACAGCAAGGGGATGTTGTTGTATTAATTGGAGCGAGTGGTTCAGGAAAAAGCACATTGTTACGTTGTTTAAATTTTTTAGAGTTATATGACGAAGGACAAATAAGTATTGAAGGACAGGCCATACAGGCTACAAAAACTGATTTAAATAAAATTCGAGCTGAGGTAGGTATGGTGTTCCAGCATTTTAATCTTTTCCCTCATCGGACAGTACTTGAAAACATAATTGAAGCACCAATCTTTGTAAAAAAGCAGTCAAAAGAAAAAGCAACTGCTTATGCATATGATTTACTTGAAAAAGTAGGGTTACGTGATAAGGCGGGAATGTACCCTGATAGTTTATCGGGCGGTCAAAAGCAACGGGTAGCCATTGCACGTGCATTAGCGATGGAGCCAAAAGTGATGTTATTTGATGAACCAACCTCTGCATTAGATCCAGAGTTAGTTGGGGAGGTACTACAAGTTATGAAGCAGCTTGCTAATGATGGTATGACGATGGTTATTGTGACGCATGAAATGGGCTTTGCGCGTGAAGTAGGGAATCATATCGTCTTTTTGGAAGGTGGACAAATTTTAGAAGAAGGTCATCCAGATACTTTCTTTGATAATCCAAAAAATGAACGAACGAAGCAATTTTTAAATAGAATTTTACACATAGGGGGTAGTAAACATGAAACGGTTCAAGCTTAAAGCATTATTAGCAACTTTAACTTTAGGGGTAGGTCTTTTAGTAGGCTGTAGTTCAAATGATGATCCGAAAAAAGCAGCATCTTCAGGTACTGAACAAGAGGAATTTGTTTATGCAATGAGTGGAATTTATAAGCCATTTAACTATAAGGAAAATGGTGAGTTAGTAGGGTTTGATGTAGAACTTGGAGAAGCGTTAGCTGAAAAAATGGGCATGAAACCTGTCCCTATGACTTTTCCATTTGAATCTATTATACAAGGTCTTTTAGACGATAAATTTGATGCGATTTTAGGGAGTATGACAGTCACTGAGGAGCGCTTAAAGGTTGTTAGCTTCACAGATACTTACTATCGTTCAGGCTCACAACTATTTGTAGCTGAAAATAATACGACGATTAAATCCGGAGCAGATGCAGAGGGCAAAGTAATTGGTGCTGTACCTGCCACAAATTATGAAACAGATGCGTTAAAATTAACGGCTAAGGAAAATGTTATAACTTATCCGCAAGGTGATGTTGCAGCATTGATGGATATTAAGACAGGTCGGTTAGATGCTGTTGTGGCAGATAATATTTTTGCACAGCTTGCTATCGATGAAGCGAAAATACCAGTTAAAGCTGTTGGGGATTTATTAGCAGTAAATGAACAAGCAATTGCAGTTAATAAGAAAAATGTGGAATTAAAAGAAAAGTTAAATATAGCATTAGCACAACTAATTGCGGATGGAACATATGCAAAGATTAGTGAAAAATGGTTTGGCTTTAACTTAATGGACGAAAGAGTTAGTAAATGAGTAACGGAGAAAACATTTCTCCGTTACCTTACAACAATGATGACAACAGAGTGGGTGAATAGATGTTAGAAATTTTTCAATCGAATTATAAAATGCTTTTTGATGCACTATGGGTAACACTTTCAGTAACGATTTGTTCATTAGTTTTAGGTAGTATTGTCGGGTTAATTATTGCCTTTTTTAATATGTCAAAAATAAAAGTGCTGAAATATTTTGCGGCAGTGTATTTAGCCATTATCCGTGGTACACCGATGATTGTTCAAATTTTTATTTTATATTTTGGTATTTCTTCGTTCCTAACGCTGCCTTCTTTTTGGGCGGGTGTATTAGCTTTAGCTGTCCATAATGGAGCGTATATTTCTGAAATTTTCCGAGGTGCAATTCAGTCAATCGATCGTGGTCAAATGGAGGCGGCTCGTTCGTTAGGGATGTCCCAGACGTTGGGGATGCGCAGAGTAATTTTACCTCAAGCTATGCGAAGAGCGATTCCACCACTAGGTAATCAATTCATTATATTATTGAAGGAATCTGCGCTTGTTGCTTATATCGGTATGTCAGATTTATGGAGTACTACATTAGCCATTGCGGGCGCAAACTATCGTCCATTAGAAACATACATGGTTACTGGTGCATTTTATTTAATACTAGTATTAGCATTTACATTTATTTTCAATAGAATGGAAAAGCGTTTGAATTTACAGACGCGTCATTAAAGGGACACTGTAGCAACGAGTACGCTTGCTACAGTTTTTTTTTGAGTTGAGGTGCCTGACACTGAAAAGATTGGCAAAATTCAAAATTGTTCGGGTGACTGGCACTTGTTATAATATGAATATTCCGGCTTCAAATAAGGGGAGGTAGTTTTGTATGAGCATAGGCGAAACATATTTAAACGTTGTACTCGAGAGATTTAAATCTGTCAAAGCGGATGGCGATAAAACAATTGCACAATTAGACATTGAGCAATTGCACTGGGCTTTCAACGAGGAGTCCAATAGTATTGCGGTCATTGTCAAACATGTTAGCGGAAACATGATTTCAAGATGGACTGACTTTTTATTAACGGATGGCGAGAAAACGGCAAGGAATCGTGATGATGAATTTATTGATAGCATTGATACTAAAGAAGAGTTAATAGCTATTTGGGAAAAGGGCTGGCAAGTATTTTTTAATGCTTTACATAGTTTAACAACAACAGATTTGTTGGCGAACATCACAATAAGAGGACAGCAGCATACAGTGATAGATGCTATTGAAAGACAGATGGCGCATTATGCTTCACATGTCGGGCAAATTGTCTACGTAGGGAAGCAAATAAAAGGGGACGAGTGGAATACATTGAGTATTCCAAGAGGGCAATCGCAGGCGTTCACAGAAGCTATGATAAAAAAGGGGTAGCACAACTGGCAAAATTCAAAATTGTTTGGGTGCCTGGCACTATTGGTGGAATATTCTAAATTGTTCGGGTACCTGGCACATCAAACGGTACAAAAATGCCATCCATCAAGATTAAGCTTGATGGATGGCATTTATTTTATGATCGGTCATCTTCCCAGCATTCTGTATTTTTCAATTCTGGGATAGATTTTGAGTAAAAGACAGGGTTTTTTCCTTTTTTACGTTGCTGCGTGAAATCGTCTAAAACTCGGAATGCTATTTTACCGAGAATCATAATAACCGTAATATTGATTAGCGCCATAAGCCCCATAAATAGATCGGCTAAGTTCCAAACAAGTTGCACTTGAGCTACTGAGCCGAACATTACCATGGCAAGTACTAAAATGCGATATACAGTCATCCAGCCTTTGTGCGCATTGATAAACTCAATATTTGATTCGCCGTAATAATAATTACCAATAACGGAGCTAAATGCGAAGAAAATAATACTAATCGCAATAAAATAAGGTGCCCAATCGCCAACATGTACAGCTAATGAGTTTTGCGTAAGGATAATCCCATCACTTTCACCTGTTTTGTATAAGCCTGCCAAAATAATAATAAAAGCAGTTGCTGAACAAATCATAATTGTATCAAAAAATACGCCTAAACTTTGCACGAGACCTTGTTTAGCAGGGTGTGAAGTATTGGCTGTTGCAGCTGCGTTTGGCACACTACCCATACCGGCTTCATTGGAAAATAATCCTCTACGAACACCTTGCATAATGGCAATTCCAATCGCCCCGCCAGCCGCTTCTTGAAGCCCAAAAGCTTGAGAGAATATGAGCTTGAACACTGTTGGAATTTCTCCTAAATTTGTTGCAACGACGTAAAGAGCAACGAGTAAATAAAATACGGCCATTACAGGTACAATTACTTGTGTAAATTTAACAATTCTATGTACACCACCGAAAATAATCATCGCCGTTAGCACAACTAATAGAATGCCAATAACAACTGGTTTAATATTAAATGCTTCACCTACAGAAGTAGCAATCGTATTTGACTGTACAGCGTTAAAAATAAAGCCAAAGCTCAATGTTAAGAGAATACTAAAAACGATTCCTAGCTTACGTTGTCCTAATGCCTTTTCTATATAATAGGCAGGACCACCACGAAAAGTATCACCGTCTTTTACTTTATAAACTTGAGCCAGTGTGCTTTCAATAAAAGCTGTAGCCATACCGAGAATGGCAATAATCCACATCCAAAATACCGCGCCCGGGCCACCAACACCGATGGCAAGTGCAACACCAGTTATATTACCAGTACCTACACGCGACGCTGCGCTAATCGTAAAAGCTTGAAACGGAGAAACACCAGATTCACCATCTCTTTTCTCAGCTATTAAACGAAACATTTCAGGGAAAAGACGTATTTGTACAAACTTAGAGCCAATTGAAAAATATAATCCAGCTGCTAATAATAATATAATTAAGAGGTACGTCCATAAAATATTATTCGTGTCATCTACAATATTTGAAATCCATTCCATTTATCTTCCTCCTTTTTTCAATAAGTTTTTATTTTACACTTTTTTTTAATTAAACATCAAATTATTGAAAATTCATAATAATAAAATGATATTTTGCTTTTGAACTGAATTGTTATTTTGTAAATATTTAGATGGTGGTAAAATAGTAGTAAAGGAAAAAAGCTGGTGTTGGCTACAGTGGTTGCGGCTAATTCTTTTCAAATTAGTATTCATCTTGGTTTTTGTTTTATACCTATAAATAGTAAAGAAGGAGTGATTGTTTTTAGTATAAAGAACTAAGGAAAACGCTGTTATTGACAAACGAAGTAGTCTTTTCCCTCCTATTTTAATAAAAATTTACGATAAAATCACGGGAGAGGTTAATGACGCAAAGAGGATTTTTATAGAAAAGGAGTTGATGATTTGAAGACGATTGGATTAATTGGTGGTATGAGTTGGGAGTCTACAGCTATGTATTACCGTCTTCTTAATGAGAAGGTACAGCAACAATTGGGTGGCTTACATTCAGCAAAATGTATTTTATATAGTGTTGATTTTCAAGAAATTGAACATTATCAAGCGAATGGACAATGGCAAAATGCGGGGGAAATATTAGGGGAAGCGGCATTATCATTAGAAAAAGCAGGTGCCGATTTTATTGTCATTTGTACAAACACAATGCATAAGGTAATGGATGTTATTGAGACGAATATTACAATTCCGATTTTACATATTGCCGATGCAACTGCCGTTCAAATTCAACAAGCTGGTTTACAAACTATTGCATTGTTAGGTACAAAATATACGATGGAACAAGATTTTTATAAAACTAGAATCGAACAGTTTGGCATTAACGTAATGGTGCCAAACGATGAAGAACGAACAGTCATCAATCGAATTATTTATGAAGAGTTATGTTTAGGTAAAATTGAACGGACTTCAAAAGAAGCCTATTTACAGATTATTGAAAGCCTTGTGAAATCTGGCGCGCAAGGAATTATTCTAGGCTGTACTGAGATCGGATTGTTAATTCAGCAAGAAGATGTTCCAGTCCCTGTTTTCGACACGACCATTATTCATGCGCTAGCCGCTGTAGATAAGGCACTAAAATAGAGAAAGGCCATTGATAAGGAGCGATAAAATGACAAAAAAAGTGCGGGAAATGGGAATTGCTATTGGCACGTTACCAATAGGTAAAAAAAATTGTATTACCGATGTACAAGGTGTGCAAGTAGGGCATGTCACTCTTGATGAAAAGTTAAATGAAGAAGGAGCATATGCTTGTACAGGGGTAACGGCCATTTTACCGCATGGTGGAAATTTATTTCAACAAAAAGTTACTGGTGCAAGTTATGTGTTAAATGGTTTTGGCAAGACAACAGGACTCGTTCAAGTAAATGAACTAGGTGTGATTGAATCGCCAATTATGCTGACAAATACTTTTGGTGTGCCTGCTGTAACACAAGGAACTTTGCAATATATGTTAGAGACGAATAAGGAAATTGGCGATAGCACAGGGACGATTAATCTTGTTGTTGGGGAATGTAATGATAGTTATTTAAATTCTATTCGGGCATGTCCAATCACACCAGTCCACGCATTAGAAGCGATTTATAACGCATCTGAAGATGTAGCAGAAGAAGGCGCTGTTGGGGCAGGAAAAGGGATGATTTGTTTCGGCTATAAAGGCGGGATAGGATCATCATCGCGCATTGTGACATTAGAAAATGGAGAAGAAATCAACTATACAGTCGGTTGTATGGTTCTAAGTAATTTTGGCCATAGCTCAGAGTTTTTAACTGAACACTACAACGTGCCAAATGCTCAAAGTAACACTGTATTATCACCAACAGATGGCTCGATTATCATTGTGTTGGCAACGGATGCACCCCTTAGTAGCCGCCAACTAACTCGTGTTATTAAACGCTGTGGAATCGGACTCGGACGAACAGGTAGTCATTATTCTCATGGAAGTGGCGATATAGTGATTGGCTTTACGACGGCAAGACTTATTTCACATAGTACAGATCAATTTTTGGAGACACGACAGCAGCTACGCGAAGATCACCCAATTATGAATCAGTTATTTACAGCCGCAGCAGAAGCAACAGAGGAAGCCATTTTAAATTCACTTTCACAGGCGCAAACAACTACTGGTCGAAACGGTCATGTAGTAGAAGCTTATAAATTTAAAAATTAAACGAAAAGCTATTGAGCACTAAAGTGTTTCAATAGCTCTTTATTTTATACTAAAAATAACTGTAAAAATTTCTTTATGTCGTTTTCTACTGCTTGTAAATCACCGTATATTTTTTGCTCGGCTAAAAAATAAGCATCGGATAAATGCAGTATTTCTTTTAATATCCATTCAGCACGTTCCTCTAACTGAATATAGTCAATTAGTCTAAATAGCATTGACGCCACTTCACCTAGATTCTTTGAGTATGTATATTCACAACTGAGCATGCCAAGCAGAATTTGTAAAGGAGAATCGTTATAAGGGCTTCCATAAAAGGAATGTAATAATGAACAGATATCGTTCGGTTTTGCTTTTGATGATAAAGAAATATCAATTAATTCAACTGGTGGATGTTCAAGTTTTTCGATAATAGCGTCTGCCCAATCAATAACGTCTTTTATTGTAAAATATCCTATTGTAATTCCTAATCGATACACCTCTGCCATCACTTTTATTTCCATAGTAAACTCCTTTTAAAACTACAATTTTAGGCAAAATGACCACGATGCCATTATTTGATTTATTTCGGCTGGATTATACAACCTTCAATATAAAAATTCGCTAAATACTTATAAAATAGCTAAAATTTCTCCCCTTGTATTAATTTTTCCCCTATTTATAGCATAATTTGTGTAATCAGTAGAGAATAGCTAATATTTTGACATTATCCTTTTTTTATCTAGTCAACAATTATGTGGTATGTTAATATTCAATGAAAATACTGAATTATCTAATAATTTTACTTGTTTCCTACAAAGAGGTGGGTATGATGCAAGAAAAGATTTATCAGCCGATTGAAGTGAATTATACTCCGAAGAATCAACAACCAACTCCTATCATTCAAAAAAGCTTCGAGCCTTTGATTAAAATTGACAAACAACAATCTAGAATTTTTACTCAACCTGTTTATTACCTACAACAAATTGCTAACAGTTTACAATCCATTTATTTGCGTAAAGAAGCTTTTGAGCGATTACAGCAAGCTTTATTGCTATTGCCTGAAAATTATAGCTTTATTTTATATGACGGATACCGTCCATTCCAGGTGCAACAATTTTTATTTTCGCATTTTTCTGAAGAAATCCAACATCAACATCCAAATTTTACAAAAGAAGCTGTTTTTAAAGAGACGTTAAAGTATGTGGCTTTTCCATGCGAAGGTCAAGAGCATTTTGTTCCGCATGTAACAGGTGGAGCGATTGATTTAACTCTAGGCGATGATAAAGGCAATGCGTTAGATCTTGGTACAGCATTTGATGAAATTAGTGAAAAATCAGCAACCCGCTATTTTGAACTACATTCTGATGAAAATAAGGAAGCGTGTGTTCATCGTCGTCTTTTGTATAACTGTATGACGGCGGTAGGATTTACGAATTATGCTGAGGAATGGTGGCATTATGACTTTCACAATATTGCTTGGGCGAGAAGGGTAAATGCTAAAAAAGCCCATTACGGTGCTATTGAAGCAAAGATTGAAAATTATTTAATAAAGGAGTATCGATATTTATGAAAGTTTATATAAGTGCAGATATTGAAGGTATTACAGGAACAACCTCGTGGAGCGAGACAGAACTGAATGGACCAGATTATCATTTTTTTCAGAAACAGATGACGATGGAAGTTGAGGCAGCAATTGAAGGTGCGCTAGTTGGTGGTGCAACGGAAATTTTATTAAAGGATGCCCATGACTCAGCTCGAAATCTTGATATTGCAAACTTGCCTATCAATTGTAAAGTCATTCGTGGTTGGACATATGACCCGATGTGTATGGTAGCAGGACTTGATCGTAGCTTTGATCGTGCGATTTTCATTGGGTATCACAGTAAAGGAGGAAGCGAGCGCAATCCATTAGCACATACGCTTTGTGTATTTGCAGATATAAAAATAAACGGCGAATATGCAAGTGAATTTCTCATTAATACGTACGCTGCCTCCCTACATGGCGTTCCAGTATCTTTTGTCAGTGGGGATGTTGGGCTTACGGAAGAGATTCAATCATTCAATAGCAACATCGTAACATTTGCCACTAAAGAGGGGGTAGGCAATGCAACAATAAGTGTCAGTCCTCAATTGGCAATCGCAGAAACAAAACGACTTGTAGAAGCATCAATGAAAGTATCACGGAATGACTTACAAGTGACATTGCCTGACCGATTTGTAGTGGAAATTATTTACCGTGACCATACACGTGCCTACCGAAACTCATTTTATCCGAACGCAACGTTTAAGCCGCATAACACAGTCGAATATGTAACAGATGATTATTTTGAAGTGCTTCGAATATTACAGTTTTTAACATAAGAATAGACTGTAGGTGAATAAATGAAAATTAAAAATATAGTTGTAAGGAAGGTCGAAGCTCCGCTCATTGTGCCATTTAAAACGGCATTGCGAACCGTTCATAGCATTCAAAATATTGCTGTTTATGTCCATACAGAGGATGGCCACATTGGCATAGGTGAAGCAGCACCAACTGCAGTCATTACAGGTGAAACACTTGGTTCGATCACACATGCGATCGAACACTATATTAAACCAGCAATTTTGGGGATGAATATAGAAGAAATGGCATCCATTATGGAGCGTTTAGATAAAAGTCTTTATCAAAATACGAGTGCTAAGGCAGCAGTTGATATGGCACTTTATGATTTACATGCACAGCACTACAAAACCCCGTTATATAAATTACTAGGGGGCTATCGAAAGGAATTAATAACGGATATTACAATCAGTGTGAATAATACTAAAGAAATGATAAAAGATAGCCTTGCTGCAGTAGAGCGTGGCTTTCAAATACTAAAGATTAAGGTTGGAAAGGATCCAGCAACAGATGCTAAGCGGGTGCTGGCAATACGGGATGCTGTAGGTGATGCGATAACATTACGAGTTGATGCAAATCAAGGATGGACGCCGAAGCAAGCAGTGCGAATTATAAGTGCACTTGAAGATGCGGACGCCAATATCGAATTAGTCGAACAACCTGTTCACTATGATGACCTTGTCGGCATGCAATATGTGACAGCCAATACAATCACTAATATTTTGGCTGATGAAAGTGTATTTTCAGCAAAAGATGCCTTCACGATCATCGAACGACGTGCTGCCGATTTAATCAATATTAAGCTAATGAAAACAGGTGGCATTTTTCAGGCGCAAAAAATATGCAACATAGCAGAAGCCAATGGCATTCCTTGTATGATTGGTTGCATGCTTGAAACCAAAATAAGTGTCAGTGCGGCAGCGCATTTCGCTGCCTCACAGAAAAATATCACAATGGTAGATTTAGACGGACCGAGTTTATGTATGAATGATCCTATTGCAGGAGGTCCCATTTTTAACAATGATCGAATAACGATGACGGATGCAATTGGAATAGGATTTTCATGATAAAAAAAGCTAAGGGGGATGCTTATGATGAAAAGGAAATGGTTTCTTTTAGTATGTCTGGTCGCCTTACTTTGTGCTGCCTGTAGTAATGATTCTTTGGACGAAAAAAAATCTGAGTACCGTGTCGTTTATTCAGGAGAGATTAAAACATTAAACTATTTAAAAACATCAGAAACAAATGAATTTGCTGTCGCTGCAAATTTAGTTGACGGGCTAATTGAATACGATAAGTACGGTGTCGTTCAACCAGGCATAGCGAAAGAATGGTCATCAAACGAAGATGCAACTGTTTGGACATTTAAGCTACGTGATGATGTGAAATGGGTTACGCATGAAGGTAAGGAGTATGCCGATGTTGTGGCCCAAGACTTTGTGGATGGCCTCAATTATGTGTTAGATGCAAAAAATGAATCTTCTACCGTATGGAGTGCGACCGTTGTAAAAAATGGTGAAGCGTTCTATAACGGCGAGCTTACTGATTTTTCGAAGGTGGGAATCAAAGCTATCGATAAATCGACGGTCGAATATACTTTAGAGGCGCCTACACCTTATTTCCTTTCGATGTTGAACTATGTATGCTTCTTCCCTGTAAATGGAAAGTTTTTAGCTGAAAAAAGTGATAAGTTTGGTACTACACGTGAGAACTTCCTTTATAACGGTGCATATATATTAGATAAATTTGAACCTCAAAATGAGCGTGTTCTTGTGAAAAATGACACATATTGGGATAAGGATAATGTTCTGATTGATCGAATTCGCTATAAGTATAATAAAGAAGCGGCAACAGTTGCTCCAGAGCTATTTTTACGTGGCGAAATCGATTCAGCAGATATTCCAACATCCATTATTGACGAATGGTTCAATGATGACAAGAAAAAATCGCAAGTACGTCAAACGCAAAATAATTTTTATTCGTATTTCTATGCTTTAAACTTTAATCCGCAATTTGATGCGGAATATGAACCTGATAACTGGAAGGTCGCTGTCAATAATAAAGATTTCAGAAAATCATTATTCCATGCATTTGATCGTGTATCAGCGATGCTTACAGTCGAACCGTTTAATCCTCAAGATTTACTAAGTAATACCATTACACCGAAAAATTTTGTAGATGTTGAAGGAGTTGACTATACACAACTAGAACCGTTAGCTGCGATAACAAGCAATGATTCCTTTAACAAAGATTTAGCATTAGAGTTTAAGGAAAAAGCAATGGCAGCGCTAGAAGGGAAAGCGACATTCCCAGTAAAGGTATTGATGCCATATAACTCTGGGATGCCAGATTGGGCAAATCGTACACAAGTTATTGAACAACAAATCGAAAAATTATTAGGTGTGGACTACGTTGATATTATCGTAGAAGCGGGTCCATCGACAGGCTTCTTATCAGAAGTTCGACGTCCTGGTAAATTTGCATTAATAGAAGCAAACTGGGGTCCAGATTATGCGGATCCGTCAACGTATACAGAGCCATTTAGCGTGGATGGCACTTACAATAAGCCGGAATTAGCGGAAGGGTATACAGAAGCAAACGGTCAAACAATCTACTTGAATTTATTGGATAAAGCGAAGGCAACAATTGAGACAGAAGAACGCTATAACCTATTTGCCAAAGCGGAAGCCTTCCTAATTGAAGAGGCGTTTGTAATTCCATACGCCGTTGGTGGGAGCGGTTATGTTGCTTCAAAATTAAATCCATTTGAAGCCCAATACTCACCATTTGGTGTGACAGCAGAGAAGTTTAAAGGGCAAAAGGTGTTAGAAAAACCAATGAGTAATGATGAGTTTAAGGCAGCTTTGGCACAGTGGGAGCAGGAACGTGCGAATGCATTAACGAATGCAACAAAATAACCGAGTGGATTAATCATTACCAAGATTCAATCAGTTAGCAATAAGTGGTGATTTTTCAATACAGAGGAGATGACCGAAAATGCTGATTCGGCATCTCCTTCATGCTTTGTAAAAGTATTTAAATGGAGGGGAGAGCTTTGTATGTTGTGGTATGTAGGAAAGCGTTTGTTACAATCTGTTATCACGCTGTTTATTATTATCACGATTGTGTTCTCGTTATTACGATTAATGCCCGAAGAAGGATATTTAGGGGCAGCGGCAGAAAAAATGTCACCGGCTCAAAAAGAAACTTATTTAACAAGTTTAGGGTTACGTGATCCACTGCCTGTGCAATTGGGGAATTTTTATGCGGATTTATTTCAAGGTGATTTAGGCAAATCCGTTACATATCGTACGGATGTGCCTGTAGTCACAATTATTTCAGATAAAATAACGTATTCTTTGTTATTTGGATTAGGAGCTGTAGCTTTATCGCTTCTTATCGGTATGCCACTCGGCATTTTGATGGCTCAAATGAAGGGACGCTGGTTGGATCGACTAGGGACTGGCTACATTGTGTTTGTCGTAGCTGTACCAGCTGCAGTGTATTACTTAGTAATTCAAATGTATATTACGGACATTTTTCATTTGCCGATGCTTTTTGATGAATATAGGCCCATTACGTGGCTATTACCGCTTACGTCAATGGCGTTAGCACCGACCGCTTCCTACGCGATGTGGATGCGCCGTTACATGGTAGATGAACTAAACAAAGATTATATTAAGCTAGCACGTGCAAAAGGAGTGAAAGAGCGCACATTGATGTTTAGTCATGTACTGCGCAATGCATTTATCCCGATGGCGCAATATTTGCCAGCAACAATTCTCTTTACTATCACTGGCTCTATTTATATTGAATCATTGTACTCTATTCCAGGAATGGGAGGATTACTAGTTGATGCTATTCAACGGCAGGATAATACGATTGTACAAGGCTTAGTGCTTGTTTTTTCATCACTTGGTATTATCGGTTTGATTTTAGGAGATATTGCCATGGCACTCGTTGATCCACGCATTAAATTAGGGAAAGGGGAGAGTGTGCGCTAATGAGCATTTATACAGAAGAGATAGATAATATATCAGACAAATCTCGTGCAGAACTATTTGAATTTTTTGAAGCTAGTGATCATCAGGCGGAAGAAACAGCCTACTCCAATTATTCCTATTGGCGTTCTACTTGGCAATCTTTTTTGAAAAACCGCATGGCTGTCTTTTTATTAGTAATTGTTTGTATCATTGTAGCTTTCACGATTTTTCAGCCATATTTACCCGCACAAAAATCACCAACTGAAATATACCTCGATGAACAAACGGGATTACAGGCACGTAATATTGCACCGAACGCTGAATTTTGGTTTGGCACTAATTCGATTGGGCAAGATTTATGGTCTCGTATTTGGGCTGGGACAAGGACATCGTTAATGATTGGCTGTGTTGTTGCATTAGTTGAAGCGGTTGTAGGAATTACAATCGGCACACTATGGGGCTTCTCTCGTAAATTAGAAATGCCGATTACTCAGCTTTATAACGTAGTAGATAATATTCCAACAACAATTGTCCTTATTTTAATGTCATATATATTACGGCCTAGCATTTCGACCATTATTATTGCAATGTGCATTACAGGGTGGGTGGAAATGGCACGTTTCATCCGTAATCAGATTGTTATTTTACGAGATCGAGAATATAATTTAGCATCAAAATGTTTGGGGACACCAGACTATCGAATTATTATTAAAAATCTACTACCGTATTTAATATCTGTCATTATGCTTCGGATGAGTTTGGCGATTCCATTTGCAATTGGAGCAGAAGTATTTTTAACGTATATCGGCTTAGGATTACCGATTAGCGAACCTTCATTAGGGAATTTAATTAACGAAGGTCGTGTTCTTATGATGTCACCAGATTTGAGGTATCAGTTAATTTTCCCAAGTATTGTACTAAGTATTATTACAATAGCATTTTATATTATTGGTAACTCATTTGCAGATGCAGCAGATCCTAAAAATCATGTATAGGGGGGATTGAAATGGTAGTGGAGCAAACAAAATCCCGTATTTTAACGATTCAAAACTTAGTCATCAAATTTACACTTCGTGGCCAAGTTCTCACGGCAATTCGAGATATTTCCCTTGAACTATATAAAGGTGAAAGCCTTGCCATTGTTGGCGAATCGGGTTCAGGTAAATCAGTGCTCATGAAATCAATCATGGGCTTACTCGATAAAAACGGTACTATCGAGCAAGGGCAAATTTTATACAACGATATGGATTTAGCGCAGTTTAAAACGGAACAACAGTGGTTGAATATCCGAGGTAAAGAAATAGCGATTGTTACACAGGATCCTATGACATCTTTAAATCCATTAAAAAGAATCGGTAAGCAAATAGAGGAGTGTGTTGTGTTACACCAAGGGCTAAAAGGCAAAAGCGCATATGCAGAAACACTCCAATTATTAACGGATGTCGGTATTTATGATGTAGAGAAGCGCTATAAGCAATACCCTCACGAATTTTCAGGAGGAATGCGCCAACGTATTGTTATTGCCATTGCACTCGCATGCAAGCCGAAAATTTTAATATGTGATGAGCCAACAACAGCATTGGATGTAACCATCCAAGCACAAATTTTACAGCTTCTAAAAAATCTTCAGCAAAAATACGGACTGACAACTGTTTTTATTACACATGACTTAGGCGTTGTAGCAAAAGTCGCAGATCGTGTCGCCGTAATGTACGCAGGGGATGTTATCGAAGTTGGTGGCACACATGAAGTATTTTTTAATGGTAAGCATCCATATACATGGGCGCTTATTTCTTCTTTACCTCAGCTTGGGTCGAAAGGGGAACAGCTCTACGCCATTAAGGGGACCCCTCCAAACCTTTTTAAGGAAATTAAAGGAGATGCTTTTGCCCCGCGCAATCAATTTGCCTTAAAGATCGATTACGAAATACGTCCACCATTTTTTCAAGTAAGTGAGACACATTATGCCCGTACATGGCTATTAGATCCTCGTGCACCAAAAGTAGAGCCTCCCACAGCGCTACAAGCATTTTTTGAAGAAGGGAGACTGTATGCCAATGAGCAATAAAGAAGTATTAGTCGAAGTGAAAAACTTAAACATTGTGTTTGGTAAAGGGAAAAATAAGTTCGTGGCAATTGACAATGTTAGTTTTAATATTTATAAAGGCGAAACATTCGGCTTAGTAGGTGAATCGGGCTCAGGGAAAACGACCATTGGCCGTGCCATTATGCGTATCAATGAAGTAACGGGTGGTCAAATATTGTATCATGGCAAGAAAATAAACGGCAAAATCACAAAAGATTGGGACCGTGACATTACGCAAAAAATTCAAATGATTTTTCAAGACCCGATGGCATCGCTCAATGAACGGGCAAAGGTAGACTATATTATTTCAGAAGGTCTCATGAATACGAAAAATTTTAAAGATGAGACTGACCGTCAGCAAAAAGTACAAAATGCGCTATTAAATGTTGGCCTATTGCCTGAATTCGCTAGTCGTTTTCCTCATGAATTTTCTGGCGGTCAGCGTCAACGCATTGGGATTGCGCGTGCATTAGTGATGGAGCCTGAATTTATTATTGCGGATGAGCCAATTTCCGCACTAGACGTGTCCATTCGAGCGCAAGTGCTTAATTTGCTATCGAACATTCAAGAAAAAAATAACTTAACATACTTATTCATTGCCCACGATCTATCAATCGTACGATTTATTACGGATCGTACTGCCGTCATTTATAAAGGGAATATTGTTGAGTTAGCAGAGACAGAAAAGCTATTTACTAACCCAATTCATCCATATACGCGGGCGTTGCTCTCAGCAGTACCTGAGCCAAATCCATATAAGGAGCGGGCGAAAGTAGTAGAAGTTTATAATCCATTACAGCATCGATATGATTTGGCGCCACCTTCATTTGTGGAAATTGAGCAAGGGCATTTTGTTTTAGCAAACGAAGAGGAAATCGAAAATTACCGTACATCAAAAAAAGTGGAGGTAAGCGAATGATTCGACCTAAAGCTTTAACAAAAGGGGATACAATCGGACTTATCAGTGCTTCAGGTGCTACGCCACCAGAAAAGCTATACCCTGCAATCGACAGTATTGAGAAACTCGGTTTTAACGTAATAGTAGGGGAAACATGTCGAGCAAGACATGGTTATTTAGCTGGTTCAGATGAACTTCGTGCGCATGATGTAAATGAAATGTTCCGTAATCCTCATGTCGATGGGATTTTCTGTATACGAGGAGGATACGGGGCAACGAAGATTTTACCTAGACTTGATTTCGAGATGATTAAAGAAAATCCAAAGGTGTTTGCAGGTTATAGCGATGTGACTGCATTACATATCGCCTTTAATCAAAAATGTGGTTTTGTTACTTATCATACGCCAATGCCATCGACGGAATTTATTGCTCAAAACATGGATCAATTTACGTGGGATTCATTTATGAAGCAGGTGATGGCAACAGATAACAACTGCTTGCTATTAAATCCTCCCCAACAACCAATGACAACACTTGTTACGGGTAAAGCGACAGGGCAACTTGTTGGTGGCAATTTAACATTGATAACGGCATCGTTAGGCACGCCGTATGAAATTGATACAAAGGGTAAGATTTTATTTTTGGAAGATATAGATGAGAGCGAGCAACGTGTAGATCGCATGCTTACGCAATTAAAATTAGCTGGTAAGCTCGATGAAGCACAAGGGTTGTTACTAGGTGCATGGACGAATTGTGGACCTGATAATCCGAAGCATCCAGAACGTAGCTTATCATTAAACACTATTTTTGAGGAGATTTTAAAACCGTTAAAGAAACCAATTTTAATGGACCTTACCTGTGGTCATTGTTTACCGACGATGTCACTTCCTTTAGGTCGGATAATTACAGTACACGCAGACACGCAAAAAATTAAAGTTATAGGATAGGTGAACTATGCAACAGACGATTCAACATATTATAGATGACGCTCCGTATAAAGTGCATATGTTTGTAAAAGAATTGAAGACGAATCAGTTCATTATTAAAGAACGCATAGATGAGCCATTCTCTAGTGCAAGTTTAATTAAAGTGCCAATACTTATCGCCATATTGGATTATTTAGAAAACCACAATGTGCCATTAGAACAAGTTATGACGATAAGTCGCGAGGACTGGGTCGATTATAGTGTAATTAGCGAACAAAAATTAACGACAAGTACAATTTATGAACTGTTAGTATGGATGATTACGACAAGTGACAATACAGCGACAAATGTATTAATTGATTTTATCGGGATGGATGCACTTAATAAGTTCTTTCGTAAAATTGGTTTATCACATACACAAGTGCAACGAAAAATGATGGACTTCGAGCGACTTGCAAAAGGTGTTGACAATATTACCTCTGCACGTGATATGGCACATCTTTTTAGCAATATTTATGCAAAAAATCTACTAAATCCTGTATTTAGCCAGCTTGTAATTGATATTTTGTGCCGCCAGCGATTTCATGAATCTTTAAGACGGTATATAGCCGATGATGTGGAAATAGCCCATAAAACAGGTGGTCTTGATAGCGTTGACCACGATGTAGGAATTGTTTACAGTGACGTTCAAGATTATTGTATTGGGGTATTTATTACTGAAGTTACTGAAAATGATATCGCTCGGCAAATAATAGGTCATCTATCAAAGGCCGTTTATGACAATCTGATTGGACTGAAAGGAGAGGCGATATGAATGCAATTGTCATTGCTATGATTGCGAATTTACATGCTAAACCAGATAGTGCTTCGGAGCTGATTGATGAAGTCCTCTATGGTATGCCTGTTCAAGTTATAGAGGAGCTAGCGAACGATTGGGTCCATATTCAAACTGCCTACCGCTACGAAGGCTATTGTGAGAAAAGGAATTTGCTCATAGATGATCAGAACACAAGTACGTGGCTTCAAAAAGCCCAACATGTTATTAACCAGCGTTTTGCAGATGTTTTACAAGAACCGAAAATTCAAAGCTCGATAATAATGACATTCGTAAAAGGGTCAGTTGTGCATGTCGTTTCAGATGAGCCATTAAATAAGGAATGGGCAGCAATTCAATTGGCGACAGGAGAAATAGGTTATTTACGTCAACAATGGCTGCTCCAAAAAGTTGCAGAAAATAGCCTTACGGAGTATGTCTTCCGAAAAAATGTCGTGCAAACGGCACTTAGCTATTTAGCAACCCCGTATCGCTGGGGAGGAAAGTCACCGCTTGGCATTGATTGCTCTGGCTTGTGTTCAATAGCTTATATGCTAAATGGCGTAACGATTTTCCGTGATGCTAAAATCGCAGAAGGTTTTCCAATTAAAGAAATAACATTTGAACGCATGCAAAAAGGAGATTTATTATTTTTCCCAGGTCATGTTGCAATGTATATTGGTCAGACACTTTATGTACATTCATCGCTCGGTGGCAATGAGGTTAATATTAATAGTCTAGATGAACAGCATGCGTTATATCGTAAAGATTTAGCAACGACCATTACAGCAGTTGGGAGCTTATTTTATAAAGAACAATGAATCTTGAGAGAAAAAAGAGGTATTCAACGGTCGGGATGTTGAATACCTCGTAGTTTGCTATTTTTAGGTAGCTTTTTTTCTCAATATTGATAAATATTTAATTGTTGTCCAGCTTCAATAGTATCTGTGCGAAGCTGGTTCCATTGCTTAATAGATGTGACCTTAACATTATGAGCCTGTGCAATATGCATCAGAGAGTCACCATCTGCGACTGTAATGGTTTTTTTAATTTTTACGGGGCTGTCATATTGTTGTAGGTCGTACTTGGCAATTAGGTTATTTAGCTTTTCGTTGTATGTTGAATCCGTTGCGTAGGAGCCTGTTAAAAATTTTGTCGCATCTGTATAGGACTTTGTATTACTTTTAAAGACACCCGTATAAAAATTTTTGTTCCACGATACACCGTTGCGAAGTAAATGGACATAATCCTTCATGGATTCTTCATAGGAAGGATATTTGCGGAATTCAGCCATCACAGTTGTTAGATTACCAGAGCCATCATCCTCAAATGTTTCAAGTGTCACGGAATCGTTTTGATATTTACCTTTCATGCCAAATAGATTGTTATTAGGAGATGAACCAAGACCACTTTCCCCTTGCTTGCTCTCTAAAATGGCTTGTGCAATCATCACAGATGCATAGAGGTCATTTTCTGCTCCAAGCTGCCTTGCAGTTTCTGCAATGGAGCCAATAAATTCTTCAACACTTGGACCTTCATCTACATATTCTTGTACGGGATTATTGGTAGACTTGAATAGCTGGATCATCATATAAGTGGAAATACTGATTACGGATGCTATGACAACCATTCCGATTAATAGTTTTTTTAATAATCTCATGTAGTTTATAGATGTTGAATATTTGCAACACCTTCCTCCTTTCTTTTCGAAAAATAGATTACTCTCTTATTATTGTAAAACAATTAGATAATAAAAAGCATCGTTTTTTCATTAGAATTCATAATTAATAGAACGAACTTTAACAAGAAAAAGTTTCGTTATATTAGCGTTTGTCTCTAAGAAGTGTATGAAAGTAGGTTATTGACATATCGTTATAAAACAAAAAGTTGAAATACTTTTTTGTGGTATTAATATAAAATTATGTAAAATAAAGTAGTGGGAATTGAGTGGTTATGATGGACAGTATTAGTACGGCAGCTTTTTGCAGTTTATCTTCTGGAGAATGTGGAAAGATATACTGGAGAGACGAGCGAAGCTAGCCAATTTATCAAAAAAAGTGAGAACTTTTCATTAACAAGGAGCTTAGAGTATGATCGCATTTGAGAATGTTACGAAAACATATGAAAACAACCAAGTTGCAGTGAATTCCATCAATCTTGAAATACAGAAAGGAGAATTTTTTGTCATTATAGGCCCTAGTGGTTGTGGAAAAACGACACTACTAAAAATGATCAATCGATTAATTCATTTGACTGAAGGAACAATACGAATTAACGGTAAAAGAATTAGCGATTATAACATACATGAACTACGATGGAATATTGGTTATGTGCTCCAACAAATTGCTCTTTTTCCGCATATGACCATACAAGAGAATATTGCGGTTGTCCCTGAAATGAAAAAATGGAGTACGACTGAAATTTCTCAACGAGTTCGTGAATTATTAGAAATGGTAGGGCTTGAACCAGACAAATATAGTGAGCGCAAGCCGAAGGAGCTTTCAGGTGGTGAACAGCAACGGGTTGGTGTTATTCGTGCATTGGCCGCAGATCCTGAAATTATATTAATGGATGAGCCATTTAGTGCACTAGATCCAATAAGTCGTACAAAGTTACAAGATGATCTTCTAGAGCTTCAACGAGCGATACAAAAAACAATCGTATTTGTTTCTCATGATATGCAAGAAGCGTTAAAGCTAGGGGATCGTATATGTGTGATGAAGGATGGGGAAATTGTCCAAATTGGTACACCACAAGACATTATACAAAATCCAGTAAATGATTTTGTACAAAAATTTATTGGGATAAAGGATGATCCATTCAGTGTATTTACCATTCAACAAGTAATGGAACCATTTGCTGAAAAGGCGCATCAAAATTATGTTCATTCTAGTGTTGCAGTAGACGATTCCTTACAGCACATTCTTCAGCAATTGGCTCAACAAGAATGTGTTGTAGTGAAAAATGATACTGAAATAATTGGAATCATTACAAGGCAATCCATGCTACATTTTTTAGCCTCAAAACGAGGTGATGCAAATGATTAATTTTTTTGACGTTTTGAATGAACGTAAAGGTCAGCTAATTGCTTCATTAATAGAGCATGTTCAAATTTCTTTCATTGCCCTATTTTTTGCAGTAATTATTGCTATACCTCTTGGAATTTATTTAACGAATAAAAAGAAAATAGCAGAAAGCGTTATCGGTATTAGTGCAGCTTTACAAACAATTCCTTCATTAGCTCTATTAGGTTTGTTAATTCCGTTGCTTGGTATTGGGAAAACACCTGCTATTATTGCCCTTGTTGTCTATGCGCTTCTTCCCATTTTACGCAATACATTTACAGGCATAAATGAAGTAGACCCGTCTTTGAAGGAAGCGGCAATGGCGATGGGGATGAATACCACTAGAAGACTAGTGAAGGTAGAACTGCCACTTGCGATGCCTGTAATAATGGCGGGCATACGGACAGCAATGGTCTTAATAGTCGGAACAGCCACACTAGCAGCATTAATTGGTGCTGGTGGGTTAGGCGATATTATTTTGCTTGGTATTGACCGCAATAATACATCACTTATCATCTTAGGTGCTGTACCAGCCGCTATTTTAGCATTAGTATTTGATTATTTATTGAAAAAGCTAGAATCACTGTCATTTAAAAGAACAGTTACGGCATTAAGTGCGATTTGTGTGGCGGCAATCGTGTTAATTGTGTTGCCATTCTTAAACTTCAATGACAAAGAGGATATTGTGATTGCGGGGAAACTTGGATCTGAGCCAGAAATACTGATTAATATGTACAAATTATTAATTGAAAATGACACAGATTTACATGTGCAATTAAAACCTGGGCTTGGTAAAACTTCCTTTGTCTTTAATGCACTTAAATCAGGAAGCATCGATATTTATCCTGAATTTACAGGTACAGCAATAGCAGAGTTTTTAAAAGAGCAAGCGGTAAGTAATGACCAAGAGGATGTTTATAAACAGGCGAAAGAAGGAATGCTGGAAAAATTCGATATGGTCATGCTCAATCCAATGCAGTACAACAACACGTATGCATTGGCCGTTTCAAAACAAATGGCTGAAACCTATCAATTACAAACGATATCAGATATTAAAGCTATTCAAGACACAATTAAAGCAGGCTTTACGTTAGAATTTAATGATCGTGAAGATGGCTATTTAGGCATTCAAAAGCGATATGGTATTAATATTGCTTCTATTACAACGATGGAACCAAAGCTTCGATATCAAGCTATTCAATCAGACAATATCGATTTATTAGATGCATATTCAACTGACAGTGAGTTACGACAATATGATTTGACTGTTTTAATAGATGATCAACAGCTATTCCCACCATATCAAGGTGCGCCATTGTTAAGAAAAGAAACACTCGAAAAGTATCCTGAGCTTGAAAAGGTATTAGGCAAGCTTGCCAATCAAATAACGGATGACGAGATGCGTGAAATGAATTATCAAGTAAACGTTGAGGGAAAAAATATAGAAGATGTAGCACGGACATTTTTAGAAAATGCAGGATTGCTGTAAATCTGAACGTGTAGAGAAAGTCCCAAATAATGCATATTATTTGGGACTTCCTTTGTTGACGATACTTCATGTGACGTTATACAATAAAAAAGACCGTCCAGACGGTTTTTATTACGAGTTTTTAAGGAGGGATACGATGTCATCGAAGGCAGATTTAAAACGTGCCCATATTATCCACACGGCGATTCAATATTTAAAGGAACATGATTTACATACTTTAACGTTGGACAAAATTGCCCAAAAGGCGAATATCAGTAAGGGTGGTCTTCTGTATCATTTCAAATCAAAGGATGAGCTTTATTTGGCTATTGCACAAACCATTATGACTGAATTTGTCGACTCTTTTGAAGCTATAACTCAGCTGGAGCACGGCACTGGTAAAAGAACAAGGGGGTTCATCTTAGCTTCACAAAAAGATTATGAAGACGGAGCTTGGATTAATATTGCCATACAAATTATTCAGAATGATAATCACTCGATTTCCATTGCCTATGAGCAATTACTCGAAAGTCTGTTACATGATGGCCTTGAACCATCAATCGTTCATATGATTCGCTTAACGATTGATGGTTTGTATTATTCCAAGTTATTAAATATCGCACCAGTATCTAAGCAAGTAACTGAAACTGTTTTTGATCAATTATTGCAAATGACGAGAAAGGACGATCAAGCATGAGTGCATTAGGTTTTTTATTCATTGCAATAGTTTCGGAGGTTTTTGCCAGTTCAATGTTGAAACTAACTGCAGGATTTAAACGGTTATTACCTTCACTAGGAGTTGTCATAGGGTATGGCGCAGCCTTTTATTTTTTATCATTAACATTGCAATCTTTACCGATTGGCACTGCCTACGCAGTATGGGCAGGATTAGGCACAGCGTTAACGGCTGTTGTTGGCGTTGTTTTTTATAAAGAATATTTTAATGTCAAAAAGCTTGCGGGCATTTTATTAATTATAATCGGTGTGGTAATTTTAAACCTCGCCGGCGGAAGCCATTAGGGGGATTTAAGAATGAAAGGTTATATATATTTAACGATATCTATTGTCTGTGAAGTGTTTGCGACAACGATGCTCAAGCTATCTGAAGGATTTACAGTACTTGGTCCATCAATCGCAGTTGCTTTTGGTTATGGTATTTCTTTTTATTGCTTGTCTTTATGTTTAAAAACTTTACCATTAAGTTTAGCCTATGCGATTTGGTCAGGGGTTGGGACAGCCCTAACAGTCGTTCTAGGCATTGTCATTTGGGGAGAGATTTTTAATCTCTATACAGCAATTGGCATTTCATTAATCATCGGTGGTGTAATTCTGCTCAATCAAGGGAATCAACATCATGCACATTAGTTTTGCAGAAGAAAAGCTTGGAACCGCGGAAATAAAGCATAGAATCGCGGAAAAACCGTTGCGAAGCGCGGAATTAATACATTGAATCGCGGAAAAACCGCACTGAACCGCGGAATTAATGCAATACTTCGCGGGAATTTTATATCAATATTGTGAAGGATGCTAGGTAAACTCCTAGCATTCTTTTTTTTATGTAAAACGCCGTTATTTTTTAGTGTCACCTTATAAATTATGTCGTCATATTTCGATAACGTACATATTATAACGAGAAAGGACAAATAAATTTTCTGCTACCGTTCGAGTAATGATACATTGCGAAAATGGAATAGGAAGGGGCTGGGGAAATTGGGTGTTGAAAAAGGAAGAAACCACTTTGTAAGTGAAGCGCTATACGATATAAAAGCACTTCAGGATATAATCACAGATTTTCATTCGAAATATTATGGTCAGCTTCTTGTAAAAATAGTTGGTAGTGATACCATTCCCTTTTTTTTAATAACGCACAATGGAGCACATTTACGATTAATAGATACTGTCAAACAATTTGAAACAGAGTATTTCCGTATAGAAGAAATTGATAAGGAGCGTTGTCGAGGAACTATTTCACTGTTACGAGCTTATGATTATGAAGGCAATGAAACGAACTCAATTGCTGATGTTGTACGACTAGAACGAACAACTACAGAAAAGTCTATTGAGTTAGGCAGTATTTCAGCTATTCAGCTATTAAATCCTGATTTATTAAAAAAGAAATTCATCATTGAGCCTAAGTGGTAAGAAACGTTCTATGGTAAAACTACTAAAATAATTGAAAAACTAGAGCATCTGTCCATATGCAAGCTGCGTAATCTGAATTTAATAGAAAGAATCTATAGAAAGGAAGATTAACGCATGACAATTATAGGGATGTTGCATCATCGTCTAGATCCTAAAACTGTTCTCAAGTCATATGCATATGCAGCAGTTGCAAAAGCAGAAGGGGTAGAATTTTTTTACTTTACACCTAGAAAGGTAAACTTTGACAACCGTACTATCGATGGGAAGGTATTAGAAGATGGGCAATGGCATGAAAGAGTGATGCCCTTTCCAGATGTCATTTATAATGCTGGAAGTCCAGAAAAATTATCGGTGTCAAAAGATATTATAGAGAGATTGAAAAAGGAAATACCGTTTACTACACATTCTATAGGGAATAAATGGAATGTTATGGAGCGGTTAAAAGAAGCCAAAGAATTTGATAAATATATTATTCCTACAGAAATAGTAAAAAACATCGATGTATTTCATAGCTATATTGCCCATCATAAAAAAATAGTATTTAAACCGATTGATGGTCGGAAAGGTAAAGGAATTTACTTCATTATAAAAATAGGGGATACATTCGAGGTAAGGCAAAATAGCGATAACCGTATGTATTCAAAACCCCAGTTAAACGCATTAGTAAATGAACTACTTGCTACGGGAACATTTATTATGCAGCCTTATATTCAATCGAAAATGAAATCGGGTCAAGTATATGACTTTCGTCTTCATGTGCAAAAAAATGGTGAGGGAAAATGGGTTGTGACGACTGTTTATCCACGAATAGCGCCACATGGCTCAATTATTCCTAATATAAATAACGGGGGATATACAAATTATTTAGATCCATTTTTGGAGCAGGAATTTCAGGAAGAAGCTTTTAATATACGACGAATGTTAGAGCATTTTTCATTATCTTTGGCACGCCATTTAGATGATATTCAGATGACGAAGTTTGGAGAAGTCATTGATGAAATTGGAATCGATGTTGGGCTAGATTCACAGCAAAGAATTTGGGTTTATGAAGTAAACTGGCGTCCAGGCTGTCCACCAGCATTTTATTTAGAATTAGATGTCGTGATCCATTCAATTCGCTATGCAAAATACTTAGCAGAAAACCACCAACATGTAAAAAAAGCGAAGGTCAAACAAAAACCAAAACTTGTAGATGCTAAACCAAAACCAGTAGAGCAAAAGCCTAAGGTTGTAGAACCTCAGCCTCAGCCGGTAGAGCCAAAGCCAAATTATGTAGAAGCAAAAACCGACAAACCGATTATTGCAATTACTGGAAGTGCAGGAAAGACAACATCGAAGGCATTTTTAGGATCTATATTATCTAAAAAATGGAATGTATTCGAATCTAAAGATTATTGGAATACGACTGAGCATACTAAAAAACATGCTGAAGAAATTAATGAATCCCACCAAGCCGTCGTTCTTGAATACGGAATGGCCTATCCAGGGATTATTACGAATCACTGTAGCATTATTCAACCGAATATTAGTATCGTTACGAATATCGGTCTTGCCCATGTTGGTAACTTTGATGGTGATGTGAGACTAGTGGCGAAAGCGAAATCAGAATTGATTCAAGGTATGGACCAACAAGGGTTACTTATTTTAAATAAAGATGATGATAACTCGAAATATTTATTGACGGATCAATTTAAAGGGAAAATACTGACAACTGGAGTGAAGACGGAAGCAGACTATCGAGCTTACGATATTCAATATAAAGAAAATGGCATGTCCTTTAAAATGAAACTCCAAGGGCAGGAAATCCAATTATTTATTCCAATATTAGGAGAACATCATGTATATAATGCGCTAAATGCAATCGCGGTTGCGGATTATTTAGGGTTTACGCCACAGGAAATAAAAGCCGGTTTACATTTCAAAAAACCTCCAAGAAGATTGACGGTCTATAACTGTCGTGAAAATATAACGGTTATAGATGACACTGTGCATTCCCATCCTCAAGGTGTAAGGGCTGCTCTTGAAGTACTGACAAATGTCGGTAAGAAAAGGCGGATTGCGATTATTGGTCAGATGCGAGAACTAGGAGATTTAAGAGAAGAAGAATATCGTAAATTAGGTGAATATATTGCTGACCAAAGTATTGATCTTTTAATTACTTATGGGTTCAGGACCGAAGAAATTGGTGCAGCAGCAAAGGCTAAAGGAATGAAACAAGAGAACATATATCATTACACGAACAAAGATCAATTGCATGCCTTGCTGGAGGAACTGATTAAGCCTGATGACACGATTTTAGTGAAGGGTGCAAGTAAAACTAATATGTTTGAAACGGTTAAATTTTTAGATAAAACATTTAAAGCATAAATAACATAACCCGAGCAGTTGCCAAATTGATAGGTCAACTACTCGGGTTGTTTATGTTTGTGCTGTATTTAAAATGATATGTACTAATTGAATGTCGTCATGGATGTGTAATTTTAGAGCGGATGTAGCAGGACGAAGCTACATCCGCAAAACTGATTCATTTGTAATCCTTACAAGTGTATTGAAAAATTTATAAGGCTTTTATTAGAAATTTGATTTCCTTAGCGGCTGTTATGGCATTATTTTTAGCTTGAGCTAACGATTTGCCCTCAGCAATAACGTAGGCATAGCGATGCCCCATCGATAATGGCGGGGTTAAAATTGTTCCTTTTCTAGGTTTTACATAGACATCTACAACACCTGTTGATTTTGAAGCCCTTGTTCTTCCAATTACTCTTTCTAACACACCTTTACTTTCTACAATCACATATTTTGTGAAAATGTACTTATTATGGCGTGGGTTTACATTAGGTTGTTCACCTAAAAATAACTTAAGTGTTTCTTCCACATAACTAAATCCGAATGCAGCATGTAGCATGTTATTCATAGCGCCCCCTGAAATTCTAGGGTTTATTTCAATGAGCTTCCAACCGTTCTCAGTTAAGCGAAGTTCTAAATGCAATGTTCCATTTTCAATATCAAATACATCAACGATCGAATGGAGCACCTCTTCAATTCCTTTTTGAATATGCGGAGGCACTTCTGCCAGCACACCATAGCCAGTAATAATAAATCGCTTTCCTTGTGTGATTTCTTGTTCAATAATGCCAATCGTATGAACTTGGCTCTTATAAACAAGAGCTTCAACTAAATATTGAGGGCCATCAATATATTCTTCAATCATGATGGTTTCCCCGGGATTTTTGTTTTGGAGAAATGTAAGGTGTGTATCGAGTTGGTCTTTATTTGTCGCGAACAGTACGTCTTTAGAACCTGTTGATTTAGGTGATTTAACGATAAGTGGAAATACCATATTATTTGTAAATGATTCATGTGGTTTTTTTAGAACAAACTTAGGGGAATAAGGTTGATCCTTTAAAATATTCCTAGTTTTTTCTTTATCCTCCATCATTTCAATAGCAGATGATGACGTATAGTTTTGACAAAATTCATCACATAAAATAGAGGCAATATGAACAAAGGGGTCTACAAAACTAACAATTGATTTTATCTCTAATCCGGCATCAAACAAATTGTGAATTTCTTCTATCATATCTTCTATATTAGAGGTGTCGATAAGAACCATTTTATGAATGTCTGGGTAGGCTTTTCTCTGTTCTAATTGTTTTGTATTGTTTGTGAAGAGTACCGTAAAGTAACCCAACTTTTCTGCTGCTTTTATCGCTTCACGACTAGATCCAGATTTGTTTGTACCTATAAATATAATTGCCTTCAGTATAATCACTCCTTCAGTTGGCACTTGGATTATTAATATACATTTTATATATATGCTGTGAAATAGTTTTCTTCTAGTTATGTATCATGTTTACATCCAAGCAACTTTTGTGTCCATTCATATAATAGAAATGAAAGGAGTGTGAATTGATATGAAGCCTCTATCGGTGAAGAATTTAACAGCGATTACTGCAGGTAAATTATTGCAAGGGTCGGATGAGGTGCTGATCCAGTATGGCGCATATCGACTAAAACAAGTTAAAAAACCGTATACTGCACTTTTTACAAACAAACGCATTATCAACTGGAAAAGTCTAGAGTCACTATCCCCACTAGTACTTGTAACAGATCGTTTGTATAGTCAGCATGAAATTCCTCAAAAAGTAATCATCATTCAAGTAGAGAATGCAGATGAGGCCTACTGGAAGTTTGTACATTATTATCGTAGTCAATTTGAAATCCCTGTTATTGCAATTACCGGTACCTCTGGAAAAACAACAACGAAGGAGATGATTAAGCATATTCTTTCTGCCGAAAAAGAAGTTGCTGCAACTACTTTAAGCAGTAATTCTAGAACAGCTTCTTTGCAATATTTACTTAGCATCGATGATGAAACAGAAGTTGCAGTTTTTGAAACAGCGGTTGGATCACCTGGGGATGTAAGGAACGCAGGGAAGTATTTCAAGCCGACTATCGGCATTATTACCAATATTGGAGCCCACCATTTAAACTATTGTAAAACGTTAGATGGTTATATACAGGCAAAAGGTGAAATGGCTGAAATTGTGAATCCAGCAGGGTCATTAATTCTCAATGCGGAAGATGCTAATATAAAAAAAATCGATTTGTCGAAATTCAAGGGAGATATTATTAAAATCGGGCAGCATGCATCATGTGATTTTAAAGCAAGCCACATTCGGTATGTTGAAAATGGCATGCAGTTTACAATGCATCACAATATGAAAAAATATGACGTTTTCGTCCCTGGATTTGGAGAGCATCAAGTATATAATGCATTAGCCGCAATTGCTGCTATTAATGAATTAAATGTACCGATTTCGCTAGCAATTAAACAATTAGCGTCATTCAAGAAAATGAAAAAGCAGCTACAACTTTTTGAAAGCATTAATAATTCACTGTTAATAGACGATACTTGGAGTTTAACAACGACTTCATTAGAAGCAGCTTTAAAAGTCTTAAATTCAATAGGAGATGGCAGGAAAAAGATAGCCGTTATTGGAACGATTACCGATTTAGGATCGTGGGGTTATGTCATCCATGAGCAAGCAGGAGAGTTAATCAATCGTATTGGTGTAGATGTGCTTATTACAATAGGAGAGCACGCCCGTATTATGGCTGATCATGCAGTGAAACTAGGATTTAGTGACCCTGTTTATACTTTTAAAAATAGTACACTCGTCTATAAGTTATTACATGAAATAGTAGATGAAAATACAATTGTCCTGATAAAGGGAGATATGTATAGTAAACAAATTTCCGATTTGGCAGCAGATTTAAAAATAAAAAAATCATTTAGAGATACAAGGTAATGATGGATGCAATGGCAACAGGATAAATACTGTGTCACATGAGATCATTTAATAATATTGTATAGTAATCTACTAGAAAGGAGCGCTCTGAATAAAAGATAATGTAAATCAACAAATAATAGTCGTTGCTAGAAATAGTGAAGGATACGCTCCTTTACCCAAACTTCTAGCTATCATTTTTCATACTATAATGAGAGGGGGGACGGAGTTAACGTGCAAAATATAAGTGTGACTGTGATTAGAAAGTTACTACAAGGGGTTTTAGTAAGCGGTTCTGAGCACTGGTTTGTCAAACATGCTATTTATTATAACCGCCATGATTTGACACAGAAAAATACACTAATGTTCATTAATAAAAGTGAGTCAATTAATTGGAAGGAAATCGACCATAAGGGGCCATCCCTCGTCATTTCAGATAAACCTTTAAGTGAACTTAAAAACGCACTCGAGAATACAACCGTTATTCAAGTAAAAAGTACTTTGCAGGCATACTGGAAGTTTATTGAATACTATAGAGGCCTTTTTGATATACCAGTTGTCGCATTAACCGGAACATGTGGAAAAACAACAACAAAAGAAATGATTAAACATATTGCAAGTAAAGATTGGAATGTTCAGGCATCAGTTAGTAGCAAAAATGAGCCTCGCCAATCTTTACCGTATTTAACAGGCATCGATAAAACAACGAAAGCAGCTGTATTTGAGCTAGGTCTGGGGAATACAGGTAACATTAAACATCAATGTATGATCTACAAACCGACAATTGGAATTATTACCAATATTGGTGTGCATCATTTAGATGGGTGTAAAAATCTTGAAGGCTATATAAAAGCGAAATCTGAAATTTTAGAAGGGTTGTCGGAGGATGGCACGTTAATCATCAATGGTGATGATGAAAATACAAAAAAAGTACCTTTGCATAAGTTTAAAGGGAAAATTATTACTATTGGCGTTCAGCAACATGCAGATTACAAAGCTTCTAACATTGAATTTACGAACAACGGCATGAAATTTATCCTGCAAGTATCTAATGAAAAGTATACTATCTTTGTACCTGGTTACGGAGAACATCAAGTGTATAATGCGCTAGCGGCTATCGCAGCTATAAAGGAGATGGGAGTGTCTATCCAAACTGCAATCTCGCGTTTAAAAACATTTAAACCGATGGCAAGGCACCTAGAATTTTCAACTGGTCTCGGTGAAAGTACCATTATAGATGATACATGGACGAATAACCCAACATCGGTTGAAGCTGCTTTAAAGGTTTTAGATACGATAGGAAAAGATAAAAAAATAATCCTTATATTAGGTGATATAAAGCGATTGGGTCTTTTCGAAGAAAAGTATCATCGTGAGATTGGTTCTATGGTGGCGCAGAGAGATGTTCAAATGCTTATTACGATTGGAAAAAGAGCTGAAGATATAGCAGCTCAAGCAAAAAAAGATGGAACAACTGCTGAAGTTCATATATTTAAAGATGTCACAGGTGTACTAGAAATACTTAAACCAAAACTTGATAAAGATACTATTGTATTAATAAAGGGCCCTATGTCTAGTCGATCCATGATTGAATTTGCTAATCAATTAAAGGAAAAATAGCCTTTTGTAAGGCCGTACTAGCGACTACTCATCAGTAGTTACTTTATGCGAAAGAATCCTTATGTTGTAAGGTTCCGCTTATTATATCAAAAACATAGCATACAAAGCGTGGTAATTACACTGCTTGTATGCTATGTTTTATTATTTTTATAGAGTGAAGATAATACGTCGTGCTGTCAAATAGCAGCTGATTATCTTAAAATACTCGTTTTGCTGTTAAATAATGCTCTTTATAGTAATCAACAAAGAGTACTCTAGTAGTAACACCACTTGAAGTTGGAACGATGATACGCTGATCTCCAGCATAGATACCTACAAGGGAAGGGTTTTTTGACCCTTTTACACTATTAAAGAACACTAAGTCGCCCTTTTTTAAATTGGCACGTGATACCGTAGTTCCTTTAGCCATTTGTTCTTTTAGAGTTGTTGCGCCAAGTTTTACACCGCTCTTACGATAGACATATTCAACGAAACCAGGGGCTGTAAATTGTAAGCTTTGTTCTTTATTTAATGAGCTTATTGTTACTTTATTTTTATAAGTAAATGCATTTTCAACAACTGTATCGCCTTTCGTCGCAGGGTTAGCCGATAGTAATGTTGGTAATACTCTTCGTGCAGATACGTAGTTGTCAGTATAATAAGGCTTACTACTCATATCCGAAATGACGATATTTTGCTTGGAATCAGCCATATGAATAATTTTGTTATTTCCAATGTACATTCCTACATGATCGGGGTCTGTGCCCGTTTTTTTACTTTTAAAGAATACTAAGTCGCCTTTTTGCAATTGGCTTTTAGGAACAAATGTCCCTTGCTGGATCATATAATTTTCATTATAAGTCCCAATATCTACTCCATTTTGTTCAAAAATATACATAATAAATGAAGCACAAGAAAACTTGTAAGGATATGTAGACTTGTAAACTGAATTACTATATGTAGCCTTACCAATTAAACTTTTTCCTGTTTGAATAAGTTGTTCAGCCTTTGCTGCGACAGCTTTGTCATTATGTTGTGCATTTGTCGTTGCAGCCTCAACTTTGATTGGTTCAATGGATGCTTGAACGATTCCGAATGAGCTAAATCCAATCGATAATGCTAGTGTAGTTTTTAAAAATTGTTTTTTCATGCTGTTTTTACCTCCTGTAAGCGAGCAGTAAATTCATATCTGTTTGCTTGCTGTTGCAATAATCGTAGCATGAAAAAGTAGGGGTTCTGTGAGGTAAATGTTTCCACAGGGAGCCGCACTTTATGTAAAAACCTTGATATATAAGGCTTTATCGCTTGAATTTACAGTTTCATTACAAATGTTTCAGTTTGATAAATAGTGCATACAAAAAACGTTAGCAACTATGCATTGTTACTCATAGAAACAATGCTAGGCAATGTGCTAATAGAGAAATAAAATAAGGGTAAGGAATAATATAAAAATAACTTTATGAGTCGAAGAGTACTTATAAAAGCACGTAGGCATAGGAATTTTTTTCGATGGCAGAGAATTTAAACAAAGAGGTTCAACACTTTAAACTGTAAATAAAAAAGCTGCCATTGAAGGCTGCTTTTTAAAAATTTAAATCGGCTGAATAATTTCTACTCGATTACCAAAAGGGTCTCTAAATTCAAAGCGCTCAAAATTAGGAATTGGAACAGAATCAAGGATTTCGATATGATGCTCTGTTAATACTTTTTTCCAATATGCTACATCCTCTACTTGATAGGCAATATGCGCTTTCGTTGTTAGTCGATCAAAGCCGTCTTCTGTGCCAACATGTACTTCGTGATGACCAACTTGTAGCCAAAATCCACCACGCCCTTTAAGAGATTGTGGTTTCTCTATTTCTTTGAGCCCTAACACATGGCAATAAAAAACTTTCCCTTGCTCCTCGGTACCTTTTGGAATCGTTAATTGTACGTGATGTAATCCGACAATCATAGTAATCCTCCTCACTCATTCTTCATATAACTATATATTTCTACAAATTACTTAAAATACCTTTTCTGATTAGTAGATTGTTTTATTATTATGTTGTCAATTAGTCTTTAAAAATTACTCAACGTGTAACTTTGTACAGAAAAACTACTATATCTTCACAAAAGTTATACTTTTCAGAAAAATATATGTTATAGTAGGAAACATAATTGAATATTGTGTAAGAGTTGGTGCCAAATGAAAGTTTGGCTTAAAAGGGAAGTCGGTGTAAATCCGACGCTGTCCCGCAACTGTAAATCGGAGCAAATCACATATGCCACTGGGGAACTGGGAAGGCTGTGAGGCGTGTTGATGAGAAGCCAGGAGACCTGCCAATGTCTAGTACACACCAAATAACCTACGTGGAAATAGGTGGTGAGATGTGACCGAATCGGCACTGTGCGACTAACGAATATATACGATAATTAATATATTATCGTATCGCCTCGTCATAGCTAATTTAGATAGACAATAACTACCATTTTCCTAAAAAGGAAGATGGTTTTTTTTATTTTAAACCAGAGGAGAGAAGGAATATGACGTATACAACGACTGTAATAGGCTACCCATACATAGGGGAAGAGCGTGAATGGAAAAAGGCATTAGAGGCATTTTGGAAAAATGAACTTACAGAAGTAGATTTCTTACAAAAAATTAAAGAAATTCGTCTTGCACGTATCGACAAGCAGCTTCGTAGCGGTATAGATATTGTCACAGTTGGGGATTTCACACTATATGACAGAATGCTTGATACAGCGATGATGTTTGGCTTAGTGCCAAAGCGCTTCGGCTGGCAAGGTGGAAAGATTGACTTACAAACGTATTACGCGGTAGCACGTGGAAATAAAGAAGCTGTTGCGAGTGAAATGACAAAATGGTTTAATACAAATTATCATTACATTGTCCCTGAATATGAAGGTCAAGCTCTGCAACTAACAGACAATAAAATACTTGCAGATTTCCTTGAGGTTAAAGAAGTATATGGCATTACTGCAAAGCCAACGCTAATCGGGCCATATACATTTTGCAAGCTAACAAAAGGTTACGATAAAGTAACACAAGTTGCGTTTATTTTAGCACTACTACCACTGTATGCGCAGATTATTCAAGAGCTAGTAACAGCCGGTGCTGACTGGATTCAATTAGAGGAGCCTGCATTAGTCACATCATTAGATGAGGCAGAGGTAAAACTTGTGCAAGAAATATATACACAATTAGCAGCCGCTGTACCAGAGGCTAATATTATGTTACAAACCTATTTTGAATCGTTATCAGCTTATAACACACTAATTGAACTCCCTGTACAAGGATTTGGCTTAGATTTTGTTCATGGCTATACGAAAAATATGGAGGCGCTACGTCAATTTGGCTTTCCACATGATAAAGTATTGGCGGTAGGAATTGTTAATGGACGAGATATTTGGAGGGCAAATTTAGCAGAGGTAAGTACAACAGTTAGGGCAATTGAACAGCTGACTAGTGCACAAGAGCTGTGGGTTCAATCGTCATGTAGCTTACAGCATGTGCCGATTTCGACCGCACTTGAAACAAAATTAGAGCCTGTCTTAAAAAATGCGCTTGCATTTGCTGATGAAAAATTAGCAGAAATATCAGAGGTGGCTAAGTATTTAAAAGAAAAAAATCATACGTCCAATCATACTATCTCTGAGAGCATGAAAGCAATTGAAGCATTAAAAAAACACCCCGTACGAAATAATCAGGCTGTTCAACAAGAAGTACAAACGGTGTCGACAGAGGATTTTGAACGTCAAAATGATTTTAATGCGCGTCAGATTATACAACAACAGTCACTGCAGCTACCACTATTCCCAACGACTACGATTGGTAGCTTCCCTCAATCTGATGAAGTGAAGCGCACACGTAATGCATGGCGTAAAAAACAGCTTTCAGATGAAGCATATGCTGACTTTGTCGCACAAGAAACGAAACGATGGATTGCCATTCAAGAAGATTTAGATATTGATGTACTCGTGCATGGTGAATTCGAGCGTACGGATATGGTGGAATACTTTGGTGAAAAGCTAACAGGCTTCGCTTTTACAGAAAAAGCTTGGGTCGTTTCGTACGGCTCTCGTTGTGTAAAACCACCGATTATTTACGGTGATGTTGCATGGGAAGCGCCGATGACAGTGAAAGAAACTGCCTATGCACAAAGTTTAACAAATCGATATGTGAAAGGGATGTTAACAGGTCCTGTTACGATTTTGAACTGGTCATTTGTACGTGACGATATCGCGCGAAAAGATGTGACCTATCAAATTGCACTTGCACTAAGGAAAGAGGTTGAAGCATTAGAAGCGGCTGGCATTTCTATTATTCAAGTCGATGAACCTGCATTGCGTGAAGGCTTGCCTTTACGTAAAGAACATTGGGGCGCATATTTAGATTGGACAGTGAATGCTTTTAAGCTCGCTACGGCTAGTGTAAAGGATGAAACACAAATTCATACACATATGTGTTACTGTGAGTTCAATGATTTTATTGAACCAATTAGTGCATTGGATGCCGACGTTATATCTATAGAGACGTCACGCAGTCATGGAGAGCTAATTGCATCACTGCAAATAAACCCATATAAAAAAGGGATTGGATTAGGTGTTTATGATATTCATAGTCCTCGTGTGCCGAGCGAACAAGAAATGTTAAGTATCATGCAAGATAGCCTACAAGTATTATCGACAAATCAATTTTGGATCAACCCAGATTGTGGTCTGAAAACGAGAAAAGAACCTGAAACAGTTGCAGCGCTCGCTCATATGGTTGCTGCTGCCAAAACATTACGTCAACAAGTACAGCAATCCACCTATTGATTGTAAATAAAAAATATAGAAATAGAAAACGTTGAGTTAATAACCCCCTGAGAGACGAAAATTCTCAGGGGTTTTGTCTGTATATGGGACAGTACGGTCTTGTTTCGATAATTAATTAAAAGCAATTTTAGTAGAGTTAACTGAAAATTTTAAAATGAATCAGCAAAATCAAGGTTGTAAAGATAAGGATTATAAATGACCATTCGGCAATAAATCACTTTACGAAGTTTTGAATGTTTTTACGGATATATGCAAGGTTTGTAGTACACTAATAAGGTTTACTTCAGTAAAATAAGGTATATTATATTTGGTGAATAGATTCTTCTTTAAGGATAAGAAAAGTAGGTGAACAAAGTGGGGAAATATCAATTGGATACTAAAGGTAAGGTAGCTGTGGCAAAGTATCATGAAAAAAACAAGCCTGCCAAATTTGATAAAAAGCAGCAAATTGAAAAAATACGTGCAGAGTATTTAAAAAAGAAGCAAGATCAAACAGAAAAATAATAGAAATGAAAACATAGGGAGACTTAATTTATTATAGGTAAACGGCGCTTGAAGTCTTTTCGAAAAAGGATTAAAGTTTTATTCTATAAACTAAAACCTATAGTAGGGATATCGTCAAAAAATGCGGATTTACAACATTCAGAAATATGTATAACCGTTGATAGTGCAACATCGTTCCAAATACAACGAAAGCATTGCTATGACTGACTTTTGGAGAATGTGCATAAAAACTTGTATAAATAATGTTCCCAAGTAAAGCCACGAAACGTTGATGGTACAACATTCGTGGCTTTTTCATGTGCTCCAAACTTTCATCGGGGAACGTTATTTTGTATAGGTATTTCTGTAGATAATAAATAAAAATTAATCATATGTAATAAAGTCTGATAATTTGTAATAAAGTCCAATAATTAGTAAAAAACGTGTGATATAATTGCAGTGACAAGATGGGTAATGAAACTTCCACTAATGGGCCATTGAATTGAATACCATCTACACAAGACCTTCGATCCAACAAAGACTTCAGATAAAGAAAACATGGGAATCTCAAATCATTTCGTGTTATGAAACAGGATGAAAACAATAAAAAGTTTAAAGGAGAGAAATAAAAATGAGTGTAGAAATTTATAATGGAGAACGTTCTGAAGAAAGTATTCAATTTGAAAAATGGATAACTTTGCAAGGTAATAAAAAAAGTTTTTCTAGTATTGAAAACACCGAAAATTTCCTTAAACAAAGGGGAACTGAAAATACTAAGCCCTATATTATTGGGAATGATGTTACATTTTTAAGTGATGTGCAGGAGCGAACATTCGAGGGCATGCAAGTCTTTACATTAAATGGCCAAAAGTCCTCGAAACAAAAAGTTATTCTTTATATACACGGAGGTGCTTGGACGAGTCAACCTTTAAATTTACACTGGTTGTTCATGGATAATATGGCACAATCTTTAGATGCAAAAATTATTGCTCCTATTTATCCTAAAGTACCTCATTTTAACTATAAGGATACCTATCCGAAAATCCTCAACCTATATAAAGAAATTCTTGAAACTGTTGAAAGTATTAATCAATTGACTATCATGGGCGATTCGGCTGGCGGAAATATCTCACTTGGTCTGGCCCATCTTTTAAAGATGGAAAATCTACCTCAACCGAAAGATATAATTTTATTATCTGCATGTGTTGATATGAGTTTGGGCAATCCTCTTATACCTGAATATGATGAAAAGGATCCTCTGTTAGCTCGTGAAGGAATGGAAGTAATTACAAAGATATGGGCAGCTGATAAAAGTGTAACTGACCCATTAATTAGCCCAATTTACGGTGACTTTAAAGGACTTGGGAAGATCACTCATTTTATTGGAACACACGAGGCTTTATATCCAGATGGCATGATATTTGATGAAAAACTAACAGAACAAGGAATTGAAATCAATACTTTTGTTTATCCTCAAATGATTCATGTGTTTGTTGTTATGCCAACCCCTGAAGCCAAAGATGCACAACAGAAAATTATTAATATAATTAGTAACTAAGTGTTTTCTTTTAGTCATGGAACAGTTGTTTTATATTTAAATAGTGACAGGTTAGCAGGCAATAGGTAGAAATCACAAACTTAATATTCAACATTCGAGCGCGATTACAAGAATCAGCGCTCTTTTTCATTAAAGGGCAATATACTTGAATAAGTTCTAAAACCATTATTGGATATTTATGTAATAGAGGTATTTGTAGAGTTTGGGAATGATGTGAATCACCGTATTTCATATTTAATAGGTGGGTTTCAAGTAGGTAATAAATCTGAAGCTGTTTAAAGTAAATATCCCGGGGTATTCAAAATATGTAACAGGATAAAGTTAGTGCAAGCTCGAAAAAGCCTTGTGGAACTTTTTATCCTTGCGATTTACTAATTAAACAAAATAGGAGATGATTTTTGATGGGAAACTCACATCTAACCGACCCACGTAAGAAATTTCATACGGAAAAATTCCCGGATCAAGAACAGGGTACTCCAGCGCTACAGAATGAAATGAAACCCAAACCTGACTGCGGTGAAGAATCATATAAAGGATACAATCGCCTGGAAGGGCGCAATGCCTTGATTACTGGAGGCGATTCTGGGATTGGCCGTGCCGTCGCCATTGCCTATGCACGCGAAGGAGCAAATGTGGCGATCCAATTCTTCCCTGGTGAAGAGAAGGATGCCAACGAAGTTAAAGAGTTAATAGAAAAAGCTGGAGGCAAAGCATTGCTGCTACCGTATGACTTGCGGGAAGATGGTACAGCGACAGAGATTGTTACAAAAACAGTGGAAGCTTTTGGCGGATTGGACCTGCTAGTATTGAATGCTGCGCAACAAATCGCACAGCCAACCTTAAGTGACTTAACAATCAAACAAGTGCAAGACACTTTCAAAGTAAACATTATCAGCATATTTGAGTCCGTAAAAGCTGCAGAAGAACATCTGGAACCAGGAAGTGCGATTATTACCACTACATCGGTTCAATCTTTCGATCCATCCTCATCTTTAATGGATTATGCCGCTACAAAAGGTGCGATAAGCAACTTTATGGTATCCCTGTCCTCGTACTTTGCTTCTAAGGGTGTGCGTGTCAATGGTGTCGCGCCAGGTCCAATTTGGACGCCATTGCAGTTGGATAATGGAAAATTGGAAGGAGAAATTCCTGCGTTTGGCCAAAATACGCCACTCGGTCGTGCGGGACAGCCAGTAGAGCTTGCGCCGGTGTATGTTCTTCTGGCCTCTGATGAAGGAAGTTATATTACCGGTCAGATTTATGGGGTGACAGGTGGCAAGCCGATAGACTTGTAATCTTAAGTATGTGACAAATAGAAAAACTCCATCGAAATCAGTGATGATTCACTGATTTCTCCTTTAAGACGGCACGGGAACTCATAATAGATAATGAAAACGTAATAAATGATATGCCTCCTACAGTTGATGTTTTGCGTTTTAACTGTAGGAGGCAACTAGATGCTTCAACAGTAGAAGAATGATAAGAAAAAAAGACTCTATTCCATTAAATGGGAATCGAGTCTATTAATTATACCGATTAGCACCAATGTGTTGCCACATACAGTCGACACGCTGAGAGGCTGTCGCGTGATTAAAAATCGTTATATGAATCTTAGCCTCTCTGTTATTTTCATGTAATACTTTAAATGGCTAGTTTTATTTATTTAATTCCTTATATAAAACGTATTTTAAAGCAGAAATTTCATCTTCAGACAGTTTTCCTTCAATTTCAGATAATACTTCATCCTTATTAATTGAACCGTTTTGCGCTTGTTCCTGAATTTCAAGTAAACGATTAACGCCCACTTTTTTAATTAACACACGTGTCGCTTCTTCCTTAGTTTGGAAGGGAAGAGTATCCGGATTTGTAGTTGCTGCCTCGCTTACAATTTCTTGAACCTTCGAATCGTTCTCGATATAAGATTTAACTTCTTCTAAATTTGCATCATCTAAATTAGATTCCACTTTTTCAATTATTTTTTCGGAAGCGATATTTGTCCCAAAATGCCATACAGCATAGCCAGCTGCTCCGATTAAAACAAAAATTATTGCGGTAATTGTTAAAAATTTTTTCATCGACTCACTCCTGACACTTTGAATATAGCACAACTTTTAAAAAACCACGAAGAAAAGATGTTTTCTATAATTGGATTAATTACAATTATTTGTGAACCCAAACAAAGCAAATAAGTTTTTGGCATAATTATTTATTGCAGGTATATTTCGAATTAAAAGCTAGTCTGATTTTTTTCAGACTAGCTTTTGACTTCCTTATGCAGCTTGAAAAATAAGAAGAGCACACCGATTTCTACAATAAGCGGGACAAAAATCATATTCAAATGGAAGAAAAGTATACTTATTAAAATAGCTAGACAAATAAAAATTGAACTATATCGATAATTTTTCGATTGATAAAAAAATGAATATGGTAATAAATGAGCACCGTAAATAATTGCATAAACAGGTAACACCCACATCGGTGCTTTTATTAATAGAAGAATACAAATAATTAAATATAAAATTTGATTGTTTGTTGCAATTAATAGTCCATTAATCAAAGGGTTTTCTTTATAAAATAAATCAACTTTTAATATTTTGGCACAAACAATTGAAACAGGAAATAGCAAGGCACCGCAAGATAAAATGCCAATGTTTTTGATCATTAAATCTAAAGGTAGCAATGTGATTGTTGTAATAACACCCCAAATAAATATGGAGGCCATGATAAAAGGAAGACCCTTCTTTTGTTTCTGAGCAATATCATTTAATAGTACTTGTAAGCTAGTGTCGAGGTTCATTTTACGTCTCCTTAGTTTTCTAGCGAGCTATTTAAACTATCCGCTATTTTTTTGTTTTCATATTTTGAGAAAAAATAAAATCCGATAATATGGCCAATTAACGTTATTGCTAAAATTAGCAACAAATAATGTTTGATAAATCCAAATACTTCCACCGAAAATAGATATACACTTCCTACACCACTGAAAAAATTCAAAAGAGTACTAATCGTAATTTTTGAGGTTACTTTTAATGTAGAATAGTTCCACAAGTAAGGATAAGCAATACCAAAAACAATACCCATTAACACGCTAATACAAATTAAATTCCACATATAATGAAAGTTGACCGTTTCTTCGTGAAGATTAAAAATTGTCATTAATAAGACAATCAAAATCAACCCTAAAAATGAAGTGGACAAAAAGCTGTTTTTTAAATCTTTTATCATATCAATTTCTCCTTAATGGATTTTGCATAATGTCTACTGACAATATATTTATGTTGTTGTTTTGTAATAACTTCTAATCTTGCATGACTGCCAGAAGCAAACGAGTGTATTTGATTCAAATTTAATATCATCGAATTGTTAATTCTAACTAGTCTAAATGATTCCAAGTAAGCTAATTCTTTTAAAATTTTGTTTAGCAATAGCTCTGTACCATCTACTAAAAGATTTTAGTAAAATGACCGGATGCTTCCATTGCTTCGATATCATTGAGTTCAATCATAATCTGGCGATTTGTTTTGAAATCTGTTGCGCTTAATGTAATAGGTTGTGAAAAATGCTGTTCAAATGTTAAAAGCAATTCTTTATTCGATGGATTACTAATAATGTCAATTTCAGAAATTGATTGTTTGTTTTTCCAAATATAGTTGAATTTCATATGTTCTCCTTCCTGTTTTTATCGTAACAACACTTTTTAGTACTTACGATAATTTTTCGTTTTGTTGCAAAAAAAATAGGCTTTGTTACAAATTAATTCAGTGAATGGAAAGCTCGCGTCTTCCCACCATCAATACACGGTGCAAAAAACGGTGAAACTGAAATTCGCTGCATTCACAAGAAGTCTGGATACAACTCAATGAAGCCGTTAGTATTTAAAGATAGAATGCTATCACTCTCTTTTTTGTAAAAAAAGAAATGTGAATATATTTCATTAAAATGTATTTATTGGAAAATTAGCGCCGTTACATTAAATATTAGTAATCTATTCGGATAGTGTCAATGTACACAAAGCTTTATGGTATAATAATAAAAACGGAATAATAAGATAGAGGTACAAATCGGAATACCGATTTGTTTAAAAGGGAAGATCGGTGAAATTCCGACGCTGTCCCGCAACTGTAAATGGGAGCACATTTCAGAAAAACCACTGTTACGTATTGTAATGGGAAGGTGAAACGTGTGATGAACATAAGCCAGGAGACCTGCCTTTATCTAGTACAACCAAAAAACCTACGAGGATAGGGGGTGTTGAGTGTGACTAGAGAATTTCTTCTGCATGCTCATAGTACGACGATCGTCAAGAGGGTAGCTTCTATGCGTAATAGCAAGCTTTTTCCGTCATGGCAATCGACGTATTATGTCGTGTATTTGTCATAGTAGGCATCTTTCTAAAGAAGGAAAGATGTTTTTTTATGCTAAAAATGAAGGAGTGTTCCACATGAATCCACAAGTTATCGAGTACTATGAAAATCTTTTTAAATATGAAATTATGCAAAAACAGTTTGATGGGGCTAGAAAAACGTTAGCAGAGCTTGTCGAATATTTTTTTGGGCAAGATGAAGCGCACCATTCAGACATTTATACAGCTTATTGTAATGTAAGAAAAGAATTAATCGGATAAAAATAACGGATGGCTACTTAACGCAACCTGATTTTAGGGATGCTAAGTAGCCTTTTTTATATTTAAAGATAGTCATGTATAGAATTTTTAATATTTCTCTAGGACTTCATTCTTATTTCACTTTTATCTTATATAATAAATTTGCTTTTATTATAATAGATTGGGGAACAAGAGATGAAAAATGCAACTTATTCAAGTTTTTGGCGAATGCATTTTTATGCTGCATTATTTATTACACCACTTCTCATCACACTGACATTAAGTGGTATAGGGTATTTGTTCTATACGAATGTAGAAAATCATTTATATGAAGACTACTTCTTTGGAGAAAGTGGAAAAACAGAAGCTTTAACAATTGATGAAGGTGTTCAACAAGCGGAAGCGGCATTTGCTGGCTATACGACGACTAAAATTATCGAATTAGAAGAACCTTACAATACACGATTAACGATGACTAATGCAGAAGGTGTTCAACGATATTTATTTTTAGATAAAAATAATCAAATCGTTGGTCACCAAGATCCAATATACACTTTTGCAAATGCAATAAGAAGTTTGCACAGCTCCTTATTTTTAGGTGGAACTGTTGTCAATTATTTAGTAGAATTGGCTGCTTGCTGGGCAATCTTTTTACTACTCTCCGGTCTATATATGACTTTTAAAGGAAAAGTATTAAAGAAAACGAAGCAAGCGAATAAACGACAAAAAAATAGAAGATGGCATGCCCTTATCGGTACGATTATTACGATTCCGATGATTGTTATTATATTCACAGGATTGCCATGGTCTGCTTTTATGGGGAACATGATTTATAATGCATCACAAGCAAATCCGTCATTTGGTACGCCATTATTACAACAACAACCGCCTACCTCAGATGTAAGCGAAATTCCTTGGGCGACACGTAAGGAAGAGGCCCCTTCTTCATCCAAACATGCGCATCATGGAATGGGTGTAACAAGTATAAGCAAGAATCCAAATCAAGTAAAAGTGGAAAACTTGCAACAACAAATTGAAGCAAATGATATTTCAAAGCCATACGCCATTGTTTATCCGACTAGTGATGACGGAGTATTTACGGTAGCAAAATCAAGTAATACAGGTGTAACAGGACTAGATGTTAGTCCCTATGATGAAACGACGATCTACTTTGACCAATATAGTGGGAAATTTATTTCAAAAGTTAGCTATGACGACTATGGTATTTTAGCGAAATGGTTTACATGGGGAATTCCATTACATGAAGGTCACTTATTTGGCTGGCCTAATAAGTTACTAAACTTACTTGTTTGTGTAGCATTTTTAGGCGTTATTTTCTGGGGATTCTATACGTGGTTGTTGCGCAAGAAAAAAGGTTTACTGTCAGCACCACCTCAATTATCTCAAAAAATATCGATTCCTTTTATCGTTATTATTATTATTTTAGGTGTCATTATGCCGTTATTTGGCATTTCTTTAATCATTGTCGCATTGCTTGAACTCGTGATGAAAATAAAGCGTAAAAATAAACCAGTAGTAAATGATATGAATTAAAACTCAAATTGTAGATAGTATGCTTGGATTAGTCCTAGCATACTATTTTTTTATTTGTTAAGCATTTTATCTTTAAAATGGTTGCACAGTGACATGAAAATATTTGATAAGGGGTTTGCACGTATAACAATAGTGTTGCGTGGGCAAGAATGGTAATTGAGGAAGGATAAAGTTTGCAAATTTCGCAAATGAACAAAGAACCGAGAAAAATCACTTGAAGGGGAGTCAAAAAAATGACTAAAAGATTCAGTATTATCGCGCCCATTCTTTTAACAGTAACATTAACGCTATCAGGGTGTAATTTCCTAAATAAACAAACGGAACAAAAGGAAGAGCAAACACAACAAGAAACGAAAAAAGATACGAAAGAAGCAGTTCAAATTACAGAAATAAAGCCATTAAACATAATGACATTACAAGTAACTTTTTCTGAACCATTATCCGAAGAAGATGTAAAAGTAGAAAATTTAGACGTAATAAAAAAAGACTTTTCATTCAATCATGAATTAAGTATCGTCAATGTCCCTCGATTAAAAATAGGGGCTAAAAGTACGTATATAGTGCCAGTCACTATTCAAAAGGCGGGAACTAACTACACACTAAGATACAAAGGTGGAGAAACGACTGCCTTTGATGCCAGCGATGATTTAATAAATGTTAGCCAAGCGAAACAAGTTACAAATGATACGTTTGAAATTGAATCATTTAAAGATGAAGGTGTAACAGATTATTCAAATATTATTGAGGCATATAAAGAGGCTAGAGGTGACCTTTCGTTCCAAGTGAATGATGACAATAAGGACGAAAAAGGCAAGCAGTATCAGGTCATTTCTTCATTGCGTGATCGTGTCGTTACACTGACAGCAGGGAATGGAGAGAAAATACAGGCAAATTATGTACTGTTTACACAAGCGGCAGATGGAAGACAGGCACCAAAATTCCGCTTACCGGAAGGAAAAGCATTAAAGTCGGGAACGGAATATACGGTAACAGCTGACTGGGCAGTACTTAAAAATCCAACGTTTTCGGCAACTGAAATAGCACCTTTAACGATTAAGTCGCTCGAACCAATCGATGCAACTTCATTCGAAGTTACGCTCGACAAAGACCCAGGAATGGAATTATTTGCAGGTCGCAGTGTAGAATTACAGGCTGAAGATGGTTCAAAATTACAAGCTCAATATCGGTATTCATCTCGTAAAGGGGCTGTCGGTATTTTTGATGTAAAAGACGCAACATTAAAGTCAGGTGGTACTTATAAAGTATTACCAATCAACAATTGGGCAACGGCCGATAATGTAACTTTAACAGCGAAGTAAAAGTTGAGAAGCCAGTAGTGAATCGTTTCGCTACTGGCTTTTTTTATGGTTTATTTTAAGCTTAAAGAGTTGTATTAACCTTTTTCTTTAACGTAAGATAGTTCTACATACATTTAGCAAGGGGTTAGATAATGAAAGCATTAGTATTTGAAACATTTGGCGGTCCAGAGGTATTACAATATAAAGAGATAGCAGATCCTGTCATTACAGCTAACGAAATATTAGTACGAACGAAGGCGGTTGGATTAAATTTTGCTGATATTTACCGACGAAAAGGTAATTACCATTTAGCAGGTCAGCCTCCTTTTATTTTAGGCTATGAGGGTGCCGGTATCGTAGAAAAGGTCGGTTCAAATATTTACAATATCCAAGAAGGTGACCGTATCGCATTTGCGGATGTTCCATTTGCGAATGCAGAGTTCGTGGCAGTTCCACTAGATAAGGTAATTTTATTACCAGATGAAATTTCTTTTGAAATGGCGGCTGCGATATTATTACAAGGTTTAACTGCGCAATATTTAGTGACAGATAGCTATGCTATTCAACCAGGTGATACGGTTCTAATTCACGCAGCAGCAGGTGGTGTAGGTCAAAACTTAATCCAGATGGCTAAGTTAAAAGGGGCTAACGTAATTGGTCTCACATCTTCTAAAGAAAAAGCAGAAGTAGCAATGGCCATCGGTGCGGACCATGTCTTTTTATATAAAGAGCAGTGGGTGCAAAAAGTGAAGGAGCATACTGGCGGTCAAGGAGTTCATGTCGTATACGAATCAGTAGGTTCTACACTGCAAGATAGTTTAGAAGCAACAAAAGTTGGTGGAACTGTCGTGTTTTTTGGTATGTCAGGAGGAGATCCTGTGGCGGTGGATCCACGTATGTTAATGGATACTTCGAAAACATTAACCGGAGGAGACCTTTGGAATGTCTTAACATCTTTTGAGGAAAGAAAAATCCGTTCACAACAACTATTTGAATGGATTACAGATGGAAAGATAAAAATGCACGAGCCGACTATTTTTGCCCTGAAAGATGGTGCAAAGGCACATGATTTGTTGGAAAGTCGTAAAAGTGTCGGGAAAATTTTATTACAACCATAAGCAATGCAGATGGAGGATGGCAGCACACCTCCTCTGCATTTTATTGTGCCAACATTTTATTTGCTAGTTTGAATCGGATGATTTAGTCTAATAGTCTTTATCCAACTACTTAATAATGATACGATAAAATAGAATATAAACAATTGAGGTGAGATAATCTCATGTTTCTAGATAAATTGAAGCATCAATTACAGCAAAATCAGCATTTATTTATAGGAGAGGAGACAGCTTTTCGTTCAGCCGTTTTAATACCATTAGTTCAAGTGAATGGCGAATGGCATATTCTTTTTGAAGTGCGTTCATTTACGATGAGAAAACAGCCTGGCGATATTAGTTTTCCAGGTGGAAGAATTGATGCCACCGATGCATCACCATTGGCAGCCGCTTTACGAGAAACGTACGAGGAATTAGGAATCGATCCGAAAACGGTTCAAGTTATAGGGCAATTAAGTCCGTATATCGCATCATCCTCATTTGTTACCTATCCATTCGTGGCAATTGTTGATTTCAATCAAATTATTCATGCTTATAACAAAGATGAAGTTGAAGAAGTGTTTACAGTACCAATCAATTGGTTATTACATCATGAACCATATATGCATTTAGTATCTATTGAACCAGTGCCTTCTTTAGACTTTCCTTTTGATAAAATTGTTAACGGGGCACAGTATAACTGGAGAACACGATCAATGGAAGAATGGTTTTATGATTATGAACAATATACCATTTGGGGGTTAACTGCTAGAATTTTAAAACATTTTATAGCAATGATTAAATAATCGTTTAAAACACCTTCGAGTTATCCTCACAAAGCAATACTGCAAAATAGCTGCTTACACAATAATTAAAAAGAAGCGTATGATTTTCACAGCTGGCAACTAACTATGAAAATCATACGCTATTCTTTATTTCGTACAACTATAAATTCTATAATCTAAAATTCCATCATATTTTAAATTCATGTCAATGTGTTGTTCCATGACCTCATAAAGTTCAGGTTCGATATTTTGTGAATGCTGAAATTCAGGTGTTGAAGAAAGCGATTGATTTTTGCGTATTCGAATTGTTTGAAATCCAGCATTGTTCAATAGAGCAACCCAATCTTTTTTCATTAATAATGTATCGAAGCCATAAAATTGTTCAATTTCCTTCTTACTCTTTTCGTCTAACAATTGATTAATCGTGAATTCTATTGCAATGAATCGACCACCGTTTTTCAATAAACGATAAATTTCATCGAGAGCTTTAGACTTGTTGACAAAGGAAAGAACAGATTCAGAAATAATTAAATCAAATTGCTCATTGCGTAAAGGAATATCTTCAATTGACGCTTCTATGATTGTGACTGGTAGGCGACGTTTCTTCATACGATTTTGGGCTTTAGCTACCATGATTGAATTACGATCAATACCAGTAACAGCGGCTTTATATTGAGAAGCTAAAAAGGCAGCTGTTTGGCCTGTACCACAGCCAACATCTAATATTTGAGAAGTGCTTCTAATATGTTCAGCCCTTAATAGTTCCTTTGTTAGTGCTATACCACCAGGATGTGCCCCCCCTACACCAAATTTGGACAAAAAGTCTAGATATTTGGATTTATGAATTTCTAACACCTTCTTTATTGTTCTTATTTGTATAATATGAAAATAAAAATAGTATGGTTCCTAGAAGGACATAGGACGGACTATATGATAAAAAGCAAAATACAACGTAGCATTTAGTAATTTCAATATGTTTACGTAGCACTCATTTATACTATTAATTTTTATAAACATCTTCAAAAGTCTAAACGAAAAAAAAATCCAGACGTATAATATATAAACGTTTTTGTATAGGAGGTGAATTGATGCCATATTATTCGCCGAATCCTAGAAGGAGGCCAGTACCACGAAGATATAGACAAAGTTATAATCCTATGATTCAAAGTATGCGTCCACAACCTAGCTCGTTCAATAATCAACAACCTCGAAATTCTCGGTTTGGAAACTTAGCAGAAAATTTCAGCGCAATGAAGGGCCACGCAGACACTATTACGAGTGGGGTTAATATGCTTAGGCAAATGGGGTCATTATTAAGTCTATTTAGATAGTTATTTGTAGATGAGGGATTCAGTAAAGGGCAGATTGCAATGTATTACACAAATAAAGAGGATATAACGTTTAGTTTAGCAGCGTATATTCTCTTTTTTTTCATAAGATTTTGCGCATCAACTGGACAGGTTCTCAACGAATGTCTTATTATTAATCAATTGGTAATTGAACAAAATGATTGATTGTAATAGGTTAAAATTAAAGAGGGGTGTCGTTGATGACAAAAATGAAAACAAATCCTAAAGTTGATGAGTTTTTAAGTAAAGCTAAAACGTGGAAAGCAGAATATGAAGCATTGAGAAAATTAATTCTTGATAGTGGACTGACAGAAGAATTTAAGTGGATGCACCCTTGTTATACTTTAGAGAATAAGAACATTGTATTAATACATGGATTTAAAGAATATTGTGCACTGCTGTTCCATAAAGGTGCGTTGTTAAAGGATACGAAAGGAATTCTTATTCAACAAACAGAAAATGTACAAGCGGCACGCCAAATTCGCTTTACGAATGTCCAGCAAATTATTGAAATGGAAAGCGATATAAAAGCTTATATTAAACAAGCCATAGAAGTTGAAAAAGCAGGTTTGGAAGTGGAGTTTAAAAAGAATACCGATTTCGATATACCAGAAGAACTACAAGCTAAATTTAACGAGCTCCCTGCTTTAAAACTAGCATTTGAAGCATTAACGCCTGGACGACAAAGAGCCTACATTTATTATTTTTCTCAGGCGAAGCAAGCCAAAACTCGCGTGTCTAGGATTGAAAAATATACACAGCAAATTCTTGATGGTAAAGGTTTAAATGATTAATATGGATTAACTTTAGCTCAAATAAAATGCTGGGATATAACTTGGAAACCACCGGTAGAAGCCCGCGAATCGCCAGTAAGATAGGGGAAATCGCCGGTAAAAGCCCGTGAATCGCCGGAAACATTCGGAAATAGTCCATTAATGTTCGCAGCAAAAAAAGTGTTAGATTGATCGCAGTCAATCTAACACTTTTTCTTTTTTTGCTTCTTTTTGATTTCAATACTTTACGAAACCATTATTGTTTATCTAGACAAGCTATTTTCAATTATAGAGCGATTTTTTTCTTTAAAGATTTCATTATGAGAAGATACGACCGCATTACGATGAGCAGTCGGTTCTAAATACGTTTTAATTGAGTTGACAGCATTAGCAGCATCTTGGAATGTTCCTAGTAGAAGATGTATTTTCCCTTCGAAAGATAAAATATCACCTGCTGCGAAAATACCTGGTTGGGCTGTTTCACCAGTTGCTTTTCCTTCAAAATAATAGTCGTCTTTTTTAGGGATTGAGATTGCCTCGTCAAATGCAAGAGATGCTTCACGGTTATAGCCATGACTTACTATGACTTCATCCACTTGGCGTGTGTAGCTTTGCTTTGTTTGAGAATTTTCGCATGTGACAAATTCAATAGCTGTTTTAGCTGTATTTGCCGTTAACTTTGTAATTGTTGTGTTACATTCAATTTGAACGCCAGCATCTAGCGCTTCTTGAATCGTCGCTTCATGGGCAGAGAGCGTATCCTTACGATAGACAACAGTTATGTTTTTAGCGATAGGGCTAAGCTCCACTGCCCAGTCAATTGCAGCATTACCGCCACCAGAAATAATAATGTCCTTATCGACAAAACGCTTATATGATTGGACAGTATAGTGCAAATTAGCCATTTCGTATTTTTCAGCACCTTCTAGCGTCAGTTTTTGAGGATTAATAATGCCCCCACCAACAGCTAAAAGAATCGTTTTTGAATAATGTTTTTCTCCTTGTGCTGTATGTAAAACAAACATTTCATCTAGACGTTCGATAAAGTCAACCTTTGTGCTCGTTAGTATTGTTGGATCGAATGTTTTAGCTTGCGCAATTAATTGTTTAACAAACTGTCCGCCTAAAATAGGAGGGTGCCCACCAATATCCCAAATTAACTTTTCCGGATAAAGTAACACCTTACCACCTAACTGTTCCTGGCTCTCTATCAATTTTGTTTTTAGGCCTCTTAACCCGCTATAAAAAGCACTATATAAGCCCGCAGGCCCACCGCCTATAATCGTCACATCATATAAATCTTGCATTTATATCGTCACATCCTTGAAAAATATTAAAAAGTATTTGACAAATCCTTAGTGGAAAACTAGACTAGCTTTAGTGATAATGATTATCAATGTCGCTTTCGATGTTATCATATCATGTGTATTAGTAAAAAGAAAGAGAGGGCATGTTTTGCGTTTACAAATTGAATCGATCCGTGTTGGATATGAGAACAAAACCATAGTGCATGACTTATCATTACAAATTCCAGATGGAAAAATAACTACAATTATTGGTTCCAATGGTTGTGGTAAATCTACGCTGTTAAAGGCAATTACAAGAATTCTTAAGCATGAGAGTGGGCATGTCATTTTAGACGGTCAAAATATTTCAAAAATGCATACGAAAGATTTGGCAAAAGAGCTAGCTATTTTGCCACAAAGTCCTGAAAGTGCGCACGGTTTAACGGTAGAGGAGCTCGTGTCCTACGGTCGATTTCCATATCAAAAGGGCTTCGGCAATCTATCTCAAAAAGATAAAGATGTCATTGATTGGTCCCTCAAGGTAACAAAAACAGATGCTTTTCGTCAGCATGCAGTAGATGCGTTGTCTGGTGGACAACGTCAGCGCGTATGGATTGCGATGGCATTAGCACAGGAAACCGATATCATTTTTTTAGATGAGCCAACAACTTATTTAGATATGGCACATCAATTAGAGGTTTTAGAATTATTAAGCAAGCTAAACGAAGATGAAGGTCGCACAATTGTTATGGTGCTCCATGATTTAAATCAAGCAGCCCGTTTTTCTGATTATATTGTAGCGCTTTCACAAGGAGAGCTTGTGAAATTTGGTACAGCAGAGGAAGTCATTGTGCCTGAAGTATTACAAAAAGTGTTTCATATTGATGCAGTCATTGGAAAAGATCCACGAACAGACAAACCAATGTGCATTACATACAACTTATTACAAACAACTTAAAGGGGATATATAAATGAAAAAGTGGCTTTTACCAATGTTTATGATTGTCGTGCTTGTACTTGCAGCGTGCGGCAACAAAGAAGACAATTCAAAGAAAGAAGATGAAGGCGCAAACGAGTCATCATCAGCGGAAACAATTACTTATCAATCTGAAACAGGTCCTATTGAAGTACCAGCGAATCCTAAACGTGTAGTCGTATTATCATCATTTGTTGGGGATTTATTGCAACTTGGCGTAAATGTTGTAGGGATAGATTCATGGGCTGCAGATAATCCAAACTTTAAAGATGCTATTAAAGATGCAGTAGTCGTTGAAAATACAGATATTGAAAAAATTATTGAACTAGATCCAGATTTAATCATTGGTTTAAATGGTATTGAAAATGCAGATAAACTAGCTGAAATTGCACCAACTGTCTTATTTACGTATGGTAAAGTCGATTATTTACAGCAATTTATCGAAATCGGTAAAGTCGTAAATAAAGAAGATGAAGCAACGAAATGGGTAGCAGATTTTAAAGAACGCGCTGCTAAAGCAGGGTCAGAAATTAAAGCAAAAATCGGTGAAAATGCAACAGTTACGGTAGCAGAAATGTTTAATAAACAAATGTATGTCTATGGCGATAATTGGGGCCGTGGAACAGAAATTTTATATCAAGAAATGGGCTTAAATATGGCTGAAAAAGTGAAAGAGGATGCACTAAAACCAGGTTATTTCGCTATTTCTACTGAAGTTTTAAATGAATATGCTGGGGACTATGTGATTTTTAGTACGTTTAATGGCGAAGAGACTACTATTGAAAATGCTGGTTGGTATAAAGATTTAGATGCTGTGAAGAATGGTCATTTATTTGAAGTAAATGGTAACGCATTTTACTTTAACGATCCTATCACATTAGAATATCAACTAAAATTCTTTAAAGAAAAGTTTTTACAATAATTTCAGTAGAGAGTAGCGAAGGAAAATGACAAAGTTTCGGCATTTCCCGTTTTGGCTTCAAGTGTTATTATCACTGCTCGTGTTAGCAGTAATAGTAACAATCTCGCTATGTATTGGTGCTGCGAATACGAGTATTCAAGATGTTTATCAAGCAATTGTCGGACAAGAGGGCGGCAAGCATTATGCGATTTTACGTGAAATCCGATTTCCACGTATAATTGCAGCTATTTTTGTTGGTAGTGCACTTGCAGTTGCTGGCGCAATTATGCAGGGCGTCACAAGAAATGCTTTAGCAGATCCAGGGCTTCTTGGACTTACAGCAGGTGCAAATGCTGCTTTAGCCTTAACGATGGCATTACTACCGAATTCCTCGTATTATATACTAATTTTTGCATGCTTCATTGGTGCGGGAATTGGGATGATTATTGTTTATAGTATCGGTGCATCAACAAAAGGTGGCTTTTCTCCATTGAAGCTAGTTTTAGCTGGTGCAGCGGTATCGGCTCTTTTACAAGCGGTTGCTGATGGTACGGGTATATTATTTAAAATTGCAAAAGATGTATCAATGTGGACAAGTGGGGGGTTAATCGGCACAACGTGGCACGCTTTAATCATCGTACCTGTTATTGTAATCGGATTAGTTATTGCGTTTATATTCAGTCGCCAGCTAACGATTTTAAGTTTAAATGAAGAGGTAGCTGTAGGTTTAGGTCAGAAAACAACAGTGATTAAAGGGATTATGATGTTCGTAGTTGTAATACTTGCGGGCTCCGCTGTAGCCCTTGTAGGAAATTTAGCATTTGTTGGTTTAATGGTGCCGCATATTGTACGTGCTTTAGTAGGTACGGATTATCGTTTCGTGTTGCCGATGAGTGCGCTAATAGGTGGCTTATTAATGGTAGCTGCAGATTTGTTAGCTCGTATAGTGAATGCTCCTTACGAAACGCCTGTCGTAGCCATTATTTCAATTATCGGCCTTCCATTCTTCTTATTACTTGTACGTAAGGGAGGTCGTCAATTTGCTTAAAATTGCACAAAAAAAACAACGAACTTGGCTGGTTATTTGGCTAGTGCTAACATTTATTATTTTTGTAATGGGCATTTCACTGGGCGCTGCCTCGGTGTCCATTGATCGGATCCTTCCTATCCTACTAGGTGATGGTACTTTTAAAGAATCCTTTGTAATGTTTTCTGTCCGTCTGCCAAGGCTCTTTATCCTCGCAGCAGCAGGCATGGCTTTAGCATTGGCAGGAGCTGTATTACAGGGGGTAACACGTAATGATTTAGCGGACCCTGGTATTATTGGTATCAATGCTGGTGCAGGGGTGGGAATCACTATTTTTTATTTATTTGTCCATGGTGATTTACCAAACTTTGCGTACATATTGCCAGTAGTAGGATTTTTCAGTGCTATAATAACGGCACTTAGTATTTACTTTTTTTCATATAAGCGCAATCAAGGTGTTCAACCTGTAAAGCTAATTTTAATCGGGGTAGGTGTGGCATCTGCATTATCGGGTGTGATGATGCTGTTAATTTCCTCGGCTGAGCGCTCAGATGTACAGTTTATCGCACAATGGCTTGCAGGAAGTGTATGGGGAACTGATTGGCCATTCCTATGGGCATTAATACCATGGCTAGTCGTATGTATTCCGTTTATTTTTTATAAAGCAAATGTTTTAAATGTGCTAGCAATGACTGAGCAATCAGCAATTGGGTTAGGCGTGAATATTGCTAAAGAGCGACTACAATTATTAATGGTCGCTGTTGCCCTTGCTGCTGCTGCTGTATCTGTCACAGGAGGCATTGCATTTATCGGCTTAATGGCACCACATATTGCAAAGCAGCTTGTTGGACCACGCTATCAATTCTTTTTACCAATAACATTATGTATTGGTGCTTGCTTATTAATGCTAGCTGATACAATAGGGCGCGTGGCCATTTCAACTGCCACTGTGCCTGCAGGCATCGTTGTAGCATGTATCGGTGCACCGTATTTTTTATATTTATTAAGAAAAAACGACTGAATGGCTCGCGCCGTTCAGTTTTTTTTGTTCGGAAAGATTGGTCAAAAATAGAAATGTAGCAAATTTCAACCTAGACAAACGGTGTAATTTAATATATAGTTAGCTAGGCTAACTAATTAAGGAGGGATTTTTTTGACGATTGAACAGCAATTTTTTAATGAGTTTCGTTTAATGTACCGCCCGTTTACGAATCAACTCAACAAGCAGTTGGAACAATATCAATTATATAGCTCTCAGTGGGCAGTTTTACGCTTCTTAATTGATAAAGGTCCCCATTCACTAGTTGAAATTGCGAACTTTATGTCGATTGAAAAGCCTAGCGTAACGAGGCTTGTACAAAAGCTAGTAGATCTTGGTTATGTGGAGACGGTGGCTGGGAAAGATAAGCGAGCAAAAGTTGTACAATTAACGCCATATGGTGAAAAAAACGTGGACGACATCCAGGAGCATATAAAACCTTTTTTAGAAAAAGCATTAGCTGGTGTATCACAACAGGATATTGAAATTGCTTCTCGGGTTTTAGCCAACATAAGCAAAAACATTCATCAGTAGGAGAGGAAACAAGTGGAAGCAACTAGACAGAAACTATGGACAAAAGACTTTTTAATCGTTTCACTCATCAATTTTACGATTACGTTAATTTTTTATTTATTGATGGTGACGATAGCTGGCTATGCGGTGGAGAAATTTGACGCATCGACAAGTACAGCAGGGCTAGTGTCGAGTATTTTTATTATCGGGACGTTATTTGGACGTCTTGGCACAGGACGCATTATCGGTGATTGGGGTAGTAAAAAAACATTATTTTGTGGATTATTATTATTTATGTTATCTACGATGTCTTATTTTATCGCCTTAAATTTACCATTCCTTATGCTAAATCGTTTAGTGCAAGGGATAGCGCTAGGTATAGCAAGTACAGCAACAGGGACGATTATTGCACAAATTTTACCACCAGAACGACGTGGTGAAGGGATTGGCTATTACAGCTTAAGTGCTATTTTAGCAACGGCAATTGGTCCATTTATCGGCATATTATTAACGCAGTTATTTGAAGATTATCGAATGATTTTTGCGGTAGATTCAGTATTAGCAATTATTTGCTTTATGATGTATTTTATTGTGAAAGTTCCAGGGGCACCTAAAAATGCGAACGCCGCTGCAGAGAAAGCGGGCTTCAAGCTATCTAACTTTATTGAAATGCGTGCATTACCGATTGCCTTTGTAGCGCTTGTTATTGGCTTTGCTTATTCAGGTGTGATGTCGTTTATGACGTTCTACGCTAAAGAGCTTAATTTGGTAACAGCAGGTAGTTATTTCTTTATCGTTTATGCAATTGTAATTTTAGCTACTCGTCCGTTTACCGGAAAATTACTCGACTCACGAGGAGCAAATATTATTATTTATCCTTGTCTTGTGTTATTTGCAATTGGTATGTATGCATTTAGCTCAGCGACAAGCACTGGTGTATTTTTAATAGCTGCTGCTTTTATTGGAATTGGTTATGGTAATTTCAACTCTGTAGCACAAGCGATAGCTATTAAGGTTACACCAAATGAACGTTTAGGGTTAGCAACTTCAACGTATTTCATTTTATATGATTTAGGATTAGGGATAGGACCTTATTTCTTAGGGTTTTTTGTTCCGACAATGGGATATAGTGCCATATTCTTAGCGATGGTAGCCGTTATTTTTATTTCAATCGTGCTCTATTATTTCTTATATGGTAAAAATGAAAAGATAAAACAAGTCAATATTTAGTAGTTTAGAATCATTATATTGTAGAAAAAACGTCTTTTTGCTAGTTGGAAATAAAATTCAACTGCGAAATGACGTTTTTTTCTTAATTTAAAAATACTTCTTGCAATCAAATATGATAATGATTATCATTCACGTTAGAGACTAATTCGGGAAGTAGGTATTAAGCATGAAAAATAAATCATTATTGTCAGTATTAGTAGCAGGTGGCATCCTTATGGCGGGCTGCGGAAATACTGAGGAAGTAAAAAAAGATGAGAAACCAGCAACAGAGCAAGCGGATCAAACGATAGCGGTAGATTTATCTACTGAACTATCAGCCTATCAACAATTTGCATTAGAACAAATGGATCAATTTTTGTTAAGTACAGAAAAGTTTGTGAACCTGTTCAAAGCAGGTGATATTGAAGGCGCGAAAGCAGCATATGCACCAGCACGTATGTATTTTGAGCGATCTGAACCAATTGCAGAGAGCTTCGGTGATCTTGACCCACGTATTGATGGACGTTTAGCGGATATCGAAGAAGAAGGTAAAGGCAAAGAAGAATGGACAGGCTACCATAAGCTTGAGTATGCACTTTGGGTAGAAAATAAAACAGAAGGCTATGAAGCGGTGGCAGACCAGCTGCTTGCTGACGCGAAAGAATTACATGCACTCGTTCAAACAGTAGAAGTGACACCAGATGTAATGATTACAGGTGCTGTTGATTTATTGAACGAGGTATCTACTTCAAAAATTACTGGAGAAGAAGAAATTTATTCACATACAGACCTATATGATTTTAAAGCGAATATTGAAGGTGCAGAAAAAATCTTTGAAATTCTTCGTCCAAAATTAGAAGCAAAAGACAAAGAGTTAGTGGCAACGTTAGATGAAAAATTCAAAGCAGTGGATGATTTATTAGCTCAACATGCAACAACTGATGGGGGCTATATTTCTTACGAAGAATTAACAGAAGAAAATACAAAAGCACTTGCAGCTGCGGTGAATCAATTAGGTGAACCATTAAGTCAAATGGGAATTATTTTGGAGTGATAAATAATGACATCGTCAAAAGATGAAAAATGGATCGATAAAAAAATATCGCGCCGTGAAATGTTAAAGCTAACAAGCATGGGCGTGGCCGGTATTGCTATTGGTGCTTCTGGCTTTGGTGGTGTGATGAAAGCGATGGGCTATGATGTTTTCGAGCCTGTCGCAGATAGCTCAACAGCAAAAAACAAAGTTAATTTTTATGGAAAACATCAGTCGGGCATTTCTACACCCGTTCAAAAACATATTTATTTTGCTTCTTTAACTGTCCTCGTGTCATCAAAAGAAGAGCTACAAGAGTTGTTCAAAAAATGGACACCTCTTGTTGTCCGTTTAATGAATGGTGAGTTAATAGTAGATTTAACAACAAATACACGAGTGCCGACAGGTGATACAGGAGAAGCAGAAGGTTTAAATGCTTCTAATTTATCGATTACTGTCGGTGTAGGCCCTTCTTTATTTGATAAGCTCGGCATGGCCCATTTAAAGCCTGCTGAATTAGCTGATTTGCCACATTTTCCAAAAGATCAGCTACAAAAGGAATTTACAGGCGGGGATCTTTGTATTCAAGCGTGTGCTGACGATCCACAAGTGGCGTTCCATGCTGTCCGCAATTTAGTGCGTGCTGCTTCCGGAAAAGTGGAAATTAAATGGTCACAAGCGGGCTTTAACTCATTTCCAGCAGAGGGAGGCACGCCTCGCAATTTATTCGCATTCAAGGATGGCACAGTCAATCCTTCAATATCGGATGAACAAGACTTGAATAAAGTCGTATGGGTAGATAAAGGCTGGTTAAAGGGTGGCTCCTATTTAGTTGCTCGAAAAGTTCAAATGCATCTTGAAACATGGGATCGTACTTCTTTGAAGGATCAAGAAGCAACGTTTGGGCGCTATCGCGATAGTGGTGCCCCATTAGGTAAAACGAAGGAATTTGATGATTTTGATATCGAAGCAAAAGATAGCAAGGGCGAGTATATTATGCCTGATACATCGCATGTGCATTTAGCACGTAAATCTGGTGCCCGCATATTACGTCGATCTTATTCATACGCATCAGGTGTAATGTCGAATACGGGTGCGCACGATGCAGGACTAATATTTATCTCTTTCCAAAAAGATCCAGCACAATTTACAACGATTCAAAACAGTTTAGGGCGAATGGATAAAATGAATGAATATATTACCCATCGAGGCAGTGCGGTGTTTGCTTGCTTCCCTGGAGTACAAAAGGGGAGTTACTTAGGTGAAGCACTTTTTAACGCGCTGTAGCATTATCATATGCTTATTACTGACACTTGCAGTACCTGTGCAAGCAGCGCAATCTTACAGTCACTTATACATTTCGATTAGTGATGCGCTAATGAATACAAAGCAAGACAAGGAAGCAGAAGCAAAAGATGCACTTGAACAATTCGCAACAGATTGGTCTTCTGTATCATCGGACCAAACTGAGGCGAAAAAAGAAGTCGATAAAATACTCGACCAAGCAGTAAAGGCTTCTTCTAAAGAAGAACGTTTAACGGCATTGTCTGCACTTTCAAATGCTTTGCGCGCGTTAGAGAAGCTTGAAAACCCTGTGGATGAAGCGGCACAGCGAGCAGAATTTGGACAAAAGTTTAAACCTATTATGAAAGCATTTGAAGAAGCTTTGGCAAGCGGTGATGTAGCTTCAATTAACGATGCTTATAAAGATTTTAATGCGAAGTGGAAAAAAATTGAACGTCCTGTACGTGAGCAAAGCATAGGGATGTACGGCCAAATTGAAACGCAAATGGCTTTTATACGAATAACACTTGCTTCAGAAGAGCCTGAAGTCGCATTAATGCAATCACAATACGCTGATTTAAAGCAAACAATTGAGGATTTCGTAGCAGGTCATGATACTGCGCAAGTTGTAGAAGGCGATTACTCTTTATCAACATTAATTGCTTATATTGATGATGCCAATGATTTAATTGACGAAGGCAACTACAAAGCGGCATCCGATAAAATCCGAGAGTTCATCAAAATATGGCCGAGTGTAGAAATCGATATTTCAACTCGTAATGGTAGTCTTTATACAAAGATTGAAAGTGATATGCCGATACTAGTAAGTGACTTATTAAAGTCACAGGTAGATGTTAAAGGCATTAAAAGTAAGCTTGATCAATTCCGAACTGAAATTGAATTAATTCAAGGAAATTCAGATTATACTATTTGGGATTCAGCATTAATTTTACTACGTGAGGGCTTAGAGGCATTATTAATTATTTTAGCATTAGTGTCATTTTTAAATAAATCTGGGCAAAAATCGCTGCGTAAATGGATTTATGTAGGAGCATTAGCTGGAATATTAGTATCAGCGGTAGCTGCCGTATTAATGTCTACGATTTTCAACTCAGCAACGGTGGATACGAACCGAGAAATGATGGAAGGTTATGTAGGTCTTGTTGCTGCTGCGATGATGATAGGTGTCGGTATTTGGCTACATAGTAAATCAAGTGTCGCAAGCTGGAACCGTTATATTTCAAAACAAATGGGCAACGCCATTTCAAGTGGATCGGTATTTGCGATGGCATCTGTTAGCTTCTTATCGGTGTTCCGAGAAGGGGCAGAAACACTTGTTTTCTATGCTGGGATTGCCCCAAAAATGGCGACATCTCAATTTATACTTGGTATTATCCTAGCACTTATCATTTTAGCGGTAATAGCCATTGTATTATTTAAAGCGAGTGGCAAAATTGCCATTCATAAGCTTTTTGCCGTGGCAACGGTGTTAATTTATGTGTTGGCATTTAAAATTATCGGTGTCAGCTTGCATACATTGCAACTTAGAGATAGCGTGCCAACGACAATCGTTGATGGACTACCGGTTATTAGCTTTATTGGTTTCTATCCAACTGTTGAAACAATTATTGGACAAGCTATTTTACTTGTGCTCGTTATAGCGACTATTCTTTATAAAAAGAAACAAGCGAAGTAATAAAAGGGACAGATTGAAGAGAAAGATTCTTCTAATCTGTCCCTTATTTTTGTAGTATATTATGCCAATGTGTCGGCATGGTTAAATAAAAAGGTAGTTTCGTTTCGCGATTACCAACTGCTGAATTAATTTGCATTTGCGTTAAAAACATCGCAGTAGAAAGATTTGCCCCGCATATATTGGCATCACGTAAATCAGCACCAATAAAATCAACCCCTCTTAAATCCGCATTTTGCAGGTTTGTCGCAATTAATAATGCGCCTCGCAGATCAGTTGCTCTTAAATCTTTGCTTTTTAAATTTTTCCCCATCCAATCGGCACCTCGATAATTCGTTTTTCGACCACTGTGTTTACCGAATGTGTTTACTACAAGCTCATTGCGAATTAGTTCACTTGTCTTTAACAATAAGTCATTAACAGGTAGTCGAATATGAGGGATATCAATAGCTAACGTTGCTTCTACGTCTAGTTTAGTGAGGTGTTGCAAGTTCTCTAACTGTGCATGTAATTTATCGTATAAGCGCTGTGACAGCGCATAAGACATTGCCTCTGCTACATAGGCAATCATTTCATATAACTGTTCCATAATCGGGAATATCCGAAACATTTTATTAGCAATTTCAGGATTATTGCGCCAACCTTGTCTATGAAACGTCGATTGTGAAACCCATTGCCCTGCACCTAAACAATCGTATACGGTGCATCCTTTAAAGCCTTTGTTTCTAAGCTCACTATGAATTTGACAGCTGAAGTTAGATTGCAAATTCATACATGGTGTGCCAGCTGGTTTATGAATAGCGAAATCGCTTGATTCAACTATATTTAGTGCGGTACAGCATAAGCCAAAACAGTTTCGACAATCGGCTTGCATGCTCTTACGTAGATCATTTCCAATAGAATTTCCGATTTTTAATACTTCTGACATTGTCTTTTCCTCACTTATATTCTAAATTCATTTATAATTTTACCATTAAATAACTTTTAATAGGTATTCTTTAGGTGATTAATAAACGCATACAAAAGTGGAGCAGGCTGACAGCAAGTAAATTTCTTGAAAAATGTCTATTTTTGAAACATTGTGTCGAATGTGATACTCTTTTTCATAAGGTATCGACTTTAGTGATACCATTAATATTTAATAGAATGCAAATTTTTAACAAAGTAGTGGTGAAGGAATATGGGGGTAACAGTAAACGATTTGCTGCAATTACCATCATTTAGAGGAGCAGATGTATTAACAGGTCGAAATAATCTTAATCGAACTGTTTCCTCTCTATCTGTTTTAGAAGTTTCAGATGGAGATTTTTGTTCGAAGATTGTCCAAACAGTGCAAGAAGAGTGGTATGCAGAAGAACTAGTGATCAGCTCTTTTTTTTCCATTCGAGATAGTGTGGAAAAACAATGTAGTACCATTCAATATTTACATGACCTAGGAGAATTGGGTTTAATATTATATTATGTTGGTATCGTTTTGCCAGAAATCCCAAAGGAAGTACTGCAATTAGCAGATGCTCAAGATTTTATTATTATTTGTATGCCTAAAAATGATTATTCACTAAGGTATAATGAAGTCATTTATGAAGTGATGGAGACAATCATTAGTAACCAAGCGGTCAATGATCATTTCGTGAAGGAAACATTGGAGAAGGTTTCGTTGCTACCAGAGCATTTACGCAGTGTAGAAATTACACTGAAAATGTTATCAGATCGCCTGAAAGCGAATATTGTGCTGACGAATACGAATTTTGATATTGTCAACCAAGTGATGTGGCCTAGAAATTCTTCCTTAGATGTGTCCAAAGTCATCGAAGAATTTTCCAAAAGTTTAGTCAATCAGGACAAGGGGGAGCTTGAGCTTTTAAATAATGATATTACTTGCGTTATTGAATATAAAAGCGTCCACCAAAAAAATGGCGAACTGCTGTATTTATTCCTTATTAAAGAGAATACGAAATTGCCTGCAAAGACAATTGAAAAAATTAGTGAAGTGGTACAAGTGGCAATTAACCTATGGGGAGATAAACATGATGATGTAAGTGAGTATGCGTTGGTCAAAGCGATTATTAATGATGAAAGTGATAAAATGCGCAGATTGGCAAATGTACTTCATATTGATGTCTCTGCTGTGCAGATGATGTGGTTAGTTACGATCGATGATTTAACAAAAGAAAAAAGTATTCGAGATGAATTGGATGAACAACTTTCAAAATATTACAAAACAAGAGTGATTCAATGTATTGATCATTGCATCATAGTTCTCTTAGGAAATTGTTTATATAAATATAACGAATTTGAAATTGCTAGTGAGTTTATTCAGACGACAAGTTATGACGCACAAATTGCTAAAATTGTGTATTCACCGAAAATGAAAAATACGAAAGCAGTAAGACAAATGTATCAGTTAGTGAATCAAGTCGGCGAAAAGGTCCATGCCATATTTCCATTGCGGAAATTGTATACCGCAGCTGAAATAAGATCCATAAAGCGGGCGATTGATTTAAGTAAACAAGGGGAAGAGATGATTGAAGAATACTTGTCAGCAATTGAACCTATTTTGAATGATGAGGAGTCGTTAAAAACTTTAATGACGTTTCTCCTAGATGCAAATGGTAATTTTGATGACTGTAGTAAGATTTTATTCATTCATAAAAATACTGTAAAGTATCGCATAAAAAAAATAAGTGAATTGATTGGCAGCGATGTCACTATCTACTCTGAATTTTACGATGTCTATATGGCATGTATGCTCTATCGTTTAATTAATAATTAAAATAATCTGGAATTTTGTTCGAATTGACAAAATTTCAGATTATTTTTTTTATTTATGAAAAAGACGTACCATTCCCTTCTCTCTTATAATTAGATTCATTCAAGAAACAAGGAAGTATAAGGAGGGAGTATTATGAGAAACGAAGGCAATGAACAGTCCTGGTATAGTTTAGGTATTATTTGGGCTGGTGCGATGATTTGTATCCCAAGTTTACTAGTAGGGAACACGCTTATTTCGAGTATGAGTTTACCGATGGCACTGGCCGTAGCACTAGTTGGCTATACGATTGTTGTTATTATCATGGTTTTGCAAGGGATGCAAAGCAGTGACTTAGGAAAGCCAACCGTCCATATCGCAGGACATGTATTTGGTAAAACAGGATCTCGCACGATTTTGTCTATTATATTAGCCATCGCTTGCTTGGGCTGGTTTGGTATCCAGGCCAATGTTTGTGGGGTAGCGTTAGCGAATTTGTTAGCGCATTTTAATGTGAATGTACCAACGCCATTCGCTTCTTTCCTTAGTGGGTTGGTAATGGTGATTTCAGCGATTTATGGAATGAAAGTACTACGTGTATTAAGTTATATTGCAGTACCGTTATTAGTTGTAATTTGTGTATTTGGTTTAGTACAAACATTGACGGGAGATCATCTACAAATCATTTTGGACTATAAACCGAAACAAACGATGAGCTTTATGGATGGATTAGCTGTAACGATTGGTTCGTTTGCTTTAGGAGCAGTAATAGCTGGTGACTATTCGCAATTTTCCAAAAAACGTGCGGATGTTTTTAAAGCAGCTACATTCGGCATTATCCCTGCTGGCATTTTAATGATTGGCGTAGGGGCTGTGTTAACAATCGCTTATCAAACAAGTGATATTACTGCTGTCTTTTTAAATATTGCAACACCATTTATTGGCGGTGTGGCGTTAATTTTAGCGACATGGAAAACAAATTTGGTCAATGCCATTTCAGGAGGAATTGCTCTTATAAATGTTTTTAACGTTTCTAAGGAAAAAGAAAAAGTGGCAATTGGTATTGCCGGAACAGTTGGGACATTATTGGCTGTAGTAGGGATACTCAATTACTTTACACCGATTATGTCAATATTATCAGCGATGATTCCTCCAGTTGCGGGCGTTATGATTGCTTCATACTGGTTTATGAATAAAGGTGATAAAAATAGTTGGCATGAGGTAGAAGGGGTCAATCGTTTAGGTGTATTTTCATGGTTAGCTGGCGCAATTATTGCTAGTGCGCCTGTAATTTTATCCTTATTCCCTGAATTACCACAAATACCAAATCAGCCTTTAATCGGGATTGTCATTTCATTTGTTATTTATTACGTAGGGCATCGGTTAACTGGACAAAAATCGATAATATTGGAGGAAAATAGATGAGATATTTAGATAAAGAAGCAATTGAAAATATTGCGATTGGCGCAGCATTTTTAGGCACTGGCGGAGGCGGAGATCCTTATATTGGAAAGCTTATGGCGCTATCTGCTATTGAAAAAAACGGGCCTGTCAAATTGTATTCAGTAGATGAAATAGCAGATGAGGACTTTTTTATTCCCGCTGCAATGATGGGAGCACCTTCTGTTTTAGTCGAGAAGTTCCCACGTGGTGATGAATTCGTGAAAGTTTTCCAAAAGCTTGCTCAATACTTAGGAAAAGAGAAAATTGCTGGTACGTATCCAATGGAAGCCGGTGGGGTGAACTCGATGATTCCGATTGTCGTAGCTGCACAACTTGGGTTACCACTTATTGATTGTGATGGCATGGGTCGTGCCTTCCCAGAATTGCAGATGGTGACATTCCATTTAGATGGCATTTCAGCAACACCGATGGCGATTACCGACGAAAAAGGGAATATTGGTATTTTTGAAACAATTGATAATAAATGGACAGAGCGTTTAGCTCGTACAGCGACAGTAGAAATGGGCGCAAGTGCTTTAGTGAGCTTGTATCCTACAACTGGTGCACAAATGAAGAAAAGCGGTGTGCATCACATTATCACACTTTCTGAAAAAATTGGGGAAATCATTGCATCCAAAAATAAGGAAGTAAATGACAAGCTACAAGAATTGCTAAACCTCGTTTCAGGCTTTGAATTATTCCAAGGTAAAATAGTTGATGTCATTCGAGAAACGAAGGGTGGCTTTAACCTAGGGAAAATGAATCTTGAAGGCATTGATGCTAATAAAGATGAACAGATGAAAGTCCATTTCCAAAATGAAAATCTGCTAGCAGAAAAAAATGAGCAAGTCGTTGCGATGACTCCAGATTTAATTTGTTTAGTAGATTATGAAACATTATTACCTGTAACAACAGAAAGTTTAAAATACGGTAAACGTGTACGTGTCATTGGTCTGCCTGCTAATGAAAAATGGCGCACAGCAAAAGGAATTGAAACAGCAGGTCCAAAATACTTCGGCTATGAGTATGATTATGAGCCAATCGAGGAAATTGTGAAAAAGGGGGTAACTGAGCATGTATAAAATCGGAATTGATGTAGGTGGAACAAATACAGATGCCATCCTTTTAGATAACAATAATAAGCTTATTCATAGTGTAAAATCACCAACAAGCTTAGATATTAAAACAGGGATTGAAACATCTTTACGAAATTTACTGCAAGATTTAGCAATCGATAAAACACAAATTAGTCATGCGATGTTAGGTACAACACAATGTACGAACGCTATTGTAGAGCGTAAAAAACTCGCTAAAGTAGGTGTGATTCGCCTCGGCTATCCTGCAACTGCATCCGTATTGCCATACACTGCTTGGCCGAAAGATATGGTTGAAAACCTATCTGGCAATTATGCTTTAGTGCATGGTGGTTACGAATATGATGGGCAAGTATTAGGACAGCTTGACGAAGATGAAATTCGATCACTATTAGAGGGCTGGCGACACCAAGTAGAGTCAATAGCCATCGTTGGGGTCTTTTCATCTATCAAAAATGATCAAGAATTGAAAGTCCGTGATATTATCCAACAAGTATATGGTGAAGAGTATCCAATTTCTTGTTCTTCATTGATTGGGTCAGTTGGGTTAATTGAACGTGAAAATGCAACAATTTTAAATGCGGCGCTTTGCAAAGTAATTGAAACAACGACACAAGGCTTCGTACATGCATTGCAAACAGAAGGGATTTTTAATGCGGAAGTGTATTTATGTCAAAATGATGGAACGTTGATGTCAATCGATTATGCAAAACAGTTCCCAATTTTAACAATTGCTTGTGGACCGACGAACAGTATACGTGGTGCATCTTATTTGTCACAAATTAAAAATACGATGGTGTTGGATGTTGGCGGAACAACTTCTGATATTGGTGTCCTACAAGATGGATTTCCAAGAGAATCGTCTGTCGCTGTAGAAGTAGGGGACATTCGTACAAACTTTAGAATGCCAGATATTATTTCTGTTGGACTAGGCGGAGGTAGTATCGTCCGTGTCAATGATGGCAAGATTACGGTTGGCCCTGATAGTGTAGGCTATAAAATTAGCCAAGAGGCACTGGTCTTTGGGGGCGACACACTGACAACAACAGATATTGCGGTTCGTTTAGGTCTTGCAGATGTAGGAGATCGTAGTTTAGTAGCTCATCTTGATGAAGCATTTGCCAAAGACGTACAAAAAGAAATGGCGTCGTTACTTGAGCAGGCCATTGATAAAATGAAAACTTCTTCAGAAGATGTGCAACTCGTTTTAGTCGGTGGGGGCAGTATTATTGTGCCTGAATCGTTACGAGGGGTAGCTAAAATTATTAAAAATGAACATGGTAGTGTTGCCAATGCAATTGGTGCATCAATTGCTCAAATTAGTGGGCAGTATGAACAGATTTATATTTATGCTAAAGAACCACGTGAAGAATCTTTGCAAGATGCACAAAATAAAGCAGTGAAGCAAGCGGTATTAGCCGGAGCTCTTGCTGAAACAATTGAATTAGTCGAAGTGGAAGAAACGCCACTTGCTTATCATCCAGAAAACGCAACAAGACTAAAAGTAAAAGTTGTCGGTAAAATGGCGTAAAGAAAAAGAAGAGCCTTTAAATAGGCTCTTCTTTTTTATTTTAAAATTGTTTGAGTGCCTGGCACTGTATTTAACAAAATACCCAAAATCAAATTCCTTCGATTATAACACCTGTGTATTTACTAATATTTGCATGGACAAGACACAATACTTATAAAAGTGATTACCATAGAGCAGGCACATCGCCTATTATTTCGATTAAAAAATCTTAACTATTATAATTGGTGAAAAAATAAGAAACTTAGCTTTGATTGCGGTAAACTAAAAGAGAATATAGAGTGAAAGAGTGATGGTATGCTACAGGTAAATGTGGAGGATTCAAGTTTAATATTAGAGGGTGGAACGTTTCGTACATTGTTTACATCCGGTGTATTGGATGCTTTTTTAGAGCATGACATTATGATGCCCTATGTAGTAGCCATTTCAGCAGGTGCAATCAATGCTTGCTCCTATGTGTCACAGCAAAAGGAACGATCGTTACGTGTATTAATGGATTACCGTCATGATAAGCGGTATATGGGCATAAAAAATTTCCTTAAGGAAAAGAGCTTATTTGGCTTAGATTTTGCTTATAATGTTATTCCAAATGAGCTAGATATTTTTGACTGGGATACGTACAAGCAATATGACGGGAAATTACTTTTTGGCGTAACGAATGCAGCAACAGGGCAAGTTGAGTATATGGATGCACGAGAAATGGATCGACAATGTATGATGTTGCGGGCAACTTGTGCTATACCTATTCTTTTTCCGGAAATTAAACTAAATAATACGGCCTATTACGATGGTGGTTTAGCGGAGCCAATTCCGATAATGCATGGTGTCGAAAATGGTTTTAAAAAGCATGTACTTGTGTTAACAAGACCTAAAGGTTACCGTAAACAAATGGATCGCCAAAGCAAGTGGGCTATGAAACTACTAGCAAAACGTTATCCTAATTTGGTGAAAAGCATGCAAAAACGTGCAGACCATTATAATGCTTCTCTTGATTATTGTGAAAAGTTGGAGGCACAAGGAAAAGCGTTTATATTCCGCCCAACACAAGCACTTAACAGCTTTGAGAAAGATACGGTGCAAATGCGCAAAAATTACGACATGGGGTATGAGCAAGCTATGCAACAAATCGATGCTTTGAAGTACTTTTTACAATAATTGTAGAAAATCGATTTCAGATTAGAGAGTGCCTTACATGTTAAGGTGCTCCTTTGTCCTTTTTAGCCGTAACAATACTAACCTATATAGTTTGAAAGGTTTCAAGTTACACAATAATTTCGTTATAATGAATGAAAAACTAAAAGAGGCATTGTCTATGGAAACAGAATGGTTACGGACGTTTATCGTGGCAGCGGAAACCGAAAATTTTCGTGAGACGGCAGAAAGATGTTTTATTACACAATCGACAGTATCGAAACATATTCAGCATTTAGAAAAGGAATTGCAAACACCGCTGTTTGAACGGCAAGCAAAACATGTAAAATTAAATTACATCGGGGCACACTTTTTACAGCAAGCCAAAGAGATAGTGGCAACCGTTGATGAAGCATTACATAGTACACAATCTTTGAAAAGTGGTTTTACTTCAAAATTAACGATTGGCGTAGCACCACAAATTGCGAATTCTACATTACCAGCTGTAATTGATTATTTTCAACAGCAAAAACCTGCAATTCAGCTCTCAATTGAATTGTTAAAGTCCAATGAAATCGGAGAAGCGGTATATGCAGGAGCTGTCGATATAGGTATCTCGAAACTGACGTCCACACGAGCTATCCATATGGAAATGCTTGCCGAAGAGCCACTCCAATTGATCGTACCAATAGGCAAAAAATTTACCGATCCTATGACACTTTTACAGCAAGAAACGATTTTAATCCACGAATATGCGCCATATTGGCAAGAGGTCCAGCAAGTACTACAACAATTGCCGAGCTATAAAAGTATGCAAATTAATCAAACAGAAGTCATCAAAAATTTTGTCAAGCAAGGTTTAGGGATTGCTTTTTTACCAAAAAGTGTAATTGAAGCTCCCTATCAAGAGCAATTGCTTCATAGTTATTCAGTAAAAGAGTTTTCACATATTGTTTCAAATACTTATTTTTTATGTAAATATGTAACTGCAGATATTGAAGCATTTTTGGCTGTTTGTTATGCCATTTATAAAAACAATTAGTTTAGCGGACCATTACTAGGATTGAAGGTGATACAAGCATGTATAGTTTGATGTCAGAAATTAGTCGCTTCGTTAGTAGTCCAATTACTTTATTTTTAAGCTCCTATGAACATTCCCCACTAATTATAGCGTTACTTTTAGGGTTAGTTGGCGCCCTAGCACCTTGTCAATTAACTGGCAATATGAGTGCTATTACTTTCTATGGTAATCGTACGATTCAAATGAAAAATAATTTCGGGGAAGTAATATTTTTTATCATCGGTAAGGTCGTTGTGTTTAGTATAATCGGATTATTTGCATGGCTATTTGGTCGATCATTTGAAACGTCAATGACTAGCTATTTTCCAATTTTTCGAAAGTTAATCGGACCAATTATGTTGTTGACTGGTTTTGTCCTAATTGGCATCTTAAAATTCAAATGGCTGCATCAACTGTCAACACGTATCCCGCTTGTATTAAAAGAAGGAAAGTTTGGTTCATTTATAATGGGTGCATGTTTTGCCATTGCTTTTTGTCCTACGATGTTTGTGCTATTTTTCGTTTGGCTTATGCCGACAGTCGTTACAACTTCATATGGCTTTATTTTGCCAGCGATTTTTGGCATTGCGACCTCAGTACCATTAATCTTAATGCTGACACTTATCCATTTGTTTGATACAAAACGCCTTATTATGAAAACAAGTATGAAAATGGGAAGAGTAATACAAATCGTAGCAGGTATAATTTTAATTATCATTGGTGTAACGGATACGATTACATATTGGGGCTTTAATACATGAGAAAGGTAAGTTGAATGTAGGGACAAGCATAAGCAACATAGCAGTAATTTAAATAAGTATAAGAAGAAAGTAGGTAACTATGATTTACGCTATTATATTATTTATCGTAGCAGGTATTGGCGAAATTGGAGGGGGTTATTTAATTTGGCTTTGGCTAAGGGAAGGTAAACCTTTTTATTGGGGTATTTTTGGGGGAGTTGCATTAGCATTATATGGCGTTGTTGCAACCTTTCAATCATTCCCAACCTTCGGTAGAGTCTATGCAGCATATGGAGGTGTCTTTATTGTGCTTTCCGTATTGTGGGGCTGGGGAATAGATAAGCAAAAGCCAGATATGCTAGATTTAGTTGGAGCTGGCATTTGTATAGTAGGGGTCATGGTTATGCTATGGCCTCGTTCGTAATAAGAAACGGAGACAATGAGAGAAAGTGTAAGATTGACTACAATCAATCTTACACTTTTTTTGCTATGGCATTGATGTTCGCTACGGCAGTGCTTTCCGCGGGCACACCTAAGCCTCGCTAACGCACGGACTGTTGCGTCTTACTATGCGTGCGTTCCCGCAGGAGTCACCGCCTTCGCTACTATCAACTAGTGCTCTCTTCTAATTTTTTATTGATTACAAAATCTTTTCGTTATTTTTAGCCCTTCGTCGCAACAAAACGTAATCGCCAATAATCGGCAATCCATTGCTTGTCCTCATAATAGTTTGGCTTTAACAATTCTTCACATTTAGCGTAAACTAGCTCCTTTTCATCGACACTTAAATGCTGAAGAACGTTATTGCTAAACATGACTAACCAATTGCGTAAGCCATCGTCGCCTTGAAGTGGGGTTGGACGTTCATATAAAGTAATCATTTGGACTGAAAAGCCCGCATTTTCTAGCATAGTTTGATATTCGTCAGCCGTAGGAAAATACCATGGAAAATATTGCTCTTCAAAAGGAAGCTGAAGTTCCTCCATACTTTTTCGAAGTGCCCCTACAATTGAAGCAATATTCCCTTTACCGCCCATTTCTGCAACAAAACGTCCGTGTGGTTTCAGTGCACGGTAAATGTTTTCGATGACTTTGTCCTGTTGTTTCATCCAATGCAGAGCAGCATTTGAAAATACTGCGTCAAACTGATGAGTGTAGTCCATCAAAGCAGCATCTTTTGTTTTGAACGTAAGTGCCGGGAATTTGTGTTGTGCACTTTGAATCATTTCATTGGAGGCATCAATACCTAAAACGACAACATCAAATTGAGCAATTTCATTTGCTAAATCGCCAGTTCCACAGCCAACATCTAAAATATGTTCATGTTTTTGGGGTGCAAGTAAGTTCACTAAGCTTTCCCCGTATTTTGAAACAAAATCATGTTTTTGATCGTATAGATTTGCATTCCATTTTATTGTCATTGTTATTCCAACTCCTTTGCTTTAGCATAACAAAGCTATTTATTGTTCGGAAATGCAAAAAAATCACTGTGTTGATTCCAATTTGGAATGATAGAAATAGAAAAAATCTGCAAGTAATCTACGATGTAATTACGTAGACTGCTAGCAGATTTTTTATGCTAATCTAGTTTTTCAAGCTTTGTTAACGTTTTGCCACTCCAGCCAAATAGTACTGTTAAAATTGGACCGAGTAAACAGAAGAAGGCGAACGGAAGGTAAGTTGTCGTTGATACATCTAGTACACTAGCGATAAAAATTCCGCACACGCTCCAAGGCACAAGCGGATTGACAACAGTACCAGCATCCTCCATTACACGTGATAAATTTTTGGGTGCAAGTCCGACCTTTGCGAACTGAGCTTTAAAAGCTTCTCCTGTAAGCAAAATAGATAGATATTGCTCACCGATTAATGTGTTGACACCAATCCCAGTAAGGGCAGCACCAGTAATAACTGAACCTGCACTTGTAAATATACTTTCAACTTTTGCTAAAATACTTTGAATAATACCGAGCGTAAATAGAAGTCCACCCATTGTTAATGCTAGTAAAACGAGCGCAATCGTAAATAGCATACTATTCATACCACCACGCGTCAGCAGGGCATCTACATCCTCATTTCCAGTATTGGATACGTAGCCATTAAAAAGCATTTCGAATACATGGGAAAGTGCAAGTGGTTCTTGAATGTAAGCAAGTCCAACACCAACGATAGAAACAACTGCAAGTGTAATAAGTGCAGGAGCTTTATATAATGTCATGATGACAAGCACAACGATTGGTAGCAATGTATACCAATGAATAAGACCTGTTTCTAGTAATCCTACTTTAAATAGTTCGACTGTTTCAAAAGAAGTATTGGCGCTAGATGGAGATAACAAGGCATACAGTATAAACGAGATAATAAAGGCGGGAATTGTCGTCCAACCCATATTTTTAATATGCTCAAATAGATCAACACCTACCGTACCAGATGCTAGATTAGTCGTATCGGAGAGTGGTGACATTTTATCGCCAAAAAAAGCGCCCGAAACGATTGCACCAGCAGTTATTGCTAATGAAATATCCATTGCACCAGCGATTCCCATAAAGGCAACACCAACTGTTGCGACTGTTGTTAATGAACTACCAACAGATACGCCGACGATGCTACAAATTAGAAATACAATTGCAAAGAAAAAGCTAGGCGAAACAGTTAAAAAGCCGTAGTAAATGAGCGTTGGGATGGTGCCACCCATGATCCAACTTGAAATTAAAATACCGATAAAGAAGAAAATAAAGACAGCGCCTAAACCTGCACTAGCACCAGCGATCATCCCAGATTCAAGCTCACGAAACGGTACTTTTTTAAGCAGTCCATAGGCAATTAAAATTGAAATGACTAGGACAATAGGAATATGGGGCGTTGCCTTTAAATAGCCAATACTAATTGCCATCGTGGCAATAATTAAAAGTGTAATGAAGCAAGCCTCAATAAATCGAGGGTTACTTTTTGCTTCAATTCGAAACATATAAATCCTCCTAAAAATTACTTTTGCGCTTCAATGCGGTGAAGCCCAAAAGTATTATAGCACGCTAAAGATTATTGTCAATTGATTGAAAATTCTATCAATTAAAAAGGCAGCGATCAATATCGCTACCTTCTAATTAATGTGAGCCGAAGTAATCCCACGCATTTTTCACAATTAAGATACAAGTCATCATAATAAAAATAATACGCATTATTTTCGTACCGCGTGTTAACGCAAATTTGGAACCTAAAATGGCACCGAAAATCATTACGAAGCCCATCGGTAGACCATATAAAAAATTAACCTGTCCTAAAACTAAAAACATTCCAAGGGCTGCTAAATTCGATGTGAAATTAAATGCTTTTGCATTGCCTGCAGCTTGTAAGAAGTCATTACCCATCATTAATAATATGAATATGAAAAAAGAGCCTGTTCCTGGACCGAAAAATCCGTCATAAAAGCCGATTGCCGCAAAAGCACAAAGAAACCCAAGTTTCTTTCCAATACTTAAAATCCGTTGTGTAGGTTGTTGTCCCCAATCTTTTTTTAAAATTGTATAAGTAGCTACAAGTATGAGCATAACAAGCATAAGTGGCTTTAAAATTGAGGGAGACACGAGGTGCACAGTGTAAGCACCAATTAGTGAGCCAATAAAAATAAAGGGTAAGGTTTTTCCAATCTTTTTAAAGTCTACTTTACCTGCTCTCAAAAATGTGAGCATGCTTGTTCCATTACTAATGGTATTCGCAAGTTTGTTTGTCGCAATTGCTGTGCTTGGAGGTAAACCAACTGCCATTAACGCTGGTAAAGAAATTAATCCGCCACCACCAACAATAGCATTCAAAAAGGATGCGATAAAACCAAAAACTAATAATGTTCCGAGTGAAAGTAAATCAATATCCATATAAAGTGATACACATCCTTTTATAATTCATCGCTTTCTTATAAGCGTACTGTGAATGGCTAAAAATAACAATAATGTTTGTTGTTTTAATGAAAAAATTCTTTACAATTCCTTTACATTAAAAAATAGAAAGAAAAAATTTTTTTCAAGTATTTTTATAAAAACTAAAGAAAAATCGTTACATTTCACAGCAAAAACCGTGTTTTTATTAGAAGATTCCCAACGTTTGTAACTTGTTAAAGACCATTAAAATGAAATGTGGCGATTTTTATATTACATTATTGTAAATTCAATTTATTTATCTTTAAAGTTATGTAGAATTATGTAAAGGTTTTGTTATGATAGTTGCAGCAATCGACAATATTTAATCAACAGGAGGAACATAATGTTCAACTCAAGCAAGCAAGATCCATTTTTCCAAGCATTATTAAAAATCTCTCAAAATGTGAAAGAAGGCATTTACTACGCACATAATGCGCGTATTCAAGATAATATTGATGCATTGAAAGAAATTGCCGATACAATGAAACAATATGAAACAAGCGGTGACAAATTAATTCACGAGCTAATTGTAATGCTTAATAAATCATTTATGACACCGATTGAACGCGAAGATATTTTAGCACTAGCAAATAAATTAGATGACGTAATTGATGGGATGGAAGGCTGTATTGCTCATTTTAATATGTATAACTTAACAGAAGTGACAGAGCCGATGCGCCAATTCCTTACTTACATTGCAAAAAGTACAGATGAAATGGTACAAGCAATGGAACTGTTAAATAGTAAAAAGCTTGTTGAAATGCGTAAACATGCAATTCAAATTAAAGATTATGAGCGTGAATGTGATGAAATTTTCCGTTCTTCTATGAAGCAATTATTTATTCAAGAAAAAGATCCAATGCGCATCATCGTATTCAAAGATATTTATGAACAATTTGAAGATATTGCAGATTGCTGCCAAACAGTAGCTAATACAATTGAAACAATAATCATGCGAAATGCGTAAGATGGAGTGTACTAAATAATGGATACAATATTACTGATAACAATATTAGTCGTTATGTTCGCACTTGTATTCGACTTTATTAACGGCTTCCATGATACAGCCAATGCGATTGCAACATCTGTATCAACACGTGCATTAAAGCCTCGCACGGCCGTTTACATGGCTGCGGTAATGAACTTTGTCGGAGCAATTACATTCGTTGGCGTTGCAAAGGCGCTAACGAAAGATATTGTCGACCCTTTCACCTTAAATACTTATGACGGTGATATTACAGGCTCAGTTGTTATTTTAGCGGCATTACTTTCAGCGATTACATGGAATTTATTAACTTGGTATTTCGGAATACCATCTAGTTCCTCTCATACATTAATAGGTTCGGTAGCCGGAGCAGCAATTGCAGCAGCAGGCTTTGATATTCTAAATTACGAGGGTTTCATTAAAATCCTTCAAGCGCTTATTTTCTCACCATTACTTGCGTTTGCTGCTGGTTTTTTAATGATGTCACTATTTAAAGTAATCTTTAAAGATATGAATTTATATCGTACGAATAAAGGATTTCGTACAGTTCAAATCGGTACAGCGGCATTACAGTCATTTACGCATGGTACGAACGACGCGCAAAAGGCGATGGGGATTATTACACTTGCGTTAATCGCAGGTGGCTTGCACCAAGGGGATGATATTCCGTTCTGGGTACGTTTTGCAGCTGCGTGTGCGATGGGTCTTGGGACATCGGTAGGTGGTTACAAAATTATTAAAACGGTGGGTGGTAAGATTATGAAAATCCGCCCAGTGAATGGTGTAGCAGCGGACTTAGCATCTGCTTCGATTATTTTCGGTGCGACGTTAATCCATTTACCTGTATCGACAACGCACGTTATTTCATCTTCCATTATGGGTGTAGGTACTGCACATCGTGTGAAAGGGGTTAAATGGGGTATGGCACGTAAAATTGTGACGACTTGGGTCATCACAATGCCTATCTCAGCAGTTATGGCTGCTACAATTTACTTTATCTTAAGCTTATTTTTTTAAAATAGATTGAAGGAATGCACGATTTACGTGCCTTCCACATTGTTGACAAAAGGCTCAAGAAGTTGAACTCGATGCCTTTTGTCATTTTTTTTGAATTATAATGGAGCAGAGAGCGGCGAATCCTGCTTAGAACAGCACAAATTGTAAAACGCAACAAACTACGGGTAACGAGGGTTACGGCTTATGTGTGCACCCATGGAAAGGTCTCCCCGTAGCGGAAATCAACGGCAGTAGTTTAATTTTTTAAGTTTGTCTACTCAGGAATGCACAACTTATGTGCATTCTTTTTTTGTTTTCTTTTTGATTTGTCCTTGTTAATACAAGAAAGTCCATCTATCGTAATTATAAAGAAAGTATAAAGTTCAGAGTAAATGCAAGAATCCATAGTAAGGTAAGTACAGGAGGAAAACAGATGAGTGAAAAGCTATTACTAATTGAGGATGATCCCGCAATAGGACGTATAGTCAAAGATACGCTAGTACAAGAAGGATATGTAGTCACTTGGGCTACAACAGGGTTAGAAGGGCTAGCAGATTTTCAAGCACAACCATTTGATTTAGTATTAGTCGATTGGATGCTACCTGAAATGGATGGACTTACCGTTTGCCAAAATATTCGTTGGGAAAGTGATGTACCAATATTAATGATGAGCGCTCGTAAAGACGAAGCTGATAAGGTTGAAGGTTTACAAGGTGCTGATGATTACTTAGCGAAGCCTTTTAGCTTGGCAGAATTAAAGGCGCGTGTTGCCTCGCATCTACGTCGATGGCAACGCTATAAGAAAATAGAAATTACGGAACATGTAGCTACATTTGCTTTTGGTTTAACAATCGACTGGCAAAAAGAAATAACGACACTTCAAAATAAAGAACTAACCTTAACACAAAAGGAGTTTGCACTGTTAAAACTACTGGCGAAAAACCATGGTCAAACATTTTCTAAGGAAGAGCTATATCAGCATATTTGGCAGCAAGCAAGCGTTGATGAAACACATACAGTAACAGTACATATTAAAGCACTACGAGAGAAACTACAGGATTCTGTTAAAACCCCACATTATATTCAAACAGTTTGGGGCAAAGGCTACCGCTTTATTGGAGAACCGTTATGAAAATTAAATCTTGGCTGCTCATCATGTTTTTCATCGTCATGATTGTACCGATTGGCGGGGCCTATGGTTTATACATGTGGATTAATGCCTATTACCATGATAAAAGCTTTGCAGAGTATATGGAAAAATGGACTGAACTAAATCGTGTAAAATCAGTTCTTAACGATCCATCGTTATATACAAAAAATGCTGATTTGCAACAGGTGAAAGTACTGACGAGTGATCAACTTGCTATTACGCTGTACGCTAAATCTGGTTTTGTTTACTATTCTTCTAATCCTTTGAACTCTGGGTTTGTTTCAAGAGAAGTCATAATGAAAAACTTATTTGAATTACAGCAAAAATATAATGCATTTACATACAAAGAACCCATTTATCAAAAAGGTGAATTAGTTGGAATTTATGAAATCCAATTAGTGAGGAAGGACTGGGTTCAAGGTGTAGAGAATCGTTCATGGTTTGTTATTGCAAGCATCATTACACTATTTCTCGCAATTTATATAACCGTGATTCTGTTGCTTAACCGTAAATTGAATCGGCCATTACAAAAGTTAATGCAACAAATGCATGCCTTTGGTAAAGGAAAACATGTAGAATCGACTATTGCAACAAGAAAAGATGAAATTGGGGAACTTGCAAACACTTTCCTAAGTATGCAAAGTGAAATTGAAACAGCTCGTGCTCATTTAAAAGAAGAGCAGCAACAAAAGGAGCTGATGATTGCCAGTATCTCACATGATTTAAAAACACCATTAACGTCAATTCAAGCATATGCAGAAAGCTTACAAAATCCTTTACTTTCTTCTCAGATGAAGGAGGAATACCGTGCTGTTATTTTAACTAAGGCAGTGGATATGAAGGAAATGCTAGAAGATTTACTTATGTATACATTGCTTCAATCTACAAGTTATGATGTATCACTTGTTCAAGTGGAGGGGCAGGAATTTTTTGATATGGCGCTTTCTGAATATGAACCACTTTGTCAAAGCAAAGGATTTTCGCTGCGTACATTAAGTGAAGTAGAGGGAGCATATGCTGTTCATCCTTCACAAATGCAACGGGTAATTGATAACTTAATGAGCAATGCGACACACTTTGGAACATCGGGCACTACTATTGGTTTAGCGGCTATCAGTAATCGTAAACTTGACTGGGGCTTTGATTTTGTCAATGCAGCGCTTACCCAAAAGAAAGGAATGTATTTAGTTGTGCAAAATAGTGGGGCTGGCGTATGTGAACAAGAAATTAATCAATTATTTGAACCACTGTATCAATCAGATAACGCTAGAACAAAGACAGGACAACGAGGAACTGGACTTGGTCTTAGCATAGCAAAACAAATTATTGAAAAACACGGTGGAACTGTAAATATGGTATCACAACAAGGTGTTGGTACAGCAGTACTCTGCTGGCTACCACTATACAAAGGAGCAGATGAACAATGAACTGGAAACAATCAATTCGTGTAGGAGGATTGGTCGCACTAATGACCATTAGTTTAGTTGGCTGCAATTCAGAGGCATCCTATTCGCCACAGGAGATAATAGATCAAGCATTACAGGAAACAAAAGAGCTAGAAAGCTATTATGGTGAATATACTATGGATATAGATGAAACTGGGGGCGCGACAGTAAAAGAATGGATGAAGGATGGTAAGCGTCGAATTGAAATGTCAGTCGATGATGATCATGTAATTGCAGTCAATGATGGTAAGCAGATTACTACTTTCAGTAAAAAAGAAAATAAGGCTTCGATTATGACATTTGAAAATGGAGAATTAGAAGAATTAATGGGGAAATCGCCAAAAGACAGTGCCCAAGTATTACTAAACATTGTGAAAGACTCCCATGATATTTCAATAGCGGGTGAAGAAAAAATTGCTGGAAGAGATGCTTATCATATTACGGCAAAAGCCAAAAAAAAGAATACGTTACTAGGCGACATTGAAGTGTGGATCGATAAAAAAACGTGGTTGACGTTAAAAACAATCACGACGAACGCAGGCAATGTGACGCAACAAGAATATACGAAGCTTGAAGTTAATAAGAAAATAGATGATGCGTTGTTTGCCTTTGATATACCAAAGGGTGCAACAATCGAACAAATTGATACGTTAGATCAGACAGCGCCTACCACAATAGATGAGGTGAAAAAACAGCTAGGTGATTTTTTAATACTACCTGAAGAAAATGGGTTGACTCTATCAACGATACTAGATATGAAAGTAGAAGAACGTCCAGAATTTTCTTTTGAATATGAAAAAGATGAGCAACCTGCATTTTCAGTCTCAGTTTTTAAAGTAGTGAGTAATTTTACTACATTCGGAAGTAATTTGGCGAATGAAGAAGATATACAAGTACGAGGAGAAAAAGGGACATATATGGATTTAGGGGAACTCTTTGTTATTAGTTGGTCTGAGAATGGCTACGAATACAGCATCATTACAGAAAATCCCGAATTAACAAAGGAAGAAATACTAGCATATGCGGAGGAAATGACTATTGTTCAGTGAGGTGAACGGTATGCATAAGGAAAAATTTATTAAATGCTTCGCCCTGTTTTTATTTACTACTGGCTTTTTATATGGTGTCGGTGAAACATATAACATACCATGGCTTGCGTTCCGATTTTTAGGACAGTACGATGCTGAAGGCTTTTATTTTAGCTTCAGTTCACTGATTCCTATCTTTGGCGGCTTGCTCATTGTTGGGATATACGAAACGCTCGTTAAACGATTTATTTAAATATTAGAAAATCCACTATTTGAAATAAAGTGGATTTTCTCTTTTTTTTATATTTATATAAAAAATGTACATACAGTGAAACGGTCGTCTATTGGTAATCGTTTATAGTGTAAGAGGAGGAGGTGGACGGCATTCTTGAAAAAATTATCGATGATCATGCAGAGCATTTGCTTCGCCTCGCTTATTTTTATGTTAAAAATCAGCATGTAGCAGAAGATATTGTGCAAGAAGTGTTTATCAAATTTTCGGAGCATGTATATGAGGAACGTGGACAGCTACGTGCGTATTTATCAAAGCTGACGATTAATAAAAGTAAAGATTATTTAAAAAGCTGGCATTATAAAAAATGTATTTTACAAGAAAAATTTTTTCTAACACAAGCAAAAAGACAGCGAGATGCGCTAATTGAAGCGGAGGAAAGGTCACAAATTGGAGCGGCAATTCTAAACCTTCCGCTAACATATAGAGAACCGATTCTACTTTATTATTTTGAAGAAATGAAGATTGCAGAAATTGCACAATTGCTTGCAATACCTGAAAATACCGTCAAAACAAGACTAAAAAGAGCACGTGAAGCATTAAAGCCACATTTAGGGGAGGAATGGGAGGTGTTACTACATGAATGACGTTAAAAAAGAGCTAATTAAAATGGCAGGGGATATGTTACCGAGTAAAGAACGTGTCAAACAACGTGTTTTACAGCACCATGAAGTCAAACCTAAAAAATCCATTCGCTTTAGAGCAATAGCTACCATTGTTACGCTATGTTTAGTAGCATTCGTCATACAGCTTTTAGATAGTGATAAAAAGCAGTCTGCACCATTATTTAATCAGACCCAGCTCGCCTATTATGAAGATATTTTAAAAATTATTTCGTTTAATCCAGATAGAGAATCTAATATAGAAGAGGCGTATGAGCGCTATGAAAAACGTGTTGCCTCCTATTATTTTGCGCAGTCTCTCGGTATCGAAAGTACAAAAGAGGAGCGCCAGGCAGAAGCAAAAAAGCGCTTCGATGAGTTGCAAATGCTTCAGGAATCACCAGAATATGCCAAGCTTTTTGAAAAACAAGGATTAAAAGGCTACTTTACAAAATATATTGAGCCGATGTTACCAATGATGGTAGCAGAGGAAAAGCTAAAAGCATTTTACATGGAAAAGTATCCTACATTTCCGAGTTTTATAGTGAAGGACATAGCTTCGCGAGAGGCGCTTAACTACTTTAATGCGCATTTTTCAGAACAGGCAAAGGCCTTTCAGGAGGAAGTAGGGTTAAAACATTATTCAAATATTCGTCAAGGTACTCATCATATTGGGACAGTAGTTGCAATTCAAGAAAATGCCTTTCTACTTGTTGAAGGGGCTGATCCAGAGGAGATTGTCAATCTGACGCAGGAACAAATTGTTGAAAAATATCAAAACGCTACATGGTATCCACTCATCGGTAATATTTCCTTGCGAAAAGGAGATTATGTAAGTGTTCAGTCAGTAGGCGGAGGCTCGACTGATGAGGATGGATCAGTAAAACGTTATGGCTTAGTAGATGCTATAGAAATTATGGAGCCTACTGTTACAAAAAAACTTAACCTTGAAAATACGGATGAAGTTAAACAATTTCTTCAACAAATAACTTGGAGAGTAAAAGAAAAAAACATTGAGAGACCGCCAAAATATTCTTTTGTTTTAGACGAAGTGCGAGTGGACATTTGGGATGGCTATGGCCATTCACTTTGGCTACAAGCGCCAGAATACGGTGAAATACAACTTAGCCAAGAAAGAGCAGATCAATTAAAAGCGTTATTAAACATTGAAGAATAATGGGTATTTCTCTTTTAATGCGCCTTCAGTCTATTGTTTGAGTGCCTGGCACTAGCAAACGGTATGTAAATTGAAAAATCCTCTACGCTTTCCGATCAGTAAACCGTAAGCCGCAACCATCGCTATGAGCGTATGGTTGCGGCTTACATTAATTTTTTAGATAACCCTACTTGCAGTACGATAAAAATTCAAAATTGTTTGAGTGCCTGACACTTAGTTGTTGCCCTCTATTTTACATTAAGAGTAAACCTCTTGATGCCTTTGTGATGCTTTAAAGCTACATCGGATGATGGTTTCAGCATCAAGTTATAGCGCTCACTGTAAATATTACTATGCTTTAGGTTAAATTGCTCATTAATTGGAAAATAAATAAGGATAAAGAATTGTAATATTTTATAAGCAAATGTAGTATTAAGGGAGTAGGGGTTGAAAAGGGAGGGTGCGGTATGGATTTACAAGAATTTGAAGAACTATGGATTACGCTAGATGAATTATATAGTGCGAATCGCTATTTAGAATATATCGAGTTAAGTAGTGCCGCTATTGAAAGTGCCAATGCGCTTGCATTGTACGATAAAGCAATGCATTTATTACGTTACAGCTGTATTAGCTATTTTCAAGTAGGGGATCTCCAAATATCCATTAATTTACTAGATAAATACCGAGAACTGACTTTTTTATATGGTAATGATATTGACATCATTCAATATTATTCTCTTGCCTCCATTTACTGGGGAACATTCGGGCATTTAAAAAAAGCGGAAGAGCTATTAATGAAAGGTCTGGAAATTGCAGAGCGTATACAACATATAGAAAGCTTGGGGAAGATCTATAATAATTTAAGTGGTTTAGAAATTGAACTCGGTAAATATGCAAAGGCAAAGAGACTTGCATTAAAGAGTTTATTTTACGCCAATGAATTTGAAACGAAACATGATGAACCTTATAAAAGTATTATACACTCTAAGACAAATTTAGCTACTGCGCAAATTTGGCTGAAGGAATATGATGAAGCTGATGTTCTAATAAAGGAGTTACTAATGATGGTTAAGGACCCTCCCTATAATAAGGCGCAATTAGAGGTGTTCAATGCCCAAGCATTACTATTTGAAAAACAAGGATATATCGGCGAAGCGATTGATATGTACCAAAAATCGAAGCACTATGCATTGCAAAATAATGATTTATCTTTGTTACAAACCATCTATAATTCATTAGTTAAGCTTATTGAAGAGCAGGGGAATAAAATTATTTTAAGTGCCGTGCAAAAGGAATATATTAATATATTATTAGAGATGCAAAGAGAGAATTATACGCAAGTATTATTCGAAATGGAATATAACGATCAAAAGAAGCATCTTGAAAGAACTTCCTACATCGACCCACTTACAAATATATATAATCGTCGCTATTTTGATGAACATGCAAAAGCAATGGTGGAAAGTGCAACAAATGATCAGAAATTAGCTTTACTCATGATTGATTTAGATCATTTTAAATCGATTAATGATTCAAATGGTCATTTATTTGGAGATGATGCTTTAACAATGACAGCCACCACATTGCAACAATTTTTTCAGCCGTACAAATCAATTGTCGCTCGCTTTGGTGGTGATGAATTTATTGTTCTCATCCATTTAAGAGAGGAAGAATCCATCTCTATAATAGCGCAAAATTTATACAAAACATTAACCTCACTTGTATTGACAGTAAATGATGATATTGTCCAATTGGAATTTAGTATTGGTGCTAGCACGAATGAGGATGCTCATATTACAAGTGTGGAGCAATTAATTCATTATGCTGATAGTGCACTTTATACATCAAAACGAAATGGACGTAACCAAATTACGCTCTATAACCAATATAGTAATGTGGGAAATAGTAAATAAAGTAATAAAAAGGTAATTTATTAAATGTCCTTTATATGATTAAGTACGTATCCGTGACCTTTTATGTAAAACATTGAACAATGCTATACCTCAAATGCAAACGTGAGGTATAGCATTGTTCGTGTAAAGGGAGCGGATTTTTGTAGTTATTGGACTAGCTTATTTGAAAAAAGTTTTCTCTATTGAAAAAATTTCATATAAAATGAATCGGAAATAAATTGGGTTACGTCAATAGTTTAGAAAGAAGGTGAGGCAGCAATGGAAATTGAAGAAATTATTGCAGAGCACGGGGATTATCTACTGAAGGTTGCCTACTTATATGTAAAGAATGAAGCAACAGCAGAGGATATTGTCCAAGATGTGTTTATTGCCTTTTATCAAAAGCAGCAGCAGTTTCGACAAGAATCATCATTACGTACATATTTGGTCAAAATGACGGTCAATCGCAGTCACGATTATTTACGTAGTTGGAAAAGTAAACGGCTGTCACTGTTTGAGAAAATATCAGGACGTTCAACGACCGTTACGCCGGAAAAAGAAATTCTCGCTAAATCGTCAAAACAGGAGCTAGTAGAAGCTTTATTTACTTTGTCCGTACAATATAGAGAGGTTTTGATTCTCTATTATTTTGAGGAAATGACAACAGTAGACATTGCCAAGCTTATAAATTGTCCTGAGGCAACTGTGCGCACGAGATTACAGCGAGCAAGAAAGCAGCTAGCAACAGTAATTGCTGACTATGACTGGGAGGTGCTACGCTATGAATCAATTTAAAGAGACCGTGTTACATGAGCTACAGCATGTAAAGCTAGCGGAGGAAAAAAAGAAACGGATTGCCCAAAAAGCAAAAGCTAAAAGTAAACATAGAAGTAGTAGCCAACAACAGTATCGAATCGTTCTGGCGACATTTACACTGCTTGCTATTGGCTTTAGTGTTCTTATGTCACAAAAAACCGAACAACGGGCAAGACATTCGCAAGGCGCAGCATTACAGCAAGAAACAGAGAGATGGAGCCTTTGGACGTTATTAGAGCTTGATTGGATAAAGGGGTTGCTCCTCATTAGCATTTTTGTAAGTGTAGCATTAATTATTAAACGTATTTTGCATAAAAAAGGATATGGCTTACCGGTATGTGTTGAATGTGGAGAAATTTGGTCTGCTAAGCAAGTTCGAAAATTGTATTGGAAAAATGGGCAAATGGAATGTCCACATTGTAGTAAAAAGCAATATCGCACAAAAAAGTCGGTACAATTATCCGGCTTACTTAATCTGCCAATAACATTTATCGTGTTTTTAAACCTAGCATTTGATCATTTCTTAATCGGTTTCATATTTTTTATCGCAAGTAGCGTAATTTATCATTATTTATTACTACCTGATATAGTAAAATTACAAGAGGAAGATCCTAGTAATGAGCCCCTCTGGTAAAATTAAAAGTCTCTTTTTATAGTAATTTGTCAAATTCGATTGACAACTGTTTTTATTTGCATTATCTTTTTGTTAACTTATTTTAAAAGTAGGTTAACAAAAGGGGGATTTTCGTTTGAAGAAAAGTAGTACTTACAATTATGTGTTAGCGGCGTTTGGAGCGGCTATTATTGCAGTTCTTGCGCAGGTAACGATTCCGCTACCACTTATTCCAATTACAGGCCAAACATTAGCAGTAGGCTTAGTTGTCACAATTTTAGGTACAAGACTTGGTACATTATCTGTACTTGTATATATTTTACTTGGCACAGCAGGTATTCCAGTATTTAGTGGTATGTCAGGAGGATATGGTATCGTCATAGGACCAACAGGGGGATATATTGTAGGCTTCCTTGCGGCGGCTGTGTTAATGGGTTTATACTTAAATAAATTTGGCATTACCTTTGTACAAGCAATTATCGCTAACATTATCGGTATGGTAGTGACATTGGCGTTTGGTACAGTTTGGTTGAAAATTGTTGGTGATTTAACATGGACTTCAGCGTTTATGGGGGGAGCTGCTCCATTTATTGTTGTTGGAGTATTAAAAGCAGTACTTGCTGCATGGCTTGGTGTCGTTGTACGTCGACGCTTAGAAAGTGCGCATTTAATCGAAGCAGTAGCATAGGGGGAGTAAATGGATGGCAACACTTTGGACAGGTGGAACAATTTATACGATGGAACGAGCGGGCGAAACTGTTGAAGCAGTTCTTGAAAAAGATGGACAAATTGTGGCGGTTGGTTCCGCTGATAGTTTATTGCCACAAGCTACAACGGTCCGAGATTTACAAGGAAATGTGATGTACCCAGGATTTGTTGATAGTCATTTACATATTATTGGCTATGGCGAAAAATTAATGCATATTGATGTTTCGAACGTAACTAGTAAGGAAGAATTGTTACATATTATTCGTGACCGTATGCAAGGCACATCCGCGGAGCAATGGGTTGTTGCAATTGGCATGAATGAAACAGGCTATACAGAGCCAATTTTCCCAACTCTGTCGGAACTCGATGCGCTTGGTGAAGCCCATCTGATTATTAAACGTAGTTGCCATCATTTAATTTTGGCTAATTCTAAGGCACTAGCATTTGCTGGAATTACAAATGATACACCATCACCAGAAGGTGGCATTATTGATAAGAAAAATGGTCAATTAACAGGTGTTTTAAAAGATACAGCATTATATTTAATTGTTAACCATATGCCATATTATACGCCTGAATATATTGAAGAAGCTCTTCAAAAGTCCGTAGCATCGCTTCAATCTTACGGCTTAGTAGGAGGTCATTCGGAAGATTTAAGCTACTTCGGACCTCCTAGTCAACCGATAAATGCTTATCGAAAAATAGTTGATGCTCAAAAGTCATTTAAAGTGCATTTATTACAACACCATACAGTTTTTGAGGAAGTTGCTAAGTTAAACGAGCAATCAACACCATATGTACAATTTGGTGCAATGAAAATATTTGTCGATGGGGCTTTCGGGGGGCGTACCGCAGCTTTACGGGAACCATATTGTGACGATCCAAACAATTATGGTATACTTGTTCATTCTACTTCACAATTAGAGCAGTATGTTCAACTTGCACGTCATTATGGACAAACAGTTGCTGTTCATGCAATCGGGGATTTAGCAATTGACATAATCTTAGATGTTTTCGCAGCATTTCCACCTCGTGAGGGGCAATTTGACCGATTAATTCATTGCAGTTTAGTTGATGATGTTATTTTAGAAAAGTTGGCAGCTTTACCGATAGCTGTAGATATGCAACCACAGTTTGTGCAAGGAGAGTATTTAGCAGAGCTTGTAAAGTTAGGCGAGAAACGCGCACAAGGTCTACATCCTTTAAAATCACTTCTAGACCGCGGACTGATCGTAGCAGGTGGTAGTGACGCGCCAATTGAAGTGCCGAATCCTTTATACGGCATCTATGCTGCAGTGACAAGACGAAATTTTGGTGAAAGCCACGATGGTTTTGGTCCTCAGGAGAAAATTTCGCGTTTCGATGCAGTGCGTCTCTATACAGTAGGCTCTGCTGAAATAATTGCTCAGGAGCATACGAGAGGTAAGATAAAAGAAGGATATAGTGCTGATTTCACCGTATTCGAAGATGATATATTTGAGGTAGATATCGAAAAAGTTCCACATATTCATGTTGCCTATACAGTTGTGGATGGTCGTATCGTATATGAAAATACAAAAAATCGTTGTGAGGCTTAGCCTCACAACGATTTTTTTAGTAACCATATGTTTCAAGTAACTAAAAGCGATTAAACTATCCTCTTTCTGATAGATGCTGCACTTGTCTCTCCAATTGTTTAACGCGTGTCTTAAGTTCATTTATTTGTTGTTGAAGCGTTTCTGGAGGAAGTGGTAGATGGGTAGACTTTCCAATCTTAATCATCTTTATTAGAAAGAAAAACATAGCGCCTAAAACGACAAGAATAAAAATCGTACTAATAATATCACCAATGTAGAATTGCATCTGAATTCCTCCCCCTAATTAGTTGTGATTCTTTATTTACTGAATCGGCTAACAAAAGGTTTCAAAAAAATATAGCTGTACCCCTCAAACATTTATCTCATCATTCGTGACAATTTCTTGCGTTTAACTTGTCTGAACGGAATTCCGCAACTTCTATAAGTTGGGATGAATACTTACATGAGCGTTTCGAGCAGCTCAAAAAATCTGGACGCTACAATATCGAGGCACAATTTATAACATTTTCTATTTGAAAGATAACTTGAAATGCAAAAATTATCATACGTTATAAGAAGAAATAGCGTGAAACGGCTAGTAACGGTTAGTACGCGACAGGGGTGAGGTAATGCAAAAAGCACGTCAAATTATGCGACAAGCCATCTATAATATTTATACGTATCGTATCGACTATATCCGAGTTTTCATTATGATTCGTGTATTTCAGTTTTTATTAGTAATACCGGTGTCTACAGTCGTTTTGAAGCTAATGCTAAATGTAACGGGCTACACCCACATTACTGAACAAAATATACAAAGCTTTGTTATGCACCCCTTTGTCCTAGCTATGATGCTTCTTTTAGTACTAGTTGTCTTGCTTTTTATTTATTATGAGATGGGTTTTTTATTTATCATGGCTTTTAATCAGCAAAGGGGCATCCATTATCGTTTTCTTACAATGTGGCAGCAATTAAATCGTAAGCTTGTTTACTTTTTTAGCCTGCAAGTTATTTATTTAATCATTTATATTACCCTATTGTTGCCTTTAGCTTCATTTATGCTCCCTCTTACATTAACGCAAGGGATTACATTACCTCACTTTATTACAAATGAAATAATGAGTACACGTATTGGAAGGGTACTTTATGCAGTAGTAGCCAGTATTTTAGTAATAGTAGGTATACGAAGTATTTTGACATTACCAATTTTTACAATACAGCCGAAAATATCTATTTGTCAGTCATTTCTACAAAGCTGGCGTTTTTCAAGACGAGGTTTGGTTGAGTTACTCGTATTACTGGCAATGATTTTAACAGTTCATCTATTTCTTTTATTAGCTATTACAGTTGTCAGTACATTACCTCTATATTTCTTGGAGCGAAATATGCCGAGTACAGCGCTTGTAACGGCAGGGCTAACACTAGCGTTTTTAGAAATGGTCTTTGTTGTGTTATTTAGTTTGTTGCAAGCAATGTTTTCACAAGTAACGGTTGCCATTACTTATAATACCCGTAATGTGGCAATGCCAAGATATTCTTATAAAAGCAAACGCAATAACGCTTTGCCACTACTGCTTTGTGTTATTTTTTCAATATTAAGCATTATGAATATCTATTCGTTAGAAAAAAGTGTTTACGCACCAGATACAAAAATTATTGCACATCGAGGATACACAGCAGGAAACGTAGAAAACACCATTAGCGGACTTGTTAGTGCGGCCAATGCAGGTGCAGATATAATCGAACTAGATATTCAGCAAACGGTAGATGGGGAATTTGTCGTTTTTCATGATCGTACATTAAGGCGCTTAGCTGGTAAAAATGGAGTTATCGCAAATATGACATTAAGTGATCTAAAAACAATCACTATCTATGAAAATGGTTTAACCGATAAAATTTCATCTTTAGATGATTTTATAGAAATCGCAAAAGCCCTTGATGTTACATTGCTTATTGAACTAAAAGTACACGGTAAAGAAAGGGAAGACCTATTGCCTCGATTAGTAGAAAAGTTGCGAGCCTATAAAGTGCTTGATACGTACTATGTACAGTCCTCAGATTCACAATTGATGACACAGTTGAAAAATTTAACACCTAATTTGCGGGTAGGAATAGTTTATGCGCTTAATATTGGACCAATAGATGATTTAAATGTGGATTTTATTGCATTAGAAGAATCGTGGGTAAATGAGGACTTAATTACAGTATTAAAGGCACAACATATGGATTTATTTGTTTGGACATTAAACAAAGATCGTTCATTACAAGAGTTTATTGAGAAAAATGTCTCGGGTGTGATTACGGATCATCCAGATGTGGCATTAGAAATAAGATCAAAGCAAAATGAGCAACAATATTTTGTACAAAGGATATTGAATAGATTGTCCTTTGTTTTCTAGCTCGTTAAATCATAAATTTGCTATATTTAGACGAATATAAAAATAATTTGGCAATATTGTAACCTTTTTCTTTTGAAATCGACTACTTCATTGAATTCTTGAAATGAAGGAGATGTATTTTTTATGAAAATGACTAAGGTCGTACCATTTGCAATGACAGCATTATTACTAGGGAGTGTGGCAATCGCTCCATCAGCATCAGCAAACGGAGGAGAAGCAGTTGTGACAAATGCTACACAACAAGATGAACAAAGCCCACAAGTGCAGCCGATTTTTATAAAAGTAGCTGGTACTATTGAAAATGTAGAAGAACGTAACGATGCGACTTATTATACAACGAAAGATGGGGAAAATACGAACGTATTTGTTGTAAATAAGGACACACTTATTTTTGATAATACGGGGAAAGAAGTAAAGCTTCAAAAAGGAGATAAAGTAACGGCATATACGTATGCAAATAAGCCAATGCTGATGATCTATCCACCACAATATAACCCTGAAGTTATCATTGTAGAATCGAAAGAAATGGGCAGTGTGACTGTTGACTTTTTCAATAAAGATTTAGTAAATACGGATAACAGTCTAAAATTAAACGTTGGGGAAGAAACAGTAGTCCAAAGCCAATCAGGTAAAGAAGTATCAGCTAAAGATTTAGCAGAGCAACATTTACTTGTGTTCTATACAATTACAACAAGAAGTATCCCAGCACAAACACCGCCAACAAAAGTAATCGTGTTAGACGCTACAACTGAAGAACAAGGTGAAGTAGGAGAGGAAACTTCTTCTAATTCAGCAGTTCAAGAAATTATTAAAAATGATTTCTATGATATCAATGGTACAACTATGGTGCCTTTACGGTTAATTGCTGAAGAACTTGGCTTTAAAGTAGAATCAACAGGAACTGGCGCAATTATTTCAAAAGGCGCATTATCTTATACAATTACACGTGGTGAAAAAGCATATGGCTACAATAAAGCTCTTCGTCACTTTGAGGTAGCACCTGCTTTATTAGAACCAACAAAAACATATGTACCTGTTGAATTTTTCGAAGAATTAATGCAATAACATATCAGAACCCCCTCCAAAGGTTTTTGGAGGGGGTTTTTACTATAAGAAAATTCAGAATTGTTTGGGTGACTGGCACTTTAACTGAAAAAATAGTCATATGTGTTTTTTATAAGAAGGGTCATTGTGACAATTATGAACAATTTCCGCACAAAGGTACTGCCCTTTTTTATTGCGAACTGTGTCCCCACAATAGCGCCAAAAATTTGAGCAATCCCCATAATAAATCCATATAGATAATGAACTTCGTCTAAATAGACAAACATAAGAAGTGCCGCCATATTACTTCCCAAATTTAAAAACTTTGCATTTCCAGCTGCCTTTATAAAATCTAAGCCAAGCATTAAAAATGTAAAAATAAAAAAGGAACCTGTACCCGGGCCTAAAAACCCATCATAAAAGCCAATCGCTAATAGTAAAAGGATTAATCCGAAAATCCGAATGGGTGACAGTTTTTTTATTGTAGTGCTGCCTCCCCAATCCTTTTTAAAAATCGTGTAAACACCCACTGCAGCAAGCATTATGAGCATTAAAGGTTTTAATATATCTGGACTAATTAATGTAACGGACCAAGCTCCGATAAGTGACCCAATAAATGCTAGTGGGAAATACTTTATAACAGATCGGAAATCGAGTTTTCCAGAACGATAAAAAGAAATAACAGAAGTTAATGACCCCATCGTTCCTGCAAGTTTGTTAGTGGCAACAGCAGTTGTTGGATTTAAACCTACAAATAAAAGAGCTGGTAGTGCTATTAAACCCCCACCTCCAACAACAGAATCAATAAAAGCGGCTAGAAAGCCAAGTAATATAAGGATAGTTAAAACTTGTGGATCTAAATCAAATATCATAATGTCACTCTTTTCATTTTAGTTACTACTGTAATAGTAACTAAAATAAATTTATAAGTAAAGACTATTTTCATTCGCAATTAGATGAATAGATTTACTATAATGAAACAAATGGAGGTAATGGATGATGGAGTTAATTTCCCAATTGAAGCAATTAGGGTATACAGAATATGAAGCGAAAGCATACATAGCGCTTGTACAAAATAATAATGTAACGGCATATCAAGTTAGTAAAGATTCTAAAGTTCCACGAGCACGTGTATACGATACGCTCAATCAATTGGTTGAAAAAGGACTAGTTATGAAGGAAGAGACACCCGATCAAACAACTTATTCAGCGATACCAATTTCTATTTTTATACAAAAAACAGAACAACAATGGCAATCCAATTTTACGTCCATTACGGATCAATTAAAAGTTTTAGAACAAAAAAAGAAAGAAGAAGAAAATCAAATATTAATTATTCGAGATAAGGAAACAATTCTGAGCTTTTGTACTGCGATGTTAAAACGAGCGAAAGAAAAAGTACTCATTTCAATGTGGGATGACGTCTATAACATATTACGCGAGGACTTAGAGGAAATTGGGAAAAAAGTACCCATTCATGGCATTACAATAAACGTAGACAACCCAATAGCTACTGTAGACCAACATCGAACAACAAACTATATTAAAGCACAAACAACTGCCCATTGGTTTATTATTGCTGTTGATGGAAACGAAATGATTTATGGTCCATCACCTTTTCGCAAAGATTTAGCTTTTTTTACTGATGATGCGTTTCATATTAACTTTTTAGAAGATTATATTTGGCATGACGTACTTGTAAATCGATTAGTAAAAAGAAGTGATGATAATTTAAATGATTGGATTACGAAAGAAAGAAGTTCATTTTTTTTAGAAAACAAGAATAACAATTGACTGACTCTCAAATTGTATTAAAAAAGTTCATTCAGCCACCTAGTTTACCTCTCAAATGGCACTAGGTGGCTGCTTTTATTGCAAAATGTTACTATTCTAAGAATTTTTCTTAATTGTTACGCTAGAAATAACAGTTTCAAAAATTGAATTATTTCAACATTCAGTCTACAATTTGATTTATATAAAGGGGGATAAATGATGACAGTACAAGTGGGTGAAAAGATTACATTTGAACGTACGTTTACAATGGAAGACGTTGAATTATTTACAAAGGTATCCAAAGATGAAGGGGATCATCATATTACACCAGATGAACAAGGTCGTTTTGTTGTGCAGGGGCTTTTGACAGCTACGCTCCCAACAAAAGTGGGTGGTGACTTTAACGTATTAGCCCGTACAATGAATTTCGAATTTTTACGCCCTGTTTTTAGTGGTGATACCATTCGGTGTGATGTCATAATTGAACAATTTGAACTGGATGAAAAAAATCGCAAGGCGATTAGTACAACATTTTCCTGCACAAATCAACTCAACAAAGAGGTATTAAAGGGGAGCTTTTCTGGCATTATTCTATAAAAATATAGAAGTGGGGGCTTACATATGAAAACTACAAATATTATGTTTTTTGAACGTCCGTTTCCAAGTGCCAATAGTATTGTTATTCAAGATGATCAAACCTTTTTAGTTGATACGGGCTTTGGTAGTGATGTACTCCAAACGGAGAAACTTTTATCCGATGCTGGGATATTACCAAAGCAATTAAATAGTATCATCAATACACACTATCATAGTGATCATGTTGGGGGAAATCATTATTTTCAACAGCGGTATGACCTACCGATTGCTGCACATCTTTGGGAGGGGGAGCTGGTGAATCAATGTGATGTAGAGGCATGTGGTTCCCATTATTTAGATCAACCTGTAGAACAATATGTCGTACAACAGCTACTTATAGATGAACAGGAAATTTTGACGGGGAATAGTGCTCTTAAGGTTTTACATACACCAGGACATACATTAGGGCATATAGCTTTATATGAACAACAGCAACAGATACTAATATGTGGTGATTTGTTTCAATACAATGATGTAGGGTGGTTAAATATTTTTCGTGAAGGTACTAATAGTGTAAGACGTTCTTACGAAAGTTTAGAGCGACTTGCTAAATTGCCAATAAAAATAGCCTTTCCTGGCCATGGACGAGCGATTGAAGAACCATTACTAATGATAGACAAAGCAAGAGACCGACTTGAAAAGTGGATGATATCTCCTGAAAAAATGGCTTGGCACGCATGTAAGCGAATTTTTTCGTTTACACTGATGCTGAAAAATGGAATAACGAGCAAGGAAATTCCATCGTATTTACTTGGCTGTGGCTGGTTTCATGATTTTGCCGTGCACTCTTTCCGTTTAGAGCCTAAGGAATTTGTCCAGCTATTACTTGATGAAATGATTCGCTCTAAAGCAGCGATATGGCAACAGGACAAGTTATTAGCGACAGCACCATACGAAGTACCAAATTCAAAATGGATAGAAGAAGATTGGAAGCCGATTAATTGGATAAAGTAAATAAACAATTTTCACTAAAGAAACGGTTTTAGAAGATAAGAGATTTCTAAATCTGTTTTTTTTTATTAGAATTAAAAAATTATTAAAGTTTTTTGATGTCGCATTAACGAAAAGAAGCTCGCGATGTGCATACTGATACAACTCTTTTTTAATTTTTAACATTTTCAATAATCACTGTGTAACGCTATTTATCATACATTGACATAAGTATTTATATTGGCCATTTTAAGAATCCTTAATGATTTCAAGGCCTTTTTTAAATTTTTATTTCTTATTATGTGTCTATCGAAGTGTTGAGGTGAGGAAGAAATGAGAAAGAAATTAACCATAATCGTTATTTGGATCTTATTCGCTTATACATTAAAGCATTTTGATTTACTGTCACTCGATATGAATACACTAAAGGATTTTATTTCGGGCAATAAAAATAATGCATACTTATTGTTTATTGGTTTATGGCTAATCAGGCTTATATTTTTTATCCCAGGAACAACTTTAATGATTTTGGGTGGGGTCTGTTTCCAGCCATTTGATGCTTTAATGTTATCTACAGTGGGCTTTGTATTGAGTGAAACATTAGTTTATATAGTTTCAAGAAGTTTCGCTGGAAATAAAATCAATAAATATTTAGAAAATCGGTACCCTGAATTGAATGATTTATTAGAAACTTACAATTACAAATTTCTAGCAATAGGCGTTATTTGTCCAATAGCACCAGCGGATGTAATCTGTTTCTTATCCGCATCCGTAGGGATAAAATTTTCAACCTACATTTTTACAATCATTATAGCGAGTACCCCATTAAGGATATTATATAGTTTTATGGGAGGTAACCTTCATAAATATACAGTAGGTCTAGTGTTTGTCATAGTATCACTAATTTTAGTATTCGCAGCATCCATAAAAATTTGGAATTCGCTTAAACAAAAACGAAAAATAGAGTTACAACAATAGTTTAGATGAGCAAAGAGCCTGATTACAATAAAATAGTAAGGCTCTTTACTTTCCTACCATTCATACTAAATTTAAAATATTGGAAAATGACTCCATTTATTATATGATGATTGAAGTGGGGTGATAAAAATGGCACGATTAAGAACGAACATACTTGAGGCGAGAGATAAAGATACGCTTGAAAACATGATTAATAAATTTTTATATGATTTACCAGAAGGAGATTTTATAGACATTAAGTTTTCTACATATACTTTTTATGATAAGCATAGTGTTTATACAGCCCTTATTCTTTTTAAAATTACATAGCAAGTCGCATTAAAGCGAAAAATTAATCCAACTGATATTCAACTAATCGAACTGCAAGTTGTAAATAGGGATACATTATTTATTGTCACAAAAGATACTGTACAGCATTTCAAACCATATGTAATTAACAATAACGATTACTATCAAAGAATGGCACGTCAATTGACAGTAGTACTGTTCTTAAAAGTGCAGGTTTTAAATGCGGTAACGTTTGATGTTGAATCTGACCTTTACAGTACATTTTTCATTTCTGAAAGCTAAAGGAAAAAGCCTTGATGTAATATCAAGGCTTTTTCTTATGTGCAGTTCTTTTCCTACACTTATATCATTATGCGTTTGGATAAATCATCGTAGCTGGATCCACATATTCATTAAATTGTTCTTCTGTTAACAAGCCAGAAGCAATGGCAGCTTCTTTTAATGTAGTGCCTTCTTTATGTGCTTTCTTCGCAATTTTAGCGGCATTTTCATAGCCAATATAAGGATTTAATGCAGTTACTAGCATTAAGGAGTTTTGCAGGTTATGATCAAGCACTTCAATGTTTGGTTCGATACCAATAGCACAGTTATCATTAAATGATTTCATCGTATCAGCCAGTAGGCGAGTTGATTGTAAGAAATTATAAATGATGACTGGTTTAAAGACGTTAAGTTCAAAATTCCCTTGGGAAGCGGCAAAGGCAATCGTTGCATCATTTCCAATGACTTGCGTCACGACCATTGTCATCGCTTCACTTTGAGTTGGATTCACTTTACCGGGCATAATGGATGAGCCTGGTTCATTTTCTGGAATGGTAATTTCACCAATACCAGAACGGGGCCCACTTGCTAACCAACGAACGTCATTGGCAATTTTCATTAAGTCCGCAGCGAGTGCTTTTAATGCACCATGTGCCACGACAGCTTCATCATGACTTGTAAGTGCATGAAACTTGTTAGCGGCAGATGTGAATTGTTTGCCAGTTAGCTCACTAATTTCAGCTGCTACACGGTCACCAAATTCGGGATGTGCGTTAATACCAGTACCTACAGCCGTTCCACCAATTGCAAGCTCTTTCATGTATTCTACATTATGTTTAATCATTTGCTCAGATTTGCCCAACATTGCGGACCAGCCACTTATTTCTTGACCTAAAGTCAGTGGCGTAGCATCTTGTAAATGGGTACGTCCGATTTTAATAATATCTTTAAATTTCTCAGCCTTTTCATCGAACGTTGCTTTTAATAAGCGAAGGCGAGGCAGTAAATAATCTTCTACTTTTAGTACTGCTGCAATATGCAACGCCGTCGGGAATGTATCGTTGGAGCTTTGTGATTTATTAACATCATCGTTTGGATGAATTCGGTCAGATTCGCCTGCATCCTGTAAAATTTGATTTGCACGATGCGCAATAACCTCGTTTACATTCATATTGGATTGTGTACCACTACCTGTTTGCCATACAACAAGTGGAAACTGATCATCCCATTGACCATTTAAAACTTCATCTGCAGCTTGCACAATAGCATTGGCTTTAATATCTGAAAGTTTTCCTAATTTATTATTCGCAAGTGCTGCACTTTTCTTTAGAATAGCCATTGCTTGAATAAGTTCAACAGGCATTTGCTCAGTGCCGATTTGGAAATTTTCCTTACTGCGTTGAGTTTGAGCACCCCATATTTTATTGGCAGGTACTTTAATTTCACCCATAGTGTCTTTTTCGATACGATAATCCATTTAGAACAGCTCCTTCGATTTATGTAATTAAAAAACGGATATTCTTAGTCTGATGTAAGAATATCCGTTTAATGCATGTTTATTTCAAAAAATAAGGGGGGATTCTGAAATAAACAAAAATAGAGAAAAGAAATAATCTATATGATAATGATAATTGTTATCAATTAAAAAGTCAATCTTTCTGCCCAATAAATTATATTGAATGAGAATAAGTCGCACTTTAATTGGTATAGATAATATAATTTACCCTTTTTGACTGTTGGTAAACTTGTTTCCCCATAGAAATAGGGAAGAAACTATCTTTTTTTCTTCCCTAAATCTTTTGTTAAAGGCTGTTTTTTCGGAATTTTTTCAAACAACACATTTACATGATACTGGCGTTCATCGATTTGAATAACATCGATTACTTTAGCCTTACGCCCTTTTAGTTGAATATTTTCGTCCACAGTGGGGATACGAATTAATAACTGATTTAAAATCGAGGACTTATTTTCATAAAAATGAACAACATGCATATTCACAGTTCTCCTTATTCTGTATTTTAGTCAATTTATGAAACATTGAAAGAATATAGAACTATTGATAGAGGGGGGAAAAACGATAGGAATGCATGCGCGTACAAAATGAAAATATGCCCCTTAAACCTAGGAGGCTATACTAATTCAAGCGATTGTAGTTGCAGTTTTCTACAGTGTTTTTTTCTGCATACGTTTTAACACATAAAATAAAAAGTAGTAATTCCGCGGAAGAGGGTAGGATTCCGCGGAAGACGAGGTAGGATACCGCGAAAGGGAGGTAGGATTCCGCGGAAGAGAGGTATAATCCCGCGAAAGCGAGGTAGAATTCCGCGAAAGGGAGGTAGAATCCCGCGAAAGCGAGGTAGGATTCCGCGGAAGAGAGGAGTAATCCCGCGAAAGAGAGGTATAATCCCGCGAAAGAGTAGTAATTCCGCGGAAGAAGAGGAGAATTTCGCGAAAGGGAGGTGTAATTCCGCGGAAGAGTAGTAATTCCGTGGAAGAGGGGGAAATTCCGCGGAAGTGAGGTGTAATCCCGCGAAAGGAATGTATAATTCCGCGGAAGAGAGGTAGAATCCCGCGAAGGAGAGGTATAATTCCGCGAAAGGGAGGTAGAATCCCGCGAAAGCGAGGTAGGATTCCGCGGAAGGAAGGTAGAATTCCGCGAAAGCATGGTAGGATTCCGCGAAAGGGAGGTATAGTCCCGCGAAAGGGAGGCATAATCCCGCGGAAGAGTAGTAATTCCGCGGAAGAGGGGGGAAATTCCGCGAAAGCGAGGTAGAATTCCGCGAAAGCGAGGTAGAATTCCGCGAAAGTGAGATATAATCCCGCGAAAGCATGGTAGGATTCCGCGAAAGAGAGGAGTAATCCCACGGAAGAGAGGTAGAATTCCGCGAAAGCGTGGTAGAATTCCGCGGAAGTGAGGTGTAATCCCGCAAAAGCATGGTAGGATTCCGCGAAAGGAAGGTAGAATTCCGCGGAAGAGAGGTAAAATCCCGCGAAAGGGAGGTATAATTCCGCGGAAGGAAGGTATAATCCCGCGGAAGCGTGGTATAATCCCGCGAACGAATGAAAGAAGGAATCCCGCGTAAGTATGCCGGAATTCCTTGGTCTTTAATGAGAAGAAGTTATACTTTGTAATCGATTTATTAGTTTTTGACTGGAACTATCGAGTCCCGTTAGTTCAACTGTAATCCCTTTTGCTTGTAGCAAATGTTCTACTTTATGCAAGGCGCCTATAGCAGACTCATCCCATAGACGACTATTTTTAAAATCTATAGTAACTTTCGTATTCATGCTATCAATTTTTTTAAAGTAATGGACAAAATTATGTGTGGCAGCAAAGAATAGTGGACCTTCTATATTGTATATATCTCCATTTTTTATTACTTTCAAAGTTGAAATTTTTACTACAAAGAAGATTGCACTTAAAATAACCCCAGCAATAACTCCCTTCGATAAATCATGTGTATATACTACGATGATAACCGTTACTAGCATAACAATTGCATCACTAGGAGGGGCCTTCACCAAATACTTGAATGAATTCCAATCAAATGTACCGATACAAACCATAATCATGATGCCTACAAGTACTGGCATTGGAATCTTTACTACTAAATCACCTAAGACAATAATTAAAAAAATTAAAAATAAACCGGCTACAAGTGTTGAGAAGCGCCCACGTCCACCAGACTTAACATTGATGACAGATTGACCAATCATCGCACAACCGGCCATTCCTCCAAAAAATCCATTAATGAAATTAGCAATGCCTTGTCCTCTTGCTTCTTTATTTTTTTCACTTTCCGTTCCGGTCATATCATCCACAATTTGGGCAGTTAATAAAGATTCGATTAGTCCAACGATTGCTAATGCTAGCGAATAGGGGAAAATAATTTTGAGTGTTTCAAATGTAAAAGGTACATTCGGAATGGCAAATTTCGGTAGTGTTTGCGTAATAACACCTAAATCACCAATTGTTCGTAAATTAACACCACTATAAATCGCTATAGAAGTTAGTCCAACGATTGCTATAAGTGGTGCTGGTATTACTTGAATATATCGTGGTAAAGTATACAAAAGTAAAAGTGTCAATGCGACAAATATATATGTCATCGTAGACATGCCGATAATTTGAGGGACTTGTGCTAAAAAAATTAAAATAGCTAATGAGTTAACGAAGCCAATCATTACAGCATTTGGGATGAATTTCATTAACTTTGCGATTTTTATCAAGCCAAAAATTATTTGAATAATGCCTGTTAAAATTGTAGCAGCTAGTAAATAATTTAGTCCGTAATCTTTTACTAATGGTGCTATTACGAGTGCCATTGCGCCTGTAGCTGCTGAAATCATACCAGGTCTACCACCGACAAAAGCTATTGTGACAGCGATACAAAAAGATGCATATAACCCGACCATTGGGTCAACGCCTGCGATGATGGAAAAGGCAATGGCTTCAGGGATAAGAGCAAGTGCTACGACAATACCTGCTAATAGATCGCCTCGGATGTTTCCAAACCATTGTTGTTTTAAACTTTGCATGATGTACTCCTTTAATATGAAAATTCTTTGAGTATCATAACATTCATATTCCCAAAATGGAACCTTTTTGAGACAACGTAAGGAGGTATATTGATGATTTTCGGTTATGTAAGACCTTTATATGATGATGAAACGTGTGAAAAACAGTTAAAAGTAGTATCTGAAAAATGCCAAACTATTTATCGAGAACTGCATGCTTCACCTAAAAAGCGACATAAATTAGAAGAATTGCTAATGGCATTGCAACCAGGAGATACGATTATTGTTGAACGGATGTTTGCACTTGCAGACACGACACGACAACTGCAAGACATCTTCAATGTATGTGAAAAAGACGATGTGAGCATTCATTTTTTAAATGAGGATATTTCTACTAATCAATCTTTAACATGTACATTACAACAAATGATGAAACACTATATCCAGTTCCAAACAGATGTTGCGAAGCAGTCAGCTATTATCGGCATTTCCAATGCAAGAGAGCAGGGAAAGACAATTGGCAGACCGAGAAAACCAGATGTAAACATTCAAAAAGCTATTTCGATGTACCATTCCGGAGGATTCACATTACATGATATTAAAAATGAAACAGGCATTAGCAAATCGACGTTATATCGATCTTTGGAGTCATTGGAAAACCTTGATGAGAATCGCTAATTAGTGCCTAGTTTTAGTGTATTTTATTTTATGCATAACACATTCTATTGTATAGATAGGAGTGGAGGCATGAAAGATGAAAGCTACTTACAAATAGCAATAGAAACAGTCATAACTTTTTTTGTACTTCTTGCACTAACACGTTTTTTAGGTAAAAAACAATTAAGTCAACTTACGTTTTTTAACTATGTAACAGGCATAACAATTGGCTCAATTGCCGCTAACATGATTGTTCTTAGTACAAAAGATTACACAAAAGATTTACTGAGCTTGGTTATATGGTGCTTGCTAACAACAATTATTGGCTATATAAGTCTGAAATCTGGAAAAATACGGATGATTCTTGATGGTCAACCTACAATCGTAATAAAACACGGCAAAATCGATAGAAAAGCATTGAAAAGGACGGGCGTCAATATAGATGACTTAACGATGATGATAAGGCAATATCAAGTTTTTTCAATTGATGAAATCGATTTTGCGATACTAGAACCGAATGGCATGCTTAGTATTCTAAAGAAACCTCAATTTCAAGGCACGCAAAAAATAGATATGGACATTTCATCTAAAAACCCACCGTTTTTACCTATAGAAATCATATCAGACGGAAAATTATTAAAAAGAAATTTATTAGAAGTTGGAAAAAATAGAGAATGGCTAAAAAGCGAATTAAAAAAAGCAGGAATCAATAATATTGAAGAAGTCTTTTATGCTGAAATCCAATCAGATGAAAAATTATTCATACAAAAATTTTAAACTAGAACTCACTGTAAAATGAGATTCTGGTTTTATTTTTTTATTATATTATTAAAATATATCAATATCGAAACCTATTACGTTTATACAAATATGGATATAGTTTTAATATTTTTACATTATATTGATATAAAACCTGAAATTAACGCAATAATTTTCTAAAAAAACAATAAAAATGAATAGTTTTAATCTTTCGTTTTTGAAATTTCTGACAAAAATATAAATAAAATTTACAAAATAAGTATCTTTATTCATTGTAATTGTGTTTATGCATTCATTTATGCAAGAGAAAATCTATGTTTCTAATAATCTAAACTGTATAAAAATTAAAAATAATGTCGAGTTGAGTCAATTTTTCATTTTCTTTATACTGTGAAAGTAATTATTGGAGAGGAGAAAATATTATGCGCAAAGAAGTTACAATTATTGGGGTGCCTATGGATTTGGGTCAAACTAGAAGAGGGGTTGACATGGGGCCGAGTGCTATCCGATATGCTGGACTAACAGATCGACTTGAAGGCCTTGGCTATTCGATTGATGACTTAGGGGATTTGAATATCGAATTTGTTAAAAATGATGAAACAATAGAAACAACAACAAACTTAAAAAATTTAAAAACTGTAGCAGATGCTAATGACAAGCTTGGTCAAAAAGTAGATCATGTCATTTCCTCTAATCGCTTTCCTTTAGTTTTAGGAGGAGATCATAGTATTGCCATTGGAACATTAGCAGGTGTTTCGAAACATTATGAGAATTTAGGCGTTATTTGGTATGATGCCCATGGCGATTTAAACACAGGTGAAACATCTCCTTCAGGAAATATCCATGGAATGTCTTTAGCAGTAAGCCTAGGGCTTGGACATCCTGCACTTACGAATATTGGTGGTTATGCTCCAAAAGTAAAGCCTGAAAATGTAGTAATTATTGGAGCTCGTGATTTAGATCCAGGAGAGAAAAAGCTAATTAAGGAAATTGGCATTAAAGTTTATACAATGCATGAAATCGATCGCTTAGGTATGAATACAGTAATGTCAGAAACGATTGAATATTTAAAGGAACGTACAGATGGTGTTCATTTATCTTTAGATTTAGATGGACTTGATCCAAACGATGCACCAGGTGTAGGCACGCCAGTTGCAGGCGGTATTAGTTATCGTGAAAGTCATCTAGCTATGGAAATGCTATCGGAAGCAAATATTATTACTTCTGCAGAGTTTGTAGAGACAAACCCAGTATTAGATCAATATAATAAAACTGCTATTGCTGCTGTAGCTTTAATTAGCTCTTTATTTGGCGACACATTACTTTAAACAATGGATTGGGAAAAATCAATTAGCTGATAAGGAAGAACTTTTTAGTAAAATGAGGTCGCGACAACCAAATTTAAGAAAAATGCTCTCCCTAATTGTAGTTTACAATAGAAGGAACAAATGCTCTAGACTAATTAAGCACTTTTATTTGTCAGAAAATTGACTGTTCACAAAATAGATTTAATTTTAAAAATCACATCTATTAATATTTTTCATCATTATCTTTTTGCACTTCAAAAAGAAAGTGCTTACATGATAATAGTGTAAGGGGTTATTTTATGGCAACAGAACAATATGAATTAAAAAGAACTATGAAAGCTAGACACTTATTTATGATTTCACTAGGGGGATGTATTGGGACTGGCTTTTTTCTTGGATCAGGTTTCACTATAAATCAAGCCGGGCCAACTGGTGCTATTCTTTCTTATTTAGTAGGCGGGTTAGTGATGTATCTAACGATGCTTTGTTTGGGTGAATTGTCTGTTGCTATGCCAGTATCTGGTTCATTTCAAACATATACGACGAAGTTTATTGGTCCTGCTACTGGCTTTGCCGTTGGCTGGCTGTATTGGCTGGGTTGGGCAGTAACGGTTGCCCTTGAATTTTTAGGGGCTGGACAACTTATGCAAAGATGGTTTCCTGAATCACCAGTATGGATGTGGTGTTTAATATTTGGTGCCTTGCTCTTTTTATTAAATGGTTTATCAGCCAAAGCATTTGGTGAAGCAGAATTTGTTTTCTCAAGCATAAAAATATTGGCTATCATTATGTTCCTTATTGTTGGGGGAGCGGCTATGTTTGGCCTTATTGATATGAAAGACGGATCCAGCGCTCCATTCCTTACTCATTTTTATGAGCATGGGCTATTTCCAAATGGTGTAACAGCACTACTTATTACAATGATTACTGTAAATTTTTCATTCCAAGGGACTGAATTAATTGGTATTGCTGCTGGGGAGAGTGAAAATCCTGAAAAGACAATTCCTAAATCTATTAAACAAACAGTTTGGCGTACACTTTTCTTCTTTGTATTATCTGTAGTAATACTTGCCGCTATAATTCCAATGGATAAAGCAGGAGTTGTTGAAAGTCCATTTGTAGTTGTACTGGACAGTATTGGCATCCCTTATGCGGCTGATATTATGAATTTTGTAATTTTGACAGCTCTATTATCGGTTGCAAACTCTGGTCTATATGCAGCAACACGTATGTTGTTCTCTTTATCTGTTGAAAAGATGGCTAGCCCAGTTTTAGGGAAAGTTAATAAAAGAGGAATTCCAATGAACGCATTATTAATTACACTTGCTGTCGCTGGTTTATCTCTATTATCAAGTGTATTTGCGGCAAAAACAGTGTTTGTTTGGTTATTATCTCTAGCAGGTTTAGGTGCTCAAATAGGCTGGATAGCAATTACTGCATCACAAATTGCCTTTAGACGTTCGTATGTTCGTCAAGGTGGTAAAGTGGAAGATTTAAAATTCAAAGCACCGCTGTATCCAATAGTGCCTATTTTAGGTTTAGTAGCTAATTGTATTGTTATGGCAAGTTTAGCATTTGATCCTTCACAACGATTAGCTTTATATTGTGGAGGAGCATTCTTTATCGGCTGTTATATCGTTTATTATGTAAAAGTGAAGAAAACGAAGGCGATAAAAGTAAACCAACAAGAAGTACAGTTAAAATTAGATCAAAAAATGTTTCTTTAAATGACAAGAGTAGCTGCAGTGATGTGGCTACTCTTGTTGTTTTATTTAGGTTTACAAAAGACGTATTACATAAAAAATTGTTCCACTAAAAAGTAAATAAATTTATCGTTTTTCGATAAAAAAACATTGTAATAAGATAAAAAATCATTTATTCTTCATACAAGAAGAGATTACTCTTACGCGAGTAAATTTTCTCGTACTTTGTTACATGAGGTGAATAAATGTTAAAAAATTTTTTAAAAGACTTAGGGTACTTTACGTACCATCAATCCTTATCTTGTATTTTTCCTGTTGTCATATTTGTTACGCTTGCACTGTCAAAAATGATTCATTTACCACTTGCAAGATATGATTTTATTCTAATAATTTGTCTTGTGACACAGTACTTGATGTATAAATTTGGTCTAGAATCTAAAGATGAAATAAAAGTAATCTGTTTGTTTCATATTATTGGTCTTTTACTAGAATTATATAAAGTGAATTTTCATTCTTGGTCTTATCCAGAAGAGGCGTGGTCTAAAATTGGTGGTGTGCCCTTATATAGCGGCTTTATGTATGCCAGTGTGGCTAGTTACATTTGCCAAGCTTGGCGTAGGTTTGATTTGAAAATTAGAAATTGGCCAAGAAGTTATGTTGCTATCCCATTAGGAGCTATGATTTACTTAAATTTCTTCACACACCATTTTATATATGACGTGAGATGGCTATTAATGGCTGCACTTTTTATTGTGTTTTATCGGACCGTTGTCCAATTCACAGTACGGCACAATCACTATAAAATGCCTATTGTTGTATCATTCCTTTTAATTGGATTTTTCATTTGGATTGCAGAGAATATTGCAACATACTTTGGTGCATGGTCATATCCTAACCAAGAGGTAGCTTGGACAATTGTGCATTTTGGAAAAATCAGCTCTTGGTTTTTACTTGTCGTAATTAGCATTATGATTGTCGCACAGCTTAAATTATTTTATCGGGAACAGTGAAGAGGCAAATCATTCTAAGTAACAGGAACGAAAAGTAAACAAAGACAACAGTTCAAAATAGTGAAGTTCAATAAGAAGGATGAAGATTTACGTTGTACCCATTGCTTTTCATCAAACTGTCCCTTTTTTAGACGTCAATCCTGCTATAGACTCTCTTTAGAAGTTAGAAGTTTTAAACTCGTTAAATAAGGGAGAAGTGATTAGGATGGAAACTAAAATTCGTATGGTGAATAGAACATGTACAGATGAGGGGCAAATCAATAAATTTTTACGAGGAGCTCAAACAGTTTTTCTTGGCTTAGTGGATAACAACATGCCATATGTAATTCCTTTAAATTTTGTATTTGCGAATGGAAACTTTTATATTCATGGTGCAAATGAAGGAAGAAAAATTAACATTTTAAATACTAATGCTAATGCTTGCCTTACAATAAGTGAAATTTACGGAACAATCGCTGATCCGATTCCAGCGAATACAGATACAGCTTATATGAGCGTTATCGCAAATGGAAAAATCGAAATTGTAACGGATTTAAATGAAGCAACAGTAGCTATGCAAGAAATGCTTGATAAATATGTCCCGAATTATTATAAAGTACCTTTATCGAAAGCACATGTCGATAAATATCTATCTTCTTTAGGTAGTAAAACTGTTGTACTTAAACTGAAACCTATTACCATGACTGCAAAGGAACATAAAGGTGAGGAACAAATGAAGTTTTATCCTGGGCGATCGGTATCCCAAGATTTAACTCGATAATTTCTACTTCTATCAATAAGCCTGTCTAATGAAGGTATCAATTACACTGAATTAATAGAAAATAAAAATTAAATTATTTTTAATCTGCAAATAAATGCATTATAGTAAATATATTCTATTACATTTAGGAGGATACGATGGGGAGATTAGTTCATTTTGAAATTCATGTGAGTGACATGGAACGGGCAAAGGCTTTCTATGGCAACATATTTGGATGGTCATTTGAAGATTGGAGTGACTACGCAGGAATGTCGTATTTTGGTGCAGTGACGGGTAGTGAGGATGAACTGGGCATCAATGGTGCTTTAATGCAGCGACAAGGTCCTCCTCCAGAACCAAACCAAGCTATGAATGGATTTGCTTGTACAATGGGTGTGGAAAATTACGATGCAACAGAAGCCGAAATTATTAATAATGGTGGGAAGGTAGCAGTACCAAAATATGCTCTTCCAGGGATGGCATGGCAAGGATATTATACAGATACTGAAGGCAATGTATTTGGTATTCATCAGCCAGATAAAAATGCAAAATAAAAGTATTAAATTGTTTCGCATTAACATCTTCGAAATGAGATTATTTGCTTAGGATTGCGGGCAAAATCCCATATAGTTTCTGGTAATAAAAAGTCTCTAAGCGAAAGCTTGGAGATTTTTTTATTTTAACAGTACTGGTAAGTTGTCGCTAAGTGGATATTTACAATTGAATAAAATCAATCATATTGACCACAATTAAACACTATTATAGTGAAGCAATAATTATTAAGACCTTGTAGGAACCAATTCCAAGGATGCAGTGGCCAATTGCCTAGCAGCTATGATCGCGTGTATTGTACTTAATAGCTGTACTTAGCGGAAATTCGTCAGTATTAGTTGTGGGATAGGTGCTGTTTTATGCACCGTGTTTTCAACGAAATTAAGTGAGGAAGTCTGGACAACTTCTATCATTTTGGCAAATCGTTATTATGGCATAATTTTATTATCTTTTTTCGCTACTTATGCTGTATTTTTTGAGTATTTCTCAGGAAATATTGGGTGGATACTTGCTGTAACAGCAACGGGTGTCATGCTTTCGATGTATTTATTGCAAATAGGCATTCGGTATTGTTCTTCTTTAATAGTGATGATGAGTTTGTGATTTGTTTCAATATTCACTTATTTCCTTCAATTATTCGATGCTAAGCTTACGTGGTTATCTATTTCCTAAATCGGTATCATACTATTATTCATAGTAGGTATTTTTAGTTTGTATTTTGAAAGAAGAACCGTTTCATAGTAGCGTATGCGAGTTATACTAGTACTAAGGAGGGAACACAATGTATTTAAAATCATGTAAGGTTTTACAGAACAACATAGACGATAAACGACTTTATCCATTTAATATACCCAGTTTGCAGGATTTACACGAGCTAGAGTTTCCAACGAATGTGACATTTTTTGTTGGGGAAAATGGCTCTGGGAAATCAACGCTTCTGGAAGCAATTGCGGATCGCTGTGATTTTAATACAGCAGGTGGTGGACGTCAAAACATTTATGAAGTACATAAAGCGGAATCTGCACTTGGAGACTACATACGATTATCGTGGTGGCCTAAAGTTTCTAACGGCTTTTTTCTACGATCAGAAACGTTTTATCAATTTGCAAGCCATATTGATTTGTTAGAGAATCACCCTAATAAGTATGCTGCATTTGGAGGAAAATCCCTACATCAACAGTCACATGGGGAGTCATTTTTATCGCTATTTATGAATCGCTTTAAAGGAAAGGCGATTTATTTACTTGATGAGCCTGAAGCTGCTTTATCACCTACGAGACAGCTCAGTCTCCTAAAAATAATGAAGGATTTAGAGCATGAAGCCCAGTTTATTATCGCTACACATTCACCTATTTTACTCGGTTATCCGAATGCTACCATCTACAGTTTTGAAGATGGAGGAATTGAATCTATCCGATACGAGGACACTATACATTATATTATAACGAAGCGGTTTTTAAATGCTCCGGATACTATTTTTGCAGAGCTATTTGATGAGGAGAGAAAAGCATGAATCAACGGAAAGGTTTAGTAATGCGGGAAATACGACTAGATGAGATGGCACAGTCAATCGATTTGCTAAACTACGTATTTCAGATGTCTATGTCTATTCATAAAGATCGTCGTTTCGTTAATGCCAAAAGTAAACAATTTGACGAAGGGCATGCGTTTGGTTGGTTTGACGGCTCACAACTTGTGTCACAAATTTTAAATTTGCCTTTTCAAATCAATGTACATGGCAAGTTTTATGAAATGGGGGGAATAACGGCAGTTGGTACGTATCCTGAATATTCTAGGCACGGCTTAATGGAAAGTCTCATTATAAAGTGCTTAGAACAAATGCGTGAGGAAGGTCGGTATATTTCTTATTTATTCCCTTATTCAATTCCATATTATCGCAAAAAAGGCTGGGAAATTATGAGTGATATTGTGGAATTTCAAGTGAAAGATACACAACTTCCTCATTATGGTGGATTAAATGGCAAAATTCGTCGTGTCGATCCTAAAGATAAAGATGTTGTTGCAATTTATGCACGTTATGCAATAAAGACACATGGTGTAATGGTGCGCAATAGCATTGCTTGGAATGAGAAATTTCAAGAAGATTTTTGGGAAGAAAAATTTATAGATAGTGATGTCAAACTACAGGCAGCAGTCTATTACGATGAGGAAGATGAGCCACAAGGTTATATGTTCTATCGTATTATGGAAGAAAATTTTTATATCGATGAAATCGTTTATATACAAGAAGAAGCTCGAAAAGGGTTATGGAATTTTGTCTCTGCACATAGCTCAATGGTTTACAATGTATATGGCAAAACGACCGGCAATGAAGCGGTGGCATTTTTACTTGAGGACAGTGAAATTATTCAAAAAGTATCACCTTATTTTATGGCACGTATTGTAGACATAAAGGAATTTTTATTGCGCTATCCGTTTGTAGGGAATGACTTTCAACTGCGCTTAGCAGTAAGCGATCGTATTGTTGCTTGGAATAACGGTACGTTTGTTGTAACGGTACAAAACGGAAAAGTATCCGTTGAAAAGGTCAGCGAACAACTATCCGAGAATGCGATTCAACTCACTGTCCAGACGTTAGCGACGATGCTACTGGGCTATAAACGCCCTAGCTATTTGGAGAAAATCGAACGATTACAGGGTGAAGCGATTGAAATGGCGCTATTAGAAGCTGTGTTACCAGTAGGTATTCCGACGTTCATTGATTATTTTTAAAAGAATTTGTACAGTGAATGACTGTGCAAATTCTTTTTACTTTAAATTTAGTGCTTCTCTGTTACGTGATATGGCATAATTAGTGAATGGAGGGGATTTATATGCCAAAATGTATTAAATGTAAGGAGAAATGGACTTGGAAGCAGTCGATGCGTTCGATTGTGACATTTTCACGATTCATTAGCTGTCCATATTGTGCAAAAAAACAAATGTTTACATCAATGACACGCATTTCTATTTTACTATTGGTATTTGTACCTTATATCACAATGCCTTATGTGATCGATAATGAAGTGAAAGGCTCAGCTGTAGCAATCGGGATTGCTACCTATTTAATCGTATTACTTATGATGATGCCGTTGTTAATGGATCTTCGTGAAATACCAAAACATTTACAAAAATATGCACAAAAATAATACATAAAAAAAAACGCAGGGATATGACTTTCCTGCGTTTTTTATTTGTTGATTGAAGATAACTGCCACGCTTTTGCTAACTGTTGAACCCCATGCTTGATGTCTTCCATTTCCAATTTACTAAAGCCTAATTGCAGTATTGGTTCAGGTGTGAGATGTTCAAGAAAATACGGGCTTGTCGGATACACTTTTACGCCGTATTTTTCTGCAGATTGGATAAGTTGTTCTTCCGTTTGTTGGACATGCAACTTGACCAATACATAAAGGCCTGAATGTTCCCCTAGTATTGTAATATTGGCACCAAATTGTTGTAGAAGCTGCTCAACAAGATAGTTCATTTTCTGTTTATAAATAAGGCGCATTCTTTTAATATGACGTGTCCACTCACCATTTTTCATAAATGCTGCCATCGTTAATTGATGAAGGGAGGATGCATTATGTTCAAATTCACTAAACTGTTCCTTGTAACGATGTAGAAGTGACTTTGGTAATACCATATAGCTTAGTCGAATACCAGGTAAAAAAGATTTTGAAAAGGTCCCAATATAAATAACCCGTGAATGATCAATGGATGCAAGCGCAGGAAATGGCTGCTGCGCATAGCGAAATTCACTGTCATAATCGTCCTCGATAATGTATCCATCCACTGTTTTTGCCCACTGAATAATTATTTGGCGTTGCTGTATAGACATTGTGACGCCGTAAGGAAAATGGTGTGAAGGTGTAACATATAAGAGTCTTGATTGCATTTCTAATAATAATTGTAGCTGTGCACCTTGCTCTAAAACAGGGAGTGCTTCTAGTTCAAAGCCGTTTAGTTTAAACGATTGTCGTGCGCCAAGATAACCAGGGTCCTCGACAATTACACTTGCGAAATCGTGCTTCAAAATAAAGCCTAAGTACAGTAACATTTGCTGTGTACCACTACCAATAATAATATTATCTGCTTCGCATTTAACCCCGCGTGCTTGTAATAAGTATTGGACAAGCTGCTCTTTTAATAAAGGTTCCCCAAACGGTTCCCCATACACAAAACTTTCCTCTAACTGGAGTGCACGATTAGCAAAGTGTCGCCATGCCTTTAACGGAAAATGTGCTTGATCGACAGCTCCTGCCCGAAAATCAATCATTATAGCAGGAGGCACCTGCTTAACGTTTGGCGGAAGCAATGATGCTTCCTTGTCCTTTAAAAAGACTTGTTCCAATACATTGACGAAATAGCCTTTGCGTCCTTCACCTCGTATGTATCCTTCTGCTACAAGCTGCTCATAGGCAGTCAAAGTAGTATTCCGACTGACCTGTAACGTCTCCGCCAACCTTCGAATAGAAGGTAGAGAATCATTCGACTGTAAGTTTCCTTGCTCAATTAAAGCCTTTAATTGCTGATAAATCTGTTTATATTTAGGCTCTTCATTGCTAAATGGAAAAATAAAATCGTGCATATGTAAGACCTCCTTGACATGCAAAAAGAGATAATAATGTTCTTTTTTATATGTCAGATAGTTATGTATTATAGTACAGGAATCCACGTTGAAAGGAAATGACATATGAGGTTTTTATAAGGGAAATGTCCTGCTTATAAATGACAATAACTGTTTTTTGAAATGTACTTATTGAAAAAAAGCCATATTATAATGTACAGTTAATGGATATTAGTGATTATTTCAAATGCACGCGTATGGAGGAAGAAAAATGAAGATAGTAGAACTACCAATTAAATTTGAATTTAATGGACAAAAGAACACTATTTATCCGAGCTTAATTGTTGTGAATGATGAACTAACGTTGGTCGATACAGGGTATTCAAATTTTTACCCTTTGATTGAAGATGAAATATTAAAAAATGGCTTTGAGATGAAGAATTTAAAGCATATTATTATTACGCACTACGATGATGACCACATAGGTTCCTTATATGATTTTAAAGCAAAACATCCTTGGGTTAATGTTATAGCAAGTGAAATAGAATCGAAATATATTAGTGGTGAAATGAAGTCTGAGAGATTGCTTCAAGCTGAAAAATTGCTTGAAAATATGTCACCAGAACAAATAGAATTTGGTAAATGGTTTATTCAACAATTAAAGGATTTAAAGCATGTTGCAATCGATAAAAAGGTACATGATGGGGACGTGATTTTAAACAATGAGTGTAGAGTAATAGCTACACCAGGACATACTTCAGGGCATATTTCTTTATATTTTCCAAAGTTAAACAGCGTTATTACAGGCGATGCAGCTGCACACGAAAATCAAGAATTGGTCATTGCCAATCCACATTTTTGTTTAAATATAGAGAACGCAGAACTGTCTTTGCGTAATATTAAAAGCCTTCAAGCTGACACGTACTATTGTTATCATGGTGGGAAATTTACTTTATAGTAGGGGTTGTTTTCGCATTATCTTAAAACATACTATTTAGATTTGAGGCAATTAAGAGGGAGTACTAAGGTTAAAAACGGAAATCGGTGACTCGATGAAAAAAGTCACCGACTCTTTGAATGTTAAGTGTGTTGTGTTTGCTAGTTTTCTACAAGTGCATATGAAACGGCATTAAAACTTTTTCTTAGCCTTACGTTGTATCGCTTTAAGGGAAATTTTTTTTAAGGTTTTTTTTGCGTATTAGAGAAATTTTAAACGCCATAGTTTATGCAGAAAAGAACATGATTTCATCCTTCTTGCTATTTGCTATGTGAGAAAGGGCATCTGTCTTAACCACTTTGATCAATCTGATGAAAAATGGATAAGGAAAGGTGTAAATATGTTAATGACCCTTTAGCAACTCGCATTATTAGAAATGGTAGAAGAAGAAATAAAACAATACTAGGCTATTAAATGAGAAATTGCATTACACTATCACTCCTTGCATAATGGGAAGCAAGAGATACGTACTACATTAGACATTAGCTTTGATTAGGATAGTGCATTGCTAGTTATACTTCTATTAGCTATTATTAATCGAGAATCCTCGAAAAAGAAAGGTCGGTTTTATATGACAGAATGGCCAAAAGGCGTTGCTAAGCCTGCTATTCGTGCATTGAATGCTGCTGGATATACACAATTGCAACAACTAAAAGAGGTCGATTTAGCGAAATTAAAAAATTTGCATGGCATGGGTCCCAAGGCGCTTGCTGCAATTGAAGCAGCATTAAAAGAAAGTAGGTAACAGTTTGAATAAACTTAGATTGTTTTTATTAGCAATGGTCGTTTATTATATCTTCGTTATTTTTGTTGTTAGTAAGCTATTTATCTTTCCGATTATAAAAGTTATGATGCTTATTTTCTTTATTGGAGCTGGCTTACTATTCACAAGAAGGATGCGGAAGAAATTACAATAGAATCTTTTAAATATAGAATATGTAACTAGCGGAAAAAAATCGCGATTTCAATTGGAAGTTCTGTAGGTAAGGTACATAGGTTTCTTGGTTTTTGAACAAAGTATAGTTTGACCATAAACAGTCGATTGAAAGGTATAAACAACCTTTAATGGGCTGTTTTTTGAAGAGTTTTATTGTATATCATTTTATTATCTGAAAATTTTGTGAAAAGAATGGCGAACCAGATGTCTAAGAAAAATATGGTTGTTAAAATAAAAGAGTCAAATTGTCTTTTCTAGTTGATAAGTAGTTCTTATACTATTTTGCAGAATTCTATGCATGAGAGGAGGAATTACCGTGAGTAAAACTAGACTTTCTTTATAAAAATGTATTGTTTAATTATCATCAATCGTAGATTATTATATCTTCTGCAATGTGGTCATTTATCATATTATCGCTATGTTTGTTTCATATTAAGAGGAGAATGCCTGATTATTTTTAGTATCTTGCTATTATTTATGAGTTTATCCCTTTTATCAACTTTAGATGGGGGTAACTCTCTGTAATTTAATAGATAATATAAGATGTCGCAACTTAAAATGAATCTAATTCGAAGGAAGGGATGCGATTGATTTCAATTTTAGTTGTGGATGATCATCCAATTGTTTTAAAAGGATTAAAGATGCTGTTAAGGGAAATAGAAGATTTTAAACTGGAAACAGAGAAGGATCCTCATAATATTTTGTGTAGAATGCAAAAGGAAGAATTCAGTGTATATTTAATTGACGCAAATATGGCGATAACGAACGACTTAGAGCTAGTGACTAAAATAAAAGAAAATCAGCCCCATGCGATTGTCATTGTATATACAAGTGATAAGATTAGCTTCTATTATTCGCTACTATTTGAAAAAAAAGTGAATGGTATTGTTTCAAAAAACGCTTCCATTGAGTTACTCATCTCAACAATTCGTTTAAGTGTTCAAGGAAAGATTGTAGTTCCAGCGGGTTTTTTAGATTATATTAATGAAAAAATGCATGATAGATTTTCTAACTTAAAGCTAAGCCATAAAGAAAAACAGTTAATTCAGATGCTAATAAAAGGCTATCCAAATAAGAAAATTGCAGCAACACTCAATGTTTCTGTACGAACGGTAGAACGCCATTTATCTCAGCTCTTTAGCCTGTTAGGCGTTTCTTCAAGAATAGAGGCAGTTAAGGTTGCGAAAGAAAAACAATTGATTGATGAATATAAAGGTGAATGAGAGAAGTGTCGATAAATAATCGGCACTTTTTTTTATATGGTTTTATACGATAATGAAGAATCATAACGCCCGAATCAATCGAAAAAGAAAATAATCCATTAAAACCGACTCTTTAAAAATCTATGGTCTAAATCTCAATAGAAATAATTATGTAACCGACAATATTTTTGACGGTACCGACAAAAATATTGTCAGTTGAAATGTCTGTAGTTGAGGATTTATGATTTAAATAACTCGATTAGAGATGTGCTATAGCAAATAATATTTAAGGAAATAAAAAACTCGATTGTATACCTTGCTTGTTAGGAGCAGGATTAGCTCTGAAGGAGTAGTCGCTTACTGCGCTTTTAAAGTTAGAGCATTTATGATAAACATTATCCAGAAAGGGGGTTTAATTTAAAATGATTAAAAATATTTTCTCATTGTTATTAATGATTTGTGGGCTTTTAGTGGGCTTAACTTTGCTTAATATTATTCAACTACCTTTGATTTTTCCTTACGCTGGTATAATTATTAGTACAACAGTTATTTTAATAATTCTTTTCAAAAACAGAATGAATTTAGCTAGGTAATTAATAATAAAATTTTTACAAGCCCACTTCTTAATTTAAGTGGGCTGTTATTTTTGTTATTACTTTTCACAGTATTAACTTTCTAATCCTATTAATTTTACCTCCCCCTTAAAGAATCAGACGAAAAATTATATTATTATTTTCTTATTTTTCTGATGATTATTCATTCTAGTTTTATAATAACGTTTGCTCCCGAAAAAGTGAATCGGCTAGTACTTTTATTTCAAAAGTAAATATCAGTGAGTTAATTGACTATAACCGACGATGATTTTGACGGTAACCGACAGAAATTTTGTCGGTTGAAATATCGGTTGGTGAGGGGGTATGATTAAATTAACTCGAGTGCAAGTATGCTATATATAGCAAATTTTAGATTAAAAGTTCTAAGGTTTTCAGAATTGATTAATTAGAATATTTAATGCTCAAGTATCATACAGGGATATCTTGTGGCAGAGTTGATATTTTTTGTGTTACGTGACTGCATTTTATAGCAACACATGTTTGAATAAGAAAACTAAAACCTCAAATTAATAAACAAATGCAGATTAAATAATTAAGATAAATTAATCTCTATATAATTAACTGATAATTCTAATAATTAAAGATCTGTTAAAGAAAATCTGAAGTTTATTTCTGATTATGTAGAAAATTAATTTTTATAGTGAGTTTTTAATTTTATGCCAAAAGATTAATTTAGACTGAAAAAAACGGTTATCTATTACAAAATAAGGAGGTTGTATTTATGGAATATATAGAAAAAAACTTAAAACGAAAATTCGATTTTGATTTAAATCAAGAACTAGGTATTTCTTTGTCTTCAAACTATTTAAAAAAACCTGATAAGACCGGTGGAGGGGGCGGTTGCTGTTGCTGCTGTTGTTGTTGTATGAATAGCAGCTCATCAAGTTGATAGCGCGATATTGCATTAAAATAAAAATATCTAATGTATTACATTAGATATTTTTATTTTCTTACAAAGGAGAGATAAGAATGTATGAAATTAATCCTTATTTACTGTATTCAATAAATAAAGAAAAAGAGAAGCAACATATTGTACAAACTAAAAGTAATTCAATGATTATTAAGAGTAATCCATTAATTAGCTTTTTGTCTTTTTTAGAAGAGAATGAATTATCTTGTATATCTAAATTTGAAATTTATAATTTTTTTGAAGAAAATAAGGAGTTTTCAGATAGAGTAATTAGCTTTTTATGTGATAATGATATTTTTAAAACGAAGGTGAAAAAAGATTTAGACTTTTCAAATATAGCTATATATTCAAATGATAAAAAAAATGAAGTTGAATATCTCTTTAGGATGGTATTTGATGAAATGATTGTTTTAAATACTTTAGAAGATGAAAAGAAACTTAATGAAATAGGGATATTGTTTATATTATTTAATCCATTTAATCTAAAAAACTTGAAAGGAGTAGTTGAAAAATTAAAAGAATATGAAAATTTAGTATACAAAGTAATTTTCCCATATAATAATTCAATTTATATTTCTAATTATTATTCGAAAAAGTGGAATAATCCATGTCCATTATGTTTTTTTGATAGTCTAGAAGCCCAATTAAGAGGAAATATAAATGGGTATAATAATCCCAATTTCCAAATGATGATTGACCTGATTTACAAAGAAAATATAGAGTTTGAATATGATGGCTTGATTTCTGAAAGAGATTATCTTCCTTTGATGAACATTATTTTAAGGGATATAACAAATGAAAAAATTGAATTAAAAATAGATAAAGTTTATAGAATATCTTTAAAAGATTATTATGTAAATACTGATTTTTCTTATTATTGGGAGATGTGTGATTGTTATGAGTAATTATTGGAACAAATATAAAAATATATATATTGATAAAAATATCGAGTACCAAATTTCTAAAATATTTCAATATTCAACACTTAAAACTTATAATTCGAATACTACAGAAATTATTAATTTATTTGAGTTGGATAGAATGAAAAAGCCGGAAATATTTCATAAAAAAATAATTTTAGATAGTCTACCATATTTTATCAATAATATAGCCATAGTTTTAGAGAAAATAGTCAATGAAATTGAATATGTAATTTTCATTCCTGTATTGGTAATAAATACAACTATTAATGATTTGAATCCTGGAGCATATATGTTTGATTTAAAACAAAAAAATTTATTGTTAACTATGAAATTTACCTCTAAAAGAATAAAATACAATCCTCCCATTTCTATACATTGGTTTTTAGATTTAGAGTCTGCTATTGCTTTATTTGGACAAGCAATTGTATTAGAAGGGACAAAGTATGTCTCTAAGGTACAAACTCTTTTTGGAATATATTTAGAAAATTTATTTTCTATAAAATGTAAAGAATTTAATATATACATGTACAGTCAAAGGTTTACAAAAGATGTTAATTTAAATTCAAGAATATGTATATTGTTAGGGAATAATGAAATAATTATTTAGGAAATTAGATAATATATAACTATATTATAGTTATATCGTTCGATTGCATTACTAGTCTAATATTTTAAAACAAATTTGATCGGAGTTGATATAAATATGGGGTTTTTATTGAATTCAACAAGGTATTTTTCTGATAGGGGGGTCTTTTTAAATCACCATTTTAATAATTTTATGATTAGAGAGGATAAAATGGAAGTTAAGGCATACGAAGTAGGTTTTAAGAATAGAAGAAAAAATATTCAAAAAGTATTAGGAGAATTTTTTGAAAGAGAAATATTAATTAATAATAATGATTCCAAAATAGATTATAAGTTTTCAAACAGTTTACTAAATGGAGAAAAGAAAAGTGTTGCTAAAAATAAATTAATTGCAAAAGATAAATTTGTTGATTCTTGTGGTATGGCAGCACATACAAGTTCGTATGCTGTAATAAAAAATGCATTTTTGGAATTTTTCGAGAGACAAAGTTTAATTGTTAATTATCTTACAAAAACTCCGGAAGATTCGATCAATATAAGTAAATTTCATAGTTTTAACACTTATTTATTGAATTATGTTGATAATGTTTATTACTATAATATTTCTTTGTCACCAAAAGTTTTTGTGATTTTAACATTAGGTATAGGAAAAGTAAATAAATGTACAGGTCTTGGAACTTCGTTTATTTTAGAGGAAGCAATAAAGAAAAGTCAAATTGAAGCTTTACAATACTTTGCAACAAAACATACTAAAGAATGTGAAATTGATTTTGACAAAAATGATGATATAGAACAAAAAGACTTATATCATAAAAAATTTGATTCGATAACCATACCACAGTTTAGGAAATTATATCATTATTTATTAGAGACAGAGTCAACTATTATTCGGCAAACTGTTGCGCAATTAAATTCTGAATTTTTAGAATTATTGGATTGGTGCAACATTAATCTAAAGATGAACCCTATGATTAGCATGTTCCCAAGCCATAGAAAAATTCCACATTTAAAAATAGTAAAAGTTTTCGATACAAATTGGTTTCCACATTTAAATCCCTCTTTATACACTAAAGAAAATATAGATAATGTTTCTAAAATTATAGGGAAAAGGCTAGATTATAATATAGATTGGATACCATTTCCTTGAAATTATTAGTTACCAAGATTTTTGACGGAGAAGGTGATTTTATGCAGCAAGCAAATGCGATCCTGAAATTAAATTTAACATTATTACTGAAAGATAAGATTTCTTTAATATGGGGATTAATTCTACCAACTATTACCTTATTATTCAATATAAATAACATTCAAAATTCAAGTGTTTTAGTATACTGGTGGGTATATATTTTTTTTACATCATTTGTATATGGTGTTGGATTATATGCTTTAAGTGAAAAGGATTCTGGTATATTAATATTTATTTACTCAATTAAATGGATAAATTTCCAGTTCTTTTTAGGATGCCTCTTAACTCAAATCGTTTATGGTTTAATCTGTATGATACTTTTCAATCTGCTTGCTTCCATATTATTAAGCTTTAATTTTATCATTTTATGTTTTTATGGTTCATTAAGCTTAATTATTTGTATTCCATTGGCTTTTATTTCTTATAACTTTACCTACATTAAAAGCTTGTATAGTACATCTATTACTTCAATTTGTAATATAATTGTTTTTTCAATGTTTATAACGATTGGTTTTTCAAATAACCTCAATCACTATAATCCTTTATACAAAATTGCACAAGTTCAACTTAATTTATTACAAGGTATAATCCCTTTAGGATCGCTTTGTATACTCATCCTACTCGCTCTTCTTAGTTTACCAAGTATAATTTTATTCAAACCAATTTCTATTGAAAATAGGTGATTAAATGATTTGTGTAAATGAACTATTGATAAAAGAAATCAATTCAAAAGTCACTTTAAAAATAATGAATGGCATTACTTATATTACTGGACAAAATGGTACGGGCAAAACATTCTTTTTAGATTATCTATGCAAAATTAGAAAATATCCGGTTAACGCAATAACAGGTAATAACAATGTTATTTATATGAGGCAAAATTTTTCATTTTATAATCGATTAAAAGTAAAAGAATTTATAAATTTTATCTATGATTTATGTGGAGAAGATAAAAATAATTTTTATTTTTTTCTAGAACAAAATGCTTTTCCTTTTAAAATAGAAAAATTAAAAAATACAAAATTAGGCATGTTATCAGGAGGTGAACGAAGGGCAATTTATATACTCGCTATTTTCTCATTAAAAAGAGAGTGGTATGTACTAGACGAACCATTTGCTTTTTTAGACAAAGAAATGAAAAATATCATTATTGATATAATGCGTAAATTAAAAAAAGATAATAAAAATATTATTTTCACAAACCATGAATATTATGATTACATGGAAGAGATGGTCGATCATATTATAGATTTTGAGAAGGTAAAAGTTCCATTATCACGCTTTACATAAGTAAATAAACCCACTCAGATTTCATTTCTGTAGCGGGTTTTACAATTGCTATTGAAAAATTCCCTTATTCATTGATGTCATAAATTAAAATATCAAATAACTTTTCGTTTGCATAAAGCAGTATCGCCCATTGTCCTTTTTCTGGTATTTTAACGCCTGATGGGGCATGGGCATCTGCTCCATTATTTGCCCCTCCAAGGTCAATTGTCCAGCCAGTCGTTAAGATTTGATGAATTGTCCCTGTTTTTTTGTGATAACCTACTACCGTTAACTTTGTTTTTGTAGGATTTTCAATTCCCCAAAGATGCCACATCCATTTTTGAACATTTAAGCTTGGCGCGTCAGCACCAATAACACCTGACTTATTTTCATTTCCAATAATATTGTTATTGAAAGTCACCGCTTTTTTATCCCAGTCGATCTTTTCAAAATCACTTACTTCAACAAAATTAGGAATACCTTCGGGTAGCGATACCTCATTATTTGTTTCATTTGATGTACAAGCTGCTAAGGATAATAAACTTAAAAAGACTAACACAATCGGATATTTTCTTATCGTATTAATTTTTAATCCCCCCTTAAAGAATCAGACGAAAAGTCTTGTTATTAGTTTCTTAATTTTCTAATTATTTAATAATTTTCCAGCCCACTCAGTAGAAAAATTTTCTATAACCGACAGCAATCTTGACGGTAACCGACTGAAATTTTGTCGGTTGAAATGTCGGTTTATTGCAAGATAAAATTTAATTAACTCGAGTATAAGTGTGCTATAGCAGAGTATAACTGTATTGTTTAGAAGAGTTGGAGTTTGATGAAAGAAGGAAGGGGTGTATTTATGAAACATATAATAATATCATTTGTTTTAGTTGCTATGTTTTTATTTGGAGGAGAAGCAGTAACTGCAAATGCAATAAGGGTTAGTGATACTTGGAGCGGTACTATTCGTCACTTTAGTTTAATGACTGGATTAACAAATACAATTTATACTTATAACATTGATGTTGATAAGAATTATCTTGCTAGAGCAGAAATTACTTATAGTGGATATACCGCTAGTTACTATACCAATAAATTTATGGATCCCAATATTTCTCTTGGTTTTAATGCATCTTTTATCTATAGAACAGGAAATGCTTCTGGAAATGTGATTGGTTCTGTCTCTTCCTTGGAATGGAGTCAGGGAAATAAATACAGTTATGTTCTACCAGGTGATCCTTATAGAATAAGTTCTGGAGGTTCAACTAAAAATATTGTAGCCAAAACAGGTGAGAATGCTCACTTAACAACAACATTTGTTATAACATGTGAAAAAGACACTGCTAGTTTGGCTTGTGGAGATAGAACATTTACGAAACCTATATAAAATTTCAGAAAGGAGAGCTTGATGTGCAAAAAAAAAATAGAATTATTATTTTTTCAGTTTGCGCATTGTTTTTTATAGTAGCGTTTAGTAGGCAAATAGTATTTGGTAATGAAAAAAATGTTACAAATAATGTTAGTGTTGATTTAGAAACAGCTGTTGCAAAGGTTTTAAATGAAATGCCTGATGTGACTAAAAATCAAGCTAAATCTTTAGGAAAAAGTGTAAATTTAAATTCACAGTCAGTAGAAAATACGATGGATAACAAAAAAGCTGAGTTTCGCTTGAAAGTCCATAATGAGATGAGTAATTTGAAACATGATAATGCTTACTTGGAGAAAGTCGCTATAGAGGAAACAGCAAGATATATAGACGCAATTCGAATTGCTGAAGAGATTTATGGTGTAAGTATTACCCAAGAGGAAGTAAATCTATATATTGCTACAAATGTTGCGGATGTCGTGTTGCCCGAAAAAGAGCGCTATGCTAAGGCATTGGGTATATCTCTTTATGATTTAGATTATAACTTTGATCGAGATTTTTATGTTATGGACACGCTATGGGATAAATTAATGCCAGTTTTACTGGAGCGTTACCCGAAAGAGGATGGGGAAGATCCTAATTTATATTTAGACAGAATAAAAAGTGAATTTTATAGCCATTCTTCAATAAGATGATAACTATATATTAATAGAAGCTCCATAAATAATTTTTGCTAATAAGGAGGAGTCTTCATGAAAAGAATGACAAAACTTTATTAGTATTAGTATTAGGATTATCAGTAATAATGCTAAGCGCAACAGGAGTAAGTGGATATAATGCTAAATTGATATTATAGAGAGGTGGTTACTGATGTTTGGTATGGTAGATGACGGTAAAAAGATAGTTCGTGAGGATATTTATAGAGCATTGGAAGAAATAGCGATGACAGATGAAAACATACGTAAAGCACTTCAAGCATGGGAAGAAATTAGTCAAGATCCAGATAATATTATCGCTTACCAATCACGGGTCAAGTATTTGCTAGATGAAGAGGCTAAAATTGAAGATGCAAAATACTACGCGGAACAAGAAGGAATAGAAAAAGGAATAGAAAAAGGAATAAAACAAGGGATAGAAAGCATTGCGAAAAAGATGATTTTAAAAGGGAATAGTGATAAAGAGATTATGGATTTAACTAACTTATCATTTGAAGAGTTACAAGCATTACGCCAAGAAGTTAAATAAAGTAAAAAGCATTCAAGGGAAATTGACGATTCCTTGAATGCTTTTTTGCGTTAAACGAATTTTTTTAAACCGTTCTTAAACGCCCATTTTTCTACGTGTATTACTTGTTTTTTTCGTTTGTTGGCTTTTCATTTTCTTTGTTGAAGTGTCGCCATTCATTTTACCCTTAGTTGTAGCGTTTTTGTTCTTTTTGTTTTCAAGCTGTTGCTTTACTGCTTCTTGCAGAGTCATTTTCTTTTTTGGTGCTTCAGTCTGATTATTTTCTGTCATAGGAGATTCCCCTTTTTGAATATGATTGTTAATAGTTAGTTCCAGTATAATCTATTTTCCGTAATTTGTGAAACTCAGTACAATACGGAATTTTAGCCTCGTAACATACATGGCTAAGAAATCTATTTCTGGGGTATAAATTAATAAAGAAAAGCTCTGTGATAATTTACAAATAAATGTTTAAAATATGCATATTTTCATTTGATTTTTCTCATTCTAATATATACAAGCACATCGAAAGGAAGTGGAAAGTATTTTGTACAGCAGAAAACAATTCATCTGGGCTTATTGTATTTCTAGTGTTACTTCAATTATTGGCACAATCGCTATTTTTTTAATATTAGATTATTATCAATATACAGCTGATTTTGGTTTATTTTATAAACTGTTACTTTCATTTATTAGTGGAGGACTTATTGCCTTTGCTTTAGGGCTTATATTAATGAATTTATACTTTGAAAGTAGTTTTTCTCACAATAAAAAGAAAGTGAACGATGTGATATAAACGATAAAGTCGATTGGTCCGAAATGTTGGAATTCAATCGACTTTTGATATGGGATGTTAAAATTGGGTTTATTTTAAAGAATCCAGACTATTTCAACGATTAGATAGGCACATTGTGGTTCTATACAGAAAATACTTTGATAATATCTAATTCTGCCTCTTCCTTTACAATAAATGTTAATTCTACCTTTTCAACGCTTAATAAAGAGCATGTGATTTGAATTTTATGAGTTGAAAATGTGCATCTTACTTATTTTTAAATGGGTAGTTTAGAATGAAAAATATGACACCTACAAATACCCCAAAAATAATTGAACTTATTAGGTTTGATATACTGATATCATCAGTGTTCACAATTATCATGATGAAAATACTTATAGAGAAAAATAAAGATGCTACTACTAATCTATTTTTTATTATATTTTTAACTTTAAACACCTTCTCTAACTAGCCAAGTATACTTTTTGATTATTCACAGTTACTACTTTTTCCAGGGAATTTCTTATTCATTTCTTTTGCACACTGATATTAAATATACCCTAATGTTGCAATTGCTCCAGCAATATTGGATTTAATACAGAGCTTTAATATATGTGAAGCAGCTAATTTGAACTTTTTATCATATATTAAATTCGCTAAGGTGCTAATTGAGGAAACTAAACCAAAATGTGCTTTTAATCCTTTGGAAAGACAGCTGTTTTTGTGCCGCTCTGTATTCAGCATTGTTCTCATTAAATGCCATTCACACGCAACAGCACTAGTTCCAAAGTTCGATTGGATAGAAACATCTACTTTATTAATATCTATGATTAAATTTTCATCTTCGAATGCTTGAATAAGCTCTTCATAACTATCATATTTTTTTAAACTGTTTACAAATTTTTCTTTATTATATCCTAAAAATTACCTTGAGTGTCAGTATCAATTCCTTTTTCATAAATTAACTTTAGAGATTCCTCAATCAAAGCGAGAACCTCTTCGTCATCTGGGTATTCGTTCGCAACCGTTTATTCTGTAAATACACCAAGAATAGAAAACATTACAATAACAACGACCATAGTTCCTTTAAATAATGTATATGGACTATTTTTTATCATAATATCACTCCAGTTTAATGTATTTAATAAAAATTATTTGCTATTAAATGGGTACTTTAAAATAAAAAATATCCCAGTAGCTATTGCAGCAAAAAGAGTATATGCAAGTAAATCTTGTAGATTTATAACATCAAAATCCTGTATTAACTTAACGAAAAAAACGATAAAGAAAAAGCCAGATGCGATTAATGCTTTATCTTTTTTTGTATTATCTTTAATGGAAAACACCTCCTGAATATTTTGAGGAAGAGTCATTTAATTTAAATAGAAGAGGTTCATATATGAGTGAATGCCTATCCACCGAACTTCATTAGTAATAGAAGTACTAATCAAATCCAAAAGGAAATCTTATATCCAAAAGTGTAACAATACATGTTAAGAAAAGAGCCCATACCATTGTCGTTAGTAATCTTCTTGTATAGGAGGATTTTGGTGTTTCCTTGTAAGGAGAACCCGTTACAAACAAAGATACAAAAATAATTAGCGTAAAGTACAAAAAATATGCGAGCGATTGATAATACCACTTGAATCGTCACCAACTCTCTATTAAGAATGAAATAGTAAATTGTATTCCAGCATAAGAAGATAAGAAGGTAGTAGGTTCAGTTGCTATGCTCCATTCCCTATTAAAAGGGAATGGAGCAAATATAGTATAGTCTATTTACCATTCACACGAAGTAAAGAAAAGTCTAATCAAATCCAAAAGGAAATCTTATATCTAAAAGAGTAACAATACATGTCATGATAAGAGCCACTACCATAGAGGCTAGTAATCTTCTTGTATAAGAAGACTTTGGGGTCTCCTTGTAAGGAGAACCCCTTACAAATGAAGGAATAAAAATAATTAGCGTAAAGTACAAAAAATGTGCGAGCGATTGATAATACCACATAATACTTCACCAACTTTCCTTGAAGTACGAAATGTTTGATAACTTGAATTGTACTTTTTGCACGAGAATGTTACTAATTAAAATCCTTATGTGCCAAATACCTAGTTTCATAGTAGAAGGGGCGATTCGTAAATGAGGATTTGCCTGCACTTTAGTTGCGCCTTTTTCGAATCGTAAAAGGTTGTCCATTATATAATACGTTTCTTCAGGACTTATCCATTCGATTGTGATAATATGCGCTGTTGTTTGCGCCGTTTACGCCAAGTGTTACTCCTAAACCAATACCAGTTGTTTTTACTGCTTTTGAAACAACAGTTTTAGCAACATTTTTAACGTGTACATTTGCTTTGTTTTGATTGGCTGTTTCTCTAGCTATTTTTGCATCTGATATTCCACAAACTACCGCACTAGCAATAGTTGTAACTGGCCATATCTGATCATTAGCCGTTTTTTTAGCTGCATTGGCAATACTTGTTCCCCAACTCGATTTAAGTCGTCCTCCTTTGTCATATTATGGTTTATTTACTAAAATTTTATCATTGAGAATCGTTCTCGGTCAATCGGTTCGCGGGGAAATTGTATTAGTTTTTTGCCAATAGTTGATGATGAAAGAGAAGCATTACTAAGCGATTTGTCAGTGTTTTATCATAAGAAAAAGCTAGTTGCACAAAGGTGATTGTGCAGCTAGCTTTTTGCTTTAGGTTGGAGGTATAGTCCGCGGATGATACCCGCTATGAAGATGATGAATAACAAGGCAAGAAATCCATAAGCATGCCATTGTTGTAAAATACGATTGTGTCCCATTGCCACTGATAAATCATTGAAAAGTGAATATGTAAAATACAGCAAAATACTGTTTTTCATAAGACAGAAGGTGATTATCCCATTTTGTCGCTCAATATGAGATAAGGTAGGCTTATGTTTACGTACTAATGGATAAGCCGCTTTTATTTCCAAGTAATGCAAAAGTAAAAAGAGCATTAACGCTACAAATGGTAAATAAAAGATAGCGATTTTAGGCCCGAACTGTGCATGGTCCGTCGTAAAGCTTTGTAAAACTGGAATGGAGGAGGGGAGCTTTCGATATTGAATCAAAGTTGCGGTAATGCCAGCTGTAAAAATGGTTGCCACAATTATTGTTAGTTGTTTACACAGCTTTGGAGTAGGTGTTTTTTGTTGTGCATGCATAAGATCACCTCGATATTGTCTTCTTTCAAAATAGGATTCTGTTATACTGTAACATAAGATTGATATCAAGTGGTTAGAAAGAAGGATTAGATGGAATACGTTTTATTTTTAGTAATCGGTATTGCAGGTAATGTCATCGGCACATTAGTTGGCGGTGGTGGATTAATCACATTACCAACAATGATGTTGATGGGTGTACCGGTTCACTCAGCAATTGGAGCGAATAAAGTTTCCAATATGGTAAGTGCTTTTTCTAGCTTTTATACGATTTTTAGAAGAAAGGAATTGTCTTGGGCGGAAATGCGTTCAGTTCTGCTTGTATCTTTGATTGGTGGAACTTTGGGTGGGCTCTTTGCTTCCTTTATGAGCGGCCAGACGTTAACGCTTATTGCTATTATTTTACTTGGCTTCGCACTCATCATGTCCTTTATAGGTGGGGCAGATTTTGGTGATGTAGAAAGATTTAAAATGACTAGGAAAAATGGTCCCATTTTGCTGGGCGTAGGATTTTATGATGGCTTATTTGGTCCTGGTAGTAGTACATTGGCGCTGTATACGTATGCGCATGAAAAACTTTCCTATATAAAAGCTGTAGGCTTGTCTCGTGTTGGTGTTTTTGCGATGTGCTCAGGGGCAGCCATTACGTATATTGCCACTGGAAAAATAGAATGGCCGCTCACAATCGTTTTAATGCTTGGATCCATTATTGGTGCACAAATTGGCATTGTCCTTGCAAGAAAGGTAAAGGCAAATCAAGTAAAGATACTGTTACGTGTTGTGACAATAGTGCTTATTCTACAACTTGTTTATGATTTCTTCCAACAGTTATAAGGAGGGTTCGCATGTTTGAAATTTCACCTTTTCCAACATTTTCGTGGTCACTTTCACGCCATAAAACATTAACAAGCTGCGCCAGAAAATATGGCTATGAATACTATTTTTCTCATAATGGATGGCTGAGCCATCAGGTGGAACCATTTCACCAGCATGTGTATCGCTTAAAAAAGCTGCAAGCGATGCCTATATTATTTGGGCAAATTGTCCATCGATTAATCGAGCAAACAATTATCGATTATTTGCAAACGAAGACAGTACCATCTGTGTCAGAGCTTGTAAATCGTGCGCGTGGCCAACTAAATGCTGCCTTTATTGATTCGACTCGCCATGTGGATTTATGGAGACATAAACCTAACAAGTTTTACATGATGCAGGAAATCTATTATGAGGGAAAGCTAAATGCTGAGTTAATTACAGATTATAAAAATCGAATGGAAGCGGTGTTTACGAACTTTCTTCTAAGTGAGACGTTTTTACAAATTACTGCTCATACAGGATCATTAAGAATTGGTGAGCCCGAACAGTTTCGCTCGATGAAAATTGAGGATACACAAGTTTTTGTCGTGATGGACTTTCATTATTACGATGATATAGAAGATAAATGGATTATTATTGACTGGAAAACAGGTGGTCAATCAGACGATGATCGTCAGCAATTAGCACTTTATGCTTATTATATCCAACAAAAATACGGTGTTTCATTAGAAAAAATCGAAGTTTATAATGAATATTTAGTGACAGGGGAACGCAAACAATATATGTTTACATCGTTCGATATGGACAATATTTTACATACATTTCGACACAGTGTTTTAGAAATGAAAAAGTTTCAAGCCGATATCCTTTTAAACGAGCCAGTAGACCTTGAAGATTTTGAGCAAACACAAGATAAATGGCGCTGTTTGAGATGTAATTTTAAAGAGCTATGTTCCAACAAATAAGTTGGAAAACTAAGCAAGTGACCAATCATTAATCATCGACATGATTTTTTTGTGGAAATTATCAAAATAAAGTCTAATGGGAGGAGAGTTAACTATGCAATACTCTATACAGCCAGTAGCGATTGTAAATAATAATAGAAAAGAAATTGAGGATGATAATTGGGGTTCAATAATATCAACAATTGAACTTACAGAACATTTTAATGAATCGTCTTTAAAGGGTGTTGACGAGTTTTCTCACTTGGAAATCATTTTTTATTTTGATAAGGTTGCTGATGAAAAAATTCAGTACGATGCAAGACATCCTAGAAACAATAAAAATTATCCCGAGGTTGGCATTTTTGCACAAAGAGGAAAAAATAGACCCAATAAATTGGGGGTAACTATTGTAGAACTAATAGATATAAAACAAAGAACATTAATTGTTAAAGGATTAGATGCGATAGACGGAACACCTATTATTGATATTAAACCTGTAATGAAAGAGTTCTTACCAAAAGGCGATGTGAAACAGCCAAATTGGTCAACGTCATTAATGGATAAATATTGGGATTAAATTGATTTTTTCTAACGTAATTTACCTATTTTGTATTATTGGAAAAAGACCACTCCGTGATGAACTGCCCCCCAATTGTTTGAAGTGACCCCTAAAAGTTAGACACGGTTTTTTCATTTAGGCAGCTTGGGTAAACTGAGTTCGGTATTGTACCGGACTCAGTTTTAATTTTGCC